>NZ_JBXDSE010000023.1:0-1124 GCF_056844665.1 Chryseobacterium sp. FR048 | reverse complement strand
TTATTAACCTTAACCTCTCCAAAACCCTTAATCCATCTACTCCTGCGCTCCCTTAATTGGGACTGCAAAGATACAAACTCTTTTTTAACTCGCAACTTTTATTGATTAAAAATTTAAAGTTTTTTTTCGTTCGTCTCTTCTTTAGAGTATATCGTTTCTGCTTATCTAAAAGCTCTTCTGCGCTTACTGATCCTCTTTCGTTTTTCAGTGGGGCAAAGATAGAAACTTCTCCCCTCCCCCGCAAGTTTATTTAACATAAAGTTTATAAGAGTATGGGTATTGTGGGAAAGTATACTACTTAAATAATTGATATTATTAAACTTATACACTAACTAACACTTATCCACAATGAGTATTAATAATCTTAAATACATCATAGATTATTGGAAGATCGTTTATAAAGTAACTCTCTATTAAAAATAAAAGCTATAGAATTATAGTAATAAGAATATCTGGAGCCAGATATCATCCGATTCCTGGCCCCAGATATTTGGATAATAAAATGTTTTATGACTCCATAGATCATAAATGAAGAAAATACCCAGAAAATAATTACAATAAAAACATCCGATAAGATATTCTAAGGAAGTAGAAAAGTGTATGAATAAAATAAGAAGTCAACAATTGGTAAAGTAACAACATCAATTAATAAGCAATGCTCTGTCTATAAACTTTCAAGGGTCGGTATTATTTCAGAATGCCCATTATAAAACAGGATTACGGGTTCTCATGATGCGTATTTCCAAACCTAAAAGGTTTTAGGAACCTGTTAGGTTTAGTCTGTGGGTATATCAGGTTAAAAGAATGGATTGTGGATAAGTAGTGGGATCCCTCCGGGATGGAAAAAGTGCAGGGGAATAGGTGTGCTGGTATTACAGGGAAGATTGCTAGGTAAGGAAAAGAAAAGAAGAGAACAATCGATTCAGAATAAAGAGTAAAGAATAAAGAACAAAGAGTAAAGAGGGGTAAATCCTGAGAGTTGGCTTAAGTATAAAGCAAAAAAAAATCCTCTATCTTTCGATAAAGGATTTTTTAAAAATAAAATAAAAACTGGCGGCGGCCTACTCTCCCGCGTTAGCAGTACCATCGGCGCTGGTGGGCTTAACTTCTGTGTTCGGAATGGG
>NZ_JBXDSE010000022.1:0-3164 GCF_056844665.1 Chryseobacterium sp. FR048 | reverse complement strand
AATTCTATTATTAATGCGGTATGCTGTAAACTCGTCTATAGAATCTTCGCCGTGGTAAAAAGAGAAGAACCTTTTGTAAATTTAACAAGATATAATTTGCATATGTCTTAGAATACACGAATAAATTATATGCGTTTAATTATATCCATAAAGAAAATTATTCGTGCATTCGTGGCAAAAAAAGCAGCATTTACTGAAGATCTTAGATACTCTCAGGTCTTAAAAATAGACATCATATAGCTGAAAACCTTTGTGACCTTGCGCTTATCCAACAAAAAAGTATCTAAACTCAACCTGCTCTTTTAACAAATGATAAAAAAGACTCCTTGCCCGAGACTTTCTCCAAGTGGGTTGGCTGCATTCCGTTTTTAAGTTTTATCTTTGCAAAAAATTAAAAAATGAGCAAACCGATAACTGAATTCATAGAAAAGTATTACCTGCACTTCAACGCAGCTGCATTGGTAGATGCTTCTAAAGGATATGTTGCCCATCTTAAAGATGGCGGAAAAATGATGATTACTTTGGCAGGAGCAATGTCTACTGCTGAATTGGGTAAAATTCTTGCAGAAATGATCCGTCAGGGAAAAGTAGATTTTATCTCTTGTACAGGGGCTAACCTTGAAGAAGACCTGATGAACCTTGTGGCACACTCTCACTATGAAAGAGTTCCTCATTACAGAGATTTGACTGCTCAGGACGAGTGGGATCTTTTGGAAAGAGGTCTGAACAGAGTTACAGATACATGTATCCCTGAAGAAGAGGCTTTCAGAAGATTACAGAAACATATCGTAGAGATCTGGAAAGATGCAGAAGCTAAAGGAGAAAGATATTTCCCGCACGAATTCATGTACAAAATGATCCTTTCAGGAGTATTGGAGCAGTATTATGAAATTCCTAGAGAAAATTCTTGGATGATCGCTGCTGCTGAAGCAAACCTTCCAATCGTAGTTCCAGGATGGGAAGATTCTACAATGGGTAACATCTTCGCTTCTTACTGCATCAAAGGTGAGCTTAAAGCTACTACCATGAAATCAGGGATCGAATATATGACTTACCTTGCAGACTGGTATACTAAAAACTCAGGAGGTAAAGGAGTTGGATTCTTCCAGATCGGTGGAGGTATCGCAGGAGATTTCCCTATCTGTGTAGTACCAATGTTATATCAGGATATGGAAATGCATGACATTCCTTTCTGGTCTTATTTCTGCCAGATTTCCGATTCTACTACTTCTTACGGTTCATACTCAGGAGCTGTTCCGAATGAGAAAATCACTTGGGGTAAACTGGATATTACTACACCGAAGTTTATCGTTGAAAGTGACGCAACGATCTGTGCTCCATTAATGTTCTCTTATATTCTTGAGAATGCTTAAGAAATAAACTCTTTATGAGATTATCATATTGCGCTTCCAATTTGGGAGCGCTTTTTTATTTCTATGCTGTTAAGCTTTTTGAGCTCTATTAAATTTTGCAAATGACGTAGAACTTGTTGGAAATCGCAAAGACGCAAAAGGATTATATACATTATGGGTATTTTAAGGCGCAAGAAGATCTAAGATCTTCAGCAAGTGCTACCCTTTTTTTTGCCACGAATGCGCGAATAAATTATATACATTTAATTTTATCCATTATCCATAAAGAAGATTATTCGTGCATCCGTGGCAATATTCAGCGGTTTACAATTTTATCGAAGATAAAATCCTTGCGCCTTACAACACTTTGTATGTAAAAGAACTTGCGCCTTTGCGATTTCCAAAATAACCCCTCACAGAGCCTGTGTCATCTGCAAAACCTGCGAGCTAATAATTTTATTTTCATTAAAATCAATCCAAAGAATTCACCAGAACAAAATAGCGGTACGCCAGAATTCCCTTTTCTATTTTTGTAAGATGATTAGGATCTTTCTTACTCAGCTTCGGAAGAACCTTTTTATTGATTACATTCAGTAAACGGAAAAATGATTTTTTCATATCTTTATCTTTTAATGAAACATCATTGAGCTGATGAGAGTTCAAAAATGATGCAAAAAAAGGAATGACGTTTCTAAAGTTTAAGATCTAAAAACAAAAATTATGGACGAAATTTTCAAACAGCAGGTATACGAAGTGGCAAAACTTATCCCTAAAGGAAGAGTTTCCACCTATGGTGCTATAGCAAAAGCTGTAGGCTATCCCAACCATTCCCGCCATGTAGGAAAAGCAATGGGAGGCTGTCCGAAAGATGTTCCTGCCCACCGGGTGATCTCGAGTTCAGGAGTATTGTCTGTACCGGAATTTCAACCTAAGTTGGAAGCCGAAGGAATTACCGTAGAAAATTTAAGAATTAAAAACTTCAAGAAACTGTTTTGGGATCCAATGAATGAATTATAATCTGCATAAAAAAATGTCACTCCATAACTTAATATGAGTGACATTTATATTTTCTACAGTTTCAAACTGTCTTATTTTCTTCCTCTCGGGAGACCTTTCAATTCTTCTTTCAGTCTTTCGTTTTCTTCTTTTAATAACGCAATATAACCCTGAAGGTTTTCAATGACAGCACCTGGAATATTATCATAGTTATTTTGGTTCGTGATGACTCCAGCAGAAGAGGATCTGTCATTAAATACAGGGTGATCATTATTAATAACTACTGTCGCTTCTTCTTCCTCGTAAATATCTTCAATCGGGACATCCAGAAAACGGGCAAGCTTGTCCCATTCGTCTTTTACGATCTTTACATCACCGCTTTCTTTTCTGCTGTAATTGGATACATCTGTTGCGATAAAGTCAGCTACCTGCTGTTGAGTATAGCCTTTTTGCTTTCTGATGACGCGTAATTTTTCTTTTTGCATGACCGACATTTTATACAAAAATGGCAAAAAAGCACAATGTATACAACAGAAAACAGAAAAAATATGCAGTAAACTAATAGAGGCTGCTAAGAAAGAATGAAAAGGTTTATAATATAAATTATATTCAGATAGATAGTTAATGATTTTAGGAATGGGATGTTGAAAAAAGACAAAGATGCAAGAGTTTTTAGTTGTGTTACACTCATTTTTTTGCCACGAATGCCTTTAGATTTGCAAAAGGATTTAGTAATAAATTAGATACTAATTAAATTCTGAAGAACCAGAGAAAATAAAGTGAACTAAACGAATGCATAGAAACGAACTATTTCGT
>NZ_JBXDSE010000021.1:0-5371 GCF_056844665.1 Chryseobacterium sp. FR048 | reverse complement strand
AAATAAAGTTTTACTTTTGCACTCGCAAATACGGAGCGACACTGACAGAAAGATTGCTTCGTTACAAAGCGGAAGATATAAAGATCATTGACATACAATATAACAACCAAGTAAGGAAAAACTAAAGCGTTAAAAACTTTGAGTGAGTCAGACAAACATACAATGGAGAGTTTGATCCTGGCTCAGGATGAACGCTAGCGGGAGGCCTAACACATGCAAGCCGAGCGGTAGAGATCTTTCGGGATCTTGAGAGCGGCGTACGGGTGCGGAACACGTGTGCAACCTGCCTTTATCTGGGGGATAGCCTTTCGAAAGGAAGATTAATACCCCATAATATAAGAAACGGCATCGTTTTTTATTGAAAACTCCGGTGGATAGAGATGGGCACGCGCAAGATTAGATAGTTGGTGAGGTAACGGCTCACCAAGTCTACGATCTTTAGGGGGCCTGAGAGGGTGATCCCCCACACTGGTACTGAGACACGGACCAGACTCCTACGGGAGGCAGCAGTGAGGAATATTGGACAATGGGTGAGAGCCTGATCCAGCCATCCCGCGTGAAGGACGACTGCCCTATGGGTTGTAAACTTCTTTTGTATAGGGATAAACCTACCCTCGTGAGGGTAGCTGAAGGTACTATACGAATAAGCACCGGCTAACTCCGTGCCAGCAGCCGCGGTAATACGGAGGGTGCAAGCGTTATCCGGATTTATTGGGTTTAAAGGGTCCGTAGGCGGATTTGTAAGTCAGTGGTGAAATCTCACAGCTTAACTGTGAAACTGCCATTGATACTGCAAGTCTTGAGTGTTGTTGAAGTAGCTGGAATAAGTAGTGTAGCGGTGAAATGCATAGATATTACTTAGAACACCAATTGCGAAGGCAGGTTACTAAGCAACAACTGACGCTGATGGACGAAAGCGTGGGGAGCGAACAGGATTAGATACCCTGGTAGTCCACGCCGTAAACGATGCTAACTCGTTTTTGGGTTTTTAAGATTCAGAGACTAAGCGAAAGTGATAAGTTAGCCACCTGGGGAGTACGTTCGCAAGAATGAAACTCAAAGGAATTGACGGGGGCCCGCACAAGCGGTGGATTATGTGGTTTAATTCGATGATACGCGAGGAACCTTACCAAGGCTTAAATGGGAAATGACAGGTTTAGAAATAGACTTTTCTTCGGACATTTTTCAAGGTGCTGCATGGTTGTCGTCAGCTCGTGCCGTGAGGTGTTAGGTTAAGTCCTGCAACGAGCGCAACCCCTGTCACTAGTTGCCATCATTAAGTTGGGGACTCTAGTGAGACTGCCTACGCAAGTAGAGAGGAAGGTGGGGATGACGTCAAATCATCACGGCCCTTACGCCTTGGGCCACACACGTAATACAATGGCCGGTACAGAGGGCAGCTACACAGCGATGTGATGCAAATCTCGAAAGCCGGTCTCAGTTCGGATTGGAGTCTGCAACTCGACTCTATGAAGCTGGAATCGCTAGTAATCGCGCATCAGCCATGGCGCGGTGAATACGTTCCCGGGCCTTGTACACACCGCCCGTCAAGCCATGGAAGTCTGGGGTACCTGAAGTCGGTGACCGTAACAGGAGCTGCCTAGGGTAAAACAGGTAACTAGGGCTAAGTCGTAACAAGGTAGCCGTACCGGAAGGTGCGGCTGGAACATCTCATTTTAGAGCGTCTTAAAGACGTTAAACAAAATTAGTACGCAAGTACATTATACTTACTTAAAGCAATAGCTTTAGTTTTTTGTTTGGTTGATATATATAAATACAAAACCCACTAGAAATTAGTATAGGGATAGAGAGATTTTAGATTATAAATTATAGATTTTAGATTTAAAGAATCATTTAAAATTTTCAATTTAAAATTTAAAATTAATAATGAAGTCTCGTAGCTCAGCTGGTTAGAGCGCTACACTGATAATGTAGAGGTCGGCAGTTCGAGCCTGCCCGAGACTACTAATTGAAATAGAGGTTAGAGCCTAGAAGTTAGAAGTTAGTTTAAAACTAATATCTAATGACTAACATCTAACATCTGACTAGAGGGGGAATTAGCTCAGCTGGCTAGAGCGCCTGCCTTGCACGCAGGAGGTCAAGGGTTCGACTCCCTTATTCTCCACAGTTTTGGAAGACTGATTTAAAAGTTACGGATGGAGCCAAAAACAACATCTGTTCATCAGTCGGAAAGAAAGACATTAAGATCATTGACATTAACGGTAAAGACATCACAAAGAGAAAACCGAGCGCATAAAGCGCTTGAGTAACCAATAGGAAAGAAATCGTTAAGGGCGTATGGCGGATGCCTAGGCTTTCAGAGGCGAAGAAGGACGTGGTAAGCTGCGAAAAGCTGCGGGGATTGGCACACACGAATTGATCCGCAGATGTCCGAATGGGGCAACCCAATACATTGAAGATGTATTATCCCTTAGGGGAAGCAAACCCGGAGAACTGAAACATCTAAGTACCCGGAGGAAAAGAAATCGAAGAGATTCCGTAAGTAGTGGCGAGCGAAAGCGGATTAGCCCAAAAGTCTTTATATATTTAGAAGAACGTTCTGGAAAGAACGGCCATAGATGGTGATAGCCCAGTATTCGAAAGGTATATAGAGATGATAAATGAGTAGGGCGGGACACGTGAAATCCTGTCTGAATATGGGGGGACCATCCTCCAAGGCTAAATACTCCTGAAAGACCGATAGTGAACAAGTACTGTGAAGGAAAGGTGAAAAGCACTTCGAATAGAAGGGTGAAATAGAACCTGAAACCGTACGCCTACAAGCGGTCGGAGCAGCGTAATGCTGTGACGGCGTGCCTTTTGCATAATGAGCCTACGAGTTAATTTTACTAGCGAGGTTAAGGTATTAAGTACCGGAGCCGGAGCGAAAGCGAGTCTGAATAGGGCGGATAGTTAGTAGGATTAGACGCGAAACCTTGTGATCTACCCATGGGCAGGTTGAAGCTCTGGTAACACAGAGTGGAGGACCGAACCGGTTGACGTTGAAAAGTCTTCGGATGACCTGTGGGTAGGGGTGAAAGGCCAATCAAACTGGGAGATAGCTCGTACTCTCCGAAATGCATTTAGGTGCAGCGTCGTATATAAGTTTATTAGAGGTAGAGCTACTGATTGGATGCGGGGGTTTCATCGCCTACCAATTCCTGACAAACTCCGAATGCTAATAAATGTTCTACGGCAGTGAGGGCATGGGTGCTAAGGTCCATGTCCGAGAGGGAAAGAACCCAGACCAACAGCTAAGGTCCCAAAATATATGTTAAGTTGAAGCAACGCGGTTGGACTGCATTGACAGCTAGGATGTTGGCTTGGAAGCAGCCATTCATTTAAAGAGTGCGTAACAGCTCACTAGTCGAGCGGTCCGGCATGGATAATAATCGGGCATAAACATATTACCGAAGCTATGGATTTGTATTTTAGATACATCTGGTAGGAGAGCATTCTATTTGCGCCGAAGCAGTACTGTGAGGTATTGTGGAGCGGATAGAAAAGAAAATGTAGGCATAAGTAACGATAAAGCAGGCGAGAAACCTGCTCACCGAAAGACCAAGGCTTCCTCAGCCATGCTAATCAGCTGAGGGTTAGTCGGGACCTAACGCGAACCCGAAAGGGGTAGTGGATGGACAATGGGTTAATATTCCCATACTTGCTCACGAATAAAGGGGACGGTTGGATGTAGCTGCTGGAGACTGACGGAATAGTCAAGGCCTAGCCTTCGGGCGAAGCTGCTGTAGTGTAATCTGATCCAAGAAAAGCCGAAGTGAAGCAACCCGTACCAAAACCGACACAGGTGGTCGAGGAGAGAATCCTAAGGTGCTCGAGTGAGTCGTGGCTAAGGAACTAGGCAAAATAGTCTCGTAACTTCGGAAGAAGAGACGCCATCAGCAATGGTGGCCGCAGTGAAGAGGCCCAGGCGACTGTTTATCAAAAACACAGGACTCTGCTAAATCGAAAGATGCTGTATAGGGTCTGACACCTGCCCGGTGCTGGAAGGTTAAGGAAGGTGCTTAGGGTTAAACCGAAGGCATTAACTGAAGCCCCAGTAAACGGCGGCCGTAACTATAACGGTCCTAAGGTAGCGAAATTCCTTGTCGGGTAAGTTCCGACCTGCACGAATGGTGTAACGATCTGGGCACTGTCTCAGCCACGAGCTCGGTGAAATTGTAGTATCGGTGAAGATGCCGATTACCCGCAATGGGACGAAAAGACCCTGTGAACCTTTACTATAACTTCGTATTGACTTTGAGTAAGTAATGTGTAGGATAGGTGGGAGGCTTTGAAGCAGGCACGCTAGTGTTTGTGGAGCCGACGTTGAAATACCACCCTTTACTTACTTGGAGCCTAACTTCTTTTAGAAGGACATTGCGTGGTGGGTAGTTTGACTGGGGTGGTCGCCTCCAAAAGAGTAACGGAGGCTTTCAAAGGTACCCTCAGCACGCTTGGTAACCGTGCGTAGAGTGTAATGGCATAAGGGTGCTTGACTGTGAGACCTACAAGTCGATCAGGTGCGAAAGCAGGACATAGTGATCCGGTGGTTCCGTATGGAAGGGCCATCGCTCATAGGATAAAAGGTACTCCGGGGATAACAGGCTAGTCTCCCCCAAGAGCTCACATCGACGGGGAGGTTCGGCACCTCGATGTCGGCTCGTCACATCCTGGGGCTGGAGAAGGTCCCAAGGGTTGGGCTGTTCGCCCATTAAAGTGGCACGCGAGCTGGGTTCAGAACGTCGTGAGACAGTTCGGTCTCTATCTATTGCGGGCGTTAGATGTTTGAGAGGGCTTGATTCTAGTACGAGAGGACCGAATTGAACAAACCTCTGGTGTATCAGTTGTACCGCCAGGTGCACCGCTGAGTAGC
This sequence comes from Chryseobacterium sp. FR048, assembly GCF_056844665.1. Taxonomy (NCBI): domain Bacteria; kingdom Pseudomonadati; phylum Bacteroidota; class Flavobacteriia; order Flavobacteriales; family Weeksellaceae; genus Chryseobacterium; species Chryseobacterium sp. FR048. Next base: position 498 of record NZ_JBXDSE010000021.1, on the reverse strand, counting down.
TACGTTTGGAAGAGATAAGCACTGAAGGCATATAAGTGCGAAACTCGCCTCAAGATGAGACATCTTTTAAGGGTCGTTGTAGATGACGACGTTGATAGGCTATAGGTGTAAAGACAGTAATGTCATAGCCGAGTAGTACTAATTACCCGTAGATTTATAGCCTCTGGTTGCTATATCAAAAATTATAATATAATGAATATGACAAGTACTTTATGCGCAGCGAAGGTTTTGTCTTTGTGAAAGTTTTTATCGCTTAAAACAGAAGCTAGAAACTAGATGTTAGAAGTTAGTATCTCACTAAGTTCTAAGTACTAATCTCTAACTTCTTATATACAACCTTTAGGGTGGTTTTAGCGGTGGGGCTCACCTGTTCCCATTCCGAACACAGAAGTTAAGCCCACCAGCGCCGATGGTACTGCTAACGCGGGAGAGTAGGCCGCCGCCAGTTTTTATTTTATTTTTAAAAAATCCTTTATCGAAAGATAGAGGATTTTTTTT
>NZ_JBXDSE010000020.1:0-16350 GCF_056844665.1 Chryseobacterium sp. FR048 | reverse complement strand
GCCAGTTTTTATTTTATTTTTAAAAAATCCTTTATCGAAAGATAGAGGATTTTTTTTGCTTTATACTTAAGCCTACTCTCAGGATTTACCCCTCTTTACTCTTTATTCTTTGTTCTTTGTTCTGAATTTATCCCAGTTCTATTCCTTATATCATTACTGTTGTTATCAAACTGTTCTCTTCTTTTCCTTGGATAGTAATCTTCCCTGTAATACCAGCACACCTATTCCCCTGCACTTTTTCCATCACGGAGGGATCAAGACTACTTATCCACAATCCATTCTTTTAACCTGATATACCCACAGACTAAAGCTAACAGGTTTCTAAAACCTGTTAGGTTTGGAAATTCCCCGTATAATAGGGAACAAGCTATCTGTAATGAATAATAAGCCATAAGAAAGGCTGACCGTTGTTTCAGATACTGCTACCGATTCTTTAAAATCATTAATTTTACTTCAATTGCCAATTGATCGCTATAGATTTAGGCTAAGACTTATGAAACTCTTTTTTAATGAAAACGGGCTATCCTTCGGCTATGTTCAGGAGCCGTCTCTATTGAAGGAGGACTTATTACAGCTTGCTGATAAATTATCAGTTTGATACTACGGTAAAAATGATTCGGGCACTGTAGTTAGCAGCAGGAATGGTAACGGAAACACCGGATAGTTGTAGGATCAGGTTAATATTCGAGAAATGGGCTGTATTGTTTACCCCTAAAAGGCCTCCAAAACTTAACGTGAAGAAAGTTGTATCTGCAGTTGATACTATAGGGATAAAGGTATCTCCTCCGGTGATTGTAGCTGTACAAAGGGCACAAAGTCCACTTATTGAGCCTGTTGTTGAGCCTGTTCTCATTGCAGAAAGAATTAAAGAGCTGTTCCAGGCATTGGAGGTATAGCGCATTGTCATTTTTGCTCCTTTTCCTGAAAGGACATTGAGAAAATTCCCCGTTAATGTGGTAGATAATGTTATATCAGTCGCGGGAACTGAAGCATTACTATAAGTTCCTGTATAATTATTGCCGGCTTCGGTGATCGCAGGTATCGTGGCCGCCCAATCTCCGGAGACTGTGACTACCTGTGCTTTCAGGCAGCTGCCTATGATTAAAAGAATAATCCCTATGTTCCTTTTTCTGAGAAAGCGGTTTTTCATTTCCATATTTCAGTTTTATTCTGTGATGGTATAGACTATTGTAACAGTTGTATTGGTCTGAGCCAATAAATTGGCATAGGTACCTGGAACCAGAGAAATTGTGAGGCGATGCCCGTTATTAGTTCCATTGCCAGTATAAGCTCCCCCAATTCCACTTATGATCGTAGTTGGAGTGGTGGTAAGAGTTACCTGCCCTGAGGGAGTTCCCAGTGTACCTCCTCCTGCTCCTGATGCTGGTGCTGCCTGTAATCTGATATTAACCGATGAGAGGATGGGATTTGAATTAACAGAAGCGGTAATTCTTCTGGTAAGTCCTCCCGAAGTAATCGCAGAAGTATAATTGATCCATTTTGATGTGTTAGGTGTTGGGTTGGTAAGGGCATTTCCGGCTTCGGTAGGAGCTACAAAATTTAAAGTGATGTTTCCTGCGGGCTCTATATCCATTAAAGTTACGACAGGCAGAGTGAAGCTGACAGTTGACTGAGCGTAAAATATACCGGAGATCATAAAAGATGCTGTTAATAATAGGGGGCGTATCAGAATCATTTCTTCTTTTTTATTTCATTATATCCTACTTTTAAGGATTCCTTTTGATATTTGATCTCTATCTGTTGCTTGACGATCTGGATATTTAATTTTTTAGCTTCACCAGGCTGCAAGATAAACTGAAATTTATCCATTGAAATCTTATACCGTTTATCAAGACCATTTCGATAGACCTTGACAGTCCATTCTCCCGGCCGCAGATACGTAAAATCAAAATCTTCGTCAATGAAACAGATCTTGCGATAGGTCTGCTCATTGCTTACAGCCTCTAGGATGATGCTTTCTTTTTTGCTTTTTCGTTGTGTATTGGTATCAGCTTCCTGCAAGTTGATATGCCCTTGTATACCGGCGGCGGTAGTTAATCCGAAATTAAAAACATTTTCTTTATTGGAGAGAGAAAGTGCTGCAGGAAAAGTTGATGTTGGAATATCATTAATGTCTGTCGTAGAGCGGTCAATTTCCAGAAAGTAATTGCCAGGAACTATATTTTTAAAAATATAATTTCCTTCTTTATCTGTCACGGATAAATAGCTGCCCAACATTAATCGTACCCCATCTGTTTTTTTTATTCCAAGATTACTTATATTTCCTGATAAGGTAATGTACTCGGCGATTTTCTGTACCGGGACATTGGGGCGCCACGTATATCGCATAGAGAATATAAAATCTTTGTTGCCTATTTCACCCCGCTGCAACGAATATCTACCGGAGAGATCCAGTTCATTCCCTGGAAATAATTGCTGATGAAACAGAAGTTCAAACAAATTCCTATCCCTAAAATATTCTTCCGGGATATAGTTGTTCTGGTAAAAAATACTTAAACTGGTTTTATCGGAGAACTTACTGAAAACTCTTGCGCCGTAATAGAGTTGCTTCTGATTTTGGAGCTGATATCGGGAAGTGATCGCATAACTCCCAAAGACATTAAAAGAAGTCCTGAATTTTTCGAAGGTAAGATTGGCAGAATAGAAACTGGAATTGCCGTTAAATCCGGTCAGATAATTGTCTGTCTTTCCTATTTGTCCTTCAAGATTGATCCTAAATATTCCGATTTGCTGGTTCAGGCTTAGTCTTAGAAAACGTTCATAATAATCGAATTGTTTAGGCTCCAGACGGTCCTGGTATTTCTGATAGCCATTATTAAGCATTATAAAGCCACTGGACAGGTATTGGTACTGTATTCCGTATTGGAAGTACTGTCTGTATGGAGCGGCCAGAAATAGAGTGTCTCTTTCAAAATTTTTAGCATCCTGAGTATAGGTTGCCATTACATTGATCTTTTTTGATAACCTGTATTGAATATTTCCGTTAAAAGTATTCGTATTGGTAAAATATCCTGCAAACATAGGGCTGGCTTTCATATACATCAAACTTCCGCTGAGTTTTTCAAAATAGACTTCAGACTGGAGCATATAAGCTGTTCCCTCAGTTTTTTGGGTTGTACTGTAAGCAAATTCTCCGGAGAGAGTAATATTTCGGGTAATCCTGAATTTCCCCTTAGCGTAGGGAAGCTGGGCATTAGAATCCAGCCTTGTATCTCCATAATTGTTTTCCTCTTTTCTTGGAGTCTTGTACAGATAACCTACAGAAAATTCTGATTCTTTACGGATTTTAAACGTCGAATAGATGTTGAATTCATCTTTAATGTCCCTGAAAAACCTGGGATGATTATAAAAACCGCCCAAGCTTACTCTTTTAAAATCATAGCGTATCTCAGCTCCCCGTCCATATCTAGCAAATTCGGTCAGATAAGAGGCAGAATAGGTTTTATCTCCCAGATGGACCCATAAATTATCCCTCCGGTAGTTGACAAAATATTCTTCGTATTGAGTGAATGTATTAAACTCTATAGGATTGTGTGTGGCAGCATGAAATTCAATCTGATTTTTATTATCCTTATCCAATGAACCTTTACCATAGAGCTCACCCTGAAAGCCGTCATGATAAACGCCCATATTCTTCATCCCGATAAACGATAGGGAAGCTGAAACGGGAAGTCTGTGATAAATATCGACATCTGCAGGTTTTACAGCTATAACCTGAATACTTACATACACGTCCTGATTTTCTTTTGGATTATCTTTAGGACGGACGGAGAGATTAAAGTTCTGAAATTCATTTTGCCTGAGCTCAGGATCAGTTACTTTGTGAAGGGTAATAACTTTAGATTCATTCGGGCCTAAAGTGAGAGAGGACTCTTGTTCAATAACTGCTTTTTTGCTTTCTAAAATAAACGTTTCCGTTACGTTCCCATTATTTTTTAATAGAAATGAAGTACGAATAGTTTCACCTGCTCTTGTAAATTCCGGAGAATCGAGCACACTTACGGTAAATTTTCTGTTTCCTGCAATGGTAATGTCCGAGTGTTTGGAAAAAACAATCCCGGTATTCAGGTCTGTAATATGTAATGTAACAGAGTAGGGTCCCTGCGCGGTTTCTGCTGCAATGCGCAAAGGAACCAGATATATCGAAGTTTCATGAGCTGCAATCTGGAATTTTCCTTTGGCTAAAATAGGGGTGATGTGTGGGTTTGAAGTGGTAACTGAAATATCATAAGTTTTGTTTTCAGCAGAACTGTTTTCTAATGCAAATGGAATAGAAGTAGACATTCCTGGCATTAGACTATCTTTTTTACTGATCAATCGTTCTGACTGCTGCTGAGAAAAAATAGATACCGGGAATAAGAGTAGGATAATAAATAATGTCCACGTTTTAATCATTTTTTACTTCTAATTCCACATTGATTGCAAAGGCATTCTCTTCTTCATCTGTAGCCATTATCGTAGCAGTATATTGATCCGGTGGTACTTTACTGATCTCAATAGGAAAAGTTTTGGAAGTAGTAGGAAGAAGCCCCATCGTTAAGCTGGAGAAGGTCCCTATTTTTTTTCCTGTTTTACGATGATAGATCTCAATAGATGCAGTTGGCCTACAATAAAGATTTCCGTTATTGGCAATAGCAATTTTTACGGTTTGTTTTCCTTCTTCTTTCTCTACTTTTACGTTTTCGAATTTAAGGTCTGGTTTAGCCTTTTCTGTTTCAATATCCGTAATGACCTGGATGGCATAGCGTACAACAGACGTAATATTTACCCCTGGTTTATTGTCACTGGGCTTTATGTCATCCACAGGTTCTACAATAATCACACTCCAGTAGCTTCCTGGATCTAAGGCCTGATTGGGAACCGTAATTTCGTAAAAAACTTCTGTCTTTTCTTTACCCTTCAGAGTAACCAGATTAGTATTGAGTTTGATCCAGTTACCGTTGGTTCTGTTATTGGTATGCAGTTCAGTATAATTGAGCGTCCCATCGGCATGGTACGTGAAGTCCTGTAAAAATAATTTTACATTCTGAGGGTTACTGCTTGTATTTTCAATAGCAATTTTTCCTTTATAAACTTTTCCGTTTTCTATTTTATAAGAATGCGTAAGTCCGTTGAGAACCACAATACCGGCATGTAAAAAGGCAAACTGCAACATAAAGGTGATCAAAAGAAGAATACGCTTTATCATGATTGATATAAAATTTGAAATTAAATTATTCACAAATACAAAACCAGGAAGAAACTGCGTGACAATTTCTTCTTGTTTTTGAAATACAGAGTAGAATTTGTTTAAATTCTAGTTATCTGATATAGTATAGGTTACTGTGGTTTGTGTATTTGCTGTTACCTGTAAATCTGCATAGTTGGCAACTCCTCCAGGGCCACTTCCTGCAACAACAGCATACGTAAGATTGTGCCCGTTGTTGGCGCCGTTACCAGTGTAAGCACTTCCTATACCGGAAATAATTGTCTGATCTACGGCACTTAGCGTGAGTACTCCTGCAGATGTACCTAGCGTTCCTGCACCTGCACCCGTAGGGCCAGCGGCGGTTAGGTGAATATCCACTCCTTGAATAAGTGGACCTAATTTAACCGTTACAGTACGGGTATCAGAACCGGATTTAATGGAAGAATAATTGAGCCATAAGCTATTGTTAGCCGGGCTTGCAACAATCGAATTTCCTGCTTCTGTAGGAGCAGTGAATCCAAGAACCAGATTTTTTGAAGCAGAAGGTTCAATATCTACCAGGGCAACTTTAGGAACACTGATCGTGATCGTATGGCTGTCTGAAGCCGTGTCCTGAGCACTTAGATTTCCGGATACTAAGGCTGCAAATAAAGACATTGCAATTGTTAATTTTAGTTTTTTCATGATGCTGATAATTAGTATAGTGAATATAATAAAATTCAGTATACTGTGAAAAAAATATACAATAATTTTTATATTGATGATTATTTCACTTTTATAAAGCGATATAATTGAGAATGATTTAGTGACTTATTATGAAAAAATCCTGCACAAATAGGTGCAGGATTTGAAGAGTTATTTATATTTTTTCTATGCCCAATGCGGATCAGAGACGGAAACCTTACCCGTCTCTATTCTCCCCGCAAAATGCCAAAGATGATCTTCCTGTAAAATTTTAATATCATACCAACCTTTATTTTTACTGAGGTCAAAGATTATTTTTTCTTCCGGCTTTTGTAATGAGATTGTCTTTTGAGTCTTCCCATATAGGTCTTCCAGGATCAACTTGCTGTTTTTCTTTTGAGAATTTTTGAAAATCAGTTCGATCTGATGCTGTGCCGTATTATTCACTAGTGCCACTTCAAGATCCGGAACAGTATTCCCTTTGAATTTCCTGAAAAAACCGTTCGGCCCAAAGACTTCATAGTCATATTCACCTGAGTGTGCAGGATGTGATAATTCCTGTTTTGAATATAATGCATAAGAAAAATGATAATCAGTCCCGTTGAATCGGGTTCTGTCATACATCAGCAAAGGAACTCCGTTTTCTTTTAAATTGGTCATTCTAATCTTTCCGTTTTCCAGATTCACGTGGAAGTTATAAGGAAGCGGATTGGAAGGTTTAAGCCCTCTTTCCTGAATTTCAAGCAAATGAGGATTAAGCTCATTTTCAGCATACCATTTCAGATCCGGAACCGGTTTATTCTTAGCTGCATTGATGGTTTTCGCATAATCTTTCTGATTCAGATAATCCATTGACGGCGCTTTTACACTTGAAGCGTTGAATGCAGAGGTAAGATCTCCGCAGACAGCTCTTCTCCAATCACTGATCGTGTCAACATGAACATTTTTACTGAATTTTTTCATGATGAATTTTTCCAGAAACTGTAATACGGAAGTGTGGTCTGATACTTCAGAATTTACAAAGCCACCCTTTGTCCAGGGAGAAGCGATGATCATAGGGACTCTGTAACCCAGCCCTACAGTTCCTTCTGTCTTTTCATAATCTTTCAGAGAAGGATCAGCCATGTATTTCTGCGACTTATCTACGTATTCAGCACCTTCTTTTCCGTTCATATCCACCGGCTGACTCGGATTCATAGGCGGAGCAAAAGGTAGAACGTGATCAAAATAACCGTCATTTTCATCATAGTTGATGATGAAAATTGTTTTTTTCCAGGTTTCAGGATCTTTGGTCAGAATGTTTAAAACTTCTGAAATATACCAGGCTCCATACCAGGGAGATCCCGGGTGATCAGAAAAATGCTCAGGAGCTACCAGCCACGAAACCAGCGGAAGCTTTTTCTCTTCCACATCTTTTCTGAACTGGAACAGAACATCTCCCTTAGGAACCACCAGTCTTTCTCCGTTTTCATCCTTTCCAATTTCCAGATTCCAGTAATCAGGATCGTTGGAGTTGGTAGTAAATGCTTTTTCGTGAAGATTTTTCTCTTCCTTTGATAATTTAGAATAATTGTCCGGATGATACTTTACCTGGTCTTCCTTCAGTTCAGCGATCACCGCTTCCAGTCTTTCTTTCTGCTTAGGATTTTTTTCAATCTCTTTTTTCAGATTGTCGATGATCTTGGGAATATGCTGATAATATCCTTTTGAAAATTTAACATTGAACTTTGAGAACCATTCAATCGGGTTATCCGTAAAGTTGCTCAGCCATGCTTCCTGTTCTCCGGACATTCCTTTTGGAAGGCTGATCTCATTTTGGTAGATCCTCCATGATACGTTCTGCTCTTCGAGAATTTCCGGAAAGCTTTTCCATTTTGCCTGTCTGGCTTTATCATAATCAATATCATCATTGACGACATTGGCCTTTGCACTTCCGTTTTTCTGCTCCCTTAAAGTTCCGGACCAAAGAAACAGCCTGTTGGGAGTCGTTCCGGTTAATGAAGAACAGAAATACTGATCAAATATCGTAAATGCATCTGCCAGCTGATAATAAAAAGGAAGATCTTCACGGTTATAGTACCCTAAAGTCAAAGGAATATTTTTATAATCCTTATTTCCGGAAGCTTTTGCCTGAAGCCATTGGTCATATTTGCCTTTATTCAATGCATTCTGCTGGTTTTCCCATGAATGGGGCAGCGAACTCATCCAGGTAGATTTGGTATTCCTTAAATCCAGACGGGCAGGAGCAGCATATTTTCCTGTATTATCTTTTTGAAAAAACGCAGGATGGCCATCCTGCTTTACAAAAGTCCTTTGATCCAGAAAGCCCCGAACCCCTTTCAATGCTCCGAAAGCATGATCAAATGAACGGTTCTCCTGCATAAGGATCACCACATGCTCGGCATCATAAAAAGTAGATTGCGCAGCTGGATCAATGGCTAAAGCCTTCAGAATGGCAGGATGCAGAACACTTGAAGTTCCCAGTCCCGCCAATAAAATACTTGATTTCTCTAAAAATTCTCTTCTGTTCATGTTCAGTCGTAATAAGAAAGAAACCGCAAGTTAATAGGATTTTCCTGCGATTTCTTTGTTTTATAAAAAAATAATCAGATTTCTATTGCAGCCACCAAGGTTTGGAATTGATATTGTCATTTCCTCCGTACTGTGCTGTAAGGGCTGTCTTTAAATTGGCACTGTTATAATTGTACTCAGATTGCGGGTATCTGAACCTGAATGGAGCTGATGCACCTGGCTTTAAAGGATAATTAGGATACCCCGTTCTTAAATAATCATAATAAGAAGTCCACTGTGCCTGATGGAACATCGTCATATACTTTTGAGTAATGATTTTTTCCAGTTGCGCTTGTAACGGAGCCGCATCACTATAAACAACCAATGGAGTCGTAAGATACTGGTTCACGTCAAAACCAGAGAAGTATTGTCCCGGATTTTTCACATAAGCCTGGTAAAAATTGAAACTTGCTTTGATGGCATTATCGTAGTGGGTTTTTGCAGATCCGGAAATCCAGCCTCTCGCTGTAGCTTCAGCCAGAATAAATTCGAGTTCTGAATAGCTCAGGATAGAAGAAGGTTCGTTGGTAGGATCTTTATAAAAACGGTCGTTGACTTTAGAAATATTTTTATCTTTGATCAGAGTAGCGTTGTCAGAATAAGATAAAATTGGATTTCCGCCGTTGTATGCTGAGAAATCTGTGATCGCTTTTCCTGCTTCTTTGGCGCCGGTTGTTTGTGCTGCAAACGTAAACAGTCGGGGATCCTGTCTGTCTTTAAAAAAGTTGATGAAATAATCAGCCATATATAAACTCGACCCGTATCCACTGTTGTTGAACATCGTATATCTGCTGTCTGCGGCATCTGCAAATTTAAGGGCCCCGTTATCAGCAATAGATGTCATCAAAGGTTGGCTTCCTGCAATAGATGCGAATTCCGTTGCAATATTATAGCTTCCTACCGTCGTTTTTTTAGATAAAGTGATTAAAATTTTCAGACGGAATGAATTGATCAGCTTTTTCCATTTGGCAGCATCTCCATTGAAAACAATATCTCCCTCAATTTTATCATTGGTATTGATCAGATCATTGGCTTCTTTCAATTCTGATAAAATTCCGGACATGATCGCTTCCTGGCTGTCATATTTAGGCTGTGTAATTCCCAATTCACCTTTGGCAGCTTCTGAATAAGGCGCACTTCCCACCTTTAAACTGATTGTAAAAAAGTGATACGCTCTGAAGAATTTACCGATCGCCACATAATTTTTATTATGGATCTTTTCGGCTTCCTGCATCATTTTTACGGTATTCAGAATCCCTTTGGTATAGACTTCAAAAGAAGCATCATTCCATTTCAGATACTGATACGTATTTTCTCCGTCAGTACCGATCATCATTCTTGAAGCATACATATTGTCTCCATTCACCTGAAAAGCATCTTTGGCAACATAGGTCAGCAGATATTTGGGATCAATACTGGCCTGGTCATTGGGGTTTTCATTGATTTTATCCAGATTAGACTCACAGGAAGCTAATGTCATAAGACCTCCTACAAATAGGGATTTTATCAACCATTTCGCTGTTTTGCCTTTTTGTCCTTTCGCTTTGTTTATATTATTTTTCATTGTATTGACTTACTTTTAAATTAAAACTTAAGATTAAACCCGATCCCAAACCATCTACTTGACGGATCCTGAATATCATTCGTAATATCATCCGTTCTTCCCGATCTGATCTGGAAATCAGGATCAGAATAAAGGTTCTTCGATTTTTTCCACATCGCCAGATTGTAAGCAGAAATGTTGGCAGTGAAGCCTTTTACCATTCCTTTTGGGTTGAGTAATGAAGAGAAATCGTATTCCAGTACAACAGATCTTAACTTGATAAACGTTCTGTCAAACACGTTCGCAAATTCTTCGCTCTCAGCCTGCGTTACCCTTGCCTGGTAAGGATAGTTCTGAGCCCAGTCCTGGAAACTGATGGCTTTGGTATGTGGTGTATAAAGCCCCGTTGTAGGATTGTAGTTTACCCCATCCGGTACGAAGAAATAGGTTTTTGGATTAGCATATTCAAGATCCCTGTAAGCTACAGAATTAGGATGCTTGCCTCCCCACCACATTTTTTCAACAACCTGCGATCTCATGACACCTCCTATACTTCCATCGATTCCGATATTCAGAGAGAACTTTTTATATTTGAAGGTGTTGTTGAATCCAAAAGTCCAGTCCGGATTAAAATGTCCCAGATTGCTTGGGGCATTAGCCCTTGTTGGCATCCCTGAATTGGCATCCAGAATCACTTTTCCGTCCGGAGACTTCTGCCATGTATAATCATAATAGCTGTCCATTCTTTCGCCCAGCTTGATATTCTTGTAGTTTGGCATATTGTCATAGATGGAGGTTAGCTTTTGTTCATACGTGCTCCAGTTGATCAACGTTTTCCAGGTAAAGTCAGCTGTTTTTACAGGTACCAGGCCAAGGGAGATTTCGAATCCTTTGGTAGTGTATTCATTCCCGTTTACATACTGTGAAGTGAAACCTGATGATTCTGCGCTTGGGAATTCAAGAATGTTATTATAATCCAGAGTTCTGAAATAAGTGGCATCTAATGTAATTCTGTTGTTCAGGAACCCTGCGCTTAGTCCTAATTCATAAGATTTTGTCTGTTCAGGTTTCAGCGAGTTTTCAATATTCAGAGTAGTAGGATAGTAATACGTAGGATTTCCGTTGAATGTGATTCCTTTATTGTTCAGATAGTAATTTCTGGTAGAATAAGGCTGGAAATCGTAGGCCACTTTCGCCCATGAAGCGGAAAGCTTTAGCAGATTGATGGCTTCAGGCATTTTAACCAGATTGGAAATCACCGCACTGATCGATGCAGATGGGTAGAAATAAGATCTGTTTGCCTTAGGAAGGGTAGAAGACCAGTCGTTACGTCCGGAGATATTGATGAAAAACGCATTGTACAACCCAATATCAATAGTAGAATAGGCACTGTAGATCAGCTTTTCTTTCAGATAAGCATATTTTTTCAGCGATCCGATAGAGTTTTCGAATGTATAGACTTCCGGAACTTTCAAGCCGTCTGTGGAAGTTTCATTGATATTATTTTTAAAATAGAAGGCGGAACCTCCGGCATTCACGGTGATGTCAAAATTATCCGATATTTTTTTCTTGTAAGTAGCCAGTACATCATAGTTAAGATTCCAGGTTTTATTGTCTTTCAGAATATAACCGCCACTTCTTGGAGCACTGTAGTTGAAATAAGAGTAAGGACTTAAAGTCTCTCTTTTCACATGGTTTTCGACAATAGATATTTTACCTTTTACAGAGAAATCTTTTGTAGCCTTATATTCCAAACCGGTCTGCGCATTGATGATATTGGTTCTGTTTTGGTTTTTATAATATTCAGCCCCGAACCATGGGTTGTTGTACCAGGCATAGTTCCAGTTAGCCTGTGCCCTTCCTTCTTTTCCCGGAATCCACATATGGTTTTTCAGTGCTCTGCCGTCTACATCACCTCCCATCCAGATCAGGATGGTGTACATATGTCCACTCGGGTTGTAATCGTAGTTGGGAATGTTTGGAGTATAGGCCTGGGTAAAATTGAATTTCGTATCAAAGATCAATTTGTCGCCAAGATGATTTTCAGAAGAGAAATTTACTCCATATCTCTGAAGATAAGAATTAGGAACCCTGTCGTCATAATTCATGAAGTTTCCTGAAAGTCTGTAGACATCTTTGTTATTTTTATAGCTGATTGCAAAATTGTTATTGTTGATTACTGCAGGCTTTAAAAACGTATTTAAATTATCATGGTATTTCCAGTCGATAGGAACTCTTTCGTATCTCGACTTGTCATTATACTGAGTATCTGTCACAGCACCATACCAAGGGATAACCTGTCCTGTCGTTTTATCCCGTATCGGGCTGTTCCATTGGGCAATCTGAAGTCCCGGAACAAATTTTGGTCCCCAGATCATATCTCCGTCATTCACTCCACCATCGGCTCCATCCCAGAATTCATATTTTCCGTGAGAACCGTTTCCATATTCTGTCTGGGTTTTCGGAAGATTGGTAAAACCACCTGTAATCATGGTGTTTTGAGAAAACTCAACAGAAAAGCCTTTCTTTTTAGCACTTTTTGTGGTGATCAGAACCGCTCCATAACGACCTCTTGAACCGTATAGGGCAGAAGCGGTAGCTCCTTTCAGTACGTTGATGTTTTCAATATTGTTAGGATCTAAATTCTGGAAAACTTCTTTTTCTACAATAACCCCATCAATGACGAAAACCAGATTGGAGTTTCCTCTTAGCGTAAACTGAGGAGCCTGTTGCATCCCGGTAGGATTGGAAACACTAAGACCGGCAACCTGACCGGAGAATAAATTACCGATACTTGGTGTCGTGATCGTTTCAAACTGTTTTGTACCTACTTCCTGAGTAGAATATCCTATCTTTTCTTTCTTTTTGGCAATTCCCAAAGCAGTAATAACTACGCCTTCAATCTGCTTTTCATTGGTCTTTTTCAAAACAATGGAATATTGCTTCTTTGAAGAAACCTCAACGGTGTAGACTGAAAAATCAGGAGCCAGGAACTCCAGAATATCTTTAGGATTGGCTGAAATGGTAAAATTACCATTTTCGTCTGTCGTAGCGGTCTTTCCTGTGTTTTTATCGGTAATATTTACCCCGGAAACACTCGTGCCGCTTTCAGATTTTACATTTCCGGAGATAGCAACCTCCTGAGCTGTAAGGTATAAGGGAAGTAGAAAAACTGCAAACGTAGCTAAAGCTTTCTTCATTTTTTTGAATGCAAATTTAGCCGGGCACTATTACGTAAAGTTTAATGTGATATTAAAATAAAAATACGATTTTAATATTTTTTAACAGAGATAATTAATGAAACGGTAAAGTGAAAAAAGACTTTTGTATAAGGTTTTTTGCTTTTTTATATGGTATGTATCATAGTTGTTGAAGAGGTTAGAACTTTTCAGATTGATCACTTTGTCAAAGCTCTCTTTTGGAATAGGAGCAAGGCTGTGTTTTATCGTTGAAAACTGAAAAAAGAGTTCTGACAGAACGTTTAGAAGCGGCTCAGAATACCCCAATGGATCTTAATATCATTGAATTTAAAAGGATTTCCAAATTCATTACCATTCGACAGCTGGAAACTCATCAATCCGATTGGAATAAAGAAATTGAACCCAAGTCCTACACTGTAGAGTTTAGGCTTTACATTCAAAGATTTGTTATTGAGCTGCCCATATTGTCCAAAGACATCAAAAAACGCCTGGTTGCCGATGAGGTACCGGTATTCCAGACTTCCATAATAATAAAAGTCGGCGGCGAGGGAATTTTCGTTGAACCCCCGCATAGAATTCCAGCCTCCGAAACGGTATAATTCGTTTGCGGAAAACTCGACCTTAGAGTCCATCATGGCTCCTTCAGCTTTGATATTCAGGAAGTGGTTTCCGGAAATATTATAATTATGCTCCCCGAAGAAATAAAACTGGTTCTGGGTTGCTTTGGTATTATCTTTCGAATAAGTGGTTGTCAGGAAATCATATCCGGCATTGATCCTTGTTTTGTAAAGGAAGAGATCAATATCAGTAGGTTCCGTCATTTCATACCAGATTCCGAGCCCTTTTTTGTTGTAGTCTTTTCCCTGAACGTATAATGAATCAATGATCGTAGAGGTTTCCAAAGTTCCTCTGAGACCGATTTTATTACGGTTGTTGATATGGTAATAGAAAGCGGGAAGGAATTTTACATTGGCAAAAGTAGAATCCTGTCTGTAGATATTCACCTTTGCATTCATTCCTACATTCGATTTGAAAAGATAGGGAATATCTACCTGAAGGTCAAAATTCTGTCCTTTATCTGGGTTTCTCTGCCAGTATAGATTGATCGTCTCAAAACCATTGAACATGTTCCTGAAATTCACATTCATGGTTCCGTTCAGGGTAAATTTATCTGACTTGTCATTTCCAAAACCGATGACGCCGTCAAAAGTATTGGTTTTTTTCTTTTCGAGGAACAGGTAAATATTGGTGGAATCTTTGGTGAATAAGGTCTGAGGTTGCCGCTCCAGGGTTAGAAACGGATGGCTCTGAAAATTTTTGTTGACGGCTATCAAATTCTTTTCATCATAATTTTTGCCTTTGAATTCCTTTTCCAGGTTTTTGATGAATCTTTTGGGAACCTTTTCGTATCCTTTTACAACAAAGCCGTCGATCGTTCTTTTATCATTCTTGTTGATGTCCAGTTCCACAATAGGAAAACCGTTCTTCTGCCCTTTATATTTAGATTTGATCCTGCTGAAGGAATATCCGTCATCAATATAGCTTTTGTTGATGCTTTTCTTGGTGGAATCTAAATTTTTAGTGAAAAAATCTTTTCTGATCTTGAGCTTCTGAGCAATGGAATCTGAGAGATCCACATACGTTTCGTTGAAATTCTTTCCTTTGTCATAGAAAATTTCTGTACTGTCTCCCTTTACTTTAACATTCTTCAGCTGGGTGAAAAAGTAATTGTTCTGAGCCAGTGAATCCAGGAATTTTACTGCAGAAACAGAGTCTTTTACCTTTTTTCTGACTTTGGTTTCCGTATCAATCAGCCAATACTGTTTTTTCTGCGCTTGGGTAAAAACGCAGAACAGAACAAAAAATATTTTTAAAAGTAATTTCAATTTGTCATTCTGAATATAAGTAAAGACTTACGAACATCGTCCGGAAGCGGAATGAAGAATTTTTATAAAAGTACAAAAAGATTCTTCACTGCATTTCATTCTGGGCAGAATGAAAATGCGTCCTATCAATCAACTAATTTTTATCCAGTTTATTATATTTCTTCATCAAATTCTCATAAACTCCCTGAGGAAGAATCCATTTCAACGGAACTCCGATCTTCTGCCCGAATTTACCAAAATAATAATGAGCCTTCCATTTATTTTTTCCTAAAAGCTTTTCAATGTATTCAGCAACCTCCAATGGTTCAGTTCCGTCATTCACATGAGCATTCATCAGGGAATATACTTTATCAAAAACTTTTTTGTAGGGTTGGGAAACTTCTGCAATGACTCTGTTTTCTGCAATATTGGTTTTTATATCTCCCAAATGCAGTGAGCATACGTCAATATTCCAGGGGTAAACTTCATACCTCATCGCTTCAGTTACCTTATCCAGAGCAGACTTTGAGGCAGAGTAAAATCCACGGAAAGGAAGTCCCATTTCACTTCCGATGCTGGATACGTTGATGATCTTTCCAAATTTATGCTCACGCATGTTCGGAAGAACTGCACTCATCATCTGCACAGCTCCTGCCAGATTCAGACTGAAAAGTTTTAAAATATCTTCTTTCGTAGAATCTTCCACAGCACCTACCATTCCCATTCCTGCATTGTTGATCAGTACATCAATTTTTGTTTCTGATTGCAGAACTTCGGCAATCGCATTCTGAACAGCAGTGTTGTCAGTAACATCAGTAGGGATCGATTTGAAATACTGACTTTCTGTATATTTTCTGCTTAAGCCATATACTTTATGTCCTTTTTTACCAAAATACTCGGCCAATGCAAATCCGATTCCTGATGAGGTTCCTGTAATGATAATGGTCATTTGATCTGTAGAATTTTAATTTCAGCAAATGTAAAAAAAGAATAATGAAGTCAGCATATGATAATACCTGAAAATAGATTATGATTCCCAAAAAACAGGTCAGAAATATCTGGAATAATTCATTGATATTGGAATAATTGTTATATTTAATAACTTAAAAAAACAAAAACAAATGAGAAAACAAATGATTTTCAGACTGTCTGTTCTGGCAGTCTTTCTCGCTCTGCTATGGTCATGCCGGAGTGAAGATTTCGTAAAAACGGAGACCAATCCTCAAAGAAACAATGCAGATTTCTTTAAACACAAATCTTCTTTGAGTGCCAAAAACA
>NZ_JBXDSE010000019.1:0-38712 GCF_056844665.1 Chryseobacterium sp. FR048 | reverse complement strand
CTTTAGTTTTTCCTTACTTGGTTGTTATATTGTATGTCAATGATCTTTATATCTTCCGCTTTGTAACGAAGCAATCTTTCTGTCAGTGTCGCTCCGTATTTGCGAGTGCAAAAGTAAAACTTTATTTCTAATTGACCAAATGTTTTGAAAGAAAATTTTAAAGTTTTTTTTATTAACCTTAACCTCTCTAAAACCCTTAATCCATCTACTCCTACGCTCCCTTAATTGGGACTGCAAAGATACAAACTCTTTTTTAACCCGCAACTTTTATTGATTAAAAATTTAAAGTTTTTTTTTCGTTCGTTTCTTCTTTAGAGTATATTGTTTCTGCTTATCTAAAAGCCCTTCTGCGCTTACTGATCCGCTTTCGTTTTTCAGTGGGGCAAAGATAGAAACTTCTCCCCTCCCCCGCAAGTTTATTTAACATAAATTTCATATTCGGATAATATTTTTGCGTAAACATCTGAGAAGGAGTAGGAAAAATTTTAAACAAAGTATATAAAAATACCCGGCTATCATTAAAACCGGGCATTAGCTATTTATATAATACTATTTTATTGTTTTTCTTCTTTATAAATCACACTTAAAAATTCCGCATAAGACTTTTCAAGACCAATAATATCACCTGATTTCAGGTTCAGACCACCAACTCCGGAAGTATCCGGCTTAACTTTTACAGATGAGATCTGAAAATACAAGGTATCTTCACCTGCCTTTGGCTGAATCTTTATGGTAGAACCTAAAAGTTTCCTGGTTGAAATGGTATATACTTCTCCGGAGACTGTTTTTAATTTTAAAAATGATCTCGGTGTGATGGTATAGTCTTTTCTGTTGATACTTATTTTCTGATCTTTTTCTGAAGAAGCAAAAATATAAAGTTCTCCATGCTGAGCTGCCACCTTCTCTTTCGGAGTATAGTATAAGGATACTTTATAGTTGGCAGGATTGAATGGTTGTGGAGACCCATCGACATTCTCAAAAGGTTTTAATTCAAATGTATTAGCTCCAATTTCTTTTGCCTTTTTATAGATCATAGAAAACACAGTGGCATCATCTTTAGAAAATCCCTGAACTTCTGCTTCTCCCAGATATATTGCTTCTGTACTCCCATTTTCCTTTTTATAAAGGAACTTATCTGCATTATCGTTTGTTTTTTCAACCTTGGAAAGATAAACGTTTTGTGCATTAAAGAGCTGTGCACATATTATAGAAAGGATAATTGCTACATTTTTCATATCAGTCTATTGTTGGGCAAGGGTATCAACGCATTCTTCAAGGCTGTTTTCCCAATGCTTAAGTTCTATTTTATAAATCTCTTCAATTTTATCAAGAGACATCGTACTTCTGACAGGTCTTTTAGCCGGCGTAGGATATTGCTCTGTAGTCAAAGGATTCAATTTGATGGAAGATTTTGAAAATTCGGCGATTTTTTCAGCAAACTCAAACCATGTTGTTTCCGGATAGTTTGAAAAATGGAATATTCCATAGGTCTTTTTTGGAGACTGAATGATTTCCATTATTGCTTCTGCAAGATCATTTGCATTGGTTGGCTGACCAAACTGATCGGCTACGATTCCCAGTTCTTCTTTCTGAGAAAAGAGATTCAACATTGTTTTTACAAAATTCTTATTAAACTCAGAGTAAAGCCATGACGTTCTCAGGATAATAGTGTGAGGGTTTATTTCCAATGCCAGCTCCTCTCCTTTTCGCTTGGAAGCTCCATAGACTCCGACAGGGTTGGTAAAATCATCTTCTGAATACGAAAGATTGGTATTTCCATCAAAGACATAGTCTGTAGAAATATGGATCAAGGTTGTTTTAAAGTCTGCACAAGCCTGAGCAAGATAAGCCACTCCATCAGCATTTACCGCAAAAGCCTTCTCTTTTTCAGTTTCGGCAAGGTCAACTGCCGTATATGCTGATGCATTGATACAGTAATCGGGTTTGTTATTATAAAAGAAATCGTTGACCTGATCTTCATTGGTCACATCCAACGTGGAGGAATCTGTGAATAAAAACTCATAGTCGAGTTCAAAATCAGGAGCTATCTTTCTGATACAGTTTCCCAACTGTCCGTTACTTCCTATTACTGCTATTTTTTTCATTGATTATATTATTAATTTTAAATTGTCAAAGTACCCGAAACCTTTATATTAAGAGTTCTTTGCATTTTGGGATCTTAAAAACTTAACTCTCGACTGAAAGTCTTTCTGGATCAAATCCACATAAAACTTATCGAATATTTCTTTGATGTCTGCAGGATGAACTTCTGATCTTCTTGTTTTCACATTGAAATAAATAACGGTTACCCAAAGTACGGCATGAACTGTTTTTTCATCCAGACTTTTCATCAGAATTTCAACTTTGGCCGTTCTGTCCTGAACATCGATGGTTTTGCTGCTTATCACCACCTGGGTATTGTATCTTACTTCTTTTAAATAGGCAATTTCATTTTGAATTGCAATCCAGGTACAACCTGTTTTTTTAGTATATTCTTCGTAGGTAAATCCATAAAATGTCTCTACATGATCTTCTCTGGCATTGAACATATAATCCAGATATTTCACATTATTCAAATGTCCGATCGGATCACAATCACTAAACCTGACTTTTACCGTAGTTGATACTTCTTTTTCCATTCCGCAAAAATAAAAAAACCGCCTCTAATAGAGACGGTTGGTTTTATAAATCTTTGTTAATTTGCTGAAATTATTGAATTCCTAATTCTTTCTTTACAGCTGCAGTAGCATCAGCTCCTGCTTTATAAAGGAATGCAGGTGAGTTTGCATCCATAACGAATTCATAACCGTTTGCTTTAGATACTTTTTCTACAGCATCGTTCAATTTTTTCTCAATTGGACCGAATACTAATTCTTGCTTAGCCTGTAGGTCTTTTTGAGCTTTGTCTTGCATTTGATCGATTTCTTCTTTGATTTTTTGCAATTCAGCTTCTCTTGCTTTGTTTTCGTCAGCAGATTTTTTAGGAGCTTCTTCTGTATATTGCTTTAATTTAGCCTGTCCAGCATCAGCTTTTTTCTTAATCTCAGCTTGTTTTGTATCTAAGAATGTTTTAAGATCAGCATCTGCTTTTTTCTTTTCAGGCATTGCATTAAGGACTCCCAATACATCTAAAGTAGCAATTTTTTGAGCTTTTGCCATACCTACCGATACAACCATCATTACTGCTGCAAATAATACACTTAATTTTTTCATAATTGGTAAATAAATAATTTAATTTGTTTTTAGATTTTAAATTTAAGTAAAAGTTAATTTAAAAAATTACTTTTTACTTTTGGTATTAGTTTTCTCTTTCTTATCTGTTCCTTTCAGTAAAATAGTTAATACTTTTTCGGTATAATCGTATTTTCCCTGAAGAAAGATGACACTAATGTTATTGCTTTTATCAAGAACTATGCCCAACCCATTTTTTTCAGACATTGTTTTGATGGCTCCCCAGATCTGATCCTGGAACGGCAAAACAAGGTTTGTTCTTAGCTTTGTAATCTCGCCATTGGCTCCAAAACGTAGGCTGGTTGTTGTTTTGATATTTTTGTCAAGGTCTACCACTTCTTTTTCCCGAAGTTTAAGCTGATCTCCAATCAACAATACTTTTTCACTTTCAAATGCAGCTTTTTTGCGTTCATATTCTGACTGCAGATTCTGAAGTTCTGACTGCCAGGTATCGATCTGTGCATTAAGCCTCGCTTCGGCTTCTTTATACTGAGGTAATTTATTTAAAATCTCATTAGTATCCACCACTCCAATTTTCTGGGCATTACTCAGTCCGAAAATCAAAAGCAGTACGAGTGTGAAAGTTACTTTAAAGTTTTTCATAGTTTATTATAATGATTGGTTCATCAAGAAGTGCTGTCTAGTTCCTGATACTTCTCCTGATATAGTTTTATCTAATCCATATGCAAAGTCGAATCCGATCAATCCAAATGCACCCATATAAACTCTTACCCCTATTCCTACTGATCTTTTCAGCTGGAATGGACTATAAGTACTCCAAGAGTTCCACACGTTTCCTCCTTCAGCAAATGTCAAGGCATAGATTTTTGCAGTCTGGTTCATTGAGATCGGGTATCTCAATTCAAGAGTAAATCTGTTATAGATTGTACCCCCTCCTGCCTGGGTAATATCTTCCGGTCTACCTCCTTCAGGGGTTGCATTTTCGTAACCTCTTAACGGAATCAATTCTCTACCGTCATAACGACCTCCGAAAAGTCCTGTACCTCCCATATAGAATCTCTCAAATGGCGGTGCTCCCAACTGACTGTTGTATCCATCCATGAATCCCATCTCTGCAGAAGATCTCAATACAAGTTTTCCTATGATCTCATTGTATACATCTGCTTTGAATTTGATCTTATAGAATTCCATCCATTTATACTTATCAATAGGAGACATTGAAGAATAGTCTTTCTTACTGAATAATGAATATGGAGGAGTCAGCTTTGCAGAAACCTCTATATTGGATCCTACTGTAGGAAATATAGGGTCAATACCTGCTGAGTTTCTACTTAGTCCCAGGTTGATACTGAAGTTGTTTGCATTTCCGTTGTACTCTGTTGTATTTCCAAACTGGAATGCATAGTTATTAAAGTCATATTTCTGGAACTGAAGACCTGTATATAGTGAGAAATAATCATCCGGCCAGTTCAGTCGTCTGTTTAATCCTACTGATGCTGAGAAAATATTCAATTTCTGGTCTGTACCATACTGATCTTTATATCTTACTCGGGAATTGTTCAAACTTACAGAAAGTGCTGTTGGTTTTGTCCCGAACAACCAAGGTTCTGTAAATGACACTCCATAGTTCTGGAAATATTGTCCTGCCTGAACCTGGATAGAGAACGTCTGCCCATCTCCCTGAGGAACAGGTCTGAAATCTTTAAATTTCAGGAAGTTTCTCAACGAGAAGTTATTGAAGGTAAGTCCTAAAGTACCAATGAAGCTGTTTCCTCCATATCCGGCCTGTAACTGTACCTGAGAAGAACCTTTTTCTACTAATTTCCAGTTAATATCTACGGTATTATCTGACTGGTTCGGCTGAATGTCCTGTCCGATCTGTTGTGGATCAAAGAAAGACATCCCGGCAAGATCAAAATAAGTTCTCTTGATTTCTGTCTTTTTGAAAAGCTCACCCGGCATGGTTCTTAACGCTCTAAGGATGACATGGTCATGGGTTGTTGTATTTCCTTGCCATGTTACTTTGTTCCATGTAGCCTGCTCTCCTTCATTGATTCTGATCTCCAGGTTTACGGCATCACCGTTTACTGATTTTTCAACAGGGGTAACGTTTGAGAAAAGGTATCCGTTGTTCATATACACGGATTTGATGTCGGAATCATCTTCCTTACCACCATCTTCTCCTACTTTCTTGTTGAATCCTACTGCATCGTAAATATCTCCTTTTTTGTATCCTAATAATCTCTGTAAATATTCTGTAGCATAAACGGTATTCCCGGTGAATGTAATATCCCCGATATAATACTTTTTACCTTCATTCAATTTTACATTGATCTCGTAGTTGTTTCTTTTATTTCTCCATACAGAGTCTGAAACGATCTTTGCGTCTCTATACCCCAGGGAGTTGTAATAGCTGATAAGACTCTGCTTATCTTCCTGATATTTATCTTCAATGAACTTTGAAGATTTCAAAATACCACCGATACCGAAACGTTTTTGTTTGGTTTCTTTAAAAGCTTTGTTTCTAAGCTTTCTATCAGTCACACTTTGGTTTCCTTCGAACTCAATATGATCGATCTTGATTCTTTTCCCTTTGTCTACATTGATCGTCCAGTCTACCAAAGCAGGGTCACCTGCATTTACTTTATCCTGAATCGTGATTTTGGCATCTGCAAAACCTTTTTTAATGTAATCTTTCGGGATATTCGTTTTAAGACTTGAAACCAGGTTTTGGGTGATCTTTGTTCCCGGCTTAAGGTTATTATCCTTAGCCATTTTTTCATTTTTAGATTTACCGATCCCTCTCCCTGTGAATTTTACTTCACCAAGTTCTTTCAGGTCTTCCAGATAAAATTTCAAAACAACAGTCTGTCCTTCGATGCTTTGAACATAAACTTCCACTTCAGAAAAAGATTGGGTATCCCAAAGTTTTTTCACAGCGTTGCTGATTTTCTGTCCCGGAATGTCTACACTCTCACCTTTGGTCAAACCTGTAAATCTCAAGATCTGAGCTGGTGTATACTTTTTTACCCCATCTACAACGATGTCTTTAAGTGTATAAGTGCCTGCCTCATTTTCTGCGTGTACAGCATTATTTACTTTCGTGCTGTCTTGTGGAGTTACTTGTCCATAAAAATGTGCAGAAGCAGCAAACATAATGATGGGTAATAGTCTAAACTTCATTTTATCGAGTCTTTCTTTTCTTTAAATTTATTGGCCTTGTATCTGCTCGCCGGTCAGTCCGTATCTTCTTTCTTTGTTTTGATAATCCACAATACATTGGAAGAAGATATCTTTGGTGAAATCCGGCCATAAAACATTTAAAAACTGTAATTCTGCGTAGGCGATCTGCCAAAGAAGAAAATTACTGATTCTAATTTCTCCACTGGTTCTGATCAACAAGTCTACAGGAGGAAAATCTTTGGTGTAAAGATAGTTTTCGAATAGTTTTTCATCAATATTTTCTATCTCTACTTTTCCTTCTTTTACATCAGAACTTATATTCTTTACAGCATTGAGAATTTCGCTTTGTGAGCCATAGCTAATAGCCAATACAAGGTTTCCTTTTGTGTTTTCTTTTGTAAGTTCTACCACACGTTGCAATTGTTCGCTTACGAGAGGCGGCAATTTTTCAAGATTCCCTATAACATGCATTCTCAATCCTTTGCTGAAAATCTCTTCTGCTTCCAGCAGCAAGGTTTCCACCAGCAGGTTCATGAGTGTATTCACTTCTTCACTGGGACGATTCCAGTTTTCCGAAGAAAATGTATAAAGTGTTAAGTAGGGGATATTGATCTCATTACAGGCATTAATTGCATTTCTTACAGCATTAATTGCATTTTTGTGGCCAAAAGTTCTTTCTTCGCCACGAGATTTTGCCCATCTTCCATTACCATCCATAATGATGGCTACGTGTTTCGGTAAATTCTCAGAATTTATTTTATCTTTAATCAACGACATATTATTCACAATAACATGGAGGTCTTCCAAACGAATACGTCAGTCCTAAGCTGAATGTATTCATCCAATCATTAGATCTGTCATCTCCAATCTTTCTCTTTTTAATAAACTCCTGTTCTCTTTCTTTAGAAACTGCATAATAACTTCCTGACTGCAATAATGAAGCTCCTGTAGACGGATCTAAAATATCGCTGTTATAAGAAGTCGTCACATCTTTGGAAAGGATCTTACTATGATCCAACTGATCCGTCAATGTATATCTGAATGTAGCTTCTGCAAATATAGCCCAAGTATGGTTAAATTTATATTTCAAACCTATACCAAAAGGGATATGCATTGTTACTTTTTTCCCTAAAGAATAATCAGCAGTGGTTGTAAAATCCACTTCATTGTTTGGAGCTAAAGCCACTCCATCAGCATCTCTTTTGAAATCATGAACAAGAGTTGCTTTAAGAGCATCGAACATCAAGGCACCTATACCTCCAAAGATATAAGGACTCACCATGCTTATCTGCTCATTGTTTACCGGGAAAAAGTTATATTCAAACATTAAACTCGCCTCATATACATTGTTCTTTCCATATGAGTTTCTAATTCTTCTATAGTCTTCCTTCGCAGCTTTATCGCTAAACTGGACCTGGTTGTATCCTAAATCCAATCTCACGGTCTGATGCGGGTTAAAATTAAATCTGTATAACAATCCTCCATAAAAAGGGATGCCCCAATCTGACACTCTGTTTAAATCCAACGGCTTTTGTAAAATATAATTTGTCCTTCCTACATCTCCCACTAGGTTACTCATACCTAGACGAACTCCCAATTCGTTTCTTTGTGCTTTAACACTTACCACTCCAAGGAAGGCAAGGAAGCTAAACAATAATTTTTTATTCATAAAAGAATATGGATTTATGGTTATTTTAAAATTTAATTTTTGCAAATATAAAACATTTTTATATTAATGATAATCTTAATGTTTAGTTAAAAATAAACAAAAAAACATAATTTGTTATAAAGTAAACGACAAAGTGTCAAAAATATTCTTTTTTTCATACTATGAAAATACATCAAGTATGAAAAAACCCCCATTAAATGGGGGTTTAATGCTTTATTTTTTATTAAAGATTCTCTGTACCTGATTCCTGATTCTGATCAATAGAGGTTCTTTATAATTTTTATCTTCATCAAAATATCCGTAGCCATAGCCATACCCGTAGCCATAACCGTAACCATAACCATAGCCTTGTTTTGTGTTATAATCGTTATAAACAAGTCCTAAATGATCAATTTCATCATTATGGTACTTTTCTGTAATCATTTTCAGCATATACTTTTCTGTATATTCATGACGCACTACGTAGATATTTGCATCAGAATGCTTCATCAGCTCGTAAGAATCGGCTAC
Source organism: Chryseobacterium sp. FR048 (assembly GCF_056844665.1). Lineage (NCBI taxonomy): Bacteria > Pseudomonadati > Bacteroidota > Flavobacteriia > Flavobacteriales > Weeksellaceae > Chryseobacterium > Chryseobacterium sp. FR048. The sequence continues at coordinate 30,158 of NZ_JBXDSE010000019.1, read as the reverse complement.
CAGACCTACCGGTGGAGAGTCTATGATGATAAAGTCATACTTCTCTTTCAGTTCTTCAATAAACCTGATGTTTCTCTGGCTCATTAAAAGTTCTGACGGGTTAGGAGGAATAGGTCCCGAAGTTGCAACGTCCAGGTTAGGAATTTTAGTTTTATTGATAATTGCATCAATACTTACTTCACCTGTCAGGTAATTGGATATACCGTATTTGTTATCAATATTAAAATCTCCAAAAATCTTAGGTTTTCTAAGGTCCATCCCCAAAAGGATCGTTTTTTTATCACTTAATCCTATTACTGAGGCAAGGTTGATGGAAATATAGGTTTTCCCTTCTCCCCCGATGGACGATGTTATCAATATAACTTTTCCTTTTCCTTCATTGTTCTCCATCAGGAATCTTATATTGGCCCTTATTCCTCTGAAAGCTTCTGATACTGATGATTTTGGTTGTTCCAAAACAGTAAGCATATTTTCATTGGTATTGTTACCGATCACACCAAGAAGTGGAATTTTTGTAGCTCCTAATAGTTCTTTAATATTTCTGATCTTACTATCAAGTGCCTCACCAATTAAGATGAAAAGTAGTGGCAATACGAGCATTCCTGAAATGATAATGGTCTTTGCCATCTTAACATTAGGTCCTATCGGTCCCTGTCCTAAATTTTTTGCAGGGTCGATAACAGTAATATCAGACTGATTGGTAGCTACACTCATCCGGGTTTCATTCTGTCTTCCCAATAAGCTGTTATAAGTAGCTTCAATCATATTATAACCTCTTTCTGCATCGAGATATTTTCTTTCTTTCTCTGGATAAGTAGATAAATCGGAATTGGCTTCTGCTACCTCACGATCCAGTTTATTGATTTCGCTATAATATCTGGTATAATAATTATTCAAGCTATTCGATGAGCCTACTCTCGCCTCGTTCACCAGCCTGTTGATTTCCTTCATAGGCTCTGAATTTGGTCTGTAGATCGTTGCAAGCTCTGCTCTCTTGGCATACAAAGCCTTAAGCTCTGAAACAGTAGCTGAAAACAAACCATCTTCAAAACCGGCAGCATTGGTTGTAATCATTTTATCTAGATTCTGAGACTGAAGGGTTGTCTTAATGGTATTAAGTGCATTGATTTTACTTATAATATCAGCCTTTTTCGCCTCAAGTTCTTTAATTTTTACAAGGGATTTTTCATCTCTGTCTTTAATATCATAAAGCTTTTCTGATGTTTTTAAATAGTTGAGAACGCTAGCACTTGAATCTAATTTCTTACGGATGTTATCCAAGTTACTCTGTAGATAGGTTGCCGTTCTTTTATTAACTATATTTTTATCTTCAAGTCTTTTCTTCTGTAATTCAGCAACAGAAGTATTAAGAAAATTGACTGTACTGTTCAGATTAAATCCTTTTTTGGTAATAATCATGATTGTAGCAATCTCTTTATCAAACTCTACTCCTACGGTAGATACAATCTCATTCACACTTTGATTAACAGAATTCAGATTGATAATAATATTATCAAGTTTGATTTTGGTTGTAGCGGGATTCTTAACCAGCTTAAATCTCAGATTTGGAGAGTTATACCATTCGTTAATCTTCACAATTTTGTTAGCAGGTCTTCCATAGGCATTGATATTCTGAAAACCTTCCGTTTCATAGCTATACAGACTGGTAGACTGACCTTCTTCAGGTAAAACAACTTCATAAGCACCATTAGATTTAGGAAGTAGTGTAATCGGATAGTTGATTTGCTGAAGATGCTTTCTATCAATTTCAAGAAAAACAGGTGAATCATATTTATCCAGATAGGTAGACTTGATCGCTCCTTTGGTAGAGTAGTTAACAAAAAGACCTAATTCTTTAACTAAAAATTCATTATGAGATCTTGAAAGAAGCATTTTCTTCAGATAAACTCCATCCTGATTACCTCCCTGCCCCCAGATAAAGTTAATAGACTGGTTGGGTGTAAAATAACTTGAGGTATTATTGGATATACTTAAAGACAGGTTCGAAGCATATATATTCTGTGCATAATACTTACTGTACACCCAAGAAATAGCATAACCAATAAGCAGCATAAAAGCAAACCAATACCAGTTTTTAAGTAATCTTCTTAAAAAGTGCTCAATATCAAACATTGCGAACGATCCGTACTTTTCTTGCTGAGCCGCGTTCTTTACTACTTGCGTATCTTTTTCAGGAATCATGATTAAAGATTTTTTAGAAGTAAATAAATAGACAATGCAGTCGTAATTACGGAAACTCCTGTAGTCAAAGTCTGAATAGGATCTTTTCCGAATCCGTTCAAGCTTTTCCCTCTTGTATTCAGGTAGATCTCGTCCCCATTTTGCACATAATAAAAAGGAGAATTCATAAGGTCATCACGGGTAAGATCTATTTTGGCCGTTTTGATTCCTTCAGGGAGCTTTCTACGGATTACGATTTCTTTTCTGTCAACCGTCCTGTTTAATCCACCATTTATCGCTAAAGCTTCTGTAATGGTAAGGGTATTTTTATGAGCCACTTTTTCTCCTGAAAGTCCTGTAGTTTCTACATCTCCAAGAATATAATAAGTAATTCCATCTGTATTTAGTCGTACTTCTGACTTTCCTTCCTGAAAATTTTCATTTACTTTTGCCTGGATTTCTTTTGTAATATCATCAAGCGTTCTTCCTTCAGCTTTTACATAGCCTATTCCAAAAACATTGATATCTCCATTGGCATCTACTTTCAGTCCATTAAAATAGAAGTTCATATTTCCACCTCTAGTACTTCCTGAACCAGCTCCTGAACCACCTACAACCCCACCTCCAGACATGGCCTGACTTATTGTTACACCACTACTTATTCCTCCGGATGTATTATAAGAAGAATAAAATTGAGCAGCATCTCCTTTGGGAGTTGTAACAATATTCAGGTTAAGAATATCATTTTTGGTAATCCTGTAAACAGGAATGTTGTAGGGAACAAGACCTTCCTCGTTAATAACAAGACTTTCGCTTGGCTGCAAATATCTCACATCTTTTGTTGTGATACACGAGGTAAGTAAAAAGGGTAATATTAAAAATAAATACTTAAAGTTCTTCATCATATTTGAATATTGTTTACAAAAGTAATATTTAATTGTTAATTCTGGTTATTTCTTAATTTATATATCAAATCCGGCAGATAAGCACCGAAAAAGCCTAGTGCAAGAACGATCAGCAGTAGTAAGTTGACATTGATATGTCTGAAGTAATAAGCAACTGATACGATAAAGAGATAATAGAGGATAATATAAAAAGTAGATCTTCTATGGGTAAGATCAAGCTTTAACAACTTGTGGTGAATATGATTTTTATCTGCATCGAATGGTGATTTTTTGTTGTAAAGCCTCACCATGATTACGTTCAGCGTATCTACAATCGGAAGGATCAGAATTGCTACTGCCACTACAGGGGCTGACTGCAAATGATACCTTGGCACATCCACCAGTTTTTTATCAATGAAAATATCGATGAAGCAGATGGAAGTGAAGGCCAGTAAAAAGCCAAGCAACATAGACCCGGTATCGCCCATAAATATTTTATTGGTTCTGTAGTTCGACAGATTGTAATACAAAAATGCCAGTACAGTCCCTATAATTACAACAGAAAGAACAACCAAAGGATAGTTATATTCTCCCAACCGGTAATAACTTATCCCAAACATAGCGCTGCAAATCACAGAATATCCACCTGCCAGACCATCTATACCGTCAATCAGATTGAACGCATTGATCAGGATAATAAATGTAATAATACTGAACAGCACACTCACAATATATTCCAGCTCATACACCCCAAAGATCCCGAATAAGCTTCTGATCCTGATGTCTGAACCAATTACCACCAATGAAGATACCACAATCTGTGCAACGAGTTTCTTATAAGCCCGCATCACCACAATATCATCCATTACCCCTATATAGAGCAGGATAATCAGTGAAGCAAACAGAAACTTGTAAAGATCAAACAGCTCATAGGCAAAAATGGATGCACAGATCCCGATAGAATAAAAGATGGCAATACCTCCCAGATTAGGAATTTTTCTGAGATGTGAACTTCTTATCCCAGGCTCATCCATAAGATTTTTTCTTCTTGAAATCTTTACGATAGTAGGAATAGAGAAAAAAGTAATTAAAAAGGAGAACACGAAGCCCAGTCCTATTTTCACGTAGAAAATAGATATTCCCGACCCGGTTAAGAACAATTCAAAGTTTTTCATTCTTTTCTTATTCAGCACTTGTATTCTTCAATAAAAACAATCAATGCAGTCTTATAAAAATAAGCTTCAAGGTCATTTCCTATTGATCGAAACAATAGTACTTACATTTGTGTTTATATTAACTTTCTTATCAGTTTTTTCTGTCCGGCAAAAAATAACAGATAAAAAATCTTTTTCTTCAATGGCAAAGATAAAAGATAATTCTTACCAAAACGACTATAGTTCAATATATCTTGAATTTTTATTTCTCTTTCTTTCATGAAAACAGACAGCTGGTCTGACATTTTGTAAAATAATTCTTCTTTTTTCACAAACGCCAGATAAGCCAGAAAAGAATAAATTCCTTCAAAAATCTGAAAGTTTTTCAGTTCCTCTTTTTTATGAGCATATTTCGAATCTGCAAATACGTCCTCCACATCCTTTACGGCCTTCAGCATATCAAGCCCTTTCTCCGTATGGGTTTTGGTAATAGAATCGGTACGTTCGAAGTATTGATAATGGTAGTTTTGGGTCTGTGCAATGGTTTCACATTCTAATAAAAGCTGAGGGATAAGCTGTATATCTTCAAAATGAACTCCTTTTTTAAATCTCTTCTGATCAAAAAGTTCTTTTTTAAATAATTTATTACATGCAAAATAACTGACATCAGAAAAGACCGAAAAATGGTTTTCAAGATTAATATTTTCCGGCATATTGGGAAGCTGGGTTAGTTTTTGGACCACCTTTCCGTTTTCATCTACTTTCTGAATATTGCAGATCACCATTTTAGCATCGTGCTTTTCGGCCAGCAGGAACATCTCTTCAAACATCACTTCCGTCACATAGTCGTCACTGTCTACAAAACCGATATAATCTCCGGTTGCCCGGTCAATACCAAAATTACGCGCATCACTTAAACCTCCGTTTTCTTTGCTGAAAGCTTTTATTTTCCCGGGATATTTCCCGGCATATTGCTGGATGATCTCTTCAGATCTGTCTTTACTTCCATCATTCACCACAAGAATTTCAATATCCTGAAGACTCTGCCCGATAAGAGAGTCCAGGCATTTTGTCAAATAATTTTCGACATTATAAACGGGAACAATGATGGAAACTTTTGAGGGAACGTTTGTCATACATTAAAATTTCGTCAGTCGTGCATTCAGCCAGCCTTTTTTGGCTTCATCAAAATCCTTCCTGGAACATGGAATGCAGTTTTCTATATTTTCATCGTCGCCAAAATACCACAAATTACTGAAAGTATCACGCTTGAATGCATATTGTCTGTCATCAATCAGAACATAAAACAATTCATAATGTCTTTCCTTAGGATGGGTTTGCTGGATATTGATCCCTTCGATAAGGTACCATAGCATCTGTGCTAAAAGCTGATGGTTAAGCTGATTTTCCGAATAAATATTGTAATTAAAGATTCCTACGGATTTTAGATTTTCACTCAGCCCGATCTCTTTCATATAGGCACAGATTTCTCTTCTGTTCAATCCGTTTACCTGTGGATTCATAGAAAAAGGTTCACTGAAACTCTCAATGGCATCACAATTTACGGTCACCAGATCTGCTTTCCTAAAGAATGGTTCGGTCTTTTCTGTAGAATTCATCATTTCGGCAAGACGGATAATATCAAATTCCACTTCCTTGATCAACCTTATGGAATCCATTTCATTCAGATGTTTCTGGTATCCCAGGTGATGATAATTTTTAATAGAGAAACTCTTGGCTCCTAAAATTTTACTTAAAAAAGTATGTTCATTAATGGTTTCCCCCTGCTGAAGGGAGATTATATTACTGATCTGAGTATAATTGATACTTTTCTTATGAAAGTTCAACGCAGAAAACAATGAAAAAGCAAAGTCGTTGGAACCTCCGATAATCACCGGAATCGCTCTTTTATAATGACACGCCGATAATACTTCCTGTAAAATATAATGGGTATCCTGTACAGATTTTCCTGACACCAGGTCTCCAAGATCTACTACAGGAATTTCAAAATCCATCTGTGAAAGCTTATAAAACTCCTTTCTTACCGCAGTGAAATCCTGTACTTCCGCATCTCCGCCAGACCCTCTGTAGTCTGATACAAACAAAAGAACAATGCTGTCTTCTTTAATATCTTTTGCAATCCGATTTCCTATCTGCCAGCTTTCTGTTTTGAAATTTCTTGGTGAAATGATAAAGTCTTCGAAATCCATATTTTAATTTGAAATGTGATAATTTATTAATTGCTTGAGGTAACAAACATACAAAAAAACGCCACAACTGAGTAAATCATGACAGGTTTTATTCATAAAAAAGCCGTTAACAGGAGTTGTTAACGGCTTTGTATTATTGTTTTAAGATTACTTCTTTTTAGCAGCAGGTTTCTTTGCTGTTGTCGTTTTCTTTGCTGCGGTTGTTTTTTTAGCGGTAGGCTTTTTCTTTTCGGCAAAGGCTTTAGGATCCTGATCTGTAATCCACTTTTTGACCTCGTCAAGCGAAATTTCTTTCAACTCTTCTCCTTCATACTTCGTATCATCTGCTTTCTTCGGAATTTTGAACATCGCTTTTCCAAATTTGATGAATGGTCCCCATCTTCCGTTTTCAATGGAAATTTTTTCTTTTTCCCACTGCTGGATGTATCGGTTGGCTTCTTTTTCCAGTTTAGCATCGATCAGTTCATTGATGTCGCTTTGAGAAAGGTTATCAAAATTGTATTTCTTCGGAACGTTTACAAAAATATCTCTGTATTTGATGAATGGTCCGAATCTTCCTGTTCCTTTGGTTACCGGCTCTCCTTTATATGTGGCGATCGGAGCATCAGCAATTTTCTTTTCACTGATAATTTCCTCTGCACGTTTCTGATCTACAGAAAGCGGATCTTCTCCTTTAGGAATGCTGATATAAGTATCTCCCCATTTCACATAAGGACCGAATCTACCTACTCCTACAGAAACCGGCTGTCCGTCAACTTCACTCAGGTCAAAAGGTAATCTGAAAAGTTCCAAAGCTTCTTCAAAAGTGATGGTTGCAATATTTTGCCCTGTCATCAAAGAAGCAAAGATTGGTTTTTCTTCATCATCCGTCTCACCGATCTGGATCATTGCCCCAAATCTTCCGATTCTGGCATGAACATTTTTTCCGGTCTTCGGATCAACCCCTAATAATCGGTCTCCTGTTGCACGGTCTGCATTTTCTTCTACATCTTCAATTCTTGGATGGAATTTTGAATAGAAATCCGTCATCATTTCCTTCCATTTCTGGTCACCGTTAGCAATTTCGTCAAATCCCTCTTCTACTCTTGCGGTAAATCCGTAATCCAGAATTTCTCTGAAGTTATCGGTTAGGAAATCATTAACAACCTCTCCTATATCTGTAGGAATGAATTTATTTTTATCCCCGCCGAATTTTTCGTCAAGGACTACTTTTTTGATTTTATCTTTTACCAAAGACATTTTGATCACTTCACGGGTCTGCGGTTCAATCTCACGCTTATCTACATATTCCCTGTTCTGAATGGTCTGAATGGTAGGTGCATAAGTAGAAGGTCTACCAATCCCTAATTCTTCAAGTTTTCTGACCAATCCAGCTTCGGTATATCTTGCACTCGGTCTAGTGAATTTTTCGGTAGCTGTAATGGTTTTATAATCCAACACTTCACCTACTTTTACCTTTGGCAATAGTTTTTCGTTGTTATCTTCATCATCATCTTCTGTCTTCACAATTCCATAGGCCTTCAGGAAACCATCAAAAATGATCACTTCTCCCTGTGCTTCAAAATGGTGAGGTAATGAAGAGTTTCCGATTTCAATAACGGTTTTTTCAATTTTTGCATTGGCCATCTGAGAAGCAAGCGTTCTTCTGTAGATCAGCTGATATAGTTTATTCAGCTGTGCATCTCCTATGCTTTTCACTCCGAAATCGGTAGGACGGATCGCTTCGTGAGCTTCCTGTGCTGATGCAGATTTTGTAGTATAGTTTCTTGGAGAAGAATATTCTGCCCCGTATTCTGATATAATTTGCTTTTTAGCTCCTTCAATAGCCTCCTGAGAAAGGTTTACCGAGTCTGTTCTCATATAGGTAATGAATCCTTCTTCATAAAGTCTCTGTGCCAGACGCATTGTATTGGTCACATTGTATCCTAATCTTGAAGAAGCTTCCTGCTGCAATGTAGAAGTTGTAAAAGGCGCTGATGCAGAACGTGTACCAGGTTTGGTTTCTACATTCAGAACTTTGAATTCCGTAGTTTTTGCCTGTTCCAGGAATTTTTCTGCGTCGGCTTCTTTTTCGAAATCTTTTTTCAGTTTCGCAGCAATTTCCTGCTCTGCTTTATTTAAGAAGATCCCGTCAAGCTTAAAACTTGCTTTCGGTACGAATTCACGGATCTCTTTTTCTCTTTCAACGATTAATCTTACTGCTACAGATTGTACTCTTCCTGCAGAAAGTCCGGGTTTTACTTTTTTCCATAGAACCGGAGACATTTCAAAACCTACAATTCTGTCCAGCACTCTTCTTGCCTGCTGAGCGTTTACCAGATTCTGATCAATATCTCTTGGATTTTCAATCGCTTTTAGAATGGCATTTTTGGTAATTTCATGGAAAACAATTCTTTTTCTGTTTTCCGGCTTCAGTTTCAGTTCATCTGCCAAATGCCAGGCAATAGCTTCTCCTTCGCGGTCCTCATCGGAAGCAAGCCATACCATTTCTGCTTTCTTTACTGCAGCCTTTAATTCGGTTACCAATTTCTTTTTATCTGCTGAAACTTCGTAATCAGGACTGAATGTGGCAAGGTCTATACCCATTCCTTTTTTAGGAAGGTCCCGGATGTGCCCGAAACTGGATTTCACTTCAAAATCCTTTCCTAAATATTTCTGAATAGTTTTTGCTTTTGCCGGGGACTCTACGATTACTAAATTTTTCGACATTCTAACTAAAAATTTTTGCAAAAGTAAAGCTTTTTTATTATATACTTTTTGTTAAACGGGTTTAATTTAACAATTGAAGTGATTCACCACCTCCCACAACAGCCTATACAAAATAAGACAATACCCTACAAATGTGCCCCTTACCCTATCATCTGGTGATCTATATTTAATGATATAGAATTTTTCATCAGCCATCATAGATGTAAAATTATCAGTTAATCTGATTTGGGGATAACCGCAACCCTATCAGACTCTCTGAAACTGAATGAAAGCAGAAATACGGATACTGACAGGTGCTGTCATACCCCCAATAATTATTTTTAGGTGATTTAATTTATCAAGAAAACAGATTAATAGCTATTTCCAAAGGATATTGTTGTATTTATCATACGTGAAATTCCCTCTTTTTGCATTTCCCCTGGAAAAAAGGACACAGAAAACGATAAAAAACGCGAAGAAGAAAGACTTGAACATCATTTTTGTGTTGACTGAGACATTTGACATTATTCCGGGGATTATAAAAGAGAACCCCATCCCAATATATACTCCCGGCAATCTTGTTGCAAAGATCTGATTCCCCCTTAAAATATAGAAAAGACATATCCCAAAAAAGGTTAAGTTTCTAAAATATTCATAATAATAGACCTTTTTTTCTCCAACCTTATCATACAGTAAAAAAATAACAACAAGAAGTACATTCATGATGTCAGAAAATCCTGTCTGCATTTCATTTCCATAATATTTATCTGTATTATATCCGGTATATCCATTGGCTACATCCTGCGGGGTGATAGAAGCCATTGCATCTCCAAAAATACGGTATACCTGAAACGGGGCCAATGCTATGGAAATAATTAATAATACCAACCAGTGTTTTAGAGAAAAAGGAAGACGTACAAGCCAATAAGCAGGAAGGAAAATAATGGTAGATTTATGGAATCCCAATGCTAAAAACATCAAAAAAAGAAATTTCCAAGGCTTCCGTTCGAAAATATAAAATATACTGTACACAACAATGGCTCCCCCTACCCCTTGTCTCATGTGCCCGCAAGTAACAATGAAGTAAACAGGCATAAAAAAGTATAAAATACTAAAGGTAGGATAGTAGGAATACTTCTCCATAATTTTATAGGTAAGCGTCAAAGAAATGGCTGCCATCACGAAGGTAAGGACATAAAAAGGAAAGCCTAACTCATATAAAATCCGGTTGATAAGAACGTACAACCATTCAATTTCCATAGAATTGGGCTGAAATGTGGCCTTCCTCCATATATCCATATAGGTGGTATAAAGAGTAAACCCACCATTATACATACTCTTATATACCGGAAAATCTGCCCCTACATTATCCCGACCTCCAGCAGCTACCAGAAGAATAAAAAGAACAAAATACAAGATGTATTTTGTATCCTTATCTTTTAAGGAATCTGCCTTAAATAAAAGGACTAGCAATATAGCAAAAGGGAACAAAAATATAGGGTGAAGCATTTTCTCTTTTTAGGTATTATTATTTCTATAAATTGAATTAGACAAAATTTTACTTACATTTTCAATATCATTTTCTGCAACGGGAATCCAAACAAACGATTCATCCGGAAAAGTAACAATCTATGACTATCCATTCATTATAATTAAAATCTATTATTACACCAATGATACATAATATATGATCTTAAACCAATACTATTCTCGTCCTTATTCTTAAAATCATTTTACAATATCCATAAAAGTTTATCAACTCAAAGAAAACTTTGTCATTTTATAGGGTCCTTTCAGCCAAAAGATCTGATTTCGTTTTAAAATTAAAAAAAGCTAAAACTACCAATCCGTAAAATAACGGGATAAATAAACGGGTTTCCCATAATATTCCTACCAAACAGATCATCATAATATAAGGCAAAGAAAGTACTAAAAAATAATTTGCCAATTTCCGATTATCAACGGTTGGAATAAAAAAGTAAATAAACCGTATAAAAACAAGCGCATACAGCCAGCCTACAATTTGATTAATCCCCGTCAGATTACTCCATAACGTAAATGATTCAAAGAAATAATAATCATCTCCTTTCTGCTGGGGAAGGATAAGACGAAGGATTAAATAAGGTAAAATAAATGAACATACAGGAACAAAAAGTTTCTTTATGGCATTGAATATATTTTCTTTATTGAGTGGGGCATTGAACAGTAACAAACTTCCTAAAAAGGAAATATTAAGACAACTTGTTTCCCTATTCAAGGTAGAAATAAGGATAATAAGATTTAATAAAAACGCCCACTTCAATGCATAATTACTGTGGAAATATTGAAATGAAAAATAAAACCCGCATAAAAGTAAAAATATGGCCGCATTATCATAGTGAACAATAACATACTGGCTGAATGCAGAGATCAGGGTCATAATCAAAACAACAACCATTCTCTTTTTCACATCAAAGTCAGGAAAAAAAGTTTTATTTTTTAAGATCAGGTTGAACATCCAGGACACCAACACCGCAAAAAATGTATTATATAAAAATAAAGCATGGTAATATGAGGTTCCCTTCTTCTGAATATAAGCTTTCAAAGGCAGACCGTCATAGGTCATTATCTTTTTTAGAAATGCCGTAATCATATCTACCGCATCACGGGAAAGAAAGCGATACTGATAAATACCTTTGTAATACCATTCTGTGGGAGCTATCTGAGTCTTGTAGGGATAATAAGATGACTCATACCCATAATAAGCCATTGTCTGAAAAAATATGGGGAATAAGAATACAAAATAAAAGGTGGGTTTAATTTTCATATGGCAAAATAAAAATATTTAACAAAGTGAAAAACTTCAAAGAAAAAGGCCCATTGATCAGGGGATACATCAGTTCTTTCAGATGCACACTGAAGATGTCTGGAATCATTCTGTAATCATAAACAGAAAAAAATGGAAGGTCTGGTATTTTTGCTGAAGTTTTCAACCGTGTATAGGAAGATTCAAACCCATAATAAGATATGGCAAGCAACAGAAGCGGAAACACTATCACAAATAGAAATCCGTTTATTTTTTCATCATTTTTTTTCAACATATCTAAAACAGATTCTTATTTTTTAATAATAATTGTGGTTTAAAATACATTTCGTTAAAGGGGAACTTTTGCAAAAGTAGAGTTTTTTTTCTTTCTGCCTAGAATATTTTATTGATTTTCAGCTAAAACTTATCGTCTAACTCTTTTGCACTAATTCTTAAAAATTTAAATTTGCAGACTTGATTCAAATGTAATGCATCGCTTTTTTATATTTTTATATTATCTGATTTCCAAAAACAAAATTCTCACTGTATTTACAGCCCTGGGAATTGCCGCATTATGCGTTTTCTTTGCTTCAAAGATCAATTTTGAAGAGGATATTAATCAGATCATTCCCAAAAATGAAAAATCAGATCTTACAGCAAAGGTTCTCAAGCAGCTTAATTTTTCAGACAAGATCATTGTCATTATAGAGAACAAATCTAATGAAGACAGCTTCCAGCTCTCTGAAACGGCAGATACTTTTTTGCAGAAAATAGACCCTTTACAGAAATACATAGGCTCTGTTCAGGGAAAAGTAAATGATAATGAAATCTCCGAAACGTTTGATTTCGTAAGCCAGAACCTTCCTTTGTTCCTGAATGAAAATGATTATAAGGAGATTGACCGGAAGCTTCAGAAAGACAGCATCGCCCAACAGGTAGAGAACAATTATATTTCACTGGCATCTCCAACAAGTCTTGTCACCAAAGAATTCATCAAAAAGGATCCTCTGGGGCTTACCTTCATGGGAATAAAAAAATTAAATGCTTTAAATATCAGCAAAGACTTCAAACTGGAAGACAGCTATATTGTAACCAAAGACGGGAAAAATCTTTTGCTTTTCATTGATCCGAAAAACAAAAGCAACGATACGAAAGCCAATGAGTTTTTTGTAGACCAACTCAACAGCATAAAAGATCAGCTCAATAAGCAATTCAAAGGAAAAACAGAGATCAGCTATTTTGGTTCTCCGGTGATTGCGGTTGCCAATGCCAAGCAGATCAAAAAAGACATCCAGAATACGGTGGTGATTTCTATGACGGTGCTTTTGATCCTTCTGATCTATTATTTCAGGAACTTTTTTACACCCATCATTGTTTTTCTTCCAACGGTATTTTCTGTATTGCTGGCCTTACTGATCTTATATTTCATCAAAGATAAAATCTCTGCAATTTCTTTGAGTGTGGGCGCCATTCTGATCGGAATCACTATTGATTATGCCCTGCATATTCTAACGCATTATAAGCACAATAATAATATTGAAGAACTTTACAAGGAGATCACCCAGCCTATCATCCTAAGTAGTGCTACCACTGCCGTTTCCTTTCTGTGTCTTGTTTTTGTACGCTCTGAAGCCTTAAAAGATCTTGGTCTTTTTGCCGCTATTACGGTTATTCTCTCGTCAATTACAGCATTGATCATTGTGCCCCAGCTTTATAAACCTAAAAACTCTGAAGAAAAACATAATACCAACTTTATTGACAGGATTGGGTCTTATCCGTACGAGAAAAACAAGCCGCTTATTATTGGCTGTTCAGTTATCATCCTGATCTGTCTGTTTGGGTTCAGGCATGTAGGGTTCAATGAAGATATTGGCGATCTGAATTATATTCCAAAAGATCTAAAGATCAGTGAAGCCAAACTTCAGAAGCTATCGGACATTACTTCAAAATCTATTTATACCATCTCTTACGGAAATTCTGAAGAGGAAGCATTGGCCAGAAACTCTGAGCTGAGCAACTTCCTTGAAAAAGAAAAGAAAGAAGGAAAAATACTAAGCTACAACTCCATTGGAAACATTGTTCTTTCTGAAAAGGATCAGCAGAAGAAAATTGACGAATGGAAACGCTTCTGGGATGCCAATAAAAAGAATCAGACAATTGCTGAGCTTGTGGGGAATGGCAGTAAATTTGGGTTCAACAGTGCTGCTTTTGACAATTTCAATGGTATTTTAAATAAAAATTATACTGCTTTAAGACTTAAAGACTATGAAAAGGTAAAAGCGCTTCAGATCTCAGAATTCATGAGCAATGAAAATGGATTCTACACGGTTTCGAATGTTGTAAAAGTGGATGAAAATAAAAGAGATGCCTTCATTAAAGATATTGAAAAGAAGCATGATGCTCTTGCCATCGACCGCCAGCAGATGAATGAAAACTTCCTGGGTCTTCTGAAAAGGGATTTCAGTACTCTGATCAATTATTCACTTTTGGCTATTATTATAACCATCATTGTTTTCTTCAGAAACTTTGAGCTTACCATACTGACCATGTTCCCGATTGTTTTAACGGGAGTGGTTACTGCCGGGATTCTTTATTTCCTGGGACTGGAACTGAATATCTTCAGTACGGTAGTATGTACTTTGGTATTTGGTGTAGGAGATGACTTCAGTATCTTCCTGACTCAGGCCATGCAGAAAGAGCATACCACAGGAAAGAATGAGCTTCCTACGTATAGAATCTCCATTATTCTGGCTGTATTTACCACTATTCTTTCAATCGGTTCTTTGATTTTTGCCAAACATCCGGCTTTACATTCATTAGCTTTAGTTGCATTGATCGGAATGTTCTCCGTAATTGTCATTACCTCTACCCTATATCCGTTCTGGTTCAGATTCTTTATAACCAACCGGGCTAAGAAAGGACTTTCTCCGATTACGTTAAGATTACTTTTAAGAGCCATCTTCTCATTTTCGTATTATGGATTGGGTGGAATGGTATTTTCCGCATTCGGAAGTATTTTTATTAAAAACGCCAAAGGGAGAACATTAGATATTATTAAATTAATTCTCGCTAAGTTTTTAACATCAGTATTATATTTAACCCCTTTTGTCAGAAAAAGAGTGATCAGAAATACGAATGAAGACTTCAGCAAACCGGCAGTCATTATTGCCAACCACACTTCTTTCCTGGATACGCTGGCTATTGCAATGGCGACCCACAAGATTATCTATCTGGTCAATGACTGGGTCTATCAATCCCCGGTCTTCGGAAAACTGGTAAGAGCACTTGGTTTTTATCCTGTCTCACAGGGAATCGAAAACGGAATGGAGCAGCTGAAAGAAAAAATTGCACAGGGGTATTCTCTGGTCGTCTTTCCTGAAGCCGAACGTTCTTACACCAATGATGTCAAAAGATTCCATAAAGGGGCATTTTACCTTGCTGAACAATTTGATCTGGATGTACTTCCTCTCTATATCCACGGAAATTCTGAAGTATTGCCCAAAGGGGATTTCATCATCTACGACGGCAGCATTACGGTAAAAGTAGGCAACAGGATTAGTAAGGATGACATGAGTTTTGGTAAAAATTATTCTGAAAGGACTAAAAAGATCAATGCTTATTTCAGAGAAGAGTTTGCCAAACTGAGAGAAGAGATTGAGGATGAAAATTATTTTAAGAAAAAATTATTCCTGAGTTTTCTATATAAAGACAGTGATGTGGTGAAGGAAGTCAAAAAAGATTTCAATACCAATAAATCGGTATACTTTGAGCTTAATAAACACATCCCCAATGAAGCCAACATTCTTCATATCGCGGATGATTATGGTCAAAAAGATGTTTTACTCACTTTATACCAGGCCAGCCGAAGAATTTTCTCGTTCATCAAAGATGATGAAAAGAGAGCTACCGCAGCACACAGTTATCTGGTGAAAAGAAGGAAGCTGCATTATATAAAAGAATGGTCGGAGGTCAACAAAAGCATTGATGTTCTATTGATTTCAGATGATCACTTTATGATCAATGATATAAAGATACTCCCTGAGACTATCATTTTTGTGAATACAAAGAATGCCGTATTTGAGAATGAAAATTATGCATTAGAATTTAGTTCTGAATCACTAAAAGTATTTAAAACTAAATAATAAATATGAAAAACATATTTTTGTAAACGCTAAAGAAAACTAATGAAGAAAAATATACTTGTCATATATTATTCACAAACCGGACAACTTGAAGACATTGTGAGAAATATAACCCGTCCTTTTGAAGCTCAGAAGGAGGAATATGACGTGACCTATTATAACATTCAGCTGAAAGAAGATTTTCCTTATCCATGGCCCGGAGATGTCTTTTTCAACACATTTCCTGAATCCTATCTCCAGATCCCAAAAGAAATCTACCCGCCTTCAGATGAAATACTGAACAAAAAGTATGACCTCATCCTGTTTGGATACCAGGTATGGTTCCTTACACCATCTATCCCGATCATTTCGTTCCTTAAGAGCGGCTATGCAGAGCAGATCCTTAAAGATACTCCTGTCATTACCATTTCCGGAACGAGAAATATGTGGATGCTCTCTCAGGAGAAACTGAAGGTTTATTTAAAAGATCTCAAAGCCAAACTTGTTGGAAATATTGCTCTGGTAGACAGACATGACAACTATACCAGTGTTCTGACCATTGTACGATGGCTGACCAAAGGACAGAAAGAAAAATCCGGACTGCTTCCGGCCGCCGGAGTTTCTGACGAAGAGATCGCCGGTTCTGTAAAATATGGTGAAATCATTAAAAAGCATTTCAAAACTAATGATCTGAGCAACTTACAACCGGATCTGGTGAGCAACGGAGCTGTTGAAATCCGCCCGTTTCTGGTGCGTGTAGAAAAGGTAGGGAACAAGATTTTCACCATATGGTCTAATCTGATTATCAAGAAAAAAGACAAACGTCCATTGCTGATAAAATTCTTTAAGGTATATTTGATGGCTGCGATATGGATTATCTCACCTGTCGTGTTAGTATTACACCTGCTTACAACCCCTATATTTTGGTTTAAAAGACAAAAACAAAAACGATATTTACAAGGAATTAATTTAAAATAGAATGTACGACGTATTTATAACAAAGGCTTCAAAATATTTACCCAATGAGCCGGTATCGAATGCTGAAATGGAGACTTATCTTGGGCTTATCAATGACGCACCTTCTAAAGCAAAATCACTTATTTTAAGAAACAATAAAATTACTACAAGATATTACGCTTTAGATAAAGAAGGAAACCCTACGCATACCAATGCGCAGCTTACAGCAAAAGCGATCGAAGGACTTTTTGATGAAAATTTCAAAAAGGAAGATATGAAATTATTATCCGTAGGAACTACTTCTCCGGACCAGATACAGCCGTCACACGCTTCTATGGTTCACGGAGAACTGAATATAGGTAAATCTATTGAAATCAATACAGCAACTGGTCTTTGCAACTCAGGAATGAACGCCCTTAACTATGGATTCCTTTCTGTAAAAGCCGGTGTACAGGAAAGTGCAGTATGTGCAGGTTCCGAAAGAATGTCTGCATGGATGACAGCAGATAAATTCAACCATGAAGCTGAAAACTTAAAATTATTGGAAGAAAGACCCATCATCGCCTTCAAAAGAGAATTCCTGAGATGGATGCTTTCTGACGGAGCAGGTTCTTTCTTACTGCAAAACAAACCGAGAGAAAACAGTACTTCTTTAAAAATAGAGTTTATTGATTTCTATTCCTATGCTCACGAGATCGAAGCGTGTATGTACGCAGGATGTGACAAGCAGGAAGACGGAAGCCTTAAATCATGGGCAGACTACCCATCTGATGAATGGCTGAAACAATCGATCTTTGCCATCAAACAAGACACTAAAATCCTGGATAAGTATATTCTGGTAAAAGGAGCTGAGAGTTTAAGATCTTCTTTTGACAAGCATAATTTAGATCCTGAAAAAATTGACCATGTACTGGCTCACATCTCTTCCGGTTACTTCAAAGAAGGCCTGAAAGACGAGTTCGCTAAAAAAGGAATGGACTTCCCTGCAGAAAAATGGTTCTACAACTTATCTGACATCGGAAATATCGGGGCCGGTTCCATCTTTGTAGCTTTAGAAGAGCTGATGAATTCAGGAACCCTGAAAAAAGGAGAAAAAGTACTTCTTTGCGTTCCTGAAAGTGGAAGATTTGCTTATTCTTGTGCTTTATTAACGGTATGCTAATGGAAAACAGACTGCCAACCTCTGATAAAGATTTTGTAGAAAGTCTTATTCCGCAAAGAGCACCTTTTGTAATGGTACAGGAATTGTCTGAATATTCTGAAAATCATCTTATTTCAGGTTTTGAAATACAGGAAGACAATCTTTTTGTTCAGGATGGAATTTTTCAGGCATCAGGTCTTATTGAGCACCAGGCGCAAAGTGTGGCGCTTCATACCGGATATAAATATTATCTGCTGGGAAAAGATGCTCCTACGGGATACATTGGAGCCATCAAATCTTTTGAAGCTGAGATACTGCCAAAAACAGGAGATCGGCTACAATCGGAGGTAACGATCCTTAATGAAGTAATGGGAGTAACGCTGGTAGACATCGTTACAAGGCTGAATGGTGAAGTGATCGCAACATCTCAAATGAAAACTGCTGTAAAATAACTTTTAATGGAAATCAGGGAAGAAAATATCATCAATATACACAACTTTTTACCTCATCGTGAGCCGATGCTCATGGCAGATTATATCCTGGAACTGACCAAGGAAAAAGTAGTGACTTCCTTCGAAATAAAAGAGGATAATATCTTTGTTCACAACAATGAATTTGTGGAGGCCGGCCTTATTGAAAATCTGGCTCAGACCTGCTCTTCTATTCTGGGACAAAGTTTCTTCGAAAATCCGGAAGCGGATACCAAGGTGATAGGCTTCATTACCAATATCAAGAAAATTGAGGTGTTTGCCCTTCCTAAAGTGAATGACAAGATCATTTCAAAAGCATCACTGATTTCCCAGTTTGAAAATATATGCCACATCTTCTGCGAGACCTTTAATAATGATGAATTGCTGATCAGAGCTGAAATCAATCTGTTTATTCAGGAGGTGAAATCGTAAGATGAATTAATTCAAAATACAATACAAAAGCTGTACATTATTGTGCAGCTTTTTTGTTTCTATGGCCCCTTTGAAACATCTGGGTTAAAAATAGGGTTAGGCTAAAGCCAATGGATTTTTTGTTAATTTTTAAGTGGGCTAAAGCCCACCCCTATTGAATTAACATACAGCAAAGCAGCTATGAAAAACAATAATTTTATTTGCTTCGCATTGGTAAAAAAAGCTCAAAATAAATTGATAATCAACACAATAACAAGCATAAAACTTCATTCATTAATGAATTATTTCACGTGAAACATTCTTCAAATCCGTGAAACACTTACCATCAGAGAAAAAGTGTTTAAACCAATAAAAAAGTGGAACATTGCTGCTCCACTTTATGTATGATCTGAACTAAAAGATTAGTATCCGAAGATCTCTTCAAGAGACACTTCCTGGAATTCTCCCATTTTGTTGATCGATTCCATATTCAGGTTTTCTTTCTTACCAATGATGGCTGTATTGTATTGTACAGGCTTCACTTCCGTATTGTAGAATCCTGTCAGTTGCGGCAATGTCAACCCTTGAATTTCAGAATAAATATTTTTTCTTATATCATAGTCAACCCCTAATTTTTTCAGAGCCAGTTGATTGAAGAAAATATTCGTTCTGTTGATTCTGTTGGACGCAATCTGCTTCAATGAAGAACCTTTAGCATTTTCAAATTGTGCAGGGATCTGCGGAAGTGCTACCATAAGCTCATTCATTGCATTAACTGCCAGAGGAAGCTTATTAGACTGTGTTCCGATATAGTTGGTGATATAGTTCGCATGTCCTTTTTCCGAAGCATTAGCATAAGAAACATACGCTGTATACGCCAGTGACTTACTTTCTCTGATCTCCTGGAAAACGATAGAAGACAAACCTCTTCCGAAATATTCGTTGAAAACGTTTGCTTTTCCGAAGTTGTTCAGATTTACGTTACTTCCTTTTGCCACTTTAGCCATCTCCATCTGTACCATATCATAGTTTGTGAAATATACTTTACCTGTTGTAGCCGGCTCTGCATATTCCTTAGCTTTTGCAGGCTGAAGGCTTGTATTGGAAATATAAGGTTTTACAGCTTTTTCTAAACCTGCCTGATCCTGTCCGTAAAGGAATACCTGATAAGGATATTGATTCAGAGTTTTTACTTTCTTCATCAGCTCTGTAACATCAATGCTTTCAAGACGCTCTTTGGAAACAATATCCGTCATTCTTGAATTTTTACCATACTTGGCATAGCTTGAAAGTGCTGACATAATTCTCACTTTGTCTCTCTTAGCGGATGCTCTGGACTCCAGAATTGTTTTTACAGTCTGTCCGTAGATAGCCTTATCTGCTTTTACATTCGTCATCCAGTGGTTCATAAGCTCCACTCCTTTCTTCATGTTGCTTTCAAGACCGCTTAGAGAGATCACCATCTGATCGTTAGATGTTCTTACGTTATAGCTGATTCCAAGTTTATAAAACTCCTCTTTCAGTTGTTCAGGAGTATATTTATCCGTTCCAAGATATTCAAAAACAGTTCCCGCAACAGAAAGCTCTTTATCATTATCTGTTCCGAATGGGAAAATATAACTTACCTGAGCAATTTCGTTGTATTTATTTTTCACAAAACTTACCGTCTTGTCTTTTACCTGTGAAGTCTGAATAGCCGCTTTATAATCAATAAACTCTGGTTTGATCTCTGCAACCTTTGTGTTCAGAATATCTTTAAGGAAAGGTGACTGAGCTTCTCTGTTCAGCTTGATCGGAGTAATCCCCGGGTTTTCCACACGTACCAGCTTATCATTCACTCCTTTTTCTTTATATACCACTACGTAGTTATCTTTAAAGAAATCATTGGCAAACTTTACAACTTCAGCCTTCGTGATCTTCTCGTACTGGTTAAGATCATCCAGCTCCTGTTCCCATGTTCTTCCGTTGATATAAGCTCCATACAATTCAGTAGCAAGACCATCAGCGGTTTCCCACTCTTTCATACGCTGTACTTTCTTATCATTTACGATCGCTTTCAGCATCCAGTCCGGGAACTGTCCTTTTTTCACAAGATCCAGCTGATCTAATAATAATTTTTTAGCTTCATCAAAGCTTTGTCCTTCTTTCGGAGTTACTACCAAAGCAAATGAACCGTACATTTTGAATGGTGATTCATAAGCTCCTGCTCCAAGCGTTTTTTGCTTCTGATTAATATTAAGGTCAATTAACCCAGCATCCCCTCTGTTACTAAGGATTCCAGCAACTACGTCTGCTAACCTTGCTTCCTGAGTTCCATAAGAATCCGTTCTCCATGCCATAGTCATTCTTGGCGTAGAAGGGCTTTTTACAGTTCTGGAAACAATACTGGTCATTGGAGCTTCCGTAACCATTTTCTTCATCGGAAGTTCTTTGTATTTGAAACCTCCAAAATATTGATCAACTAATTTTATAGTTTTGTCAAAATCAAGGTCTCCCACCAGCACTACAGCCATGTTATTAGGCACATAGTACGTATCAAAGTATTTGTGAATAGCGACCATTGAAGGGCTTTTCAAATGTTCTGAAGTACCGATTGTAGTCTGTTGTCCGTTCGGGTGTTTTGGGAAAAGAGCTTCCATCAAAGCGTAGTTTACAAGACGTCCGTCATTATCCTGTGCTCTGTTGTACTCTTCATATACCGCTTCCAGCTCAGTGTGGAAAAGACGTAATACCAATTCTGAAAAACGTTCCTTTTCTACTTTCAGCCATTTTTCAAGTTCGTTGGATGGGATATTATTTTTATATACCGTTTCATCCAGCCAGGTATGAGCATTTGTTCCTGTAGCTCCTAATGAAGAGATTGCTTTGTCATATTCATTGGCGATAGCATATTTGGATGCTTCCTGAGAAACCTCATCAATCTTTTTGTAAAGTTCTTTTTTCTTTGCCGGATCTTTTTCCGCTTTGTGCTGTTCGTAGAGATCAGAGATCTGCTGCAGCAGAACCTTTTCCTTTGCCCAGTCCTGAGTTCCCAGGTGAGAAGTTCCTTTGAATACCATATGCTCTAGATAATGAGCCAATCCTGTGTTATCACTAGGGTCGTTATTCGATCCCGTTCTTACAGGAATATAAGTCTGGATTCTCGGAGCATCTTCATTTTTTGCAAGATACACCTTCAGTCCGTTCTTCAGAGTATATACTCTTACTCCTGCCTGGTCATTTTTTACCGTTTCATACGTGTATCCCTGAGCATCGGTAAGCTTTTGGGTCTCGAATTTCTGTGCCATTGCGCTCAGCATACAGAAAAGCGAAACAGAAATAAAAAACTTCTTCATAGTTGTTATTTGTTAGTTATTATATCAAATTTCTTACGCCATTAGTCTTATAATAAGGTAGACTTGTTACATCGGATATATAATAAGTCTTCATAAAAGGTATTGGCGGTATTCTTTAAGATTCTATAGACTCAGATTAGTTAAACAGAGAATGGAAATCGGAAGATATTATTTTTACTTCAATGAATACGTCGAAAATAGGTCCGTCTGCCTTTCAAATACTTTCGGGGCTTTAAAAACGGAGAAAAAAGGATAAAAATCCTGTCTTAAAAATTTCAATATAACCCGTGATACAGCCTCTTTTTCACAACAATAGCCTCTTCCTCTGCCCCATCATTTACATATAATGGATTTTCACTATTTTAGCCAACTGATTAAAAGAATCAAAACAGGTGAACTATTTTTCATCTGGAATCTAAAAAAATTAAACATTATTTAGATGAAAAAGCAAGACCTTCCTCAAGACGAAAGCAATCTGAAATCCGCCAACATGACCGAAGTGTTGTATGTAACGGATGAAAACGACAACTATACGACGGCAAACAGCACAGGCTGGGATGCCAAGAAAGCGGCTTTGGATGAATCTATGGAACTCATTCATGAAAGAATCGAGGAAGCGAAACAAAACGTTGCCCAAAACAAAGTAAGTCCCATCGTTTATTTTATGGAACTGAATAAAATGGACCTTGGAGTATTGGCTTCTTATGTAGGAATGTGGCAATGGAGGGTAAAAAGACATTTTAAACCCGGAATATTTAAAACACTAAGTGAAACTGCCCTGAAAAAATATGCCGATGCATTCGGAATTTCAGTGGCCGAATTGAAAAACTTCGACGGGAAATAAATGAAATACAGCACAGACATGCTGCATTCATTTGACCCATGAAAAAGATAAAGCAACTAATGAAATTAAACTTTGAACACCATCAGACTGCGCATTGCGAAAACGGTGTTGCTTCTAATCTACTGCTTAATAAAGGACTGAAACTGAGCGAGCCTATGATCTTCGGGATCGGTTCCGGACTGTTTTTTGTCTATCTGCCTTTTTTAAAGGTGAATTTTGCTCCCGGCTTCAGCTATCGTCCGATGCCAGGTGCTATTTTCAGCAAAGCAGCCAAAAGATTAGGAATTAAAATCAAAAGAGAAAAATTCTCAAATCCTCAGGATGCTCAAAAGGCTCTTGAAAGAAATTTAGAACATAATATCCCTACAGGACTTCAGGTGGGAGTTTTCAACCTTACCTATTTTCCTGAAGAATACAAATTCCACTTCAATGCCCACAACCTTGTAGTATATGGTAAAGAAGACGGAAAATTCCTGATCAGCGATCCGGTGATGGATTATACCACTTCCCTTACTGAAGCTGAACTGGAAAAAGTAAGATATGCCAAAGGAGCTCTTCCTCCGAAAGGCCATATGTACTATCCCATCTATATTCCAGAAAATGTTCATCTGGAAGAAGCCATCAAAAAAGGAATAAAAGATACCTGCAAAAATATGCTGGCTCCGGTACCGCTTATTGGAGTAAAAGCAATGAGATGGGTAGCGAGAAGTATTCCGAAATGGGCAGAAAAGAAGGGTACAAAAGTTACGAATCACTACCTGGGACAATTGATCAGAATGCAGGAAGAAATCGGAACCGGCGGTGGTGGTTTCAGATTTATCTATGGTGCCTTTCTTCAGGAAGCTTCTGTGATTCTTAAAAATGACGAGCTAAAAGAACTGTCAAAAGAAATTACCTCTATCGGTGATCTTTGGAGAGATTTTGCGGTGGATATTGCCCGTGTTTATAAAAACAGAAATTCCAAGAGTAATATCTACAACGAACTTTCGAAGACGATGCTGCACATTGCAGATCTGGAAGAAGCTTTCTATAAAAAACTGAGAAAAGCGATCTGATATGGCAGAGAATATGATTGAGATCAAAAATCTTTATAAAAAATACAAAAATTCTGACGAGTTTTCTGTAAACGATATTTCATTGAATATCGACAAGAATGAGATCTACGGAATTCTTGGCCCCAACGGAGCAGGGAAAACCACTTTGATTTCCATGCTTTCGGGATTAATAAAACCTACCTCAGGACAATTTACCATCAATGGGCTGTCTCCACAGAAAGATCAGTTTAAAATCAGACAGATTATGGGAATTGTTCCCCAGGAATATGCCCTTTACCCTACTCTTACGGCTAAGGAAAACCTTATGTTTTTCGGAAGTCTTTATGGTTTAAAGCATAAGCAGCTTACAAAAGCTATTGATGACTCTCTGGAGATCATGGGACTTTCTAAGTTTGCCAATAAGCAGGTAGGTCAGTTTTCCGGAGGGATGAAGCGTCGTTGCAACCTTATCGCCGGAACCCTTCACAATCCGAAAGTTTTATTTCTGGATGAGCCCACAGTAGGTGTTGACGTTCAGTCTAAAAAAGTAATCATCGATTTCTTACTGGAGCTGAACAAAGCCGGAACGTGTATCATTTATACTTCCCACCACCTTTCTGAAGCCGAGGAATTCTGTACCAAAATCGCCATTATAGACAAAGGAAGAATTCATGCTGTAGGAACTCCCGAAGAACTTGTTTCACAGATTGCCCATGCGGAAAACCTTGAAGATGTTTTCATTTCATTAACCGGAAAAGAATTAAGAGATGTTGTTGTATAAACTGTGGCGAAGCTTTATTAAAGAAATTCTTCTGCTGAAGAGAGATATTGGAGGAATTGTGATCATCTTCGTAATGCCGTTACTTTTAATTGTGACCATTACCCTGATCCAGGATTCTACCTTTAAAAACCTTGAAGGGTCAAAAATCCCAATCATTTTCATTGACAACGACAAATCTGAAGTTTCAAAAAATATAAAAGGAGAACTGGAAAACAGCAAGACCTTCCAGCTTCTGACCAATTACACCGAAAAATCAGCGCAGGATGCCGTATTTTCCGGTGATTATCAGATGGCCATCGTCATTCCTGAAAATCTAACCAAGGATTTGAATTCCAATATTGACTCAAAGGTTCAGACTATTGTGAGCTCATTCGGATTGGAAGGTGATTCTGCCCAAACGAAAACCGAAGCACCAAAAGCCAAGGAAATTCACTTATACTTTGACCCTGCTACCAATGCAGGATTCAAAAATTCTGTGATGAATTCTGTGAACAAAATGGTTTTTGAGATTGAAAATAAAAAGATCTACAAAGCATTTCAGGATCAGTTGGGAACCACGGAAAAGCTTGATGAAAACAAAAACCTGATCAGCTTCAAAGAGATCACTCCAAAGAAAGGAGAAATGGATGTAATGCCGAATTCTGTTCAGCATAACGTTCCGGCATGGACTCTTTTTGCGATCTTTTTCATCGTAGTGCCATTATCCATCAATCTGGTAAAAGAAAAAAGTCAGGGAACAAGTGTAAGAGCGAGGATCAGCCCTACTCCCTATTTTGTCCATATTTTAGGAAAAACATTTACCTATCTTATCATCTGTATCATTCAGTTTTTGCTGATGGTTGCAGTAGGGATCTATCTTTTCCCTTATATGGATCTTCCGGCATTTGATGTATCCGGAAAAATGGTTCAGCTTGTCACCGTAACTTTGTTCTCAGGATTGGCGGCTATTGGATTTGGAGTTCTATTGGGAACCATTGCAGATACTCAGGAACAGTCGGCTCCATTTGGTGCTACATCCGTAGTGGTTCTTGCAGCAATCGGAGGAATCTGGGTTCCGGTATTTTTAATGCCTGAATTCATGCAGACCGTAGCCAAATTCTCACCTATGAACTGGGGACTGAATGCTTATTACGATATTATTTTAAGAAACAGCGGAATCGGAGGTATTGCCAAAGAACTTGTATTCTTATTTTTATTTTATATTGCCACGGTTTCTATTTCTATTTTTTACGAGAGAAAGCTCCACAATATTTAATTTATTTTTAGGACCAGAATATCAGGATTTTCCTGAAGACCGTTAAAACAAATAATCATCACCGAAGAAAACAACATGCAGTCTAAAGAAAATATATTAACCTGTACGGAAGAAGTAAGGGTACGATTCAACGAGACAGATCCATTGGGTATTGTCTGGCATGGTCATTATATCGTATACTTTGAAGACGGAAGAGAAGCTTTCGGACGCCAGCATGGCCTGACTTATCTTGACATTCAGAACGCAGGATATGTGACGCCCATCGTAAAAAGTACCTGCGAACATTTTCTTCCTTTAAAATATGGAGAAACATTCAGGATTGTAACGACTTTTGTAAACTCTGTATCAGCCAAACTGATCTATAAGTATGAACTTTTCAACAAAGAAGATCAGCTGGTATGCAGCGGAGAAACCATTCAGGTATTTCTGGACAGCAACGGAAGCTTATGCCTCTACAATCCGGAATTTTTTCAAGCCTGGAAAAATAAAATGGGATTATCATGAAGAAGGAAATTTATATCACAGATTACAACTGCGTCACTCCGCTTGGCTTCAATGTTGATGCTAACTGGAATGCCCTTATCGAAGGGAAATCAGGAGTTGATTTACATCAGATAATAGACAATCAGGATGCTTTTTATGCTTCTATGATCAATTCTGAAGACTTAGACAAAGAATTCAGCACAACTTTCAATACGGCTCAGCATGACAGTCTGAAATTCACAAGGCTGGAAAAAATGCTTATTCTCAGCATAAAACCTTTGATAGAAAGACATCGCATTACTGAACATACTGCTCTCATTCTATCTACAACCAAAGGAAATATCAGCTTATTAAAAAATCAGACGGAATTACCTGAAGGGGTTTACCTCTCAAAATTAGCCGATAAAATTGCAGATCTTTTCGAATTCAAAACAAAACCTATCGTTGTTTCCAATGCCTGCGTTTCCGGAGTTATGGCCATTGCTGTTGCCAAAAACATGATCCAGGCGGGAAAATATACCGATGCTTTTGTCATTGCCGGTGATGAACTCTCTGAATTTGTTATTTCAGGGTTCAATTCATTTCAGGCTATAGGATCAGGTCCGTGCAAACCTTATGATAAAAACAGGAACGGAATCAATATTGGTGAAGCGGCAGCAGCAGTGTATATCACGTCTGCTCCCTCTGAAAATGAAAAATTCAGATTCAAAATACTGGGTGATTCAGCCATCAATGATGCCAACCATATTTCAGGTCCTTCCAGAACCGGAGACGGTTTATATGGCAGCATCCGCAATGCGATGAATGAAGCCGGAGTTTCTTCGGAACAGATCGATTTTATTTCTGCCCACGGAACGGCTACTCTTTATAATGACGAGATGGAAGCCATTGCTTTCAACAGAATGAAACTGCAAAACGTTCCTCTAAACAGTATGAAAGGTTATTACGGACATTGCCTAGGCGCTTCCGGACTTCTGGAAAGTATTATTTCTATGGAAAGTGCACTCCAGGGAACTTTAATTCCTTCTAAAAACTTCGAGGAAATGGGTGTTTCCCAACCTTTGAATATTATTAAAGAAAATCAGTCTGCCTCCATCAGATATATTTTGAAGACAGCTTCAGGCTTTGGTGGGTGTAATGCGGCAATAGTGCTGGAAAAAACAAATATTATATAACAATAGAGACTGCCTTTAGAAGACAGTCTCTTATTTTTATTGTTTGGTAAATATTAGACCCTTTGTCTCAGGCAAATAAATTTTTATATCCGTTCCCGGAGGGCATCTGCTATCATCAAGAATAATATCATTAGGCCGATATTCCCATGAAAGCTGTGTAGAATTTATCTTTTTTAGAATTATTTTCCCCCAGCCAACATTGCAATTTGTCCCTCTATAATTAAATATTGTCTTAGTTCCACTATTTACAACCCATTGGCTATAAATTGTATGAGTATATTGATTTGTTTGAAAATTCATATTCTTAGTATCTTGTAAAATATTTCCTATAGAATTTTTTACAACGTATCTTATAGATAAGACATCTCGATATATTTTTTTATCTCCCAAATCGAAATATTTATCACTTTCTTTAGTAATATACAATGTAATTTGTTTTCCATTGTAAGATGATGAATATTGCCCAATAAAGGCTTGCAATTCATTATTTGTATCTTTTAAATATGAGAGATTAGGTACATTATCCACAGCAGTCCGAAGTGGAAATGTCTGTTGAGCTTTGCAACAAAGCACAACAAATATTCCTAATATCATCAATCTATATTTCACTATTGTTTTGTGAATATTAGACCCTTTGTCTCAGGAAGATAAATTTTTATATCCGTTCCTGGAGGACACCTGCTATCATCAAGAATAATATCATTAGGCCGATATTCCCATGATATTTGAGTGTCATTAAGTTTTTTTAATATTATACTTCCCCATCCAACACCACAATTAGTACCTCCATAATACAATAGAAGCTTATTCCCATTATCTTCAACCCACATACTATATATGGCATGTCTTAATTGCTGCTCCGGTAAATTCATACCCTGAGTATCTTGAACTATATGTCCTGAAGAATTTTTAATAATATATCTTACAGATAGTACATCTTTATAATGTTTGTATTGACTATTATCAAAAAATTTATGAGTAAGTTTGTTGATGAATAAAGTTATTTTCTTATCCTGATAAGTAGCTTCGTAAGCACCAACAAAAGAGCTTAGTTCATTATTAGTATCTTTTAAATAGGAATAATTAGGAATTTCTGTATAATCAGTCCTTAAAGGATATTCTTGTTGCGCTTTGCAA
Organism: Chryseobacterium sp. FR048; assembly: GCF_056844665.1. NCBI lineage: Bacteria > Pseudomonadati > Bacteroidota > Flavobacteriia > Flavobacteriales > Weeksellaceae > Chryseobacterium > Chryseobacterium sp. FR048. The sequence continues at coordinate 1,112 of NZ_JBXDSE010000019.1, read as the reverse complement.
AAAGTAGCAATAATGATAATAATTAATAATAATATTTTTTTCATATTCTTTGTTTTTAACACGGTGTAGCTGTTATTGTGCCATCACTGTTTTTAGTTATTGTACTTATCGTTCCATCAGGTTCTATTCTTTGTAGATTTACTTTTCCTTCTATATTCATATCTTTCAGTGTTTTAAAAAGTAGTTTTTCAAGTCCCTCGGCACTACTAGAAGAATTATATAAATAATTTCTAGTTTGAAAATTTATTACAAACTCATCTAATTGCTCTTGTGAAAAAGTTACCAATGCATCATTATAATTTCCATTAAACCAAATAACATAATGCATGCCATTAGGAGCCACCATACCAATATAGGCATTACTTGGAGTTCCATAATTTCCTTGAGCTAATGCGAACTGGAGCAATTGATCTATATCTGGTGGTGATAGCATTGGTATTCCTGTTGGGGTGTGATTATGATATCCCCCGGCGTACCCTGTCTTATCTCCAAAATTTACACTATGTTCTGCTCCATGTATCACATCTGATGGGGTACCGTCCGCTTTGATTTTATAGCCATTCTCTCCTCCCTTTGTAGATTTTGTTTTTAATGAATCTATTGCCGGTTTGGTTTTAGTATTATTTATCAGTTTTTTTGTTTTCTGGCAAGGATCGTCAATTCCAGGCAATGTTCCACCTCCACCACAGCCCGGAGCAGGTCTGTAGAAAACTGAAGCAAGTCCACAGGGATCTTTTGGTGGTGCTGTAGTCCCTCCACTACTGCCATCGCCACCACCTTCGCTACCACTTCCGTCCCAGGTAGGAAAATCGCTGTTCCCGTCAATAAATATAGTAGTGATAGTAGTACCACATGCTGTTGTTTTACATTTGCTGCATCCGTCACAATACCCAATCGGCTTATCATTTTTGCAATGCCACGATGTAGTGCAGGTTGTGTTGTAAATCACTAATATCTTACCTTCGGCATTATACTCCACGGTATTGGTAAAGTCTCCGTGATCACCTTTGTAGATCAACCTGTTGTTTTCTCCTTCTTTATGGCCTGCAAACAGATCAGTCGGGATATTGGTAAAAACTTCATTCCCAAAGGTATGATGATCCATCATAATG
>NZ_JBXDSE010000018.1:0-39919 GCF_056844665.1 Chryseobacterium sp. FR048 | reverse complement strand
TGCAAAAAGATGACCACAATTATCATTGTGACCATCTTTTTGCCAGAATATTGCGCAATACATTTGATACCATTTTTAATGTATATCAAAAATATTGCAACCTATAGTGGACTATTTCTTATAGTCTATCAATACTAATTAAATGTCATTATCTTCCTGCCATTAAAATGGAAATTGATCCCCATCTTTTAAATTTTAATATCACCATGAATACTATTGAACAAAAAGCGTTTAGGATTACTATAAGCAATCGTTTCTAACTCTGCATCCCCAAGGTTATGATAGCATTCCGCTAGCATATACTTTTCAGTTTTATGATTTCTTACAACATAAAAATCAGTACCAAAAAGTATTTTATCCTTAAGTTTTACATTCTTTAAAGAGTGCTTCAGTAAAGGATGGATGTCATCGCTATGTACAATATAGCTGATATCTGCATACACATTTTCATATTGTAACATCATACTTGAAATAAGGGAATACCAATCAACATATTTCCACAATTGCTCCATTTTCCCAGGAGTTGTCTTTTCATTTTTCTTTGGAAAAAACTTAATGCCCCTATCCGGATTTGTGATGATTTGTTTGCTGAAATCATAGCGTTCCATTTCGAGAAACCTCTTCCATTCGTCATCTCCTCCATAATGTGCAAAACAAATCTTTAGTTTGCTTAAATCACAGGTGAGCTCAGTCTCTTCATTAGTATAACCAAATAACTCACGAATTTTAGGATCTTTCGCATCCTTCACCACTTTTCTCAGAAACGTTTCATCAAGTAAACATAAATAGTTTAACGGATGTGTGAAATTGTTTATAAAATCAATATTCTTAGTTTGTTTCAGTAAAAGCGGTTCATAAAGTTCACTTCCAATATTTTGCTGAAAAATAGGATGTCTGTCCCATTCCTTTTTTTTAGTTCCTCTGTAAAAAATAGTTCCCTTTATACAGTGAGTCATGATTGGTAAATCATGATCAGCAGCATATTTCCATAAAGGCAATAGCCTTTCGTCAAATGGATAATATCCTAAAGCGGGATAAATCTTAAATCCACTGAAATGATGGTCTACAATATATTCTTTCACATAACAATCCAACAGTTCAACACTATTATTTGTAATCTGCCATCTAAAATAATCTCTCTGCTCCTCAAAACGTCTCGGATCCGCAAATACAAAAGGAAAAACAAAATCCGAAAACTCTTTATTTTTTTTCAAATCAACAAGTTCCGCCATCTGATCAAGATAACCACTACCCTTTTTTAACTGCCCGGCATCCATATACTCCATATCCATTGGAAGGATAACAAACCCTGTATTTTTAGGGTATTGGTCTCTAAGATCCATATAGGTTGAACTTTGTTGTCTATGAAAGGCATACCTTCCAATATTTAAATACCTCTCCAAAAGTTCTTTGGTCTGCTTTCCTGGAAGAATTCCTAAAAAAGCATAGATCTTTTTTAGAATAAAAAAAATAAAATTTCTACCACTTTTAAAGAGGATCAAAAAAATAAGAACCAATATAATCTGGACGTAAAGTGATTGGAAATTTTGTATAACATGATAAGAACCCAAAAAAGACCTTATCGTAAGGAGTTCTTTGCCTAACATTGAAGGCGAAAAGCCGATCAAACTAATCCAATCATACAGAATGTAAAACACATTTATTGCTAAAAGTACTCCTAATAAAATAGCTGCTATCTTTCCAACAATTGTTCTGCTAGCCTGAATTTTGACATGATACAATAAAGCTTCAATGCGCTTGTATCTTGGTTTAAACCTGTATTTCTCGAGAGTGGTAAAATAGAATCTAAATCCTCTAACAATTATTGATAGAGACAAAATATAATACAAAGGCCATGGCAGAAATGTTTTGGCTAAATAAGGAGGAACATGATCACCCGTAAAAATATGAGCATGACAGTTGATTAAGGAAGTTTTCTTTTCCATACTATAAATTGGTTTTAGTTTTTATTGATGATCTCTTCATTGTAGATTTGAATCTGATCGTATTCAAATCTATTGAATATCAATAATATTCGCAATAACTATTTTTCGTGACCTTAACTGTGGTGAAATAAAGGAAAAGAGGTCAAAATTTTGACCTCTACCCTTTTTAATTTTTATTATCAAACTGAAACTCGATCTCTTTTTCATTACCGAAACTATCATAAATCCACAGGGTAAAAGATTGAGAAACGTCAGATGTTGAAGTGTAATATAATCTAAAATCTTTTTGCGAAAGAATATAGGAATCATTCGGTTGATAAAGCAAATCATTAAAATACCTCAGTTCTCCCTTGCCATCAGATTGAAAGTAGCGCAAAAAGTATTTATTTTCTATGAAATTTCCAGTAGGTAATATTTTTATCCTAATTTCAACTGTTTCATTCTTCGCAATATCCTTTGGAACAGGCAATATAAAGACCTCAAAGGGATAGTTCTGCTTCACTTCAATTTCATCTTCAGAACAAGATGATAAAAATATTTCTGACAGAATTAAAATAGGAACAATGTATAAAATACTAATCATTCGCTTTGAAATATTGATTAACTTTTTCATATTCTATGTATTAAAAATTAAACCTTAGCCCCACACCCATCGAAGGTCTTATCCGATCCAGAGAAGTACCAAAAAGATATTTTACTCTTCCGAAAAACAAAACAACCAAGTGATCTGATAAATAAGCCTCCAAACCGACCCTGCTGCTGCCTCCATATATAAAAGATGACTCATTAAGAACCTCAGCTCCATCGTAAAGGATCCGTTCCCCATTGTTAATATTTTCATAGCCTCCTATTGCAGATAACGTTGCGTTGAGCATCACTCTTTTTTTATGATCTGCCATCAGATTGAAACTATATCCCGCATCAATACTGTAATTTTCTACTGGAACCTTAATTGTGCTGTAGCGAATTGAGTTGAACCCATACTCAAAACCAAAAATGCTGTAATTGCCTTTTTGAGAATAGTTGATATATTCCAAATTGAAGAAATAATGGTCTGAAATTTCTTTCTTTAAAAATCCAATATTGATTTCTATTCCTTTTTGCCCGGGAATCATTCTCTGTGCCTCAACTGTTTTACTCATTAAAAGTAAAATGGTGATGTATAGTAATTTCAGCATGTTACTTGAGTTTGAGATGAACATTATTAACAACTTCAGCATGAATCAGATCTGAATTTTCAACATGAATTTTCTGATGCCGTCCGCCATTTTTCTCCATCAGTTCTATTTCTAATACCTGATCATCCAACAGCGTAAACTGATCCAACATATAAAGAACTTTTCCTTCAGATTGATGGTCAATCTGTGCTAATGCTTCATATGTTCGTAAAGGTGAAAGCACTTTTTCCTGAACCACTGTTCTTTTTAAGTTTTTTTTATCGACAATCTTAAAGCTTAAAAAATCAACTTCATAAGAGATATTGCTTTTGTTTTTAATCTGTAGAATAAAATAAAATTTACCTTCATAAACATATAGCGACTTTAACAGGAGTTGGACTCCAAAACTTTTAGATCCTATATGTTTTACTGTTCTCCTCGGAATCTTATAAAGGGTTTTCATTATCAATTCATTCATTGATGATGACTCTCCTTTTAACTCCTCAAATAAAACATCAGTAGAATGCTCTTTTTCATGGGTACGCTCTAACTTCATGAGATCATAACTTAGAGTATCCGGATAGGAACTGTAAAACACATCAAAATTGTAAAATTTCCCATCTTCCGTTATGACTGAAAAGTTAGTCTCATCTTCAAAATTGCGTACCGTAGATTTTATCCTCAGTACATTCGCAATATCTTCTGCTTTATTGGCAACCAGATTTTCACTCCCTAAATCAACATATCGAATCGGTGAGGGAAATAAGAGATGGCTTGTTTTATTATACGTAATCTCCATTTTAAAAGGTTCAAGCCTAGCCTCATGTAACGAGGCAAAACCTGAGTGGTCCTGAGCTTTAATCTTACAACTGGTTAGCAAGATCAAGAACATTGAAAAATATATTTTAAGTTGTATTGTCATTGTTTGTAGTATTAATGGATTATTTATTTTTTTGGAACCAGAAAAACCTCATGACCCGCTTTGACGGTTACTTTAGGAATTCTTATTTTCTTTTGAAAATATCCGGACACACCTTGAATCAATCCTCTGCTGAGATCTGAAGCAACCTGCTGTCCGGCTGACTGAGTCATCAGAATGTTGGTTCCTGAATTTTGGCTCATATTGGACGCAATATCTTTTACTGCATTTTGTTCAGGAGAATAAGGTATATACAAGCCTGGCTGTCCGTCATGATCGTAAATGGTCATATCTACAGGAATTATATGTCCCAGATAACCAATACTGGAAATATTCAGTTGTAATCTCCCACTCTGAAGTTTACCAACAGCTTTTAAGATAGTTCCTTCTGGAATAAGGGTCTTTCCAATCTGCATAGATTCTGTAAGACGAACCGAAAGCATTTGCTCAGCCACCATCATTTTTGTTTCATGAATAACAGCACGAACATTGCTACGATGCTGCTGCGCCACACTTTTTTCAGCATCTTGGAACCCTAAAAACCTTTTACTGCTGATTCTTGACAAGAAAACACTGTCTGAAGGCTCACGATAAAGACTTGAAATCATGCTACGATTCACGGATTGTACCATCTCTACCTTAATCTTATTCTCTTCTTCTACCGTTTCTAATGGCTTCTTTGTATCTGAGTCTTCATTTTTAGTGGCCACGGGGAAGTATTTTGCAGCCATCTGATAGGACTTCTCCATAAGTTCCAATTGATCATTGATCGTTGTTTCCGCAGGAGCTGCATCTTTCTGCGAGGCTTCTGTTTTTAATCTGTGAATTTCTCTTTTCAGATGACCAACTTCCTGATCATCTCTACTGTAAAAGGCACTCAGTGTTTGCTGTGCATTCCGATAGCTATTGATGGAATTCTGGCTGCCGCTACTGGCTCCTGAATCTTCAGATAAATGCAGGATATTGTTACTTGAGCCCTGAGAAGCGGAATCATTCCAATAATCAGAAAGGTTGGTCAGCGCATTTTTCTTTTCTTCGTTTTTTTGTTCCAACAACTGCTGCTCATACGCTTTTTGTTTATCTGACGGCAGTTTATCATCTGCAGCTTGAGGAATGGCTGAATTAAAGCCTACATCTTTAATTGTATTCTTTTCTTCATTGGGCTTAAAGATGAGATATAAACATCCTGTACAAATAACTGTCATTAAAAAATAAATGATTGGCTTTTTGATATTTTCAAACTTTAGCTTTTGTTGCAAAAGTTCTGCAGGTAGATTGGAGCTACCTTCAGTAATTCTGATACTTTCTTTATTCTGATTGCTCATAAGAATTTTTATTTTGAGGATTAATCCCTGACTTCACAGGTTCTTTCTGGATTTTCTTCTGTTTAGCAATTGTACTGATATGACCAATGGGAAAAACATTCACCTCTCCCGAATCTTTTAGCCAGATCTGAAGTATGGCCAATAACGTGAGAAGTACATATACCGTAAAAAACATCTTCGTCAGAAAAATTTGTCGTTTTTGGGGTAAAGCCTTCCATTGTAATTCAGCTTTTTCAATACACAGATCTATTGCAATTCTTAGTTTTTTCATAGTTCGAGGTTTATCGGTTAACAGTTTCCAAATCTTTATTTTCAACCACATTGAACTTTTCAATCGTAAATCCCTGAGGATTGCTGTCAGATCGAACTGAATTGACAAGGGAGCAGTTCGTCACCAAACTTCGGATAGTCAGATTACTTGAACGAATGATAAACTGACGGGCAAAAGTTTTAACTCCGTACGGATAAGTATCAAAGTCCGCAACAACACTGTCCACTTCAATTCTTTGCTGTATATTCCCACTGATTATCCTGTTGTAATATCCTTTCTCCGAAAGATCTTTATAGTAGTTAAAGGCGGACTGATCAGCCAGGTTAAAGGCTCTTTTGACATTGCTTTCAATAGCATTTTTATCGGGAGCTATGGTGAAGAACAATTCATGAAAACGCCTAACATGTTCCCTGGCCTCAACAGGCCGATTAATGGACATATCCTGAGATAAGGCGACCATCAGCGATTTGCCGTTATCCAGCACATAGATCTTTTGCCTCTGTTCTTCCGCAAAGCTGTACGATTGATAAACCACCAATCCCACCACCCCAAAGCACAAGAGGATAAATACAAAAGTGAACAACCTGATTTGTTTAAAACTGGATTCTATATTTCTTAAAGTTTTAAATTCCATTGTGTTATGATTTTAATTATTTCAATAATCTTCCTGAAATATTACCGCTGGCTGATCCTGCAGCTGCTCCTGCGATATTTCCAGACTTTTGTGCCGTTTGATTGACATTGCGCATAAAATTCCCTGCTCCGCCAGCTTGTATTACCCATCCCGTGACGGTTGGTACTGTGAAATACCCTATGATTCCAATGATCATATAAATGATATAGACGGTATTTGAAGTGTCGGGAATGAAGTTCGGATCCGCTAACATCTCAATGTCTTTTTCAATAATCAGAGACTGGATCTTTGCAAGAATTGTACTGAACATATCTGCAAAAGGTAGCCATAAATAAACACTGATATACCGGGTGAGCCATTGGGTGAGCGTTGATTGAAAACCATCCCAAACGGATATTGCAAATGCAATGGGTCCGAGAATAGACAGAACAATCAAAAAGAAGGTCCTAATGGTATCGATGACTAATGCAGCTGCCTGAAACAGTATTTCTAAAAACTCACGAAAACCATCCCTGATGTCTTTTTTGATGGCAAACATTTCTCTTTCGAGATACATCCCTGACATGGTCATCAGATCTGATGGAGACCATCCAAGCTCTTCCAGTTTTTTATCAAATTCTTCATCTGAAATCAGATAAGCCATTTCGGGATTTCTGAGCATTGCCTCTCTTTCAAGAAGATCTTTCTTTTGCTGAAGTTCATTAAGATCAAGGATCTGGCCTTCCAGCATAGAATTACTTCCCTTTACAACCGGACTCAATATTCCGTTGATGCTTCCCAGTACAATTGTTGAGAAAAACATAATGCAGATGCCAATGGCAAATGGTCTTAACATGGGAAAGAGATCGATGGGTTCAGCGCGGCTTAATGCCTGCCAAACCTTAATTGACACATAAAACAATGCTCCCAGGCCGGCAACTCCTTTTGCCACAGCGGCCATATCTGCACATAACGGCATCATTTCGTCATATACCGAACGCAGAACTTCATGTAGATTGTTAGGCTCCATCTTACCAATATTTTTGATTAGCGGTTCCGTATAGATTCAAAACCCTTTGGGTATTATTCTGCTTTTTCGCTCTCAGATAACTGACAGAGATATTTTTATTGGTGTAATATCTTACCAGATTATGATAATCTTTTACCTCCTTGTATACCCTGTCAATCACATCCATTCTCTCTTTGTCATTCAATGACAAATTGGTAGAAGTCACAATCTGCTTCAGTTCTTTAAGCAGTTCTGTACTCTCATTCAGTAAAGTAGAATAACCATTGGCAATAGCAGTCAGCTCCTGCGCATTGAAATTGGGATCATTGAGCATCTTCCCGAAATTATTGACATACATTTCAGAAACATCTCCGACCAATAAAACAGTCTGCTGCACCTTACGTGCATCTTTGACCAAATTATTTACTGCTTTAAGTTTATCGTAATATTCCTTTCCCTGTTCGTACACCTTTTTTACTTCATTAAAGTTTTTAACCACATTCGAGACTGTGGATGAAGTCTGTACAATTTCATTGGCAGAATTTAAAATGCCTGATGCAAGGTTTGCAGGATCCGTTACTACAAATTGTCCCTTTACAAATGATGATATCGAAATAGTAAATACCATCATTGTGGTCATGATTAGATTTTTCATTGTCGTAAATTTTTTGATGATTTATTTTTTTGTAGGGTTCGATTTGATTCTCTTAAGAGTAATCCTCTTGATAGCATGCTCTACATTACCATCAAGTTCTGAGGCCAGATTCATAACCTCCATTTTTTCAGTTTCTTCCGTTGTATAAGCCAAATACTCTTCTGTGGATACTTCAGTTGCATATACAGCAGAATGGGTTCCTCCCAAACCGATCCAAACCTCTTTATACTGTCTTTTAGAATCATTATTCATGTTGATCGAAAGTACCTGAGCTTTTTCTTTATCGGTCAGCCCAAGCATAGCCTGGATATCATCAAACTTGTTCATGTACTTTCGCTGATCCAAAAGGATTTTACAGTCTGAATTATTGATAATACTTTCCTTCACAATCGGTGACTGAATGATATCATCGACTTCCTGAGTCACCACAATGGCTTCCCCAAAGAATTTTCTTACTGTCTTGAACAGGTATTTGATGTACTCTGCCATCCCCTCTTTGGCGATTGCTTTCCAAGCTTCTTCAATGAGGATAAGTTTTCGGATTCCTTTCAATCTTCGCATTTTATTGATAAAGACTTCCATGATAATAATGGTCACAATAGGAAACAGGATTTTATGATCCTTGATGGCATCAATCTCAAAAACGATGAACCTTTTGGACAGAAGATCAAGCTGCTTATCTGAATTCAGGAGGTAGTCATACTCTCCTCCCCGATAATAAGGCTCAAGGACATTAAGGAAATTGGCAATGTCAAAATCTTTTTCCCTGACTTTCTTCTGTTCCAAAACCTTTTGATAATCATTTTTAACGTACTCGTAAAATCCATTAAAGGAAGGGTTTTGAGCATTGTTTTTAATCTGCTCAATATATCCGCTGACTGCATTGGATAAGGCTACCTCTTCTGAGCGGGTCGGTGGTTCATCATCTCTTTTCCATAAGGTTAGAATGAGTGTTTTGATACTTTCTCTTTTCTCAATATCAAAGATTCCGTCATCGGTATAAAAAGGATTAAAAGCGATTGGATTATCTTCAGTATAGGTAAAATATACACCGTCCTCTCCTCTTGTTTTTCCTTTGATGAGCTCACAGAGCCCCTGATATGAATTCCCGGTATCAACCAATAGAACATGAGCGCCCTGTTCATAATACTGCCTGACCATATGATTGGTAAAGAATGATTTCCCGCTCCCTGAAGGTCCTAGAATAAATTTATTACGGTTGGTAATGATCCCTTGCTTCATAGGGAGATCTGAAATATCCAGATGAATAGGTTTTCCGGTAAGCCTATCAGCCATCTTAATTCCAAATGGAGAAGGTGAATTTTGGTAATTGGTCTCCTCCGTGAAAAAACACAATGCAGGCTCTATAAAAGTGTAAAAACTCTCCTCACTCGGAAAATCTCCTGCATTTCCAGGAATACCTGCCCAGTACAAGGTTGCCGTATCGGTGGTATTATGTCTGGGTTTGCATTCCATCAGTGCCAATGCACTTCCTGTATCGTTTTTCAACTGTTTAAGTTCTGCTGGATGATCTGACCATGACATGACGTTGAAATGGGCACGAATCGATTGAAGTCCAAACGAATGAGCTTCGTTAAGATATTTTTCAATCCATTCCTTATTAATTTGATTCGCTCTGCTGTATCTCGCCAGAGAATGCATATTCCTGGCAGATTTTTCAAACTTGTTCAGGTTTTCATCACTGTTATCAATAAACAGATACTGGTTGTAGATATGATTGCAGCTGAGCAGTAATCCAACCGGAGATGCAAATGAAAGCAGGCAGTCACTTCGGTCAGTACTTAACTTTTCATATCGGCTGTGTGATGAAACAGTTCCTGGTAAATCATCTGTATCGGAAAGCGTATGCATACTAATTCTGTTGCTACCAATACGCATTTCTTCTGCACCCAAGTTTAAATCCTGTAAAGAAGGATTCGCTTCTCTGGATAAAGTAAGGTATTGCTCAAGCAAGCCGGACTGCTTTTCCTTTCCCGTGATCTCATCAGCGCTCATCTTTTCAAGAAATACATATCCACTGTCATTCATGATCCTTTCAAACTGATCGACCGATTCCATAAATTTGCTGATCACTTCTTCATCTCTAAGATCCTTGGGAATCAAAATACCCTTACACAATGATGAAAAATTACTCCGCATTTTCATTCTTTCCTTCGTCGTCTTTGTAATAAAAAGATAACAGTAATGATTTAGAAAAGGCCTTTCGTTAAAGTGCCGCTCAAAAGATTTCGATAGAAAACTTTGCTCATTGCTTGTTAGATCTGGACGATAGTTCTCCTTCATAAACCAGTCCTGCTTATGAACAATACTGTAATCAGGTAATGTTTTTACCGCCTTAAACCAGGTTGAATGAATAGCCTCATATTCCGCAGATGCAACTGTAAAAAGCTCAGGAAGTCTCACCTTAAAACAAACCGTAACATCAGCATCTTTTGAAATGATACAATTCTCTTCCACTGCAAGCAAGGGAAACTTATTCTCCAACGTTGTCGTTTTTGATCGATTTCTCATGCTGCTGATTTTTTGGAGTTGACTTTTAGATATCGGGATACTGATTTTCGATTGATAATGTAGTCGGGATGCCTTTTTTTAGCACCCAATTTCATCAGTCCATGTTCTCCGTACTTATTATTCAGGGAGAAGGTCTGCCAGATCAGAAGGCCAGCACTTATACTACCAAGAAAAAGACAGATGTATGTATGGACTCCTGCCATATACATGATCATTACCAATACAAGTATTCCTAATAATCCTCCTGCAAAAATGAACAGGTACTGTGCTTTCAATCCTTTGAACTCAACCGTTCTTCCTATTCCTTTGTTGATATGATAGGTATTCATAATCACCAATTTTAAAGGAAGAATGAGCGTAAGATCGTGGCTGCAACAATCAAGAAGATACAGGCACCAAACCAGCTCGCTGCAGTTTTGCTGGTGTCAGGATCACCACTGCTGAATTTGTTATACACTTTGACCCCGCCAATAAGCCCCACCACAGCACCGATGGCATAAATGAGCCGCGTAGCAGGCTCAAAATAGGATGTGACCATCTGGGTGGCTTCATTGATTCCAGCTGAACCGTTACCCTGTCCATACAAAGGAACACTGGATAAGATTACCAAAATCGGTACGCATAATTTTTCTTTAAGTTTTTGCATAATAAAAGACATAAATTGTTACTGTATCTCACACGCTGTGAGAATCAGCAACAAATGTCTCTTAGAAAGGACTCCATGTTCAATAAATGGTGTTGGTAGGCAGTGCTTGACTATCAATGTACTTTATAAGCAATTTCTGACGCTTTAAAAAGTTAAATCGCTATATTGTGACTCGAAAATTAATAACCAATGCAATTACATTACCTCTGGATAAAAGAATATCACAGTTTAAAAAATACAGGTGTCAACCTATCCGACAGATTCCTCATCGAATTAAATAAAATTGATAACCAACAGGTCTTAAGAATAAGATATAATGAAGAATATGTTGATGACTACATTGAAGAAGAAAACATTACAAATGTCAACGCTATTATTGGAAGAAACGGAGCAGGAAAATCAAATGTACTTCGATATATAAAAAATAATCTACCTAAAGGAGTAAGTACCAGAATCAAGAATGACCTTTTTGTTTATTCAACTTTTGACAGTCAAGGTAATGAAATGTATTATATTGCAGCACCTAAATCAATGCCTTTTAAACTGGAGAATAAAACTGAATTTATTTTTAAGAAAAAATTATACAAAGACTATCGGGATATTTCGGAAAGCAATTGCACATTTATCTATTACCAATATTTACTTGAATTTAATGAAGACCATAAAGATTGGGAAGGTCTAATGAATATTTCTACATCTTCGATGTTACAAAAAGAACGCGAGCGGCTGTTGCAAAACAATTATTCCCTACAAAATCAACTTGATCTACTTGCCAGAACAACCGACTTGGAGTTTCTGCATCTTCAAGAAGTACTACAAGCTATCGTACTCATTACCCATTCTCATGTCGAACTACCGTTCAAAAAACCTCAGTATTTATATATAAAGATTGAGAATAGTGAGAAAAAATATTTTGTAGAAAATAGTAACTATAGCGAAATTAATGAATTAATAAAGGAACTCGACCAAAGAGCGCCTCAATATGAGGATATTGGACTAGGATTTATAAGCCATCTCCTTGAAGCCATGTTTATTAATTTTTTAATTACGGAAAGAAATTATACGGTAAATAATCCTTACTATCACCAAGTCCCAATCAAAGATGAAGAAAACCGAGATGATTACATTATACGCTTTTTTAATTCAATGTATAATGTTTCCTACTGGGATGAAGACCACAAACTAGACATTCAAATTCCAAGATTGCATCAACTTTCATTGGATGTAAACATGTTTATAAGCGTTGTTTCAACTTTTCTTGAAAACAAAAAATTGTACGTGACAGAAGAAGGTGAAGCATATTTAAAAATTGATTCAGAATCAGAAGATGATTTCAGAACATTCCAGCAGCATTACATAAAAGTGAAGGGAATGACTCCATTCCTAAATTTCAGATGGCGGTCATTAAGTTCGGGTGAACAATCTTATTTGTCATTTATGTCCAGATTTTATTCGCTGGTTTATGATAAATCAAATCCATTAAAGAAAGATCTTTTTATAATGATCGATGAAGGAGATACAGGTTATCATCCCGAGTGGCAAAGAAAGTTCTTTAAAAATACTCTTTCTTTTTTAAGTGAAAGTTTTAAAGATCATCGCATTCAAATCATCTTTACATCAAATACTCCATTTCTTACCTCAGACCTTTTAAAAAGTAACATTCTATATAGCCAAAAGGCTAGAAATGATCGTTCGGTTTTCTTAAATAAAGATAATACGATCGAGAGTACCTTTGCCGCAAATATTCACACGTTATTCTCTGACTCTTTTTATCTGGAAGGTGTGCTTATTGGCGAATATGCCAAAGAGAAGATTAATAAGATCATTGAATTTATTAATAACCCAAAAACAAAAGATCCAAATAAAAACTATAAAATTATCATCGACAATATCGGTGAACCCATTTTAAGAAAGAAACTACAAGATATGTGGCAGGAAAAATTTGGGCTTCGTGAAGAACTTGAAATTCTGAAAAAACGTATACTAGAGGTTGAAGCAGAGCTAAAAAGCACACAAGCTAAAGCACAAAAGAAAAAGTAACTGTTATGATTAAAATTCCTCACAACTTAATTGATTTAGATAAAATGGCGATGACATTTTATCATGATATTGAAAAAGAAATGAATCTTCTACACAATCTAAATATTTGGCCAGCAGGAGATGAACTAAAAAATCTTATGGATTTGATTAAAGCTGATCTTCTTAACATTATAATAGGTAAACCACACGAATTAGAAGATATAGCCATTAGGCTGGAACCCGAAATTCAGGCCGCTAAAGCGAACTATCAAGCCAATCATCCAACATTGGCAAAAACTAAGGTAAATGCATGGTTTAAAGCAAAAATATTTACCGTGTTTAATTATAATCTCGATAGTGTTTCATTCGTAAAAAAGGATAATGGTGCAGTAGCATATAGACATGCTAAAAGGCTTAAAATGAATACTTGTCCTTATTGTAACTGCAACTTTACCTACACAATTAAAAATAAGAGGATGAAGTCTCGCCCTCAATTTGATCACTTTCTCAAAAAAGATAAGTATCCTTTCTTTGCGCTGTCTTTCTACAATTTGGTGCCAAGTTGTGCTTTATGCAACTCAGGCGCTTTGAAAGGTAGTAAGCTTTTTTCTCACAAAACACACCTTCACCCTTTTATCGATTCCATTGATAAAGTGTATCAATTCAGAACGAAAGTAAATGCCGTTGACTTTCTGGTTTCCGGCGCTGATTTTGAATTAAAAATGGTATTATGTGATAAAGTTAAAGCAACTGATCCACTAGCAAAAAAAGCAAAAAAAAATCTTGAGGTTTTTGCTCTCAATGATCGATACAGATATCATAAAGATATTGCAGAAGCAGTGATTAAGAATTCTCATATATACTGTAATACAACAATTTCAGATCTATATCAGTCATTTAAAATAGGTAAAAAGAGTATTTTCAGTTCTGAATTGGAAATTAAAGAACTTATTGTGGGAAACTTTTTAAATCCAGACAATTTTCACCAAAGAATTCACTCAAAGCTTGTAAGAGATATTGCCGATGAATTTGGACTTATAATCTGAAAATAGGAAATGGAATGACATTAGGAAGTTAAATAAACTCCCTAATGTCAAAATTTTGTAAATCATTTTTATCAGAAATTATAGAGCTTTGTTGCGCCGAATTATTCAAGCTCTTTTCTATTAGCTCTGTTATTTTCTCAGAAGCTCCGCGTATTGAGTTTTCCAATAGATGATGTAGCTCTGTTCCATGTATTTTATGAACAACAGAAACAAGAGATGGTTCTGGGGTTCTATTTTTTATTTTATCGTGTAAGAAATCATCTATAAAACTCAATTCCTCAAAAGTAACTCCTTGAGCTAAATTTTGCTCGGAACGATTCATACTGGATTTTCTCCAGTCCTCTTCTTCTTCTTCAAAGTCCGGCGGGACATCAAAAAATTTTTCATCATTTTCATCCGTTTTGCTTAGATCTGTAAAGATGTTTTGGCCATCCCATATTTTTGGCCTTCCTATTATATCAGTATCAGACGTTTCTGGATCTAGGCTTTCCATACTAATCTTAGTACTAATTGTCTTCTTCAGAATAATTCGATCTTGCAAAAGCAAATAAATGACAACCAGCAGGCATAATACAATAATAATTTCCATAATTTATAAAATAGGTTTGAAGTGTTGATTAAAATAGTTCGTGATATCATCACCGTATTCTCGAAAATGAAGTTCTAGGATATTATCAATATAAGAGTATAATGTTGTTCTTTCCTCCCTTGATAACTGAACAATTCGAAGTAATCTTTCGTGATATTCAGGTCTTATGTAGATCACTTTCCCATTACGCCCCGATGGAAATCTATTAGTAAGGAAAAAATCTTCATAGTTTTCTTTTTTTAAAACTGCAGTATGACGGATCTTTTCTTTGGCATTATTTTTTTTAGGTATTTCCTGATTATCTTTGATAGCAACCACCACTGGGTGGTCACCGCTAATAATATTCATCAGATAGTCTTCGTCTACTGCTCGCTTTTCAAATTCATCACCTTTTTTCTCAGAAATCATAAGCATCCTTTTAAAGTTTGATAATTTTTAAAAACTCTTCTGTGAAATCTTTCATTTTAGTCATCTTCATTAAATGTAGATCTGCAGGAAGCAAGGTCGATCTGAAAATATAAGTACTTGTATTTTCTCCTTCTTTTCTAAACCTTTTACTGTCCATAATTCTAGATTTCATAATTGGTAAAGCAAGTTCATCAATTACTGCCTGGTAGGCTTCATAAACACCTGTCCTCTCACGTCCATCAACTTGATTCCAAAATAACCAAAGTTCCTGTTCGGTATTATATTCAGTATCAGGAAGACCTAAAAATGCTTTGGAGAAACTTAACGTACTTTCAACCACCAGTCTATCTGCAGTAATGGGTGAAAAGATAAAATCAAGTGCTTTTAACGTAGTCAAAACCCCTTTTGTATTAGCTGTTCCAGGTAAATCAAAAAAAATAATATCAGGTTTTGTTGGAAGTTGAGCTATTTGCTCCGATGCGACCTCCAGAGCATTTTCTGCTTTACACTTGATGATAGAATAAGCCTTTTTATTGATTTCCTTAAATTGTTTCATTGCTGCCTTTTTGTGATAATCATTCTGCATAACCGTATTTTTATCACGTTCGCGCATCTGAAATAAACTGTGCTGTGGAAAGTCACAGTCCAAAACCATTACATTGTAACCTAACCTGTAATGAAGTACACTTGCCAAAATAGTGGTCATCGTTGATTTGCCAACTCCGCCTTTTTGGGTTGAAAAACCCACTTTTAAGATTTTTTTGTTTATTTCCATTTTTTAAAAATTTATAGTTATATCGTTCTGTATCATTGTATATAATTCTACACGATTATGGATATATAACATTAGGGATATCCATATAGAAAATGCCATACAAGACTTGTCTTATAACTTGATGTATTCAAAAAAAAGAAGAGATATTCCTGAGAATAAATAGAGATAAAAATATATAGGGCCGCTTTTACATTTGTACACTTTTATATTTTTAGAACATATTGCTTTCATTACCAACCATCCTCCCCTACAGATTCTTTTAACCTTTGATTCCTCTACATTTTTAAATACAATCATAAAACCTGATACAAATGAAGTAATTCAAAAGAATGATTCCAGATTCACTGTCCAATTTGACACGCTATAGGATAGGTTTGGCATTGAGAGATAATACAGCAATACAGTTTTTAATATTTTACTTTGTTATCTATTAAAAATCACCCTGAAGAAAACTTTGAAGTATATAAGATAGTAGGACGTACACAACCTATTTCTTTTCTGATTTAAATTATCAGATATAAAAATGGGTGTTCACATGAACACGGCAAGTTGTGTTTTGAGCATCTCGAAACATTTTCTGATGCTCAAAACAACTTGCCCTTGCAGGGAGCTAAAACATCTTCCAAAGTCAGAGTTTTCACAGATAAAAATGGAAATATAATCATGAATGAAAACCATAAAAAAAGCTTAAAAAAGACAGGACGTAAACCTAAAGCAGATCCTGCTATTATCAGGTATTCGATTTCATTTAATCAGGAAGAACACGCAAAATTTCTTGCACTTTTTGATCAATCGGGAATGCAGGTAAAAGCTCATTTTATCATGTCCTGCATTTTTCAAAATACAATTAAGACCATAAAAGTTGATAAAGGAACCATCGATTTTTATATGAGGCTTACTAATTTTCACAGTCAGTTTAGGGCTATTGGTGTCAACTACAATCAATTAGTTAAGCAATTATATACAAGCCTGACAGAAAGGAAGGCCGCAACTCTGCTTTTTACATTGGAAAAACAAACTGCTGAACTGTCATTTTTATGTAAAAAAATTATTGAATTAATCTATGAATTTGAAGGAAAACATCTAAATAAAAACCTATAAAAATGATCGCTAAGATTGGACGGAGTAGCAATTTATACGGAGCATTAGCCTATAATTATCTTAAAGTCGAAAATAAAAGTGGACAAATACTATTAATGAATAATATGATTGAAACAAAAGATGGTGTCTATTCAGTTTCTCAATTAGCCAAGTCTTTTGATTCCCATGTTATTGCCAACCGAAATACTGAGAAATTTGTTCTGCATATTTCTCTCAATCCTGATCCAAAAGATAGGCTTACCAACGAAGATTATAAAGCTATAGCACAAGATTATATGTTGGAAATGGGTTATCCGGATCAGCCTTATATTGTGTTCAAACATACAGATATTGAAAGAGTGCATATGCATATTGTTTCAGTATGCATCGATGGGAATGGCAGGAAAATTTCAGATAAATTTGAGAAAATCAAATCCATGAAGGCCTGCCGTACAATTGAAAATTCATACAACCTGCTACCCGCTATGGGAAGAGATGAACAAAAAAATGAAAAAATTTTCAACGCAGTAAACCATCATAAAGGAAATGTGAAAAGTCAGATCTCATCTATCGTTCGTCATTTACCAAAACATTATAAATTTCAGACATTAGGAGAATACAATGCTTTACTTTCTCTATATAACATTACTGCTGAAAAATTTGAAATTCGATTAAAAGAAGAGGTAAAACATGGACTTCATTACAGGATAGTAGATGATAAGGGAAATAAAGTCCAACATTCATTTAAATCTTCTCTCTTTGGAAAAAATGCTGGATTATCTACTTTAGAAAAACTCTTTACAACCCACACGGTATTCTTTAAAAATCAAAAATTAAAAGATCATCTCAAATCCTTAATCACATCTGCTATAAAATCCACTACTAAGGAAACAGATTTTATACAATCTCTGAAGAAGAAGAATATAGAGGTAGTCATAAGAAGAAATAATGAACACAGGATATATGGAATAACTTTTATTGATCATAGATCTCAGTCAGTATGGAATGGATCACGACTAGGAAAAGAATTTTCTGCTAATACTTTTAATAGTTTGTGGCAAGATCAACAGATTCATATAAATAACCAGTATTATACTGAACAAACACCTACTTTATATTCTATCTCCACTACAATTTCGGATGAAGCCCCACATCCTCTTTTTGATTTTACAAACCTTACAGAAAAACAAAACAATAGTTTTATTGAAGCTTTAGGCGGCATATTGACTGCTACAAACCATGAGGATTACGAAGAATTAGATTTTGCTAACAGAATGAAGAAGATGAGAAGAAAAAGAAGAAAATACTAATCCCGAAAGAAATTCTATGACAAGTGCTACTCTTTGATGCCATTTAAAAAAGGCTGTTCCTCCCGCATTTAATTTCACTCAACAAAATACGAACAATGCAAGGAGAAGACGACTTAAGAGGGTTAGCCAAAATACTTGGGTTTATGAGAGCTGTAAGTATCTTACTGGTACTCATGCATCTTTATTGGTTTACCTATGGTTTCTTTTTAGAAAAAAAATGGACGCTTGAAATCATTAGTAAAATACTGATTAACTTCAATAGAACTGCTGGATTATTTGCACACCCGCTCTATACCAAGATCTTTTCGTTAGTGTTATTAGCATTAAGCTGCTTGGGAAATAAAGGTGTAAAAAATGAAAAAATAAAATGGGTTCACATATTATGGGTTTTAATACTAGGAACAATATTGTATTTTCCCACTACTCTTTTATTGAAACTTAATTCTTATATCGCTAACCTTCTCTATATCTTTAGCACCGGTATCGGATATATCTGCTTGCTGATGGCTGGAGTTTGGATGCACCGACTGCTCAATCATAACTTAATGAAAGACGTTTTCAACAATGAAAACGAAAGTTTTATGCAGGAAACAAAATTGATTGAAAATGAATATTCTGTCAATCTTCCGAGCAAATTTTATTATAAAGGAAAATGGAATCACGGATGGATCAACATAGTGAATCCATTTAGAGCAACTCTTGTACTGGGCACACCAGGTTCAGGAAAATCATATGCCATTGTCAACAATTATATCAAGCAACACATCGAAAAAGGTTTTGCAATGTATATCTATGATTTTAAGTTTGATGACTTATCAATTATTGCTTATAACCATCTCTTAAAAAATAAAGACCATTACAAAGTAAGTCCCAAATTCTATGTGATTAATTTTGATGATCCAAGGAAAAGCCACCGGTGTAATCCCTTAAATCCGAAATTTATGACAGACATTTCGGATGCTTATGAAGCCGCTTACACCATTATGCTTAACCTGAACCGAAGCTGGATTCAGAAACAAGGAGATTTCTTTGTGGAATCACCAATCATCCTATTAGCAGCCATTATTTGGTTTTTGAAGATGTACCAGCAAGGTAAATATTGTACTTTTCCTCATGCTATTGAATTACTGAATAAGAAATATGCTGATGTCTTTACGATTTTAACATCATATCCAGATCTTGAAAATTACCTATCTCCATTTATGGATGCTTGGCTAGGAGGCGCGCAAGATCAATTACAGGGACAGATTGCCTCTGCCAAAATTCCCCTGTCGCGTATGATATCTCCACAGTTGTACTGGGTAATGACTGGAGACGATTTTTCACTGGATATCAATAACCCCCAAGAACCAAAAATAGTATGTGTAGGTAATAATCCCGATCGCCAAAATATATATTCTGCAGCATTAGGATTATACAATTCAAGAATTGTAAAACTTATCAATAAAAAAGGCCAGCTGAAAAGCTCAGTAATCATTGATGAATTGCCTACAATTTACTTCAGAGGATTGGATAATCTTATTGCCACAGCTAGAAGTAATAAAGTGGCTGTTTGCCTGGGATTTCAGGATTTCTCTCAATTGACAAGAGATTATGGTGATAAAGAAAGTAAGGTTATTCAAAATACTGTAGGCAATATTTTTAGTGGTCAGGTGGTTGGAGAGACAGCAAAAAATTTATCGGAACGATTTGGAAAAGTACTACAAAAGCGCCAAAGCATCACCATCAATAGAAATGATACATCAACCTCTATATCTACTCAATTAGACAGCCTGATACCCGCCTCTAAAATCTCAACATTAACACAGGGAATCTTTGTTGGATCAGTATCAGACAATTATGATGAACGTATTGAACAGAAAATATTTCATGGGGAAATCGTCGTGGATAATGAAAAAGTGGCTAAAGAAGTTTATGACTATATAAAAATCCCGGAGATTTTATCTTTTATGGATAATGATGGTGAAGATCACATGAAACAAACCATCGATATGAATTATAGGAGAATTAAGATGGATATTGTGGACATTATTGATCATGAAATGGAAAGAATTAAGAATGATCCTGATCTTCAGCACTTAATATCGAATAATAAAACATGATATTTTAATTTTCAAAAGTTAATACATCCTTATATATCAGCATGGTGGTCACGGTTATTAAAATTTAAAACTACATAAAAATCCTAAGGATAATGAAGTTTTTTGATGATGAAAAACTTATATTAGCAAAACTCCTTGGCAAAATAAAAATTACAATATGTCACTCGTTGTAATATGGTAGCTTTGTGAGAGAATTAACTGATATTTTAAATAATATGAAATTAACTATTCTTGAAAGGAAAGAGATACAGCATAGAACTTGGTACTTATGTAAAGGAAGCTTGTTAGAATATTTAGAAGAATTAAAAGAAAATTTTTATGAATATGCCATACAACGTAGGATCGTAAAAAACCAATATTTGGATAAACTGTACTCTACAATACAAGCCGGCGATCCCATTCCGACAATCACATTAACTTATGGAGAAAAGACCCTAGATGACATAGAAAATCAAAACGCAACTATAGACCTACAAAATACTGAAATTCTTGATGGTCTACAACGCTCATTTCGATTATGGGCATATTTGATTAGTTCAAAACTATATGCAGATAATCAAATTGATTACAGAAGCTTTGCACGAAAGCTCAAAGAGGCCAATCCATTATTTTTTGATTCAGGGGTTATGTCAACAAGACTTCTAAAAGACCTTATTGAAACTAAAGAGATAGAACAAATTGAAGAATTGTTTAGTAAATACGACATCTACTTTATAGTATGGGCTGGTCTTAATGAAAAAGAAGTTATTCAAAAAATGTTATTGCTGAACGCCGGTCAAAAATCTGTATCAAAAACCCATCAGTTTGAACTTCTGTTTCTTCATTTCTTTGAGCTTATTAATAACGAAAAATCAAATATTAAACTTTATAGAGAAAAGGATGCTCAGGCTAATGATATTAAAAGAGGACACAGAGATATAGGACATTTTATGTTCTCTTCAGTGATTGTTGCTCTACAGTCAATGGTAGAAGGAAAACCAGTGAGAGTATCTACTGAAAAACTCATTGAAGAAGAGTTCAAAGACACTAGTGATACTTCAGAATCAGCATATGACCAAGTATTTAATAAAGATTTTTTAGATCTTTTTTTAGGCAACCTTTATAAGCTTGATCAAACTATTGACATAAAAGATCCTGGAGGTAAGGAATGGTTTTCAAAAGACACATCACTTAGTGGGATTTTTGCTGCGATAGGTAGAAATATAGATTTTGGAGGAAATCAAATAAAAGAACAAACCGTAGAAACTTTTCGCCGATTACAAGAAAGTATTGAAAAAAATGGTCTACAACTTGAAGACTTCACATCCGAATATAATGTATTGTCGAGCAGATCAGTCAATATCGGAAACTTTATAAGAAAAGTTGTTATGGAATTCACATCTTCCCTTTTGGACGAAGAACCCAAGACATGGAGAGAAGTATTTAACATGGTAAAAGAAAGTTAGTTATGACCGGAAATGAACTTTTAGGTGAAATCATATTATCTCTCAATACTTATTTAGGATTCAATAACACCGATTTAATTGATCTTGTTGAAATAGACGGAAACATAGAAGATGGTTTTCATAAACTAATATCTTTAGGACTACCCGTTAATTTTGAAACATTTGTAAAGTCTCTTAACGAAATTAGAATCCAAGATAGAGATGGTTTTTTAAGTCAACCATACAGTATAACAGGAGATCCAATCATTATAAATTTTAATCAACCAAAATTTGAAAAGAAAGTAAGAAGCTTTGCTTATTCTAATACAGATTATAGTTATGTTTCTTCTTCAGCGTTTTTTGAAAACACAGATTTTATTGAACTAGATAAAATCGAAAATCAAGTAATTTGGAAACAGGTTGAAGAATTTTTAGTAAGGGCTTATACAATACCGCAAGTTGCTTTAGTAGATGATCTTTTTAATATTATATCTTCCACAGATAAATTAAAAGGAATTTTAGTTCATAAGGCAACTGATCCATTCATAGAGGATAAACACTACCCTTTTATATATTTAGCATTCTTAAATGATGGAAAATCTCTTATTCTTGATAACAAATTAAAATACTCGAATTCAAATTTAAATCCTGGCTTAGTCTATGATCCTACAAAGGAATATGATCAATTTTTTGATATCTATGATGTGATTAATGAGCTTAATCAATCTAGAGACATTATCAATCGCTTCTTAAGGCTATATCACGCATTTGAATATCTTGTTTACAGAATATACTTAGTCGAATTGGTATCTCGAGTTGGAACTAATAAAATTTTTGTGAGAGAGTTTATTGGTGCATCTGAAAATATGAAAAAAGGAGAAAAAGACTCATTCAAAACAAATTTTTCAAAAATATTTACACCGGATCTAACATCTATTCAAGCAAGCTTAACTCCTGTTACCGGACAACCTGTGATTGATTTTTTGAAAGAAAAAAAAATTATCTCAGGATTTCAGGATTTATCAATATCTAAAATTTCAGAAATTATTTATGGAATTAGATGTTGTATTGTTCATAACAAGGAAAGTGAATATCATATAACTCTTTCAAATTTTGAAGATTATGAAATAATCATTCCTCTTATTACAGAAATCATCAAAATATTTGAAAATCTTGTCATAAAGAAATTAGCTGATAATTATCTTCCGATTAAATATGGACAGCAATCTCTTAATTTATACTAAAAACAGGCCCTACAAAAATTGTAGGGCTTGTTTTGTTGCAGATTATTATTTAGTAAACTCAAACGAGAGTTTGCCTTCATGATCTAAAAGTAAATAAGCGTCAAATCGTTTTCCGAATTTACTGGTCATATTTTTTATAAGAGAGGTTTTCTTATCAACAATAAGTTTTTCTATTTCATTGTATGAAAGCTTTACACCACAAACATTTCTGAAATAGGTCCAATTGCAAGAGGTATTTTGACATTGGATAATCCTATTTCCTATATTCAAATATTGGGTATTGCAGACAGGGCGAGCCAAATGGGGTGAATCCTCCTTGCTATGGCAGACACTTAATAATTCTTTAGTGATAATAGAAGTATATTGTATAATGTCGTTTTCAAATTGTTTAGAGTCCAATTCATTACATTCAATACGATGAAAAGCCAGTTCCCATTCGGCCGTCATCGATACGTCAGCAATACTCATTTCTTTAACCCAGTTGTACACTTCTAAGCCTTTTTCCGTAGGTATAATTTTCCTCCTTTCCCTGCCAATATAATTTCTGCTGACCAATGTTTTAAAAATTTCAGATCTTGTAGCTGGTGTACCAATGCCAATATCTTTTAAAATTTTTCTTTCCTGCTCATCTTCTAGCTTGTTGCCTGCATTTTCCATAGCAGCTAAAAGACTTGCTTCCGTATAAAGAGCCGGTGGTTGAGTTTTCTTTTCTATAATAGAGCATTCTTTTATTTTAAGCTGATCCCCTACTTTAAGCTCTGGTAAGTTTATAAGGTTCTCCGTTAAATCATCGGATAAATTCCCTCTGATTGATCTCCAAGAATAATCTTCAATAGAATGTCCTTTGACCGTAAATTCATAATGCAACACCTCAATTTTAATTTCTATAACTGCTTTTTTACAAGCTTGTGATAAGGCTTCGAGCATTCTGAATACTATTAACTCATAAATTAAATTTTCTTTTTCTGATAATGCTGAAGGAATTTTCCCAGTAATCAGCAGCGCATGATGATCGGTAACAAGAACATCATTGACGATCCTTTTATTCAGGTTTTTAATATTTACTTTATTTAAAGCGGTTCTGAACCTCTCCTGACTTTGTAGAGTTCTTAAAAGCTTGGGAATCTCATGCCACATGTCATCAGGGATGTATTTACTTCCTGTACGAGGGTAAGTAATAAATTTTTTCTCATAAAGACTTTGAGCAATATCCAAGGTTTCATCTGCATAAAAATTAAACCGTTGGTTGGCATCTTTTTGTAAACCCGTAAGATCATACAAAAGGGGAGGCTGTTCTGTAATAACTTTTTTCTCAACCGCAGAGACGATTGCAGTTCCGCTTTTTTCAATTGATCGTAAAGCACGTTCAGCCTCTTTTTTTTCATTCCATTTGATAACTGATAAAGTCTTGAAATTGAGATATTCCTTATGATGATACAGTTCAATCTGCCAGAATTTCTCAGATTTAAATTGCTTATTTTCCAGGTATCTCTTGCAAATCATAGCTAAAGTAGGTGTCTGAACGCGACCCAGGGAATACACTCCATCGTCTGAAGCAATACTCAATGCTTGTGTTGCATTAATACCCACCAGCCAGTCAGCGTGGCTTCTGCAAAGTGCCGCAGTATATAAACTATTCAATGCACATCCTGACTTTAAATTAATGAAACCCTCCTTTATTGAATTTTCTGTCAGAGAACTTATCCATAATCGTTTAAATGGTTTACTGCAATGAAGATATTCATAGATGTACCGAAATATAAGTTCTCCTTCACGACCAGCATCCGTGGCAACAACAATGCTTTCACAAGACTTAAAAAGTTTTTCAATAACTTTTAATTGTTGTAAACAACCGGGGTCTGAGACATATTCCTTACCTTTCTTAATCTTTCTTACCGTCAAGATAAAGGGATCCGGTACAATGGGTAAAGATGATTTTTCAAACCCGGAAACTCCATAATCTTTAGGCATAGCTAATGTCAGCAAGTGGCCGAATGCCCAGGTCACATGATAGCCATTTCCTGTGATATAACCTTCCTTTCTTTCTGTAGCCCCAATAACCGAAGCAATTTCTCTGGCTACGCTAGGTTTTTCTGTAATAACAACGATCATAACAAATGAATACTATATTAAACCTTTCTTCCTTTTGATTTTACAGGAGCTTTTGTATTCTGTTGATTTTGCTGCTTTTCGTTTTTAGGCATTTGCTGTTTAGATTCCAATGCTTCTTTAGTATTTTTTGTAGATTCATTCGTTTTCCCATCAGAATTTACAGCGGTCTGTGTTTTATGCTCCTCAGCTGGCTGGATTTTATGTTGTAATTTACCGGGATTTGAGAATGAAAAATCAATCTTAGCCTTTTGAGTATTAAATGTAATATAACCACTGTATTCTTTACCTTTAGCATCAAGCAGTCCTGTTATATAAGCAGTTTCTCCAGATTTGAGCTTTTCATACTGAGTATCATCAAGCTCTTTTCCACGAAACACCTTAGGAAGTTCTGAACGGTTATCATATTTCACAGACTGAGCAGCTACTTTCTGTTGTTCTTTTCCTGCAGTACGATCAAACAGAAATTCTACATAACGTTTATCAGCATTAAACTGTACAAAAGCATCAAACGGTTTATCTTTCTTAGAAATCATTCCTTCAAGGAATAAGGGCTTTCCATCTCTTAAGGTTTCTTTTTGTTGTTCATTCAGTTGTACTCCTTTAATTTCATCAGGAATCTTAATATATTCTGCTTTTAATGCAATCAATTCATTTGTTAATCGGTCTATGCTTATGATGGAAGGAATTTTCTCTCCACTTTTCAAATGGGTCAAATCGACAATTCGACCCATATTGCCACTGCTCAGCAAGTTGTCCTTATCCTCTTGGGTAAAATAATGACCAAAAAAAGGAAAATTTAATTGTGGTTCCTTCCTAATTCCGTGGAGTGCAACAACCACTTCTCCCTGATCATTTTGCTGCAGTGACAACCTAGCATCCATTTTGGTAATGGCGGTTCCAAAATTCAGACTGATGGGAATAAGCTCATTGGTTTTAAAACCCTTGAGCAGTGGCTCTAAAACATTTAACTTTTCAAGTCTTTCCCTGCTTAAACCCAGGTTAGCCATTGTTTCCCAGTCAATTTGTTCTGGTTGATAACGATACTCGTTCGTATTCACTTCGTTTGATGTAGTTTCCATATCGATACTTTTATTTGTTTTTACTTCATTTCCTGGTTTTACTTCTAAACTCTCGAGAAGCTTGGTACTTTCTCGAGTCGGATGATCAAAATGATTCTGAATTTCATTTGCTTTCTTTTCTGATTCATTAGCAGGGACTTTGAAAAAAGAAAACCTTGTAGGGTTCTTGAGTTGACTGAAAAAGTTGGAAAAGAAATTTGAAAACACATCACCTGAACGATCAACCCTCATGAATTGATTTTGGTTATTTCTGGTTGGATCAATAGTTTTTAATGTGCCATCCTTCTCTATTCCAGACACTGCTTGAATCTTCATTTTCTCTTTGTCTAGTACGAGGAGAATATCGGAAAGCTCCTCTCTTTCGTTGTTTTTTTCTTGATTTTGTTCGCTCATAAGATAATTTTTAATGATGCTAAAGTATTTTTCATTAAAAAGAAATTGAAATGATCATGCATATCAGGAACTATTTGTCCAATTCTGGCTTAGCCGCCCGATCCACTGAATGAAAACCATCTCTTATAAATTGATGTACATCGGAAAGCTTGTAATACAGCTTTCCACTAATGGTATAATAAGGCAGTCTTTTTTGTGATCGATACCGCTGCAGCGATCTTGCGCTGATTTTTAAAAGTTGCAAAACATCCTGATTATCCAGAAGCTGTTCTCCATCAATTTCTGTGTGTTCTGTTTTCTTAGACACGATTTGTTCCTTTAAAAGATCAAATCTTTCCATAATTCTTTCCATCCATGAGATAAACTCTGTTCTTTCAATATCCATACGATTGATTTTATGTTGGTTATGAAAGCAAAGATTAAAAATGGGAAAGAAAAAAAGTCGGTACTTCTTCGGTACTACCGAAAGATTGTCTGGAAAAAATATAGCATTGCAGAACGAGCTCCCCTCTAGACTGGCAGCCATCAATATCTCTCTAAGAGAGGCTTAATAATTTTCAGAAAAAATATCGTATGATCTGGAAAAATTTCGAATATGTTGCGAAAGTAGATCGTAAATATCCTTTTCTGGCTGCTTTTGACTTGTTGCAAATCTTTTGGCTTTCATATCAGATTGATTTATATCTTTACTTTTGATGATGATCTGGCAAAATTACAGATGAATAAAATCCAAATTTTTATTACCTACAACCAAATGAATCACAATACACTACTTTTATTTTCAAAAGATACTGATGCAGTAAATTCTCAGCGAGGCTATAACTATCAAAATTTTAAAACCATTGAGGCCTGGGTTAACAATGCCGTATTAGGTGTTGACGAAGATATTTATTGTGATTTTAAAGAAGATATTTTTCATCGTAACAATGAGTTGAAACAATTAAAATTCAGACAAATAAAATTATATTCTGCAAACTTTTCTTTTAGCAGTATAGAAATAAAAAAATGTATTCTGCATTTTTTTTCTCTCCATATTCAATCTGATGATCATTACAGTAAAGAATATGTTTTTGAAACAAATTCCGGAATAGCAGCTAAATATAAAAATAATGATGCTGAGCTGCTCAAAGAATGGTTTGATCATCAACACAATTTAACTGAAGAGAAAATACAGAAATATTCTGCAAAAATTAAAAGTATCATATTTGATTTTGTTGATAAAATAGAGGAAGATAATTACGCAGAAATAACGGTTGGAAAATCAAAAGATTCAATCTACAATCTCGATGAAAAATTTTGGACAAATTTTACAGTTTCCATAAAATGGAAATTTCTTCATTCAAATTCAGATATTGAATTTGATGCACTGAAATCAAATATAGATCATTTAATCAATGAATTACCTTTCAAACAAGATGATCAAAAGTCAAAGCTTATATTTCCTGCTTTGCTGCAGGCTGTTATTTTAAAATTAAATAATAGAACGGGTGAAAATAGAAAACTTACCTCCAGGGAACTTGAAGAAATTGTCATATCGCTGGGAACCCTGAATGGTCAATGGTATATTGATCGAATCAAATTCTACAGAGATTTTAGATTTGTGGGTCCATTTAAAATTGGGGAGTTCTACGAAATTTTAGATTTAATTAAATATTGTCGAGAAAATCCTTATTTAAATTGTCACATTGATTTTTGGGTTCATATTGCTATGTCTTATTCCAGAAATACTTCTGTGGCAAAACAGTTTAGAAAAAAGATCATTTATGAACTTATTTTTCTAAAAAGGAATTTGGAAAAAAAAGAACATCTAAAGGCCTCTGATAGCACTTTGAGCATTGGAAACTTAAATGATTTGACCGTCGATATCAGATTTTATTTTGAAGATTTTTCCGATTTTGGTTCTGCTACCGAAATTCAATCTGCACGCTATTTATTATCAATACTTTTTACTGCAATTAAAGAAGGAAAGTGTATGTTGACAACTGAAGAAGTTATTGGCTGGAGTATCGCACTGTATAAGACAATCAACAATAGATTGTTAACGGTAAAAAACATCAGTGAAAAATGCAGATTACTCGAGCAAAAAGGATTCTTCTTATTGGCAGCTAATAGATTCAGGAATAAAAGACCAACCGAATTTATTGTATATTTTGAAGAAATACTTACCCTATCTGAATCTGCTCCCCTTTTTAAATTAAGGCGATTTGATAACAGGATTAGAGAATATATCACATTATTTATTAATCACCATGTTTTTAGCGTGGATCCTCTTATCTTAAAATCACTTGAAAATTTTTCTGAACAACTAACCCCTTTGGCAAATAAAAGAGAGACCAGTGAAACAGATGCATATAAACGCATTAAACGTTCTTTTGACTATTTACACAATCCTAGTTCTAAAAATGTACTAAAGGCACTGGAACAATTCCACTTGGCCAAAAGTAATTATCGAACAGAAGATAGTATTGAAAAATACATTGCTTCACTTCTGTCCATAGCTGATATTTACAATGGCTTAGGGTTGCAATTCGCTGCAAAACATTATGCTTTAGCTGCTTGTAGAACAGCGATTCAAAGAGATATGATTCAATATATAGAAAAAGCGATTGCACTGCTCTATAAAGCACATTTTAGTTCTGGTGAATGGTTCAATGCAATTGCATTCTTTATCAAATATCTTGGAATACATTCCCAGTCCAATATAGGTTCGAAAAATACTCATCTCGATCCTAAACATATCTCTACTTTTATATTTATTCTTTATTTTCTAAGCAGAAAGCCCAACCAGTTTAGCTATTTTATCGATGAAATCGTCAGGAAAACTGATATAATTGAGGGATGGTCACTGCGAGCCAACATTTCACATTTAAAATCGGAGTGCGATTATGATAACCTCCTGCTGGAGTTTTTTCAAAAGAATTTTGGCGACGCTCTCTTAATCGATGTAGGAGAAAAGCGAAAGATATCGTTTAAGGCACTGGACAGAACTTGGGTTGTAAAATTTCCAAATACCTATGAATATCTGGCCGTGGCAGAAGAATATATCTCAATGATCCAAATAATTACATCTGAAATCACATCATCAGAATTGGATTTTAAATTCACAACAGCTAATATTGAAGTTGAATTTCAGATCGAAAAACATTTTGTGCTACCAAAGATTCTATTATCATGCGCTCAAATTATCTGTCAAATACCATTATATTATTTGGATAGTGAAAATAAAGAGGATTCTGATCGACACTCTACAAGGTACTTGCTATCTTTTGAAAAAATTTTACAATCGATCAGCATCTTACCACCAAAAGTTGTCAGTAAGATGTTTGTCAACTTTTTTAAAGATTTTAATATTGATTCAAAATCTCAATTTGTTGATTTTTACCAAAAAATGCATCGTTCTGTATATTCGAAAGAAGACTTTGAAACATTACAATCCCCCTATTTTAATAACGAAGACATTGAATCGTTTACAATGATAAAGCCTTGAAATGCGGCTATTATAAAGTGATTCAAAATTTTTATATATTCTTTCATTTAGTGTAAAAAAAATTACATCATAATTAACTTTACAAAACAATATTTTCTTAACTTTAAGACACTTAACAATCAGGTAGTAAGAACATTGTATAATTATTCGAAAGCCATTTTTTAAATGATTGGAGATAGATACATTGTTGCAGATCCCTGAAAATAAAAACTATGGATAATGAGCAATACATCATAATTTTTACTTAACACAAAAAACTAAAAACCATGAACAAAAAATTAAAAGATGTTATCTCTGTATTAAGAGATAATGAAAATCCCGTTACGCAAAAAGATTTCTTTTTTAGATCCAAAGACAAAGAATTCAGTGCAAAGATTAGAATTGAAAACGATGTGCCCAGATTTGAAATAACAGATTTAAAGGGCTACAATTCTTCTTATGTAAATAAGAAGCTGCGTAGAGAACTTTTCGCAGCTTTTTATATCCCCATCCCCGTTGCAGGGTCAATCATCAGAGTGGCAATTGATCCATTCGTAGATGTACAACCTGGACAAGAAATAACAATATTGGCTGGAACTCACTATTTTTCTGTCGATAACCCTCCAGAATATTCTGTAATTTCTTGCAGCCCAATTAGACTTTTAAAAGATTTTGACGCGGTTTGCATTGGTGCCGGAAGTGACTTCTGCTACATGGGAACCATTAAAAGAGGTTATAAACAATTTCAATTACTGTAGCATGAAAAAAATTACAAAAATAGGATTTTCAATAGCTGCAATACTTATCATTTCAGCGATAAAATCATGTGCAGAACTTAAACTAAGCAATACATCAAAAGGTAAGTTTGAATATTTTGACAGTGACCTTATTATGAAAGATATTGTAAAAGTCAGAGTCGGAATAATGCCAGTAACTTCAGCTCAATCGGTAGACGATAAGGTCAAAATGTTTTGGGATATGCGAGATTCTATTCCACATATTTACTTGAAGGAACTTGCCAAAAAAGCTCCTAGTGGAGATTCAATGATAAAACTATTAAAAGTTCCACTATATGTTCCAGCTAAAAAGAACAATGCTTTAGAAACTGACTTTAGAGATATACGGGTAAAATTTATATTATCAAGCTCAAAATATTACTATAATGATCAACGCTTTGCACATGCTAACACAAGATTGGATCGGCTAAATGCAACAATTTCGTTGGAAGAAACGCCTGATGCTTATTTCTATACTTTTGATAGATTTGAAAATCAATTTGAAACCATCGATATGGGAACCATTGATCGTACAAATGAAGTAAAAATAGAAACCAAACTTTCAGGAGAAATGGGTGCAGGCATGACCGCAACAGCTACTAATGGGAATCTCAATAGCAATTCAGATAATTCAGATGATGGAAATGGTAATACTAAAACCCAAAAATTAGATAAAAACAGAAGCAATACCAACGGGGTTGAAGCAAAATCTGGATATAAAGCAGAGGCAAGTTATGTTAATAATGAAATTCTTAAGGAAGCATTAAAGATTAATTTTCAGAAATTGAAAACAGGATATTCTTTTGAGAGAAGACAATTCACAATCAGTCAGCAAGGAATTCCACTTCAAGATATTTTGGACAATGCATATATTACAGCTACAATAAGATTTAAAAACGATGTATCAACAATAGTGAAAGAACAGGATGTTATGGTCTTTTCAAATCTTTTCAATGACAAAGGAAAAGCTACAAGCTCCAATAATATTCAGGTTGAATCAAAAAGGGTCAAATATCTAGACCCGACAAAAATACCTCCATTAAAAGTTTCAGTTAATTATAGTGGTTCTGTAAGAGCAGTAAAAAATAGAGAGCATGATAATAACTATCTGGAGTTTGATGATCAAATTGCTATCTATAAGTTTAGCAATCAAATTTCTTCCGAAGAATTTGATTTGGGAGAAGAAAATTACGGTAGACGGGTTTATAATGTTAAGGCAGAAATAGATGGAAAAACGCATTTTTTGCAATATACCCGAGGCAATATTATTGGAAACGAAGATGTTTCATTATTTGAAGAATATAATCCTAAGGAATTTGTAGAATGGATTCAAATGATTATTAAAAATCCTTCGGAAAATCTTTTAAAAACTGATCGTTATGCATTATATTTTGGTCCTTATCAATTGGTGGGTGAAGAAATGAATGATCAAAATAAATTAAAACAGCTCAAACAGATTAAAAAAGTATTTTTAGTTGAATTAGATAGACAACAAGGAAAATATGTTGTAAAAACTTCACAACAACAACAACAACAACAACAACAACAACAACAACAACAACAACAACAATAATAATTTATAAACAGAACGAATTAGATTAGCTATTCGTTCTGTTTTATATTGTATTATGAATTATCTTCTAGTTTTTCAAAATGCTGTTCTAAACTTTCATGTAACATCTGTAAGAATTTTGTCCGTCCTTTTTTTCTGTTTTTAATCTCGAAAATAACCTTATGGAAGTTTCCCAGATCGGTGTGGAAAGAAGCTTCTGTAAACTTAATCACCTCACTTA
Source organism: Chryseobacterium sp. FR048 (assembly GCF_056844665.1). Lineage (NCBI taxonomy): Bacteria > Pseudomonadati > Bacteroidota > Flavobacteriia > Flavobacteriales > Weeksellaceae > Chryseobacterium > Chryseobacterium sp. FR048. The sequence continues at coordinate 7,230 of NZ_JBXDSE010000018.1, read as the reverse complement.
ATTCAATATTCCCACCATTGAAACAACGCATCTGATAAAGACCGTACACCAATTCTATTAAAGCAACTTTAGGTGCAGACCAGCGCATCTTAATCGATTGCATTTCAGAGGTCGATCCTTTTTCTTCTTTATGGGAAACAATTCTCGACTTAAAGTAATGCTCTAATTGCTCATTAGCAAGAATCTGAGCAATATGCTGATCGTGAGATGTGGTAAAAAAAGAGTCGTAATTATAAAAATTAGAAGGAATCTTCATCTTTAAATCAAAAGAATTCCGGACAAAATATTTATGATCAAGATAGGTGGCATTTCTTTTATAATAGCTGCAAAAATCAATATTTTCATTGTAATACATCTGCAGCTTTAGTAGCTCATTTTCATAATATTTTTTTTGTGATTTGTTACCTGCTGATGGTCTATAGGTTTCAACATTAAGTCGTGTAGAATAATAAATGAATTCAGAGATAAATAAAGGCTTAAGATTTTTAAAGAAAAAGATTTCTTCAGCGACATTATCAAATTCATGTACCGATATTAGTTTTTTCAAATCTCTTATCGCTTCATCTATGATCATCAAACTTCGTTCAGAAGTCTTGATAATATCGGTTGATAATGAATTAATCTGTTCCAGTTCTTTTTTTAATTTCTCATGCAATCCACTTGTTTTCTTGAATATTGATCTTGTAATCATGTCCTTTTTTAAGTAAATTACAAACTTTTGATTAAACTATTACATCTTACTGCCCTTTGATTCTTGTTTTTTTAATTTTATAAAATCTTTAGGCCTCAAACCATTGATTTCAAAAAATAAATCAGAAAAATTCTGACGGGAAGCAATTCCACATTCCAAAGCTAAGGCATCAATCGTATAATTGATTTCTTTTCCGTTTGAATTTAAAAGACTCGTAATATAATTTATTCTTAAAACAGCGAGATAACGGTTAAAATTAACTTCTTTATACTCGTTAATGTAGGTTGATAAATAATGCGTATTGGTTTTAAGCAACGTTGCCATTTTTTTGACCGTCATATTTTTTTGAAGATATAATTTTTTATCTTCAAAAATAGTAAGCTTTTCTTTTAGCTCTATAACCAGTTCCTCGGTTAGAATACTACTTTTAATCTTTATTGTATCAGAATCTTCTACCGATCGATTGATCCCGAATTTTTTCTCTTGGTCAATTTTTTCAATCAAGAGGTTATACTTGACTATTAATTGTTTTTCTTTCTGAACTCGTAACCCAATAACAATTAATCCTATAAGAATAACCAACCCTAAGATCACAACGGTATAAAAATGATACTGCTGCAACTGCTTCCTCTCCTCCAGCAAAGATTTCTTATCATAGTCCTTATGAATTTTTGAAGATAAGTAAGTGAAGTCTTTACTGATAATACTGTCAGAGCGTATAAATTGTTTTGTATAATATAGCTCTTTTTGAGGGTCTTTCTTACTCCTATACAGATCAATCAGGATTTCATAGCATTGTCGTACTTCAGGAAGAATATATTTATTTTTATTAAAAATTGAATCAATCTTGTTGAAGTTGTATAAAGCCGTTTTTTCATCCTTGTTGATCAGATATATTTGCCCCAAATAGAAATGTATGACCGAGACCGTCCCAAAATCATCTCTATTTTCTATTTGTGGAAGTGATTTTTTTAGAAAATAAATGGCTTCATTATAATTTTTTCTTTTAAAATCCAAAATCCCCTTCGACTTTTGAAAATAAGAATGCTCTAACGCAAAATTTCTATTTTTTCCAGTATACTCAATTCCTACGTTTACAATACTATCTGCTTTCTTTAAATCATTAAGACTTAAATAACAAACTGCGATTTGATGCAAGCTATTAAGATAACCCTTTGTGTAATTGTATTGAAGATTAGGATCCTTCTCAGAGTAGGATTGTTCTTTAAAATAATAAATGCAGTTACTGAAATGATCCAACGCTTCATCATAATATCCTAAAAAGCTTTTCACAACACCTAAATGATACAATATTTTATTTCTTAAGTACTCATCTTTAGATCCGTATGCATAGTCGTACGCTTTAAGATATTCCTCTAAAGCGGGCTTGTATTTTTTAAAGTTAAAGTAGTAGACACTCCCTTTTCCCAGATATGAATCACTAATTAGATCTCCGTTTTTATCTTTCAATGCCACAGCTATTGTGCTATCTGCATATTTCAATTTATCATTGGGATCTACAGAAAATGTAAGTCCATCTCTATAACCCTGAATAAGTTTTCGATCTTTATTTTCCCTCTTAGCTTTTGCAATATAAAGCTTAACTATGGGCATTGCTTTTTTATCATTCTTCTCCAAATCCGCATACATATCCCTAAGTTGATGAAACGTGGGATTCTTATGGTTTTGCGAAAAGAATAACGCTGCAGAAAAGAACAGCAAAAAAGAGAAATATTTTCTGACTGACATAAAATGTTGTGACTGATGATCATTCAAAATTATAACAATTCACTTATATAAAGAGTAATCTCATGCAATTTCAATTCAATACAAAGAATATCATCATTAATATCTGATTATCACCTATAAATTAACTTTTATTCAATGTCCTAATTTCAAAATTGCGACGTCCTTATTTTAAAAAAGCTCCTGTTTGTGCTTTCATAACCGCTTTTTGCACTATACCTTTGACTCAAGAATTCTAGTAACCACCGGCCGGGTTAACAATAAAAATAAATTAAAATGAAAATGTTAATCCCAATTGTAAGTTTGATACTTTTTACGTTCAGCATAATGAGCTGTTCAGAAAGAGAGACTTTGTATGATGAACAAAGTTCTCTAGATTATAATCAGTTAAAAGCAGGAAAAAATACCAATGATTCTTTGCAAGCTGCTTCTCCAGACAAAACTGATCTAGACCATGATCCTCCGGTAAAAGATGGTCATGACTGGATTGTCAAGCCATAACCGATCAGCAATGAAACTTTTGGCTCCCCATAACTCTATTATTTGTACAACGGGTCAATCATGTCCGACCAGTGGTATTTGGAAGTCCATGGGGAGCTTTACCACCACCATCTCTATTCTGAGAGGCAATCCAATGCCTGACTATTGTGGAGCAAAAATCAAATGGAAACTTCTGCACCCTCAAGATTATATCTTTTAATATTAGTAGCCATGAAAAAAAATTCCTTCTTTTATCAAAAATTCTGTATCTATTTTTTCATTATCCTTTTCTGTTACGCAGCGATAAGTAAGGCTTTGGATTTTGAAAACTTTCAGGTCCAGATTGGACAGTCTCCCTTACTGAGCGCTTATGCCGGATTTATTTCTTACGCAGCAATTGGTATTGAATTAGCAATTGTATTGTTTTTAGTTTTTCCCAAAAGTCAATTGTTTGGTTTATATGCGTCAACAGCTTTGATGTCAGCCTTTACAGTGTATATCTTTCTGATATTAAATTTCAGCGATTTCATACCCTGTTCTTGTGGCGGGATTTTGGAAAAAATGGGTTGGACTGAACATTTAGTATTTAATATTGTATGTGTATTGTTAGGTGCCATCGCTGTATGGATCAACGAGAAAGAGAATAATCGTTCGAATAGAATAACAGCCATTCTTTTAGGATCTTCAAATCTATTAAGCGCTCTTCTAATCGTACTTTTATTTTTTTCTTCTGAATTTATTATTAAAAAAGACAACAATTTTACAAGACGCTTTCCAATCCATCCTGTGATTGAAGAGGCAGTATATGACCTGAAAGTTAATTCATACTATTTTTCAGGAATAAGTGGAAATAAAATTTATCTAGGAAATACAACGGCTCCTCTCCTCTTGACAACATTGGATTCTGATCTGAAAAACTTCGATCAAAGAAAAATTGCGATCGATAAAAAAGATTTCTCATTCCGTAACTTACAGATTCAGATCCTGAAAGATAAATTCTATCTTTTTGACGGAACAGTTCCCGTAATCTACAGGGGCCATTTGAAAGATATAAAAGCTAAGATTATTAGCTATGATAATGCATTCTTTACCCAATTGGTTCCCTTGGATACAATGAAATTTGCACTACGTACTCAAAGCAGGGCTAATCAAAACTATACATTGGCTATCTTAAATCTTCAAAGTGTACCTAAAGTTAAAATGGTTTCAGGAATACTTCAGAAACAGATTGACGGTGTTTTTGATTCGGACGGATTTTTAATCAAAAAACAAAATGCCAATGGATTAATCTATACCTATAGTTATCGTAATGAAATGATGGTTATGGATGAAAATTTACATCTTATATCGAGACTAAAGACCATCGACACCGTTAAAACAGCCCAAATAAAAATCACAAATCTGGCGGATGGCAGAAGAAAAATGAGTGCACCGCCCATTAAAATAAACAGAGCAAGTACAGCCAACAGAAATATCGTCTTTATTCATTCTACTTCCATGGCAAAGAATGAATCTCCAAAAGCTTGGAACAACGTATCTGTTGTAGACATGTATTTTTCTGACCGACAGGAATATGCTGGAAGTTTTTATATCAAAAATAGAAACGGACAAAAACTATCAAAAATGATAGCCAACGATGATTATCTTTTTGTAACCGTTGGCAACAAACTCATACGATATCGATTCACACAATCAATAAAAAAATTATACCGGTCAGGAGCAGCCGAAAACCTGAACAAAGAGTAGGCATCACTTTACAATTTTTTATTTTATGAAAAAACTTATGATTCCTGTAGTCCTGATCTTGATGGGCACAGGCGCAGCTTTTGCAACAAAAGCAGGCAACGATTCTAAAAAAGCTTTACAAGCTGGATACAGAATTGATATCGAAAGCGGTGAATGTATCAACGCCAACCAGCAGTGTCAAACTGTTGGTGCAGAACCATGTGAGTGGACTGGAGACAGTAACGTTCATCTGGTTCAAGGGATTTCAGCTAATCCTACAATGTGTGGAGAGGAACTGTTTAAACCTTAAATAATTCTACAAGGAAAGGGGCAGCTCTGATTGTCCCTTTCTATTTGTAAATAAGGATAAGACCCTCTTAATATCGATGACACGGAGGATTTATATTCAGACATATCCTATCTCTCTAATCCCAATTATACCTCTTTTCATTACCGTAAATGAGAGTCCATAATCTACCTGATAATCATCTAATATAAATTCATCTATCTTGAAATTGCTGTATTCATGTGATTCAGGAATGATATGATCCAGGTCGAGCAGATCCAAACCAATTTCTTTGAGAACCTCATCAGGCAAGGTATAATCCTGCTTCACCACACCAAAAAAGGTAAAACCCGAATGAACACAATATGACATAAAAATATTTCCCGAAATATCGTACGCAAATCCTCCAATCAAAGAGCCTACAAAATTACCTAACAGGAAACCGAAAACCGGAAGAGGCAGAAATGTTTGAAATAACATTCCAAACCCCATCGAACTTGAAGTAACAAATAAATTTCTTGTCAGATTAGCGATGAGAACTTCTTGTGAAATCCTACCAGAAGCAACTAAAAAAGAATCCTGCATGGCGCTTAAACACACTGCAGTCAAAGCTCCAATGATGGTAGGGCTAACTGATTTTGCTGCAGCACCCAACATACCTGCTTTACATGCCACTGTTAATGAAGATGCGACAGCACCTCTTATAAAACCTTCTATCGATCCAGTTACCGCAGCAAAACCAATCTTTGCAAATTGTTCTTTTTCTATGTACCCAGTATTGAGTAATTTTTTAATTGCTTTAATAAGCTCAGGTGTCGTTCTAAGAACTACCGATATGATAGCTGCAGTGGTTCCTGCTTTACAACTGTGAGACAGCAAGTGCCTGAATTGAATAAGCTCCTCTGTCGTGAGACCATTTTTTAAAGGGTCAAACTCTCCCATTTTTCCAAGTTCAGCTAATCTTTTGGCTTCTTCGTCGGAAAAAGAAACTGATTGGGTTCCATCCGGAGCTTTAATTTTATCACTCAGTAGATTTAATGTTTCTCTATATCTGAATACCTGATCAGGTCTGGTTATTTCTTCTTTTGCTATTTTATATTTCAGAAATGCAATAGCCTCTTCAAGCTGCTCCTTAGGGATAATCCTAATTTGTCCACTATAGATAGGATCATGCATAACAGTATCCTGATCAATGCTTCTTTCTTTGAGAAAGTTTTGAAATGATATCTCCTTTGAACCTCGGCAGAACTCATTATATTTTTCGAAGTAACTTTTTGCCTGATGCTTTGCAGATTCTGCAGCATTAGACATATATTTAAGTCCAAAGTCTTGTCCAAAATTGCTCGAAATATCTACGGATGCAAAATGATTACTTCCATTAACCGTCGTCTTAAATGATGATTCCCTAAGAGCAGCATCAATATTAAAGCTGCCACTATGATGAGCTTCAGCGATATTACCTTTTAAAAAGTTGACAGGCGTTTTTACTCCTTGAAAGTGGTTAATTAATCCTGCATAATGTTCAACTGCCTGTTCTACATCTTCTACATATTGCAAAGCTTTCCCTCCATTGATCTGCGAAACAGCATTGTTTGCAAAGTCATGATAACCCTTAGAAAAATTACTCATTGTTACTGATGAATTTTTCTAAATAATCTTTTTCAAATATTGACACCGCAGAAAAGTATTGAAACGCATGCTGATCTTTCTTTTTTTCTAAATATTTATAGAGTCTATAAGGGGGGAAATAGGATTTAAATCTTTCTCTTTTTTCCAATTGCTCCTTCTTAAAAAGGTCCTGCTGACTTGCTACACTTACGTTTTTATAATTATAAAATTCAGAGTTGATTTCTTTCTCCAGATTGGCAAATTCTAGATCATTGATCGGATCAGCATAGATGTGGCAATTGCTACCTTTTATTCTAATATGTATTCCATGAGCATGATATGAATCAATATGATTGGGATTAGGAACAAAATCCTGTGCTAGCTCTTTCCCTATTGCTACTATTTTATTTGTGGAGGCAATTTTATGACGGTTACTTTTATATTCTGCATACGTCCAGATAACCGCTTTTATGGTTGATCTGTTTTGAGAAATTTCTTCGTACAATGCAGTCGCACTCTTCTTCGTTAGTTTATCTGAAAAAACAATTACAAATTGATTCGACATCTCATTCTTATCTCTTGAGTTTGAAAACATTTTAATGGCTATTTACCTACAAAGATAAATAGAAGTCTAAGATTAAAAAATAAATAGACCGCTATTACCTGTTTTTAACCAAAATAGGGAGGCCAAAAT
>NZ_JBXDSE010000017.1:27770-44752 GCF_056844665.1 Chryseobacterium sp. FR048 | reverse complement strand
TTTAATCTTTAATCTTTAATCTTTAATCTTTAATCTTTAATCTTTAATCTTTAATCTTTAATCTTTAATCTTTAATCTTTAATCTTTAATCTTTAATCTTTAATCTTTAATCTTTAATCTTTAATCTATTATTTATAAATTACCTTCGCAAAAACATTTATCAACCTTCATTTATATATTCTATGAAAATCATCATCCACGGCGGTTTTTTCTCGGAAAGTGACCAAAGCCATGAAGTAAAGACTGCAAAGCAAAACTCTTTAAAAGAAATAGCCCAAAAGGCTTTTGAATATCTTCAGACTCACTCTGCTTTTGACAGTGTTGCCTATGCCGTTTCTCTATTAGAAGACGATCCTTTATATAATGCCGGTATCGGTTCACAGATCCAGAGCGATGGTATTATCCGGATGAGTGCCGCTATTATGAATGGGGAAACCCAGAAATTAAGCGGTGTGATCAATATACAGGAGGTAAAGAATCCTGTTTTTGTGGCAAAAGAACTGATTGGTGAAGACGACAGGGTGCTGGGTGGGCATGGAGCCAAAATATATGCTACAGAACATGGATTTGAGAATTTCTCTACGGAAATTCCACAAAGAAGAAAGGAATACGAAGCCAAACTGGCCACCGGAGGAAAAGGAACCGTGGGCTGTGTAGCCATTGATAAAGACGGTAAACTAGCTGTTGCCACTTCTACAGGTGGGAAAGGTTTTGAAATTCCGGGAAGGATCTCAGACTCTGCCACAGTGGCAGGAAACTATGCCAATGCATTCTGCGCCGTAAGCTGTACAGGTGTGGGAGAAGATATTGTAAGCAATGCGACTGCTGCCAAAATTGTCACGAGGGTAACGGACGGAATGAGCCTGGAGAATGCTTTTGATAAAACTTTTGATGAACTTAAGGCCATTGACGGATTTGCAGGAGCCATAGCGATTGATAAGCATGGGAATGTATACCATCAGGATTCCTATCCCACTATGGTTTTCGCCAGTTTTGACGGCAAAAATTTTGATGTCTTTTCTTAAATTTAACATTTTTTTATAAGTCTATTCAATTTTTTGGCACGTATTTTACATAAGTATTAATAACAAATTTTAATATTAATATCTTAAAAAAATAGAAATCATGGGAAACAAAACAAAAGGCTTATTAGCTTTATTAGGATTAGGTGCTTTAGCATATTGGAAATACAAAAATTCAAGTCCTGAAGATCAGCAAGCCGTAAAAGACAAGCTTAATACAGCAAAAGATAATCTTAACAAATGGGGAAATGACCTTAAAAGTAAAGCCAATGATGTTGCTTCTCAGGTTCAGAACAAAGTAGACGAAGTAAAGACTAAGGCTGAAGATTCTTTAAGCTAAAAAACAGATAGTTTTTTTTAACATTCATATATAGAAAAAAGTCATCGCAGTATTGCGATGACTTTTTTGATTTAGACCTATAAAAGCAGATTATAAAAGATATAAAACAGTATCAAATAGCTGAAAATTGTATTCCTTAATCTGCTCTTTTAATTGCTTTTAATTGCCACGAATACACGAATAATGGAAAAAAATTCGTGCATTCGTAGCTAAAAAAATAGAATTCTTTTTACTTTTTCTGTGCTACCAAAGCAAATACAAGCGGGATCTTATTTCCAAACTGCGGAATTCTCCATTTTCCTTTTTCAAATTCTTCCACATGTCTGAAGCATGCATATGGCGACCAGTCGAATTCCCGAAAGGTTTCCAGCTGCATTCCTTTTTTAACCAGATTATCAAGAACCTCTGATAAGGAATGATTCCACATCACATATTCCTGAACAATGGCAGCAGACTGATCGGCATAAGTTCCTTCATAAGTTTCTACAATTGGTTTTTCATTGAAATAATTGTAAGCTACTTTCGTAAAATCGTCATCGAACATCCAGACAACGGGATGAAACTCTGCCATAATAAACTGCCCACCCGGTTTCAGGAACTGTCCGATTACGTCAGCCCATTTTTCAAGATCAGGAAGCCATCCAATGGTGCCATAACTTGTAAATACAATGTCGAATTTCTGATCCAGAACATTAGGCAGATTGTAGACATCTGAACAGATGAATTCTGTATCTGTACCGCATTTCTGTGCCAGATCTCTTGCCGTTTCAATCGCTTTATCTGAAAGGTCAATTCCGGTCACTTTTGCTCCCATTCTGGATAAAGAAATAGAATCCTGACCGAAATGACACTGCAGGTGCAGAATTGTTTTTCCTTTTATATCTCCCAAAAGCTCAAGTTCTATAGAGTTTAATGAGCTTTTTCCTTTTAAAAATTCATCAACAAAGTAGAAATCTGATTTCAGATGCGGTTCTACTTTGGCATTCCACGAGTTTTTGTTTATTTCTAAGTAATTTTCCATGATTTTAAGTTAAAATAATCTTTAATTTCCTTGAATAATATAGTTTTTGGTCATCAGTTTTCTCTCAGGCTTACCAGAATCATCCGGCTGAAACCAAACTTCAACCCTACTTCCGTAGTAATCACCCCATTCTCCTTCCTGAACGGTAAAGTTCTTATCACTGGAAAACTCTTTCAGTTCATCATTGGGATTAACGACTTTCATCAGAGATGCTTTTTTAATTTCTTTTTCGGAGAGAATTCTATTGGTATTAGCGTCATAAATTTTTAAATATACTTTTCCTTTTTCTATTTTATTCAGGAAAACATCATATTTATAGGAACCAGGCTGTAAATAATCATATATCAAGACATTGGGTCCGGTAACTTCAACCAGCTGTTTCTGGCTTTCCTGAACTATTTTCAATGGCATTGAAAACGGTATGTTCTTAGGATTTTTTATATCGTTTTTGTAAGGTTTATAAGGGCTTTTTGGAGGATGCAAAACGAACATAACTCCAATGATAAGGAACACAACACCGCTAAAGAAGCACTGCCACAATCCATTCTTAAACTCCCCTTTCTGGAACAGTCTTGAAATACCTAAAATCAAGCTGACACCAACAAACAAAAACGGCATCATTGTGAAAAAGTTCCAGGTAAAACTGCTAATGGGTAAGATCAGAAGGGCTATCCAACAAAAAACACACAACAATAATGCAAGGAAAATGGTAAAATACCACCTCCAATTCAACGCTTTAAAAGCTAATTCTTTTATCATAACAGATCTATTAGTTTTTTCTTCTGATCATTAAATTCTTCTTCGCTTAAAACACCATTTTCTTTTAATCTTCCCAGCTGTTCCAACTGATCTAACACAGTAGGTTCAGTTTTAGCCTGAACATATTCTTCAGGGTGAGCCATAAAATTCCTTACTTTTTCGCAAAATAGTTCAGCATAATATTTCCCCACTCCATCAATCTCCACAACATCATCTGCTACATGAATATCTATAGAAGCCAATAGCAATGCTGTTTCATATTGGATTGAGCTGATCTTGCTATAGGAAAAATCTTCCACCTTCAGTCCGTACATGAATTCTTTATCTACGAAAATCACTCTTCGGTCTGTAGCCACCAGAATGATATGATGGGTGGTTATTTTATTTCTGCCTTCAACGAGATAGACAATTTTTTCATCCACGGATAGTATATCCGGAAGTTCATGAATTTCTTTTCTGGCAAAAAAGGTTGGATTGATGTCCAGTTTCTCGAGTTCGTCTTTGATTTCATCAAGTCTTGATCTACTCATAGTAATAGTTTATGGAGGCTAAATTACAAGAAAAATAATTTACATCGGGAAAAAATCTTAGTACTAAGCCGGGATTACAATGGAAGTGTATATGCTGTACACTTCCCAGCCCAAACTTTCATACAATAGCTTTCCTTCTTCTGTGGCTACTAAAAAATTATTGGTAAATCCTTTTGACAAGGCTATTTTCTCAAGTTCTTTCAGTAAAAAGGAAGCAAGACCTTTCCTTTGGTGGGTTTTCTCTGTGACAATTCTATCATAAACAGCAAGATGATCAACCAGAACAACATGGCCTATTGAAGCCTGTTCACCGTTTTCAGCAATGATCTTAATGGTGTAAGTGGAATTATAATAGCTATGTTCCACGCTATACCCATCAGATAGTTTTACTTCCGGGAAGTTCATCGGGTGAAAGCATGTCATCATATACCCCTGCGGCTGAAGTTTCCATCTTTTCGGGATTCTTTCTATGAACTGATCGGCAGAAGTACATACTTTCAGATATACCCAGGGCTCAACAATTGAGTTGGCGAGCTGAAAGAAATCTTCATTAAGCGCTGCGAATACATATCGTTCTTTCTGGTTTTCATACCCTACCACAACTTTCAATCCCGATTGATATTGAGCGGCAAAAGGCAATTCCCGGGATAAAGACCATCCTTTAAGCCAGTTTTCCACGATTTCTGCAGATACTTTACCCATCATAATCCGTTTGTTACAAATCTTATCCCAACTGTTCCAGCAGCTTCTTTTTCTGTTCTGCAAATTCAGCGTCTGTAAGAATTCCATTTTCTCTCAGCTTGCCTAGTTTTTCAAGCTGTTCAAAAACTTCTTCCGAGGATCTCTCCTTCACCACAGCACCGCCGCTAATTTGTTTTTGAGGTTCTGCCGGAGGAGCATTATAAATGGTTTTAATCTTATTATAAAACTTCTCAGCATCTTCTTTATCCATATAGCATTCAAATTCTACGACCTTCTCGTCCAAATGCAGTTTAATGATCGGGGATCTTGGATCTTCTACGAAACTTACGGATCTTATCGTTTCATTAGGATATTCATTAATCTTTGCCGCTCCAAACATTGATTTCGATACGGAAAGCATCCTTAAAGGAGTTACCAACAAAACACCGGCATCTAGTGTATTAATAAACTGGGCGTCCGTTATGGCAATAATCTGTTCCTCTTCCGAAATCAGATAAGGAAGTTCTTTGATCTCCCCTTTTGTAAAGACTGAAAGGTTAGCTCTCAGTTTTTCCAGTTCGTATTTAATCTTTCTCTTTCTTCGTTTATAAACTTCGCCTGATATATTCTGTGGTTCAGACTCTGTAAGTACAGGAAGGTTCTGCTCTACTTTCAGAACTTCCTGAGCAGGCTCTGCGCTTCCCTTTTGTAACAGGTTATTAATATCATCAATGCTGAACATATTGAGATTATACAGCAATTCCTGGTTGATATTGCTTATTTTATCAAGACATTTATTGCATAAAACTCCTCCGTCTGACAGTTTATTCACTCCCAGAAGCGTATCCATAGAAGTCAGTTCAGAATTACACAATGAACAATTATTACTCATTTCTTTTGTTTTTATAATTTATCAAGCAACTTTTTTTTCTGTTCGGCAAACTCTTCATCGGTCAGAATTCCACTTTCTCTCAGTTTACCCAGTTTTTCAAGTTTATCAAAAATAGCCGCAGGATCTTCTTTTTTCACAGGACCTGGCTTAGGCTTCTCAGGCTGTTTTTCTTGCTGGACCTGTTGTTGTTGTTGTTGTTGTTGTTGTTGTTGATTTCTGGAATTATACACATACCCTTCTACGGCATCATAAAATATTTTGGCTGCGTTTCTGCTGTACAGTTTAAATTCTGCCTTTAAACTTTGTGTGAATATTTTCAATTCGGAAGAGATCAATCCGGTGCTATGCTGTACAGAAGTAATCTGATGATGGAGAAATTCATTTTCAGACACTCCGCCAAAGAGCTTTTTATCAACAAAAACTACTCTCCTTTCCGTAGAAACCAAAATTCCCTCAAGATTATTATACAGGTATTTTCCCTCAGCAATGGCAATGATCTTTTCATCTTTATCAAGTACATTGACAAGTTCACTTACTTCACCGTTTACAAAAATACTGAGTCTGGCATTTAAAGCGGCAATCTGATCCTTAATTTCATCAAGTCTACCTGTTGCTGATGTTCCTGAGGTAAAGCTAAACTGAATGGAATGTGAAGTTTGGGTAATCACTCTAGGGGCAGAAACTTCAGGCTCAATCTGCTCCTCTTCTTCTTCCTCCATATTTTCTCTGAGCACAATATCCCTTATCTGTACCAAACTATAGTTGGCAAGATCAGATACCAGTTCTTTATTAATATTAGTTGCTTTATTCAGGCATTTATTGCACAAAGCGCCACCATCTGAGAGTTTATTTTCTCCTAAGAGTGTGTCCATTGATGTTAATGGCAATCCACATAGAGCACAATCCGTGTTCATCTTAATTGTTTATGTTTAAAAGTTTTTTCAAGTCGAAACAGGGGATAAAGCCTGTTCCTTCTTATGTTCAACCAAATTACAAATTTCGGATGTATTTCGGTTTCTTTCTTTTTTCTGTATGTTCAGAGTTTAGCCAGAAGCCTTTGCTTTTGTGCTGCAAACTCTTCATTGGTCAGAATTCCTTTTTGCCAAAGGTCTCCCAGTTTTTCAAGCTGTTCAAAAATATCCTGATCAGGATTCGAATCATTTTCTTCAGCTATGTGCTCTTGCTTCCATTGAGAGAGAAAATTGCTCACTTTCTCGCAAAACGCCTGTGCATACAACATCCCATTGGTATCGAAAACAATACCTTTTCCTGATACAATGATCATTAGACTATGATGGGGAACAGTATGCGGAAAACATTTTATCTCAGCAACCTCGTGGTAAGGAATTCCATTTTCAAACTGATTAAAAGCTGTGGTATTTGTAAAGATAATTCTCCGGTCAGTTGCCAGCAATAGTCCATAATCTTTCTCCCTGCTGCTGGCAATTGCACTGATAATTTTCTCATCAGGTTCAAGAATATAGGGTAGATTAGCAGCTTCCTTTACAATCAAAAAAGGCTGTATCATCATACTTTTTGTACTGATCTCTTCTTTTATTTCCTCAAGTCTGAGCCGAGTAGATTTTTCTATCATTGCAATAAAGACGATTACAGTTTATCTAAAAGTTTTTTCTTTTGTTCCGCAAATTCTGTGTCCGTCAACACACCCATTTCTTTCAGTTTACCCAGCTTCTCCAACTGTTCAAAAACATTTCCTGAAGCTTCTTTATTGGCTGTACTGTATACATTCTCCTGAGCCAGCCCCGGGATCGTTTGAGAAAACGCCTGCAACGGTCTGGATTCCTGTTTCAAAGGTTCAGAATAACGGAAATTACTGTTAATTCCCGTAAATGCCCTGCCATCATTTTTATTATGTAATTTAAATTCTGCGATACCTATATTGCTATTGATCTTCAAAATTGAATATAACAGATTTTCAGTATGGTCAATAGAAGAAATGCTCTGAAGAGAAAATTCATTCTTTACCACTCCACCTAAAAATTTCTTATCGATGAAAGCTACTCTTTTTTGAGTCGAAAAAATGATCCCTTCTCTTTTACTTTGAAGGTCTATTCCTTCTGCTATGGCTAAAATCTTCTCATCTCTATCCAGAATATTGGCCAATTCATTTACTTCTTCATTGGCTAAAACACTTAGCCTGGCATTCAGAGCAACGATCTGATCCTTGATTTCGTCCAGTCTGGTAGGAGCATCATATGCATAATTACCTCCACCTGAGTATTGTGCCTCACCTGGATTCTGGCTGGCATCAATCTTACTTTTAAGGATCATGCCTGTAATTTCAGCAAAATAAAACTGATCGAGATTATTGATAAGATCCTGATTGATACGGACCGCTTTCGTAAAGCATTCAGCACACAAATAACCGCCGTCAGCGAGTTTATTTTTTCCCACGAGCATATCTGTGGCCGTCAATGGCGTTCCGCATAATGCGCAAATCATATTCATTTGGTTTTTATGTTTAAAAGTTTGACGAATTTGGGCAGTATTTCTACCCTGTTCTGTTTATATCGACCCCAAATTACAAATTCTGATCCGATTTTTCTGCTTAAAAATATTCAAATCTTATCATTTTTCAAAAACGATTCTTTTTTGCTGTCCTCATTTTAAAGTATTGAGTGTTCAAGGGCTGAAAAAACTATTAAAGTCTTATGGCTATTCTGTACAGAAAGTAAAACTTCATCCTGATATTTTGCATCTTGACTGCACTCTCGGCTTTGTAAAGGAAGAGCTGATACTCGTTTGTGAAGATGCATCTCTGAAAGGAATTCCTTGAACAGATTAAGAAGAAATTAATCAAAGTGAAATATGTTGATTTCTCGATCAGCAGAAGTTTCGGCGGATTTTTCCGATGCAACACACAGTCCTTATTGATAGCGTAGAGAAAATATTTCGAAGAAAGTATGATGCTTTCTGCTTTGTGTTATCTTTATAACTTTTCCAAAAGTTTCTTTTTTTGCTGTGTAAACTCGTCATTGGTAAGCACTCCGTTTTCTCTCAGCTTCCCAAGCTGTTCCAACAATTCAAAAACAGAGGTATCAGAAATAACTTCATTTGGGTCTATTCCGTTAAGGAAATTGTTTACAGCATTACAAAATTGCTGAGAAAGTTTCGGATTTGATTTTTCCAATACAAAGACTCTCTCTTCTGTATTTATTTCAAGAACTTTCAAAGAATCTGAATAAGCTACGGATGTAATTTTTTCATGAGGGATCACTTCGATAAAGTCTATTCCGATTCCTTTGAAAATAATACGGCTATCAGTAGAAAACAGAAGAACAGCAACTTCATCGTAAAGCCCATCAATGATATGAATAAGCTTTTCTTCTTCCATCAGAATATCAGAAAGTTTATCAATTTCTTCCACAGTCCATGACAATAGATCCGGATTAATATATTTAATTTGATACTTGAGGTTTTGCATGGTTTGGAGATCAGAATTTTTACAATTTACTAAACAATTTTGCTTTTTCCGCTGAAAATTCATCCTCTGTCAAAATTCCGTTCTGTCTGAGTTGCCCAAGCCGTTCTATCAAATCTAAAATTACCGGAACAGAATAATCCTGAGTTTCGGTTTCCTTGGAAGAATTCTGTATAAAACGATTTACAGCATCACAAAAAGGCGCCATGTATTCGGGAGTATCGGTTTCAATTTTAATCGTTTTCTGGGAAATAGTAATCGTAATGACATGATCTGAAAGTGAAAAATCAATTGAACTAATCAGATCAAGAGCTATCGTTTCTTTAAATGCAAATGTCAGATAATCTCCGGCATCAATGAAAATTAATCTTTTATCTGTTGAGATAAGAGTCCCAAATCCACGCTCGGAATGTTTCCCAAATATCCCGTGAATCAGCTGATCATCATTAACTGTCCGGAAAATCTTTCGTAATGTCGTTTCCGAATAATCAAATAGAGTTGAATTTACTTTGAATAGCTTGGTCACGAATTCTCTAAACTCAACCTCCTTTTTGAGTAATGTTTTAACCTGATAGAGACTGAATTCATTAGAATGGGACGAGAAACCACTATATATTTTGTTAGTGTCAGATTTGCAATCGCCACAGATTTCTATATTATCCTGAAGTGTTACCTTACTCCAAAATGATATTTTACCTTCGCAAACAGGACAGTTCATACTCATTTCTTATAGGTTTTAGAGACGTTCAAGTAATTTTGACTTTTGTTCAGCAAATTCTTCATCCGTGATGATTCCATTTTGACGGAAGCTACCGAGCCTTTCCAAAATATCAAAAAGCGATGGCTCATTAGTATTCTGGGAAGGCTCAGCTTCTCCTTGTCCTTTATTGTTGATCTGGTCTATCTGTTGTCTTATTTTAATGCAAAATTTCTCAGGTTGATTCATAATTCCTGAAAAAAACAATGTAGCTTCCGGAGTTGTGATTTTTATCTGATTATTGATCGAAATAAAATCTACTGAAGTGACTTCTTTATAATCAATACATTCTGGAAGTTTTATCTGTGAATTTGCTCCTACAAACATCAATCTTCTGTTCGTAGCAAGCAAAATACCGCGCTTATTCCCATACAATGCTCCGGCAGCATGCACCATGCTTTCACCGTCAGCAAGGGCCATGAATAACTTCGTAATCATGGCAGTGTCGGAAACTGTAATAAGATAAGTTTTTGCAAGCTCACGCAAGAACCACTGAAACTTTGCTTCTTTCACCAACAGCTCCTGCATCTGAAAAGAGGTATATCCTTTGAAATAAACAAGGTTCCCTAGATCCATATTCTTGAAAGCACCACGCACTTTTTCGCTACAAGGATCACATAGGTAGGTCTTATCAGAGAGTTCTTCTGTCTTAGAAAAAAAACCGGTTTGCAGTGGCGTTAAACAACCGACACATTTCTCCATAATGAAACGATGTATTGACTTATAATTTTATCCTAAAAACTCTGCCAGAGAAACGGTCTTTTGCTCTCCTGCTTCCAGATTTTTAAAAGTAACGGTATTGTTTTTAATCTCTTCTTCGCCTAAGAAAACAAGGTTTTTAATTCCCTTCTTTTCTGCATAGGTAAACTGCTTGTTGATTTTTGCATTTTCAGGGTATAATTCTGCAGAAATTCCTTTTGCTCTCAGCTGCATAATCAGCTTTAAAGCTTCTGTAGTTTCTTCACCTCCAAAATTGGCAAACAGGTATTCTATCTGAGAAGTTGCTTCTTCCGGGAACAGGTTCAGTTCTTCCATTACCAGATAGATTCTATCCAGTCCGAATGAAATTCCGATTCCAGGGATATTTTTTACCCCAAATACTTCGGTAAGATTATCATATCTACCACCTCCACCGATAGAACCCATTGCTACTTCATCTGCTTTTACTTCAAAAATAGCTCCGGTATAATAGTCAAGTCCTCTTGCTAGGGTAATATTGAATACCAGATTCTGCATATCAACTCCCAGGTTCAGAGATTGTGTAAGAACAAATTCCAGCTCTTCTACTCCTTTCAGACCGATTTCGTTACCTGCAAATTTTTCTTTCAGCTGAAGAAGGTTTTCTAATGCATCATCAGACTGGCTGAATAAGAAGTCCAGTTTATCGATAGACTCCTGAGAGATTTCTCTTTCGAGTAATTCTTTTACAACGCCATCTTTCCCGATTTTATCCAGTTTATCCAGTGCTACTGTAAAATCAATCAGCTTATCTGTAATTCCTGCATATTCTGCCAATCCGGAAAGGATCTTTCTGTTGTTCATATGAATGGTAACAGGGACCTTCAGGTCTGCAAAAGACTTCAGATATAATTGAACCAAATCTACTTCCTGCAATAAACTTTCACTTCCTACAACATCCGCATCACACTGATAAAATTCTCTGTATCTTCCTTTCTGAGGGCGGTCTGCTCTCCATACCGGCTGAATCTGAAAACGTTTGAACGGAAACGTCAGTTTCCCATGATTCATAGCCACAAATCTTGCAAAAGGTACGGTAAGGTCATAACGAAGGGCTTTATCCGTCAGCTTATCTGAACTGAAAGGCTTCTCTAATGCTCTCTGAAAATGATCAAGCATTTCTGTTTTTTTATCATCCTTTGCTTCATTAATACTTGAATTCAGGATTTTAAAAATCAAGCGGTCTCCTTCTTCTCCGTACTTTCCTGTCAATGTAGAAAGATTTTCAAAACTTGGGGTTTCCAATGGCTGAAATCCGAATAATTCAAAATTATTCTGTAAAATACCGATGATATATTTTCTTCTGGAAACTTCCTGTGCCGTAAAATCTCTCGTTCCTTTTGCTAAACTTGGCTTCATTTCTTGTATGTCATTTTGATAGATGCAAAAGTACGGAATTGCAGGGACTTTACACAGTATAAAAAGCCAGGAAAGATTTCTTTTCCCAGCTTTTGTTGCCGGATAATCATTTATTAAAGCTGTTTGCACTTTTTATTAAACCAGCGAAGAGGCACAAAAGCTTTTTAAACACTTTAGTTATTTAAGTTATATACTTTGCGAATAAGAAGTACACTTTAGCTTTGTTGAAAATCAAAGATTTTCAGCTTATGTAAACATTATTGTGTGGAAGTTCCTTAAACTTTCTAAAGTGTACTAAAGTGTTGAAAAAATAAAAACTTTTTGTGACTTTTCTGGTTAAGTTTAGACAGATTTATTCTAAGAAATCAGACATTTTCAATAATCTCAAGAATTTCTTCGCCATAATTTTCAATTTTGTGTTTTCCAAATCCTTTGATCTCTAGCAGTTCTTCTTTTCTGGCGGGCTTATACTTAGCGACAGATACCAGCTCTTTATTGCTTGCGATGAAATAAGTAGGCAGATTCTGTTCCCTGGCTTTTTCTGATCTCCAGAGCTTGAGGGCATCCAGAATTTTTTCTTCATCAGAATTCAAAGCTTCATTTTCTGCAGAATATTTAATCAGTTTTGGCTCTTTCACTACTGTATTTTTCACTACTTTCTGGTTCTCAAAATACAAGATCACAGACCAATATCTGTCTTCGCTTACAAAAGCGGTTTCCACTTTTATGATTTCGTTGGTTTCCAGGAAGTCATCCAGCATTTTCTGATCTTTGTAAAGGAATTCTTCGGGAAGCCTTATTTTAAAAACTTTCACTTTCATCATTTGTATTTTTAGAATTATTTGCCTCCTAGTAATAGGATCTCGTCTACACGAATTTCTGTGATATAGCGCTTTGCGCCGTCTTTGTCGTCGTACGATCTGTACGTAATTTTCCCTTCAATGGCAATTTCTTTTCCTTTCGAAACATATTTCTCGAAAATTTCGGCCGTTTTCCCAAATGCAATCAGATTGTGCCATTGGGTTTCTTCTACTTTCTCGCCTTTAGCATTGGTGTAATGATCGCTGGTAGCTAATGATACACTTGCTTTCAGATTTCCATTTTCGAAGTTTACCATTTCAACTTCTTTACCTGTGTAACCAATAAGTGTTACTTTGTTTCTTAGTGACATAACTTTTGTATTTTAAAGATTAATAATTCAGATAAGAGACGTTCACTGTTTTCTCAAATCTCTGTAGCAAAGTTGTGGATGTCACCACACAATAGTCGGTAATAAACTATTTAAATTCGTTTGTAGTCGTTTGTAAACGGATAATAAAATTGAAGGAATACTGTATAAAATGATAATAATGAGAATTAAAAAGTGCCAGAGCATCAAAAGAATCATGGTTCGCTTCAATCCATGATTCAAATTTAAGTTTCATGAGATATTAATTTAGTTTTAGTGATCAATTTACGAAAACAAACTAGTTTGGTAAAATTAATAAGATTATAATATAAAATTTCTTATCTTTGAGTAAAACGAATTAAACCCTGAAACTCAAAATTTTTTTATGTATCCACATAAACAGAAAAGATAATATGTTGTCAGGATAATGAAGGGAATCTTCTTTTGGGTTCGGTATAAAATTTACCACCATGGATAAATTCTTTGAATTACTTGAAAATCTGATAAATACCATTAAAGGTAATGGATTATTTATTTTACTCGCTATTCTTTTACCTGTATTGTTATATTATTTTGGTGCCGGTTCTGAAATAATTAACGATCTTGCCAGCCCCGATCGGGATCTATCGAATTTCTTTGTTGCCAATTCATTTATCTTTCTTGCTCTCAGCATCTGGTGTGTTCCTACAGCTGCTATTTATCTCTTTACCTCACTTACCCGAACAGCAACAGAAAATAGAGTTATAATACTGGACAAGCTTCTGGACATCTATAATGCCAAACCGAAGGAAGTTGATATTTCAAAAAAAATTGAAATCCCAGTAAGGTATCTTGCCGTATTACCCTGGTTGCTGTATACTGTTACCCTAGGTAATGTAATTCATGGAAAAAAGTGTATGCTGCTGCTTATCATGATGATTGTTATAACCATTATTCTCTTGAATTCCTTAACGAATTCCTTAAGGAAAGGCATAAAAAAGAAGTTTGATGAAATGGATATCCGACTGAAAAGATACTGGGAAGCACTTGTTATTCTTGCGGGAGCTATACTTCTCTTTATCTTTTTTCATACAGGAACTCTCGGAAGTTTGGAGCCCTATTATGATTCAATCATCATCTTTATCAATTTTTTTGGTGCTTTATACCTTTATGCGTTTTTCCTGGTAAAAGAAGAGTCCGAAAACTTTCCCAATACAGATCCCGATAAGCAGAATATTACACAAATGCTTATGAAAAAAACACTTATTATTCATATCGCTGTTTTGGTCATAGCCATCGGAAGTATAGTATTTTTCTACATTCAGCAGACCAACGGGACTATATATACCACTTCTGTCATTACGGTAGGTACTATGACCATGAGTTTCTTCATCTTAATGATCGAGTTCCTTTTTACGTCTCAGATGCTTATGGCAAGAATTATGAAAATAAGCCTGGCAGATACCCGCCTACGCTATACATTTTACCGATATGCAGTGGGAGCTTCTGCTGTTTTTTGCATAGGAACTGCTTTCAGATCCTGCAATCCTCATACATTCCGGAAAGTACCCATGGAAAAACAATTAGCACTTGACAAAAAAAATTATACTGACGTTATCGGAAGGGAGAATATTGAAGCTTATTTTACAGAATGGTATCGCACCCGGACCGAAGGTAAGAATATTGACACTCTGAATATATACCTTGTATCAGGACAGGGAGGCGGCTCACGAGGAGCAGCCTGGTTTTTAATGAATATGTATGAACTAGACTGCCTCAATTCAGATTTCTATGACAACCTGTTTTCTATATCCACCGTTTCAGGATCTACTTCCGGAGCTCAAATGTTTCTGGCATCCAAAGAACTGGGAGTATTAAGCTCTCAAATGGAGGATAGGGAGACAGCAGCGAAAAAAATTTATGAAAAAAATTATCTCAGCAGTGCATTTTTCGGAATGCTCATAGGAGATTATATAGAATCTGTTATCGGCGAAAATGATAGAAACTCTTATTTCCAGGCAGAAGAAATGGAAGCATTTAAGCAGGCTTTTCCTCATCAAAAGTCAGACAAAGATGCAGCCGATAATTTCTTTAATATGGATTATCTATCAATTTATAAAAGAAAACCTTATAATGTACCTCTGTTCCTTATCAATGCTACCGTAGTGGAAAATGGGAAAAAAGTCGTCTTCAGCCCTATTCAACTGAACGCTCCTCTGTTTGTACGGGACAACAAGCGAAAACCTCGTTTCACCTATTATGAAGACGGATATGGTATTTTCAGAAATTGCGAATGGTCTCGCAACAAAGGTTTGCCCCTATCAGCTTGTGTGAATGCAAGTCAATCCTTTCCTTTAGTGAATGCTTACAGCTATCTTCACGGAGTAGGACGTTTGGCAGACGGCGGACTTTTCGAAAATTCGGGTACATCCACTACTGCCGAAGTGTATCTGGCTCTTAAAAATATTTTGAATCGAAATAAAACCATGAAAGCGAAATTCACGATCATTACGATTCTCAACGGAAAAATAGATGATAATGAGGCTGTAAACTACAAACGTGCCTCTATTCTCAATACCCTTACAGCAGTAGCCAAGAATCCTTTTACAGGACACGAATTAATGGCCGTAAAACAGCTCGATAAATTATATTCATTGACTGACTCTACCAAGCAAGACAGGCTGATCACTATTGAACTGAAAAAAGAATACCATCTTAGCAGAATATTAAGCAAGCGGACATTAGACAGCATCCGTAATGATCTGAAGAAAAATGTAAAAGACTATCCGCAAAGTTATTCTTTCCATACAATACAATCATCTGCAAAAGAAATTTCTCAATTTCCTACTAAAAGTTCTTTGCTTATCCAGAAATAGTCTTAAGGACTTAAAAGTATCATTTCAGGAGTGATAAGATCACCCGAAAAGGTAATAGGATGTATTGAAGAATACTACTATATTCACATCATAAAACTAATCATCATGGCAGAAATTAAATTAATTCTCACAGGGGAAAAGTGAATGTAAAAATCACAATTACCCAGCTTATTGCAACAGGATATGTTTAAAAGAAATAGGATAAAACCCCATAAATAAATAGTTTAAAAACATTTATTACAAAAAAATGAACACTCTACATTACATATTTAAAAACTTTGTTTCTTAGTGACATAACTTTTGTATTTTAAAGATTAATAATTCAGATAAGAGACGTTCACTGTTTTCTCAAATCTCTGTAGCAAAGTTGTGGATGTCACCACACAATAGTCGGTGATAAACTATTTAAACTCGTTTGTAGTCGTTTGTAAACGGATAATAAGATTGAAGGAATGCGGTATAAAATGGCAATAATGAGAATTAAAAGACGCTAATATTCATTTTAAAATTAAAAATTTAACAACAAAAAAAACAATCTTAAAATATTTTTCATCAATCAAAAAACATTGAAAATACCTCTACAACAAGAGATTTTTTTCTATTTAATTTAATTTTTTTTTTGCAAATTTGTAAAAATGTCTGATATGCAAAAAGAAAAACTACGTACAGCAAGAAAGATGAAAGGCATCACTCAGCAGCAAATGGCTGATATGATCCCAACTGATGTTTCCAATTATAGCAGAAAAGAAAGTGGCGCTGTATCTATTACGCAGACAGAATGGAACAAACTTGCCAAATTTTTAGAGGTTTCTGTAGAGGAAATCTACGAAGAAGATGAAGCTAAAATTATTATTGAAAATCCTGTTTTTAATGATAGTCCGGGTTCAAATGTTGGTAATAGTGGTTTTTCAGCCAACAATATGGGATATATCACAAATGAATTAAGCATAGAAATTATAAAAACAATGCAGGACTATATTGCTTTGCTGAAAGAGGAAATCGATAGACTGAAAGAGAAACAATAAGGTGACTCTTTGAGATAGCTGAAATTAAGATATATAAATCAGGATGGATTATTTTCTATCCTGATTTTTTTTGCCACGAATGCACGAATCCATTTTTGTTTTTTAACGCTAAGGTTCGCTAGAAACGTTTAATACTATTGTAAATATTTCGATCGCAAAGGCATTCTATTTAGCAAAACACGCTATAATTCAATAGCTGAGTGTAACGTCTTTGCGAACGAAAAAAAATAGATGAATAAAACTTTTGAGTACTCTGCGCGATCTTATGAATCTGTGAGCATTTTTTGGGCTGCGGATACACAAATTCATTTTTGTTTTTAACGCTAAGGTTCGCTAGAAACGTTTCATACTATTGTAAATATTTCGATCGCAAAGGCATTCTATTCAGCAAAA
>NZ_JBXDSE010000017.1:0-27585 GCF_056844665.1 Chryseobacterium sp. FR048 | reverse complement strand
GATCTTATGAATCTGTGAGCATTTTTTGGGCTGCGGATACACAAATTCATTTTTGTTTTTAACGCTAAGGTTCGCTAGAAACGTTTCATACTATTGTAAATATTTCGATCGCAAAGGCATTCTATTCAGCAAAACACGCAATAATTTAATAGCTGAGTGTAACGCCGTTGCGAACGAAAAAAATAGATGAATAAAAACTCTTGCGCACTCTGCGTGATCTTATGAATCTGTGAGCATTTTTTTGCCTACGAATGCACGAATAAAAAGAAAAAACATGTGCATTTGTGGCAATTTGAATATCTTTCATTCATCAAGTTTATTTTAACTTATTATAAAAATATTATAAACAGCAGCTTGCATAAAAATTTGTCGTAGAAATTATATAATTTAGTTCTCACCGATCAATTCTAATTCATCAGATATGCAGAATCGTTTTAAAACCATAGCAAAGACAGGCTTGCTTATTCTATGTTCAGGTTTTCTACAGGCCCAAAAGACTTATGCAACTGTTCCTCCCGCTCAATTTGATTTGAGTAAGTTTAATCTTCAGCTTCCTATTGAGAAAAATAATTCAATAACGATCATTAAAGGAGCGGATATTGCCAGGTTTTCTTCGGAAAATTTTTATTTTGCGCCACAGGATAGTAGCATACGTTTTTTTTGTTCTTCAGATGGCAAAACCACTCAGGGTTCGCATTATCCAAGAACTGAATTACGCGAAATCAATGAATGGCATTTTGATGGCCAGCATAGCCTACAGGTAAAAATGGCTGTCTTGCAGCAACCCAGTACCGGAAAAATCATCATTGGCCAGATACACGGCCATTCTAAGGGAACTGAGGCTTTGAAAATCTGGTGGAATAACGGCCAGGTTCAGGTAGGTTTCAAAAAAGAAGTCAATGATAAGGAGCAAAGGGTTACTCTTTTGAAAAATGTTCCTTTGGGCCAGACATTCGATTATAGTATTCGCCAGAACAACTCGGATGTTGAGGTGAAAATAGGCCCACAGACGACGACTTTTCATTTTGGAGACAGCTGGAAATCTGAATTGGTCTATTTTAAAGCAGGAAATTATTTACAGGACAACGGATCTCCGGTTAGCTCAGGGCTTACAGCCATTTATCACATCGAGGTATCAAAATAGCTTATATCAATATTGCTAAAAAATGCCCAATATCCTTATTGAGCACTTTTGCTTTATGATTGAACCTGGTAGATCTTATCTTTTCTCACACTCAATGATGCTCTTTGCTTCTGTACCGATCTGCACAAGTCTGTTGAAATGTAAGCCGGATCTTTGTAAAAGAATTTTAAACTCATTCAACGTTCTTTCTCTTCCGGTAAGGCAAGCCAGCATCACAATATCCAAAAGTTTGGCAATATGAGGTTTATTGAGTGAGTCATCCGGAATCACAGCATCTATGATCAGCAGTTTTGCCCCTTTGGGCATTGCAGCGTAACAGTTTTTTAGAATTTGTACACATTCTTCATCACTCCAGTCATGCATGATCCATTTCATGGTATACAGATCTGCTCCGTTCAAAATTTCCCCGAAAAAGCTTCCTGCAGCTACAAAGCATCTTTCTTTTAAATTTTCCGGAATAAGCTTCACCGTTTTTTCAAGGACATGTGCTTCATCAAAGATAATCCCGGAACTGTAAGGGTTCGCAGTGAGAATACTGTACATCATCGCCCCATTGCCACCTCCTATATCTACAATTTTTTTGTAGGGACTGAAATCGTAATTTTCAATGATTCCCTGCAGCTCTATTCCTGATATTCCGGTCATTCCTCTTCCGAAATTCTCTCCTGCGTCGGGATTATTTTTATAAAATTGCCAAAGATCTATCCCATGAATATGTTCAAAAGGGATTTTTCCGGTCTGAACAGCATATGTGAGATCTCCATAAGCAGGAAAATGCTCATTCATAATGGTAAGAACAAATTCTTTTGCTGTACCGGGCACATCGGTTTGTAATGCGGCTCCAAAATCATTCAATGCAAAAACTCTGTTTTCCAGCTCTTCAAAAATACCTGCACTGCTTAGTGCTCTCATGATTCGGTAAAGTGGCTCTTCCTGAGAGTTTGTTTCCAACGCCAAAATGGAAACTGTTTTGGGACCATCTGCCAGTAGATCTGCAATATTCATTTCTGCTGCAGTTTTTATACAGCCTGTGATCCACAAACCGCCTAGCATTTCAAATATTTTAAAAGTAAATTCGGGCTTAATGGGATGTTTTTTCATGGTTTTTTTGAAATGGTGATATAAAAGTGATTGTTTAGCTTGTAACCTAATAAGATAAGAACAAACCTGATCAGGATTGTTCTTATCTGACATCTGCTAACTAAAAAAAAGCTTTATCAATAAAAAAATTTAATCTTTCGCCTGGGAAATTCTCGTTATACTATCAATAGTGGCATCCAAAGCAGTATCGGATTTTATTTTAATGATATACCCGCTACCAATAGATAGAGGATCTGCTACGCTAACCAGATAAAAAACAAGATTTCCTGAGGTTACCCCATTGGGAGCAACCGCTGTTTGATCTATAGAAAATGTGGAAGGCGGAACCGGATTGGAAAGGTTAATCGTAACAAATGCTACAGAACCATTATTCTTACCGCTATAACTTACAATAACCCGCCACATATGTACCTGCCCTGCAATAGGATTTTCAATAAACCGGCCTGTAGCAGGATTGTATATATCACCAGGAACAGGAGTTCCGACATTTTCCGGCCAGCTGGTTGTAGGCGGAGCAGCAAAATCTGTAACGATATTGATAGGAGTCTGATACACGATATTTTCATAAGTACTCAAAGGAACTCCTCCTGAAGCTTTAAATGCAAAGGAGGGTTTCACTCCTGCACCACTATTCAGTTTTACCACTCCTTCATTAGCCGTTGTAAGTGTTTGTGAAGAAATCACTGTGCTCCATTGGGTACCATCATAATACCTTAATGTTTTAAAATTGGAATCATAGATAATCATACCTGCTACTGGCGTACCTACGTTCGCCGGAGGGTTTGCATTTCTGGGTAATACTACGGCTGAATTACCAGAAGTAACATCTAAAACACCTAATGGCGCTGTTGTATTAATCCCTACTTGCGCAAATGTAAAAGAGGAACAGATCATAAAGATCAATAAATTGGAATTTTTCATGGTTTGTTTTTTTTATTGTGCATATCAAAATTACAAAAAAACACACATAAGTGAAATAAAAATAGATTTATTTACATGAAAACAAGATAGTTGTATTTAAAAAATTAATACAAAAACGAAAAACAC
This sequence comes from Chryseobacterium sp. FR048, assembly GCF_056844665.1. Taxonomy (NCBI): domain Bacteria; kingdom Pseudomonadati; phylum Bacteroidota; class Flavobacteriia; order Flavobacteriales; family Weeksellaceae; genus Chryseobacterium; species Chryseobacterium sp. FR048. The sequence goes on along the minus strand of NZ_JBXDSE010000017.1, from coordinate 24,293 downwards.
CTATTAAACTACTGATCAATACTTGGCTCTCTGAAAGAAAATAGAGACTTACCTCAACGCTATCCATTTGCAAACGGATAAATCTGTATCTTTGTTTGATCTCTTGAAAAAGTGATCTATATTTTACGGAAAATAGAATTATAAAAAATAAAGAAGGCCCACTACATGAAGAAGACAATAAAAAGAACGCTCAGAGTCTCAAAATATGTGATCTACAAAGAAACATTGGTTGATTACAAAGAACATTTCTGGTCATTTTTAGGTGCATTTTTCGGGATTGGAATTATTGCATTTATCCAGTCTCATTCTCTTACAGAAACAGAAAACATATTCCTGATCGGTTCTTTTGGTGCATCCAGCGTTCTTATCTACGGAGCCATCCAAAGTCCACTGGCACAACCCAGAAATCTGGTGGGCGGCCATGTTCTTTCGGCGCTCGTAGGGGTTACAGTCTATCAGTTTGTTCCGGATATTATCTGGCTCTCTGCCCCGCTGGCTGTTGCTTTTTCTATTGTTCTGATGCAATATACCAAGACTTTGCACCCACCGGGAGGCGCTACTGCCCTGATAGCGGTAAGCTCTACCGGAAAGATTCCGGAATTGGGATATTGGTACGTCATCTCCCCTGTTCTTTCAGGGTGTATTATCCTGTTGCTTGTGGCATTATTCTTCAACAATATAACGCCCAACAGAAGTTATCCTACTCACAGCAGGTTCAAAAGGCTGCTCAAGAAAAGACATACCCACCACACAAAATGAAAAAATAATGAACTGTCTTGAATGTGGCGAAAAAATCATCGGAAGGTCTGATAAAAAGTTCTGTAATGATGCCTGCCGGAACGCCTACAACAATAAACAGAACAAGGACTCTACGAATCTGATGCGCAATGTGAATAACAAGCTTCGCAAAAATTACAGAATCCTTATAGAGATCAATACTGACGGCAAAACCAAAATAACGAGATCCAAGCTGGAAAGTTTAGGTTTTGATTTTGATTATTTCACCAATCTGAAGGTTTACAAAAACGGCTCCGAATATAAGTTTATCTACGATTATGGGTATAAACTTCTGGAAGACGATTTTGTGCTGATCGTAAAAAATCAATTGTAACTTCAGCCACCTCACAATAAAAAATAACTATGAAAGAAGTTGTTCTGATCACGGGAGCAAGCGGTATGATCGCCCGCGAGCTTGCAAAGAAAATAGGCCATGAATATGAACTAAGATTCCTGACTCGGAAAAAAGTACGTGCCAACGAGTATGAATGGGACATCAAAAACAAAATAATAGATGAAAAGGCTTTAGAAAATGTCTCTCATATCATTCATCTTGCAGGAGCCAATATTTCGGAAAAACGCTGGACGCCGGAAAGAAAAAAAGAACTGATCTCCAGCAGGGTTGATTCTGCAGCATTGCTACGACATGCATTAATTCAGAAAGAGATGAAGCTCAAGTCTTTTATTTCAGCTTCAGGAATTAATTTTTACGGAACTCATACTACAGAAAAAATATATTCGGAAAACGATCCTCCCGGACAAGATTTCCTCAGCGAGGTTGTGGTACTTTGGGAACGAGCTGCCGATCATTTTAAAGAACAAAATCTTGCAGAAAGGGTGGTAAAAATAAGAACAGCCGTTGTTCTTTCTGAAAAAGAAGGAGCATTGAAGAAGATGATCCCTCCTATTCAGTATTATATAGGGTCTCCATTAGGAAGTGGCAGGCAATATATGCCATGGATTCATATTGAGGACATCTGCTCTATTTATGAATTTGCCTTAAAGAAAACCAATCTGCATGGTGCTTACAACGCGGTTTCACCTCAGCATGCCACCAATACTGAGCTGACCAAAGAAATTGCTGAGGTTCTGAATAAGCCTTTATTCATGCCCAATGTTCCCACTTTTATTTTAAAAATGCTATTTGGCGAGTTGGCAGATGCTATACTGGAAGGTTCAAGGGCATCGTCTCAGAAAATTCAGGATGCGGGATTTCATTTTAAGTTTCCGGATCTGAATAAGGCTTTAAAAGACCTGCTAAATACACAATAATCATCAAAAAAATTTAAACAACAATATGCAAAATCCTAATATTAATATTGTAAAAACAGATATTCTATCAGACAACTGGTATACCTTAAATAAAGTTACTTTTACGGTTCGCAAAAAAGACGGAAGCACAGAAACCCAAAGCAGAGAAGCCTATGACCGAGGAAACGGAGCGGTTATTTTGCTGTATAACAAAACTTCTCATACCGTTATTCTGACCAGACAGTTCAGATTACCTACCTACATCAACGGAAATGCAACAGGAATGCTGATTGAAGCCTGTGCCGGACTTCTAGACAATGATAATCCTGAAGACTGCATCAGAAGAGAAACTGAAGAGGAAACAGGATATAAGATTTCCAAAGCCGAAAAAATATTTGAAGCCTATATGTCTCCAGGTTCTGTAACGGAAATTCTGTACTTTTTCATCGCTGAGTATTCTAATGAAATGAAGATCAATGATGGCGGCGGCCTTGAAGAGGAGGGCGAAAATATTGAAGTTCTGGAACTGCCTTTTGATAAAGCCCTTTCTATGATTGATGCGGGGGAAATAAAGGATGCCAAAACAATTATGCTGTTGCAGCATTTGAGAATTAAAGGAATTTTGTAGGCTGTCTGTAAGATGATAGACTAATAGATGATAGACAATAGACGCCAGATTTCAGACTTAGTTTCGTCGGCAACTCATTACTCATTACTCATTACTCATAATTAAACTCTATGCTTCAGGATCATATTACCATCAAGAACCGCCATCAGGACTTTATCTCCAAAATATGTGAGACAGAGACGGTTTATGCTTTAAAAGATGAAAAAGGCTATGCCACCTCTTACTCCAATGATCTGGAATATGAAGACGGTGAGCCCGTGCAGATCATTTGTTTCTGGTCTGATGCGGCACGGGCAAAATCCTGTGTAGAACGGGAATGGAACCACTATGAGGTCTCTCCTATCCCCCTCAATGAATTTTTAGAAAACTGGTGTCTGGGGATGAACATTGACGGTCTGATCGTTGGGACCAATTTCGACAGCCATCTTTTGGGATATGAAGCTGAACCACTGGAACTGGTTCTTGACATTATTGAAGAGCTGAAAACCCAGGAAAAATCTCTGAAACTGAGAAAGTTTGAAAGCATTGATGATCTGGCAAACCAGGTCAGGGAAGTTTTGGAAGACTGAATATTGGGCCAGATTTAAAATTTTATCATACCTCATCAACCCATGACAAAAGCCTGGAGTATAAAAATCATTAAAATAATTGCGTTTTTTTCCGTATTTATTTTCAGTATCCTGATGCTGAAAACGATTTCCCAATACCTTACTTTTGAAAAAAACGTCGGATTTCTGGCCTTTAAACAAAAAGTGGTCAGTAATCCGTATTGGATGGCATTTTTCTACATCCATATTTTTTCCATAACGCTTTGTCTTATGGCCGGTCTTACTCAGTTTTCGAATCAGTTTCTGAGAGAGAACAGAAGTCTTCACAAGATCATAGGAAAGGTCTATGTTTATAATATTCTTATCATCAATGTCCCTGCATGTCTCGTATTAGGCTTATTTTCTAATGGAGGAATCATCGGGATCACAGGATTTCTGATACAGGATATTCTATGGGCTTACTTTACAATTGTGGCGGTACTTTCTATCAAAAAAGGGAATATCATCGGACACAGGAACTCTATGATTTTAAGCTATGCCGTAACTACTACTGCGATCACCTTCAGGCTTATTAAAAATCTGTTTTTCAATGAAAAGTACCACGATTATGAGCTTTTTTATGGGCTCAATGTATGGTTGGCTCTAGTTATTAATCTTCTGATTGCTTATTTTATCATTAGAAAAAACTCATCTGCTATCGTTCAAAAGAAAGATTCATAATGAAAAGATAGAACGCAGCACATACGATCAGACAAAAGGAAGTGATGAATATCAAAGTATTAAAAAGTACGCTATATTGATGGCCTTTTGTCCATCGTCTGCAAAAACTCATGATCAGATAAGAGATCCCGGCAAAAAAGACCAGAAAAAAGATAGCAAAAGCAGTTAATGAGTCCATCTTATTATTTTTTTGTAAAGCTATTATTTTAAAATTAAAAAAAGGATAAAAACATCATGATCACCTATCAGAAGCTATAAAGTGAGGCTGGTGTTGAAAATAAAATAACCATTAAGAATCCGAAAAATCTTAATGGTTTAAAAAGTTTACACTACTCTATTTCGGTGATGCTTTTCTTCCGGTATGCCTCCTCAGTTCTCAAAAGTCGAAATCCCGGTCTCTCCGGAGATCAAATAAAAATGCTTTTATCTTTGAAAAGAGGCATTTGAAAAGACAATATAGCAACTGATAAATGATACCAGAAAAAATGATAGGATGAATATAATGGTATTAAAAAGGACTTCGTATTTGTGGTTTCGGGTCCATCGGTTACAAAAACGCATGATTACATAAGCGATCCCTGCAAAAACACCTATTATAAAAACGAAGGCTACAAAAAGGAAAAGATAAATCCAGTCAAAATGCATATGATTCTATGTTGATTAAAGTTATTGTTTTAAAATTGGAAAGCGAAAGAAGTTCGTCGTTCTAAATGGTTAAAAAGTTTAAATGTCCATGTCATTCTCTTCACCGAATATTTTCCAGTGCTCATATTTCATGGGATCTGCAAAAATAGGATCTTCTTTGTAATAATACAAAAGTCTTTCCAAGGCATAGGAATACGTGAAATAATTCAGAGCCTTTTCGTAATGCTGAATGGCCTTTTTAGCACTCTGCTTCACGCCTAATCCTTCATCATAGAGAATTCCATAATAAATATGAGAATAAGAGTCTTCATGATCTCTTTTCAAATACCGCAGGAGATTGGCATAGTCATTTTTCCGATAATAGATCTCGGACATATTCTGGGAGTTGGGATACAGTTTTTTTTCTGCTTTTTTATAATACTCCAAAGCAATATCATGATCTTTCAGCAGATAATCGCCATAGAAATAAAGGTTTCCAAGGTTCTGCATGGCCAATCCATTTCCGAGCTCCGCCGCTTTCCGGTAACATTTTAATGCTTTTTTGATGTCCTGAGGGTATCCTATCCCCTCCTGATAATGATAGCCCAGATTATTCCAGGCGTAGGGCTGATCTTTCTGCGCTGATCTTTCATACAGAGCAAGGCCTTTCTCAAGATCGTAAAACTCAGGAACCTCAGTATCGGTATAGATATACCCCAATTCCATCATCATATCTGCATCTCCGCGATCTGATCCTATCTTATAAAGCCTTACAGCGTCTTTAATCTTTCCTTCTTTATGATATTCGGCGGCCATGGACCGTAATGTATCATTATCGAAATGCACTTCATACCCGGAACCTACCCTTTCTTTCCACCGATTATAAAAATTAATGAAATAGGTCTGATCTTTGCCCCGGAGGTTATATTTCTTTTCATACAAAGCTCCCATTCGGGAATCAGGAACCCTGTGTAATACTCTGTTGGTATCAAGGATAAACATTTCCTCTTTTTTGAAAAGGCAGAGCAGCTCTTCGTGATAGTCCAGTCCTTCGCAGATATAATCATATCCCGTACCGGAAGTTCCTGTCTTCTGATCATAATAATACATGCCATCGTGGGTGGTAATACGAAAAGCCTCCTGGCTGCAGATTTCAATTTTACGGTGATCTTTAGACAAAGGCAGCAGCCACTGATCAGCAGCCACATCATACAAACCGATACCTGTATGATCGGAAATAATCATTACATCTTTTATCAGATAGTTGAAATTACTGACCGTTACATTCTCAATCACATGATCGCTCAATCTGTAACCCTTATGTTTTGTATTAAATATAAACCACCGCTGATCTTTTTTATAGGCAAAAGAGGACCAGTCGTCCAGATTGACCATTTTATCGATCCCGGTATCAAGAAGATTGCCGTCTGGTTGTATAATGCAGGACTTTGTCTGGAATTTATTGGGCTTGGCCAGATAATATCCGTCTGAAATACGAGATAAAACATCTTCAGGATATTCTCCCATAAAAATACCTTCCAACGTGTAATAAGCCCGCTTAGACGTCCCTGCCTGCTTACGATAAAGCAAATCAGGATAATCATGATCAAAAGGTGCTTCCGATTCATCGGCAATGATCTGCTTACCGGATATATTCAATACGCGATACTTATTTTCTTTTTTAGCATTGAAAAGTCCATTGTACCATAATAGCTCCAATTCCTCATATTCACAAGGGATGACCATTTGTCCGGTTACTATATCGATTAAGCCTGTTTTGTTATCCTTTTGTACAATTCCATATTCCTTGTTTTCTATGAAAAGGGCATCAAAAGCATCTTCATAAATGCAATCGATCAGCACTTTGCCGTCATTTCTCAGGTATCCGAATTTACCATTCTTCTGTGCTACCGCAATTCCTTCGTCATTAAAAGCAAATATTTCTTCATAAACAGCTGCAGTAACAATATTCCCTTTTTTATTCTTCAGTCCCCAGTGTCCGTTATCTTCAAAAGGTTCAGAAGGATTCTTATACAACTCGTCATTCCAATACCCCAGTCCATAATTGATCCAGTCTGTTTCCAGCAGTGCTAAAAAGGTATCATATCCTCTTCTGGCAAAGAGCTCTTTTTCCAGCCACCCAAGATTCTGCTTAGCCATGGCTTTATCATAGAGTTTGCTTTTTTCTTTGATTTCCAATACCCAGTCTTTCGCCTGATCGCTATGCTTTTCTTCATTCATATTGAAGACATCCCATGCATCCATAACGAAGGTATCATAAGGAAGAGCATCCAGCATCTCAAACATTTTGTTGACGGGTTCATAGTATGCCTTTTTGTAAAGCAGCTGATAATGCTCGCCCAGCAACTGATAGAATGATTTCAGCCTTTGTACTCCATTCACTTTATCAAAGTACAGCAACTTTCCTTTTGACCTTGGATCGCAGGAAAATAAAGGGAGAAACAATTCCGGAATCTCATAATTCCATTCGCCAAGATAATGTGGATATTGTTCCTGGGTTTTTGAATCAACATTATATACGTAAATACGGTGTGCCATATTTTCTTAGTCTTTACTTATTAAAATCCGAATTTGGAGAACAGCCCCGGCTTCTTCCATGAAGCTTTATACTCGTCAGCAACAGGATCATAATCTTCAACTGAACGCACCTGATCCAATATGGCATGGGCTTCTTTTAAATTTCCGGCCTGATACAATACGACAGCTTTAGCCAGTTCAACACTTTCCACAAGATCGTCATATCCCCATTCTTCAGCATTATAGATGGTATTGAATTTTTCCGCAAGCGTTAAAGTCTGATCTTTATTGTTCAGTTTTTCATAGATACGAACTCCATAACTTAACCAAAGTACATATTCCTCCGGATCCATTCCTGCTTCACATTCAGCATCATATTGACTGAACATTGATGCTGCTTCCTGGTAATTCCCCTGAAGAAAATCACTTTTAACGATCATATAAATGGTTTTAACCTTGTCGAAAGCATCTAACAGAAACTCTTTTTTATTTTGAAGGTATCTTTTCGCTGCCACGGCTACTTGTCCATAATTTTCTTCTTCATTATAAATCTGCATCAGGGCAAACTGAGGGTTGGCTTCCTCCGGAAAACGCTCTGCTGCTTGTTCATAATATGATTTTCTGGTATGTAGATCCTGGCTGTCCAGATGTTGATATAAGATTCCTTCCAATATATTTTTACAGGCTGCCAGATCTTTGTATTCGTAATCATCAATTTCAGGATTTTCTATAGTATGCTGATATGCGTAGGTAAGAGCTTCTTCTGCTTCTTTATAAACATCGTTAGCTCCCAATACTTCATAAAGCTGAATCTGGCGTGCTCTGTAGTAAAGATTTTTATAAAAATAGTCCTCTGATTCTCCATAAAGATTGAAATAGGTATTCAGTGCTTTTTCTGCCTCTTCATGGTTTCCTTCAGCCAGCAAAGCATCAATCAATACAAGATGAAGCTCCATAAATTCTGAATAAGTAAGCCCTTCCAAAGCGGTTGTAACAGCTGCCTGACAATCTCCCAATACCAAATATTTAATCGCTAAATTATTACAGCACATTGCTCTGGTATGCAGATCGTTGTGATAGTCACTTTCAAACCGGTCTTCTTCAAAATACTTCCGGAATGCTTCATGTGCCTGTTCATATACTACACGACCCACTTCTGTCCATTTCAGTTTATCGTTTTCGTCCTCCAATGCGTCTATACACTCGTTCAGATAAACCCCTTCGTTGTAAATATCTGCTGGATAATCAGAAAATACAGGGATTTCGGATAAAACCGTCCCATTCAAAAGATATTCCGAGTCTGCTTTCCTTCTCCATGCTGTAGCATTGGATGATAACTGTACTGCTTTTTCCAGCAAAGGAACGGCTTCTGCATAACGTTCAGCCTCATAAAGGTATGTACCTGCAAAATGATACCCGGAAAACAGTTCCGGATGGGAATTGATGACTTCAAGGGCATGATGATAGTAGAAATCCTCAGCAATATTCAGTAATTCAGGATAGTTTCGTTCAATGATCAGCTGATAATAGAATACATCGGGATGATTGTATCCGTTTTTGATCAGTTCTGCAAAACGCTGATGCCATTCTACCAGTTTTTCATGGATATGCAGTGCTGAATTCTCACCTTTTATCGCTTTTAGCATCATCTTCAGTGAAAGATCCGGTGCATTGTTTTCGTAGGCAATATCAGCAAGATTGATAAAATCATATTCATTTCTGCTTACAAACATAGCATGTTCTTTCTCAATAATAGCTGTAAGTTCCTCTCCTGAAACCATTTTTTCACGATCCAGAAGATAAATTTTCTTTATCCAGAACAATGATGTATTTTTATCTCTCAGCTCACGGTTGTCTGCGTTTTCTTTTCGGAAGTAATACATTCCGGCTTCCAGGCTGTTCAACAAAGCTTTATTCTCCTTAAGGGATTCATAGATTTTAACCAGGAAATCATAGCCATATCCTGCATAATCCGGATCCTCCAGCATACGTTCCGCATAGTCTATAAACTCCGCTTTATTTTCCTGGGTGATATGTTTTTTACTCCTGGCTATCTGCATCAGCGCATATTCATTTCCTAAAGGATAATCCAGAATGTTATAAAGTGCTTTCTGATGGTTGGGGTTCAGCTGCAGGATTCTGCGCAGATAAGGAATGACATGGTCTCTGATGGCTTCATAAACAGCTTCATGACCATCATCATAAACGATGTCATGATAAGCCACTGCCATCAAAAATAAAACTTCTTCATCTTCCGGATGGGATAATAAGTGCAATTCTCCTTCTATAATACATTGCTCCAGGTCGCCCCGGTAAAACAGTTGTTCTAAATTGTTGTACATTATACTATTTTGTTCTATAATTCAATCGTTACATTTCCTATCTCTTACAGCAGGATTTGTATGGTGTGGCATGCAAAGTATAAAAAACAAAAGAAAAAACAAGTGACACCCCTTATAAATCCCGGAAACCAGTGAGTAAATAATTCTGATTGATGGCAGAAATTAATGCTTTAAGTTTTAAATTTAGCCCCAAATTCAAACTACAAATTTTTCAACGATCAACAACATGAAAAAATTATGTACAATACTCTCTTTGGCTCTGTCTGTGTTGGCCATCGCTCAAAAAGCTTCTGCAAAAAATAATAAACTGGTTCTTTACAGTTTTCAAACTTTTGGATGTGATAATAAAGGGTATTTTGATCCTTCAAAATATAAAAAAGAAGAGATAGATGGCACTTACAGGCTCCTGTATCCTTTAGACTGGTCTCCATTTACTTCTCTTATTGTTTTTAATCCTACAGTATTTGATGAGGTTCACAGCAACAGCGCCAAGCTTTTACAACAAGCCGAAAAAGAATATCTGGCAAGAAAAAAAGAACTTCATGGGCTTCAACTTATCGATCAGCCTATATGGAAAAACAAGCATGAAGAGGCTATTCAGCTTTTGGAAAACGAATATCAGCTTAACAAAGAACTACTTATGGCGTATACTGATCCCCAATCGCTTCAAAACAGCAGGTTCAAAAACAAATGTAAAGAATATATTGATGCCATAACGACTAGGGATAAGCAGAAAATGTATTCGGTATGGAAAAGTTTATTTGAACTCAAAATGGATGAAGGGGTTAATTCTAAAGCAAAGGAAAATTTAAATATCAAATGGAACGATCCGCGAAAAGACGATTATGCCCTTATTGACCTCATGAACGCTTTTAGTAATTGTGCCAATCATAGTTTCAGGCCTAAAGTTGACGAAGAAGGAACTCTATCCAAAACTTTTGACAAGGTGTTTACGAAACTGAAAAGAGATTGTGAGGAACCTTAAACTGATCTAAAACCGCCTGTTTAAAGCAAAAAATAAAAATTCTCATTAAATATGAAAAATAAATGCATAAAATTGGTCTAATTCTTTAATTTCTAAATTTAAAGTCTTAATTTTGCACTGAAATTTTAGAAAATCCGGATTCTTTCTACAACTATGCGCATGGAAAAAATGATGGTCGGGCTCTCCCTGGCTTTATCTATTGGTATTTCGGGACAAAAAGCTCCTACAAAAAACAACAATCTGACACCGTACAGCTATCAGACATTCAATTGTGACAACAAAGGATATTTTGATGCAACCAAATATGAAAAAGAGGAAATAGACGGGGTTAATAAGCTTTTATATAAATTCAACGGGGTTCATTTTGACACTAATCCTATTTTTAAACTTTCCAGCCTTGAAGATGTCCGTAAAAATAAAGAAGCTCACCTTGAAAATCTGGAAAAGCAATACCAGGAAAAAAAAGAGGAACTTTACAGCCTTAAAGTGATTGATCTTCCGATCTGGAAAAAACTGCATGAAAATGCGATCCAGACTTTTGAAAATGAGTATGAGCTCAACAAAGAGGAAATCCTTGCCTTCTCCGATCCTTCTACTCTTAAAAACAGTAAGTTTTATGAAACCTGCCGAGAATCTATTGATGCAATATCTTCTCCTGACCGGGAAAAGATGTTTGCTTCCTGGAAGGCCTATACAGAGCTTAAAAGTAAAAACAATTCTGACCCTCAGGGGGTAATGAACCGCTTCAACGCCAAAATGAATGATCCTCAAAAGGAAGACTACGCCTTGATCGATATGATCGGCCTAAGTTTCCATAACTGCGCCAACAGCAGCTTCAGACAAAAACTGGAGGATGAAGGAGCGGCTTATAAAGATTTTGACCGAATCTTTATGAAACTGAAAAAGAATTGTGATATGCCATAATTCCTGCAAAAGAATAAAAAACGATAATGACAGTACTCAACCCGGGTACTGTTTTTTATTTTTCTTTAATTTTAAGAAGAAAGATGGTTAATGATAAGTTAACGATGGTTTGTTTTTTTGCTGAGGTGATAAATAGATTTATTTTCGCTGAAGTAATACCATTCTATGGATCTTATTTATTTTTTTCTGACTGCATTTATCAATATAATGATCCCCACACCAAAGGAATCGGTTACAACCTCTTTCTCTTTGGAAAACAATTCCCATATCTGCTGTAAGCTGAATAAGCCGGATCATGTAAAAAACAGGTCATTGAAGGCCAACCATTCTATCATCAAAACCTATTCAAAGAAACAAACGGATAGGTTTTAATCAAAATTACGGGGTGAAAAATGACACCCCGTAACCGTTTTTTAATATTTTTCCGACTTATAAATAAGACAGCTATGAAATGTTTTTCTTCAATTCACAAAAATCAAATAAATTAATAATGAATAAGTTATGATTTTTCGGATTTAATTTCTTAATTTTGCACCCCGAAAATAAGGATTAGAGATATGAAAAAAATTGGTGAGCATAGAACACTTCTTGGAGTAGATAAAAACGTGACTTTAAGAGAATTAAAGACCATTTACAGAAATGTGATGAAAGATACACATCCTGATAAATTCATTAATGATGAAGCCGGAAAGCTGGAAGCTGAAGAAAAAAGCAAGTCTGTGATTGAAGCCTATCATTTTTTGGTAAGCATTAATCCTGAAACTCAGGAAAAATACAAAGAAGAATATACAGAGACCATTACAAAGTCTAATATTCAGGATTTCTATCTTGAAAAATCAATTCTAACGGTTCAGCATTTGAACGGAAATATGTATGAGTATATGGGCGTTTCAAGAAATACTTATATCAAAATGATCAATGCAGATTCTCCAAGCCGTTTCGCAAGAAGACATATCTATGGAAACTTTGTCTACAGAAAGTCCGGAGAGGCTATGGCAGACTAATTTTTTCTATACTACAATATATTAAGAGCTTTCAGTTGATTCTGGAAGCTTTTTTTATTGCTAAAGCAAGCCGGAGTTTTTGTATTTTCGACTCGCCGCTCAACACAAATATCTACTTAATAAAAAAACCAACCATGAAACTCTTTTCTCTTTTAGTCTTTGTCTCAGTACCATTATTTGGCCAGACAGATCATGAACTACAAAATCACATCAAACTTAAGGGCTATAGCCATTTAGACAGCATTAACGGATATTCAGGTGAGTATTCCACCAAGCTCATTGAAGGCTCGGGATTCATTACCGGTAAAAAGAACAAGAATATTGGTTCGACAGGCTACAGTATTCAGATCACAAAAGATAAAAATGATCACATGGTCCGGGTTTTAAAATCGGAATCCATCCATAATAAAAAATATGATAAAAATCCGCAAAAAAGTATCATCAGTACGACTACGATTTACTTTGATAAATTGCACCAGCCTGATCTCGCAAAAAACGTCTCAAAAACATTGGTCTCCAATTCATTGGTAACAACCAAAACCAGAATTTTTGATTTAAAAAAGAACAATGAAAGTACTCCGGATTTCAGAGACATCAAAGAAGTATTGGAAGTCGTAAAGAAGTATTAACGGCTTCTTTTTAATTGCCACGGATACACGAATAACTTTATTAATGTATACTTGGTAAAAATAAAAGTGCCTCAGAAATTTTAGGTACTTTAATCTTTCATTTCCATTCTAACTGTGGGTTTCCGTAATGCTTTTAATCAATAAAATAATAGCTTAGCTGAAATTTATTGATTATGTTAAAAAATATATTCTTGGTGTCAGGTCTTGTTTTATGCTCATTAGTATCTGGACAGGAAACGAAAAAAGAAAATGAAAGTATTAAAACAAAAATGGATGTCTTTGCATCCAAGACCGGAAGTATCACAAAATTTATAGACACAAAGCTTCCCTATCTGAAGGCTTCATTTGGATCCGCTGAAACAAGAATCAGAAAAATATCTAATGGAGCAGCCTCAGCTTATTTCTATCAAATTTCCAAAGAAGGAAAATACAGCAATACCACAGCATCTATAGAATACACGGATTTAATTGAAGTTTTAAAAGCTTTAAAAGCTCTTCAGAATGAAGTTAATAATGATATTTTGGCAAACCCGGACTATCTGGAAAATAAGTTTGTTACAGTAGATGGATTTCAGGTTGGATATTATATAGATAAAGGTACCGTACATTGGTATGTGAGACTTGAAAAATATGGTTCTGATGTAACACTATTTATTGATAAATATGAAACGATTGAAACGGCTTTCAGTGAAGCTAAAAATAAAATAGACAGTCTTAAAGGAACAAAATAAATAATGATAAAAAAGCGCCTCAGAAATTCTGAGGCGCTTTCGATTAATTAAAGGTATATGATATTTTATTTGTCTAAATGCTTAGGCGTAAATCCGTCTTCATTCAGTTCTCTGTGTACGTAATCTGCTTTCATTTCAGCTTCGTAGTCTACTTTAGTATCTTTACCCATTCTTCTCAGAAGAGAGTCAAACAGAGAGTATACTACCGGTACAATGATCAAGGTAAGGAATAGAGACGATGTCAAACCACCGATTACTACCCATGCAAGACCTTTGTTCATCTCAGCTCCTGCTCCTGTTGCCAATGCGATCGGTAACATACCGAAGATCATCGCAATAGTCGTCATCAGGATCGGACGAAGACGGGCGTGGTTGGCCTGGATCAATGCGTCGTGAGTGTTTGCTCCTGCTTCTTTTCTAGCATTCGTAAAGTCAACGATCATGATCGCATTCTTCGCAACAAGACCAATCAACATGATCATCCCCAGCATCGTAAAGATGTTCAGTGAGTTGGCAGTTAAGGCCAGGATAACCATTACCCCGATCATTGCCAACGGAATAGAGAACAATACTACGAAAGGATACACAAAACTGTCATATAATGATACCATTACAAGATATACCAATACGATAGCTGCTAATAATGCAATCCCTAAAGTACCGAAACCTTCCTGCTGGTTTTCCATATCACCACTCCAGATGTAGTCTACACCGATAGGTTTTTTATCATTCATGAACTTAGCTGCCCATTCGTTGGCAACGTCCCCTACTGGTCTACCTACCGCTTTCGCTCTTACTTTTACAGAAGGAGATTTATCTCTACGCTCAAGCAAACTTGGTCCTGAACCCATCTTCACCTCAGCAAACTGGCTCAAACGAACCTGCTGGCCCTGAGGGTTTGTAAAGATCAGGTTTTTAACATCATCAATAGATTGTCTGTTGACATCTCCAAAACGGATATTAATGTCATATTCATATTCTCCGGCTCTGAATTTCCCATCTGTGTTTCCGTTGAATGCTGTTTGCATTGTTTGTCCTACACTTGAAAGGTTTAAGCCTAAAGAAGCCATTTTATCTCTGTCGATATTCACCTGAACTTCAGGGTTTCCTGAATCTGTTGATAATTCTGCATCTACTGCTCCAGGAACTTTTTTCAATAGCTCAAGGATTCTTGTTGCTTCTTTTACTGCAGTTGCATTATCCGGAGCTGTTACTACCATTTCGATCGGAGCATTTTCCGCACCCATGATACCAATTGGAGCTGTTTTAAATTCAACTCCTGTGAACTTTTCTTCCAGTTGTCTTTTTATTTTTGCAGCTTTGATGTTGGTACTTTCAGAACGTTCAGATTTGTCCGTCAAGTTTACCTGAACCTCAGATTGGTAAGTTGTTGCCTGAGCCCCACCAAAACCTGTTGACTGCTGTCCTACTGTTGTAATCAAGTCTACAACATCTTTATCATTTCTTAAGAACTTCTCTACTTCTAATGTCAATTGGTTGGTTTTCTCTACAGTAGCGTCTTTTGACAACTCCATCTGTACTAAGAACTGACCACGGTCAATTGGCGGGAAGAATTCACCTCCAATGAAACCGAAAATCACTAAAGAGAATGAACTGATCAGGATAATAAAGGTAATGATCACTGTAGAAACTCTTCTTAAAGTGCTTTTCAGACACCATTCAAGGATACCTGTGATCCAGTGTGTAAATCGGTCAATTAAACCTTCAAACCAAAGGATGAATTTCTCAAACCAGTTTTTACCTGTTAAGTGTTCCAGCTTACCAAATCTTGATGATAACCAAGGAATGATCGTAAATGAAGCCAACAATGATAACAAGGTGGCAATAACTACCGTGACGCAGAACTGAGCCAGGATGTTCGCTACAAGACCGGAACTCATTGCAATCGGTAAGAATACCACCACAATTACCAAGGTAATCGCAGCAACGGTAAACCCGATCTCTGAAGCTCCGTCATAAGCTGCTCTGATCTTACTTTTACCCATCTCCATGTGACGGTAAATGTTTTCCAGTACTACGATCGCGTCATCCACCAGAATCCCTACCACAAGAGAAAGTCCCAGTAAACTCATTAAGTTCAGCGTATATCCCATCAGGTTCATCCCGATGAATGCTGCTACCAATGAAGCCGGGATAGAAACCATTACGATGAATGCGTTTCTGATACTGTGTAGGAACAATAGCATTACAATTGCCACGAGAATAATCGCCAAGAATAAGTCGAAGATAACGTGGTTGGCAGATTCAAGGGTAAATTCTGTGGTATCGTTTACGATTTTTACTTTTACACCCTGAACTTTATAAGCTTCTTCTACCGTTTTAATGGTTTTCTGAACACTTTCAGACACCGCTACCGCATTCGCATCAGACTGTTTTTTCACCTGCATCAGAATGGTAGGAAACTGATTGAATCTTGCTACTTTTTCAACATCCTTCTGAGAGTCGAACACTGTTGCAATATCAGACAAACGTACCTGAGCTCCGTTTTTATTGGAAACCACAAGGTTGTTCATTTCTTCAGTCGACTTGTATTTTCCTGATAATCTAATGGTAGATTTTGTAGTTCTTGTTTTCAAGCTCCCTGTAGGGAAATCAAGGTTTGACGAAAGAATTGCCTGTTGTACATCACCTATTGAAAGTCCGTACCCCTGTAATTTTTTTTCATCCAGATTTACCTGAATTTCTCTTTCCTGTCCACCTACAAGATCAACCTGTGCTACTCCGTTTACACGGGAAAAGATAGGTTCAATCTTTTTATCCAATAAGTCATAAAGGTCTTTACTGTTCAGTTTATCCGATGAAATACTCATGGTAATGATTGGTAAGTCATCTAAGGAGAATTTATTCAGGGACGGTGCTTTCACATCATCCGGAAGGTCTGCCAGAATAGCATTTACTTTTCTCTGCGCATCATTCAAAGCAAAGTCAACATCTGCTCCATCGTTCAGCTGAACCATGATCACGGATAAACTTTCGTATGAAGAAGATTCTACTTTTTTTACGTTTTCCAAAGAACCTACGGCATCCTCAATCTTCCGGGTGACGGAGGTCTCCACCTCTGCCGGTGAAGCTCCCGGGTATACCGTAGAAATGGTCACCATATTGGTTTCAAATTTCGGAATCAATTCGTATCCCATGAGCGTATAACTCAGGATACCTCCCAACGTCAGAATTGTAAATAATACAATTACCAACGAGGGTCTTTTAATCGATATTTCTGCTAACTTCATAAGTCGTCTACTTTATAATGTTCACTTTAGATCCGTTGTCCAGGTTGATCTGTCCGCTGGTTACCACTTGCTCACCTCCATTCAGTCCGCTCAATACCTGTACTTTATCTCCGTAAACTTTTCCGATGGTTACTTTGATCAATTTAGCTGCTCCGTTCTCAACAACGAAAAGCTGTCCTGAGCTTACTCCGTTTACAAACGCTTCTGCAGGAACCGTCAGCATATTCTGCGTTTCTGCGCCATGATTTGTTTTAAAGGTTGCAGTGGCATACATACCTGCTTTCAGGTTTCCTCTGTTCTGAACTTCGATCTCAACAGGGAAATTCAAAGAAGCATCACTTTTCGGAGCGATAAAGGTAATTCTACCTACGAAAGAATCTTCCGGTAAAACATTAACTTTAATCGGAACTTCCTGACCTAACTGGATTTTACCGATCTGGCTTTCGTCTACTAATACAGAAAGTTTTAAGCTGTTGATATTAACGATTTCAAACATCGCTGTTCCCGGAGAAACTACTGTTCCTGGCTCAACCATCTTTTTATTAACAGTACCGCTGATTCCTGCACGGATGCTTGTATCGTTTACTTTTACCCCCTGTGCTTTTACTGCTGCCTGCATGTTTTTCAGCTGTAGTCTTGAATTATCAAGCTGTTGCTTGGTAACTCCACCTGTTTTATATGCGTTTTCGTAACGTTGGTTATCAATAATAGCATTCTGTAGATTATTCTGAGCCTGAGTCACATCAACTTCGATAGCATCTCTTTTGATGGTTGCCAACACCTGCCCTGCTCCTACTCTTGATCCTTCTTTTACCAAAACATTCACAATACGTCCGGAAATTTCTGAAGCCTGATTCATCTCCTGCTTAGGAAGAAAAGTTCCGTTTGCAGAATAATCGGTATCAATATTTTCTCTTGCAACGGTTACTATATTTACGTTGATCTTATCTACCTGCTTGGCAACCTCTTTTACTTCCTGAGTCTGCTTTTCTTTATTTCCTGCAATCTTGTAAGCCGCTAAACCTACCAGTACTGCTGCTACGATGATATATATTAAAGTTTTTTTCATTTTAGTTTATTATAAGTTTTGTAGTGTGTTTAGTTCACCCTTAGCTTTTATCAGCTTGATCTCTGCCTGTTTGTAATCCAGCAATGCATTAGAATAGTTCTGTTTTGCCTGTGTTAAAGCATTTTCAGAATCCAGAACTTCCGTAAGTGTTGCTAATCCATACTGATAGTTAGATTGGGTATTTTTCTGCACTCTTTCTGCCAATCCTACATTATCTTTCATACTTTCGATATTGATCAATGCATTTTCCATATTGGTGACTGCATTTTTATAATCAAGATCTAAGCTCAGCTGAGTCTTCTGAATATCCTGATCTATATCCTGAATATCAATTTCTGCCTGATTGATCTTCGCTTTTGTAGCACCTCCTGTGAAAATAGGAATATTTACATTCAAGCCAATTGCTGAATAATCACTCCAAAGCACCCCGTTACTAAGACCATTTGTCAAAGGGAATTTTGCTCCGTTGGCTCCCCATCCGTAGTTTGCAGTAAGATTTACTGATGGATAAAGATAAGCTTCGGTTGCTTTTTTATTGAAAACCAAAAGTTCCCTGTTTTTATTTAAAACTTTAATCTCTGTACGATTATTAAGATTTACGCTGCTCGCAATCAGCTCCGGCTTTGGTTCAATCGCTTTTTCTTCAAGTTCAATATCTGTTGAGATAGGAACTCCCATATAAAATTTAAGCGCATTTTTTGAAAGTTCAACAGAGTTGATTAAAGTCTGCTTATTAGAACCAATATTGGTAAGCTGAACATTTGTTCTGTCTAAATCGATTGATTTTGCCAAACCATTATCAACCAAGCTCTTAATGACATTCCTTACTTTTTCAGTGTTGGCATAGCTGGCAGTAACCGTTTTAAGATTTTCCTCCTGTACGAATACCTGATAATAAGCTGTTGCTACATTTTCAATAATCTGTTCATTGGTTAATTCAGCATTCAGTACATAAAACTCTCTTGTTGATTTTGCAGCCTTAAGTCCTGTAAATACTCTTTGATCAAAAATCGCCTGCTGAAGTTGCACAGAAGCTGTTGAACCCCAAGGCTGTCCAAACTGAGCTCTGATTTTCTCTCCTCCAAATTCCAGCAAAGATTCCTGAATAATTGGATTGTATGTAAGTCCGGCTGTAGCAGTGATCTGCGGAAGGGCCCCGGCTCTGGCCTCATCAATCTTATATTCGGCTTTTTTTACCTGTAAGGCGGCTTTTTTAGCCTCTGCCTTATTCTGAAGTGCCTGTTTTATTGCTTCCTGCAGAGAAACCTGCTGCTGGGCAGACACGGATGAAAAACCGAAAATCATAAATGCTGCAGCTATCCCGATTTTTAGCTTTTTAGCAGTTATACGTTTTCTTTTCATAATTTTATACTTCGTTTATTTTTTTATTTAAATTTCAGCCGTTATTTCATTTCTAAGTGACGAATCATAGTAAGAAATACTTTAGATTTTTTTTAGTTTTTAAATAACATCCCGATAATAATCTCTTTTCGCTCTGAAATAATCTTATCATAATCCTGATCACTGATCATCAGATTTTCCATGAACAGGGGTCTGATTGCGCTTGGGAATACCAATAATGAAACCATATTCAGTATAAACTGTACCGGTGCCATTTTTTCAATATTTCCCAACTCCATTTCTTTTTCAATATCTCGATACATCTGGTGCAGGATATCTTCCTCAATTTCTCTCTGGTGGCAAGTTCCTTTGTTGATCTGTGAAACGATGTACGTTTCCAGGTAAGGATACTGAAGACTGGTAGAAAGACTGCTTTCTATGAACTGACCGATCTTCTCTTTGAAGGGCAGATCAGAATTCTGAATGATCTTCGATTTTTCCTGTTCTACTCTTTGCGCTTCATCAAAGATGATCTGGATGAGCTTGTCTCTTGAACGGAAATAATAATTAATAAGGGTTCGGTTCACTCCAGCTTCATCTGCAATCTCCTGCGTAGCAGCATCAAATTTTCCTTTCACAAAGAACAAATTTTTCGCTGTCTCCTTGATCAATTCCTGTGTTTGGTCTTTTTTTGCTTGATTTGACATTTTTGTTAAACAAATTTGTGCAAATGTATAGCAAAAAATATTTTTGACAAAATTGTTAAACAAAAAAATTAAACAGAAGTATTATGACATGCATCATGTTTTTGGATTCAAGTTTGTGATTACTTAATGTTTAACAAGAACGCTATTTTTATATCTTTGCCGCAAAAATTAATAACCTGATGAAAAAAATCTTATTCCTGTTCTTGATTTTGAGTGGGACCCTTCTATTTTCACAAAAAAAAGATTCAAAAGACAATTCATATTATTTTTACGAAAACAAAGGCCAGATTATTGACCAGGACGGAAAAGAAAATAAAGAGGTAAAGTATCTCTTTCATTCTAATGGGCTGAATGTACAACTGCGTTCTAATGGGTTTTCTTATGACATTTACGAAACAAAAAAAACGCCCAATCCCAGCTTTTCAAAGAAAACAGAAAATACGCTTCCAAGACCAATCGAATATGATACAAATGAGTATATTTATGAAAAACTGATCCACAGAGTTGATATTGAACTGATCAATTCAAATAAAAATGTTTCTATTTCTTCAGAAGGAAAGTCTCCTGATTATGACAACTATTACAATCTGCCTGAGAACCCCAAAGGAGTCACTAATGTTCACCGCTACCAAAAAATACGCTACAAGAACGTATTCCCTCATATAGACCTGGTATTCTTTAAACCTAATGATACATTAAAGCCAATCGAATATAATTTCATCGTCAATCCGGGTGGAAAAATCTCAGATATTAAAATGAAGTTCAATGGTGCTCCCACTCTGATCAAGGACGGAAAACTGACCATGAATGTACGTTTTGGCGAAATCTATGAAAATATTCCTAACAGCTGGATCGCAGGAACCACAAAGAAAAACATTGATGTATCTTTTAAAGATCTTGGAAATCAGACGTTCGGCTTTAACGCTCCTTTAAATACTTCTGATAAAACGATAGTGATTGATCCTGTTCCTACAAGAATATGGGGAAGCTACGCAGGAGGATATGGAGAAGAATATGGAAGAATCAAAACAGATATTCAAAGTACCGGTTATCTGCATGGGTCAACAAGCAGCTCCAACAATTTTGCAACCAGCGGAACCTATCAGCAAATTGTAATGGGCGACTTTGATGCCTTTCTAATGAAAATAACTAAAACAGGGCAGAGACTCTGGGGTACTTATTATGGGCTGTCTCAAAGAGATTCGTTTGAAGCCATAGATTTTGATGAAAATTTTAACATCTACGCAGGAGCGGAAATAAACAGACCTACAAGCCAGATGGATGTTTGTCTGGTTAAGTTTAATTTAAATGGAGCCTTAGTTTATCAGAAAGATTTTATAGGTAGCCAGATAGACGAAATGTATACAGTCTCTTACAACAGTGGGCAGGTATTTTTTGGTGGATATACCATGAGTTCTAATTTTCCTGTTATAAATGCGCCATACCTTACAAAGCTTAGCCCTGCTGGATATACTGACGGATATATAACAGCATTAGATGCTTTATCAGGAAATACGGTATGGTCTTCATTTTTTGGAGCATCAGATCACTCAACAGCTATTAATACAATATTTTCTTCTACCAATGACCTGGAGGTGATTGGAGCAACACAATCGCATAACATCCCCATGATCAATCCTTTTCAGGCTGCCAATGCAGGACAATCTGATGGGTTATATCTAAAATTTTCTAAAACGGGAACTCTGCTGCGGTCAAGTTATTTTGGTGAATCGTTGTGGGAAAATGTCTGGGATGCAAGAATTATTAATAATACCCTGATACTTTCAGGGGAATATATATTACCAGGTTCTTCCGGGATTATAAGAAAACCGGGAGTGTGGAGAGTGAATTTAGCAACTAATGCTATTACAAAAACTTATTATAATTTTTATTCAGGACTCCAACTATCTGCGTATTGCGATGCTTCAGGAAATATTTTTTTTACAGGGCTTCATGACAATGGGATGCCGGATATATCTACCCCCGGAGCATATATGGGGATGCCCGCAATGTATATTTCCACATTCTTGATCAAGTACAATCAAAATGATGTAAAAGAATGGGGAACCTATTACACAGGAAATGGAGCGACACAACTGGGTCTGGTAACAAAAGATGAAGACGGTGCCATTTATTTAACAGGAATGTCAAGCGGAAATACATCTGGTATTGCAACCCCAGGAACTTTTCAGCAATCACGTAGTGGCGGGAATGATATTTTCATCGCCAAATTTCAAGACTGTACCTCTACCGGAGTAGTATCTTCCAACTCCCCAGTTTGCACCAATTCAACTCTTCAGCTTAATGCTACAGGAGGAACAACATACAGCTGGACAGGGCCCAACGGTTTCACTTCCAGTCAGCAAAATCCTAGTATTGCTAATGCAACAGCAGCTGATTCCGGCATCTATACCTGCCAGGTTTCCGGATCGGGAGCTTGTGACGGAAGCTTTACTGTAAACGTTGTTGTAGGTGATAATATCGCTCCGGTTCCGAACATTACCAGCCTGACTGACATTACGGGTGACTGCCATACAGCAATTACGAATATCCCAACTGCAGCAGATAACTGTGCAGGAACAATTACTGCAACTACAACGGATCCGTTATCCTATTCAATTCCCGGAAACTATATTATCCACTGGACTTACAATGATGGAAACGGAAATACTGCTACTCAAAACCAAAATGTCATTATAACATCACCGGCTCTTCCAACCGCTGTAAATGCTCAGCAGACTTTCTGTGCTACCAGCAATCCTAAGATCGCTGACATCCAGATTACCGGACAGAATATAAAGTGGTATGATGCGGCAGGAAATGTTTTACCGCCAACAAGTCCACTGGCAAGCGGACAGACTTATTATGCTTCCCAAACGATCAACGGTTGTGAAAGTAATAAAACAGCCATTCAGATTACAGTAAACGATACTCCTAAGCCAACAGCAAACGTTAATCAGGACTTCTGTGCTTCTTCAAATCCTCTGTTAGAAAAGCTGATCATAACAGGAAGTTCATTAATCTTCTATAATGCTGCAGGTACTGTATTACCCCCAACAACCCCTCTTGTCAACGGACAAACTTATTATGTGACTCAGACGATCAACAATTGTGAATCTGAAAAACTAGCTATAACGGTAACGCTTTCTTCCAATACTATTCCTGCAAAAAATGTTTCACAGATACTGTGTAATGATACTTCCGGCAATACAATGGCCATCAATCTTCATTCTTATGAAGCCAGTATCATCAATACTCCGGGAAATTATATTTTTACCTATACTGATGCCGCAGGAAATGCCATTACCAATCCTTCAGCGTATATTGTAAATTTGGGAACCACAGTAATTAGTGTCAAAGTAGCAACCACTGACGGATGCTTTACCATCGTGAGACTGACCCTGACCATCAATCCGAAACCTTTTGTAAAACTTCCTGAAAAACTGGATTTCTGTGAAGGAAAATCTGTTACGCTGGATGCTGGTGCAGGCTTCAAGTCCTACTTATGGAATACTGGCGCCACTACACAAACCATTACGGTATCTGTTCCCGGAACTTATTCTGTGAAAGTAACCAACAACTTTGGATGCGAGAGTACGAGTTCTTCACAGGTCAGCTATTCGGTATTAGCTCATATTGTATCTGTAAATATTACCAACAATACAGCAACCGTTATTCTTTCTGAATCCGGAAATTATGAGTATTCTCTGAATAACTCCACATGGCAGGATTCCAACATCTTTACCAATTTAAATATAGGAGAATATACTGTGTATGTAAGAACAAAATCCGGCTGTTTTATCGGGAAGAAGAATTTCTCTATTTTCAATATTCCTAATGCCATCAGCCCTAATGGTGACGGAATAAATGATACCTGGAAAGTGGCCGGTCTGGAAAACTATCCGGGATCTGAAGTGGCATTATTCGATAGACAGGGTGCTATGGTGTATAAAGAGATCACCAAAAAGAAGCCTTTCCAATGGGATGGGAAATATGATTCTCAGCCTTTATCTACCGGAAACTATTGGTATACGATAAAGATTTCGGACGGAAGAATCTATAGCGGATGGCTTCTGATCAAGAACAGATAGTAACAAAAAAAGAGGTTGTCTCAAAAGGACAGCCTTTTTTATGGGCGTATTTTTTTGTAACTCATATTTTTCAATGAATTTATTTTTCGGGGGTCATATTTTTGAGTTTTTATGGTAGAATAAAGCAAAGGGA
>NZ_JBXDSE010000016.1:0-50518 GCF_056844665.1 Chryseobacterium sp. FR048 | reverse complement strand
AATCCTCCCTTTGCTTTATTCTACCATAAAAACTCAAAAATATGACCCCCGAAAAATAAATTCATTGAAAAATATGAGTTACAAAAAAATACGCCCATAAAAAAGGCTGTCCTTTTGAGACAACCTCGCTCTTTTAGTGCATTCGTGGCAAAAGAATTTAATTTTTTTTAATTCTGAGGAGTCTCTATTTTTTATTAACAGAGATCAGATAATCATAAACCATTTGGTGTTGGTCGTCACTAAGTTTAGCCTTAGGGGCCATTCTGCTTAAAGTGTTGATCCATCCCTTGTCATCATGTTTCGTCGGCTCCGGGAGCTTATGACATTTTGCGCAAGCGTTTTCAAAAATTGTTTTTCCCTGGGCCAGCTGCTCAGATGAGGTATACTTGGGCCCCGTTACTGCCACACTCTTTGGTCCGCAAGACACCAGAAATGCTGATGCTGCAATACCGCTTAAGATTAATTTTTTCATACCCATATTTTTGTTGTTTGATGATTACTTCTTCGCAGAAACAATATAATCATAAACCCATTTGTGCTGATCATCCGTAAGCTTTGCCTTAGGAGCCATTGCGTTCATAATTCCTACCCACTGTACAGGGTTGTGTGAAGCTGGGTCCGGCAGCTTGTGGCATCTTCCGCAAGAATTTTCAAAAATCGTTTTTCCTTGAGCAATCTGCTCAGCAGTAGATGTTGTAGTTCCGGGAGTAGCCGCCGCAGTAGATGCTTTTGGGGTACAGGAAACGAGTAGAATGGCAGTGAATGATGCCGCAGCAATGAGTTTTTTCATGTTTCTTATTTTGATACATAACAAATGTAATGAATTCCGCAGGGCACTGATACACTGCGTTGTAGTTTTAATTTAGAAAAAATAAGCATTAGATTGTCGATAAATGCTAAAAATGCAAAAACCTCAATAAGAGTATTTATTTCCATCATTAGTAACGGACTATTGATCATTCCCATTTTAATTATTATTTTTGAATCAATGAAATTTTCTACAGAAGAGCTAATAGAAGGAATACGATCAGGAAACAAACGCCTGATTGCAAAAGCTATTACATTGGTTGAAAGCAAGAAAGCAGAGCACAGGATACAGGCAGAAGAACTTTTGAAAAGAATAATGCCTTTTACAGGCCATTCGATAAGAGTAGGGGTGACAGGGGTTCCGGGTGCCGGAAAATCTACCTTTATAGAAAGTTTCGGAAGATTGGCGATTGCTGAAGGCAAGAAAGTAGCCGTGCTGGCGATTGATCCCAGTTCTTCAATCAATAAAGGCAGTATTTTGGGAGATAAAACCAGAATGGAAGAGCTGGCAAAAGAAGAAAATGCATTCATAAGACCTTCCCCAAGCTCCGGATTTCTGGGAGGAGTTGCCAATACCACCTTCGAGACCATGATGATCTGTGAAGCTGCCGGGTATGATTATATTTTGATAGAAACCGTTGGAGTAGGACAGTCGGAAGTTCTTGTTGCAGATATTACCGATGTTTTTCTATTCCTTAAGATCATTGGCGGCGGAGACGAACTGCAGGGAATAAAACGGGGAATCATGGAAATGGTAGACCTTATTTTCATCAATAAAGTAGATCAGGACAATCTTCAGAAGGCAAAAAGTACAAGACTGGAACTTAAAAGAGCATTAGACTTTATTCCACCCAAAGAAAAAGGATGGAAAATACCGGTTTTATTGGGCTCTGCTCTACACAATGAAGGGCTGAAAGAGATCTATGATACAATCTCTGAGTTTATTGATTTGAAAAAGAAAAGCGGCCGTTTTGATGAAGTCCGTATTCAACAGGCTGAAAAACGATTTGAATATTGGGTACAGGAATATATTCTATCCCTTATGAAAAAGAGCAATGAGCTGGAAGAAGCTTACACAATGCACAAAAAAAATGCTTCAGAGATGGTTTCGAGTCCAAGCACTGAAGCAAAATTATTTGTTGAAAAATTCTTATCCGGAGGAAAAAAGGATTAAAGCTTTTCCTTTTCCTGTTTTTCTTCGTTTTTAGAAACGTATCCATCGTAAGTAATAGGCTGTCTGTCATTACTTCTTATAGAAACATAGGCTTTTCCATTTTTGTAGACCTCAATATTAATCTCCTGTACATTCTTTACATCGTTAGGTTTGATTCTAAAGATCCAGGTCCCTTTTTTATTTTGAGATTTATTGACGGTGTAGTCTTTTGAAGTAAATCTATAGCTGTTGTCACTGGTATTTCCATAAGTAGGGTTAAATAGTCTTCCGAAATAAGGTAAGGCTACATTCATGTTATTTTTACTGAGCTCAATGGTATAACTTCCGTCCAGATTCAGTATTCTGGTCATGGTAGAATTGGGCATGGAGCTCATCACGTTAATAACGTCATAATTTGTAGGGTTAGCTTTCTCAGCATGGAAGGTAAATTCCTGAGAAGCCACTAAGCTGCTTACTACTTGTGAATCCGCAGAGCCCTGAGAAGCGCAGCTCTGAAAAAAAAACAGAAACCCAAAAACCATCAGAATTGAAATATACTTTTTCATAATCGATATAATTATTAATTTTAAACAGCAAAATGTATGCAAATTTATGCATTCTGAAATATTTTGGAATAAAAATTGTTAAGGTTGAATTATTAACACTCACACTATGAAAGTTACACATCTATTAGGAATGGGAGCTATTGCTCTGTCGGCCGTTGCCTGTACTACAAACCCTATTACGGGGAGGTCCTCATTACAGTTGGCCAACAATTCGGAAATTTTAACAATGTCTTCACAGGAATACAGAACGACATTGTCTAAAGGTAAAGTGATTACCGGGACAGCAGATGCAAAGAGAGTGGTAAATGTAGGAAACAGAATCAAGAATGCAGCAGAAAGATATTATCAGAATATCGGAAGATCAGCAGATCTTGCCAACTATAGCTGGGAATTTAATCTTTTGCAGAGCAACGAACTAAATGCCTGGTGTATGCCTGGCGGTAAAGTAGCTGTATATACAGGAATATTGCCGATTACAAAAGACGATAACGGACTTGCTGTTGTAATGGGACACGAGGTATCTCACGCATTGGCAGGCCACGGAAATGAAAGAATTTCCCAGGCAATGGTGGCTCAATATGGAGGAGCTATTCTTGGAGGAACAATTTCAAATGCACAATGGGCAAGTATTTTCCAGAAGGTTTATCCTATCGGCTCACAGGTTGCTTTGTTGAAATATGGTAGAGGGCAGGAGTCAGAAGCCGATGAAATGGGGCTTTACCTGATGTCTATGGCAGGATATGATCCGAGAGCTGCGATCCCTTTCTGGAACAGAATGGAAGCTGCATCTTCAGGTGCCAGACAACCGGAATTCTTATCTACCCACCCAAGCCCGGAAACAAGAATTTCAGATATTAATAAGGATCTTCCGAAAGCTTTAGAATATTATAAGGCTGCGGGAGGAAAAATATAATTAGAATTTTAATCTTGAGTAAGGCCTTATTAAATTTTTAGTAAATTTGGTAAGGCTTTTTTAATGTAACCACCTAAACACAATATTATGAAGAGTTTATCAATTACCGGACTTATACTTTTAGCAGTCTCTGCCTTACTTTTCTATCTTACCACAGATTTTGCTGTAGAACAGATTAAGATTTCCCACATCATGGGAATGATGGCTGGCGTTGGGATAGGGCTTATCATTGGCGGAATGGTAGGTTATGTAAGCAAAGGAAGTGCTATAAAGGCAGAACAGAAGAAAAAAGAATTCAAGCAATTGCAGAAGGAAAAAGAAGATTTGGAAAAACAGGCGGCTGATATTGCAAAACGTCAGGCTGAGCTTGAAAGTCAAAATAAAAACCCTCAGATTTAGATCTAAGGGTTTTCAGGTTTTTATTTTCAAATATTCGTTAGAATTTATATCCTACCCCTACCATAAATAGATTGGGTCTGTTGTCATATCTGATCTCCGAACCGGAAACTCTGTTGATGAAGTTTCTTTCATCCTTGCTGAAAGCCCCTTCGTATTTTGCATTCACAATAAGTTTCTTGATTTCAAGCTGAGCGCCAAACTGGTAACCTACTGTAAAGTCATTTTTAGCGTTTTCTTTGAAATCGTTGTAAGTATTGTCTTTGCTTAAATTGAAACTCCCTACCGGACCTACGAAAACCCCAAGCATATTCCCTAATAGATTGTATCCCAAAAGTACCGGTACGTCGATACGGTTGCTCTTCACGTCAAAAGTAGTGTTCTGGGTGGTGAACTCATTTTTGAAGTGGGTATAATATACTTCCGGCATTAAAAATAATGAAGTAGGAAGACCTACTTTTAATGAAAGTCCAACGTTGAATCCAACATTATTTTTTCCTGTCCCGTCAATAGCATCGTTCACTGTTCCCTTAATATTGGACCATGAAGGCGAACCTGTAGGAAATATTAAATTGGCTTTACCTGCCAGTGAGATCTGTGCCGAAGCCCACATTGAAAACCCTACTAAAGCTATACTAAGTACCTTTTTCATTATCGTCTATTTTTGTATTTTCAATCGTTTTATTATTCTCAAGTAAATATTCTCGCAGTTCTTTAAAGAGTTCTGAAGAATAAACGAAATCAATCAGATTTTTATTGCCTGCTGTGATCAGGATGTCTTTGTTACCTTCCCATTCTTTGATTCCCAGCCTTAGGTATACAATTTTCTCGCCAATCGTCATTACAGAGTTCATATCGTGAGTATTGATGATGGTCGTGGTATTATATTCTTTCGTGATCTCATAAAGAAGATCATCGATTACTTTTGATGTATAGGGATCAAGTCCTGAGTTGGGCTCATCACAAAACAGATACTTGGGATTGTTGACAATGGCTCTTGCAATGGCAACCCTTTTCTGCATTCCTCCGGAGATTTCAGAAGGATATTTTTTATCTGCTTTATCAAGGTGTACCCTGCCTATTACTTCAAAAACCCTTTTCTTTTTCTCTCTATAAGTAAGGTTCGTAAACATGTCCAGCGGGAACATGATGTTTTCTTCTACCGTTAATGAATCAAATAGCGCACTTCCCTGGAATACCGTTCCGATTTCTGAACGAAGATGTTGTTTTTCATCCCGTGTCATGGTATTGACATCCCGTCCGTCAAATAAAATTTCTCCGGAAGACGGCATATAAACGTTCAATAAACTTTTTAAAAAAACCGTTTTCCCGGAACCACTCTGCCCAATGATTAAGTTTACTTTTCCTTTATCAAATGAAGTTGAAATTCCCTTAAGTACTTCAACATCGCCAAAACTTTTCTTAAGATCTTTTACCTCAATCATTAGCTTAATATTAATTGGGTTAAAATTAATTCGGAAATGATAATGAATACCATTGTCCATACCACTGCCTGCGTACTGGCTCTACCCACTTCAAGAGATCCTCCTTTTACAAAATATCCGAAATATGAAGGAACGGTCGCAATAATGAAAGCGAATACGATCGTTTTGGTAAATGCATAGTAAATAAATAAATTCGGCATATACATTTGAATACCAACGATATAGTCGTTTTCTGTCCAGTTTCCTGTTAATATCCCTGCAATATAACCTCCTCCGATACCGAATACAATACTGATGGCAATCAAAAGTGGATTAAAAATCATACAGGCGATAATTTTAGGAAATATCAGAAAGTTGGGTGAGTTGACTCCCATAATATCCAATGCATCGATCTGTTCAGATACTCTCATTGTTCCGATACTGGAAGCAATATAGGATCCTACTTTACCTGCTAAGATCAAACTGATAATGGTAGGGGCAAATTCTAGTACCAATACCGCTTTCGTAGCATATCCTACAAATGAAGGAGGAATAGGAAAGGATGAGGCATCAAAGTTGTTGAACATCTGAATAGCGACAACAGCCCCCACAAAGATAGAAGTGAAGACTACAAGTCCGAAAGAATTTACTCCCAAATCATTAATTTCTCTCATTAACAGCTTCCAGAAAACCCTCATTTTCTGAGGCTTCTGCAGGGATTTCCCTAAAAGGATCATGTATTCTCCTACTGCTGTGAAAAACTTTTTTAACATACTGCTAAATTAGACTTTTTTATTGAATTAGGCTAAGGTCAGAAACAAGACTGAGATAGAGAATAATGTTAAAATTATCTGAATCTTTACCCATACCTAAGCTTTATTTTGCATTTTTATCTCCTGCTATCACTAATAAAACGGTTTTTAAAATAATGACCAGATCCAGAACAAAACTCCAGTTTCTTACATAAAAGGCATCGGCCAGAACCCGTTTTTTCATTTCCACTTCCACATCTCCGAAATCACCCCTTAATCCGCTTACCTGAGCAAGGCCCGTAATACCCGGACTTACCATGCTTCTCAGGCTGTATCTTCCGATTTTGGGCTTGTAATAATTATCTACAGCCAGCATATGAGGGCGTGGCCCCACTACAGACATCTCTCCCTTCAATACATTGATGAATTGCGGAAGTTCATCAAGACTTGTTTTTCTTAAGAATTTACCCACCTTTGTAATCCTCGAATCGTTGGCAGAGGTCGTTTTCGTTGCCGATTCATCATTCACAACCATCGTTCTGAATTTAAGACAGCTGAATACCTCTTCATGAAATCCGTATCTTTTCTGCAGAAAGAAAACAGGTCCTTTTGACGTTGTCCTAATCAGTAGTGCAATGATAGGAAATGCCCATGAGCAGACAAAAACCAATACAAGAAGTGAAAAGAAAATGTCAAAAGCCCTTTTCATCAGAAAATTAGAATAATAATCCAGTGGATACCTTGCCTGGCTGAGAATAGGCTGGGTTTGTATATATCCAAGATCATAAAGGAAAAAATCACTTTGCGTGATACTCGGAATTAATGATATGTGTACTTTGTTTTCTTCCGCCAGCCTGAAAATTTCGGTTTCAGTATTTTCATCATATGCATTTTCTGTGGAGATGAAAAGCGTATGAATCCCGTTTTTCTTCCAGAAGCTGACTACTTCAGCCACAGAGATTTCAGGATTTTGATATTCGAATATCCGGTATCCGTAGTCTTTACGGTCCTTAAATATATTTTTCAGAATTTCGGTAGAATCGTTATTCCCTAAAAACATGACATTTCTGTAGTTGATCCCCAGGGAACGGAAATATTTGATGGTGAAATAGATCAGTGATTTTACCAGAAAAATAAAGGAAAAAAGATAAAATGAGAGCCAGTATATATCCGAATTGAAAAAGACATTATTGCTGACCTTCCCTATAAGCAGTACGCCAAGTATAAAAAACAGGAAGTGAATTAAAAGACGTTCCAGAAACAAGGTATACGTAAGGTTCCTCGGGATATTGTATATTTTTGTCCTACCGCTCAGAAGCACCCAGAACAAAAACAGCAAGATCAGCGAAAAAGCATTCTGATACCAGGTTTCTTTATGGTATTTTAAACTTTCGTTTCTGCTTATAAAAAAGAATATAAAGATAGATGCAATAACCATGAGGTCAAGCAAAATAATGATCGATTTCAGGTATCTGGAGTATCGAATTCTCTGCATCTATCGGTATTATAACGGAACAGCTAGCTAATGTACGTATTTTTACGGGATATTCAGATATTTGTGGGTCTGAACTGACGCCTGCCACTCCGGGTGTTCCAGGATAAAATCCGTAATCTTAGGATACATTTCATTCCTTTTACTCCATTCGCTCTGAAGATAAAGTCTGCAGTTTTCAGAAACTTTTGCAGCCTGCTCCTGCGCAAAGGTAAAGTCGTGATGATTGAAAATGATCATTTTAAGCTCATTGGCTTTCTGATAAATTTCATCCTTAGGAAGTCCTGTTTTCTTTGGGGATAGGGTGATCCAGTCCAATTGTCCGCTCATAGGATAAGCTCCTGAAGTTTCAATATGAACTGTGCATCCCAATTCTTTCAGTCTGGATGTCAGAATGTCTAAATTCCACATCAGAGGTTCTCCTCCGGTCAGAACAATGGTTTTGCAGTGTTTTGCTGCAGTTTCAGCAATTTCTACCGCATTCATCAGCGGATGAAGATCCGGATTCCAGCTTTCTTTTACATCGCACCAGTGGCATCCTACATCACAGCCTCCTAATCTGATGAAATAAGCTGCTTTCCCAGTGTGTGCCCCTTCTCCCTGTAAAGTGTAAAAATGCTCCATCACAGGGAGCATTTTACCTTCTTTTAATAAAATATCTTGTTCTTTATTCATTTTAAAATTAGTCGTTATAGACCGAAGTTTTGTAGGCAATGATGGTGTTTTTCATCAACATTGCTCTCGTCATTGGGCCTACTCCCCCAGGTACCGGTGTGATCCAGCTTGCTTTGGCGGCACAGCTGTCAAAATCTACGTCACCTGCAAGGTAATACCCCTTCGGAGAATCATTATCTACTCTCGTGATTCCCACGTCAACGATTACAGCACCTTCCTTGATCATATCTCCTTTTAAGAAATGAGGATCTCCTAAAGCGGTAATGACGATGTCTGCCTTTCTGGTATATTCTTCGATGTCTTTTGTGTATGAGTGCGTAAGAGTAACAGTAGAGTTCCCCGGGAAATCTTTTCTTCCCATAAGGATACTCATCGGTCTTCCTACAATTTTACTTCTTCCGATGATCACACAGTCTTTTCCTTTGGTTTCGATATTATATCTTTCCAATAATGTAAGAATTCCGAAAGGGGTTGCCGGTAAGAAAGTATCCATTTCCAATGCCATTTTTCCGAAGTTTTCAGGGTGGAACCCGTCTACATCTTTTCTTGGATCGATTGCATTGATGATTTTTTCCTGATCGATCTGATCCGGTAACGGAAGCTGAACGATAAATCCGTCCACCGCTTTAGACTTGTTCAGTTCATCAATTTTTTCCAACAGTTCAGATTCTGAAACTGTACTTGGAAATTTAATCAAGCTGGATTGAAATCCTACTTCTTCACAGTCTTTTACTTTAGCGTTCACATAAGCCTTGCTTGCTCCGTTGTTTCCAACCAGAATAGCCACCAGGTGTGGAGCTCTTCTTTTTGTTGCAAGAATCTTTTCTACTTCCGCTTTGATCTCTGCTTTTATTTCTTTGGACACTTTAAGCCCGTCAAGAATTTCTGCCATTTTTACTTTTTACTTTATTTAGATTTACTTTTACTTTCTTTTTACTTACTATTTGTTTTCCTTATAGTAATTGATCAATCCGTTGGTAGAGCTGTCATGAGAGCTTATTGCTTCATTATTTTCAAGTTCCGGAAGAATTTTATTGGCCAATACTTTACCTAATTCTACTCCGAACTGGTCAAAGCTGAAAATATTCCAGATCACTCCCTGTACAAAGATTTTATGCTCGTACAATGCAATTAGCTGTCCTAATGAAAAAGGAGTTAATTCTTTGAATAAGATTGAGTTAGTAGGGGTGTTTCCGTGGAAAACCTTGAAGTTGATCAATCTGTCAATTTCTTCATCAGATTTTCCTGAATTTCTAAGTTCCTCTTCTACTTCTTCTTCCAGTTTTCCGAAGGCAAGTGCTTCAGTCTGAGCGAAAAAGTTCGCTAATAATTTATCTTGGTGATCCGAAACTTTGTTTGGACTTTTTGTATAAGCAATAAAGTCTGCCGGGATCAATTCTGTTCCTTGGTGGATCAATTGATAGAATGCGTGTTGACCATTTGTCCCAGGTTCTCCCCAAATGATAGGTCCTGTTTCATATTCTACAAATTCTCCGTTTCTGTCTACGCATTTTCCATTACTTTCCATGTCTCCCTGTTGAAGATAAGCAGCGAACCTGTCTAAATATTGAGAATAAGGTAAGATCGCATAAGTAGTGGCTGCATAGAAATTACGGTACCAGATTCCTAAAAGTCCCATTAACACAGGAATGTTTTCTGAGAAATCAGCAGTCTGGAAATGCTGATCAGTATCATAAGCTCCTCTTAAAAGCTGCTCAAAGTTTTCGTATCCTACAGACAGTACAATGCTTAGTCCGATAGCACTCCAAAGAGAATATCTTCCACCTACCCAATCCCAGAATTCAAAAATATTTTCTTCTGCGATCCCAAACTTTTTCACTTCTTGTGTATTGGTAGACAAAGCCACGAAATGCTTGGCTACATCTTCCGGTTTTCCGGCTTTCAGGAACCAGTCTTTAGCAGAGTTGGCATTCGTCATGGTTTCCTGAGTCGTAAAGGTCTTGGAAGCAATGATGAATAAAGTGGTTTCAGGATTCAGGTTTTTTACTACTTCTGCGATATGATTTCCATCTACGTTGGAAACGAAATGAACATCTAATCTTGTTTTAAAATGCTTTAAAGCAGAGCAAACCATTACCGGACCTAAATCTGATCCTCCAATCCCGATGTTGACTACATCCGTAATCTCTTTTCCACTGAATCCTTTATGTTCTCCGGAAATGATCTTCTCAGAGAAAGCTTTCATCTGGTCAAGAACTTTTTTGATCTGTGGCTTGATATTTTCGCCATCCACAAGAATCTCACGATCCGAAAAATCTCTCAATGCCGTATGCAGAACTGCTCTTCCTTCCGTTTCGTTAATCTTGTCTCCGGAGAACATTTTAGCAATAGCATCCTTTAGCTGGCATTCTTCTGCCAATTGTAGTAAAAGTCCTTTTGTTCTTGAATCGATCAGGTTTTTAGAATAATCAAAAAGGTAATTGTCCTTCTGTAAAGAAAATTCAGTAAAACGGTTCGGGTTATATTGGAAAAGACTTCTCAGGTCAAAATCATTTCCGGCGAAGTGTTCGTCAAGAGCTTTCCAGCTGTTAGTTTGTATAGGATTTATTTTTGATAGCATATTTTAGTAATTTATGTTGTTCGGAAAATCATGGGAAGGATCAGAATAATTTAAGATCCATAGCAATTTATTTCCGATTTGCAAATTTAAGGAAAAATAAAACCTCTGATAAATTTGAACATGATAAATAACGTTTTTTTAAAAAACACAACCCCAGATTTTGTCTGAGGTTGATATGAAAATGCTTTTTTGCTTGGGATATTTTAATAATTATTCATCGATTTCATTCAGTATGTTTTCTAATTGTCTCGCACTTCGTCCGTAGATAAGCTTTGTATAAAAGCTAATACTGGCCACATATATTAAAGTTCCTGCCATTACCGCTAAAATGAGAAACAATTGTTGAGTATCTGATAATTCGGATAGAGATTTTCCTTTCTTCTCCAAAAGATTGTAGATTCCCAGACCAATTGTAATCAGAAGGTGAGGTAATAACAGAAACCCGAAAGACTGATACCTTTCCATATTCAGCCGGAGTTCATGATATATTTTCCACAGGCTGTTTTTGGTGTTTCCAGTATACAATTCTGTCTGTCTGTAAAATTTATAAAAACCTAAAAGATAGTAGAGTGAAATGATTACCATCACCGTATAAGATATATAATAGATAAGATACTGTGAAGGAAGGAAATGGAGCTGAAAGGGAAAAAATGCGATAAAAATGATTGCAAGAACCTGAAACGGAAATTCTTTTTTCATATTCTTCTGAATTTTTTCGATAGGATGTTTGCTTTCTTTTAGCTGCTCTATGGTGTCAGGAATTTTGACATCATTGGGTTCATTATTCCATTGTTCTTTTAATTGATCAAAATTCATAGCCTGATTTTTTTATGATTTGTTGTATTTTTTCTTTTGTTCTGTTGAGTTTTACACGGGCGTTACCTTCGCTCAGTCCGAGATTGCTTCCTATATCTTTGTGGGACATTCCTTCCATGAAATAAAATATAACCGCTTTTTCCAAAGCATTCAGTTCCTGAACAGCAAGGTAGAAGATTTCAAGCTGCCTGTCCTTTGCCGGGTTATAATCTTCTTGCTGGACTTCAAAATGAGGGAGCGTGTCTGTATGATTAGTGCTTCTCTGTTTTTCCTTTTTCAGATAAGTGATGGCGGTATTGATGGCAACACGGTACATCCAGGTAGAAAACTCACTGTTTCCTTTGAAGTTCTGGTAAGATTTCCAAAGCTGGATCAGGATTTCCTGTTGCAGATCCTCCCGATCTTCCATAGAATCGGCATAGATGCGCGAGGCTTTGTACAGGATACCTTTATGCTGGTTGACAAGCTTTAGAAAAGCCGTTTCAGTTGGATTGCTCACAATAATTTCATGGTTTGGTTATGATTATAAGTTGGATACGGCTTTTACAGTATAACCTTGAGATCGTAGAAGAGGGATGATTCCGTTTTCTCCCATCAGATGTGATCCGCCCACCGCAAAGAAAGAGCCTTCTTTTTTCATGATTTCCGGCATTATCTTTACCCAGTTTTTATTTCTGTTGCTAAGCATTGCTTTTTCCTGTTGGGCATTCATAAATCTGTCATCTTTGAAAAGCGTATAAAGTGACTGTGCATTTTCATTTTTAAAAGCCTCGATCATCTTTTTGAATAGCGCTTCATATTCTTTCCCCATCTTCAATTGTGAAATGATACTCTTAAGATCATAGGCTTCGTTGATTGATTTCATTTGATCTGTCACCTTTTCCAATCCCTTGATGCTTTTCTTATCTTTTATGGCTTTCTGAAGAAGTTCCATTTCGTACAGCTTGATCTCGGTCTGAGGACAGGGAACGGCTTTTGCGGAAAGGAGAGCGTAAAGAGCCTGAGGGCTTGAAGAGTCTATACTTTTCAGATTAGTGCCATAATCCGCAAGAAGTGTATTCAGTTCTTTGGCTTCATCAGGAGAAAGCTGATCAGATATTTTTTGATCCGTCTGATACATTTTTTGCAGTGACGCCATCTCATTAGGATCTGTATAATTGATTTCCATCACAAAATTGTCTGATTTTTCAAGTGCTTTCAATACTTTGGGTTTGATTTCAAAATCCTTGCTGCATAAGATATGAAAAGTTCCGGCAATATAAGACGGTTTAGAAAGACCGTTTCCGGATACTTCCCACAGGAGGCTGTTGTTTTCTGTATTTTTATTCTGTGCCGCAGCAGTGATGAAGTTCAATGATACTAATGCCGCAAATCCAAGTTTTACTAAATTTTTCATATGATTGTTTTTTTTGATTTTCTGTTCTTTTAAACAGTAGGTAAGACAGGCATGACAATCGTTACAGTTTTTTTTGAAAAAAAATAAAACCTCCCGGAAACAGGAGGTTGTAAAATCTAAAATTATGATGATAACCAATTGGCTAGGAGTTTGTTTTATTCTTTGGTAACAGGTTGTTCGGCTTTTAATACTCTTCTTTTTCTTAGGAAATAGATCATAGCGGCAGCGATTAATAAAAGAGGCCAGATGTTGATCAGGGCAACAACAATTCTCTGAATCAGATAAAAGCCATATACAAAACCATCTTTTGCATCATAGATAAAATTGTATTGATACTTATTGTCTATACTTGCAGTATTGGTAACGGCGATTTCCGCAATGCGAAGTTTAGGCTCTTTGATGTAAATGTCAATTGTGCTGTACTTCAGATTGTCAGCCATATTCATGCTGGCAAGCTTCTGAAGATTTCCTTCAGACATATTACCATCATCCAGTTTTACTTTGTCTTTATTGGCTTTTAGTTGATCAATGTTTTCTGATGTTTTTTGATTTCTTTTTCCTTCCAGTTCAGAATATTTGATATTAGCCGTCACATCTTCAGCATTGATAGATCTTGAATTTAAAAACAGTTTGTTATTATTGATCGCTGTCAGCAGTTCACCCAGTTTTTCGGTGGGAATGCGGACCTGCATGGTATTTTCTGTCTGGTATTTTTTGACCAGCATTGCTTTTTCATTGGAAGTGTTATAGGTATCTTCTGAAACGACGGTACTGCGAAGATTGCTGTTGGTGACAAACCCTCCAAGTTCCTGTACAGATTTTTCAATAGAAATGGTAGTTTCATATACATCCTTTACTTCCATATCTACACCTGCTGTCTTGATGAACTGTTTGTTTTTTACTTTCATATTGGCAACAGATGAAATGCTGTCTGATACAATAGCTGCCGAAGAATCTGTTGTTGCATAAGCCTCAATATCTTTTGAGGAAACTTCTCCTTTTTTACATGAATAAATTCCCAGAAGAAGAACTGCAGATAGAGATAATTTAATGTAAGTCGTTTTCATAGTGTAGATTTTTTAATGTTTTGCTTGAGTCAAAGTTCAGCCGGGATTCTTTGTAATGCTTGAAAATTGAAAGTAAAAAACTTGTAAAGAGAATATTCTATTTTAACGGGTTGAAATTGAGCGTTTTGTAAAATGATATTTGTGTTCCGATGTTGTTTTCGGAGTGATTTTTGCTTATCTTTTACAAACCAAACTACAAGATCTCATGATGTCAAATACATTTTCCAAAATCAGAAACGCAATAGAATTATTCAAATCGATCGATTTTGATCAGCTGAGTGCAATCTCTCAAAAAGTAGATTTGCCGAAACTCATGCAGAATTTCTCAAAACTGGATGATAAACAGCTATCCGGACTTATGAAAATGCTGAATCCGGAGAAGAAAAAGAAAGAACTACCACTTATAGATGGTGATTTTTATGATATTTACCATACCCTTAGCCCGGAACAGAGAGAAATTCAGCTCAAGGTAAGAGCTTTTATGGAAAAAGAAGTAAAACCTCTGGTCAACCATTATTGGCTCAGAGATGAATTTCCTTTTGAGCTGATCCCGAAATTTCAGAAATTGAATATCTGTGGGGTTACCTATGAAGGCTATGGCTGTCCGGGAATGCCTTTCCTGATGGAAGGTGTTATTGCAATGGAAATGGCTAGAATTGATGCTTCTATTGCTACTTTTTTCGGGGTACAGTCAGGGTTGGCAATGGGTTCCATTTATATCTGCGGTTCAGAAGAACAGAAACAAAAATGGCTTCCACAGATGCAGAAGTTTGAAAAAATAGGCGCTTTCGGACTTACAGAGCCTGAAGTAGGTTCAGGAGCAGCCGGAGGGTTGACGGTAACCTGCAAAAAAACACCTGACGGCTGGGTATTAAATGGTCAGAAGAAATGGATTGGAAACGCCACTTTTGCTGACCTGGTGATTATCTGGGCAAGAGATCTGGATAGTGGAGAGGTGAAGGGATTTATTGTGGAAAAAGATAATCCGGGCTATTCCGTAGAAAAGATCAAAGGAAAAATGGCCTTGAGGATTGTTCAGAACGGGCTGATTACCCTGAAAGATTGTATAGTCACCGAAGAAAACCGTTTGCAGAATGCCAATTCATTTAAAGATACCGGAAAAGTACTTCGAATGACAAGAGCAGGAGTGGCCTGGATGGCAACAGGTTGTGCCCGAGGTGCTTATGAAAGTGCATTGGATTATACCCGAAAAAGAGAGCAGTTTGGAAGACCTATCGCATCATTTCAAATGATCCAGGGCCATCTGGTAGAAATGTTGTCTAATCTTACCGCTATGCAGACCATGGTGTTCAGATTATCGGAAATGCAGGATGAAGGTATTTTAAAAGATGAGCATGCCTCACTTGCTAAAGTATTCTGTACTTTGAGGACAAGAGATATTGTATCCAGAGCAAGAGAAGTGCTGGGCGGGAACGGTATCCTGCTCGAATACGATGTTGCAAGGTTTGTAGCAGACGCCGAAGCCATTTATTCCTATGAAGGAACAAAAGAAATCAACTCGCTCATTGTGGGACGATCAATTACCGGATTCAGTGCATTTGTATAGGGAAGAGGTAGTAGGTAGCAGGTAGCAGATGATAGGTTATAGGTAGTAGTGTATTAACAACCATAAATTGTAATGGCACACTATAATACCTGCGGCCTGCAACCTATCATCTATAACCTAAATATAGCCTTATGAAACTAAGTGTTTATATTTTCCTCTGTTATCAATCAATATCCAGATATTAATGAGAAACAAAATTCCGGCGATACTCATGCCCATGGGAGATTTGTCCATTGTGAACACATGAGTGACAATTCCTACCATGACAGGTAAGATCACAATTGCTCCTAATGCTCTTGTTTTTGGAAAAATAAAAAGCAATCCGCCAAGGACCTCTATGGTTCCTACTAATGGCATCAGCCAACTGATTTCTCCAAAGGCAGCGAAAAGTTTCATTTGCTCAGGAGTTGGTTTTTCCATGGGCATATAATTAAAAAACTTGTTTAATCCAGCATTGATAAACATAAGCCCGAAAAGTAAGCATAAGATGAATTTTACTATTTTCATGATTGATGATTTAATATCAAATGTATAATAAAAATAAGATTCGTTGGTTGAATTTTAACAAAAAAATAAATAATTAGTGTTAATGGTAAGTTAATGGTGAATTTCAGATAATTTTATTATTTATATTTGAGATACAAACTAAACTATAAAAATTATGTTGAAAAATCTCAAAAAATTAAACCGTTTGAACCTGAGAGAAATTCAAGGAGGCGGAGGTATTGGAAAATGTGATATTGGACCTATAGGCTGCCCGTGTAAAATCCCACCTGGAGATCCTTGTTTAGGAGGTGGTGCTGGCGGAGGGTTGCCGGAAGTAGAGAAAGGCTATTGCCCGGATTCACATACTTACATATATTGCACAGAAACCTGTCCGAACGGAATGAGCCCTCTTTGTGCTCTTTCATAAAAATAAAAAGACTGTCTTGAAAAAGGCAGTCTTTTTATTTAAAGTTAGGAGTATGTCAATTATATTACTTATTGTCTATTACTCATATTTAGTCCATTTCCTTCAGTGTAATGTTTTTAGAAATCTTATAACTTTTCTTCTTTTTGTTGGGTTTTATTTCTTCTCCCAGCAGCCTTCCCCAAGGTTTTAAATCATCAACTCTTTCGCAGATGATCTTAATGATGGCAATAGCCGGGATACACAGGAACATTCCTGCAATCCCCCAAAGATGTTCTCCCAAAAGAATGCCTATAAAAGAAAACAAAGCGTTGATCTTTACTTTTGAGCCTACAACAAATGGCAGCACAATATTGCCGTCTACAGCATGAATGGCAATGTATCCTAAAGCAACATAAACACAAGTAGAAGGGGTGGACGTGGCAAATGCTATAAAACAGGAAATTAAAAGAGAAATAAAAATTCCCAGATACGGAATGACATTCAGTAATCCTGTAAGAACCCCTAAAAGAATAGCATATTTTACCCCCAGAATGGTAAGAAGAATGGAGGTAAGAACAGATACGATAATCACCTGGAGAAAAAGTCCGAAGATGTATTTCTTGGTCATGATTCTAATCTCATTCACCGCTTCCTGTACACTGGTTTTATGTCTTTCGCTAAAAACCGTAACAATGAAATTATTCAAAAGTCTTCTATAGTTTAATATAAAGATAAAAAACAGGGTGAAAAAGATGATAAACCCAAATCCTGTGGAAAAAATTCCGAAAGTAAAACCTAAAATAGCCCCTGAAGAAGAGAGGAGTTTATTCAGCCCTTGGTTGATATAATCTACCTGCTCATCCACTTTTACATTGAATGTTCTGGAAACCCAGTGCTGAAGATTATTGAATACCGTCGTAAACTGTTCCCTCAGGTGAGGAAGATCCTTACTGAAATCAGATAATTGGTTGGTGAAAAAGTAAATGATCCCGCCTAGAATCATCAGCATGATAAAAACCGAAGTCATTGTAGACATAGACCTTGGGAATCTCAGCCTTTTTTCCATAAAGGTTGCTGCCGGTAAAAACAGCATTGCCATGAGGAATGCAAGGAAGAAAGGAGCTAATATACTTTGTCCCAATGCCAGAAGATAGCCAATCCCGATAAGGGAAATTACAACCAGTGTAAGCTTAACAAGGAAAGGAAGTCTAAGAAAATTCATAATTTAAAATCTGCAGTGTGGAATAAAAATAAGAAAAACCCACTGAATTGAAGAATTTTTTATTCAATCAGTGTATGTTTTTCTTTCAGCATATCAAATTTTATTCCATCCAGGTTGCGGAAAGGGTCACTATAAAACAGAAACACGCTCTGATGATCAGAACGTGTTTCCTTATTGAGAAGTTGATATGTTATGAATGATTGTTACTTTTCAATGGCGATGTCAATGACTTCTTCCATTCTGTTGACATAATGTACCTTCAGATTCTTTAAATAATCTTTTTTGATCTCTTCCACATCTTTTCTGTTGGCTTCACAAAGAATAACGTCTTTGATGCCAGCTCTTGTTGCGGCAAGAAGTTTTTCTTTGATTCCTCCTACAGGAAGAACTTTTCCTCTTAAAGTAATTTCTCCCGTCATCGCAAGGTGAGGTTTTACTTTCTTATTTTTGAAAGAAGAAACCATTGAAGTCAACATCGCAATACCGGCAGATGGTCCGTCTTTAGGAGTGGCTCCTTCAGGAACATGGACGTGGATGTTTTTCTTATCCAGTTCCTCCTGCGGAATTCCCAGTTCATCATGTCTTGCCTTGAT
This sequence comes from Chryseobacterium sp. FR048, assembly GCF_056844665.1. Classification (NCBI taxonomy): domain Bacteria; kingdom Pseudomonadati; phylum Bacteroidota; class Flavobacteriia; order Flavobacteriales; family Weeksellaceae; genus Chryseobacterium; species Chryseobacterium sp. FR048. The sequence continues at coordinate 32,206 of NZ_JBXDSE010000016.1, read as the reverse complement.
GTATTCTAAAGCAATTGTAGCAGATTCTTTCATTACTGTTCCAAGATTTCCAGTCATAGTCAGAGCCCCTTTTCCGTTGCTTAAAATGCTTTCGATATAGAGGATGTCTCCACCTACGCTGGTCCAGGCAAGACCTGTTACGACACCAGGAACTCCGGTGATCTCAGATAGACTTTTCGGTCTTGGAACCCCAAGAATTTCATCTACTTTTTCCAGAGAAATTTTAGAATCATATTCTTTTTCCAGAGCTGTTTGAAGAGCTACCCATCTTGCAATAGAAGCAATTCTTTTCTCAAGGGTTCTTACACCGCTTTCAGAAGTGTGGGCTTCTATAATATGTTTAAGTTCAGCATTTCCAAGCTTAAATGATTTTGTATCTAAACCGTTCTCTTCCTGCTGTTTTTTGATTAAGTGTCTTTTAGCAATCTCAATCTTTTCTTCAAGAGTGTATCCGGCAATCTGAATAATTTCTGTTCTGTCCAGAAGCGGGGTTTGAATTGTAGAAAGCGAGTTAGCTGTTGCAATGAACATTACTTTTGAAAGATCGTATCCCATTTCAAGGAAGTTGTCATAAAAAGATTTATTCTGTTCAGGATCAAGAACTTCCAGAAGTGCAGAGCTTGGATCTCCGTGAAGACCTTGCCCGATTTTATCAATCTCATCCAGAACAATCACAGGGTTGGAAGTTCCGGACTTTTTGATAGACTGAAGAATTCTTCCGGCCATTGCACCAATGTACGTTTTTCTGTGTCCGCGGATCTCACTTTCATCATGAAGTCCTCCAAGAGATAATCTTACATATTTTCTTCCTAAAGCATCGGCAATAGATTTCCCCAGTGAGGTTTTACCTACTCCCGGAGGCCCTACCAATAGAAGGATAGGAGATTTCATGTTGTTTTTTAATTTCAAAACAGCCATATGCTCCAAAATTCTCTTTTTAATATCCTCCAGTCCGAAATGTGCTTTGTCTAAAACCTTTTCAGCTTTTGCAATATCAAAAATATCTTTGGTATACGTTTCCCATGGAAGATCGGTAAAGAAATCCAGGTAATTTCTCTGAACATTATAATCCGGAGAATTAGGATTCTGACGCTGTAATCTGCTGATTTCCTTCTGGAAATGATCTTCTACTTCCTGGCTCCATTTTTTAGTCTTCGCCTTATTGATAAGATCTTCCACATCGCTTTCAGGACCGCCACCCAGCTCTTCCTGGATCGTTCTGATCTGTTGGTTCAGAAAATATTCTCTCTGTTGTTTGTCAAGATCTTTCGAGGTTTTCTGATGGATCTGGCTTCTAAGTTCCAGCTTTCTGAAGTCCTCATGCATCATTTCATAGCATTTGTTGGCTCTTTCCATCAGGCTTTTCTCTTCGAGAAGCTTTTGTTTGGCTAAAGAGGAGAAATTGGCATTCGTACAGATAAAATTCAGAAGGTCATCATTATTATTGATGTTTTTGATGGCAAAGTTGGCTGCATTCGGAATATTCGGATCCAGCTCGATGATCTTTAATGCAAGATCTTTGATATTTTCCAGCAAGGCTTCATATTCCTCCTGATTTTTGGGTTTAGTGTCTTTTAGCTTTGAAATTTCTGCCTTGAAATAAGGTTGAGTTTCAATGATCTTTTTGATCTTGAATCTATGGAAGCCTTTGGTGATGGCTGTAATATTTCCTTCCGGTAACTTGATGATCTTGATGATCTTAGCCAGAGTTCCGGTGGTGTAAATGTCTTTTTCTGCAGGTTGTTCCAGATCTGAATTTCTCTGGCTTACAATTCCAATGAAATCTCCGTTCTTCTGAGCCTCTTCAAGAAGCTGTATCGAGGCTTTTCTTCCCGCAGTAATGGGAATCACTACATTAGGGAACATTACCATATTTCTTACGGGAAGTATAGGGAATATTTTCTGTTCGGAATTCTGATCAGTTTCCGCAAAGTCGGAAAGATTGATCTCTTCAGCTACGATGTCAAATCCGTCGCTGATCATTTCTTCTAAACTAATATCTTCAAATTCTGTCATAGTCAATCGAATGACAAATTGTCATTTTCGTTTTTTATCGTTAAAAGGATTTCTTATAATATGCTTTGAAAACGTGGAGTATATTATAATATTTAAAATATGCACAATACTTATGCCATTTGTTTTTTGCTAAAAAATACGGTCAAAATTTCCTTTTTTTAATAATCTTTGGATTAAAAATCAAAATAAAGAACTTCTGTTTCTGTAATTTCTTAAAAATGTGTATTTTCGCAAACTGATAAAAAACTATAATTTATAAAATGGCAATTTTAGGACAGATTAGGAGTAAGCCTTGGCTTTTAATGGGAGTAATAGCCTTAGCGCTTTTGGCGTTCCTGGTAAACCCCGATAGTATCGACAAGGTTTTTGGTAAAAATCCTGACGTTTTAGGAAAAGTAAATGGTGAGAAAATCACCCGCGAAGAGTTCAATGATCAGCTTTTCGTGTTGCAGCAGCAGGCTGAGCAGCAAGGTCGTCCAAAGAACGGTCTTGAGGAGCAGGCTTGGCAGTTACTTGTACAATCCAAACTTATCAAACAACAATTTGAAAAATTAGGTTTTGAAATGACGGATGATTATTTCTGGAGTCAGATCCAGTACGATCAGATGTTTGCTCAGAACCAACAGTTCTTTGATGAGAAAGGAAACTTTAAAACTCAAGATCTTAAAAAAGAAATTGAAACATTACAAAACACCAATCCTCAGGGATATTCTCAATGGTTGAAAACAAGAAAGACTATTGAGTACAGACTGATGGCAAGACAGGTGTTTTCCAATATTTCAGCAGGGATTACTACAGGTAAGAAAGAAGCTGAAGAACTGATGAAGCAGAGAGATCAGCTTGCTGACATCGACTTCGTAAAAGTTGATTATGCTGCTTATCTTCAGAAAACAAAAATCAATGTGACTACACAGGATCTTGCAGACTACATCAAGAAGCACCCTGTAATGTTCAAAGCAGAGCCAAGCAGAAATATCGGTATCGTATATTTCCCATCGAAGCCTAGTGCAGCAGATGATGCAGCAGCATTGAAAGAGATTACAAAACTATACTCAGGAGGAACTGATGCAAGCGGAGGTGCTGAAAACTTCCAGAATACGAAAAACGATTCTATGTTTGTAATGGCGAATTCTGATATGCCTTTCAACCCTCAATATGTGAAACCTACTCAATTGCCGGCTACAATACAGGGGCAGATTGCTACTGCAGCGGTTGGACAGACTTTCGGTCCGTATAAAGAGCAGGATTTCTATGTAGTTTCTAAACTTGTAGGTAAAAAGACTTCAGATTCTACTTTATCAAGACATATCCTTATTGCATTCAAAGGAAGCCCTGCAGGTGAAGGGGTAACAAGATCCAAAGAGCAGGCTAAGAAATTGGCAGACTCTATCGGAGCGATTGTAAAAGCTACTCCTGCTAAATTTACAGAATTCCTTAAACTTTCTAACGATCCTAATTCAGCTGCTCAAGGAGGTAGTTTAGGTTGGACAACTCCAGAAACGCCTTTCGTTCCGGAATTCCTTACTTACCTTGCTAACAACCCTAAAGGAGCTACAGGAGTGGTAGAAACTCAGTTCGGTTACCATATCATCAATATTGAAGATAAAAAATCAGGATCAATGGGGTATAAAGTTGCGAACCTTGTGAAAGCAATTAAACCTTCAGATGCTACTGAGGCTGAAACTGATAAAAAATCAAGAAAATTCATTCAGCAGGTTCAAGGGAAATCTTTCAACGATTTCGTGAATATTGCTAAGAAAGATAATTATCAGTTCACTAATCCTAAAGCGGCTAAAAGATTTGAAGGTCAGCTTCAGGGCTTAGGTACAGAAAAAGACGGTGAGATCCTGGCTTGGGCTTTCGATAAGAAAAGATCTAAAGGAGATACTGAACTTTTCACTGTAGACGGAACAGGTGATAAAATTGTAGTTTATCTTAACGGAAAACAGGAAGCAGGTCTTGCAGATCCTGAATCGGTAAGAGACCAGATTGAAGTAATTGTTAAAAATAAATTGGCTGCAAAACAAATCTCTGATAAAATTGCTGGAGCGAAAGCTTCAAACTTAGATCAGATTGCTAAATTATTTGCCACTTCAAAACAGTCTGCTCAGGTAAACCTATTGAATCCTTCAGTAGCCGGAGCTATGGAGCCTAAAGTAGCCGGTGCAGCATTCGGTGTTGCAAAAGGTAAACTTTCTAACCCGGTTGAAGGTGGAACAGGAGTATACGTTCTGATCAAAAAATCTGAAACGGTAAACAAACAACCTGGAGACCTTAAGCAGTTTACTGAGTCTATTACTCAGAGAAATGCAGGAATGTTCGGACAGGCTTGGATGAAGAGCCTTCAGGACAATGCTGATATTGAAGATTTCAGAATCGAAATCTGGAATAAAATCGGAAATCAGCAACAGTAAGAAATACATTTTACAGATATAAAAAAGCGACAAAATTTTTTGTCGCTTTTTTTTGTATTTAACGCAGAACAATAAGGGAAAAGATTTATTTAAAATGTATTATATTTGCTTATTAGAAAAAAATTAGCAAGTGAAGTTCAGTAAAGAATTAAAAGCTGGTGTGATCGCACTTCTAGCTATTGTAGGCTTTGTGGTGTTGTTTCAGTTTATGAAAGGGAAAAGCCTTTTTACTACCGATAATATATTTTACGCAAAATATGACAATGTAGAAGGCCTGGCACAGTCTTCGGCAGTTTCTATTAACGGTCTGAAAGTAGGGCAGGTGGATAAAATTATTCCTCTGACCTCAAAAGATGGAAAAATCAACTTTGTCGTAAAAATTACAATCGACAACAAATTCGAATTTTCAAAAAACTCTACACTGGAAATCTTTGAACCAGGCTTAATGTCCGGAAAAGAGATGAGAGTAAATCTTATGTATGGTGGGGTGACTGCAAAAGACGGGGATACCCTGAAAGGTGCTTTTAAACTGGGAACATTGGGAAGCCTTTCTTCTCAGGTAGGCCCGGTAAAAGATCAGTTACAGGTGGTTCTTCATAGAGTAGACTCTCTGATGACCAATGCCAATATGCTTGTAGATGCCCAAAACAGAGCAGAAATCAAAGCTTTGTTATCCAACCTTAATAAGACCGTAAGTGCATTACAGACTACAGCAGGAAGTGTAAACAGCCTGGTAGGACATAATGATCCGAAACTTCAAAAAGTACTGGACGATGCAAGCCTTACGATGCAAAGTGGAAAAGTAACTTTGGATAAATACGGAAATCTTGCACAAAGCATTGATACAAAGCAACTGAACGCAACGATTGCCAATCTGGATGCAACAGTAGGAAAGCTTAATCAGGTGATTGGTGGAATTGACAAAGGAGAGGGAAGTTTAGGTAAACTGATGAAGGATGATCAACTTTACAATAATCTGAACTCAGCATCTTCCAACCTGAATTCATTGATTGAAGATATGAAAGCGAATCCTAAGAGATACATCAATTTCTCTGTTTTCGGTAAAAACAATAAAGACTAATACGCCTTATGCAGTACATCGATAACATTATTTTTCTGATTTTATTAGTGGCCGGATTTGGGCTGTTTGCCAAAAGCCTGCAGAAGATCTACAGAAATATCAGATTAGGTCACGAAATCAATAGAAACGACAGAAAAGGAGAACGTTGGGAAACGATGGCCCGTGTAGCCATGGGACAGAGTAAAATGACAGCACGTCCTGTTGCAGGAGTTTTACACCTTTTTGTATATGTAGGTTTTGTGATTATTAATATTGAATTAATAGAAATTGTTGTTGATGGAATATTTGGTACACACCGTTTTTTATCAAGTATTTTCGGACATACATTTTATAATTTCTTTACGGCAACATTAGAAGTTTTGGCACTTTTAGTGGTGATTGGGGTTGTCATTTTCTTTATTCGTAGAAATTTTTACGGAGTGAAAAGATTGACAATGAAAGAACTTTTCGGATGGCCGAAAAATGATGCAAACTGGATTCTGATCATTGAATTCGCTCTGATGATGGCTTTCTTTATGATGAATGCTTCAGATTTTATTTTACAATCGAGAGGAGCTTTACCGGAACATGGAAGCTTCCCGATCAGTGAGATGACATTGGTTCCGTTCTTAGAAATCTTCAATTTTGATAACGGTTTTTTACATTTTACAGAAAAAGGAGCATGGTGGTTCCACTTTGTAGGAATTCTGTTCTTCATGAACTACCTGTATTATTCAAAACATTTACATATTATCCTGGCATTTCCAAGTACATGGTATGCCAACCTTGATAAAAAAGGAAAATTCAACAATCTTGATTCCGTAACCAAAGAAATCAAGTTGATGATGGACCCGAATGCAGATCCTTATGCTGCTCCGGCAGAAGGGGCTGAAGCAGATGTTCCATCTAAATTTGGGGCAGAAGATATTTTCGATCTGAACCAGGTACAATTGCTGAATGCTTATTCATGTACAGAATGTGGACGTTGTACTTCTGTTTGCCCGGCGAACATTACCGGCAAAAAACTGTCTCCGAGATTGATCCTGATGAAGACCAGAGACAGATTGGAAGAAGTGGGAAGAAACATCGATAAGAACGGAAAATTCGTTGATGACGGTAAGAAGTTATTGAACGACTATATCACAAAAGAAGAACTTTGGGCCTGTACAACATGTAATGCCTGTACAGATGCTTGTCCGGTATTGCTTGATCCGCTTTCCATTATCTTTGAAATGAGAAGATTCCTGGTAATGGAACAGTCTGCTGCTCCACAGGAACTGAACCTGATGATGACCAATGTGGAAAACAATGCTGCACCTTGGCAGTATAACCAGGCAGACCGTCTGAATTGGGCAACAGAAAATTAATGTAACAATGTAAATAATGTAACGATGTAACAACCATTGCTAAACTGTTACATTGGTATATTGATAAATTTGATTTAGAATGGATTTCAATATAAAAACAATGGCAGAATATGCTGCCGAAGGAAAAGCCCCGGAAGTTTTATTCTGGGTGGGATGTGCAGGAAGTTTCGATGACCGCGCCAAAAAAATTACAAAAGCATTTTGCAAAATATTAAATAAAATAGGGGTTGAATTTGCAGTTCTGGGACAGGAAGAAAGCTGTACTGGAGATCCTGCGAAAAGAGCTGGAAACGAATTTGTCTTCCAGATGATGGCCCTTACCAATATTGAAGTGCTGAATGCCTACGAAGTAAAGAAAATCGTAACGGCTTGTCCACACTGTTTCAATACCCTTAAAAATGAATATCCAAGCTTAGGAGGACATTTTGAAGTGGTACACCATACCCAATTCCTTAAGACCTTAATGGAAGAAGGACGTTTGAAAATTGAAGGAGGCGCATTCAAAGGAAAGAAAATTACCTTCCATGATCCATGTTACTTGGGACGTGCTAATGATGAATATGAAGCACCAAGAATGCTGCTTGAAAAGCTTGATGCAGAGCTTGTAGAAATGAAGCGTTGCAAAACCAACGGGCTTTGTTGTGGAGCAGGAGGAGCACAGATGTTCAAAGAGCCTGAAAAAGGAAACAAAGACATCAATATTGAAAGAACAGAAGAAGCTTTATCTTTTGAACCTAAAGTCATTGCAACAGGATGTCCTTTCTGCAATACGATGATGACGGATGGGGTAAAGCACTTTAATAAAAATACTGAAGTTGCCGTAAAGGATATTGTTGAACTTCTTGCTGAAGCAGAAGATTTATAATCATCTTATAGAGGTTTATGAAACTAAAATGGGGGCTCTCCTTTTTGTTTGTACTGTCAATACTTACCTTTCTTACCTTTTGGAATTACAACAACAGGGTATATGACTGGGATATGCCGGGCTATCTGGGGTGTATGTACACTTCCGAATTCCCGGACTCACCGGATAAAGTACGCATCATTACTTATGAAGAAATAAAAAAAGAGGCTCCTGCAGAACACTATGCAGACGTTATCGGCGTAAAGCCGTGGGACATACCGAGGCAGTATTTCACAAAAAATACCCAGTCTTTTACAGAACAATTACCCTATTTTCAAATCAAAGTAGGGTATATTCTTGTTATTACCCTTTTTTATAAACTCGGGGTGAGCCCACCAATGTCGGTTCTGGGTGTCAGTCTTATTTCCTACTTTATTTCAGGGCTGTTGTTTTTTTACATCCTGAAGCTCTTGTTTCCGAAAAAATACTGGCTTGCCGTTCTATTGACCGTTGCGGCGATGCTTTTGCCTCCAATGACTTATATGGCCACGGTTTCCACACCGGATATGTTCATTTTTCAGTTTATTTTGATCTTTATTATTGGGTTAATTAAAAACTGGAGTAAATGGGGAATGTTTATACTTCTTTTTACCATCACTTTTATCCGTCCGGACTATATTACCTTTACCCTAACGTATATAATAGCAGTTTTTCTGTTCTATTATTTTAAAGAAAAGAAAATTGATATTTCTTATGTTATTCAGGGAAGTGTTCTATTGGTGATGTATCTGGCTATTATTAAATTTTACCATTATCCGGGGTGGAAAGATGTTTTTTACGATACATTTATAGACAGAAGACCTATTATTTCCACACATCCGGTTGAGTTAAGCTTAATGGATTATCTGGAGATCATTTACATTAAAATCATCTATTTTAAAAAGGTGACTTTATCGGTGTCTATCATGATAGCCGTGATCTTCTGGAAATCAAAAGATGTATGGGTGAGAATGATTTCCGTTCTTTTCCTGGTAAACGTTTATATCAAATTCTTTTTCTTCCCGCAGTCTGCGGCACTGAGATTTTTCTTCCCGTTTATTTTTCCGCTGTTCATTATGATGCTCTATGTTCTGAGCAGAAAATACAATGATCTTAAACTCGAGAAAATTGTGTAATTTTGTCTTCTGAATTGATAGAGTATGAAATCCCTGAATTTCCTGTCCTGCAAACAGATATGGAAATAAGGATAACGTAGTCTTTTAAATACTATTTACATTATGAAAATCGAAGAATCCAATATTGTAGAAACCAACGACTACAGAGTCATTATATATCCAGCTTCAAGACCTTTTGAAACCAAAGAAGCTAAAGCGATTACAGAAAAGCTTTTTGACTTCCTTGCTACGTGGGCCGCTCATGGAAAACCACTTTCTTCTTCATTTAAAATCGAAAAGAACCAGTTTATCGTGGTGTGTGTAGACGAAGAAAAAGAAATGGCTTCCGGATGCAGCATCGATGCTTTAGGAAAAGTAATGAGAGAGATTGATGAAGAATATCAGTTAGGCCTTTTCGACAGAATGAAAGCAAGTTTTGTTGAAAACGGAGAAGTGAAAACTTTAAAACTGATGGACTTTAAAGCAAAGGTGAGAAATGGAGAGTTTTCGAATGACATCCAGGTTTTTGATTTCTCCAAAAATACCTACCTTGACTTTTTGAGCCACTTCCTTCTTCCACTGGAGAAGAGCTGGGCGGCTACGATAAAATAAACGCTACTAAGCACAAAATGCTTATGAATCATAAAGTGGAAACAGGTTTTCCACTTTTTTGTTTTAATGTATCTTTGTACAGATTCGAGTAAGAAACTAATGCCTAAAGTACTTTTTTTAACGACTTCCCACAGCTATAATGATGACCGCATTTTTTATCATCAGGCGAAGGCTCTTAGAGATAATGGGTATGAAGTAAAAATATGCAGTTTATATGCAGATTACAAAGGTATTATTGATGGCATTGAGATTGAATCCTACGCCGTTCTGGAAGAAAGTATTGAAAAGAAAACCGAAACGTTCCGGAAAGTCTGTGAAGCTTTTCAGCCTGACTCTATCATCTGTTCTGAGCCTTTGGCAGTAGTGGCTGCAAAAAACTTGGTAAAAGAGAAAAGAATAAGCTGTATTTATGATGTTACGGAATGGTATCCTTCCATATCTATGCTGGAGAAATATAAGTTCCCTGTGAGCATCTTTCATGCAATAAAGTTTTTTCTTATTCAGTTATATGCAGGGTGGTTGAGCACTGACTTTATCTTTGGAGAGGCAACCAAAAGATTTCCTTTGGCTTATTTTTTCTGGTTTAAAAAGCAGATGATCCTTCCTTATTACCCGGATCCGGAGTATATCAAGGAAAATATCAAAGAACCAGTTTCCGGGGAGATTACCCTTTGCTATACAGGACAGATTTCAAAAGAGAAAGGAATTGGTAATTTCTTTGAGGCCGTAGATAAGGTCCGTCAAAAGGTCCCTGAATTAAAAATCAGCATTTTAATCGTAGGATCTTCTCCTCAGGAAAGTGACAAAGCCTATTTTTCAGAATTGCTTGAACACTATTCTTTTACCGACATTGAAATCAGAAAACCAACCTCTTTCGAGAAGTTCACAGAAGTCTTTGCTGATGCAGATCTCTGTTTCGATCTCAGGGAAATCAATTTTGAGAATAACCACTCTTTGCCCATCAAACTTTTTTATTTTATGGGAGCAGGTAAGCCGGTGATCTATTCAAATCTTAAAGGAATCCGGAAACATATGGGAAGTCTTTCTTTTGGGTATCTGGTAAATCCACAGGATGCAGATGCCGTTGCAGAACTGATCATCAATTATGCAGAGAATCAAGAGCTCTACCATACACATGCACTCAATGCGAAGAAAGAATTTAAAGAGAAGTACAATTGGGGGCTGATAAAGAACTCATTTGTAGATTTTGTGAAAAGATCTGTTGAAAGATAATTATTATGCCGCTTACCATCATTAAAACTTTCGTTTCCCGCTTTCTTATCCTGGTGCTCAGCTTCGGGTTGGTGATCTATTCTACGAATATGTGGGGAAGTGAGGGAAAGGGAACTATTTCTATTGTCATCGCCAATGCGGCTGCGGTAAGCTTTTTCAGCAGTATATTTTCCGGGAGCAGTGCCTCGTATTTTGCTTCAAGATTTAAGATAGAGAAGATTTTACTATATGCATACCTCTGGTCTGTTTTTATAGGACTTTTAGTCCCTTTTCTGTTTAGTTTTACCTCAGTTCAGAGCGGGTATCTTTTGCATCTGATCGGAATTTCTGTTTTCTCATCCCTGTTATCAACCAATATAAGCTTGTTTGTTGGGACACAGAATATTAGAAAATTTAATGTCTATACTGTTTTGCAACAGCTGGTTCATATTATTTTTATAGGAGTGCTGGTATATGGGTTCCATCAAAAAGAGGTTTCAGTATATTTTCTTGCACAGATCGGCTGCCTGGCTCTTCTTTTTATAACGAGTTTCTTTCAGATCATTAAAAAATGTAATATTTCAGAGGTTTCATTCTCCAGAGAAGTTGCGAGGAATATGTTCGAATATGGCTGGAAAACCCAGTTGAGCGCCTTTGTGCAGTTTCTGAATTACAGACTTTCATTTTATTTTCTGGAATATTTTGAAGGCATTGCCAGCGTAGGAATTTTTTCGATCGGGGTCACCTTTTCAGAAGCGATATGGACAATTACAAGAAGTATTGCTGTCGTTTTATACTCTGATGTGGTCAACAGCAAAAGCAGGGAAGAATCTATAGAAAAAACCAAATCTTCAATTAAACTGACGGTCATTCTGATGTTAGGTTTTATTTTGGGAATTCTGGTCATCCCTTCAGAGGTCTATGTGTTGATTTTCGGGAAAGAATTTAAGGATACCAAAGAGATCATGCTTCTTTTATCTCCGGGGATTTTTGCGATTGCTGTGAGTGATATGGTAGGACATTATTTCTCAGGAATCAGAGAGTTGAAAATTCTGAACATCAAATCATTAGTGGGACTTGTGGTGACACTTATTTTTTCTTTCATTGCCATACCCAAATGGGGAATTCTGGGAGCTTGTATAGCAACGACAGCTTCTTATCTGGTTTCGGCTTTCCTGTTATTCAGAAAATTCTACAGAACTACACCGTTCAGGCTGAAGGATTATATGATTTCAAAAGAAGAAGTACAGCTTTTAAGAGCTAAATTTTTAAAAAAATAATATTCTTCTGCTGGATGAGTATGAAGCGTTTCTTAATAAGATTGAAGATGCTTTTTTTAACGCAAAGTTTTACTTCTCATAGTGTAATATTTTAAGTGAGCAAAGATGGAATCAACTTCATTGATTCTTACGAAGCGTACGCATAGATATAAAGCTTCATCAGATCGATTAGAAATCGATTCTCTCTTAGCACCCTTAAAAATATAACATAAACAAAATAAAACTTTGTGTCTATAAAAACCTCTTGCTTCAGTTCTCATTCTTTTTCTACCGATTTGTAAGCCTGATTTCTATTAAATAAAGTCATTTCCTTATTTTTACAAATCTATTAAGTCTTATTATGTGCGGAATCAGCGGTTATTATTCATTTCAAAAAAGTATTTCTTCTCAGAATATCCTGAAGATGAATCAGGCCATCAGGCACCGCGGGCCAGATGATGAAGGGTTCTGGCTGTATCATAATCACGAAGGAACTTCATTTTCCGGGAATGATTCTACCCAAAAAGTAAAAGATCAATTTCCGGTCTTAGGAGAAATGCAGTCCGATATTGCATTGGGTTTCCGAAGGTTATCAATTGTTGATCTTTCTGAAAAAGGGCATCAGCCAATGCTTTCTGAAGATGAGAAAATCATTATTACATTCAACGGAGAAATTTACAATTTCAAAAAGCTTAGAGCAGAGCTTGAGGCGTTTGGGCATCTCTTTATAAGTACTTCCGATACTGAAGTGATTCTGAAAGCTTATCAGCAGTGGGGAAATTCAGTGTTTGAAAAACTGGATGGAATGTTTGCTATTTGTATCGTTGATCTTATGGAGCAAAAGCTTATTCTGGCAAGAGACAGAGTGGGAATGAAGCCTCTTTTTTACCATCAGAACGAAAAGGGAATTGTTTGGGCTTCAGAAATAAAAGCAATTTTGAAGAATGAATGGGTCAATCCGGAAGTCAACTGGAACGGAGTCTATACTAATTTCCTTTTTCAGACTACATTAGCCCCGCAAACCTGTTTTCAGAATATATTTTCTCTTGAGCCTGCCTCTTTTATGACTATCGGCTTAAAAGATCGGACCATTACAAAAGAGAAGTTCTGGAATTTGCCTGCTAAATGTACTGTAAATATTTCTGAAGAAGAAGCCGTGAAGAAAATTGACGGACTATTGTCTGAAAGTATATCTGAACAGTTATATGCAGATGTTCCTGTTGCTGTCATGATGAGTGGAGGAATAGATTCTACCTTAATTGCTTCAAAATCAAAGCCGTTCAATCAAAATATCAATGCCTACACCATATCTTATCCGTTTTCTGAAGAGGAAGTGGAAAAAGCTTCACTGGCAGCCAGGCATTTTGACGTTTCACACCAGATAAAAGAAATAAGTGATAAAGAAGCACTGGATCAGCTCAAAGAAAATATCCAGCATTTTGAAGAGCCTTACAGCAGTTTCGAAGTATTGATCAATGCTGCAAAATATGCTCATGATAAAGACTTCAAAGTTGTATTGAGCGGAAATGGTGCCGATGAACTTTTTGGAGGCTATTCGCATACCCTGAAACTTAAGAGGTGGCTTTTGATGAGAAATTTTAATTTTATAAAGCCTTTGATCTTTACGAAAGATCAGTTCTCACAAAGAGTAAAAAATTATTTTTCCCAGGAGGCGATGTTTGATTTTTTTCGTCAGAGCCAGATCAGTATGAGGCCTCTTCAGGTAAAAAATGTTTTAAAAACTGAAATTTACACTAAGATCAGCACAGATCTTTCAGAGTATTATGCTTCAGAATCAAAAGATTATTCAGGATATTTTGAATATGACATGAAGTATTCCCTGTCTTCCCATCATGTTTTCCGGGATGACCTGAGTGCCATGAAATACGGAGTAGAATTCCGGTATCCTTATCTAAGTAATAAACTGATTGATTATGTGGCTGCCTTACCGGAGGAAATCAGGTTCAACGGGATGATCAATAAGCCTTTATTAAGAAAAACAGCGGAAAAATATCTTCCATCAGAAGTTTTGAATATGCCTAAAAGAGGATTTTCTTTTCCGGTACATTACTTCCTTAAAAAAGAAAAAAAAGTTCGGGATTTTATTACGGAAACTTTAGAAAGCCTAAAACAAAGAGATTTTTTTAGGGCTGAAGTGATTGATGAATGGTGGAATCACCAGGAGCATGAATACGATTGGGTGAAAATCTGGCAGTTGGTCACTTTTGAATTATGGTATCAGAAATATTTTGAAAAATAAAGAAGCAGTCTAAAGATTAATATTTTACCTTTGTATCATGATGAAATATTTTTGGAGTATATTGATGATTATGTCTGTGCTTATAAGCTGCAAAAGTGATGATGAATCTTTGCAGAGGATTGATCAGATCATGAATATTTATATGAAGAACAGTACCAATCCGGATCTGCTGAATGCAAAAAAGCCAGGTTCTTATACCGCGTTTTCTGTGAACGATATGCTGGGAGATAAAGATATTTCACCTGTGACTATTCCTTTGAAAATGACTACAGATTCGCTGTTTTATATGGAATATATTTCTGGTGCCAAGAGAAAAAAGTTTGATTCTGCAGGGACCACCTATTATTCCCGAATGCAGCTTACCCTTTCCAGGAATGTAAATAATGCGACTGAAACCACTGTGGACCAGCTTGAAATTCATTATCGAAATACCCCAACAGTATTCCAGGTTTCGGAAGTATTATACAACCAGAAACCGGTGTTTTCCAAAGATGCAGGTGCACCAAATTCAATAAATGTGGTAACTGTCACAAAATAATTTTAAATTTGTAAAATTGTTAGCTTGATTATAAGCTAAACATCTAATATTTAACATCTAAATAAAATGTTACAAGTCAATTTTTTGCGCGACAATAAAGAACGCGTTTTAGAAGGTCTTAAGAAAAGACAATTCAAAAATCTTGAGTTGGTAGACGAAGCTATTGCTACTGACGACGAAAGAAAAAGAATCCAGTTTGAACTAGATTCCCAGCTTTCCGAGATCAACAAAATCTCCAAAGAAATTGGACTTTTGATGAAAGAAGGAAAGAAAGAAGAGGCGGAATCTGCAAAATCTAAAACAGCACAGTATAAAGAGTCGAGCTCAGAATTGAAATCTCAGCTGGAGGTAAAAGAAACAGATCTTCTTAATATCCTGTATCAGCTTCCTAATATTCCAAATGAATTGGTGAAAAGTGGTGCTTCTGCAGATGACAACGAAATCATCTTCCAGTCTCACCCTGTAGAAGGTCTTGGTGAAGGAGCAATTCCTCACTGGGAGCTGGCCAAAAAATACAACCTGATCGATTTTGAATTGGGCGTAAAAATTGCCGGAGCAGGTTTCCCTGTTTATTTAGGAAAAGGAGCAAGATTGCAGAGAGCTTTGGTTCAGTATTTCCTGGACAAAAATGTTGATAAAGGATATACGGAAGTAAACCCGCCTCACGTAGTGAATGAAGCATCAGGATTCGGAACAGGTCAGTTGCCGGATAAAGAAGGTCAAATGTACTATATCAACGAAGATAAATTATATCTGATCCCTACGGCAGAAGTTCCTGTAACCAACCTTTACCGTGATGTTTTATTTGATGAAAAAGACCTTCCGGTAAAGAATACGGCTTTCTCTCAATGTTACAGAAGAGAAGCGGGAAGCTATGGAGCTCACGTAAGAGGATTAAACCGTCTTCACCAGTTCGAAAAAGTAGAGATTGTAAGAATTGAGAAACCTGAAAATTCTTATGCTGTTTTGGAAGAAATGGTAGAGCACATCAAAGAAATCCTTACAGACCTTGAATTACCTTTCAGAGTGTTAAGACTTTGCGGTGGTGATACAGGTTTTGCTTCTGCAATGACTTACGACTTTGAAGTATGGAGTGCTGCACAGGAAATGTGGCTGGAAGTAAGCTCTGTTTCCAACTTTGAAACATTCCAGGCCAATAGATTGAAGTGCCGTTATAAAGCAGATGGTAAGTCTCAGTTGGTTCACACGCTGAACGGTTCAGCAATGGCATTGCCAAGAATTATGGCTGCGTTGCTAGAGAACAATCAGACTGCGGAAGGAATTAAACTTCCTAAGAAGATTGCTGAATATGCTAGATTCGATGTAATCAACTAAACGAATAGGTTTAGTAACAAATAAATACTAAGAGGCTGTTCTGAAAAGTTCAGCCTCTTTTTTATGTTTTATTATTGGGCCGAATAAAAGAAATAGTGCATTCGTGGCTAAATAAAAAGGCTACCTTATCTTAGGCAGCCTATCTATATTTATTCGGTTGTGACAATAATTTTTTTATCAGCATTTTTTAATTTTGCATCCTTGTCATACATCGCTTTCAGATCGTATGTGATTCTTATCGAATAATCATCAACCTGCTTCAGCCAGTCATGTTTACCGGTGATCGATTTTATTTTATTATCAAACTTCAGAGTAGTTCCAATATTTTTGAAAAACATCATCATCATTCCCTCCATTTTCTCAGTTTCCTCTTTCGAGCCTTTAGACTGAAGAACTTCTTCAATGTTTTTAAGATTGAAAAAATCCGTATTAATGGTTAGGGTTTTTCCATCCCAGGTATTGAGTACATTCTGATCAAAGGGTAATTTCTCGTCTTTATTAAAATTTTTAATTAATTCATAATCTTTGGGAGTGATATGATCCATTTTAAAAGAGTATCCAACAGCGACAGGACTATTCCCTTCTTTGGTAGATTTCATAGAAATTTTTTTCAGAATTCTGACGGTGTCCTGGTTTTCGGTCTTCAGTTTTCCTTCTTTTTTCATAAGATCATACATACTGGTCCAGGTGGTTGGAAATCTGTCCATATCCTTAAACTTCTCCTGTTGTAATGAATCTGGTGTCATTGCCTGCATTTCTGCCATAAATTCTCTGGTATCAATGTCAGTGATGATAGATGAAGCGGCGTCTTTATGATAGACAACCTCGGTATTTATACTGCAGGATTGTAACGTAAACAGACTTATTAAAAATAAGACGATTGTTTTTTTCATGGTATATTGTAAATGCTAATTAATGACAGTTGACAGCGCCGTTCGGATCCTTTGAAATCGTCATGGATTCTGCTTTGGGTGAAACATAAGGAATTCCAAGTTCTAAACCTCTCAGGATGAAAAGCCCACCCAGAATGATCATGATAATCGGAACTGCTTTCAAAACTTTTATTCTGAAGGCCTGATTCATGAGATTTCCGGCAAGAACGATGGCAAACATGAACGGAAGGGTTCCCAGGCCAAATAAAGCCATATATAAGGCTCCCTGCCATATTCCTCCGCCTGCAAGACTTGCGGTAAGAGCCATATAAACCATTCCGCACGGTAAAAAGCCATTGAGGATACCTGTTGTAAATCTGGAGCGGTAATCTGCCTTTTGAAGCAGTCTTCCCAGATTGGATTTTACAGAATACAGGAATTTGGATAAAAAAGGAATTTTTGACGCAAAATCTTTTCCTCCAAATGAAAATACAGCCATGACGATCAACAAGACTCCTGCTGTGATCGTCAGGTATTTCTGAAAGCCGGCCATCTCAAATCCCTGGCCTATAATTCCCAGAAGTGCACCCAATAATGAATAGGTGAAAATTCTTCCGAACTGATAGGTCAGATTCTGGAGATAAAAATTGGCAGCCTGCTTTTTGGTTAAACCCATCGATAAAGCAATAGGCCCGCACATTCCGATACAGTGAAAACCGGAAGCAAAGCCTAAGGCAATAGCCGATACAACAAGTCCTATTTCCATAACACGTCGTAATCCATTCGATAGTCTGTTTTGTCTTTGGTCCAGCTCAGTCTTAAAGTATAATTCCCCATTTTCAATACCTGTGCTGGTATTACAAATGACTGGCCCGTAAGCTGTACCGATTTCTTAATATCTAAATTCTGGTCGTCGGTTCTGTTTAAAACAAATTTTACCGTAGTATTTGAGCTGTTATAATCTTTTGGAAAAGTGATTTTTATTCCTTCGGTAGTCTGGCTGTATACAGGTTTTTCCTGCAGTTCGTCAGCTCTTTTCTTGGAATCAATTACATCCTGGTATTGTAACTCTTCTTCATAATAATTATCGGTGACCATTTCAGAGTTTTTCTGCCCGTTCGGGAAAAGAAATAACATGGATAATATAAAAATGATGAATGCCGCTAATGCAATTACAACACCGTGTCCCCAACTAAAGTTCTTCATTTCTTCCGGATTTTATTTTTATGGTTTTATTAAAACATTTCCACAGTCATAATTGTGTTGAATGATGGTGGAAATGTCTGATGTATTGGTTAGTTAAAATTGTAGATTAAATGGTCCCTCAAAATACGTCTGGTAAGAATCGATAAGCTTACCTTTCATATCGTAGACGCCAATGGTAATATTCTGTTTGGAAAGTTTCATTTCAGATTCAGGGAAGCTGATATTGATGGTTCCTTTAGAAATCTTATCCCTGTCTACCTGGATCTTACTTGATGCACTATAGGTAATCTCTCCATGAGTAGGTTCTATCACTTTGATGGTAACGATTTTTTTGTCGTTGGTCTTATTCAGGAAGGTATAATTGTAAGTGTTGGTAATCTTTCCGTCTCTTACGAAGAAGGTACTTCCTGCCGGCTTGATGAATTTGGCTTCCATTTCGCCACGGCTGTAAAGAAGATAGCCTAAGAATCCTA
This sequence comes from Chryseobacterium sp. FR048, assembly GCF_056844665.1. Lineage (NCBI taxonomy): Bacteria > Pseudomonadati > Bacteroidota > Flavobacteriia > Flavobacteriales > Weeksellaceae > Chryseobacterium > Chryseobacterium sp. FR048. The sequence continues at coordinate 13,584 of NZ_JBXDSE010000016.1, read as the reverse complement.
CAAGAAGGAATAAGAATATACTGAACCCTTTCATTCTTCCGGTAAATTTGAACTGAGTTTCTTTCTCAATTTCATTTTCCGAAGCATATCTGATCAGCCCTTTTGGAAGGCCTACTTTTTCCATTACTTCATCACAGGCATCAATACAGGCAGTACAGTTGATGCATTCCAGCTGCTGGCCATCTCTGATGTCAATTCCGGTAGGGCATACCACTACACATTGGTGGCAGTCGATACAATCACCTTTACCAGCTGCTTTTCTGTCTTCTCCTTTTCTCCATTTTGATCTGCCTTCTCCTCTTTTGAAATCGTAGAAAACATTGATGGTATCTTTATCAATCAATACGCCCTGAAGCCTTCCGTATGGGCAAACCAAAGTACATACCTGCTCTCTGAACCATGCAAATACAAAATAGAATGCAGCGGTAAGGAGAATCATTACGATAAAATTGGTAGGGTGGGCAAACGGTCCTTCAGATACAATTTTCAATACCTCTTCATACCCAACGATGTACATAAACATAAAGTGGGTGATGATGAGTGAAATAACGATATAAACAGACCATTTTAAACTTCTTTTCCAGATCTTCTCACTGTTCCACTCCTGTCTGTCCAGCTTCATTTGCTTGTTTCGGTCTCCTTCGATCAGGTATTCGATTTTACGGAAGATCGATTCCATAAAAATTGTCTGAGGACATATCCATCCGCAGAAAATTCTTCCGAACGCAATCGTAAAAACGATAATAAAGATCAAAGAGGCGATAGCACCCAAAGTCAGGATAAAAAAGTCCTGTGGATAGAAAGGCTGTCCAAAGATGAAAAACTCTCTGTCTATTACATTGAACATCAGCAACGGGTTTCCGTTGATCTTGATGAACGGTAATGAAAAATAAATAATTAATAAAAGATAGCTTACAATGTTTCTATAGTTGGTGTATTTCCCTTTTGGCTTTCTTGGGAATACCCATTTTCTCTTACCGGATTGCTCCATTGTCCCAATAGAATCCCTGTAAGTTTCAGGGTCCAGAACCTGTCCCTGTCCGCCTCGTACTTCTATTTCTTCTATGTCTGACATATTTGTAATGTGTTTAAAAAAGAAAAAACATAATTCGTTACTATTTTTAAGGTAATAACAAATTATGTTTTTTTCATATGTTTCTAATTTTCTAAATTATTCTTTTTCCCAATGCGCTTCCTCACCGTATGGTGTTGCTCCTCCTTGTGCAGGAGTAATTGGAGGCTGCTCCTGGTTGATGTGGTAAACATAAGCGGCTACATTTTGAATGTCAGCACCTGTTAGTACCCCATTTTTACCCCAAGCCTGCATTGCTGTTCCTGTTACTCCATTTTCTACAACGTGGAATACGTTTTTGAATAATGTTTTCTCAGGTTGGTTGTGCCAGTAGTTATCGGTAAGGTTGGGTCCGATCCCTCCTCTACCACCATCAGAGTGACAAGAAACACAGTTGGTTTTGAATACTTCTTCTCCGGCAGCGATGTTATCTGCTGAATATTTTGCAGATTCAATCGTTACAGGCGGCTGTTCTTTCATATACTTATCAATAGCAGCCATTTGCTCTTTATATTCTTTTTCATATTCGCTCAATGGGTGTGCGAAGTCTGTGAAAGAGTAAGCTGCGATATATACAATACAAAAAGCAGTCCCAAAATAGAATAAACCTACCCACCATTTTGGTAATTGGTTATCCAACTCCATGATCCCATCAAAACCGTGGTCGATAAGGATATCTTTTTCTTCTGTATCAGATTGCTTTTTAAATGCAGCTGCATACATTCTTTTGAAGAAAGGAACTTTCTTTTCAGCTAAATAAGCCGCTTTTTCTTCAGGAGATAATTTTTTGAATTTGTTGTTTTCAATAAGGTCTCCAATGGCACTGTGAATGTAAGCCAGAATACCAGCGATCACAACAGTTCCCCAGAAGTAAGGCGAACCTAGGAATGCATAACTTTGTACAAACAGATAATAAAAAACGATTAAAAGACCGATTATTATTAAGATGTTTACGACAACAGGTGTTCTTTGTTTCATAAAAATAGTCTAATTTTTTAAATTAAAATCGTCATCTTCATCATCCCCAAGAGGTGCCTCTTCTTCTTCTTTGTAATATTTTTTAGGCTTGCTAAAAACATAGATTATCAAAGCGACGAAGAACAGCATAAAGAAAATCAGAGCCAGCGTCTGGTAGAAACCAGCATTTTCTGTATTGGATAATATATCTTTAAAGTTCTGAGGAATCATAATATGAACCTTTTAATGTTTTTTAGTTATTACTTGCAGTTTTGATTTCAGTTGTTTTGATATCAGTTCCCAGTCTCTGAAGATAAGAAATAAGAGCTACGATTTCTTTTTTCTCCAATTCTCCCTGAGGTTTTTTAGCATAAGCCACTTTAAGGTCATTGGCTTCAGAGAAGATATCTTTTACAATTTTCTTAGCCTGGTTATCTGCCCATGCATTTGCAGAATCAATTTGAGGTTTTGTATAAGGTACATCAAATGTATTCTTCATCAGCTTCATTTTGTCTACCATCTTAGTTCTGTCTAAGTCAGTAGCAATTAACCAAGGGTAACGAGGCATGATAGAACCTGCAGATGTAGATCTTGGGTTATACATGTGTTTGTAATGCCAAGAACTTGGGTTTTTACCACCTTCTCTATGTAAATCCGGTCCTGTTCTCTTAGAACCCCATAGGAATGGTCTGTCGTATACGAATTCTCCAGCTTTGGAGTATTGTCCGTTTTTACCGTTGAATCTTACGATCTCATCTCTGAACGGTCTTACCATCTGAGAGTGACATGCGTTACATCCTTCACGGATATAAATATCTCTACCTTCTAATTCAAGCGGAGAATAAGGTTTTACCGCTGAAATGGTAGGAACACTTTTCTTAAGAGATAGAGTAGGGATGATTTCCACCATACTTCCGATTGAAATTGTAAACAATGATAATACTGTCAACAACATCGGCATTCTTTCCAACCAAAGGTGGAATCCTTCTCCTTCTTTACGTTTGTTTCCGATATTCGCCAATGCAGGTGCTTCAGCAGGAACTTCTTTCTGGAATGATCCTTTTCTTACCGTAGCAATTACGTTTACAATCATTAGGATAGCTCCTGAAATATAGAATAACCCTCCTACGAATCTCATTTTGAAGTAAGGAATAATTGCAGTTACCGTATCCAACCAGTTTTTCCATAACAGAGTTCCATCCGGGTTGAATTGTTTCCACATTAATCCTTGTGTAAATCCTGAAATATACATTGGTACTGCATAGAAAATGATTCCTAAAGTACCTAACCAGAAATGCCAGTTGGCTAGTTTTACAGACCAAAGTTTTGTTCTCCACATAATTGGTACAAGGTAATAGATAACCCCGAATGCCATGAAACCATTCCATCCAAGAGCTCCTAAGTGTACGTGACCGATAACCCAGTCTGTAAAGTGACCAATTTTGTTGATGTTTTTAGTTGCTAAAAGCGGTCCTTCAAACGTTGCCATACCATAACAAGTAACGGCTACTACGAAGAACTTAAGGATAGGATTTTCTCTTACTTTATCCCAAGCTCCTCTTAATGTAAGAAGACCATTTAACATTCCTCCCCAAGATGGTGCGATAAGCATGATAGAGAACCCTGTTCCTACTGCCTGAGCCCATGCCGGAAGAGCGGTATACTGAAGGTGGTGAGGACCAGCCCAGATATATACGAAGATCAGTGACCAAAAGTGAATAATAGACAGTTTGTATGAGAATACCGGTCTGTCTGCCGCTTTTGGTAAGAAGTAATACATTAAACCTAGTACCGGAGTCGTCAATACGAATGCTACTGCATTGTGACCATACCACCATTGTACGATGGCATCTTTTGCTCCTGCATATGCAGAATAAGACTTCCAGCCTGAGAAAGATAACGGAACTTCAAGGTTGTTGAAAATATGAAGCATTGCTACTGCAACCCAAGTACCTAAATAGAACCAGATGGCTACATAAAGGTGTCTTACTCTTCTTCTTGCAATAGTCATAATCATATTCACCCCGAAAATAATCCAAGAGATAGCGATTAATATATCGATCGGCCATTCATGTTCAGCATATTCTTTTGAAGTATTGATCCCCATAAAGAACGTAATGAACGTAGCAACGATCATAAACTGCCAAGTCCAGAAATGAATCCAAGATAATGTATCACTATACATTCTTGTTTTTAATAATCTTTGTGTAGAGTAGTATACCCCCACATACACGATATTACATACGAATGCAAAGATTACCGTATTGGTGTGCAACATTCTGATTCTACCAAAACCAAATGCACCATGAGTGTTTATTAACCCTTGAATATTACCTGATGATAAACTTCTGATGGTTGTATCATCTGTACCGAATAAGAATTCTGGTAATTCCGGGTAGAAAAGCATTAATGCCGCCGTAAGCCCGAACGTAAATCCTATGAAACCAAAGATAATGGTTGCATAGAGGAACGCACGGACAATACTATTGTCATAACTAAACTTTTGTGTTTCCATATCAACTATTCACTATTTTTCTCAATTTTTATTATTTTCTCCTATTTCTTTCTCGTCTTTATTCTTGTCGCCAGTTTCATCTTTTTCTTTGATTTCATCATCAAAAAGGATTCTGACAGCCGGAGATTCGTCATCTTCAAACTGTCCTTTTTTGGCATACACTATAAATACGACCAGGAAGATCGCAGCTAAAGAAACACTGCAGACGATCATTAAATATAGAATATCCATTGGACAACAAAATTAACCTATTTTCGGGGTTCAAATTTAGTGAAAAATAATGACATTCATCACGAAATGCCGATTTCAGCTAATTTAAAATCAGTCTAAATAAGGGCGTTTAAGCCTGTTTTTTGAAGTATTTGCGACCCAGTATCCAGGTTGAAATAGTAGTGAAGGTAACTACCGTGATGGAACTTACAGGCATGATGATCGCCGCAAAAAGCGGATGCATGTGTCCTGTAACTGCGTAACTTAACCCAACGATATTGTAAAGAAAGCTGATTATAAATGTCATTTTCACAATTGTGATAGATCCTTTACAAACGTTCAGATAATTGTCGAGAGTAACCACTTTTTCTCCATTCATAATCACATCAGAAGAAGGCGTAAAGCTGTTTGTATCATCAGCGATGGCAATACCCACATTACTTTGTTTCAATGCTCCTGCGTCATTCAGACCATCACCAAGCATGGCTACTTTCATGTGCTGATCCTGAAGGTTTTTGATGTAATTCAGTTTGTCCTCAGGACTCTGATTGAAGGCCATTCCTTTGTAATTTGGAATGAGCTCTTTAAGCTGATTTTCCTCTGAAGAATTGTCTCCACTCAGGATGAATATTTTGTATTGAGTAAGTTTCGTAAACAGCTCTTTCAGCTTCGGGCGGTATTCATTTTTAAAGATAAATTTACCGATAAATTGATCGTTTTTGCTGATATAAACCGCTGTTTCCAGATTCTTAGGCTCCTGTTTGTTGTATCGGGCAGAGCCAATTTTATAGGCATTTCCTCTTACGCTGGCTTCATATCCTTTTCCTGATATTTCCTTGAAGTTTTCAACCGGGAAATAATCATCATTGGCTTCTATAAATTCATATAGTGATTTGGAAAGTGGGTGGTTTGAGTTTTTTAGTAAAGTTTTAATGTTGAGAAGATCAAACTCGCTGATTTCAGCACCTTCATATTTGATGTTGGCTTTTTTTCTGTGAGTGATAGTTCCTGTCTTATCAAAAACAATAGTATCCAGCTTAGCGATTTTTTCAATCGTTAAAGTATCTTTTACATAGAATTTATTTCGACCTAAAATCCTCATAATGTGTCCAAAAGTAAACGGCGCAGATAAGGCAAGCGCACAAGGACAAGCAATAATCAGAATTGCAGAAATAACCTGGAACATTTTCTCAAGATCGATAAATGCCCAATATATTCCTGAAATAAGGGCTATTCCCAGAATGACGAATGTGAAATATTTACTGATATTATTAGTCAGGGTGTCAAGTCCCGTTTCGTGCTTTTTAAAAGCTTCTTTGTTCCAAAGCTGGGTCAGGTAACTCTGATCTACGTCTTTGATTACTTCCAGTTCGAGAGAAGAACCTACCTGTTTACCTCCGGCAAAAATCTTGTCACCGGGCTGTTTGCTGATGCTTTCACTTTCTCCGGTGATAAAGCTGTTGTCGATATTCCCTTCTCCGTTGATCAGAATAGCGTCTACCGGGATGATTTCCTGGTTTCTAACTAAAATTCTGTCACCAACTTTAACCTCTGAAAGCAGAATGTTTTCCTGTTTCCCTTCAAAGTCTACTTTGGTAACGGCAATCGGATAAAAAGATTTATAATCTCTGTCATAGGAAAGGGCGCTGTAAGTTCTCTTTTGGAAGAGTTTCCCCATCAGCATAAAGAACAGAAGACCACAAAGCGTATCAAAATATCCGGGACCGTAGTCTGTGGCTACTTCATAGATACTTCTGCCAAAAAGAACGAAAATTCCCAGTACAATAGGAACGTCAATATTGACAATTTTATTTTTTAATCCGTACCATGCGGATTTGTAGTAGTCCGAAGCTGAGTAAAATACAACAGGGCAGGCCAATAAGAACATCAATACTCTGAAAAGCCCTTTGTAGTGCTCCATCCAGTAATCTTCACCGCCCACATACTCTGGGAAAGCAAGGAACATCCCGTTTCCGAAAGCAAATCCTGCAATAGCGAACTTGACAAGAAGCGATTTGTCGAGATGATCAACATTTTTTTCTGCAGTCTCAAGGCTGATTACAGGTTTGTAGCCTAAATTTGTTAAAAAATTAGCTAGTTGGCTTAATTTTAGATTGTTATGATTGAATGAGATCTGTAAGGTCTTTCTGGTGAAATTAACCTGAGAATACTTAATATGATCGTTTAATGTATGAAGACTCTCCAGAAGCCAGATGCAAGAAGAACAGTGTATTACAGGGATCTTGAATGTGACAAGGCTGGTGTTTCCTTCTGAGAAGTCTGTGATCTTTTCAAAGATTTCGGGAGTGTCCAGATAATCGAACTGCGTAGAATTTTCATCACCCGGTCGGATTCCGGCTCCTTTATTCAGCTCGTAAAAGTTGCTTAAATTATTTAAATTCAGAATCTCATAAACAGATTTACATCCGTTACAGCAGAAAGTCTTTTCATCAAATAAAATTCTCTCTTTTTCTATACCTTGACCACAATGAAAACAGTTCTCGCTCACCCCATAAAATATTGAACTACAAAATTATAACAATTTTTTTTGTTTATCGTGTTAAAAAGTTCTATTTTTGTGATAAATATCATATAAAATGCCGCAGGAACAACAGATAGCAATTGAAGAGAGGTTCGCCAGAGTTTTTAATGATAAATCATTTAAGGAAAGACTTTCTAGCGCAGATTTTGAAAAATATATTAACGGTAAAAAAAGATTGAGTTTTCAGAAACACGATACGATTTTTGAGGATGGAGAAACCCCAAAAGGAGTGTTTGTTCTTGAAAAAGGAGCCGCTAAACTTTCAAAATCCGGAGCGTTCGGGAAAGATCAGATTTTAAGATTTATCAAAGAAGGGGATATTATCGGCTATCGTTCTTTGCTTTGCGGGGAAAATTTCCAGGCCAAAGCAGAAGCTATGACAGATATAGAATGTGTTTTCTTACCTGCTGATATATTCATGTATCTTTTGGAGGTAGATCCACAGCTGTCTTTCGTAATGCTTCAAAAAATTTCGTACGAATTAGGAGAATCCTCCAACACTATTACCTTCCTTGCACAAAAGACGGTAAGAGAAAGATTGGCGGAGATCTTATTGCTTCTGGAACAGAAACTGGGAGTAGATCCTGAAGGATTTATCAAGATCTCGCTGACAAGAGAGGAGATTGCCAATATTATCGGTACTGCCACAGAAAGTGCCATTCGTCTGATCTCAGAATTCAAACAGGATAGTCTGATTGAAGTAGACGGAAGAAATATCAAGATTCTCAATCACGATAAACTCATGAAACTCGGTCACGTAGTTTTATAAAAATCATAAAAAACTTAAGTCGGCTAAACGCCGACTTTTTAACTTTTAAAAAATAGATAAAGTATGTCTGTTCACTCTGAAATTAAAAAAGTTACGACTGAAACCTTGCGTAAAATGAAATTCGACAAGGAAAAAATAACAATGCTTACCGCTTATGATTTTACCACGGCAAAGATGGTAGACGCAGGTGGAGTAGATGCTATTTTGATTGGAGACTCTGCAGCAAATGTAATGGCGGGTTTTGAAACGACCTTGCCTATTACCTTAGACCAAATGATCTATCACGCTCAAAGTGTGGTAAGAGGAACTGACAGAGCTTTGGTGGTAGCAGATCTGCCTTTCGGAACTTATCAGAGTAATCCTGAAAAAGCTTTGGAGTCTGCTGTAAGAATGATGAAAGAAGGAGGTGCTCATGCGGTGAAGATTGAAGGAGGAAAAGAAATTTCAAAATCAATCAAAAAAATCATCAATGCCGGGATTCCTGTAATGGGACATTTGGGATTGACACCACAGTCGATTTATAAATTCGGAACCTATAAAGTAAGAGCTAAAGAAGAAGCAGAAGCAGAAAAATTGATTGCTGATGCCCAGCTTTTGGAAGAATTAGGCTGTTTCTCTATTGTATTGGAGAAAATTCCGGCAGAATTAGCAAAAAGAGTGACGGAAAGTATTTCTATCCCAACCATCGGAATCGGTGCAGGTGCAGATTGCGACGGGCAGGTTCTTGTGTATCATGATATGGTGGGAATGAACAAAGGTTTCAGTCCAAAATTCTTAAGAAGGTATCTTGATCTTTATACAGAAATTACAGGAGCTGTTTCTCAATACGTAAAAGACGTAAAGAACGTAGAATTTCCAAACGAAAACGAAAGTTATTAATTCATGCAAAACCCACAACAATCTATCCAGGGAATTTTATCCATTGCAGCACTGATCTGTCTTGCAGTGGGGTTTTTCAATTTGTTTTCCCCGGAAATCAATCATTTACTGTCCAGAAAAGTCTTCTATATTCTGATAGGAGTCAGTTTCTTTATCCAGGCACCTATGCTGACCAATAAAAACTTTATGTATGCAATGTATGTTGCTGCTGCAGTTTGTGTGGCAGGAGCTTTATTGCCGGATAGTTCAATGATTGCCAAAATGAAAACAGTTGGTCTTTTGGCAGGGATTATTCTTTCAATGTCAAATAAAAACCGAAACCGATAAACTGAATGAAGGAGCAGATTGTATATGAAGACAACCATCTTCTGGTAGTGAACAAAAAAGTCGGCCAGCTTGTACAGGGTGATAAGACTGGTGATGAATCACTATTGGAATCTATCAAGAATTTTATCAAGATAAGAGATGCTAAGCCGGGAAATGTTTTTCTCGGCTTGGTGCATCGTATAGACCGTCCCACTTCCGGGTTGGTGATCTATGCCAAAACATCCAAAGCTCTTTCCCGTCTTACACAGATGGTTAAAAATCGTGAGGTTAAAAAGACCTATTGGGCAGTGGTGGGAAAAGAAATGATTCCTCAGAGTCAAAGGCTGGTGCATTATTTAAAGAAGAACGAAAAAAATAATAAGGCTATTGTTTTTCCAAAGGCAACAGAAGGTGCCAAAGAAGCAATTCTTACCTATAATGTGATCAAAACGCTGGACAATTATCTGCTGTTGGAAATTGACCTTGAAACCGGAAGACATCATCAGATCAGAGCTCAGTTATCCAAAACTGGAGTTCCAATTAAGGGTGATCTGAAATATGGAGCACCGCGTTCCAATCCGGACGGCGGAATCAATCTTCATGCAAGGAAACTGGAGTTTATTCATCCGGTGACCAAAGAGAAAATTGAAATTACAGCTCCCGTTCCGCAGAATGATGCGATCTGGAGAGCTTGCGAAGAATAATAAATCCTGCATATTTGCAGGATTTCTCTTTTATAATGAATATTTTTAATTTTATTTATTTCCTGTGTTTATTTTTTAATTTATATTGAATATTTGTTTAAATGATATTTTTGCTGAATATTTTCCATCTAAAAAATAAATTATTTGCTAATTTAAAAATTCATATCTTGGTTTCAACTTAAAATATGACAAGATATGAAACATTTTTACCCGTTTTCTCTTCAACGAAAAAGAAGGGCTAATAACTTTAAAAACATCCTATCAGGATTGACGATCCTGTTGGGAGGAGTTGGGATGACCTCTGCACAGGTGAGCAGTTATACCTTTTCTCAATCTTCAGGAACTTACAATTCTATTTCAGGAACTGTTTTAGGAGAGGCAACAGGTAATACAGCGGCTACCAGCCTTGATAGTAATCTGTATCCGATAAATCTGCCGTTTAATTTTGTTTTTAACGGCACAGTGTATAATTCTGCCAATGTTTCTACCAATGGCTTTATTACTTTTGGAGCAACGGCTCCTACTAGTGGTACAACTACTCCGATCTCTGGTACTGCAGCATATGATGGAGCTATCGCTCCATGGGGAAGGGATCTGAATACTCTATTTGATGTTAATGGTACTACAGGAAATATCAGCTGGACAACTACGGGAACTGCCCCAAATCGGGAAGTTGTGATACAGTGGAAAGATTTCAGAGCTGTTTATAGCCTTTCTGTAACAAATGTTTATCTATTTTCTTTTCAGGTTATACTTCAGGAAACTTCCAATACTATTAAAACCGTATATAATAACGGGGCATTTTTATTAGGAAATACAGCTGTTTCCTCTACGGCTCAGATCGGATTAAGAGGAAGCTCAAACAGTGATTTTAATAACAGGCTCAATAGTTCAACATTGGAATTTGTCAATTCTACTCCGGGAACATCCAACGCCAGTACTCAGTCTTTTAATAGTTCAAGTGCTGTTCCGGGAATGCCTCCTGCGGGATTGATCTATACCTGGACTCCTCCATCCTGCTATACCCCTTCAGGATTATCGGCCGGAGCAACAACAGCCAATACTGCTGCCATATCATGGAATGCTTCACCTTCTGCTCCGGGAACATATGATGTATATTACAGTACAAACAATACTGCTCCTACATCTTCTACACCACCAAGCGTACCACCGGTATCTGGAACATCAAACACTTTAAATTCTTTAGCCCCATCAACTACTTACTACATTTGGGTGAGATCAAATTGTGGAGGGGGGAATACCAGCCTGTGGACCTCTATGCCTGTACAGGTTTCAACACAATGTATGCCACCATCACTTATAACGACAACAGGAGCAACAGCATGTACTACAGGATCTACAACGTTAACTTTGTCTGCGACATCAGCTCCGGGAGCCACCATCAGATGGTATGATGCACAAACAGGAGGTAATCAGCTGGGAACAGGAAATACATTCACCACACCATCTATATCTTCAACCACAAATTACTGGGCTTCGGCTGCCAATATTGGTAATGCAACGAATGTGGGACCTGCAACGCCTGCAGGTGTAGGATCAGGAAGTGCGGAATCTACCAGCTGGGATTTACTGTTTACAGCAAAAACAAATATAGCCTTAAACTCTGTTGATATATTTCCGGGAACAGTAGGACAGACTGGAGCCATTGAGATTCTTACAGCATCAGGAACCTCTATTACTTCTATACCGTTTACAACAACCGTGTCAGGAAATACAACAGCACAGACAGTTCCTTTAAATGTTTCATTACCTCCGGGAACCTATGCCATGAGAAGAACAGGAACAGCAAAACTATACCGAAATAATGGAGGTGCCGTATTTCCCTATTCTACTCCCGAAGTGGTCATTACCGGGACAACGTTTTCAAGTTATCCGTCCTATTATTTTTATTTCTATAATTTGAATTTCACACCTACGTGTGAATCTGCAAGAACTATGGTAACGGCTGAAATAAGCTGTATGTCAACTTCAGAAACCCAAATGAAAGAAAAGATAAAAGTACACCCGAATCCTTTCTCGGATTATATCAACATCAGCAGACCGGAACTGGTAAAATCAGTAAAAGTAACAGACGTTACCGGAAAACTGATCAGAACGATTAATAACCCGGACTCTATACTGAGATTAAGCGATCTTTCACAGGGAATGTATATTCTGATGCTGGAAATGAAGGACGGTTCCCAGGAACAGAAAAAAGTGATTAAGAAATAGTAATTTATTGTTATTCAAATATCAAGGTCGGAAGCTTTAGAGTTTTCGGCCTTTTTTATGGCTGGTGAAATTGGATTTTGCCCATTCTGAAAAAATAACTAACTTCGTCTCAAACCTTGGAAGTATATTGGGAAGAATAAATTGAGCATTTTCCATTTGAATCAGATCTAGATTATTCCAACATAAAAGAAAATAGGATATATTCCTAAAATTATTTATATTTATTTAGGAATGAATGGGTTTATAATTGAAAATTCAACTGATTTCCTCATATGGACCTGAAAAGGTTTGTTAAGAATAACAAAACTAAAAACTAAAAATATGAAACTTAAATTAATTTTTCTGACCGCTTTATTGGCTATTACCTCTTGTTCTAAAGATTCCAATATCTTAGAACCTGAGACCACTCCGGAGATTATAACTGATAAACCTGGTAAAATTTCAGCCGGTTTCCCTATTTTGAAAGGAGGACTTATTATTTCAGGACAAGATGTAAACTATACATTTGAATATGATTCATCAGGAAGATTAACTAAAAGAAATGGCTTTATAGTGAAGGGGAATGACATGTATCCTGATAGTTTTTCTCATTCAGGATACACTGGTATAACCTATACAGGTAGTACTGCTGTTATGAAAAATTATAATGCCGGTGCATCCAATGAAAGAAAACTTGAATTTGATAATCAAGGAAGGCTGATTAAATTAATTATTCTTTCCGCTGCTGATGCAACAAAGGAAAAACATATTACATATAGCTATAATGTTGGAGGAAAACTTTCGGAAACTTTGACTGCATTTCCTAATGTGATTTACAATCCTGCCAATCCCAATGATTATATTTTAACCTATGTGGACAAATTTACTTATGATAATATGGGGAATTTGGATAAGATAGTGACTAAAGAAAAGCATAATAATGCAGAGGTTTATACTATAAAAGAAATTGAATTTAAAGATTTTGATACTGCCCCGAATCCGTTTCGGAAGTTAGGTGTTTTTGAAGAGTACTTTTACTATTCATTATCTACTAATAATTTTGGAAGGGCGAAGACTACGAATTATAAATTAGGAAATTATTTAAATGAGTACACCGGATTATGGCAACGCTATTATAATTCAGATGGAAGCATAAAGCTTTTTGAATAAAATAGAAACCAATAAAATAAAGAGGCTGTCTCAAAAGTGAGGCAGTCTTTTTTTTGAGTATAAAAAAAGGAAAGCTTTTGCTTTCCTAATATTTGCAAATTGATTAATTTGCTGTGTGTTAGGTAATTCAAAGGTAGTCTTTAAAGATTATAATCCCAAGCAAAATTTTCTTTTTCCTCCTAATTTGTCGGAGCTGATAGAAAATAATCATCCTGTACGAACTGTTTCAGCTGTTATAGATGGTCTGGA
>NZ_JBXDSE010000015.1:0-75467 GCF_056844665.1 Chryseobacterium sp. FR048 | reverse complement strand
CCTGTTTTTGCTCAGATCAAACATAACAAAGGATTTAAAAGATTTTTTCTCAGAGGACAAAATAAAGTCGAAATAGAAACCGGCTTGATTGCTATTGCGCATAATCTTAGAAAATTGGCTCTGGCAGTATAAAAAATCCTCCCTTTGCTTTATTCTACGATAAAAACTCAAAAATATGACCCCCGAAAAATAAATTCATTGAAAAATATGAGTTACAAAAAAATACGCCCATAAAAAAGGCTGTCCTTTTGAGACAGCCTCTTTTTGTTTTTAGACAGAATCAATTTTGCCCATTCTGAAAAAATAACTAACTTCGTCCCAGACTTTAGGGGTGTCTGTTATCACAGACTGAGATTTTACCCTTTGAACCTGATCTGGATCATACCAGCGTAGGGAAAAGTAGATGACTTTTGCTGTACATTCTATTGTACAATAATGGCCATTCCTAAAGTGTATTTAAATCATTAGGAATGGAACTTATAATCAACCACACCCGAAAAACATTTAATGTACTTCCTGAGAATCTGGAAGCATTGCTGGCTATAGAGCTGCCCGGAAAAAGAAAAGGTATCGCTGTAGCGCTCAATAACCGTATTATTCCGCTTTCTGCCTGGGCGGAAACCCTCCTCAACCACAACGATTCAGTTTTAATCATTACTGCCACTCAGGGCGGATAATTCTCATATTTAATACCAATATTTATGGCTCACTCCATTACATGTTCGCCATTTCCGAACTCAAAGAAAATTTATGTTGAAGGAAAAATTCATCCTGTCAGCGTTGCAATGCGTGAAATACAGCTTAGCCCCACAAAGCTTACCAATGGGAATTTTGAAGAAAATGCTCCGGTAACGATTTATGACACTTCAGGTCCCTATACCGACGAAAATGCATCAATTGATATTCAAAAGGGGCTTCCAAGGCTAAGAGAGCAATGGATTATCAACAGAGAAGATGTTGATATTCTGGAAGGAATTACCTCAGAATACGGGAAAGCCCGTCTGGCAGACCCTAAACTTGATGAACTGCGCTTTTCCTATGATCATCAACCTAAGGTTGCAAAAGAAGGAAAAGAACTGACTCAGCTTTATTATGCAAAACAGGGAATCATTACTGCAGAAATGGAGTATGTCGCAATCAGGGAAAACCAAAGAATAGAACAGCTTAAAACCGTTCCCAAAGAGATGGCCTGCCAGCATATCGGGAATAGTTTTGGAGCCAATACCCCCAAAAGCAAGATCACACCGGAGTTTGTAAGAGATGAAATCGCTGCGGGAAGAGCAATTATCCCAAATAATATCAATCACCCGGAAAGCGAACCGATGATCATCGGTCGAAACTTTTTGGTAAAAATCAATGCCAATATTGGAAACAGTGCCGTTTCATCAAGTATCGATGAAGAAGTTGAAAAAGCGGTTTGGGCCTGCCGATGGGGAGCAGATACGATCATGGATCTTTCAACAGGAAAGAATATTCATGAAACCAGAGAATGGATCATCAGAAACAGCCCGGTTCCTATTGGTACTGTTCCGATCTATCAGGCATTGGAAAAAGTAAAAGGAGTGCCGGAAGATCTTACCTGGGAAGTTTTCAAAGATACTCTGATTGAGCAGGCCGAGCAGGGCGTATCTTATTTTACAATCCATGCCGGAGTTTTATTACGTTATATTCACCTGACAGCCAATAGAGTAACGGGAATTGTATCCAGAGGAGGATCTATCATGGCAAAATGGTGCCTTTATCATCATAAAGAAAACTTTTTATACACTCATTTTGAGGAGATCTGCGAGATCATGAAAAAATACGATGTGGCTTTCTCTCTGGGAGATGGTCTGCGTCCGGGATCTATTGCAGATGCTAATGATGCCGCACAGTTTGCAGAATTGGAAACTCTGGGTGAACTGACAAAAATTGCATGGAAGCACAACGTACAGGTGATGATCGAAGGGCCGGGCCACGTTCCGATGCATATGATCAAAGAAAATATGGAAAAGCAGCTGGAAGAATGTCAGGAAGCGCCATTTTATACTTTAGGTCCTTTGACGACTGATATTGCTCCCGGATATGATCATATCACTTCAGGAATAGGGGCGGCAATGATCGGATGGTTTGGTTGTGCGATGCTTTGTTATGTAACTCCAAAAGAACACTTAGGACTTCCGAATAAAGAGGATGTAAAAGTAGGGGTGATTACTTATAAACTAGCTGCCCACGCTGCAGATTTGGCAAAAGGGCATCCCGGAGCACAGTACAGGGATAATGCCTTAAGTAAAGCCAGATTCGAATTCAGATGGGAAGATCAGTTCAATCTTTCATTAGATCCGGAGACGGCCAGAGCGTATCATGATGAAACCCTTCCTGCGGACGGAGCAAAAATCGCACACTTCTGCTCGATGTGCGGGCCAAAATTCTGTTCAATGAAAATCACGCAGGAAATCCGTGAATCTGCAGAAAAAGGGATGTTGGATAAGTCTCAGGAATTTATTGAAAAAGGAAAAGAAATCTATATATGATCCTTGTCATTACTCCTGAAATAATGATTCCTAATGAGACTGTGATGATCAATCAGATGATGCAGGCGGGATTGGATCTGCTCCATATCAGAAAACCACAGATGGATAAGAGAGAAATGTCGGAGTTGATCAGTGAGATTGATCCGTCATTTTATTCCAGATTGGTTCTTCATACCCATTATGAATTGGGAAAAGACTATGGGATTTCAAGGTTTCATTTCAGGGAGAAAGACCGGAAGGAAGGAAAATATGAATCTTTTACAGGAGACAGCTGTATTTCCACTTCCGTACATGAGGTGAGTACATACAATACTTTGGGAAAAGAATGGGAATATGCTTTTATAAGCCCGTTCTTTCCCAGCATTTCCAAAAAGGGATATGGTGAAAACTCAACCGTCATGGGGGATATAAAATACAGAAACAATAAGGAAGTAAAACTGATGGCACTTGGAGGTATCAGGCCTGAAAATATCAGTAGCGTTTTTAATGCCGGAGCAGATGGAGCAGCATTATTAGGTGCCGTTTGGGAAAATGAAAATCCGCTGGATGTTTTTGAGCAATGCAAAAAAGCCTTTCTTAGTCATTTAAAAACAGATTCTTCTTTATAAGGAACATTCATATCATATGGAAAAACTACAATACATATCACAAGGGAAAACAAGACAAGAACAGGAGCTTAATATCAGGAAAGCTTTGGACCATGGGATACAATGGGTACAGGTACGCTGGAAAAATGCTCCGGATGAAGAATTGATAATTCTATGTGAGACTTCAAAACTTTTGTGTTCAGAATATCATGCTGTTTGCATTATTAATGACCATGTAGAACTAGCAGAGGCTATAGATGCAGATGGTGTTCATCTCGGATTGAATGACCGTTCGATTGATGAGGCAAGACTTATTTTAGGAAAAAACAAAATAATAGGTGGAACAGCCAATACCATTTCTGATGTTCTGCAGAGAATGAATGAACCCTGTGATTATATAGGACTTGGGCCTTTAAGATTTACAGATACCAAAGAAAAGTTAAGTCCTGTCCTTGGTTTTGAAGGTTATCAGAGAATTGTAGAAAATCTTAAAGAACAATCCTTGGAGCTGCCCAAAATTTTTGCAATAGGCAGCATCATTCCTGAAGATATTGTTTCCTTACAGCAGATCGGAATTTATGGAGTATCCGTTTCAGGTGCGATAACAAGACAACCCTCTATTATTAATGAATTTAAAAAAGAAATCACCGATACCGAAATTTTTCAGTGAACCTAAAAAACGGGACAGGTGATTGTATAAAACTTTTGAAAACAAATCATTGTATATGAATAATCAAAAACTAATTATAGCAGACAGAACTTTTGAATCGAGATTGTTTCTGGGAACAGGAAAATTCGGAAGCTTAAGAGATATGGCATCATCCGTTGTTGCTTCAGGAACAGATATGGTGACCATGGCATTGAAGAGAATAGATGCCCAATCCGCAGAAGATAACCTGCTGGATTCATTACGGGAAACCAACGTTCATCTCTTACCCAATACTTCAGGAGCGAGAACGGCTAAAGAAGCTGTATTGGCAGCTCAGTTGGCCAGAGAAGCTCTGGAGACCAATTGGGTAAAGCTGGAAATTCATCCCGATCCTAAATATTTACTACCCGATCCTATCGAAACACTTTATGCTACCGAAGAACTTGCAAAATTAGGATTTGTGGTCATGCCTTATATTCATGCAGATCCGGTACTGTGCAAACGTCTTGAAGATGCAGGAACGGCTGTGGTAATGCCTTTGGGAGCACCAATTGGGACGAATAAAGGATTGAGGACATTAGACTTTTTAGAAATCATCATCAGCCAGAGTAACGTTCCCGTAGTGGTTGATGCAGGAATAGGAGCTCCTTCAGATGCTGCGAAAGCAATGGAAATGGGAGCTGATGCAGTTTTGGTGAATACCGCAATTGCTGTTGCCGGAAATCCTTTGAATATGGCTGTCGCATTTAAAGAAGGAGTGATTGCCGGAAGAAGAGCTTTTGAATCAGGATTAGGAGCCATAGCCAACCATGCCGAAGCTTCCAGTCCGCTTACTTCGTTTTTATTTGAATAAAATCAGCAGAATGAAAAGCTTTAAAGATGTTTTTGAAGGCTACCAATGGGATGAAGTAAAGAATAAGCTTGAGAAAGTAAGTCTGGCAGACGTCAGATACAGTCTTCAGAAGAAAAACAAAACGCCGGATGATTTCCTGAACCTTCTTTCACCTGCAGCCTCACATGAATTGGAGCTGATGGCAAAAATGACACAAGCCCTTACCCAAAAGCGTTTCGGAAAAACGATACAGCTGTATGCACCATTGTATCTCAGCAATGAATGCCAGAATATCTGTACTTATTGTGGATTCAGTTTAGATAATCATTTAAAAAGGAAGACGCTTTCAGATACAGAGCTTATGGTTGAAGCTTCAGTGCTGAAATCAATGGGGGTGAATCATGTTTTGCTGGTAAGCGGAGAAGCCAATAAAATTGTTGGAGTTCCTTACTTTCAGAATGCGGTCCGCCTGTTAAAACCACATTTCTCCAATATATCGATCGAAGTACAGCCTTTGATGGAAGAAGAATACAGCCTTCTCCACGAAGAGGGGGTACATTCCGTATTGGTCTATCAGGAAACTTATCATGAGGAAGTGTATAAAGAATACCATCCGAAAGGTAAAAAATCCAATTTCCATTTCCGCCTGGATACGCCGGACAGGATAGGAAGAGCCGGAATTCACAAAATAGGATTAGGAGTTCTGCTGGGGCTTGAAGACTGGCGTGTAGACAGCTTCTTTAATGCTCTTCATATCGATTATCTTCAAAAACAATATTGGAAAAGTAAATTTTCAGTCTCTTTTCCAAGGCTGAGACCAGCGGAAGGAATTATTGAACCGAACTTTGTGATGGAAGATAAAGACCTTTTACAGCTGATCTGTGCTTACAGAATCTGGAATGAAGATCTGGAAATATCAATATCCACAAGAGAGAATGAAACCTTCAGAAATAATATCGTTTCATTGGGAGCTACAGCAATGAGTGCGGGCTCCAAAACCAATCCCGGTGGATATTCTGTGGATAAAGAATCTTTGGAACAATTTGAAACCAGCGATGAAAGAAGTATGGACGAAATCAGGCGGATGATCAGAAAAGCAGGATATGATCCGGTAATGAAAGACTGGGATTCTGTTTACAGCGGCGTTTAATTGTAAAAAACCTGAACCATTATACAATTCAAAATGAAAGGAGAAAATACTTTTGAAAGATACAGCCGGCAGATCTTTATCGAAGAAATAGGATTGGAGGGTCAAAAGAAGATTATGGCTTCAAAGGTACTTGTCATTGGAGCTGGCGGTCTCGGAAGTCCTGTTATCCAATACCTCGCGGCTGCCGGTGTTGGTACTCTGGGCATTGCAGATTTTGATCTCGTAGAGCTACATAATCTGAACCGGCAGGTCATTCACACTGAGGAGAGCATCGGGAGATCTAAAGTGAAAAATGCTGAGGTATTTGTTGAAAAGCTTAACCATCAGGTGAATGTTGTCGCTATAGAACAGAAAATCAATGCATCCAATGCAGATGAAATTCTTTCCCAATATGACCTTGTTGTGGACGGATCTGATAATTTTTCCACAAGATACCTGGTGAATGATACCTGTGTAAAGCTTCAAAAGACGCTGGTCTATGGAAGTATCCTCGGTTTTTCAGGACAGATAGCAGTATTTAATCATAAAGGAAGCAAAAACCTAAGAGATCTGTTCCCAGAACCTCCCTTTGATGAAGATATTCCGGATTGTGATAGCCTGGGAGTTTTAGGAGCACTGCCTGGAATGATAGGAAGTATGATGGGACTTCAGACGTTGAAGATCATTACAGATCTTCCGGTAACCTTGAATCAACTAACACTTGTGGATGCAATGAACTGGAGATTTCAGACGATCGATTTTTGATGCAAATGTTTTTACCAATAACACCATTTTAATATCAATAGGAACGGGCTTTAGCCCGTTTCACCTTTTAAAACCATCCATTGGCTTCAGCCAAAACTTACTCAAAGCCAAAAAAAATAGACGGTAATCATTTTACCGCCTATTTTTATTTTTTTATTAAGAAGAATTATTGTCCTTGCTGCATTACACCACCGTTATCTTCTTTTTTAGTCTGGTTTAAGATATTCGGATCTTCTTTCGCCAGTTTATTTCTCGTTGGAATTTTATAGTTGATAGAAAGTCCAAAGTTTCTTGTATCATATTTGCTACTGATCATTACCGGCATTCCTGATGGCGGATTAGATCGTACCTGCATTACCTGTCCGTTGAAGATGTCATTCGCAAAAACAGAAAGCGTCAGGCGGTTGTTCATAAACTTCTTCGTTAAAGTAATATCAAACGAGTTATTGAATGGTTTCTCTGCAGTGAAGTAAAAATACCCTGCTTTTGGAGTCAGATAGCTGTAATTGGCCGTAAGTTTGATGTCTTTCGGTAAAATGATCTGTGTCATAATATTGAAAATCCAGAATCCTTTATTATTCAGGTTGTCAATTTCATGTTTCTGATAGCCGGCATATAAATACATGAAATTAATCTTATCAGGGTTGAAATTAAATTTCATGATTTCGCTCATAGGCTTGCTGAAAATCATAAAAGGAATAGGTAAGCCAACGTTGAAGTTGTGGATTTTCATATTCGAAATATTTACCTGCTCATTAAAGAGCTTTCTTCCGTCTTTTCTGATGATCTGTGCTACCTGATTGCTTGCCGAACTTACGCTATATCCAATAAATGCATAATCGAAAGCCGATATTTTTATTTCATAATTATCAAAAATAGTAGGCTGTAGGTTAGGGTTACCATTTACTTCCGTACTTGGCCCGGAGAATGTTACGTTATTCGGGTTTAAGGCAGAAATACTTGGTAAACTTATTTTTCTGTTGTAATTCGCAGCAATATACAGCTGATTCATCATATTATACTGTACACTTGCATTGGGGAAGAACTTGAATTTGTTGAAAGGAATCAGATTAGCCTCCACAAGATTCGCATTTTTGTCGAAATATCTTGTTATCCCTGAAATATCATAGTTTTCAGCTCGGGACCCTAAGGTGAAGTCAAATTTTTTCAGTTTAGCCTGGAATTCCAGATAGGTGGAAGCGGTCTGTCGCTGATATTCAAGATTGGTTAAACCAAAACTTTCCGTGTCATATTTTTGTCTTTCATACAATCCTCCAAAGCTTACTTTTCCTCCATCAAGAAGTTTGATGGGTTGGGCATAGTCTACTTTAAAATTGGCAATATTCATTACCGATTTATTGTTCAGAATATCTTTTAAACCATTCGTAGGGCTATTGATGGGCGGGTTTGAGGGCATTACAAATGTACCAACCTGGAAGAAGTTGTCCTGAGAGAATTTACTATCCGATCTTGTGTAGCCAAACTGAAAGTCAAGCTTTTGAGATTTGTCAGCAAAACGCTTCTGATAGGTTACGACAGCTTCCTGTCTCAGGCTATTGGTATGAGCAACATCCGAAGACGTATAAAAAGCTTCTTTCAGATTATTTTTATCATTATCAAAAGGCAGATCCCCATGTCCGTTACTTAAAGTGTAATTGTCATTATTATTGTGATAAATATCGTAGTTTAATAACAAGCGATCCTGTCCCAAATCAAAGGTTAATCCGGATTTTGCGAAATATCCACGTCCAAATCGGTCTGTGTTACTGCTCAGAAGTTCATCCTGCTGCCCATTAAGCATACTTTCACGATAATTCTGGCCTACATTCAGCTGCCATCCGAAATATTTATTTCTTGCATTTAAATTAACGGAATTGGTTGTTCTGCTTCTGTATTTATCATAATTCGTGAAAGAGTAATTTCCCGAATAAGTCGCTGTTAAATATTTATTGGCGTTTTTATTAGTGATGATATTCATGATTGCCCCTCCGGAAGTTGCCGGAAATTCAGCGCCCGGTTGGGTGATCACTTCAATTCTTTCTACAGAATTGGCAGGCATACCTTCAAGGAAGGAATTCAATTCATTGGACGTAATATTCAAAGGTCTTCCGTTGAGGTATACTTCCAGCATTTTTCCCTGATACATCATTCCGGCAATATCCGTAGATACAAGTCCCGGGAGTTTTTTTATTCCCTCCAGTACATTTCCGTTATTCAGCTGAGGTTGCTCAGAAAAATCAAAAATAGTACGGTCTGCTTTTTGTTCAACGGCTTTTTTAGTTTTGGTGATGACTACCCCTTCAATTTGTTTCTCTTTGGTAGTATTATTACTTTTTTCCTGCGAAAAAGCAAAAACAGAGCCCAGAAGTGATAAAGCGAATATAGTTTTTTTCATAATGTTTTTACTAATATCCGGTTAGACGTCAAAAAAGAAACTTTGTTACAGGAAGATGTATAATTTTATTCTTTCATCGATGAGAATTCTATAAAATCATATTCTGCAGAAGCCGTGAAAAGTTGCCGTAATACTGCTGCATGACCATTCCCGGCGATGACAAGAATTCTGTCTTCACTGTTGTGAGGGATTTTTTGAATATTGCGGAACATTCTCAGATTTCTGCTGTACCAGTAAAGAGCAAGCATGTCTGCACCGTCATATTCTCTCAGTTTGAAATCTCCGCTGAGATAGGCTCCATATCCGTATCGATGGCTTTCTTTAGAATTCATGTACATAAAGTTGTCCAGTAGAGATTTGAAATTTTTAGGTTCAGAACTCTTATAGAAGGCAGTAAATTGCTGAGAAATAGGATCATCACTTCTGAAATCATAGTCTTTCGTGAGTTTTTTAAAAAATGCAGAATCCGTTTTCCCAAATTGTTTCTCAAGGTCATCCAGAATAGACTCTGCGTCAATGCTGTATAATTCATTAATTGTAAGCTCATTGGCGATCCTCATCGCAAGCTGATAACGTTCATCTCTTTGGTCACGGTGTTTCCCTTCGTTATATTCCTTCAGCTTTTGATTGGCATTCCAGTCTGGCCAGGCTTCTATAGCAATTTTTGTAGGCTTGAATTTTTTGATATATTCTACAAGCTCAGTAACTTCCTTTGCCGTTTTCGGAGAAAGTACATCTATCTGATCCTCCTTATTGGTTTTGTGAGCATCAAGATTAGGATAATCAAAGTGAAAAGAACCTACCACCAGTACCTTAGTTTTTGGATTTCTAAAATAATCCGAAGGTTTCTTTTGAGAAAATACTGATGTAGAAAGGCATACTAAAAAAATATAAATAAAAGTTTTCATAATGTTGATTTTGATTAAGATTAAATTATTGTGCACGGTTTTTTTCTTCGAAATTGACTGCTCTGTTGTTTGATTTTATTTTCTGGTTTCCAAAGGTATACGTGATACTGAGTGTCATTCTTCTGGCATCCCAGTAATTGTTGAAAGATTGGGTATTGTCTGCAAAATACATATCACCCTTATAACCGGATTGTTTAAAAATATCACTCACAGAAAGGTTGATCTGCAGAGCTTTTTCCACAAGGCTCATTTTAATTCCTGCATCAAAGCTTCCTCTGTTCCTTACAGAAGTATATCCGTCTCGGGAAGGGAGATTCTGCCAGTAATTAAGAAACAGAAAGAAAGTTTTGGCTTTGTTGAGCTGGAAAGTGTTGTTGGTGGAAAAATAGAACGATTGTCCGTTTTTAGGAACAGCATTAAACTGGGTAATTTGCGTTTCGTTATAACTGAACGAAGTTGAAATATTGCTTTCCCAGATCTTGAAAAATGTGTCTGTATAATTTAGGTTAAGTCCATAATTATCCTGGTTGTAATAATTGTAGTACGTACTGGTGATGTCCTTTCCGTCAAGAAAAGAGATCTGGTCAAAATTATTGCTCGTTCTCTGGTAATAAAGGTTGGCAGAGAATTTATTTTTAAAAATATAATTGAACTCTATATTATGATTAAATGAGGGCTGTAGGCTTGGATTTCCGGCATAATAGGTATTGGGATTGGAATACCATCGGAATGGATCTAAAGCCCGGAAATAAGGGCGGTTGATTCTTCGGGAATAATTAATACTGAACTGGTTGTTTTCAGAAGCTTTGTAGGAAAGATAAGCTGTAGGGAAAAATTTTCCGTAGTTGTTTTCAGATTCCGATTGAGTGGTAGGAGAATACCCGTTGGTCTGTGTGTATTCGTAGCGAATACCTGCTTTAGCAGACCATTTTTCACTGAAGTCTTTGTTGAAACTTACATAGGCTGCATAGTTTTTTTCATTATAATCAAACAGATTACTCCTGCTGGGATCTATGATGTAGTTTCCATTGGTAAGATTAAAATAGCTTATATCTGAGTTATTGGAAAACTGGCTGTACTTAGCACCCGTTTCCATCTGGATTTTTTTTAAGTTTAAAGTCAGATCTGCCTGCCCTGAATAAATTTTATAATCCACGGAAGAAAGGTTTCGGACGATCTGCGCTGAATTATCGGTGAGGTTTCTTGTCGTGAAGTTGACATTGTTATCAGGCAGATTTCCGTAGTAATTGGCCCCAAGGCTTAGTTTATGCTCACCGAATTTCTGATCAAAATATAAATTCAGCATCTGTGAAGTGAAGGTGGAGCGGTGTTTAGAATCAGTAGCTGTTTGTAAAGTCTGAATATTGTTGGTAAAATAGTTCTGTTCAGAATTGATATTCATATCAGAATGACCTTTCGAAATATCATACACCAGTCCCACGTTGCCATTTTTAGAAACCGAATAATCAAAGTTGGCATTCAGGCCAAGACCATCGTTCATATCCCGTCTGTCATCCCTGCTTACAGAAGAATTCTGGCCGATGATCTTATAATTTTCTACAGAACGTTTATCTGCATCATATCCCTGTACTTTTACGGAGGCTTTTAGCTTTTCATTCTGGTAATTGACACCCGCTACACTGCTGAATCCGGCATATGTTTTTTGATTGTAGTTGGTGGTCAGATAGCCGCTCCATCCGAGATTCTGATTTTTTTTGAGTACAATGTTGATAATCCCGCTGTTTCCCTGGGCTTCATACTTTGCAGGTGGAGTAGTAATTACTTCTATTTTCAGAATATTTTCAGAGCGAAGATTTCGTAGGTAATTGATCAGTTCGGTCCCTGATAGATTAAGCATACGATCATTTACCATCACAGAAACTCCGTTTTTACCTGCGATCGCAAGAAGACCTTTATTTTCATCCACCTTGAGGAGTGGAGTAGCAGCCAGAACTTCAGTTCCTGAGCTTCCCTGGGAAAGCATAGAGTTCTGAACATTATAAACCAGGCGATCTACTTTACGTTCTACTAATGCTTTCTTTCCGTTAACGGTTACAGCTTCAATTTTTTTGACATTGACGGTATCTTTAACCTGTCCTGTGGCAAAAGAACCTACTAAGGTGGCGATAAAGAAAATATTTTTTTTCATATTGTATAAATGACAGTTTAGATGATCGTTGTATTACATTTCCTGAACAAAATTAAGAGCATGAGCTTTTGGTTGAAATAGCTGCTAGATGAAATGCTTTGTTTCATGGATAAAAAACATTTTGTCGGATAAAAATAGGCGTTCATCGAAAATAGCTGGTAGATTATCCCGGGAGAAATTTATATTTGAATATGAAAAAAAAGCAAATTATATGGCTTCAGATTCTCTATTGGGGATTTGATTTTTTGGGGTCTATTGTTACTCCTTTTTATTTTTTTCCTGAGGAATTTAGCTATCAGATCATTGTTCTCAAGATTACCTATTTCATAGCAAGGATTCTTAGTTTCTATATTTTATATTTATTTGTCTTTCCTAAGATTTTCAGACAGGATAAACTTTATTCGGCTGTTTTTGTTTTTCTGATAGGGCTTTTTTGTTTTACAGGATTACGTTATTTATTGGAAGAACTCATTTTGCCAGTTATATTTGGGTTTCGGAACTATAATGAGAATACAGGACTTACGTACTATTTTTTTGATAACATTTCCAGAAGCACTTTTATAACATTTATAGCCGGAATTTTATGGGTATTGGAAAAATATGGGATTGCTGAAAATGATAAAAAACAACTTCTCCTGGAAAAAAAGCAGGCTGAGCTTCAGGCGCTGAAAACGCAGATTAATCCGCATTTTATTTTTAATTCATTAAATAATATTTATTCGCTTGTTTATCAGAAATCGGATAAAGCACTTTCGGCTATTGAAGAGCTTAGTCAGTTGTTAAGATACAGTACAAAAGACCTCGAGAAGGATGTTATTACGGTGGATAAAGAAGTGGGGTATATTGATAGTCTGATTGCTTTGGAAAAGCTCAGAATCAGAAATCCGGAGCTTTTGCAGATACAGAAAGATATGCAGTACCCTCATTTGAAGATCTCTCCGATGTTGCTGGTTCCTTTTGTAGAAAACGCTTTCAAGCATGGTGATTTCAGAGGTAAAGGTTTTGAAATGAAAATTTCTGATCATAATAAAATCCTGCATTTTTATCTTTTAAATTTTAAAAAAGAAAAAACAAAAGACGCTGTTTCAGGAATCGGAATTGAAAATGTAAAGAAAAGACTGGAAATTTTATATGCCGGTCATTATCAGCTGAACATACAGGATCTCGAAACAGAATTTGTAGTAGATTTAACAATTGATTTACGAGATGAATAAGATCAAATGTATCATCGTTGATGATGAACCTCTGGCCATATCCCTGCTGGAGCAATATGTAGAGAAGATTCCTTTTCTTGAACTGGTTTTTTCTGCAGAAAACCCTATTTCGGCTTTAGAATATATTCAGAATAATCCGTGTGATCTCATCTTTTTAGACATTATGATGCCGGAACTTACCGGAATCAATTTTATGAAGATCGTAGGGGACAAACAGAAATATATCCTGACAACCGCTTATTCTGAATATGCATTGGAAGGCTATGAACATAACATTATTGATTATCTTCTAAAGCCCATCTCTTTTGAACGTTTTCAGAAAAGTGTTATAAAGGCTCAGGAGCGGTTTTCTTTTCAGACAGAAGAATCTACCCATTTTTTCGTCAAATCCTCGGGACAGCAGCATCGTATCAGCTTCAATGATGTTCTTTATATCGAAAGCATTAAAGATTATGTGAATATCAGGACGGAAGCCGAAGAATATATTGTTCTGGATACGCTTAAATCGATGGAAAATCAGCTTCCGGAAAGGTTTGTCCGCATTCATAAGTCCTTTATCATTAATCTGGATAAAATTAAAAGTATTGGAGCTAAGAAAATCGTGCTTTCTGAGCTGGAGGTTCCGATAGGGGATAGCTATAGAGCTAACCTTTTAGAGAGATTAAAATAGAATTTAGCCGATTTTAGGTCTTGGCTAAAGCCAATGGAATGATTGCTTATTGTGAAAGTGGACTAAAGTCCGCCCCTATTGAATTTTGATAGTGGTACTTGATAAAATATAATTATAGGATCAATACAGCTTAGAATCTGTCTCTAATCAAAAATAAAAAAGACGACTTCCAGAGAAGCCGCCTTTTTATTAATCGATCTAACAATTAATTTTTATTTTTCCTGTTGCTTGATCAGGTTCAGAGCAGAACCAGCCTTGAACCAGTCGATTTGCTGGTCGTTGTAAGTATGGTTTGCCATGATAATATCTTTAGTTCCGTCTTTGTGAACGAATTCCAGAGTTAATTGTTTTCCTGGAGCAAACTGATCAAGATCTAAGAAGTTAACCGTGTCATCTTCCTGGATTTTATCATAGTCGGCTTCATTAGCGAAAGTGATTCCAAGCATTCCCTGTTTCTTAAGGTTGGTTTCGTGGATTCTCGCAAATGATTTTACCAATACGGCTTTTACGCCAAGGTGTCTAGGCTCCATTGCAGCGTGTTCTCTTGAAGAACCTTCACCGTAGTTTTGGTCTCCCACAACGATCGTTGGAACGCCTGCCGCTTTATAAGCTCTTTGTACAGCCGGAACTTCTCCGTATTCACCTGTAAGTTCATTTTTTACTTTATTGGTCTCCATGTTGTAAGCATTTACAGCTCCAATCAACATGTTGTTTGAAATATTGTCAAGGTGACCTCTGTATTTCAACCATGGTCCAGCCATAGAAATGTGGTCGGTAGTACATTTTCCGAAAGCTTTGATCAATACTTTAGCTCCTTCAATGTTTTTCCCATCCCAAGCCGGGAATTCTTCCAGCAGCTGAAGTCTGTCTGAAGTAGGGCTTACGTTTACAACAACGCTGGATCCGTCTTCCGATGGAGCCTGGTATCCGTTGTCGTCTACGGCAAATCCTTTTGCAGGAAGTTCAAATCCTTTAGGCTCGTCAAGTTTTACCTGCTCGCCAGCTTCGTTAGTTAAAGTGTCGGTAATCGGGTTGAAATCTAATCTCCCTGAGATCGCAACAGCAGCTACCATTTCAGGAGAAGCTACAAATGCGTGGGTATTCGGGTTACCGTCAGCTCTTTTCGCAAAGTTTCTGTTGAAAGAGTGAATAATAGAGTTTTTCTCTCCTTTTTCAGCACCTTCTCTGTCCCATTGTCCGATACATGGTCCACAAGCGTTTGTAAAGATCCTTGCGTTTTCAAATTTTCTGAATGAATCTAAGAAACCGTCTCTTTCCGCTGTGAATTTTACCTGCTCAGAACCAGGATTGATCCCTAAGATCGCTTTAGGTTTTACTCCTTTAGATACGGCATCTTCCACAATAGAAGCTGCTCTTGATAAATCTTCATAAGAAGAGTTGGTACAAGAACCGATCAATGCCCATTCAACCTCTAATGGCCATCCGTTTGCTTCCGCTTTAGCTCTGAATTCAGCAACAGGAGTCGCTAAGTCCGGAGTAAAAGGTCCGTTTAAGTGTGGCGTTAATTCTGAAAGGTTGATTTCGATTAACTGGTCGAAATATTGTTCTGGGTTTGCGTATACTTCAGCATCACCTGTTAAGTGTTCAGCAATTTTATCCGCTGCATCTACTACATCCTGTCTTCCTGTAGCAGCCAAATATCTTCTCATGGAATCGTCGTATCCGAAAGTAGAAGTCGTAGCTCCGATTTCTGCACCCATGTTACAGATTGTACCTTTACCTGTTGCAGAAAGGGATTCTGCCCCTTCACCGAAATATTCTACGATACATCCTGTACCTCCTTTTACAGTAAGGATTCCTGCTACTTTTAAGATCACGTCTTTGGCAGAAGTCCATCCATTCATTTTACCGGTTAATTTTACCCCGATAAGTTTAGGCATTTTAAGTTCCCAGGCCATTCCTGCCATTACGTCTACAGCATCAGCACCTCCTACACCAATAGCAACCATTCCCAGTCCGCCGGCATTTACCGTGTGAGAGTCGGTACCAATCATCATTCCTCCAGGGAAAGCGTAATTTTCTAATACCACCTGGTGGATGATGCCTGCTCCCGGTTTCCAGAATCCGATTCCGTATTTGTCACATACAGAACTTAAGAAGTTGAATACCTCGGAGTTTTTGTTGATCCCTTCCTGTAAATCTTTGTCGGCACCTACTTTCGCCTGGATCAGGTGATCGGCGTGAGCGGTTGACGGAACAGCTACTTTAGCTTTTCCTGCCTGCATAAACTGTAAAAGCGCCATTTGCGCCGTAGCATCCTGCATAGCCACTCTGTCCGGTGCAAAGTCTACATAAGAGTTTCCTCTTTCGTATGCCTGTGTAGCGTTTCCTTCCCAAAGGTGGGTGTAAAGGATTTTTTCTGAAAGAGTAAGAGGTTTTCCCACGATTTGTCTTGCCGCAGCAATTCTTTCCGGGTAACGCTCATACACTTTTTTGATCATATCAATATCAAAAGTCATATTGTATTTAGTTTTGTTCTTTTTCCGTTAATGTTCCTTTCTCTCGTATATGAGAAAGAAAAGTCATTTTTTTATACATCAAAAAACGTTCCTATAATCCATAAATAGGGATGATTTTGATTCTAAAATCAAGAGATTTTATAACTTTCAATTTAAGAAAAAATAGATTCTATTTTCTCGGTTTTCTCGGAAAAAAATCGTATTTCACTTAAAATAGAACGATTCTAAACAAAAAAATGGAAGATTTTAAATCCTAAAGGACCAAAATCTTCCATTCATATGATTTTCAATAGTCTTACGACTTATAAGTCAAGCCTATTAGTGAGCACTTGTGCTTGTTAATTCTTTGATAGAAGGAACAAAAGTAGTAAGGTCAATACCTTCAACTGCTGCTTTGTACTCGTCAATACTTGGGATTCTTCCGATGATTGCAGAAAGAACCACAACCGGAGTTGAAGCCAATAGAGATTCTCCTTTTTTACGTTCAGAATCTTCTACGACTCTTCCCTGGAAAAGACGGGTTGAAGTTGCTAATACAGTATCTCCTTTAGCTGCTTTCTCCTGGTTACCCATACAAAGGTTACATCCAGGACGCTCAAGGTACATTACATTTTCGTATGCTGTACGAGCTTCACCTTTTGGAGCATTATCGTTAAATTCAAAGCCTGAATATTTCTCTAATAATTCCCAGTCGCCTTCAGCTTTCAGCTCATCAATGATGTTATAAGTAGGTGCTGCTACAACCAGAGGAGCACTGAATTCTACTTTACCATTTTGTTTTTCAAGGTTTCTCAACATCTGAGAAACGATCTTAAGGTCTCCTTTGTGAACCATACAAGATCCTACGAAACCAAGATCTACTTTTTTCTCACCACCATAGTAAGAAAGATCTCTGATGGTATCGTGAGTATATCTCTTGGAAACATCTTCGTTGTTTACATCCGGGTCAGCAATCATAGGTTCTACGATTACGTCAAGGTCTACAACAACTTCAGCATAATATTTAGCGTTAGCATCCGGAGTAAGAGCAGGTTTTTCACCTGATCTGATCTCTTCAATTCTCTTATTTGCTTTGTCAATTAATCCCTGAAGAACCTTGTTGTGGTTATCCATTCCTTTATCGATCATGATCTGGATTCTGCCTTTAGCAATTTCCAATGATTCGATCAGGGTGTTGTCTTCAGAAATGTTGATAGACGCTTTAGCTTTCATTTCAGCTGTCCAGTCTGTAAAGGTGAAGGCCTGGTCAGCAGGAAGTGTTCCGATGTGAACCTCAATGATTCTTCCCTGGAATACGTTCTCCCCTCCGAATTGCTTCAACATCTGAGCCTGAGTAGCATGTACCACATCACGGAAATCCATGTGAGGTTTCATTTCTCCTTTGAACGTTACTTTTACAGATTCCGGGATCGGCATTGAAGCTTCACCAGTAGCTAATGCAAGAGCAACCGTTCCTGAGTCAGCTCCGAAAGCCACTCCTTTAGACATTCTTGTGTGAGAGTCACCTCCAATGATGATTGCCCACTCGTCTACTGTAATATCGTTAAGAACTTTGTGAATAACGTCAGTCATTGAGTGGTATTCACCTTTCGGGTCACGGGCTGTGATCAAACCGAAATCGTTCATGAATTTCATTAGCTTAGGAATGTTAGCCTGAGCTTTTTTATCCCAAACTGAAGCCGTGTGACATCCTGATTGGTAAGCACCGTCAACAACTGGAGAAATTACCGTAGCCGCCATAGATTCAAGCTCCTGAGAAGTCATAAGACCTGTCGTATCCTGAGATCCAACGATGTTTACCTGTACACGAACGTCAGAACCGGCGTGTAATACTTTTCCTGGTGTAGTTCCTACGGCATTTCTGTTGAAGATTTTTTCAACTGCTGTAAGACCTTGTCCTTCGTGAGAAATTTCTTTTGATGGAGCAAAAACAACCGGAGCTTCAACACCTAGAACCTGAGCAGCAAATGTCTGTAGCTTCTTACCGAATACGATAGCATAAGATCCTCCAGCTTTGATGAATTCCATCTTTTGTGGAGTAAATGATCTGGTAAGATCAATCAGTTCCTGGTCTCCGTTATATAATTTCTTTTCTTTTGTATTGATTGTTAAAACCGTTCCTGTAGCTACTGAATAAGCCTCTTCAAGAACTACCTCTCCAGCTTCATTACGAACAGGGTTTCCGTTTTCGTCTACTTTTTTCACCCAGTTTTTAAGGTCAATACCAATACCTCCGGTAACGTCAACCGTCGTAAGGAAGATTGGAGAAATACCGTTTGTACCTCCTACAATTGGAGCAATATTCACGAATGGTACATATGGGCTTGCTTGCTTACCTGTCCAAAGAGCCACATTGTTTACTCCTGACATTCTGGATGAACCTACCCCCATTGTTCCTTTTTCAGCGATAAGCATTACGCTTGCATCAGGATGTTGTGCCTGTAAAGCTTTGATTTCTTCCTGAGCTGCAGGAGTGATCATACATTTACCGTGCAATTCACGGTCTGATCTTGAGTGTGCCTGGTTACCCGGAGAAAGTAAATCGGTAGAAATGTCTCCTTCACCGGCAATATAAGTAACCACTTTGATTTCTTCAGCTACTTCAGGAAGCTTTGTGAAGAATTCAGCTTGTGCATAGCTTTCTAAAATTTCTTTAGCGATTGCATTTCCGCTGTTGTAGGCCTCTTTTAAACGGTTTGTGTCCGCTTCATAAAGGAAAACCTGAGTTTTAAGAACGTCTGCCGCTTGTTGAGCGATGGCAGAATCATTACCTAAAGCTAAGTCTAATAAAACTTCGATGGATTTACCTCCTTTCATGTGAGATAATAATTCGAAAGCAAAAGCCTGAGAGATTTCTTCTACTACAGATTCACCTAGAATGATCTCTTTTAAAAACTGAGCCTTTACACCAGCTGCGCTTGTTGTTCCCGGAAGGGTGTTGTAGATGAAAAACTTAAGAGAGTCTGCTCGATCTGCATTACCAGTGTCTTTGATTTGTGCGATGATTTCGCTTAGTAATTCAGCACCATCAATAGGTTTTGGGTGAAGCCCCTGGTTTTTTCTTTCTTCAATCTCTTTGATGTAATCCTTATAAATATTCATAATAGAAGTCTTTCAATATTAAAGGTAGAGTATTTCGCTGCTTCTTTACTGGTCTGTATAAAAATACAATTAATGACATTTTGAGATCTCGCATGTGATGCAACATTAACCCAATAAGGTCAGCATAATCTACGCTCTTTTTTAAAAGTTTTTTAAATTATTAAACAATTCAAAATGTTCCCCAAAATTACGAAATTTTACGATTTTATGAGAGTGAAATTATTTAGATTCTTTATAAATATGAATTTGATAATTTCTATTTTTGGTCTTAATTTTGCGGACAAATGATGAATATGAAAAATATCCTGAATGTTTTGTGCGTTTTTATTTCGATTTTCGTTTTCTCCCAGACCAGATCTGTGAAAAAAATCGGAGGCAAAAATGGGACGAAAACTACGATGAAAAAAGGGGCTGCGAAGACTCAGTCTAACCCTGATCTGGTCGTGATCAATAAAGATCTTCCTGTTTTGATTCCCAAAAAGAAGGGTGATCAGTTCGGGTATGTCAATCAAAACGGAAAATTCATCATTCAGCCGGAATATCACATTGCCGTATTTTTTTATGAAGACTGTAATCTTTTGAATTCACCCAACGTGAAAGTTCGGAAATTCGGAACGAAAGACTATGCTACCGTAGAAAAGGATATGATTTCGTATCGGGTAGACCATACGGGGAAAAGAGTGTATCAGTTCAAAGATTCCGATCTTGGGAAATGTAAGTTTGAAGAGTATAAACAGCAATTGTTCCAGGCTTATATTCTCAACGGATTCTACGGAATTATCGAAAAATCAAAATTCGTGAATGCTGCAGATTACAGACAATATCAGATCTATCCTCAATATCAATACCTGTACATTCTGGAAGGAGATGATGTGGCCGATCCTATGATTGTAGCATCCAATAATGATAAGTTTGGAGTGATTGATGTGAACAATAAGATTATTATTCCGTTTGAATATTCCAACATCAAGAGAAACTTCAGCTGGAAGCTCGGGAAGATGTTTGAAGTGACAAAAGATGGTAAAAACTACTATTATATTGATGCCAGTAATAAGACCTATTAGAGTAGGACGAATGATCAATGAAATACTTCAGAGGTAATTTTTCATACTTGAATATAGTGTGAAAAAGCAGTCTCTTGCTACTCCCAAACTCGGAATCCCGAAACTCGTATATTTTTTGTACTTTTGCCCCCGAAATAAAGGGGTGCTTTTACAGGCTGAGATTATACCCAATGAACCTGGAACAGGTAATGCTGTTTAGGGAATTTTGAAAATGTATCAATAGAACAGTATAACAACATACCAATTCTCATTGCTAGGCTGTTAAATCAGCAGATTGTTACATTATTTAATCCGCCCCTTTTATTCATTAAATGTAAAGATTTATAGAATGAAAGGATTATTTTTTTTAGGGCTTAGTATAGGCTCTGTAGCCTTTATCCAGGCTCAGAATAAAGATTCTCTGAAAATCAGGGAAATTGAAGCGGTCAGCTTTACCAAAAGACTTCCGGTGGCGAAGGAAATTATCAATGTTCAGAAAGATTTAGACGGAAGAAATTTAGGACAGGATCTTCCGATCCTTTTAAAGAATCAGACATCAATTATTTCCACTTCAGATGCCGGAAATGGGGTAGGGTATACAGGTTTTAGAATTCGTGGAGTTTCCGGAACGGCTATCAATGTAATGATGAATGGCGTTCCTTATAATGATTCTGAAAGCCAGGGTACCTTTTTTGTGAATGTCCCGGATTTGACAAGTTCTGCTTCGCAGATTGTTATCCAGAGAGGAGTAGGAACTTCTAATAATGGGGTTTCTGCCTTTGGAGCAAGTATCAATGTGATTTCAAGAGAGCCGGAAGAAAAGTTTTATTTTAAAACGGATGATAGTTATGGTTCTTTCAATACTTATAAATATTCGGCGGAGGTAGGTTCCGGAAAATTCTGGAAAAACAGACTGTCTGTAATGGGAAGATATACAAATATTCATTCTGATGGATATATAGACAGAGCTTCTTCTGATCTGCATTCTTATAATTTTACCGCTTTGTTTGAGGAAGGAAAAACAAAATTGCGTTTAATGGCTTTTGGTGGAAAAGAAAAAACGTATCAGGCGTGGAATGGAATCAGCAGAGAAATGTGGGAGACCAATCCAAGATTCAACAGTTCGGGGAAAATTAAAGATGCCAATGGAAATATTGCGGGTTTCTACGATAATGAAACGGATAATTACAGACAGAATCATTATCAGTTACTTTGGGAACAGAAATTCAATGACCGCTGGAACCTTGAGACCACTTTTCATTATACAAAAGGAAAAGGATATTACGAAAACTATAAACAGGCAAGTTCTTTCTCGAAATATCATCTGCCGGATATTATTGAAGGCGGACAAACCATTAAAAAATCAGATTTTATCAGAAAAAAATGGTTAGATAATGATTTCTATGGAGTCGTTTCTACCCTTTATGGAAAATTTGAAAACCTTGATTTGAATTTTGGAGCTGTAGCCAATCAGTACTATGGAAAGCATTACGGAAATGTTACCGGCGTATTTTATCCACAGATCAACGAAAGCGAATACTACAGAAACCGCTCCGTGAAGAACGAGGTTTCAGGTTTTGCCAAAGCTTTATTCAGAATGGATAATTTTGAATTCTTCGGTGATTTACAGCTTAGAAGTATCAATTACAATACGAAGATCATCATGGCAGGAGATGATGATGGTGCTGATCTGGACAAAAGCTGGCTGTTTTTCAATCCGAAAGCAGGGATGAATTATAAAATTAATAACGGGAAAATATTCCTGTCTTATGCACATGCTCAGAGAGAACCTAACAGAGCAGATATTATGGCCAATAATGATGTGAAGCCTGAAAAACTTCACGATTTTGAAGCCGGTTTTGAAAAGCAATTCGGATTTTTATCTTTAACGGCGAACGTTTATTACATGTATTATGTTAATCAATTGGTTTTGAACGGGCAACTTAACAGTGTTGGTGCATTTATCAGAACCAATTCAGGGAAAAGCTACAGACGTGGGGTAGAGATTGGTGTATTGGCCAAACTTTCAAAACAATGGGAGGTTTCTGGAAACCTGACTGTAAGCCAGAACAGAAACCAGGATTTTAATATAGAAGTAGGGAAAGTACCGGTAAGTCTTGGAAATACCCAAATCTCATTTTCTCCGAACATGATTGCTAATTTAGGCGTAAGATTTAATCCAAACAAAAATTTCCAGTTTGCATTAATGAACCAATATGTTGGAAAGCAGTACCTGGATAATACAGAAGATAAAAATTTAGAACTTAAAGATTATTTACTGACAGACTTTAACGCCCAGTATCAGTTTAAGATTGGTCATAATGATATTGCTTTAAAATTACTGGTGAATAATTTGTTCAATAAAAAATATGTTAACAATGGTTCTGTTACTGAAGATGGTAGTCCATTATATTTTTCACAGGCCGGGACTAACTTCATGTTCGGAATCAGCTGGAAAATACAGTAACAAGTAAAATGGCAAAAAGTAAAATTGTGAAAGGCCAGATGTATAAGCATTTAAATTTACAAATCAGTCTTTTTGCTTTTTAGCAATTTTGCCCTTCATTAAGCTTAAAAAAGGAGTTTAAATAAAGGTATTCCGGTTTTAGTACAGAATAATCAAAAGGCTGCTTCGGCAGTCTTTTTTTATGTACGTTAAATATCTTCAAAAGTCATGAAAAAGTTATAAATTTGCCGACAAATGAATATTTCAGCATATATTTTAGAATATTTAAAACAATTTGGAACTGCCACGGTTCCAGGCTTTGGCGTGTTTTCTCTGAAGAATTCTAAGGCAATTATCAATTCTGAAAACGGAAGCATCCTGCCGCCGGCCAGCCAGATCGAATTTGCAATTGATTATGAAGTACAGGCTGAAGAACTTACCGCTTTTATCGCTGCACAGAAACAGATGTCTTTAGAAGCTTCAAGAAGTGACCTGAAGATTCAGACTGATTTCTGGAAGAAAAAACTGCAGGCAGAGCAGGTTCTTGAAATTCAAAATCTGGGCACGGTTTTTATTGAAGAAGGGGAGACCCACTTCAAAGGAAAAAGAGTAGAAGCCGGCCATCCGGATTTTTACGGATTGGAAGAGATCAGGTTCTCAGATATTAATAATGGTGAAAAAGTAAATACATCAGAAAACAAGGAGAAAGATTACAAATTCAGTAAAACCATTCTTTGGATATTTCTGATTATGATTCCGGTTCTGGCCATTGTGTATTTCGCCTTTACTCAGGAAGAACTTCTTTTTGGAAAAAAATCTTTCACTAATGTTTCTGTACAGACTTCTACCCATAGAATCGTAAAAGATACAACCAAAATAGTAAAGCAGGAGCCAAAAGCACCTGTAGCAGATTCGTTGAAAAAAGATTCACTGGCAAAACCTGTCGGAAAAGTAACAAAACCAGCTCCGGCCGCTCCAATTAACACTAAGAATAAATGGCAAAAATAAAAACAGCGTCAGAATCCCTGACCATTATGACTAATATCGTTCTTCCGAACGAAACCAACTCTTTAAGAAATCTTTTTGGTGGTGAGCTTTTGGCAAAAATGGACCGATGTGCTTCTATTTCTGCAGCAAGACACTGCGAAAGACGTGTTGTTACCGCTTCTGTAAATCACGTTTCCTTCAATCACCCGATTCCGGAAGGCGGAGTAGTGGTATTGGAATCTAAAGTTTCCAGAGCATTCTCTACGTCTATGGAAGTATATGTAGATGTATGGTCAGATGATCCCATTAATCAGAAAAAAATTCATACAAACTCAGGAATCTATACTTTCGTTGCGGTAGATGAATTCAACCGACCGATTCCTATTCCTGATATGGTACCGGAAACAGAAGAGGAAAAAGAAAGATACGCTGCTGCATTCCGCAGAAAAGAACTTTCATTAATCCTTTCCGGAAGAATGAAACCACTGGAATCTGTAGAGCTTAAGAAATTATTCCAGGAGCCACAGGAACCAGAGGAACCGAAGAAAAATAAAAAGTAAAAATCTTATAAAACACAAATAGCACAAATGTCCGGCACAAATTTCCACAAATGATTGGTGCCCGATAGGATGGAAAAAATGAATGTTTCAGAAAATGAAATATCAAAAATCGTTTATGAGGCAGGTTATCTGGTTCATAAAGCTTTAGGTCCAGGACTTTTGGAAAGCGCCTATGAAGAATGTTTATTTTATGAGTTGAATAAACATGATATATTGGTAGAAAAACAAAAGTCAATGCCTCTGGTTTATAATGAAATTAAATTGGATGTTGGCTATAGACTTGATTTTTTGATTGAGGAAAAATTTGTGTTAGAAATAAAATCCGTTGAGTCATTAAATGATATTCATATGGCTCAAATACTTACTTATCTTCGTTTAAGCCATTGTAAACTTGGAATGTTGATTAACTTTAATACACTTCAATTCAAAAATGGTGTAAAAAGAGTAATCAACGGAACGTTATAATTTGTGTTATTTGTGAAACCATTAGTGTCATTTGTGTTTAAAAAATGAAAATTCTCCTTTTAGATAAAAACCACCCCCTTATCACCGAACAGCTTTTAGCAAAGAACTTTATATTGGAAGAAGACTTTACTTCCTCTTATGATGAGGTCTGTGATAAAATCGAAAATTATGACGGAATTATCATCAGAAGCCGTATTCCTTTAGATCAAAACTTTCTTGAAAAAGGAAAAAAACTGAAGTTTATTGCAAGAGTAGGTGCGGGAATGGAAAATATTGATATTCCTGTCGCTGAAAGACTGGGGATCCAACTGATCAATTCCCCGGAAGGAAACAGAGATTCCGTAGCTGAACATGTGGTAGGAATGCTGCTTGTCATTATGAATAGACTTTTTATTGCCTCTCAGGAAGTGAAAAACGGGATATGGAAACGCGAAGAAAACAGAGGCGATGAACTGTTGGGCAAAACAGTAGGGTTAATAGGGTATGGAAATATGGGGAAAGCTACAGCTAAAAGGCTTTCCGGATTTGGATGCAGAGTGATTTTCCATGATATTCTTCCCGGTCTTTCCGATGAATTTGCAACACAGGTTACGTTAGACGAATTAAAAGAATCTGCTGAGGTTTTAAGTTTGCATATTCCTCTGACTTCAGAAACTCATTATCTTATTGATGAAAAGTTTATTTCTGAGATGAAAAATGACTTCTATTTTGTGAATACAGCGAGGGGGAAAAATGTGAATACTAAAAGTTTAGTAGAAGCATTAAAATCAGGAAAGGTAAAAGGAACTTGTCTTGACGTTCTGGAATACGAAAAATCTTCTTTTGAGAATATAGAATCCGAGAATGAAGATCTGAAATACCTATTAGGTTCTGAGAAAGCCATTGTGACTCCGCATATTGCTGGCTGGACTCATCAGAGCAAAGAAAAGCTGGCACAGTTTATTGTGGATAAGATTGTAGCTACATATTGCTAATAAATAAAGCAGGAAAGAATAAAAAGGCAAATTTACAGAAAGTGAATTTGTCTTTTGTTTTCTATACTTCGCGCTCATTATGTTAAATTATTCATAATATCACCTTCATATTTATAATTTACTTTTGACTTTTACTAAATTGCCGCTCATTTTTGAATCTTATGAAGATGCGTAATTTAGTACTTGCTGTAACGGTCGCCTTATCC
This sequence comes from Chryseobacterium sp. FR048, assembly GCF_056844665.1. Lineage (NCBI taxonomy): Bacteria > Pseudomonadati > Bacteroidota > Flavobacteriia > Flavobacteriales > Weeksellaceae > Chryseobacterium > Chryseobacterium sp. FR048. The sequence continues at coordinate 49,393 of NZ_JBXDSE010000015.1, read as the reverse complement.
CTTTTTTCCTGTAAAAATAAATCTGAAGCCAAAGAGACTTCAGCTGAAAATACCACGAATCTTCCGAATTACGGGAATGTGGATTTAAGTCATGTTTTTACAAAAGAAGATGGGCAGCTTTCCAATAAAGAATCATTGGCTGGTTATATAGACCAGTACTATAAAAAAGTATGGGAAGGAGGAGACCTTAGCGGGGGAATTTTAGTAGCTAAAGGCGACGAAATTTTATATGAAAACTACAGAGGTTTCGGAAGGGAAGGCAATCAGATGCCAATCGATAAAAATACGCCGCTTCACGTAGCTTCAGTTTCAAAAACACTTACGGCTATGGCGATGATGAAGTTGGTGGAAGCTGGGAAAATAAAGCTGTCTGACCATCTTTCTCAATACTTCCCGGGGTTCCCTTATCCTAATGTTACAGTTCAGACTTTGCTGGACCAAAGAAGCGGGCTTCCGAAATACGAATACTTTATCACCAAAATACAGCCTGCACCGGCAGAACTTTCAAAACCGTTCATCACCAATCAGGATGTTCTGAATATGATCATCAAATACAAGCCTGATCTGGCAAGAGATACCGATACAGGTTTTATGTACTGCAATACGAATTTTGCTTTACTGGCATTGTTGATTGAGAAAGTAACAAAAACACCGTTTCCGCAGGCGATGAAAGAAATGGTTTTCACGCCGCTTAAAATGACCAATTCCTATATTTTCCAGGAAAAAGATATTCCTACCGCTTCACAGTCTTTCTATTACGGTGGAAATAAACTATACCCGTTGGATAGATTGGATCTGATCTATGGAGATAAAAATGTGTATACAACCCCTAGAGATCTATACAACTTTTCAAAAGCGATGTTCTCTAAGGATTTCCTGAAACCGGATCTTATGCAGATGGTTTTCACACCTTATAGCAATGAAAAGTCGGGAATGAATAATTACGGACTGGGATTCAGAATGAAGATATTTGATAACGGAGAAAAGCTAACCTATCACAACGGATGGTGGCATGGAACCAACTCAGTATTTGCGCACCTTCTCAAGTCTAAAGTGACCATTGTAGCGATCGGGAACAAATATTCAAACAAAGTATATACAGCATTGGCATTATCCGGATTATTCGAAGATTTCCCTTTACAGAAAGATAAACTTCATACGGTGATGAATGACAATAAAGATAGTTTGAATTCCGGACAGGAAGTTTTTGGAGAATAATGTTTACTTTTGCTTAAACATTTTCATGAAAAGGTTTCTTTTATTATTCGTTATCAGTTTTCTTGTACACTCCTGTGCAAGAGTAGGATCGCCTGTGGGTGGACCAAAAGATACACTGGCACCAAAATTTTTAAGTTCAAACATTGATACCACAAGGATTAATGTCAAAAGAGATATTCACGAACTCCGTCTGGATTTTGATGAGTATGTTACTTTAAAGGATATTAATAAAAACTTGATCATTTCGCCACCCATTAAAAATATCAAGAGGATTCTTCCGTCTAATATTGCCAATAAATTTGTCCTTATCCAATGGGCAGATACTCTTCAGGCTAATACAACCTATAATTTCAATTTTGGAAATTCAATTGTGGATAACAACGAGGCGAATATCCTCCGTTATTTCAATTTTGCATTTTCTACAGGAGATAAGCTGGATGATATGTATGTGAGTGGGGAAGTAAAAGATGCTCTGGCGATTAAAAAGAAGTCCGGAAATAACGAGAACAAACTTGTAGTAGGTCTCTATCAGCTGAAAGATACCATGAACTATAGACAAAAGCCATATTATATCACCAAAGTTGATGACGATGGCTATTATGAGCTGAATTATCTGTCACCGGGAAAATATAAGATCATTGCCTTTGACGATGATAATGGGAACTCGGTTTACGATCCAGGAAAAGAAAAAATAGGATTCCTGAAAGAGCCTATTGATGTTCAAAAATCGATCTCAGGATTGAACTTAAGTGTTTATCCTTCCAAAAAAGCCCTGAAATATTCTGAAATGAAAGAAACTGCAGGTGGAGTTGTAATGCTTTTTGAAGGCCATCCTGAAGAAGTGAAGGTGAAATCGCTGAGTGAAAAGCTGAAGGATATAAAAGTGACCCATAATCCGAAATCAGACTCTGTGAGAATATGGTTTGATGCGGTGAAAAGTGATGTAGGGCAGACCGCGAACGAGAAACTTATGTTCAGCCATAATATTGGTCCAAAAAAAGACAGTGCTTACAGTGTCTCTTTATTTTACAGGTATAACAAGAAGAATGTAATGGACCTTGACAGTGACAATGGTGGTGCTTCATTGCCTCCCAAAACAGATTTTAAAGTAGTGTCAAGCTATATTATTGATAAAATTGATCCGTCAAAATGGAAATTAAACGTTAAAGGAGACAGTTTAAATACAGTACCGTTTAAAGCCATTATTTCAGAAACCAATCCTTATCAGATTCAGGTTCAGTCAGACTTTATTATTGGTAAGAGTTATCAGTTGACAATTCCTAAGGAAACTGTATCTTCATTCTATACCAAAAATGTACAGTCAAAACGTTTTGATTTTGATATTGCTAAGGCAGATGAATTCGGAAGTCTAGAATTTACGCTGAAAAATGCTCCTGCTACCTATTACTGGATCCAGCTTCTGGATGATTCTGAGAAGGCTGTTTATCAGAAATATACAAAAGGGAGTGACGTGAAATTCAGTATCCTGAAGCCAGGTGAATATATTGTAAGAATACTTGTAGATAATAACGAAAATAAATATTGGGACGAGGCAGACTTTGCCAAAGAAACTTTTGCAGAAGATGCTTTTGTTTTCTATAAAAAAGCAGTGGTAAGAGGATTATGGGAAACCAGAGAAGAATGGGATCTGAAAGATACAAGAACATTTGATAATCCAAAAGGAACCCCTCCTCCCGCACCTGCAGTACCTCCGGCTGAGACTTCAAAAGAACCGGAAACAGTGAAGCAGGAAGCTAAAAAAGAACTGAAATCCAATACTGCAGTAATAACTCCGGTAAAATAAGTATAAGTAGATGAAGATGGTAAAAAAAATAATACTCTGGACTTTGGTAGCTTTCGCTCTGATCCAGTTTATACCTATTGACAGAGTGAATAAACCGGTTGATTCTGCCGTGAATTTCGTTGATTCGAGAAAAGCTCCGGAAAAGGTAAGGACCATGCTTAAAAATGCCTGTTATGACTGCCATTCCAATGAAACGGTTTATCCTAAATATGCTTTTGTAGCACCTATTTCATGGTCTGTAAAAAGCCATATCAATGAAGGGCGGGAGCATCTCAACTTTTCTATTTGGGGAACTTATAATAAGGAATTAAAAGAGAATATGCTGGATAGATCTATTGAGGCTCTTAAGCATAAGACAATGCCATTGCCAGGCTATATTGTTTATCATAAGGAAGCTAATCTTTCGGAAGCGGAAAGAACCTTGCTGATCCAGTATTTTGATGAAATGCTGAAGAACAAAACGTACTAGCTGTAAAAACAGTTTTTCTATTCCGAAAAAATAATAAATAAAACTCCCGCAGGATCTTCAGATCTGCGGGAGCTTTTTATTTACAAAAATTATTTCTTTATATACCCTTCAAAAAACCTCTTCTGAGAGTCAAAAGCAATCTCATCAAGGTCAAGTTCCTGTAAAGGGATCCATACCGCTTCTGAGATCTCTGAAAGTTCAAGATTGACCTCAAACTTCTCAGCAACATTATACTCGTAAAAGAGATCAATTGTGTTGTAATCAATTTCCTTATACTGGTAAACATTTGGAAGGCTTGTAAGGTATTTTAGGTTTGAAATATCAATATTCAGCTGTAGTTCTTCAAAGAGTTCTCTTTTGCAGGTTTCTTCCGCACTTTCTCTGGGATCAACAAATCCCCCGGCCAGATCCAGTTTTCCTTTTTTAGGATCTCTGTTTCTTCTGGTAAGGTAGATTTCATCACCACATCTGATGACAACGGCTACAGCACCTGCCACATTGTTGTACAAGGTAAAACCACATTCAGGACAGCTCCATTTCTTTTCACCGTCCCAATGTAAAGACTCTTTGCCACAGCTTGGGCAATATTTCAATAATTTCATCTGTTGATAGTATTTCTCAAAGATAAGACGAAACTTATCTTATTGAGCAATATTAATATTTCTAGGGTGATAACTCAAGATAACATCCCTTAGTTCTTCTGTCTTAAGATGCGTATAGATTTCCGTTGTGGTAATACTGGAATGTCCCAGCATTTCCTGAATATAACGAAGATCTGCCCCATTTTGCAGCAAATGCGTGGCAAAAGAATGTCTGAATGTATGTGGAGATATTTTTTTATTGACCCCTGCCTTATCAGTAAGTTCTTTAATAATAAGAAATACGATCACTCTGGACATGGAAGTTCCACGGCTGTTCAAAAACAGGGTGTCTTCATATTTCTTGTTGATCTTACCTTTGGAGCGTACCTCTTTAATATAGCTTTCTAATAATTCAGCTGTATAATCTGCCAAAGGAACAAAACGGGTTTTGTTTCCCTTTCCGTGTACTTTGATGTATTGCTCCTTGAAGTTGATATTGGAGATCTTCAGATCAATAAGTTCAGACACACGGAGTCCGCAACCATACAATACCTCGATAATGGATTGGTTTCTTTTTCCGAGATCTGTATTGACCTCAATGGCAGCAATAATCTTGTTGATATCAGGAAGGCTTAAGGTATCCGGTAAGTATAATCCGAGCTTAGGGCCTTCGAGTAGAGCTGCAGGGTTGTCTTCACGATATTCGTCCTCCAGCAGAAATTTGAAGAAGGCTTTGATGGAAGATATCCATCTTGCTTGCGATCGTTCACTGAATTTCTGTTTAGAAAGATTGAAGATATACTCCTGCAGGTTTTCGTAACCTATAGAATCCGGACCGACGTTTTCCAGATCCTCTTCTGCGTAATCTTTTAGTTTTTTAATGTCCCGAACGTAGGCGTCGAGCGTGTTGTCTGAAAAATTTCTTTCGAAACGAAGAAATATTTCAAAATCTTTGATCTTTTCATCCCAAGTCATTTGTGCTTATTTTTTTAGTTCACAGTCCGATATTTGTTCTATTTCAATATTATGGTTTCTCAGGAACGATATTCCATCGTCATCCGAATACTCATTAATGTACACCAGTCTTGTAATACCTGCCTGCAGGATCAGCTTGCTGCATTCCTTGCAGGGTGACAACGTCAGATATAACGTTGCACCTTTTGCAGATTGTGTGGAAGCGGCCAGCTTCAATATAGCGTTGGCTTCCGCATGCAATACATACCAGTGCGTTTTTCCCTCTTCATCTTCACAGCAGTTTTCGAACCCCATAGGAGTACCGTTATAACCATCTGAAATAATCATCCTATCTTTTACGATAAGAGCCCCTACCTGTTTTCTCTTACAGTAGGAGAGTTGTGCCCATTCCTGGGCCATTTTTAGATAAGCTTTGTCAAACTTATTCATACCGCAGCATTAGTTTTTTCGAAATAATTTGGATTAAAATCTTTTGAAAGATTAGAAGTTTGGCTTTCTTTTCTCAAGGAAAGCAGTCACTCCTTCTTTCTTATCTTCCATTTCAAAAAGCTCGCCGAAATACTTGATTTCAGTTTCAAAACCTTTATCCGTGTCAGATAAATTAACGGCATTAATAGCCTTGGATATTGCCATTGGTGAATTGTGGGCAATCGTGTTCGCTAATTCTTTCGTTTTGGTTAATAATTCTTCAATAGGGTATACTTCATTCACCAGGCCGATCTCTTTTGCTTTTTGAGCAGGGACCATTTTGGCAGAGAAGATCATTTCGTTGGCAATACCTTTTCCTACAAGCTTTGGAAGCCTTTGTGTTCCTCCGTATCCCGGGATTAATCCCAATGTTACTTCAGGAAGACCCAATCTGGCGTTTTCCGATGCATATCTGATATGGCATGCCATAGCAAGCTCTAAACCTCCTCCTAATGCAAAACCGTTTACGGCTGCAATGACAGGCTTAGATAGATTCTCAATTTTGTTGAACAATATATTCTGTCCGTTTCTTGCAAGTTCCTCAGCTTTTTCTTGTCCGAAATCACTGAATTCTTTAATGTCAGCTCCTGCTACAAAAGACTTTTCTCCGCTTCCGGTAAGGATAATTACCCTACAGGAATTGTCAGAAGCAAGCTCATCCAAAGCAGTACTGATCTCCTGAATTGTTTTTGCATTCAATGCATTTAAACTCTCAGGTCTGTTTATAGTAATGATAGATAATTTATCTTCCTTTTTTAATAATATATTTTCGTAACTCATTTTTCCACTTTAAAATATCATCCTTTGCAAATTATGAATTTTTTACAAAAAAAAGGAAAAAATATTATTTTTTTTTCCTTTTTTTTTATTTATTGTTCAATATGATTATTTGGAATGATTCATCATATTTGCATCAATATTCACGTTTAGCTGAGAAGCCACTTTCATGCCAAGCTCAATGTTGGCGCGGAAAAAGTGACATAACTGACGGTTGATAATTTCATCTTTTTTAGGCCCACTGATGCCTTTCATGCTTCCTACAATGTTTTGAATAAGTCTCTCTCTGTCTTCAGAATTCATTGCTTTTGAGTAAAGAAGCCCTGGTTGAGTGTAATGATCACTGTCGTTGTCATTCCTGTTGTAGTTGGCTACATGCGCACTGTCAAGCTCATATTCATAGTTTTTATAAGATGAATCCGGCTTGATGTCATCGAAACTGTTGGGGTAGTAATTCGGTTTATCCTGATACTCGCTGGAATCTGCCATATATCCGTCTCTCTGATAATTGTTAACAGCGAAAGGACATCTGTTTACTTCCAGTTGGTGAGCATTTACTCCTACTCTGTATCGGTGAGCGTCAGGATAAGAGAATAGTCTTCCCTGAAGCATTTTGTCCGGCGAAAAACTGATTCCATTGATCAGGCTGCTCGGTGAGAACGTAGATTGCTCTACGTGGGCAAAGTAGTTGACTGGAATTTCATTCAGTTCCATTTCCCCCACTTCAATCAATGGAAAATCATCGTGGAACCATACTTTGGTCACATCGAAAGGATTCCATCTGAAATCTTTGGACTCTTCTTCTGTCATCACCTGGATGTACATGGTCCATTTCGGGAAATCTCCGTTTTCGATTGCATTGCATAGATCTTCCTGAGCGAAGTCAGGATTTTCTCCTGCCATTTTTACCGCTTCTTCATCCGTAAAGTTTTTTACGCCCTGTTTGGTTTTAAAATGGAACTTTACCCATATTCTTTCGTTTTTATCATTGATCATAGAAAACGTATGAGATCCGAAACCATGCATGTGCCTGTAGCCGTATGGCGTTCCTCTGTCTGACATTAATATAAGAACCTGGTGAAGAGATTCAGGATTTAAACTCCAGAAATCCCACATCATGGTGGCGCTCTTCAGGTTGGTTTTCGGAACTCTTTTCTGAGTATGAATAAAATCCGGGAATTTTTTAGCATCCTTAATGAAGAAAACCGGAGTGTTGTTTCCTACAAGATCCCAGTTTCCATCCTCTGTATAAAATTTCAGTGCGAAACCTCTCGGGTCTCTTGCCGTATCTGCGCTTCCTTTTTCTCCGCCTACTGTAGAGAAACGGGCAAACATTCTGCATGAGTTTCCTACTTTTGAGAAAAGTTTTGCCTTGGTGTATTGGCTGATGTCATGCGTTACAGTGAAGGTTCCATAGGCTCCGCTTCCCTTGGCATGTACAATTCTTTCAGGAATTCTTTCCCTAACGAAATGTGCAAGATTTTCCTGAAGTACAAAGTCCTGCAGCAATACCGGGCCTCTTGGTCCTACCGTCTGGGAATCCTGATGCTCAAAATAAGGTGCACCGTTGCTTAACGTTAATTTTTTAGAATCCATATAATTGATGATTTGAATAATTGTTTTCTTTTTCTAAATCCAAGTGTAAAGGTAGTGAATATCAAATTTACCTGAATTTTTAATTGCTAATAACAAAAACGTTATATCTTTGTAATAGATAATATTAATCAAATGAACATTCAGCAACTGGAGTATCTTATCGCTGTAGATAAGTATAAACATTTTGGTAAAGCGGCTCAGGCCTGCTTCATTACCCAACCTACGTTAAGTGCCATGATACAGAAATTTGAAGATGAACTGGATGTGAAAGTTTTCGACAGAACTACTCACCCCATTCGTACTACAGATGTGGGGCTTCAGATCATTGATCAGGCGAAGGTGATCATAGAATCTGTCAATGAACTGAAAAACAAAGCCAACCTGTTGAATAATATTTTAGGAGGAACCATCAATCTGGGAATCATTCCTACCGTTTCTTCTTTCATTCTGCCTACGGAGATCTTTAAATTCCTTGAAGAAAATCCGAAGATTCAGATGAATGTAAAAGAAATGACAACGGATAATATTATTAAAGCTTTGAAAGCCGGGGAACTGGATGCAGGAATTATCTCTACTCCTTATGATACGGCTGACGAATTTTATCAGGACTTCCTTTTCAACGAAGAGCTGATGATCTATAGCTCCAATACTGAGGCGAACAAAAAGAATGCTTATATAATCCCTGAAGAGCTGAATGTAGAAAAGGTATGGTTACTTGAAGAAGGAAACTGCCTGAGAAATCAGTTTGAAAATATCTGTCATCTGAAAGAAAATACACTGAAACCTAAGAATTTAGATTTCCTGGCTTCCAATATCCAGACTTTGGTACATATGGTAGATAAAGTAGGAGGAATCAGTATTCTGCCTGAGCTTGCACTGAGCCAGCTTTCAGAAGAGCAGAAGAAGAATGTCTTCAGATTCAAAAAACCTTTCCCTTACAGAGAGATCAGTATTATTTATTACAAGCCTACCTTCAAGCAGAAGATCATTGATGAATTGGCACATTCTATCAAAAATTCTTTAGAGCTTAAGTTGAATTACCACGAAAGTCCGAAAGAATTTGTGAGCATCAAGCCACAATAATCAGAATGCTTTAAAGTGATATAAATCATTAATTTAAAGAAAAAAACAATTAGTAAACAAAAATTTTGAGTATTACAAAAATAGTGCTTAAATTTGCTGACGTTTATTACGAGGAAAAATTTGACCTGATTGCAACCTCTATAAAAAAATGCTAAAACAGTATTCTTTTTTCTGGGCAATTTTATTCATATTTTTCTTCAACACTATTTTTTTAATCTAAACAAAGAATAATATGTCTTATTTATTTACATCTGAATCCGTTTCAGAAGGACATCCGGATAAAATTGCCGATCAGATTTCCGATGCATTAATCGATCATTTTTTAGCATATGACAAGGATTCAAAAGTAGCTTGCGAAACTCTTGTGACTACTGGTCAGGTTGTATTGGCTGGAGAAGTAAAATCTGATGCTTACCTTGATGTACAGACGATTGCCAGAGAAGTAATCAACGGAATCGGGTATACAAAAGGAGAATATATGTTCAATGGAGATTCTTGTGGAGTAATCTCTGCGATCCATGAGCAGTCACCTGATATTAACCAGGGGGTTGACAGAGCTGTAAATGATGAGTCTTTTGAAGCGAAAGCAAATGCACAGGGAGCAGGTGACCAGGGGATGATGTTCGGGTATGCAACCAATGAAACGGCAAACTATATGCCTCTTGCTTTGGATCTTGCTCATACCATCCTTAAAGAGCTTTCTGCAATCAGAAGAGAAAATAAAGAAATCACTTACTTACGTCCTGATGCAAAAAGCCAGGTAACGATTGAGTACTCAGATGATCATAAACCAATCAGAATCGATTCTATCGTAGTTTCTACTCAGCATGATGACTTCGGAACAGAAGAAGAAATGCTGAACAAGATCCGTGAAGACATCAAGAACATCCTTGTTCCTAGAGTGGTTGCTTTACAGACAGAAGAGATCAAGGCGTTATTTAACGATCAGATCAAATATCACATCAATCCTACAGGTAAATTTGTAATCGGTGGTCCTCACGGAGATACCGGTCTTACAGGTAGAAAGATCATCGTTGATACTTACGGTGGTAAAGGAGCTCACGGTGGTGGTGCTTTCTCTGGAAAAGATCCTTCAAAAGTGGACAGAAGTGCTGCCTATGCAACAAGACACATTGCTAAAAACCTTGTAGCAGCAGGTGTTGCTGATGAAGTGTTAGTACAGGTTTCTTATGCGATTGGTGTGGCTGAACCTTGTGGTTTATACATCAATACTTACGGAACTGCAAAAGTTGATCTTCACGATGGTGAAATCGCTAAAAAAGTGTCTGCGATCTTTGATTTAAGACCTTATGCAATTGAGCAGAACTTAAAATTGAGAAACCCTATTTATCAGGAAACAGCTTCTTACGGACATATGGGTAAAGAGCATTATGTAGCTGATAAAACATTCAACAAAGGGCATAAGAATGAGCTTACGTTGGAAGGTCTTGAATTCTTCACATGGGAAAAATTAGACAAAGTAGAAGAAATTAAAGCCGCTTTCGGAATTTAATTTTTTCTTCTGAACAAATATTATGAACTGCTTTACCTTCCGGTAAGGCAGTTTTTTTTAATTTTACACCTTAATAAATTGAGAGATGATGAATTTTCGAACAGCAGTTGTAATTCTTTCCGTATTTTTTCTGAGTACGCTGGCAAAAGCCCAGTATACAATGCATAAAATGATCAGTGTAGGGTATACCTATCAGAATCAGAGTTTCGGTGAAATAGGCGGTAAATTGCTATTTCTTAAAAATGATGATGTCATTTACAGATTGGGGGGCTCTGCCTTGATGGGCTCTGCTGATTCCAAATTTGCCATTATGCCGAAGCTGCAGGCAGATGTATTGCTCAATTTTGAAAAGAATGTAGACTTCTATCATTCCTATTACTTCCTGGCAGGAGTAGAAGGGACTAATAAATACATTGCACCGAAAATAGGAGTTACCCTTTTTGGAATGCTGGACCTTACCGGAGGCTATGCTTTTCCTATCGGAGATACCCGATTGAACGGAAAAGAAATGAAAGGTCTGAATATTAATTTTACATTAAATATCCCTACTGTGTTTATTCATGACATGTTTAAGTGATTTTTTTTAAATTTTTCTTGTGAAAATTTAATAATAGGTTAACAGTTATTAAAAAATTATTATATTTACACCATAATATAAGTGTACCGCCTATTGATGAGACTCTACTCTGAAGAACTGTTTTGTATATACAGCAAAAGCCAGATGAAATATCTGGAGGAATGCCTGTCTGCAAATATTTATATTGAGAAGAGTTATGAAATCAAAATCGGATAGTTTACTAATTTCGCTTTACCAGAAAGGCGACGAGGGCGCATTGTCAACCCTTATTCATCGCCATCAGAGAGAACTTTTTACATTCATTTTTTACAAAATTAATGATGAAGATTTAGCCAACGATATTTTTCAGGATACCTTCATGAAAATTATTGTAATGCTGAAAGAAGGGCGTTATAACGAAGAAGGAAAATTTATTCTTTGGGCAAAAAGAATTTCCCACAATCTGATCATCGACCATTTCAGATCAAAAGCCAAAAATATCAAAGTTTCGGAAACAACATTTGAGACAGATGAATATTCTATTTTTGATCTGATCAGAGAGCCTTCAGAAAATATTGAAGATCAGTTGGTGAGTAACCAGATCCAGGAAGATCTGTTGAGGATGCTTCAGTTTCTTCCTCTGAATCAGCAGGAAGTAATCAAATTAAGATTTTTTGACGGGCTGAGCTTCAAAGAAATTGCGGACCATACGGATATGAGCATCAATACCACCTTGGGAAGAGTACGCTATGCTCTTATAAACCTGAGAAAAATCATGGATGAAAATAACATAATATTAACAAGATAGATAATATTTCGTAAAATTTCACGTTTTAAGGAAAACATACTTCGCTTATGAAAAAAAATGACTCCTTAAAAGTGAAAACTTTGAAACCTAAAAAACAAACAATTGATTTTTTGCTGAATTTTTCCAAAAGCCTTGAAATTGTGAAAAGCAAGAGCAAGAATTATCCTATTTCAAAAAATTAAAATGACTAACTTTGTGCTGTATGAAAATGCAGCACGTTTTTTTTGACCTGGACAACACGCTCTGGGATCATCGCAGAAATGCCTATCTCACCATCAAAGATCTTTTTGAGAAACAGGAAATCAGTTCGAAGTACCATATTGACTTCGAAGAATTTCATGCTGTTTATCACGATATAAACGAAGACCTCTGGGAGAAGATAAGAGATGGAATAATAGGCAAAGAGTATTTGAGAGAACACCGTTTTTATGATTCCTTCATGCATTTTGGAGTGGATGACAAGGAACTGGCACTTTATTTTGAAGAAAATTTTCTGGATAATATTGTCAGTCATAATGAATTGGTAGAAGGGGCAGAAGATGTTCTTGAATATCTGAAAGCTAAAAATTATACACTTCACATTATTTCCAACGGCTTTCAGGAAGTAACGGAAAGGAAATGTACCTTATCCGGTATTGCACCTTATTTTGAAACCATTACCAGTGCAGATGCAGTAGGCGTAAGAAAGCCAAATCCAAAGATTTTTGAATATTCACTTGGGTTATCTGATGCTAAAAAAGAAGAAAGCATCATGATTGGTGATGATTGGATTGCTGATGCTCTGGGAGGAAGAGATTTCGGTATGGAGTCTATTTTCTTTGATGTCTATAAAGAAGACAAAAAAGAAGTCGGCTTAAAGGCCATTACCCATCTTCAGCAGATTAAAGAATATCTGTAAACATTGAAGAAACAGTAAAGCTTGAATTAAAGCTTCAAAAATATTCTTATCCAGACAAACCACTAAAGAATGTACTTTGGTGGTTTGCTTATTTTTATAAGTATAGGTTTAAAGTTCTGATAGGTAGAAAAATTTTTGATGATTTTTAAGAATATTGATAAATAAAGCTATTTTTGAAAAAATCAAAAACTAATGCTATTTCTTTTCGGGACTGGAAAGTCCGTTTTAAAAAATCAATACCCATTACAGGGATGTACCTGCCCTAATTGTCATCAGACAAATACCATGACTGCAGGGACTATTGCAAGGTATTTTCATTTCTTTTTTGTTCCTGTTTTTTCAACATCTAAAGATAATATGGCGGTGTGTAACCATTGCAACGCTACATTTTCTTTTAATCAGTTTACAGATGGAATGAAAAACAGTTTCGAGTCACAGCATAACCTAAATCCGAACTCCCGACCTGTATGGCATGGCTGCGGATGTTTTATTATCCTTATTGCAATTCTCGGCTTTATCGGTTTGTTGATTGTAGGATGGTTTAAATCAAAAGATGAACCTGAAAAACCCAAAGATAAAAGAGAAGCGTATCTGAAGGCCGATATGGAAAAGCTGACCAATGATCCTAAAATGGAAACAGACAGTACTTCATTCCATATCAAAAACTATATGAATGATATTTTAGAGGGCGAGCTGGACAAAAGAAATATTAAATATTTTTCCAGAATTAATGGGAATAAGCTTCTTGTTATTCTTGATATAGATGATATTAAAAGGATCAAAGCGTCGGAAAGATATTATATTTTAAATTTTGTACAATCGGCTCTTGAGGAGCATGATGGATATAAAGATATGGAGAAATATATAGGTGTTGATGGGCAGTGGAATATGGTTTTGGCTATGGCACCTCATTATATGGATATTGATGGGAAGTTTGCAGATGAGAAAATTTTATATCCATTTTACGATACCCCTAAAAATTACAGTGAACCAATAGAATTAAAAGTAAAAGCCAATGATACTCATAGGAAAGGGGAGAAGTAGAAGGATTTCAGAATTGGTTAATCATATAAGATGTCCTCATTGTGGTGAAAACGGAAGTCTTCTAATGGAGGGGTATCAGGAATATCTGATTTTTGGATTACCGGTTTTTCCGACCTCTAAAACAGTAACAGTAACCTGTGCTGCATGTAAAAAATATTTCCGTCCCAGTGAAATTTCCAATAAAGTATTTGAAGGAGTTCAGTATATTAAAAACAAGATAAAACCTGCTGTCTGGATGTTTTTGCTACCCATTGTAATAGGAACAGTAATCTTTCTGAAACTGATGTCTACTTCAAATCCTGAACCTGAAAATGTTGATACAATTGATAATATACAGATAGGAGATATTTATACCCTGAGAATTGATGATCATCGTTATAACAAAATGAAAGTGCTTGATGTGAAAGACGGAGCTGTCGTTTTTCACAAAAGTGGTCATGCTTCTGTCAAATTAAGAAAGCTAAATCATATTGACAGCTTTGATGGGGATACGATTGTGTATTCAAAAGAAGATCTTATGAAATTGAAATCTGATTATAAGATTATAGATATTGCTAAAGAATAAGTCGTAGAAGTAAAAACAGACTATAGATTAAACCACTAAGATGATTCTTGGTGGTTTTTTGTATTGAATAAATGGGTATATATTTTCAAGCCAACTTTTTCCTGAAATAGTTTTTCCCAATTCTTTCCCAAATTGATTAGGAACTTTGCCTCATAATCATAACAGAGAAATATAATAGTATGAGAAATGTAAAGAAAATCACAGGAGTATTTATTTTAATGTTCTTATTAGCAGGAAATCTGATTCTCGCACAGGACAGAGCAATACATCCCAATCAATTACCCAAAACAACCAAGAACTTCCTTGCTTCCCATTTTAAGGGATTACCGGTAAGTTCAGTGATCGAAGATAGAGAAATCTACGGCGTTGATGAATATAAAATTTATCTGAATAACGGGATGAAAATGGAATTTGACAGTAGCGGGAACTGGAAGGAAATAGATGGCAAACGACAGAAACTGCCTTATGGCTTTATTCCGGTTTCAATCAGAAACTACGCTACAAGAAATTTTCCTAATACCTATATCACAAAGATTGAGAAAAAGAGATGGGCTTACAAAGCTGAACTTTCCAACGGTCTTGAATTGGAATTTGACAGAAACGGAAACTTTAAAAAAATTGATGACTAACAGATCATCGTAGTTTAACAATAAAAATTAGCATTATGGTTAACTGGAATTTAATAAGAAGCAGCGGAGGAACAGTTTCTTCTGCCGGGATTAGAAAAAATATTGTATCCTTTATTACAAGGCGTCATCCATGCAGTGTGGTTGAGTCTATTGAAAGAAAATATAACGCTTATAAAATCTGCCTGATGAACGGATTATGTCTGGTCTTTGATGCAGAAGGGCGCTATGTGAAAACCCATTAAAAACTGATGGAGAAAAACAGAAGAACTGAAGTCAGAGGATACCTATATATCATCGATATATTATGGGTTTTGTATCATATCAGTCTTGTATTGATCATATGTTTTTAGTCCTTTGGCTCTGTTTCTTTCCTTATCATTCCTCTATAATTTTATATATTTGATATAGCCTAAATGATATAACGGGCGAATAAAAGCAGCAGGTATGAAGATTTTAATCGTAGAAGATGAACCGGCATTAAAGGATACTGTACAGAAATTTCTGGAAGCAGAACATTTTATCGTAGAATATGCTCCTGATTATAGTTCCGGGCTAGAGAAAATTATTTCCTACGAATATGACTGTATCCTTCTGGATATTATGCTGCCCGACGGAAATGGAATCGATTTACTGAAAGAGATCAAGAAAATGCATAAAAAAGATCCTGTGATCATTCTTTCTGCAAAAGACTCTGTGGATGATAAAGTTGCCGGGCTGGAAATAGGGGCGGATGATTACCTGGCAAAACCTTTCCACCTTGCGGAGCTGATGGCAAGAATCAAATCTGTGATCAGGAGAAATCAACAGGACGGAGAAAATATCCTTAAGTATAAAAATATAAGCATTGACCCGGAGAACAGAATAGTAAAGGTAGGAGAAGAAGAACTTGCCCTGAACCGGAAAGAATATGATCTGCTGTATTATTTTGTGATCCACCCGGAGAAAACGTTGCAGAAAACGACGCTTGCAGAAGCCATCTGGGGAGATTATATCGATCAGGCAGACAGTCTTGATTTTATTTATTCACAAATTAAAAATCTTCGTAAAAAGTTAAAAATAGCGAATGCTGAAGCAGACTTTCAGGCTGTTTATGGAATAGGTTATAAATTTGTCTGATGAAAGTTTCGTTAAAATATTACACCATCAAATATTTGATCATGGTTCTGCTGCTGATTATTGCGGTATGGGCAGGGCTATTTTATGCTTATATTCTGGACGAAGTACACGATAATGTAGATGATGGATTGAGAAACAGAAAGATACAGATCATCAAAGCAGTATATCTGAATCCCCAGCTTTTAAATAATAATGATTTTGGATTTAATGAGTTCAAAATCAATCCCATTACAGCAAAAGATTATCAGAATAAAAGCAGGCTCTATCATAAAATGTATTATATGGAGTATGATGATAAAGACCAGCCTTATAGAGTCCTAGAAGCAGACTTTATCGATCAGTATAAAAATCACCAGAGACTTGTCATCAGAACTTCCACTGTAGAAGAAGATGAATTGATCTATGACCTTACCACAGCCTTGATTGTTCTTTACCTGTTTTTGGTGGTCAGTATTGTCGTAGTGAATGGCTATCTGCTCAATAAAGCTATGCGCCCGTTTTATAAGATTCTTGATAAGCTTAAAAAATATCAGTTTGGGGTTCCGGCCAATGAGCTTGAACAAAAATATCTGATCAAAGAATTTGATGAGCTGAATGTGGAAATAAATGAAATGATTGAGCGTAACGAGCTTGTTTTCTACCAGCAGAAACAATTCATTGAAAACGCCTCTCATGAACTTCAGACCCCTCTCGCGATTGTCATCAATAAGATAGATCTGCAGATTCAAAATGAAGAACTTGATGAAAAGAACATGAACTTGCTTTCTGAAGTGAAAAATGACCTGCGGAGAATGGTAGGACTGAACAAATCTTTATTAATGCTCTCCAAGATAGAAAACAGTCAGTTTAATAAAACAACCGGGGTTGATTTCAACACTATGATCACTAAGCTGGTCCAGAACTATGAAGATTTTATTGATTTTAAAAAAGTAACGGTCAACATCATAGAAAAAGGATATTTCATAGCAGACTTTAATCAGGATCTTGCCGATATTCTGCTCTCTAACCTTCTGAAAAATGCTGTGAAGTACAATCATGAAGACGGAACATTGAATATTATGATTGAAAACGACAGGATAACGTTTCAAAACAGCGGATCATCTGTAGCTTTAGATAAATCCCGAATCTTCAACCGTTTCTACAAACAGGGATCAGATCATACTTCTACCGGTCTGGGATTGTCTATCATCAAAACGATTATCAAACAGTATCCTGGCTGGGACATCAGCTACGAATTTGACGGAATGCATTATTTCATCCTTACAAAGAACAAAATATAATATTAGCCTCCAATTATAAAAATCACCAATCAAAAAAATCGTGCATTCGTGGCGATTATTTTTTTGCCACGAATACACGAATTTTTCACTATTCTAAGTTTATAAAAAATAACGGCTATCCCAAATGAGACAGCCGTTTTCTTATGTATATAACTCAGGATTAGAATCCTAAGCTTGTTCTTACTCTTTTAAGTGTTTCCAAAGCAATAGGTCTGGTTTTCTCAGCACCCTGCTGTAGTTTCGCTTCCAGTTCTTCAAGATTGTTCATATAATAATTGAAAACCTCTCTTTCCTTTTCAAAACGAGTCAGAATAAGATCTAAAAGTTCTTTCTTAGCATGTCCGTATCCGAAGTTTCCGGCAAGATATTTAGCTCTTAATTCTTCTGTCTGCTCAGGCGTAGCAATCAGTTGGTAGATGGCAAATACTTTATCCGTTTCAGGATCTTTAGGATCTTCTAAAGATTTCGAGTCTGTTTCAATGCTCATCACCTGTTTTTTCAGTTCCTTTTCAGGAAGGAATATGTTGATGATATTTCCTCTTGATTTTGACATTTTCTGCCCGTCTGTTCCGGGAACATATTTGGTGTCTTCCTGAAGCTCAGATTGTGGCAATACAAGAATTTCACCCATTTGGTTATTGAACCTTGAAGCGACATCTCTTGCAAATTCCAGATGCTGAAGCTGATCTTTTCCTACAGGAACGATCTCTGCGTCATATAATAAAATATCTGCTGCCATAAGGATAGGATAGGTGAATAAACCTGCATTCACATCCTGAAGACGGTCTGCCTTATCCTTAAAAGAATGGGCCAATGTTAATCTTTGATAAGGGAAAAAACATGATAAATGCCAAGATAGTTCACAGGTTTCAGCGATGTCACTTTGTCTGTAGAAAAATGTTTTTTCGGTATCCAATCCACAAGCAAGCCAAGCCGCAGCAATCTCGTAGGTATTCTGTCTTAAGGTCTGCGCATCTTTGATCTGGGTAAGCGTGTGAAGATTCGCAATAAATAAAAATGATTCATTTCCTTCCTGCTTAGATAATTCGATAGCAGGAATAATTGCCCCTAGTAAATTTCCAAGATGGGGGGTTCCGGTGGCTTGAATGCCGGTAAGAATTCTTGACATTTGTTTAAAATTTATATTTAAAAATTAATGAATTGCAAATTTACGAGGTTTGACGGGAATAATGAGTGAAAAGATCAAAAGATTATGGACTAAATTTCAATAGATGCACAGCTATATCAATAGAGGTGGGCTTTAGCCCGCCTTACCATAGAAAACTTTTTCCATCGGCTTTAGCCAAAACCTATCTTCCACACTCATCTGTAAAATTAAAGTGATTTGAAAGGTATAAAACTATGGAATCACAATCTTCTCCCCACCAAACTTAGGTTCTACTCCGAGAAGAAGATCCCAATATACTTTAGCCTTTGCGAAGTATTCCCTCAGATTGGTCTTTAAACCCGCATATTTATTCACATCTTCTGCATTATACCCAAAGGCATTCATGCCGTTTTTTCTGGCCAGAAATACCGCTCTTTCATGGTGGAATTTCTGTGAAATGATGATCAACTCAGTTTGCCCGAAAATGTCCTTGGCTCTTACTACAGAATCCAGTGTTCTGAAACCTGCATGATCCAGAATAATTTTGTCCTGAGGAATACCCTGCTGGACTAATGCTGCCTGCATATCTTCCGGCTCATTATAGTCTTTTGAGCTATTGTCACCACTTACGATGATATATTGAACCTTTCCGCTTTTATAAAGGTCTGTTGCGGCTTTAATTCTGTTATCAAAATAAGCATTGGGCATACCATTGCTCAGGGTTTTACCTGTTCCGAGCAATAAAGCTGTTTTAGCTTTGGGTACCTCAGCAATATGATAAGAAACATAGGCCTCGCTGTCTTTTTTGATGCTGTAATTTGCCCACGCTATAAAAATAATTCCTGCAACCAGAAGAAGCAGGAAAAATTTAAAAATATTTTTGATTATTTTTTTCATCCGAAAAATAGATCTTTTAAAATTCAAGGCCGTTCGGGAATGCTTTTTTTCTGAAAATTAACAGAAGTGCAGCCCCCACGGTAATCGCTGAATCGGCAACATTGAAGATATATTTGAAGAACTCAATATGTTTGCCTCCAATTAAAGGCCAGCTGTCTGGAACATACCAGTCTACAACCGGGAAGTGAAGCATATCTACTACACAGCCTTTCATAAAGGTAGAATATCCATGTCCGAAAGATACCAGTTTAGAAATTCCGCCATAGCCAATCCATCGGTCTGTACTTTCGTCATATACGGTTCCGCTATCGAAGATCATTCCATAGAACATCCCGTCAATAAGATTTCCTATAGCTCCGGCAAAGATGATCGCCATGGGTACTAAAAGATAATTGGAAGCGCCCTCTTTCAGCCATTTTTTAAACATATAGACCATTCCTCCAATCAGGAAAACCCTTAAGATCACCAGGAAGTATTTTCCGATGATGCCTCCGAAGTGAAAGCCATAAGCCATTCCTGGATTTTCAACAAAAGTTTTATTAAAAAAACCTTCGATCACAGGAACACTCTCGTTCAGCTCAAAGTGGGTCTTAACATAGATTTTTGAAGCCTGGTCTATTAACAATACCAAAAATGTGATAGCTAAGATCTTTTTCATTACTGCCCTTTAGGTTTTGACGGTTTCGAAGCTGGCTTTACATTTTTATTATCGCTGGCTTTCTTAACTACTTTCTGTCCATTATATGAACTTTTAACGTGAGCCTTTTCAAATTTAATGTTCATTTCTTTTAATACACTTTTCAGTGCGCTCAGCTCCATAGAATTTTTAGGATGTACTATGATAGATTCCATTTCTTATATTTAAATTTTACATTTTAGACAATTCATCAAGTCTTTTTCTGTCTTTTGCAGAAAGGTCATTGATGCCGTTCTTGCCCATCTTACTCAAAAGTCTGTCTATTTCTTTCTCCCTGTCACGTTTATCAGAATTAAACTGATCATCGATGGTGTAGTGGGTATGTTTCTCGGGAAAGAATCTGTTTTTGATCCATTCTCTGTTGAAAAATGCCAAAACTGCTGCAACGATGATGATTAAAATGAATACTTCGCTCATGGGTATACATTAAAAATTAGGTTTATAAAGTATCCGAGGATACCATATAAACCCAATATTATTTTACAAACCTTACGGTTATTTCTGCATATTTTTCGCTTCGATGCTCAGCGTAGCGTGAGGAACGGCTAAAAGTCTTTCCTTAGGAATAAGTTTCCCTGTTACTCTGCAAACACCGTACGTTTTGTTTTCGATTCTGATTAAAGCATTCTTAAGATCACGCACGAATTTTTCCTGTCTTCCTGCCAAAATAGAGTTCTGCTCTTTACTCAAGGTTTCTGCTCCTTCTTCAAATGCTTTGAATGTAGGTGAAGTATCATCCGTTCCATTGTTCTGGTCATTGATGAAACTTTCTCTGATCAGCTGAAGATCTTTTTCCGCTTTTTCTATTTTTTCTTTAATAATCGCTCTAAATTCCTGTAAATCAGCATCGCTGTATCTAACTCTTTCGTCTGACATATTCTTTCTCTTTTTTAATAAAATTATGAAATGGAATTTGAAATTCAATAACTACATGTTAATTTTTTTCAATATTTATCTTAAAATTAACCTCATCTATTTCGATTTCGTTAAAATTTAAAAGTGAAGATACAATTTCTATTTTATTTGACAAGACTTCAGAAGAAATATATTCCTCATTTTTCTTAATATCTTCAATAAATGGTGAATTCTCATCAATGGAGATATTGATTCTGTCTGTCAACTCAAAATCCTTCTCTTTTCGCAGATTCTGAATCCTGTTGATGAATTCTCTCGCGATTCCTTCAGATTTTAACTCATCGGTTAACGTCAAATCTAATGCCACAGTCGTTTTTCCATCAGAAGTCACTGTCCATCCCGGGATGTCTTTTGTTGAGATTTCCACATCATCAAGAGTGATCTCATATCCCTGAACATCCAGTTTTCCTTCTTTTTCAAGACTGGAAATCTGCTCGGCAGTAAGATTGGCGATCTCGGCGCCTACCACCTTCATGTCTTTTCCTAATTTAGGACCAAGCGCTTTGAAGTTCGGTTTTATCTGTTTTACAATTAAATGTGATGCTTCCTCAGCATTGATCAATTGTAGTTCTTTCACGTTGACTTCCTGCTTGATAAGATCTGCAACAGCAACAATCTGCTCTTCTGTTTTAGAATCCAATACAGGAACCAATACTTTTTGTAACGGTTGACGAACTTTCACATTCTCTTTTTTTCTTAAAGAGAAAACCATACTTGTGATGTTTTGTGCCAGATGGGTTTTTTCAACCAGATCCTGGTCGATTAAACTTTCATCAGCAACCGGGAAGTCTGTAAGGTGTACAGATTCATAGTTTTCTTTTCCTGTCACTTTATTTAAATCCTGATACAACTGATCCATAAAGAACGGAGCGATTGGCGCAGATAATTTAGCAACAGTTTCCAAACAAGTATATAGAGTTTGGTAAGCAGAGATTTTATCATCAGAGTAATCTCCTTTCCAGAAACGTCTTCTGCACAATCTTACGTACCAGTTACTCAAGTTGTCGTTCACGAAGTTACTGATGGCTCTTGCTACTCTTGTTGGTTCGTAGTCTTCATAGAATGCCTTTACCTCCTTGATCAATAAGTTCAGTTCAGAAAGAATCCATCTGTCGATTTCAGGACGGTTTTCCACTTCTTTTTCAGAATAATTGAATCCATCAACGTTTGCATATAAAGCAAAGAATGAATAGGTGTTATAAAGGGTTCCGAAGAACTTTCTTCTCACTTCATCAATTCCATCACTGTCAAACTTCAGATTTTCCCAAGGGTTTGCATTGGAGATCATGTACCAACGCGTAGCATCCGGTCCATACGTAGAAAGCGTCTGGAATGGATCCACTGCATTTCCTTTGGATTTTGACATTTTCAGACCGCTTTTATCCAGAACAAGACCGTTACTCATTACATTTTTATACGCAACAGAGTCAAAAACAGCCGTTCCGATGGCATGAAGCGTATAGAACCATCCACGGGTCTGGTCAACACCTTCTGCAATGAAGTCAGCAGGGAATGCTTTATGATTGTCAATTAATTCTTTATTTTCAAAAGGATAGTGCAGCTGTGCATAAGGCATAGATCCTGAATCGAACCAAACGTCGATCAGATCGCTTTCACGCTTCATTGCTTTTCCTGAATCAGAAACCAATACGATTTTATCCACTACATTCTTGTGAAGGTCCACAAGCTCATAGTTGGATTCAGCCATATTTCCTATTTCAAAACCTTTGAAAGGGTTTTCAGCCATCAATCCTGCAGCAATCGATTTCTCGATTTCGTTGTATAGCTCTTCTACAGAACCAATGATCTTTTCTTCCTTCAGATCCTCTGTTCTCCAGATTGGTAACGGGATACCCCAATATCTTGAACGGGATAAGTTCCAGTCGTTCACATTCTCCAGCCAGTTGGCAAAACGGCCGTCTCCTGTAGATTTTGGCTTCCAGTTGATTTCTTTATTCAGCTCTACCAATCTGTCTTTTACGGCAGTCATCTTTACAAACCATGAATCCAGCGGATAGTACAATACAGGTTTGTCAGTTCTCCAACAGTGTGGATAGGAGTGAACGTATTTCTCTACTTTGAAGGCCTTGTTCTCTGTTTTCAGCACAATCGCAAGTTCTACATCCCATGATTTTTCAGGGGCAGTTCCTTCATCGTAATATTCGTTCTTGATATATTTTCCTGAGAATACTTCAGGAACATTTTCTCCCTGAATAAATCTTCCCTGTAAATCTACCAATGGAACAAGACTGTCATTTTCGTCTTTTATCAACATTGGAGGAATCTCAGGTTGAGCCATTTTAGCAACTCTCGCATCGTCAGCACCAAAAGTAGGCGCTGTATGCACAATACCTGTACCATCCTCAGTAGTTACGAAATCCCCTAAGATTACTCTGAACGCATTTTCAGGGTTATCGTTCGGTGTAAACCAAGGAACTAATTGCTCATATCTTGTATCAATAAGTTTTTCTCCTGTGAATTCTTTTAAAATTCTGAACGGAATTACTTTTGTTTCCGGAGTATAGTTGGCAAAATCTTCATCTGTACCTTCAGCATATTTCTTACCGAATACTTTAGGTAAAAGTACTCTGGATAATACTACAGTTATCGGTTCAAATGTATATTGATTGAAAGTTTTAACCAAAACATATTCAATGTCTCTACCTACCGTTAGTGCAGTGTTGGATGGCAACGTCCAGGGAGTCGTCGTCCATGCAAGGATATGTACATCTCCATCAATATCACTGAATAAAGCAGATGAATCTTTTTTCACTTTGAACTGAGCTACAACCGTAGTATCAGAAACATCGTGATAAGTTCCAGGCATATTTAATTCCGCAGAAGAAAGTCCTGTTCCTGCTTTTGGAGAGTAGGGCTGAATCGTATAGCCTTTGTACAACAAGTCTTTGCAGTATAATTGCTTCAACAACCACCAAACCGTTTCCATATATTTTGACTTGTACGTAATGTACGGATCATCAAGGTCTACCCAATATCCGATTTTCTCCGTAAGGTTATTCCAGACATCGGTATAACGCATTACTGCCTCACGACAAGCTTTGTTATAATCTTCAATAGAAATTTTTTTGCCAATATCTTCCTTAGTGATTCCTAATTCTTTTTCTACGCCTAGCTCTACAGGAAGTCCGTGTGTATCCCAACCCGCTTTACGGAAAACCTGTTTCCCGTTTTGGGTCTGATAACGACAGAAAATATCCTTCAACGCTCTGGCCATTACGTGGTGAATTCCAGGCATACCGTTTGCTGAAGGCGGACCTTCATAAAAAACAAACTCAGGTTGCCCCTCACGAATCTCAACACTCTTATTGAAAGTTTTATTTTGTTTCCAAAATTCCGCTACATTCTCTGCTACGTCAATAAGGTTGAGGTTTTTGTATTCTTTAAATTGGCTCATTGTAAATATCTCAATATCGTTGATTAATTAAGTCTGCAAATTTACTAAATTTTGTCGGTTTATAATATATGTTTTTCTGTGGATATTTCTATTAAAAACTTCAATTTCAGAAATATAAACCGATAAAGTGTTAAAATGGGAGTGGAGAGTAGAGAATAAATGAGTTTTCGGTCTCTTTTTTATACCTGTTTTTGATCCTGTTTCCCGATTTATTCCATTCAATAGGAGCGGGCTTTAGCCCGCTTGAAAAATAGATTCAAAATCCATTGGCTTTAGTCAAAACCTAAATATAATCTCTCCCAGGTTTTACAGACCTCTTTTCCACAATCATCCGCGGTTAAAAATAAAAACACAGCCAATGATAGCAAATTAGCACGATCATTGCTAGAATTCTGTAGACATAAAACCCAAATGCTGTATGAAAACTTTCTCCAAACTGATGGTTGCGATCTGCCTGATAACGGCCATTATCACACAGGCTCAAAATTATCCCCAAAACTATTTCCGTAATCCACTGAATATTCCCATGCAGCTGGCCGCCAACTTTGGTGCAGTAAGGACGAATCATTTTCATATGGGGCTGGATCTGCGGACCAACAGCCAGGAAAACTTACCAGTAGTTGCAGCAGCAGATGGGTATGTAAGCCGAATCAAGGTTGAACGATATGGGTTCGGAAACGCCGTTTATATTACCCACCCGAATGGATATACCACAGTTTACGCCCACCTGAATAAATATTTCGATAAACTTGATGAATATGTAAAAGAAAGACAATACAAAGATGAAAAATGGGAGCAGGATATTACTTTCCAGCCAGGGCAATTTCCTGTAACGAAGGGACAGCTTATTGCATTGAGTGGAAATACGGGAGGCTCGGCAGGACCTCATCTGCATTTCGAGATAAGAGATACCAAAACGGAAGAATGCATCAATCCGTTGTTTTTTGGATTTAATATTCCGGATAATGTTGCTCCGGTTATCAGCGGACTCTATTGGTACGACAGAAGATTCAGTACCTATCAGCCCGGCGCGAACGGAATTGCCGTTAAAAAGGCAGGAAATACTTATACTACTGATGTTGTCAGAGTCAATTCTCCCATGATAAGCTTTGGAATTAAAGCAGTAGATAAAGCCAATCAGGGATTTAATCTTGGAATATATAAAGCGGAGTTATTAATGGATGGAAAGCTGGTATATGGTTTTTCAATTGATAAGGTGAGCTATGATGATACCCGTAATCTCAATGGCTGTATAGATTATACGAAATTCAGCAGAGATAAAATGAGCATTCAGCATTTGTCTGTTTTACCGGGGATGAAGCTTCAAAACTATAGTGTTCCCAATCTGACGGGAATCATCAATCTTCAGGATGAAGACATTCACAATATTGAAATTATTCTAAAAGATGTAAAAGGAAATACAAGCCATCTGGTCACAAAAGTTCAATTAACCAAAACAACGGACAAAGTTTCAACTACAGATAAGATTGTAATGCCTAATGAAGGAAAAACGATCAACACTGAAAATGCAGAGATCAGTTTCAGTAAAAACGCAGTGTATGATGCTGTAAATTTTAATGCTTACGAAAAACCGGATACAGATGCTAATGCCGCTTCCAATGCTATTGTTTTACATAGTCCATACATTCCTGTACATGATGATTATACTTTGAAGATAAAACCCAACAGAAAATTAACCAATGAAGAAAAGAATAAGGCTGTAATCATCCTTGACTATGGAAGTGACAGGACTTCCGTAAAAGGAAATTGGAATGGTGACCGTGTAGAAGGCAAGTTCAACAGATTGGGCACCGCAAAATTGGTCATTGACAATACCCTTCCATCAGTTTCACCAAACTGGAAAGAAGGAAATTTGATAAATGGATATTCATTACGCTTTAAAGGTGCCACTAAAGTAGGTGATATTGTTTCATTCCGTGCGGAACTGGATGGGAACTGGCTGCGGTTTGCCCGTGTAAAAGATGATTTTGTCTACGTTTTTGACGAAAAATGTTCCAAAGGTTCAGGAGAACATAGCTTAAGAGTAACCACAATCAATACTGCTGGAAATATAAATACTCAGACTTTTACATTCCGCAGATAGAACTGTAACCGAAATCATGCATACATTTTACATGAATACCTCCTACAATCGTGTAATTTTAAATAAATTTGCCTTTTAAAAATTAAAATCATTGGAATTTCATCCGTCAATAGAGAAAGCAGAGATTCAGGAAATCAAAAAATTTCAGGAAGAAAAACTTCATGAGCTTTTGGCTTATCTGGAAACCCATTCACCTTTTTATCAGAAACTCTTCAGAGAACATGAGATAAGGATCGGGGATATTCGTACGTTGGAAGATCTTCAGAAGATCCCGACTACCACGAAGAATGATCTGCAACAGCATAATCATGATTTTTTCTGTATTACACCGGATAAGATTGTCGATTACAGTACCACTTCCGGAACATTAGGAGATCCGGTGACTTTTGGGTTGTCAGACAGTGACCTTGAAAGACTGGCTTACAACGAAGCCATATCTTTTGCCTGTGCAGGAATTCAGAAAGGAGACGTTGTGCAGATGATTACTACGATAGACAAACGCTTCATGGCAGGACTTGCTTATTTTTTAGGCTTAAGAAAAATGGGTGCGAGTGTGGTCAGAATGGGTCCGGGAATTCCGGAGCTTCAATGGGACTCTATCTTCAGATACAAACCCAAATATCTGATTACCGTTCCGTCATTTTTACTGAAAATGATCGATTATGCCGAAAAGCATGGTCTTGACTATAAGAATTCAAGCGTTTATGGAGCAGTGTGCATCGGGGAAAGTATCAAAAATCAGGATTTTACAGATAATATCCTTTCGCAGAAGATCAAAGAAAAGTGGGACATAAAACTCTTTTCTACGTATGCTTCTACCGAAATGAGCACAGCCTTCACGGAATGCGAATTTCAGGTGGGCGGGCACCATCATCCTGAGCTGATCATTACAGAAATTCTTGATGACGACGGAAATCCTGTGAAAGAAGGAGAAAGTGGAGAACTGACGATTACCACTCTGGGGGTCGAAGCAATCCCTTTGCTGAGGTTTAAAACCGGGGATCTCGTAAAAGCACACTATGAACCATGTGAATGTGGAAGAAATACAATGAGGCTGGGGCCTGTAGTGGGTAGAAAACAGCAGATGATCAAATATAAGGGGACAACACTGTATCCACCGGCAATGAACGATATTCTGAATGATTTCAACAATATTTTATGCTACCAGATCGTTATTCAGGCAAATGAAATCGGTCTTGATGAGATCATCATCAAATTGAGTACAGAAGCTGAACAGGAAAGTTTCGTCAATGAGGTTAGAGATCACTTCCGTGCAAAATTGAGAGTAAGCCCTAAAATTGAAATCATAGACTTTGATGTGTTGTCTAAAACGGTTTTCAATCCGAACAGCAGAAAGCCGATTACATTTATCGATTTAAGATAAAATTAAATTCAAAAAGAAAAGAAGCGAAGTCCTGCTTTTTTATACGATCAAGGCATTAAAAAAACTAATAAACTATGAAAAAATTATTATTGTTGTTCTTCATGATGATGATAACAGCAGCTTTCGGACAGGAGAAGATGAAACTTGTTTCGGGAGATTTCGGAGTATTGAAAGATCAGTCTGTGGTGAATGTAGAGCTTAAGTTTGAGAATGTATTATTCATGAAAGAAAATATTACGGAAGCTCAATACCTTGAAAACAGAAAGAAGCAGGTGCTGGACAACCCTAAAAGAGGAGAAACAGCATGGAAGGAGTGGAGTGAAGAATGGGAAAAGTATAAAAGGGAAGACTATATAGATCGCCTTCTGAAGGGGTTGAATGCGTCTTCCAAACAGATTTCATTTAAAAAAGAAACTCCTGCGAAATATACATTGATCCTGAACACAAAATGGATATTCCCGGGCTGGCATGCCGGATTGATTGCAATGCCTACCGCAATGAGTGGAGGCATACAGTTAGTAGAAACAGAGAATCCTTCCGTGGTTCTGGCGACCGTAGAACTTAATAAATACGACAGATTTTCCGGGATGGATGTAACGGTGATGGAATATGGAAGGCTTGCGGCTGCTTATGAGTCTATAGGGAAAGTTTTATCAAGACAAATCAAAAGGAATTTAAAATAGAAACAAAAACGATCTGAATTTCAGGTCGTTTTTTTGTGTTCAGTCTCTCCATTTGAAGAGAGAATAAAAAATAATATTTACTATTTCTGTTGAATGGCTTTTAGTCTATATTTGCCGCAGTAAAATTTAAATAAAACAATCCATGAAAAAATTATTTTTGCTATTCTTTATGGCAATTGCAACGACAACGTTTGCTCAGGATCAGATTAACTTTGAATCCGGAAATTTTAATTTTCTGAAAGATCAGACCGAAGTGAACGTTCAGTTCATATTTGAAAATGCTACTTTCCACGAAAAGAACCTTACAGAAGCTCAGTATCTGGAAAACAGAAAAGCGGATATTACCGCTAAAAAAGGAGAATCTACCTGGGTAGAATGGAATTCTCAGTGGGGAATATTCAAATCTTCGAGATATGCTGACTTTTTTCTTAAAGGCTTGAATGAAAAATCAAAGAAAATTGCTTTCAAAACAGATGCTCACACAAAATATACCCTGATCGTTGATGCAAAATGGATCTATGCAGGATGGTATGGCGGAATGATCGGTTCTCAGCCCGGAAAATTAACGGCAGATCTGACATTTGTAGAAACTGATAATCCTTCAAAAGTAGTGATGAAACTGCATGCAGATAAAGTAGAAGGTAACAAAGGGAATAAAGAATTTGGATGGGAATACGGAAGAATCGCTGCAGCCTATGAAGTTACCGGTAAAAAGCTGGGAAAAGAAATCAAAGCTGCTTTGAAATAAAAACAAAAAACGGTCTGAATTTTCAGACCGTTTTTTTTATAGTTGATTTTGCTGTTCCTGTTTTTCCAGTTTGATCAGGTTCGCAAGATTCTTAATCACCGTATCGTGCTTTTTCACAAAAGGATTGTCTTTGTTCCATACATATCCTGCTAATACGGCACATATCT
This sequence comes from Chryseobacterium sp. FR048, assembly GCF_056844665.1. Lineage (NCBI taxonomy): Bacteria > Pseudomonadati > Bacteroidota > Flavobacteriia > Flavobacteriales > Weeksellaceae > Chryseobacterium > Chryseobacterium sp. FR048. The sequence continues at coordinate 19,895 of NZ_JBXDSE010000015.1, read as the reverse complement.
TTTTCTTTACATCCGGGTTTTCCGGCTGATGGAAGAATAATTCCTGAAGATTTCCGGTGTACCATTCTTTCACATAAGTGGTGAAAACATCTACACCATATAGAATATAGTCGGTATACTCTGTCTGCCAGTCTATCTTTTCTCCGTTCAGTTGTCTTAAAGCCAGTTTGGCTGCCAGCATTCCTGATTCTGTGGCAAAAGCCATTCCCGAAGAGAAAACAGGATCAAGGAACTCAGAAGCATTTCCTGTCAATGCAAAACCGTTTCCAAACAGACTTTTCACAGAACATGAATAATCTTTCAGGTGTTTAGGTTCAAAAAGAAAATCTACATTGCCGAAACGCTTTACATAATAATCCGAAAGTGAGATTGCTTTTCTTAAAGCTTCCGTAGTATCTCCATTTTCAGATAGTTTTTCGATATAGTCGGTAGGCCCTACAATTCCTAAACTGGTATTTCCATTAGAAAAAGGAATTACCCATAGCCATACCTCCGTTTCAATGATGTCAAAAGAAATTAAAGTTCCCTCTTCCCCCGGTTCTCTGTTGAGATCATTTACATGAGAGAAAATGGCAGAGTGAGGAGAAAGTTTTGAAGGTTTTTCAAGATCCAGTAAACGGGGTAAAACTCTTCCATATCCACTGGAGTCGATCACGAATTTAGCATGGATCTCTTTGGTTTCCCCATCGTTATTTCTTACCGTTGTTACAGAATCAGTTCCATCAAATCGGATGTCGATTACTTCTGTTTCAAATTCAAGATCAATTCCTTTATTGATAACCTCCTGAGCAAGAGTATTATCAAAATCAGCTCTCGGTACCTGCCAGGTCCAGTCCCAGCCCTCTCCGAATTTATTGCTGAAATCAAAAATGCAGACCTCGTCGCCACGAAGGAAACGTGCTCCCAACTTTTTTTCAAAGCCCATTTTGTCTAGTGCAGGAAAAAGTCCGGCTTCGTCAAAGTGGTCCATTACCCTCGGTATTAAGCTCTCACCAACTACCAGTCTGGGGAATTTTGTCTTTTCGACTACTTTTACGTTGACGTTGTTCTTCTTTAAGTACGAAGAAGACACGCATCCGGAAGGTCCAGCCCCGATTACAAGAACGTCAACAAATTCTTTGCTCATCTTTGATTTTTTATTTTAATAATAACTTTTATCTTTGCCGCAAAATTAGTGACAAATAATTAATATTTTACAAAATTATCAACTATTACTTTTAATTGATGAAAATAAATAACTTTTTAGAGCTGAAAGACTTTCAAAAAATTATCATTGGAAATGAAAAAATAGAACTGGATGAATCACTTTTATCAAGAGTGGATAAGAGTTTTCAGTTTTTAAAAGAATTTTCGAAAAATAAAGTAATATACGGTGTGAATACCGGTTTTGGACCGATGGCCCAATTCAAGATCAGTGATGAAGATACCCACCAGCTTCAGTATAACCTGATCAGAAGCCACTCTTCAGGAATCGGAAACCCTTTGCCTGCACAGGAAGTAAAAGCTTGTATGCTGGCAAGACTCAATACCCTTTCATTAGGAAACTCAGGAGTACACCAGTCTGTTATTTACCTTCTTCAGGAACTGATCAACAGAGATATTACCCCATTGATCTTCGAACATGGCGGAGTAGGGGCAAGCGGTGACCTTGTTCAGCTGGCTCACCTTGCTTTGGTATTGATTGGAGAAGGAGAAGTCTTTTATAAAGGAGAAAGAAAATCTACGAAAGAAGTTTTCGAAGCAGAAGGGTTGGAGCCGATACAGGTAGAGATCCGTGAAGGTCTTGCTTTGATGAACGGAACTTCCGTAATGTCAGGAATTGGTATTGTAAATGCTTATAAAGCTAATCAGCTTACAGATATTTCCCTGAGACTTTCCTGTGCGATTAATGAGATTGTTCAGGCTTACGATGATCATTTATCAGAAGCTTTGAACGGAACGAAAAAACATTACGGTCAGCAGGAAGTGGCAAGAAGAATGCGTGCTCACCTGGCAGACAGTAAACTGATCAGAAAGAGAGAAGATCACCTTTATACTCATTTCGAAGAACAGGAAAAGGTATTTAAAGAAAAAGTCCAGGAGTATTATTCTTTAAGATGTGTACCTCAGATCTTAGGTCCGGTACTCGATACATTAGAATATACAGAGAAAGTTCTTGAGAACGAAATCAACTCTGCGAATGATAACCCGATCATCAATGTTGAAGACCAGCATGTTTATCACGGAGGAAACTTCCACGGAGACTACATCTCTCTGGAAATGGACAAGCTTAAAATTGTTGTTACCAAGCTGACAATGCTTGCAGAAAGACAGTTGAACTATCTTTTGAATGCTAAGATCAACGAAATTTTGCCTCCTTTTGTCAATTTAGGTAAATTAGGTTTTAACTTTGGAATGCAGGGCGTACAGTTTACAGCAACATCTACTACGGCAGAAAGCCAGATGCTGTCGAATCCTATGTATGTACACAGTATCCCGAATAATAATGACAATCAGGATATTGTAAGTATGGGAACCAATGCTGCGGTTATCTGCAGAAAAGTTATTGAAAATGCTTTTGAAGTATTGGCAATCGAAGCCATTACGATTATCCAGGCCATTGAATATCTTGGGTTCCAGGATAAGGTTTCATCATCTACAAAAGAGCTGTATGACGCCATCAGAAAAATTATTCCTGCCTTCTCTGATGATATGGTGATGTATCCATATCTGGAAGAAGTGAAGAAATATTTCAAAGCAATGTAATTATTAGCAGTAATAAATTGTCTAATAAAAAAGACATTACAAGCTTACTAAAAAAAACTAAAAACGAAATAAACACTAACGCATGAAATGTGCAATTGTAACAGGAGGCTCCAGAGGAATCGGCAGAGCCATCTGTATAAAACTGGCAGAAGAGAAAAACTACCATATTCTGATCAACTACGCTTCCAATGAGACCGCAGCCAGAGAAACTTTGGCTAAAGTGAAAGAATTGGGTTCTACAGGAGAAATTCTTAAATTTGATGTAGGGAATACAGAAGAAACACAGACTGTTTTAACGGCATGGCAGGAGAATCATCCGGATGCTGTGGTAGAAGTGATCGTCAATAATGCCGGAATCACGAGAGACGGACTGTTTATGTGGATGCAGAAAGAAGACTGGAACAATGTAATCAATACAAGTCTGGACGGATTTTTCAATGTAACCAATTTTTTTATTCAAAAGCTGCTTCGTAATAAGTACGGAAGGATCATCAATATGGTTTCTGTATCCGGAGTAAAAGGAACAGCCGGTCAGACGAATTATTCTGCCGCAAAAGGAGCTTTGGTAGGCGCTACAAAAGCGCTTGCTCAGGAAGTGGCCAAAAGAAATGTTACAGTGAATGCAGTAGCTCCGGGGTTTATCAAAACAGATATGACTCAGGAATTTAATGAAGAAGAACTGAAGGCGATGATTCCTGCCAACAGATTCGGTGAGGCAGAAGAAGTGGCTGATCTTGTTGCATTTTTAGCATCTAAAAAATCTTCCTACATTACAGGAGAAGTCATTAATATTAACGGAGGAATTTATTCATAATAATCTAACAATATACCAATGTACCAGCGTACCAATGTGGGTTGATCTCAATGAAAACATTGTTACATTGCTAGACTGATACATTGTTAAATTCAATATAAACAAATGGAAAATAGGGTTGTAATTACCGGAATGGGAATTTATTCCTGCATCGGGACGTCTTTAGAAGAGGTCAGGGAATCCCTATATCAAGGAAAATCCGGTATTGTTTTAGATCAGGAGAGAAAAGAATTCGGTTTCAGATCAGGCCTTACAGGGGTTGTTCCAAAACCGGACCTTAAAAATCTCTTAAACAGACGCCAGCGCATCAGTATGGGAGAAGAAAGCGAATATGCTTATCTGGCTACCATTGCTGCATTGAAGCAGGCCAATCTTGACGAAACATTTATGGATTCCCATGAAGTGGGAATTCTATATGGAAATGACAGTGTTTCCCAGGCAGTCGTAGAATCTATTGATATTGCAAGGGAAAAGAAAGATACTACATTGATGGGATCGGGTGCGATCTTTAAATCAATGAATTCAACCGTAACGATGAACCTTTCTACTATTTTCAAACTGAAAGGGATCAATCTTACGATCAGTGCTGCATGTGCAAGTGGTTCGCATTCCTTAGGGCTTGCCTATATGATGATCAAAAACGGTTTTCAGGATATGATCATCTGTGGCGGAGCGCAGGAAACCAACAAATATTCTATGGCCAGCTTTGATGGTTTAGGCGTATTCTCAGCACGAGAAGATGAACCTGCCAAAGCATCCAGACCTTTCGATGCAGAAAGAGACGGACTTATTCCGAGCGGAGGAGCGGCTACATTGATTGTTGAAAGTCTGGAATCTGCCCAAAGAAGAGGCGTTCCTATCATTGCTGAGATCATTGGCTATGGTTTTTCTTCAAACGGAGGGCATATTTCCACTCCTAATGTAGATGGGCCGGCTTTAGCGATGGACAGGGCGTTGAAACAGTCGGGATTGAAGGCTTCAGACATCGATTATATCAATGCTCACGCAACTTCTACACCCATTGGTGATGCCAATGAGGCAAAAGCAATTTATGAGATCTTCGGAAGTGAAGTTCCGGTGAGCTCTACCAAATCCATGACAGGACATGAGTGCTGGATGGCAGGTGCCAGTGAAGTTATTTACTCTATTCTGATGATGCAGAATGATTTCGTAGCACCTAATATCAATCTGGAAAATCCTGATAATGAGGCTCAAAAGATAAATTTGATCTCGAAAACAAAAAATCAAAAAATTGATGTATTTTTGTCGAATTCTTTTGGGTTTGGGGGAACCAATTCTGCACTAATAGTTAAAAAATTTGATTAAAAACATGGAAAGGGAAAAGATTGTTGCCATCGTTAATGATTTTCTGGTAAATGAATTCGAGGTAGACAGAGATGAAATCAGTAATGATGCTAACCTTAAAAATACACTGGGCTTAGACAGCCTTGATTATATCGACATGGTAGTGGTGATCGAATCTAATTTCGGAGTGAAATTAGGAGAAGCCGACTTCAAAAAAATGGTGACATTTGATGATTTCTACACAACGATTGAAAATAAGATTGCTGAAAAAAACGCTTAGTTACTCAGTAGTCTTTATTCTATAAAAAAGTACCAATGTAATAATAACGGTGTCCTGGCGGCACTAAAGGTATTATTACATTGGTATACTCTTATTATATTGGTAAATTATAACTATGAACAAATGGAAAGGTAAATCTAAAGGGACGGTACTGGGCTACAGAATTTTCGTCTGGTGTATTAGAAATATCGGGATCAGGAGTTCGTATGGGGTACTTTATTTTGTAGCCGCCTATTACTCGCTGTTTCAGAAGAAGAGCAACCAATATATTCTTTACTATTTTCAGAAGAGGCTGAATTATGGATATTGGAAGGCCAAGTCTTCCATATTCAAAAGTTATTTCACCTTCGGAAAAGTCCTTATCGACAAAACTGCTATTTCTGCAGGGCTAAGGAATAAATATACTTACGAATTTGACGGAATTGAAAACCTCAGGAACCTTTTAGCAGCCAAAAAAGGAGGAGTTCTGATAAGCGCTCATATCGGGAATTTTGAGATTGCCGAACATTTTTTTGCCGATATTGATTTCGACTGTCAGATCAATCTCGTAACTACAGATCAGGAAGTTACCGTGATTAAGGAATATCTGGAAAGTGTTTCTGTTAAAAAAAGTAATATCAAGTTCATTTTTGTAAAAGAAGACATGTCTCATATCTTCGAAATCAATCAGGCATTATCCAACAATGAACTGATCTGCTTTACAGGTGACCGCTATTTTGAAGGATCCAAGTACCTTGAGGCTGACTTGCTGGGGAAAAGTGCAAAATTTCCTGCCGGCCCGTTCCTTATTGCTTCAAGACTAGGCGTTCCAGTAGTCTATGTGTATGTAATGAAAGAAAATAACCTTCATTACCATTTGTATGCAAGAGTGGCTCAGAATATTAAAAACCGTGACTCACAGGGTCTTTTACAATCGTATGTTCAGAATCTTGAAACAATGGTGAAAAAATATCCCCTTCAATGGTTTAATTATTTTGATTTTTGGGATGATGTTGATTAATTTTTCTATTTTTATCCCCTAAAAACTAATAAAAAACTCAAAACCATTAAGATTTACTGAGAATTAAAGTAATTAAATAGTATTATCCGAATAGGATTTCTTTGTTTACGGTACCAAAGTAATATCTGAATTTCTTAATTTCTCAATCTCTTAATTTAAAAGCACATTCTCTTTTGAAGAAAGAATATGACATACTTGTAATCGGCAGCGGATTGGGAGGTCTTGTTTCGGCTCTTGTTTTGGCAAAAGAAGGCCTGAAAGTTTGCGTGCTGGAAAAAAACAACCAATATGGCGGAAATCTGCAGACCTTTTCACGGGATAAACTTATTTTTGATACGGGAGTTCATTACCTTGGAGGGCTTTCAAAAGGGCAGAACTTAAACCGTTTTTTTTCCTACCTGGAAATTATGGAGGATCTGGAACTTCAGCAGATGGATGAAGACGGATATGACAGGATAAGTTTTGGAGATGACACTGTTGAATATCCACATGCACAGGGCTATCAGAATTTCGTAGAGCAGTTGTGTAAGCATTTTCCGGATGAAAAAGAAAATCTGGAAAACTATTGTGAAGAGATTCAGTATGTGTGCAGCCAGTTTCCAAGATATAATGTCGTAGGAAAAGACAATTACAATGAAGAGATCCTGCATCTCAATACCAAAAGATTTATAGAATCCGTTACCCAGAATACAACACTTCAGTCGGTTTTGCTGGGATCCAATTTTTTATATGCCGGGGATTCTGAAAATGTTCCTTTCTATGTGCATGCTTTGACGGTGAATTCTTATATTCAGAGTGCCTATAAATGTGTAAAAGGAGGAAGCCAGATTTCTAAACTGCTGATCAGAAAGCTGAGACAATATGGCGCTGAGGTGCATAAACATTCGGAAGTGTCTAACTTTGTTTTTGATGAAAATAATGTTTTAACATCAGTAAGAACAAAAGAAGGAAAAGAATATGCCGCCAAACAGTTTATCTCTAATATTGAAATCCGCGCCACAATTAAACTGATTGGAGAGGAGAGATTAAAAAAGTCTTTCCTGAACAGAGTTCTGAGCTGGAAGCCGGTTTCATCATGCTTTAGCATATATATCGTTTTAAAACCCCATAGCCTTCCCAATTTCAATTACAATATCTACCATTATTCATCAGAAGAACAGGTCTGGAATGCATTTCGATACAGAAAAGCAGCATGGCCGGAAACCTATATGCTTTCATCAACGGCCTCCAAGCATCATCCGGAATTTGCAGAAAGCCTTACAGCAATCACCTATATGGATTTTGATGAGGTGAAAGAATGGAAAAATACATTCAACACAGTAGCTGATGAACATGAAAGGGGAGAAGGATATGAAAAGTTTAAGTTTGAGAAAACAGAAAAAATGCTGGAAGCTTTGGAAAAGAGAATTCCCAATCTGAGACATGCCATCAAAAGGATTTATACCTCTTCTCCGCTGTCATATCGGGACTATATCGGAAACTTTGAAGGAAATATGTATGGATACATGAAAAGTTCGGAGAATCCTCTTAAAACAATGGTTTCTCCCCGTACTAAGATTGATAATCTGTTTCTGACAGGCCAATCTGTAAATATGCACGGAATTTTGGGGGTAACGATCGGAGCTTTCAATACCTGTGCGGAAATTTTAGGAAAAGATACCATCGACAACCGCCTGAAGAAAATTATTTAACTGAACCGAAGTGAAAAAAACTATTACCAATTTCCCATCTTATAAAAGACTTTTCCTTTACTCTTTTTTTTCTGTTATTCTGATTTCGTGTGGAATTTCAAAATCGGTTCATCATATTCCTGATGCCAGTCAATACTCATTGGAGGTACCAAAGCCTATTAAGTTTGATGATTCAACCTTCTTTTACAACCAGAATGTTCTTACCAAAAATAAGCAGCAGCTATGGGAACTTTACATTAAAGGAAATCCTCTGCAGTTAGGCTATAATAATGGCGCTCTGACTCGGAGTTTAATGCAGAAACAGGAAGAGATTTTCTTTTCCAAAGTAGAAGGATTTGTCCCTTCAAAATTCAAACAAAGACTTCTGAGAGGCTTTCTGAAGTGGTACAACAGGAAAATGTATCTGAATGTAAGAGAAGACTATCAGGTAGAATTATATGGTCTTTCACAATATTCATCTGACGATTATGATTTTATTGCTCCCAAATATTTAAGAAGCCTTTATTTGCACGGCGCTCATGATATAGGACATGCGATGCAGGATCTGGCGATGGTAGGCTGTAGCTCCCTTGCGGTATGGAACGAAAATACAGAAGATGGCGATCTGCTGATCGGAAGAAATTTCGACTTTTATGTAGGAGATGATTTTGCCAAAAATAAACTCGTAGAATTTGTAGAACCTGAAAGCGGAATACCTTATATGTCGGTAAGCTGGCCGGGAATGATCGGGGTAGTTTCCGGAATGAATAAAGAAGGAATCACAGTGACCATCAATGCTGGGAAATCAAAAATTCCTTTGACTGCGAAGACTCCGATTTCCCTTGTGACACGGGAAATTCTGCAGTATGCGAAAAATATTGATGAAGCCATCGCGATCGCCAAAAAAAGAAAGGTTTTCGTTTCAGAATCTATTCTGGTGGGAAGTGCAAACGATAAAAATGCAGTAATCATAGAGGTTTCACCTAAGAATTTCGGCGTATACAGAGTGCAGAACACCAGCCGTGTGCTTTGTACCAATCATTTTCAGTCTGATGCCTATAAAGACGACAAGAGAAATCAGAAACATATTGAAGAAAGTCACTCAGAATACCGCTATGAGAAGCTTCAGGAGCTTTTACAGGAAGAAAAAAAACTTACTCCTGAAAAAATGGCTTCTATTTTAAGAAATACCTCAGGTTTAAAAGATGAAAAGATTGGTTACGGTAATGAAAAAGCATTAAATCAATTGCTGGCTCATCATGCTGTTATATTTTCACCACAGAAAAAACTGGTTTGGGTCTCTTCCAATCCCTATCAGCTTGGCGAGTTTGTATGCTACAATCTGAATGAAATTTTTTCCGGGAAAAGACCAGAGCCCAATGTTTTCTCCACACCGGAACTGAATATTGCCAGAGATCCTTTTGCCGATTCTCCGGACTTTAAAAAATATGAAGAATACAGAAAGGTAAGTATGGCAGTCAACAATGCTATTGACAACAAAGAAGCTCTTACAGACGAGTTCCTGAGTCATTATCAATCTTTAAATCCTGATTTCTGGAAAGTATACGATCTTGTCGGGAAATATTATTTTTCAAGGAAAGACTATTCAAAAGCCAAAACAGAATTTGAAAAAGCCCTTACGAAAGAAATCACCACGGTTCCTGATAAAAAAGAGATCGAAAAGTACCTTAAGAAAACTGTAAACAAACTGAAATGATTCCGAAACATATAAAACTATTATTCTGTATCCCTTTTGTAATCATTGTAGCGTATTCTGTCTACCTGTGCATGGTGTATAGCTCGATTCCTGATACGATTCCTATCCATAGTTACGGAAATAATAAGGACAGCTATGGCAGTAAACTCTTTCTCTTTTTACCGATACTGCTCAATCTGGTTATTCTTGCTTTTATCTGGAGAATTATCAGCAGACCGGATAAGATCAATTTTACTTTTGAAATCGCTGAAGAAGATAAAGAAAAAACATACCACACTACCCAATTGGTCCTGATCATTCTTGCTATATTTGTTACGGTGATGATGGGGCCGCTATCATTCTCAGACGTTGTCTATAAATAAAGTACCATGAAAAAACTTTTAACCCTTTTTTGTATTACCGGCTCATTATTTTCATTTTCTCAGGATAGAAAAGAGATTGGTAAAACGTTTATCCAAACTCTGTTTGTTGAGAAGAATGCAGATAAGGCACATACCTATTTTGATTCTTCAATAGCATCTCAACTTCCCGTAGAACAACTTAAAGCCGTTACTGATCAACTTCAGGGGCAGCTGGGGAACCTTAAAAACATTCTTGAAGTCAATAACGAAGGAAGTGTTTATTACTTCTATTCCGAATTTGAAAAATCTAAGCTGGATCTTCAGGTGACTTTTAATGAAAATAATAAATTGCTAGGTTTCTTTTTAGTCCCTCACAAAACATTCGATCAATGGGATGAAAAGACGGTTTTAAAAATAAAAAGTGACGATATAGAACTGAATGGGACATTGCTGATTCCACCTTCCAACAATAAAAAGAAACTGGTTATTTTTGTTCATGGTTCAGGGGCCAGCAACAGAGATGAAGCGATTGGAGAAAACAAACCGTTCAGGGATATTGCAGAATACCTTTTCAATAATGGGATCGCTTCCTACCGATATGACAAAAGAACCTATTCCAATCCGGAAACTTTTAACGAGCAGTCTACCGTAGAACAGGAAACCGTGAATGATGCGGTGAATGCAGCGAATTATTTCAAAAATAATAAAGATTACAAAGACTATCAAATCATCCTGTTGGGACATAGCCAGGGTGCTTATGTGATGCCTAAAATTGCTGAAAAGACACAGGCGGCAAAATATGTTTTCATGTCAGGAAACGCTAGACCATTGCAGGATCTGTTAGTTGAACAATACGAATATCTTCACGCTCAGGACCCGTCTAAAGTTCCTGCTGAAGAAGTTCAAAAAGTCAAAAAGCAGGTTGCCTTTCTGAATTCTTCCCAATTTAACCTAAATACGCCGGCTGCAGAACTTCCTTTAGGCCAATCTGCCGCCTATTGGAAATACTTAAAAGAATATAATCAGCTTAATGAAGTAAAAAAGATCAAAGCTCCTATGTTTTTTGCCCAGGGTGGGAGAGATTACCAGGTTACTGAAAAAGACTTTAATCTCTGGAAGAATGATTTGAAAAACAATAAGGCTGCAGAATTTAAATTTTACCCATCCCTAAGTCATTTATTCATTTCAGGATCAGGAAAGCCATCAGCGAAGGATTATGAAGTAAAAGGAAAGGTAGATGAGCAGTTTTTAAAAGATCTTACGCAGTTTATTCTGAAATAAATCTGGTCATACTAACTGAACATAAAAAAATCCCCGGAATCATGAATTTCGGGGATTTTATTTTTATATACTATTTTCGTACTTAATCATTTTCCGGACTTAGCTTATTCAGAAACAGAAAAGTAATCACTCCGGAGAGCGCAGACAATGTAGTGCTTAGAATAAAGCTTCCGATGATATATTGCAGGAGATTGTTCTTGATCAGTTCAAAGTTCAGATCCTGGCTCAGAATATTACTGTCACCCTGTACAAATGGAGCTCCCAAAAATAAAGAAGCCGCAATAATGAAAGGGATAAACGGAGGCAGACTCACATTGGAGGCTACAAAAGCCAGCACCTTATTCAGTTTAAAAAGAACGGAAAGACTGATGACCAATAAAGTCTGAAATCCCCAAAACGGGGAAAGCCCGATGAAAACTCCCAAAGCAATGGAAAAAGCCTTTGTACGGTTGCTGCCGTCACTTTCTAAGACATCTTCCTGGATGAACCTTTTAAAGCTTTTTTTTTTGAAGTTATTCACGAAATTTCTCGGAATAATGTACAAAAGGGTTATCGTTACCAGAATCGTATTCAGAATACTGATCCTTGTAAAATCCTTGAAGGGCCTGAAATGAGAAACCCTTTCTGCAGGATCATAGAGCACCTTTATGGGGACATTCTTTACCAGAATGTGCCTCCAGGCTGTTCTTACGATAATCTCGATTTCAAACTCAAATTTGGGTGTAAAGTATTTCTTTGGAATTTTATGCAGCGGATAAAGTCTGTAGCCGGATTGGGTATCTTCCAGTTTGATACCGGTCTCGAACCAGAACCAGAAGTTGGAAAACCTGTTTCCGAAACTGCTTTTCTTGGGAATACCATCCTGAGACATATTCCTGTTTCCGATCAGAAGAACGTCTTCTTTTTCCTGAAGAAGAGCCTCTACAAATACAGGAATATCATCAGGGTAATGCTGCCCGTCAGAATCAATGGTGATGGCATAGTTATATCCCAATTCCTTTGCCTTTCTGAAGCCTGTTTTAAGCCCGTTCCCTTTTCCCTGGTTCTCAGATAAGGTGATCACCGTGATCTGCGGATATTGGGTAAGGATTTGTGGGGTAGAATCGGTAGAGCCGTCATTGACCACAATAATGCTTTCGGTGTAATGTAAAACACCGTCTATGACTCTCTTCAGAGTCTTTTCATTATTATAGGTAGGTATTAAAACACAGATCTTCTTTTCAGAAATTGCATTTTGTACTTCAGCAAGGAACATGGTTTTATTTTAAAGTAGCTCTTTCAGCTTCTGTAATGGTTTTGGATTGCATTGCAAACCTTTTGATATAGTTTTTCAGCGCAGCATTTTGTTTGCTGTAGTTGGTCAGCAGAAATGCCTTATCATCTTTCAGACTGCCACGGTATCCTACAATTTTCGGGATGTTTTCCTGAACGCTTAGTCTGATCAGACGAAGCTCTGCATTATTCGGGTTGCTTTTGATGATACTTTCAAGACTTGTAGCGCCTGTTTTTACCAGGGCTTTTCTGTTGCTCTTAGAGACTTTAGCTTCCATGATCTTGGCTGCCGCTTTGTAGCCTAAAGTGACTGCATCAGATCCGGATTGTTTTTCAGCTGCTTCAATGAAGCTTTCTGTATTGGCATTAGACTCGTTAGCTTTGGCATAGCTGCTTCTCAGAGTTTCTATGTCAGACTGAAAGAAAAAAATAAATGCCGCTACGAATGATAAAATAAGTTTCATAATGGTAATTTTTTATAGCTTACTGACAATTTCAATGCAATAGTCTCGCCAAAAGAAGTGGTATTTTTTACTTTAACATCCTCACCATTTTCATTAATGTCCAGCTGAAGCAAAAGATCCGGAGTTTCAAAAGGATTGATAATCGCCATAAACTTTACGTTTGATGCCGTTTTCAAAAATAGTTTTGAACCTGTAAATTCCTCAGTAAGCTCTTTAATGATCTGCATCATACAAACCCCTGGCGTTACAGGATTTCCTGGGAAATGTCCTTTAAAGATGTCATGATCTTTATTCAGGTGAATGTGAGCAGTAAACTTTCCGTCTTCTGTCTTTTCGTAGGATGTTAATGTATAAAAATCTGTAAGAATGGTCTGCATGATCTTATTTTTTAAGATTAAATGTATAATAGACTCCCGCCTGGAATGTTACATTGGTCTGATCAGTAAAAAAAACATTTCCAAATCCTTTTTTGATTCGGGCTTCTACACCGATATTTTTGTTGATGTCATATCCGGCACCCAGTATACCTGCTATATCAAAATTGGAAGGTGATGGTATATTTTTGCTGTCCGTAAGAACTTCTAAAGCAGGGCCTACCTGAATATTGAATTTATTAAAATAAAATTTATTCACAACAGCAGCTCCTATGTAAGAAAGACTTACTGTCTTGGATTCCTGAGATGGGCCTTGTTTTTCTAATTTTGCTCCCTGGCGACTGTAGTAGATTTCGGGCTGAAGAGCATAGAATTTAGCAAAGCGTATATTACCTTGAAAGCCGATATAAAAATCAACTTTTGATTTAACATTAACTTTTTCCGGACTAAATTGATAGTAGCTCTGCTCATCATTATACCAATAGCTTTTATCACCGTTGGTAAGGTGTGAGATATTAGCACCTAATCTGATTCCTGGGTTGAAAGTTACTTGTGCAAAAGATAGCCCTGAGATAAGAGCAAAAAGTAAGAAATATATTTTTTTCATGTTGGAAATTATTCCGTTTCGGTTATTTGAAATAGTTTTATATTGATCTTAAAGTCCCTGTGCTGGAGGTTTAAGCTGTCCGCGAAGATAGGTTTTTTTGCATCAAAAGTAAAATCGATTTTTTCCTTGTTGTTTTTGGTGTATACTACCTGTTTCAGCAGGTTATTTTCTTTGTTGAAAAACAGATAATAGCCTTTATTATCTATTTTGGAAAGATATATTCTGGAATTCTCATTTTCAAAGCTTTCGCTCACCGGATATTGTCTTTTCAGAAGGTGCTGGAAATCATTTTTCAGAAAATTGATCACTATTTTTTTATCCAGATCAGGAAGTACATAGTTCAGTTTGAAATCATGGTCTGAAACTTCAAAATCGATCAGTTTATTCCCAAAATCGGAAGTCAGAGCGACACGGTGAGTTGTTTCACTGATTTTTTTGATGATCAGAATACCGCTCACATGGTTTTTATAAATATCCATCTGGCATTTGTAAACATAATCGTCAGGAGAAGAAAAATAGAGGTTTTCAACCGTTTTCTCCGTCGTAGAAACAGGTTTTGCACCCGTAAGCTGGTAACTCTTGCATGAAACTGCCAGGATTAGGATCAGGCTACAAAGTAAATTCTGACGCAGGAATTGAAGCATTAATCTTTGTATTTTTGAAAACAATATTAGTAGTATCTCCGGAAGCTTCCGTCATATTCACCTGAGAAACAGTCGACTGATTCTTTGGGAAGTAGAGTTCTATCTGTTTGATGTACTTCAGCAGTTGGGAGGTCTTCGGAATGAATTTCGCCACATTATAATTTCCGTTTTTGAAATAAGTTACGGTAAATTCAGGGTCGTTGAACATCGTTCCGTTTGAGCTTCCAACAATTAATTTATTGATTTTCTCAAAGGTTTTACTCTTAGCATCTACAGAAGATTTTTTCCCCTGATCATTGATGTAGATTTTGTTGCTTTTGAAAACAATACTGTACTGATAAGGTTTGGTATACTTCCAGCTCAGCATATTGGGCGTCTGTAATGACATTTTTCCGTAAGTAACGATGCTCTTATCCAGAAAGTCCATTTTTTTGGTCTGGGTAAAATCACTCTGAAGGGTTTTGATCTCTTTGGTATCTGCCGAAACCTTAGAGACGAATGCTTTGGATTCTGCTCCTGTCATTGCCGTATTTTGGGCAAAAAAGAAACCGGAAACCAGTAGAAATGCTCCGAAAGGAATATTTTTAATCATTTTTTCTTTGAATTTGTAATTGAATCCACTGTAAAAGCCGAATACTTTTTATCCTCCAAAAATACTAATAAATCTACCAGTACACGATACGTTTTTTCCGAAGTGTCATGGAGAAGGATAATGCTTCCTTTTTTCAGATTTTTGGTGATTCTGTTGTAAATTTTCTTTTCATCATCGATGATAGTGTCCAAAGAGCGGACATTCCAGCCGATGCTTGTTTTGTGCGTTCGTTTGATCGCCTTTGCAATATTGGGATTGGTCACCCCGAAAGGAGGTCTGTACAGGTCTGTTTCTATATTTCCAATCTTCTTCATAATTGTGTCGCAGTTTTCAATCTCTGCAATCATTTTTGTGGTTGATAAAAAACCTGTTGAATTGGAATGGGATAGCGTATGATTTCCGATAGTATGGCCTTCCGCAATAATTCTTTGAAAGGTTTCCGGATATTTTTCAATCTGTTTCCCGATACAGAAGAAGGTCGCTTTTACCTGATGTTTCTGAAGCAGATCCAAAAATTTAGGGGTAAATTCTGTAGGTCCGTCATCGAATGTCAGGGCAACTTCTTTGGTCTTGGTCCGCTTATGGGTAATACTGTTGACGAAATATCCCAGTTCAATCGCAAAAGCGCCCCAGACTACCACTGCCGAGAAAGCCATAAAACAAGCCACATACACCCAAAAACTTCCATGAAACGCATAAATAAAAGCGTTACAAAAAAGATAGAATAAGATGAATGAATAATGTTTCATTGCCGGATATTTTTTATGTTGAACAGATCCTTAAGACTCATCTTCTTTTCTCTGAATGGCTAAGCAATTTTGCCATTTTGCGAATTTGCCTTTTCACCATTTCACCCCACTAAGCCTTCTCCAATAATACCAAACTATGATCGCTACCAGCCAGATGATTATAAAGCAGTACATTTTTCACTCCTTCTTTTTTCACCGGATTGATCATCATCACACCTGGAATCTGCTGTTCTTTAAGAATATGGCAGGCAATAAAGGTAGAAAAACCACTGGCTGTATTGAATTCACCACTCAAATGCTTATAGTACAATAAAGCAGAGTCCGGAAACAGATCCATTACTTTTGTATAATAAACATCAGAATCAGCATCGCCGCTGAATCCTAAGATCACCGCATCAATATCTTGCATAGAAAGACTGTTTTTTGCCAGGAAATCCTTGATAAAATCTGACGTTTCATTCAGGTCTAATCTGTTGCTGATCTTAATGTCTGTAAGTTTTGCGTAAGAGTTTTCTGTTTTCTCTTTGCCCACGACAAAGAAACTGGCTCCTTCACCCCAGATCACTCCATTCGTTGTAGAATGCAGATAATCAGCAGGAAGATCTGTTTCTTTTTTGATCGTATTATTCAGGCAGTAAAGTTCCATGGTTCTGTCTGTCTGCTCATCCGTAGAACCCACAAGAACATTTGCAGCTTCTCCGTCATTGATCTGCAGTTTTGCATCTAGAAATGAAAACTCCAGGGATGAAGAGGTGTTCACATAGGTGAAATTATAGGCGTGGCATTGCAGCCCTAATGCAATTTGACCTGCTACCGTATTGTGGGTAGACTGGATAAAATAGGTAGGAGTAAGAAACTCTTCCTGGTTATCGATCACATTTTTCAGGAACTTTTCAGAATCCTGAGAGCAACCCATTCCGGTCCCTATAATAATGGCATCCGGCTGTTCGATGCCTGCTTCCTTTAAGGCATAATGAGAGGCAACGGAGCTCATTTTTACAGTCTTCGACATCCTTCTGATCATGGCAGGAGGAATGAATTCCTTATAATTAGGCTCTATTGCTTTTATAATCTGTTTAGAATTTTCAGCGTTAAGATTCTGAAAAATATTTTCGTTTAAAGTGTCCTGTACAGAGATGCAGGATGCACTGTTGATGTATACTGCGCTCATGATTTTGAGAAAATTAAGGTTGAACAGTTTCCTCCGAATCCAAAAGAATTGGAAAGGACATGGTCAATATTCTTTTCTTTCAGTTCAGTAACCGGAGTTAAGTCAAACTCTTCCATTTTCGTTTTGAAATTCAGGTTCGGGAAGATAAGACCATGCTGCATGGCTAAAATTGAAAATACGGCTTCAATTCCTGCGGCTGCAGCCAGTGTATGTCCTGTAAATGCTTTTGTAGAACTGAATTCAGGGACATTGTTTTCTCCAAAAATCCTGATCATGGCAATTCCTTCTGATAGATCATTATTAGGTGTCGCCGTACCATGAACGTTGATGTAATCAATATTCTCTTTTGCTAATCCTGAGATTTTTAGTGCTTGCTGCATGGCTAAAAAGGCTCCTTGTCCGTTTTCTGAAGAAGCCGTCTGATGGTGTGCATCATTGGCATTTCCATATCCGGAAAGGTAAGCTAAAACGGTTTTGTTTTCCTTTTTAACGATTTCCTCAGATTCAAGAACCAAAAATGCAGCGGCCTCACCCAGATTCAATCCCTTTCGGTTATTATCGAAGGGGGTATTATAAGAATCCGTGAGAATCATCAGCGTATTGAATCCGTTCAGGGTAAACTTTGAAAGAGAATCTGTTCCGCCAACAATGACACGGTCCAATACTCCGTTTTTGATCAGTTTGGCTCCCATCATGATGGCATTAGCTGCAGAAGAGCAAGCCGTACTGATGGTGGAAACCATGCCTTTCAATCCCAAATGATCGGCAATGGCCAATGAAGAATTTCCGGCATCATGAGCGTCAATGTATTTTTGCTTTTCAGGAAAGTCTTCATAAGAATAGAAGTATTTTTCAGTAATATCCATTCCTCCGACACTGGTAGAAGAGATCAGACCGGTTCTGTAGGCATTGATGTCTGAGATTCCGGCACTTTCTACAGCTTCTTTTGCAGCGACCATTCCCAATAAAGATGTTCTTGTGACATTATTGTCTTCATCAAGCTGAAGCTTCTGTACAAGTTCCTCATTGGATAATTTTATTTCTCCCGTTTTGATGGCGCCGGTATGACGGGTTTCAAACATCTGTATATCTGAAATTCCGTGTTTTCCGGATTGTAATGAAATAAAATTTTCCTCCACATTGTTTCCGATGGAGGAAATGATGCCCATTCCTGTTATGGCAATTTTTTGACTCATTGTATTGAATAATGTAACAATGTAGCAATCTAACAATTTACCAATAATTGCGACATTGGTAAACTGTTAGATTGTTATATTAATTTATTTCGTTCTGTTGTCTTCGATGAATTTAGCCATAGTCTCAATAGACTGGAAAATTTCTTTTCCTTTCTTAGGATCGGCTAATTTTATTCCATAGTCTTTGTCAAGAAGAACGATAAGCTCCAATGCATCGATAGAATCAAGTCCTAATCCACCTCCAAATAATGGATCTGTATCTTTGATTTCCTCTACAGAAACGTCTTCAAGGTTTAGTACTTCAATAATTTTGTGTTTCAATTCTGTTTTTAAGTTTTCCATAATTTAATTAATTTACCAATGCATCAATGTACCAGTTTATCAATTGCTAAAATTGTTACATTTCTACATTGTTATATTGTTACATTTTTACAAGGTCAGCAAATATACAAAAGCTTTATAATTTTCCTGATATAATTCAACCCAGCCACACAATACTTTGTCAGCTTTTCCTGACTGGAGAATCTGTTCGGAATAATCGTTTAAAAATTGTTCATCAAATTCATCCAAAACGAAAAATGCATTCTCTGTCTGCATTTTGTGTTTAATGCTGATTTCGCCTACACAAATATTGGGTAAGGTGTATACAAAGACGGCTGGACTTGGGAAATAGTTTTCCTGATTGTTGATGCTTTCCTGGTATTTGAAATCAGTATCCAGACTTGATGATCTGTTGGCAAAAACCAAAGCGGTTCTGCTGTGATCTTCCTCTTTCAAAATCATTTCTGAAGCCAGGAACGCCAATTTACTCAGACTGTCCATTTTGTGAAACTTCGGATAGCTGATTTCTAAACTTTTATAGGCCTCTTTTGCAAATTCCTGAAAGGTTTCGCTCTGGTTTTCAAAAACAACATCTTCGTTGACGGTTATTTTTGAGTGTTCTATGGTGCAGGTGTCTGTTTTCTTCATTAATGGTATTTCCATTATTTCTTCAACAGGTTTTCTATTAACTTATTCTGAGTTTCAATAAGTTTTGACATCTGCTCCTGGTTTTTCAGTATACTTTCAATAATTTCAGGAGATTGCATATTGATGGTGGAGTCCTTAGGATATACAATATTTGATGTTTCAAATGTGTTATTAGAAATTATTACAGTTGAATCATTATTAAATAAATCCTGTATTTCAATTTCAAAAACCTCAGCAATTTTTCCCAGTTTATCTATATTGGGCTTAGCTTGATCTGTTTCCCATTTGTTATATGCCGGTTGTGAAATATCTAATCGATAAGCAGCATCGGCTTGCGACCAGTTTTTATTTTGTCTTAGCTGCTTTAGTTTGGTTCCTAAGCTCATGGAGGTATTTTTTACAAATATAAAATAATTTGAAATGATAACTGTTGGTTATTCATTTTATAACTTTTAGTTGTTGTACGGAACTAAAATTTTGAATATTATTGTATTAGTTATCACGAAATAGTGATAATATTGTATTCACAACCAAAAAACAAAAACAAATGAGAAAAAAAATGATTCTCAGGCTGTCCGTTCTGGCAGTCTTTCTCGCTCTGCTATGGTCATGCCGGAGTGAAGATTTCGTAAAAACGGAGACCAATCCTCAAAGAAACAATGCAGATTTCTTTAAACACAAATCTTCTTTGAGTGCCAAAAACA
>NZ_JBXDSE010000014.1:29381-106428 GCF_056844665.1 Chryseobacterium sp. FR048 | reverse complement strand
ATCTTTAAAGACTACCTTTGAATTACTTAACACACAGCAAATTAATCAATTTGCAAATATTAGGAAAGCAAAAGCTTTCCTTTTTTTATGCTCAAAAAAAAGACTGCCTCACTTTTGAGACAGCCTCACCTTTTTTCTATAAGTATCTGTAGAAGCTTATCTTACAATCAGTTTTTCTACCTGGGTCTTATCTCCCTGCTGGATATGAACCATATAAACTCCTTTCTGGAAGCTTTTTGTAGAAATAGCTTTTCTGGAAGCTGATTCTCTGGAGTCAGAGAACACCTGTTTTCCGTATATATCAAATATTCTGATCTTCACTTCCTTTGATGATTTGTCTATATTTCCAACAAAAAACTCATCATAAGTAGGATTAGGAAAAACAATAAATTTCTGTTCCTGTGTTTTAATCTCCTGAGTGGCTAGTGAAGTATTACACTCCTGTGGGACAGTGAAATCTTCTACCTGGTCATTGGCTACATTGCCGGCTCCGGCAGAAGCATTTACACCCAGTCCTCTTTTCGCGAAAGCTTTCCAGATCATACATTTATCCTGGCCTGAATTTCCTATCGAATCCGCCTGAAGTATGGCGTCTCTTCCATCTATAAAGGAAGGATTACAGGGCTGCAACTTCAGTCCGTCCATTACCATTTGTAATACTCGTGCATTTCCGGATACTGAGCTTGCCAATACATCATTGTTATAGCCATATTTTTCTATATACTTCCAGGTAAGATCCCATAGCATAGTCGCCCAGATAAAGCCTATCTCATGAGCATTGAATGCCTCATTAGTTTTTGCATACGTATAACTGTTTATATTAAAATCCGGAGAATATTTTGTAAATCTGATCCCTGCACCAGTAATCGGCTCCCCATTCATATAAGTTCCTATTCCCCGTGCTAATGCAGACGTATCTCCAGGTCTTGTTGTAAGGATTAAAGCAAAGTAATCTGACCATCCTTCTCCCATCTGCTCAGCAGAATTAAGACAATTATAACCCTGTCCCGTCAATCTGTCTGAAATACCATGTCCATATTCATGAGTAACAATTCCGTTATCTAAACTTGAGTGCTTAAAACCTTTATAATCAAAATTTAACGTTGCATTCACGGTTGTTCCCGCTTTAAGTTGATTTACGAGATATTCTCCTTCCACTTTTCCCATCATAATAGAAGGAATACTTATAGGCCCTACTGTATCATCTGCAACCATTGTAAAGGGAATAGTACTTACAGGATTATGAATAATAGCTCCAATAGCTCCTGCCTCTTCCATTCTTTTTACTTTACTGGCATAGCTGCATATTCCTCTTTTTGCAACCCCTATTTTACCCGCCATACTTCCTGGCACCAGAGCAGTACATGCTTCTTCCGGTGTAGCTAGCATCAGATTTCCCGTCACAGTCTGCCCGTCCAGTAACAGGTTTCCGAAACTGGCTCCTGCTGTTATAGCCTTAGGTCTACCCGCCATGGATGCAGGAGAGTTATACTGATACCTTACAATAGGATCATTAACATTTTCAATTCTGTCCCAAAGGTACATTTGCATTCTTGGCGGCTCAAGAAAAGGAGTTCCATTCAGAACCATTTCGTATCCTGAACTAAAGTTTGCATTATTCAATCCACTTCCATCAAAAGCTTCTGCTTTTACTGCGTCTCCACCTATTCCTCCTTTTCCAAAATTATTGGTTTGAAAGTTTCTTGCTGTTTCTGTAAAACCAAATTGATAAAAGATGTCATGCAGCTTGTTATTCATATAAAACAGATTGGTAATGGCCGCATCTTTATAAGTCATAGGATTATCATATTTCCCATCTGCAAAAGGAAAATCAAAATTCAAACTGCTTCCGCCATCCGGAGAATATCCTGGATTATTGGTATTATCCTGATCTGAGTAAGCATGTACATTATTCCCTTGAGTATAGGTATAATGATTGATTCCATCAGAATGCCACCCTTCAGGAGAAGCTGTCAGATCCCAGGGATTACTGATGACAGAACGGGAGCCAAATGTGGGAGCTTCCAGCGGCAATGCAAAAATATTATAAGAAGCACCAGAAGGTTGAATCTTTTTCATTCCAGCCGCTGACACTATCTGTACATCCTGCATCTCTAATCGGTATGAAGACAGATGTCCAAAATCACAACGATGAGTCTGATTGATTTTCTGCATAATCTCTCCGGAACCTGCATCTGCAACAATATGCCAAATGTCTGAAGAATTTTTATCGGTTACGATTAATTCTTTAGCATGAATATATACTTCATTCTTTTCAAAGTATATATCAGGTAGGTAATTTACCCTTATTTCTTTAAGATTAAGTTGCTGCTTAATGATATCTTCTGAAAATCTACGCTGAGAACTTTTATTCTCGGCAATTATACTATTTCTATTAAAGTTATTTTTTTCAGAAAGGATCTGTTCTCCTTTTATGAGTACTTTTCCCAATGCATTGGAGATCCTCAACCCATTATAAGTTTGCTGCACATCAACAATATCTATTCCCAGACTTTTTGACTGGTCCTTATTTAAAACAACAACTCCTATTTTATTGCTTGAATTCGCCTTTTGTACCAGCCATCCTTTCTTCTGATAATATTCATTAATAAGACGCTCTGTACTTTGTGCTCTGACACTACATATAGAAAAAAATGTAGTCGAAACTAAGGATAATACGTATAGTTTTTTATTCATGGGATAGTTTTGTTAATAAAAATACGAATTATATACTGTATTTCAGAGTATTACTATGTTATATATCAAAAAAAAGGAGACTTATGCGGTCTCCTTTTTCTTTTTTGTTTTTTTCTTTGGCTTTTTAGGCATTTTTGCTTTGATGAATTTTTCTCTGCTTTTCAGGGCGTCGATCATACATTGATCATAAGCAAAGGTTTTAGCCTTCTTTAAAGGTTCTAATGCTTTTTTATACTCAAGTCTGATCTCAAAAAGCAGAGATTGCTGAATAAGAATTCTGCATTTATCGATTCCCTTTATTTTCAGAGCATACTCAATCAGCTTTTCTGCTTCTTCCAGATCTTCATTATCCAGCAGACATTTGATATAATATTGCGGAACACTCAGGTTGGTCATATTACACTGCATTGCCTCTTCAAAGTAGAGCCTGGCCTTTTCATAATCCATCAGCATCTCGCTGTAGATCCTGCCCATCAGGCAAAGGCTGTCTGCATCTTCCGGATCGTAAGACAAAGCATAATTGAGTGCTTCCAGGCAGTCTGGAAGGCTATATGGATAATTGTCCAGAGCCTCGAAATAATATTTACTTTTAGTTAAGGTCATTTTGATAGTTTTTTAATTCATTTTTCAAATCATTCCTCTGTTTTTTGAATGACCTGTCCACATAATTCTTTTTAAAATCAGATCCTGAAAAAGTACGGACAGCGTTTCCGCGCTCTACCCGCAGATGATGACTCCATGTTTCTTTCATTTTCTTTTCCAGGTTCCGGATATATACTGACATGATCTTCTCTTTCAGCCTGATGACCGAAAGCCTTTTATTCTCCAGCTGAGAGCGTGAATCCTGTACAAATACCGATTCTCCTGTCGGGAAGTGGGTAGCCCGAACGGCCGTATTGACTTTGTTTACATTTTGTCCGCCGCTTCCCTGACTTCTGACCGCCTGAAATCTTATATCTTTCTCGTTGAAATCGATCTTTTCCGGATTTTCTAATTCAAAAACACCAATAAACCAGTTGCTTCTTTTATGCAGCTTCCTGAATGTGCTTTTTCCTTCCCAGCAGATACTTCCCAGCCAGTTTTTCAAAAATTCTGTTATTTGCTTTCCTTTTAAAAGCAGGGTAACGGATTTCAGGGTTAGATTTTCATCCCCGCTTTCACGGTGAATGATCTCATATTCTATATTGTTTTGTGTTGCCTCTTCAAGAAAGGTTTTTAAAACCTTGGCCACTACCCACTGGCATTCCAAAGGTCCTCTTCCTGAAGTGATCTGTATTAATTTTTCCATGTTATATTGGCATTTTGTGTAATAAGGGATGTCCTACGGGATCTATTCCCTTCTGTAATAAATCTTTTGCAGCCATTACTGCCCAGCATTTGTCACTGGAATGAATATTTCTGTAAAATGAAAGCAGAACGTCAGGCTTCACTACGGTAAATCCGTTAGCTTCAATGGTTTCAAGATCATTTCTTTCAAAAAAATCTATGGTCATTCTATGAAACTTATTGTTTTCCAGCTCTTCTGTTTTTTCATACCGGCGAAAGTTTTCTTCACTCGGCAAGTGATCGTACCGGGTCCAGACTTTCTGAAATCCTTCCTGCTGAAGAATCATAACAACTTCTGCTACATTTTCTTTTTTTACAAAAACATCAATATCCTTGTGGTCATGGGCATGTTTGTATTCTTTATGCCCTTTCTCTGACATAAAATGCCAGGCCCAGCCTCCTGATATAATGACTTTATCTTTTAGTTTTTCTAATATCTGCAGCCCGAAACGGATTCTAAATTCCGGCCAGACTTCTCCGTATCTTTTTATATTGTGTGGTGCTCCCATTGTTTTGTTTTTTGTTACCAGTTGCGGGTTTACCGGTTATCAAGAGTGCAAAAACACAACTGATAACCAGAAACCTACAACAAAATTTATTTATCCATTCTTACAATTCTCGGCTGGAATGTTCCCAGAATATCCACCAGTTCGCTTTGTGCATTCATCACTTCATTGATGTCTTTGTACGCCATTGGTGCTTCTTCTGCATTCCCTCCCATCAGTGTAACGTTCTTCAGCTTCAGCTCTTTTTTAATGTCATGCTGAGTAAAAAGACTTCTGCACTCTCCGCGGGAATGTGCTCTTCCTGCTCCATGTGATGCTGAGTTCAGTGAATCCGGATTTCCTTTTCCACGAACAATAAAACCTTTCGCCGTCATAGAACCTGGGATCATTCCCAATTCATTTTCATTGGCAGGGGTAGCCCCTTTACGATGAACAATCACTTCTTTTCCGTTGTGGATCTCTTTCCAGGCAAAATTGTGGTGATTTTCAATTCTCGCTTTTACTCTTCCTCCTACTGCTTTTACCAGTCTTCGGTGAATATCGTCATGACAGGCTGAGGCGTAATCTCCGGCAAGGTTCATCGCAGTCCAATATTCCAGACCAAGGTGTGTACTCAGATCCAGCCAGGCAAACTGTTGTGCTTCTTTTGGCAATGGACACTGTTCTGCAGCCACTCTGGAGTAATATTGGGCAATTTCTGCCCCTAATCCTCTCGATCCGCTGTGTGAAAGTATTCCCAGGTATTTCCCTTTCGGCAATCCGATCTGTTTGTCTTCTTCTGTGATTTCCACTTCTCCGAATTCCACAAAGTGATTTCCGCCACCGGAACTTCCCATTTGCTTGATCGCTTTTCCTTTTAATCTTCTTAAAATCGGGATCAGATCGAATGTATCTCTATCAAAAATCTCATGATCTATGTGAGATTTGTGGGTTTCATACATTCCGAATTTTGTATGTTCAGCAAGGACTTTTTCGTATTTGTCCCTGGCTCCTTCAAGATATGAAATCGGGGTATCCAAAATACTCAGGCTCATTCTGCATCCGATGTCCATTCCTACTCCATAAGGAATCACTGCATTTTCCACAGCAAGCACTCCTCCGATCGGAAGGCCATAGCCACTGTGAGCATCCGGCATTAGCGCTCCCTGGGTAGAGATAGGCAGCTTCAAAGCGGTATAGAGCTGGTTTTTGGCTTCCTCAGAGATATTATTTCCAAAGATCTGAAATGAGGCCCGCTGTGAATTCAGCATTCTCTTTTCTGTTTTTTTGGATGAAAGCAAGGTCTCTGCAATCTGTCCGAAGGTTAAATCCTTTTCAAATTGTTCCGGATTCTGTAAAATTTCCTTTAAAATAGATTTTACATGATGAATATTTTTGGTTGCAAAATTCCTTTTCATGACCTCTAAAGCAACGTTGACACTTTGATTATTCGGATAGCCCAGTTTTAATATATCTTTTCCTTTTAGTTTTAAATTTCCCATTGTTTTTGTTTTAAATATTTGCGGACGCATCGTCCAGAAAGCTTTCTGCAATCTCTGTTGCAGACATTTTACAGGTAAAATATTTCCTGCATTTGATAAGATCAGTATCTTCTCTTTTGGTTTTCCATGAATACGATTTACCATAAATGGTTTTGTGGACAATTCCATCAATTTTATACTGTCTCAAATAAGAGTCCAGCTCTGCAGATTCTTTTTCCAATTCGAAGTCTACAGGTTTATAATGGGTAATCATATTGGGTCTTATCCGCAGGGTAAATCTCCAGGGTTCTATAAATTCGTAATAAGGCACATATTGTTTTCGGAAAGGGCAATATTCTTCCTGTTTCAGGAAATATTCTCTCTCCCTTGGGGTGAGCCCGAACTTTGGATCATTCCAGGAAAATGAAGAGATCTGTTTGAGTTTTTGCTCTCTTTCTACATATATCCTCCGGCCGGACTTTTTTTTCTTTTTCAGAAACTGGCGGCTTTCAGAATACATATAGGTATTAATCTTCTTCAAAATTCCATCAAAGAATTCTCCGTCTTTGGATCTCATTACATCTTCCCTAACGGTGAAGAATCTTACAAATCCTCTTTGATAAGGTTTTTCTAAAGGAATCCACGGGATATTTCTTTTGATCTCCCAAAGTTCATTACTACGACGATACTTTTTTCTTATCTGCTTTTCTACATCTTTTTTTATTGTTCTTTTTCTGCTTCTAAGGCTTCTTAACCTGTAAGACAGAAGGTTATCATTTTCCATTGATAAGAGAAGTTAGATGCGAGATGTATTTTATCTCACACAACTTTTAGTCAACTAAAACACTAGTTGAATGGATTAATAATAGACAGTAACAGTTCTGAGATCTACATCTCATGCTATTTTGTCTTTAATGACACTAAAAAAATTTCGGGGAAACTGAATTTGAGTTTTGAAATATTGCGCAATAAAAAACCCGAAATCTTTACGACTTCGGGTTTTGATATTTCATTGTACTGTTATTCTATGAGTGTACCAAACCACGAAGCCCTACCACCATAAGGGGTAATCCAACTGTAGAATTCTGATTTGTTCTGAACATTGCTTCGTTGTTTTTAAATGGTTAAACTTGATTTTCAGGTGCAAATATAAAATTATTTTTTTAATCTCCAATTCTTTTTAAATCTTATTTTTGTGAAAAACAATGTATGCATAAAATTATAGTAGGTTTGCTTCCGTTACTTTTTGTAGCATGTAAGAAGGAAAATCCTGTAAAAAAAGAAGAGGTAAAAGCAACTGACAACACCTGTAATTCTTCTCATTTCATGAAACAGATTCTTGAACTGGATGAAATGAAAGCTCAGGCTAAGTTTCTGGATTCATTAACTAAAGGAAAGAGTGGAATTGCGTTTCTGGTAGACAGTACAAAAGTGAACAATGTCTGGAATTACTCGCTTTCAGCCGGATATAATGGCCCGGACCGCTTCGAGACTTATCATATTTTTCATGCTTCAGGAGATCAATGCAATTCTTTAAAGATTGACGAACCTGTTTCCGGAGAAACCCTTTCTATTGAGGAATGGAGAAAACGTAAAAATGAACCTGTGCAAACGGAATCTTATCTGGCAAAAAGTCTCTACAGCTTGCCTGTTGAAAGTCTTCCTCAAGTGGATGTAAAATGGATTGAAACCGATTTTATTATAGACGGATCTGAGCAATACAGCTGTGGGAATCCCATGTTCAGATATTTTCCTTTAGCCCGATATAAAAATATGGACCTGATTCTGGTTCCTATGGATTGTGGTGATTTCGACTACCGCTATTCTCTTCTTACGGTACTTAATAACAAAATTGTTGGGGAGCTGTATGTAGAAGGGCTTTGGTATGATCCCGGAAAGGATGATAAAATTGAAGAATTCAGCAGCTATGAAATCAGTAAGACCGGTAAGGTTACTGTAACCACACAGCAGAAGTTTGACGGAAATCTTCAAAAAACAACCCGTACTTATTCGCAGATTATGGATGATGGAAGTATAAAACCTTTAAGCAAATAACTTAAATCCGGATTGATTATTCTAAATTTTATAAACGCAAAGAATCAGAGATTCGAATGTTTTACTTTAGGAGGCTAAGGATTGGGCAGCTTCGCTGCTGATGAAGCGCAGTGGTTATGTTTATATCTCATAAAAATCAATAAAATTCCATCTTTGCTTCCTCGAAATATTAAAGCATCAGAATAGAAACTTTGTGTGAAACCCACTTTCATAACCATTGATTCTAATCTGTAAAGGAAGTGAGAGTTAAAATAAACAAGGCTGTTTCTGGTATTGAGAAACAGCCTTTATTTTTTTTTTGGTTTACTATTAAATTTTTGCCAGAAGTCTTTCCAGAATTTCCACGGCACATTTAGGAAGATTGGTTCCAGGGCCGAAAATAAAGTCGGCTCCGTTAGCATAAAGGAATTCATAATCCTGCTGTGGAATTACTCCTCCCACGACAATGGTAACATCATCTGCTCCTAATTTTGAAAGTTCTTCCACTACCTGCGGCACCAATGTTTTGTGTCCTGCGGCTAATGAAGATACTCCCAGAATGTGAATATCGTTTTCAATGGCTTGTTTTGCCACTTCTTCCGGAGTCTGGAACAATGGTGCTACATCGACATCAAATCCCATATCTGCAAATGCTGTTGCTACCACTTTTGCACCTCTGTCGTGTCCATCCTGTCCCATTTTCGCCACCATTATTCTCGGGCGGCGTCCTTCTTCCTCTTCAAACTTCTGAGTCAGATGAAGGGCTTTTTCAAAGTATTCGTTTTTCCCGGCATTCATGGCATATACTCCAGAGATTGTTTTAATGTTGGCTTTATATCTTCCAAAGGTTTCTTCCATGGCATCACTCATTTCACCAAGGGTAACTCTTCTTCTTGCGGCTTCGATGCATAATGCCAGAAGGTTTCCTTTTCCTGTTCTCGCACTTTCACGAATGTCATTCAGGATCTGTGTAACAGCTTCTGAGTTTCTTTCCGCTTTTATATTGTTCAGTCTTTCAATCTGCTTTCTGCGAACTTCTGTGTTGTCAATATCCAGAATCTCAATAGCATCCTGTTTCAATGATGATTTGAATGAATTGACCCCAATGATAAATTCTTCCCCACTATCAATCTTCGCCTGTTTTTTTGCAGCAGCTTCTTCGATTCTCATTTTAGGAATTCCGGCTTCTATCGCTTTGGTCATCCCTCCTTCCTGCTCTACCTCATCGATGTATCTCATTGCTTCTTCGATCATTTGCTGGGTAAGGCTTTCTACCAGGTTACTACCTCCCATCGGATCTACTACATCACATATTCCGCTTTCCTGCTGAAGAATGATCTGTGTGTTTCTCGCAATCTTCGCTGAATAATCTGTAGGAAGTGCAATAGCCTCATCTAAGGCGTTGGTGTGCAGTGACTGTGTTCCGCCTAACGCTGAAGATAATGCTTCAATAGCCGTTCTTGTGATATTATTGAAAGGTTCCTGTTCCGTCAAAGACCATCCTGAAGTCTGCGAATGGGTTCTCAGGGCCAGTGATTTTGCATTCTGAGGATTGAACTGTTTTAAAAGGGTAGCCCAAATGTATCTGGCTGCACGCATTTTCGCGATTTCCATGAAGTGATTCATCCCGATAGCCCAGAAGAAAGATAGTCTTGGTGCAAAGTCATCTACATTCATCCCTGCTTTGATCCCGGTTCTTACGTATTCAAGGCCATCTGCCAGGGTATAAGCCATTTCCAGCACCGGAGTAGCTCCGGCTTCCTGCATATGGTATCCTGATATGGAAATAGAGTTGAATTTCGGAATGTTCTTTGAGGTATATTCAAAAATATCGGCAATGATCTTCATGGAAGGAGCAGGCGGATAGATGTAGGTATTTCTTACCATAAATTCTTTCAGAATATCATTCTGGATGGTTCCTGAAAGTTGTTCCTGTTTTACCCCTTGTTCTTCAGCGGCAACGATATAGAAAGACAGAATCGGAAGTACAGCTCCATTCATCGTCATGGAAACCGAGATCTGATCCAGTGGAATCTCGTTGAAAAGAATTTTCATGTCTTCAACAGAATCAATGGCTACTCCCGCTTTTCCAACGTCTCCTACTACTCTTGAGTGGTCAGAATCATATCCTCTGTGGGTTGCCAAATCAAATGCTACTGAAAGCCCTTTTTGTCCAGCAGCAAGGTTTCTTCTGTAAAACGCATTGGATTCTTCTGCGGTGGAGAACCCGGCATATTGACGGATCGTCCATGGTTTTTGAACATACATCGTGGAATACGGTCCTCTTAAATAAGGAGCCATTCCCGGAGAGGTTTCTGTTAAAGACTTATCCTTAACATCTTCTTTTGTATAGGAAGATTTCAACTGTAATCCGTCTTTTTCAAAAGGATAGATTTCAGTTATTTTTTTAGTTATATCAAATTGAGGAGTTTTATTGTGAACTTCTCTTCTCATACTTACATATTTATTAGATGGCTAAATTTAAGCATTTTTAGAATAACAAATAAGTATTGATAAGTTTATGATTACATGAGTTTTAAATTACAATACTCTAGTATTAAATTCCGTTTAAGATCCTCATCAAAAGATTATTGATAAGCATCCAAGCCTCATTTATAATATAAATTTAATTAACTTAGGCAGCTCAAATTTTAAATTAAAATCATGAAAAAATTATTATTTTCTGCCGTTTCTCTAATGGCTGCCAATTTCGCTTTTGCTCAATTAAATCTTGAACATTCGTTCTCTAATGAAAATACATTCGTTTATTCCACTCCTACAGAAACATTTTATATTTCGAAGACTACTGATAATAAATTAAAAATTTATAATTCTAATTATTCACTTTATAAAACAGTAACGGTTCCAATGCCAGCAAATTTTAATCGATTAGATTTTTATGGTGAAGAATTTTCAATATCAAAAAATATATTTAATACTGATAGTAAATTCGAATTTATGGTAGGTATTTTTAATGATACACAAACTTTTTATAAGCTACTATTAATTAATGAAGATGGAACATTAATTAAAGACTTCCATACAGATCCTAATAAATTATACGATGGAGGCTTCCAAGTTTTTCATGATGTTACGACAAATACCAATAAGTTAATTGTTCATAGTGGTACAACTTTTAATAACAGCAGCATTCCATTAACAGATGTTTATGCTCTACCAACTTCTGTTTTGGCAGCAAAAGAAATTCAGACAGGAAACAAGTTATCTGCATTTCCTATTCCCACTAACAAAATCCTGAATGTTATGAATCCCGGAAACGGAGCAAATAAAATTGAAGTTTTTGATGTAACCGGAAAATTAGTTGTGAACAAATCTTTTTCCACCTCAGAAGGTAAGGTCTCTGTTGATGTAGAAGCTCTACCTAAGGGAGTCTATTTTTATAAGATTGGGAGTTTAAGTTCTAAGTTTACAAAGAATTAATCAATTCAGCATAATAAAATACCCCCGGATGAAATTCATCCGGGGGTTTTACATTATAGTTGTTTATTTACTCCTACTTTTTGATAAGTTTCGTATTGTAAGTATCTTTTTCGTCTTTGATCGTTACAACATACATTCCTTTGATCAATGAAGCAACATTGATTCTATTTCCGTCAATCTTACCGTCCTGAACTAATCTTCCGTCAGCAGAGTAGATTTTGTAATCTGCTTTACCTTTCAGATTTTTCACTTCTACAAAGGTATCTGCAGGGTTAGGATAGATAGAAACTTCAGATGGTTTTGTACCATTGGTTTCGTTTACACCAAGGGTTTCTGAGATTTTCACAGAGAAATCTTTAAATGAACCGTATGAAAGGAATCCACCTCCATTTACAGGAACACTTGGATAACCACATGGTCCGGAAGAAGCATTAAAGAAAGTATTGGCTACTCTCATTCTCAACAGTTTATCTCCAGAATAAGCATCAGTTGGAACCGTAAACACTATATTTCCAGTATATGCACCATTTGCACCATTTGCAATAGGCGGAACTGTTGCTTTAGAACCAACTTTCTCTGAATCTTCAAAAATACCATTTCTGTTGTAGTCTATCCAAATTGTTATGTGGTCATTATAGTTCTGTGTGTTACCAACATTAAAGTATGAGGCTGTATATTGTGTTCCTTTTGTTAAGTTAACAATTTTAGTCTCATCCTGGCTATAATCTCTATAACTGCTGAAAATATTTTTATAAGTTAAATCTGAAAATGCCAGATTAGCCAGATTTAATTGAGCCATACCACTATTGTATCTAAAACTTGCAAAGCTATTTCCACCAGAACTCATTAAGCAATAATCTACTCCTGTCGTCAATCCTTTTGTTTTGAATGTATACGTTGGAGAGTATGTTCCTACAACAGTATTTACCACTGTAGCCACCTGAACGTCATAACTCGTTTCGTCTTCAAGAGAGTTTAGAGAAGCGAAACTCGTATTACTTGTTGCATTTGTCCAAGTTGTTGCACCTGCTTTTCTATATCTAACAGAATAGGTTGCTCCCGGAACATTATTCCAACCCACAACGGCTGAATTTTTCAACACTTCTGTACTTATCGTTGAAATTCCTGTTGGCGCATCTGTTGTTGAAGTTGGTGCAGCTCCAATAGTAATCTTAGGTGATACAGCGTAGAAAATATTTCCTATAGCAGAAATTTTCAATTTAATTGGTCCTGTCACTCCAGAAGGCATTTGAGCGGTATAGCTTCCTGAGTTAGGAGTAGAAGCTACAAGTTCAGTCCATGAAGATCCGTTGACAAGGTCAGTTGTATATTCTATTTTTACGTTTGTTACGTTATAAGGTGCAGAATTCGTATTTACAACATCCCATGAAATTGTATTGGCAGCATTGTTATACATTACCGAAGAATCATTAAGACCCGTAAATTTGAAAGGACCATCCGCTTTAACGTCTACTTTAGTTTCAGCAGACACTAACATTGGAGTTATATTTTCATCTCTTACCGTCACTGCATAATTAAGCAGTCTTGGAGCGTAAGAAACAGTCTCCCATTTTGTCTTATCAGTTAAATTTCCTGACATTACTATAGGAAGACTTGGGAAATATCTTCTTCCGCTTGTCGTTCCAAAATAAGATCTTGCCAATGCTCCCTGAGAATTATATCCCCAACCGCTGTCTCCAGAAATTGAATGATACGTATCAACACTGTCATACTGTTCCCATGTATATTTGATCGGATCAGCGTCTGTAGCAGTAGCTTCCAGATAGTATGCAGTTCCTTTAGGAATAGTGTAAGTAGTAGGAAGAGCTGAAATTACAGGAGCTGTATTTGTTGATATATCCGCCCACACTCCACAATCTGACTTACTATCAAGGCTATTCAGTACCTGATTAATAGAAGTATAATGGTAATAAGCATCTGTAAACATTTGAACATTATCTCCGGTAATTCCTGCGTATCCCATTATGGTAGTACCCCCACCAGGCTCTACATTGGCTCCTGATCCTTCTGAGTTGTGTGAGAATGTATGGTTACCTCCCAACTGGTGCCCCATCTCATGAGCTACATAATCGATATCGAAGGCGTCACCTTTTGGAGATGTACTCTGAGTAAATGCAGATCCTTTTGCCAAAGATGTATTACTTGCAGGGTTAACACATGTAGAACCGATAGATCCTGCGTTACCGTTTCCTCCTGCAGCATTGAATACATGCCCCATATCATAATTGGCATTTCCTACCTGCTGAGTTAATGTCTGCTGAAGCTGTAAATTTAAATTAGTAGTATAAGGGTCAGTAGCAGGATCTATATAAATAATATTGGGAAGATCCTGAATCACAGCTTTAATTCCGAAATCTTTCTGAAAAATTCCATTGACACGAGTCATTGAATTATTCATCGCTACAAGCGCCGGAGCCTTCTTTTCAGCATCTGTCGCAGTAGCAGGCACCCCTGCCTGAGCCATAAAATATTGAGTATATTCTCCTGTAACAGAAAGCGCTAATCTATATGTTCTGAATTTTGTGCTTGCAGGTCTGTTGGCATTTCCAACATTAATGTTGGAAAGAGTCTTTTTTCCGTTTGCTTCTAAAGACTTGATGTCTTTAATGTTTTTTTCTTCTGTTGTACATTCAAAACCATGTTCTCCTTCTGTTCTCTTTGTTTTATAGAAAACACCATACACTTGCTTATCTGTAGTAATAGGCTCTATAAACTGGAATTTTCCGTCTTTAATAATCATGGATTCCATTTCGGTAGGAGCAGTACTGAATCTTAGGTATTTACCCGGATCATCCACACCTACTCCAATATAAGATCCTAATTGATATCTGTCTGCTAGTGATTTCTCCATTACAGGATCACTGTACACTGCAAATTTTTCAATTTTCCCTTCTGCTGTAGGTAAGGAAATAATAACAGGTTTAGCACCTTTTCCCGTTTCTACAGCATCTTTCAGCGCATTTCTAAGAGACTGTAAATCCAGTCTGTAAGAATACTGAACTTCAACTTCTTTTCTGGTTTGAGACGTTCTTTGTGAGGCCGGCTCCCACCTCTGTGCATTAAAGCTTGACAGCCCAGCTGCCAATGCACAAACTAGTAAAATTCTCTTTTTCATAATTGCCTAATTAAATAAAAATTAGTAAACTTTAAATATCCGGCCTAAAAGTACAAATTATAAACAATACACCCTAAAAAAAACGATCAATTTTAAATAAAATTGATCGTTTTTTTATATTTATTATTATTCAACAACTATTTCTTGATTCCCATCTCATACAATGCAAATGATATAAGATCCGCATTTTCACTGATTACCTGATCCGTTGCTCTTCCTGCTCCGTGACCCGCATTTTTTTCAATTCTCAACAAAATAGGATTCTTACATGCCTGCTTCTCCTGAAGTTCTGCCCCGAATTTGAATGAGTGAGCCGGTACCACTCTATCATCATGGTCACTGGTAATGATCATGGTAGACGGATAGCAGGTTCCTGCCTTTACATTATGTACCGGAGAATATGACTTAAGATATTCGAACATTTCTTTGCTGTCTTCTGCAGTTCCATAGTCATATGCCCAGCCTGCTCCTGCAGTGAATTTGTTATATCTCAACATATCTAAAACTCCAACGCCAGGGAAGGCTACTTTGGCAAGGTCCGGACGGATCGTCATCGTTGCTCCTACCAGCAATCCTCCATTCGATCTTCCTGAAAGAGCCATATAGTCTTTGGAAGTATATCCTTTTTTCTGCAAATATTCTCCTGCAGCGATAAAGTCGTCAAAAACGTTTTTCTTCTGTTGTTTAGTTCCTGCATCATGCCATTTTTTTCCATATTCACCTCCGCCACGGATGTTTGGAACGGCATAGATTCCACCATTTTCCATCCAGATCGCATTCACTACAGAGAAAGAAGGCTGCAAGCTGATATTAAATCCTCCATAAGAATATAGAATCGTAGGATTCTTCCCATCAAGCTTAATTCCCTTTTTATAGTTGATCATCATAGGAACTTTGGTTCCGTCTTTTGAGGTATAGAATACTTGTTCAGAAACATAATCATCAGGATTAAATTTCACTTTCGGCTTCTGGTATACTTCTGATTTACCGGAATCTACATTAAATTTGTAGGTAGTTCCCGGAGTGATATAGTTACTGAAAGAATAGTAAAGGTCTTTCTCTTTTTCCTTTCCTCCGAAGCCGGAAATATTTCCTTTTCCAGGAAGAGTAATTTCTCTGATCAACTTCCCTGTCTTATCAAATTGTTTTACCTGATCAATGGCATCAATCATATAGGTTGCAAAGAAGTATCCACCTCCGGTAGAAATTCCCAGTACATTTTCAGTTTGCGGAATTACATCTTTCCAGGTTTCAGGAGCAGGGTTTGCAATGGTAGTTTTTACAAGACGCATATTGGGAGCATCTTTATCTGTGGAAATAAAAAGGTTATCTCCATCCGTATCTACAATGTAGGCATTAATATCAAATCCTTTTGTGATCTGTACAAAGTCCCCGCCTTTCTTCAGATCTTTGATATACAATTCGTTTCCGTTGGTTGCATTGGCTGCAGAAATGATAAGGAACCTCTGATCTTCTGACACGCTGGCTCCTAAGTATCTTCTTGGTGTTTTCTCTCCTCCGAAGATCAGTTTATCTTCAGATTGCTTTGTCCCCAGTTTATGAAAATATACTTTATGTTTATCAGTCATTCCTGAAAGTACCGTTCCTTCTTTAGGTTTGTCATAGCTTGAATAATAGAAGCCTTCATCATTCTGCCATGCGATACCACTGAATTTTACATCCAATAAAGTTTCATCAATCTGTTTTTTGGTAACTGCATCGATGATTATGATTTTGTTCCAGTCGCTTCCGCCTTCAGAAATAGCATACGCTGCAAGGTTTCCTTTTTCGTTAAATGATAAGGTAGCCAGTGAAGTGGTTCCTTTTTCTGAAAATTTATTCGGATCTAAAAATACTTCTGTAGCTTTTGTCTTCTTGTTGGTTCTGTATAAAACCGACTGTGCCTGTAGACCGTCATTTTTAGAATAATAAGTATAATCACCTCTTTCAAAAGGCGCTGAAATTTTTTCATAATTCCAGATCTCTTTCAACTGGTTCTTAATTTTATCTCTGAACGGAATTTTTGAAAGGTAGTTCTGGCTATAGGCAACTTCTTCATCTACCCATTTTTTTGTAGCATCAGAATCATTTTCCAGGTCTCTGAAAGGATCTGAAACGGCAGTTCCAAAATAAGTATCTGTCTGATTCCCCTTTATTGCTTTAGGATAATTCATTTTTTGAGCGTAAAAAGATGCTGAAAACAAAACTCCAGCAGTTAATAACATAGGTTTAAAATTCATAGTGAACGGTTTTCTCAAAAATACGCAAAGTCTGTGAAATAAAAAAAGCCTCCAAAACGGAGACTTTTATTCTGTATTTAAAGTATTTTTCAACTATTCATTTGTTCCGAAACTCCCGAAGTAAAAATCGGTAAGGTTCGTCACAATTTCATCCGGGCTCCCATTCCAATAATATGTTTTACCCCCTTCTTTAAGTTCGTACAAACTAAAATTCTGATCTGTCGTTACCGTCTTATCTGCATTTTTAAAATCCTGAACTGCCTGAATCAGGTATTTCTTCAGGTCTTCGGCTTTCACTTTTTTAATATCTCCGGTAGGTCCAGGGGTTAATTTGGAAGGGACCTTAAAGCTTACGGAATAAGTAATCTCAGCAATTTTATCTCCTTCTACATATTCATTAGGAACCACTTTTACCTCTTTAACGGTAAGTTTTCCGGCTTTAAAGTTTTCAAGCATAGCCGTGAAATAATCTTCAGCCTCTTTTTTACATGCTGTAGCAGCAGCTTTGGGAAATGCGGCCAGGAAATTCTCCACAGTCCCTTTTTTCATTTCGTCGGATGTTTCTTTAAAATTTACCTGATATGCATTCTGCCCTTCTACGGTAGGCCTCAAATAGTCGTTAAGTTTGTTCAATGAAACCTCATCATTGTTCACAAAGGTTCCGAAGAATAATTCAAATGCTTCTTTGGGTTTCTTAACTTCCACCTGAGCCGAAACGTACTGCCCCATCATCGTAAGCAACAGTAATAAAATAATTTTGTAATTTTTCATAATATATATTTGATTTAATGATTTGAAAAACAAAAACCTCTGAGATTTTCAGAGGTTTTGTTTGTATGTATAAAACTTTAGTAGTTTTCTTCTTCTCCTTTCATTTTCTCTGCATTTTCTGCCATGATTACCGCATCGATCATTTCAGAAATATCCCCATTCATATAAGCATCCAGATTATACATCGATTTGTTGATTCTATGATCTGTTACCCTTCCTTGCGGATAGTTGTATGTTTTAATCTTTGCAGAACGGTCACCTGTAGAAACCATAGATTTACGCTGTGCAGCAATATCTCCCTGTACTTTCTGCAGTTCTATATCGTATAGTTTTGTTCTTAGCATTTCCATTGCCAGCTCACGGTTAGCCAGCTGAGAACGGGCCTGCTGACAAACAACCACAAGACCTGAAGGTTTGTGTGTCAACTGAACTTTAGTTTCAACCTTGTTTACGTTCTGACCTCCGGCACCTCCTGAACGTGAAGTCTGCATTTCAATATCTGCAGGATTCAGTTCGAAATCTACTTCTTCCGCTTCCGGTAAAACCGCAATGGTAATTGCTGAAGTATGAACTCTTCCCTGAGATTCTGTTTCCGGTACACGCTGTACACGGTGAACTCCGGATTCGAACTTCATGATTCCATATACGCCTTCTCCTTCCACTTTCATGATCAGTTCCTTGTAGCCTTTTGCCGCTTCATTAGAATCTGTCACTTCATGTCTCCAGCCTTTTGTTTTGAAGTACATGGTATACATTCTGTAAACATCTTCTACGAAAATGGCAGCTTCATCTCCTCCTGTTCCGGCACGTAATTCCACGATAACGTTCTTGTCATCTGCAGGATCTTTAGGAATCAGTAATACTTTAAGCTCTTCTTCCAAACCTGGAATTCTGGATTGTGCTTCCAGCTTTTCCTCTTTAGCCAAGTCTACAAGATCTCTGTCTGACCCATCAGCAATGATTTCATCAGACTCAGCAATAGAATCCAAAGCTCCTTTGTACTGATCGTAAACCCTTACAATTTTCCCCAAATCACTATATTCTTTGTTCAAAGAAGAATATCTTTTTTGGTCTGAAATGACATCAGGCTGTATAATAAGGTCTGCAACCTCATTATATCTTTGTTTTATAGCTTCTAATTTTGGAATTAATGATTTAGACATTCTGGAATTTTTGTGGGTGCAAAGATAAGAATTATTAATTCAAAATTAAAGTATAAATTTTTGAACGCTAGGACGAAACTGCAAAAAGGGTAATTTGCAAAACTGGCTATGGGTATTTTAAGGCTCTTGTTTCCGTCAGTTGGCTTTATTCAGTCTTCTGTCTATTACATATAAAACAATTCCCACCGCTACAATTCCCAGCCCGATCATACTTTCTTTGGGATTATGGATCAAAGTAAAATAAAGGATATATCCGCTGAATAATAAAAAAACGGTCGGAAAAATGTAAAAAGCATTGGATTTGAAGATTCTCCGGTCTTCTTTTTTAAGGAAATACACTGTAGAGATCGCAAGGCTTGCAAATAACTGAAGAATAAAAGCTGTATAAACGAATATTTCTTTAAAACTTCCTGTCAGAATAATGACAGCAGCAATCACTGCATGGGCAAAAATAGCTCTTACCGGAATCCCTTTCTGATTACTGACTGAAAGCGGCTTCCAGATATAACTGTCCTTAGCAAATGCCTGTGTCAATCTTGACCCTACCCAAAGATAACCACTGATCGTCGCAATGAGCTGCAGCGCAATAAAAATATTGACTATTTTTCCAAAAGCAGGACCAAGCATATTGACAGCAGCTTCTCCCATTACATCTTCTTTTCCTGCGAGCTGGCTCACCGGAGCATGCTTCAGCATAATGTAATTGACCAGAATATAACTTACCGTCACAAAAACAGTTCCGATGATCAGAGATTTGGGAAGGTTTTTCTGAACATCATTGATCTCCCCTGCGATATAAGAAGCCGAATTCCAACCGGTATAGGAATAAGTAACAAAAACCAGGGACGTAGCAAATGCAGGAAGCATGATCTCATTCTGCCAGCTGTCCGTAAAATTCAGGCTATTTCCGATCTGAGGAGAATCCGAGAGTCCTACTCCCAGAATAATAAGCACAATAATAAATGCTATTTTAATAAAAGTAAAGAAGTTATGAAATCTGCTGGAAGTCTTTAAACTGAATGACAGACTGACTGCAATCAGAAAAATAGCAGCAATCGCAAAGCTATTTCCGAAATTGTACTCAAATACCGAAAGATATTTTGACATCGCCAGCGCTGCCAGTGCAACAGGTGATGAAAATCCTATAATGAGTGAGATCCAGCTTATCAGGTATCCGAACAATGGATGATAGGTTTCTTTAAGGTAAATAAAATCACCTCCGTTTCCTTTGAAATAAGATCCCAGTTCGGCATAACAGAATGCCCCGAACAAAGCCAGAATTCCTCCAATGATCCACAACAGAAAAATACTGTAGGTATTGGTAATATCAGACAGCTGGAATCCCAGAGTGGTAAAAATACCTGTCCCTATCATATTGGAAACCACAATGGCCGCAGCTGTTTTCCATCCAATTTTATGTGAAACTGTACTCATTTAATGATTAAAAATTAAAATTAAGCCTTCCGAAGAAATAACTTCCCAGTGTTCCCATCTGCACCGGTGCATATTTGAACACACCATAATACGAATTTTTATAGACCTGAAGATCCGGAAAAACATCCAATACATTATTGGCCCCTACGGTAAGATTGATTTGTTTGGTAATATCATATCCTACACTGATGTCTGTAACGACCTTGGGAGAAAATTCCTGTACTTCACCAAACGGAAAACCGTCTCTTATCACTTTACCAAAATAAGTATTTCTTACCAGAAAATTAAATTTCCCTATTCCATAATTCAAACCTAATGAGGCC
Organism: Chryseobacterium sp. FR048; assembly: GCF_056844665.1. NCBI lineage: Bacteria > Pseudomonadati > Bacteroidota > Flavobacteriia > Flavobacteriales > Weeksellaceae > Chryseobacterium > Chryseobacterium sp. FR048. The sequence continues at coordinate 85,897 of NZ_JBXDSE010000014.1, read as the reverse complement.
TTTGTCTTGGGTGAAAGTGTTTCAATGATGTTGATCTGATCCGGTCCGAAATATTGATCTCTGGGTGTACTGATCTTTTCAGGGAAATGAAAATCTGTTATTTTGGTTTCCGTATAGTTTCCGGCAAGGTTAATATTCAGGTTTCCACCAGCCAATTTCCAGTCATAGGAAACCACCAGATCAACTCCTTTTGTTTCAGTATCAATAGCATTGGCAAAAAATCTTCCACTTTCTACCTCATTTCCTGTGCCTACGACCTCCGGATCTGATAGTCGGGGATCTGTAATATTACTTGTAATAACGATTCTGTCTTTTACTTTGATGATATAACCGTCTAGGGTAATGAATAAACCTTTGGCTGGTTTTAAAGTAAATCCGGCACTTCCATTCACCGAGGTTTCCTGCTTTAAATGATCAAATCCAAGAGCCTCGGCTGCTTTACTGTCATTTCTGAAAATCCCTTTGGTCACAATATTGGACCCTGAAGTGGATATATCCGCATAAGAATTATTAAAATACTGCTGTTGAAGAGAAGGTGCTCTGAAGCCTGTTCCTACAGCTGCCCGTACAGCATAGTTTTTTACAAATTCATATCTCACAGCCAGCTTTCCGTTCAGGGTATTTCCAAAGTCGGAATAGTTTTCAAATCTTGCTGCCGCATCAATATTCAGTTTTTTATCCAGATCATACGAAATATCAGCATATACCGCAGTGGAATATCTGTCTTTTTTCAATGCATTTCGGGGTGAAAAGCCTATAAATGACTGCGATCCTCCAACTCCACTCACCGTTGAGCCGTCAGTAGCGATGTTTCCATTAATATCATACTGTGCGTAAGAAGCCTCCTCTCCGGGCTTAATCTGATATTGTTCGAATCTGAATTCTCCTCCAAATGCAATATTGAATTGGTTTAAATTTTTAGAAACATCAAGGTTCACCGTATTTTGCAGAAAGCTATGAGCCCCTGCATAAAAACGGGTTGGAGATTTCGCTCCTAAGGATGCGTTATTTGTATTGCTGACATTATAATTGAAAGTATTGCTTCCAAAAGTATTGCTCAGATCCACCAGCCAGTCATTCACGTTATATTTCGCTCCCACGGCATAGGAAAAATCATAGATCTGAGATCCCAATACCGCCTGAAACCCATTCGGGTAAATGGATGCAACGACATTCGAGGTTTCACTCGGAAGTCTTCTGAAACCATATCCTTTTCCTTCTTTGATGCTGAATCCACCAAAAGAATAGATTTTCAGCTGATCATTCAGAGGGTATTCTGCATTAAAAAACAGTTGCCCCTGCCTGATCTGTGCATCTCCGATCTGAAAATTAAAATCATCACGAGTCAATCCTCTTGCTCTGATTGCGTCGTCATCTGCTTTTTTTGCATCATCAAAATTGGGTGCAAATTCATACGCAAAATGATCTCCGAAAATATCCAGGTCATGATTTTGGGTTCTTGTTGTTTTTCCTCTATGGCTAAGTTGTAATGAAAGGTTGATATAGCTGTCTTTTTTCCCCAGAGAAGTTCCGTAGTTGACCCCGGCCTGGTAGGTTTCTCCATCATTTCTTCCGCTCAGTCCATAGGTGGCGCTTGCAGAAGCTCCTATATCTTTTTTAAGGATAATATTGATGACTCCGGCAATGGCATCAGAACCATATTGGGCAGCCGCTCCATCTCTTAGAACTTCTATTTTTTCAATAGCAATCACGGGAATTGTACTCATGTCTGTTCCTACTGAACCGTTGCCCACCGTATTCTGATAATTGACCAGAGAAGTTGTATGTCTCCGTTTTCCATTCACCAATACCAAAACCTGATCCGGACCCATTCCTCTTAAAGTGACAGGATCAATATGCTCTGTCCCGTCTGATGCAGACTGCCTTACGGAATTGAACGACGGGATAACATAGTTCAGCAGATCCTGAACGGTCATCTGAGGTGAAGACTTCTGTATTTTTTCAATATTGATCACGTCTACGGGAACCGGTGTTTCCAGCTTTGTTCTTTTCGCGTTACGGTTACCTACGATGATAATATCTTCGATTTGTTTTCCTTTTTCCTCCTGCTCCTGGGCAGCAATCAGAATTGTCCCAAGCAGTAGTACGGCTGTACTTAATTTTTTCATTTTTTCTCTTGCCAGTTAATAATATATTCCAGCGGATCAATCCGCAGATTACACAAGACTTCAGGAAAAGGAATTCATATAAGAATATTGATTTCGCTTATCTCCCCCATCGGGTTGGAATTAGCACCTTTACACTTCTGGAATCGTGCAGGTTGCTAAGGTTTCTCAGGGCCAAATCCCTCCACCTTTCTTGATAAATCTACTGCAAAGGTAGAGTATTTTTTTAAATATGCAAAAAGGCAAATTCGCTGATTCGCGAATTTGCCTTTTCATTTTTTTTATGATTTAATGTTTAGTTTACTGAATGATCATCTTCTGTAAAGCAGTACCCGTGTCTGATTTCAGCTGAACAAGGTAAGTTCCTGCAGGATATTTTACATTCACTTCATAGGTTCCGCTTTCTTTATCCAGTTTGAAGGTATTCAGTTTTTTACCACTCATTTCAGAAATAATGATTTCCCCGTTTTTTGCTTTGCTAAAGATCAATTTTGCCTGACCATTCTTTACCGGATTATCTGCAATCTGAAGAGATAGTTTATTTGCCGCATTCACATCTGCTGTGGATAAAGATCCTGTATAATTTCCAAAGATTCTGAACTCTCCTGGCTGCAATGTAATCGGTACAGTTGTAGAAGTGATATTGGAAACGGTATCATCCATCAGATTCTGCCATTGTCCGGTATAAGGAAAATAGGGAACGACATTCTGTACTGAAGTGGAATAATTAGCCAGAACCACTACGTTTTTCATACCATTAAGCGTATTATCATAAACGTAAATTCTGGTAATCAGTCCATCCGGATCATTCGCCAGATTGTTCGACTCTATACTGTATGTTTTGGATTTAAAAACCTGATGGGTATTTCTGATATCGATGATCTTCGCCCAGGTATCATACACTGCTTTCCTGTTTATATCCGTATCATAGCCTAAGGTAAAAGCTATAGGTTTCTCATCTGTTCTGCATCCGCTGTTGATGGTTCCGTCTGCACATCTGTTAATACTGAATTCATAGCCCAGTTCTCCAAACTGCCAGATCATCTTCGGTCCTGGAATGGTAAAGAATGTGGCTCCGAAAGTTTTCATTCTTTCAAGGGCGGTATTCAGATTTTTTACATTGTAGCTTCCGTTGACTGCTCCATAGGCCAGATTTTTAAACATCAGTCTCTCTTCATCATGGCTTTCTCCATATCCCACGGCACGCATATCGGTAAAACCGTGAAGACTATGATTCATCCGGTCATAATTACTATTTTCCTTATAGCCCATCGTATTTTGATTATAAGGTTCTGTCTGTTTGTTCCAAAGCATTACTCCTTTTCCTTCTGCTACTCTGTAATTCGCCCATTGCTGCTCTTCAGCATCTGTGCCTAGATGTTCAAAAATCATATAAGAATTGGGATCAATGGACCATTGTCTGTCTGCATAATGTTTCATAATATCTACACGGTCCTGTTGATAAGCATTGGTACAGGTTTCATCGTTTTCGGAACAGCTTTGGGTAAATCCTTTGGTCAGATCCCAACGGAACCCATCGATACGGTATTCTGACAGCCATTGCTGAAGGCATCTTTCAACGTAATATTGCGTTGAAGAACTGGAATGGTTAAAATCATTGAACACATTATAGGAATGTTTCGGAACCTGGTTGAAGTAAGGGTTATCCGGAGCCACATCTCCATAGCCGTCACCATCCGGATCGATATTCCAAAGTCTTACTAAAGGGGACCGTCCTGTGGCATGGTTGAATGCTACATCAAGAATGACTGCAATTCCGTTCTGATGGCACAGATCTACAAATTCTTTAAATTTTTCAGGGGTTCCGTAGGCTTTATCCAATGCATAGTGGAAAGAGGTATTGTACCCCCAGGAAAGGTTTCCGTCAAATTCCATGATCGGAAGCAATTCGATAGCATTGATCTTTAAATTTTTAAGATAGGAGATCTTATTAATCAGAGACTGCCAGTTTTTCTCCTGTGTAAAATCTCTCAGTAATAATTCATAGACAATAAGGTCTTCTTTCGCCGGTCTCTGAAAGTTGGTCACCTGCCAGTTGTATGGAGTTTGTCCGGTTTTGAATGTTGAAACTTCAAAACCCTGCCCAGCAGGAAATGCCGGTAAATTCGGATAGGTAGAGGATGAAATCCATTGATCGTCATAGGAAGACAGGATTTGTGGAGAGTAAGGATCTGCAACTTTTCTTAAATCGTTTGTCCTGTATTGAAATGAATACAGCTGCTGTGGAGTCAACCCGGTTAGCTCGATCCAGTAAAGATCAGGATTGGTAGTATCTCTTTTCATCAGATAGGCATCATTTACCGCCCAGCCGTTGAAACTTCCGATTACATGTACAAAGTTTTTCCCGGGTGCATATAAGGCAAGGCCTGCTTTTGTCTGGTCTGTCGGATGATAGTTGATTCCTTGTCTGATCCAGCTTGGAACGGCTTCAGAAATGACATTCCTGGGAACCTGCAAAATGAATGAAGTACTTTTGGAGCTTGAGCCCTGAGTGGCAATCAACTCCATATTGGCATCCTGAGAAACTGTATAGTTATAGCTAAAAGCCTGTGAAGGAGTAGATATAGAGTTCACAACAATCCCATTGGCTTTCAACTGAAAGGTTGCATTTACGTTGGTAGAAGCGGTAATATTGATTGAATTTCCTGCCGGAACCGAAGTAAGACTATTCGCCAGAGGATGGGTTAAATTCAGGTTTAAAATCCCTACATTCACAAAAATATCCGGCATAGTCTGATGGCTTCCGGTTTTATCTTTTAATAAAAACCCGAACCGTCCGATTCCTGTTCTTCCGAAAAACGTAGTGGGCGTCAATGTCAGAGAATAGGTATCGGTTCCTGCATTATAGCTTAGCTTATTCTGGTCATTGGAGTTATTCCAGCTTCCGTTGGTAGGACAGTCCTGAGTATTCTGATAGTTGGTATCGAAAGACCACGACCAGATATAAATTGAATTATTGGATACGCCCCAGGCCGTTTCATCGATCTGATCTCCTGGTACCGTGAGCGTAATTGCATCGGTTTCATTAAAAGGAGAAGGGGTAATGGTATAATTAATCTGCCCAAAAGCCCCCATGGTAATGAGAAGAAAAACAACAAAATAAAACTTTTTCATATCTTTATTTTTATCGAATATAGTACTAATTTTCTTTTTTGACAGTCATTTTTACTCTCTCCTCAGCAAATCCTTCACTATTCATAAAAAAAGACCCATGAAAATTTCATGAGCCTTCCAATAAAAGTAATTGTAATGAACTATATTTTTTATATGAACGAAAATTTGGTCAATATATTGGTTGCTACCCTTAAAAAGGATCAGTCTTTTATAATCTTTTTAGAAATGGATTGTCCGTTTTTAAATGTTAACTCCAGCATGTATACTCCGGAAGGGAATCTGCTTATATCAACCCGGTTGTTCGAGAACTCAGTTTTCATCTTCTGACCTACCGCATTAAAGATATTCACCGCTTCTACATGAGCATCTGTTTTAATGGTAATAATATCTTTTACAGGGTTGGGATAAATGCCTATTGCCGGGCTGTTCAGTCTCACCTCAGCAGTTCCTAATGATGCTGCGGGTTTGATACATCTTACCGAAGCTCCCTGTCCTCTCGGTGCTCCTGCAGAAGCATTTGCAACTGTTGCTCCCACATACAGATATTTACCTCCAATACCTGTAGGATCTGAACTCCAGTAATATCCTCTTTTTCCAACAAAGGTAAAATCACCGTCTAAATTGCTTCGGTAACCTGCTGCCGGAAGTTTTAAATTACTTGCATGCGCTTTCCCCGGGCTCGTAATATTTTCAGTACTGGTAATTGTTTTCCATTCCGGTTGGGAGGGCATTTTCCAATCCGCTCCTATTGCTTTGCAGGGATCTATCCCTACTGCGTCCGTAACTTCTGTTACATTTTTTCCGGCCCAGGTATCCGACAGTGCATTTGTATCCCACCATCCGGACGAACCTATGATAAATGAATGTATTCCTGCCAGTCCATCAGGATTGTTCACTTGTGGAACGGATGCCAGAGGAGAGTTTTTGAGCTGATGACCGTCATCCCATCTTCCCCATTGGAAAAAATCTCCATAAGAATTTTCATCATCCATCCCGGTCGCCACCTGTGAGCTTCCTAGGTTCTGCTGAAGCCATATATTTCCATCTTTTGCTCTTACGGTAGCATACGTTACCTGCTGTCCCTGATATACAAATCTGACACAGCCGGTATCACCTACGTTACTTCCCGGATCGCTACAGTTTTGCGGAAGACCCGTCCCCTGGGCCTGCAAAGGAACTCCCGTCATAAGTGTGAGCAATATTCCAGCACTTAGATTTCGAATGGTAAGAGATAAATTTTCAATCATATCGATATTATTTTTATTTATTCTAAATTTAATTTAATTTTGCGCAAAAGTACCGTACATAATTAATCCCGGGTTATCATTTCCCAACTTTTAGTTATCCTGTTTCAAGAAAGAGGCTTGGAATGGGGGATGGTCTGTTAAAAATATGTTGTATGAGGAAGCAACCGAACAGAAGGATGGTTTTCAGTGCTGAAGAAATTGAAATTGTGCAGGATAATTCTGAAAATGAAGCCATTTCAGGGACTTATATTTCTGAAAATACAGCCAGCTTTCATCTCCTTTTTTTATTAAGTTCTGATATTTACCTGGAAGCTATTGACTCCCACCCTAAATTTCTATTCGGGAAAAACCAGTATATTCTGTACTATTCTCCGGAGAAAAAAGGGTCAGAACTATGGACAGAAGGCAGAGATCCTCTCAGATATTTACACATTCAACTCAGCTATCGTTATATTTCACAACTTCTCAGCCCTGAATCGAATCAGGAAAATGAAGAAATCATGAAGAATATGATGAATAATCACTTTGTATTTCTCCACAAGGAAACTCCTCCGGATATGACGGTTGAAATGCATATGATTCTTAATGAGATCGTAAAGTCTACCAAAAAAGGAATTCTTCAGAAATTATTTATAGAAGCTAAGATCAGCAAGCTTCTCATTCTTATTCTTGAGCAGTTCAATGAAAAAGACACTCTGGAATCTATTCCCAAAACGCCTGAAATGATCCGAAAGTTCATCGATGAAAATTACCACAGGAATATAAAGGCCGAAGAGATCGGAAAGCTTATCGGGATGAATGAAAATACGATAAGAAAGGAATTCAAGGCTCAATATCATACTACTATAGCCCATTATATTGCTGAACTCCGGATGCTGAAAGCTAAAAAACTGATCGCTGATAAGGAAATCATGATCAAGGAGATCGCCATTGAGTGCGGATATGAGTACCTCCAGAATTTCACAAGGGCTTTTAAAAAGAGATTCGGAATTTCTCCCGAGCATCTCCGGAACAATAAATAGAAAAACCGCCTAATTGCTTAAGCGGTTTATATATGTTGTTTTGCTTTGATATTACTTTTTCAGAATTCAGGTGAAAAAGCAATGACAATCAATTAATGATGATGTCCGTGATCGTGAATGAAAGGTCCGTTCCCTTTAGGCTGGCTGTAGATTGTTTCTACACCTTCCTGCTCAGTAATAAGCTTTCTTCTGATATCTTCTGGGTCGAAAGGTTTTACTTTTCCGAAATACTCTTTCAAACCTTCAGTTAGCCACATTGGGATTACTAATCCGAAGAACATGAAAATACACCAGAACCCTACTAAGAACATAGTAATGAAGAATACAGTCCATAGGAACTGGTAGAACGGCCAAAATGCTGATAATATCGTTATCATTCTCTTAAAGATTTTAGGCAAAAATAGAACTTTTTTCTTTTTTACACAAAAGATCAGCGTTCTATTTTTTTATTTATTTTGATTTTAAACTAATTAATGAGCAAGGTTTGCAAAGAAATCGTTCCCTTTATCATCGGTAATGATGAATGCCGGGAAGTCTTTTACTTCGATTTTTCTTACTGCTTCCATCCCCAGTTCCGGGAAGTCTACAACGTCTACAGAAACGATATTGTCTTTGGCAAGAATCGCTGCAGGTCCTCCGATAGATCCCAGATAGAAACCTCCGTATTTGTTGCAGGCATCGGTAACATCTTTACTTCTGTTTCCTTTTGCCAACATGATCATACTTCCGCCGTGGCTCTGGAATTCGTCAACATAGACATCCATTCTTCCAGCCGTAGTAGGTCCGAAACTTCCTGAAGCCATTCCTTCCGGAGTTTTTGCCGGTCCGGCATAATAGATCGGGTGATTTTTGAAATATTCCGGCATTGGTTTTCCGCTGTCGATGATCTCTTTGATCTTAGCGTGAGCAATATCTCTTGCTACGATCAATGTTCCGTTCAGTTTTAATCTTGTTTTGATCGGATATTTTGAAAGCTCAGCCAGAATTTCAGGCATTGGCTTATTCAGATTGATTTCAACGGCTTCTTCCAGGTGTGGTGGTGTATCTGGTAAGAATCTTTTCGGGTCCTGTTCCAATTGCTCAAGGAAGATCCCGTCTTTTGTAATTTTTCCTTTGATATTTCTGTCTGCAGAACAGGAAACTCCCATTCCTACCGGGCAAGAAGCAGCATGTCTTGGAAGTCTGATCACTCTTACATCGTGAGTAAGGTATTTCCCTCCAAACTGTGCTCCGATCGCACTTTCCTGGCAGATTTTCTGAACTTTAGCTTCCCACTCAAGGTCTCTGAATGCCTGACCGCCTTCGTTTCCTTCTGTAGGAAGGTTGTCATAGTATTTTGCCGAAGCTTTCTTTACTGCTGCAAGGTTAGCTTCTGCAGAAGTTCCTCCGATTACCAAAGCCAAGTGGTATGGCGGGCAAGCTGCTGTTCCAAGATCTGAGATCTTTTCTTTGATAAATTCTTCAAGAGATTTTTCGTTCAGTAAAGATTTCGTCTTTTGGTATAAGAATGTTTTGTTTGCGGAACCTCCTCCTTTTGTCAGGAACAGGAATTCATAATAATCTCCTTTTTTAGCATAAATATCAATCTGTGCCGGAAGGTTTGATCCTGAATTCTTCTCATCAAACATCGTTAAAGGAACGACCTGAGAATATCTTAAGTTTCTTTTTTGGTAAGTATTGTAGATTCCTTTGCTCAGGTATTCCCCATCATCTACTCCTGTGTATACATTTTCTCCTTTTTTACCCATTACGATTGCCGTACCTGTATCCTGACATGAAGGAAGAGCTCCCTCAGCGGCAACAGCAGCGTTCTGTAAAAGGTTATAGGCAACGAATCTGTCATTATCCGTAGCTTCCGGATCATCAATGATTCTTTTAAGGCTCTCCAAATGAGAAGAACGTAACATGAATGAAACGTCTGCCATAGCTTCCTCAGCCAATAATTCCAATCCTTTCGGGTCAACAGTCAAAATTTCTCTGTCCCCAAGTTTTTCAACCTTTACATAATCTGATGTAAGCTTTTTGTACACCGTATCATCTTTCTGAATTGGATACGGATCCTGATATCTAAATTCCATTCAATTTTTTGTTTGTACAAAAATACGGCTTCCTTTAAAAAAATATGAGTAAAATCAGTCATTTCCATTGATATTTATAATGATTATAAATTGTGAAATTCTTCGGTTATCAGTAACTTTATAAAAATTTCAATCACAATGAATTACAGAATAGAAAAAGACACCATGGGAGAAGTGCAGGTCCCTGCAGACAAGCTTTGGGGTGCACAGACGGAACGTTCAAGAAACAATTTCAAAATCGGACCGGAAGGTTCCATGCCTCATGAAATCATTGAAGCTTTTGCCTACCTGAAAAAGGCAGCTGCGTATGCCAATGCAGATCTGGGAGTACTTCCGGCGGAAAAAAGAGATATGATTGCCAGGGTTTGTGAAGAGATTCTGGAAGGAAAACTGAACGATCAGTTCCCGCTGGTCATCTGGCAAACAGGATCCGGTACTCAATCCAATATGAATGTCAATGAAGTAATTTCAAACAAAGCTCATGTAAACAACGGGGGAACTTTAGGGGAGAAATCAGAGATTCACCCGAATGACGATGTCAACAAATCTCAGTCATCCAACGATACCTACCCTACCGCCATGCATATTGCCGCTTATAAAAAGGTAGTGGAAGTGACCATTCCTGCGGTTGAAAAATTAAAGAATACGCTGGCCGGGAAGTCTCAGGCCTTTAAAGATGTGGTAAAAATCGGGAGAACCCACCTTATGGACGCTACTCCCCTTACACTGGGACAGGAATTTTCAGGATATGTAGCCCAGCTGGAATTTGGATTAAGAGCTTTAAAAAATACCTTACCTCATCTTTCCGAACTTGCTTTGGGAGGAACAGCTGTAGGAACCGGACTGAATACGCCCAACGGCTATGATGTAAAGGTTGCCGAATATATTGCTAAGTTTACCAATCATCCTTTCATTACAGCCGAAAATAAATTTGAAGCTCTGGCCGCTCATGATGCCATTGTAGAAAGCCACGGTGCTCTGAAGCAGCTTGCGGTTTCTTTATATAAAATTGCTCAGGATGTAAGGTTGCTTGCATCCGGACCAAGATCAGGAATCGGAGAGATTCATATTCCTGAGAATGAACCGGGATCATCTATTATGCCAGGGAAAGTAAACCCTACACAAAATGAGGCAATGACAATGGTTTGTGCACAGGTTCTTGGAAATGATACCACCATTTCTTTTGCGGGAACTCAGGGAAATTACGAACTGAATGTCTTTAAACCGGTAATGGCTTATAATTTCTTACAGTCTGCCCAACTGATCGCTGATGCCTGCATATCGTTCAATGATCACTGTGCCGTAGGTATTGAGCCTAATCATGAAAGAATTAAAGAGCTTGTAGATAAGTCTTTAATGCTTGTAACGGCTTTAAATACTCATATCGGATATGAAAATGCCGCTAAAATTGCCAAAACAGCTCATAAAAACGGAACAACTTTAAAAGAAGAAGCCATCAATCTTGGTCTTGTTACCGCTGAACAGTTTGATGAATGGGTGAAACCTGAAGATATGGTAGGAAGCCTGAAATAAAAACACCTGATTGTCTTCACAGACTTTACATAAAACTCCGGAGAAATACTTCCCCGGAGTTTTCTATGAATGTTAATATGAATGTCAATTATTCTAATCCAATCGCAATCCCGAATATCAGGGCTTTATCATTTTTAAATGCACTGTCTTTAAAGAAGTTGCTGAAATCTTTCTTTACAAATACACTTATACTGTTGTAAGAAACCGTCAGCTGAGCTCCATAGATATAAGGATTCACCTGATAATTTTCTCTGTTTCTAAGCTCTCCGTCGCTGCCGTCAATAATATTGTTGGTAGACATTCTTGCTCCACCGTATACATTGGCTCCTATTTTGAATCCATTGTAAAATCTTCTGTACTGAACATCCATCCCTGCATTTCTAAGCTTAGAAAAATTGTACTGTACGCCTAAAGGAACGACAATATAACCTGTTCTCAGTTTACTTTTATTGAGTTCTCCACCTGCCTTTTCCAGGTAAACTTCATTGTTGGCATTCTTTGTAAAGAACATATTATTATCCAAGCGAACGGTTCTCCATGAGAAACCCAAACCGGAAGTGATTGCCCATGGGCTGGTTCTGCTAAGCTGATAATTCAGTTTCAGTCCGAATTCAAGATTATTGGAATAGCCGATATTTTTATCCAGCGCATTATCTGAAAGATCATTCGTAAGGGTCATGATCCCATAAGAGAAGTATCCTGTAATGCTGCGGGTAGGGCGAAACTTTTTCAGCAGCTTTTCTTTCAATTCTTCTTTGGAGGCAGCATCGGTATTGAGAAGCGAATATCTTACCTGTTTTTGAATAACTCCATCCAGATCAAATCCTAATTCTTCAATTCTTTTATCGATCTTCTCTGAGTAACGGTCAGCAATCTGAGCTTTTTGTTTATCGAAATCCCCTTTTTCCAGGTTCTTGGTCTGAAGCGCCAGCAGCTCAGTCTCCATCAGTTTCTTTTCTTCCTGAATGATCGCGTTGATCTGTGTGGCATATTCTTCTATTTTATCTTTTACAATAGGGCTTACTTCTGTATCTTTTTTAGACGCCAGATTGATGTTCAGTCCCTTCTGTCCGTAAAATGAAGACGAAAAAAGACACACCAATCCCATCATGACAAATTTCTTGATCATCGTATTAATTTTTAAGGTTTAATGAATTATTTTCTATTGAGTTCTATGGTAGCCACATTGCTTCCATCTTTTGTTTTTTCAATCACATCTTTATGTTCTACAGAGAACAGTAATGTAGAGGGATCTACATATTTTTTCTTTTTCACCGGAATTTTTGAGGAATCTACTTTTGCGATGATTTTCGGATCCGAGATCTGAATAAGTTCCGCTTTTTTGTTAGAAACCGTTTCTTTCAGTATCAGTTTCTTTTCATCTACTGCCAATGGGGAAAGTTCATCACCTTTATGCTGAGCAGTAATTTTCTTCTCATTCTTTTTTTCTTTATCCTGAGCTGCTAAGGGAATATTTTGTTGTTCCGGGGCTACTCTATTCTGGTCATCATTTGAGGGCACAGCCTCTTTTACGATCTGCGGTTGATTTTCTGAAGGCTTCTGAAGAAAAAACAGAACGGTACCCAAACTCACTGTCAGAACCAGGCATGCAGCGATCAAAAACCAGTTTATTTTTGATTTGGGCTGGCTATTCATTGCATTCTGAAACTCAATTTCAGTCCACAGATCACGGGATGGGGTAACTTCTCTCTCTCTGATCTGTTTTTTTATCTGGAATTCGAGATGATCTTTAGACTTGTTCATTTTTCACTTTTTTTTGTTGTTGAAAGTAAATCTTTCTTAGTTTTTCTTTTGCTCTGAACAATTGTGTTTTGCTCACTGCAATAGAGATCTGTAAGGTATCAGCAATTTCCTGATGGGAATATTCTTCCAGAACATAGAGGTTGAAAACCATCCTGTACGCATCCGGAAGCTGATCCAAAAGTTCCTGCGCATTAAAATCAAAATCAATGTCCGGTTCATGAAAATCCTCCTGAAAAGATTGGTTGATCTCATCCAGATAGAAAACCGTTTTATGGCTTTTGATAAAATTCAGGCATTCGTTGACGACGATTCGTCTTGCCCAGCTCTCCAGATTCGATTCTCCCCTGAAGCTTTCTATATGCTTAAAGATTTTACAGAATGCTTTAATGAGGCAGTCTTCTGCCTGATACAAATCGCTGACATAGCTTTTGCTTACACTCAGAAATTTTTTCACATTCTGCTCATAGAAAAGCTTCTGTGCTGCCGGATCCTGTTTCTTCAGGCGGCTAAGCAAATCTTCTTTTTTATTTCCGAACAAAAGTTTCATTCTAATGCTGTTTCTATCTTAAAGACAATGAAAACTGAGAAAGGTTACACAAAAAAAAATATTTTTTATTCTTAAGTCTGTTGATTCATCAAAAAAGGCAGAAAAACATAGCTTTTCTACCCTTAATATTTTCTGATCTATCCGATGTCGGAAACTGAAACCTGATCTGCAAAATACTGCTCCAGATCTTTCAGAGTTTCCGGATTGGTCCGAATATCTTTTACCAGCTGTCCTTTGTTTACGACTACAATCCTGTTACAAACCTCGGTGGTATGTGACAGATCGTGGCTGGATATAAGAAAGGTTACCCCGTCCTGTTTAGACAGCTCTCTGATCAGGTTTTTAAGTTTGATCTGTGTGGATGGATCAAGATTGGCAAAAGGTTCATCCAGAATGATGATTTCCGGATTTCCGATGATTGCTCCTACGATACCCACTTTTTTCTGGTTACCCTTTGAAAGGTCACGGATATATTTTCCGGACTTAAGGATCTCTCCGTTGAAAAAATCATGAAAAGGTTTTATAAATTCATCTACAGAAGCCTTATTCTGCCCTCGCAGTTCACCGATGAAATAAAAATACTCTTCGGGTGTCAGGTAACCGATAAGAAAGGTATCATCTACAAAAGCTGAAACTTTATTCTTCCAGGCTTCAGACTCGCTGACTTTGATACCGTCAATACTTACAAAACCGGTCGTTGCCTGAATCAGATCCAGCATCAGACTGAAAAGGGTGGTTTTCCCGGCTCCGTTATTGCCTACAAGGCCAAATGTTTCACCATTAGGAATTTCAAGGTGTTCAATATTCAGAACTGTAGCAGTTCCGTATGTTTTGGATAGATTATTTATACTGATCATGACTTATTCTTTATTTTTAAAAGCATCCAATGTGCTGTATTTTTCTTTTTTATAATGTTTTACGATAATATCGAAGATTTTCTCTCTCAATATAAACCCTATAAATCCTATAATGGCAATACTTACCACAGCGGTAGTAATTCCGAAGAAATGTTTTGCTAAGGCAAAAACTGCCATAGGAAGTAACATTTTGGGAATCAGCAGAAACATTGCAACCATATTGAAGCTTCCTTTCTGCCCAAGTCTTTTTTCTCTTGAATTAAGATCGATCTGGGTTTTATTGAAGGCTCCCGACCATAATGTAAATTGGGAATTCACTCCAATATTATAAAGTCCTGCAGCCAAAAATGTGACATACAGTTCCCAGCCAAAGTAAGCATAAAACAAAGCGATGATCATCGATGCCCCCGTCACAATATTCATCAGCCACCATTTGGCTTTCAGATATTCTTTGTAAGGGACGTTCAGGGTCATCATCAAAGGAAAGTATGAACTGTCGAATGCAGGTACCCGCTGTCCAAAAAGGAATTGGAAGCCCCCTGTAACAAAAAGCCCCATAGCCATTATTATCGCAGGTGTTTTATAGAGCGGAGAGGTAAACATCAGCAATCCGTAAAAAAGAAACATAAAGCTACCCAACAGGATGTTTTTGGTTACCTTATTCCGTCTCAGCATTTTAATATCATTATTGATAAATGTTCCGATGGCTCCGTACTTATTTAGGAAAGCGATATTTTCAGTTTTTCCAACAGTTTTTTTGACTTCAAGTCCTTGGTCAAGATAAAACTCCTGTCGCAGGTATCTGAAGCATAGTGCCCATAATCCTGCAAATAAAGCAACCGGGATCAGTGCAAAGTAAGGTTTCTCATAAAGACTGAAAAAAGCGGATTCGAAATACGAAAGCACCGGTATAATATTGTAATACCCTAAAGCTCCCACACCCCCAAAGCATATCCCTACGATAATCGCTAAAGTTTCTTTACCATTAAAGAAAATATTGATAAAATTATTCAGATACAGTAATGAAATGATGCCAACCAGCCAAGCCAATACCCCGGAAACACTATACCCATTAAACAGGGCTATCATGGAAAAAGTGATAATGAAAAGTGAGCTCAGCCAACTGAATGCCGAAAGAAAAGTTTTAACCAGCATATAATTGACCAGCGTATTCTTTCTGATATTCATCGTGAGAAACGGCTTGATATTTTGGGTAGGAATATCCTGCCAAAGGTATTTTAGGGCAAGATCAACAATCCAAACTACGATCATAAATTTGGAGATCATCTTTAAAGGATTTTTATGCAGCTCTTCCTGTAAATAGAAAAAGGCAATAAAAGCACCACCCACAAGGCATCCTATCAAATAGAAAATTCCTATGAAGCGGAAAATTTTCATGACAAGATTGATCCCTACAGAACTGCCCCGGAAAAAGCTTTTGATTTCAAGCCGAAGGAACTTCAGAAACATATTTTAGTTTTTCTTACATTAGTAAGTAAAACAGTAAAAATGTTACGATATTCTATGTAAAATATTTTATCGAATACTAAACAGCTAACGAAGAAAGATTTTTATCTATTTTTCATAAATAAGTTCTCCATTTTTTCAGGAATACTTTTATCAACCTATCAATTCTTTAGCCTGTGCTAAAGCTGCCTCTGTAATTTTGCTTCCGGAAAGGAGCTGTGCTATTTCATTCAGTTTTTCTGAATCGCTCAGAGGAATGATCGTAGACTGGGTTCTTCCTGAAATATCCTGCTTGACTACTTTGTAATTGTCATTTCCTTTAGCGGCAACCTGTGCCAGATGAGAAATCACGATCAACTGCATATCTTGGGACATTTCACGCATCAGGTTTCCAATTTCTTCAGCGACTTTACCGGAAACTCCGGTATCAATTTCGTCTAAAATCAGGGTTGGAAGTTCATCACTTTCTGCAATAATCTTCTTTACAGCAAGCATTACTCTTGATCTTTCTCCCCCGGAAATAGCTGTCTGGATTGGTTTCAAAGGAAAGCCGGAATTGGCCTGGAATAGTAACTGAATATTTTCTTTTCCAAACAGGTTAAACTCAGGTGCATCCTGCAACTCTATGTCTACTTTTGCTTTTTCAAGTCCAAGTTTTTTAAGAAGTCCTTCTGCTTTCTTTACAAAAACAGGAACATTCTTTTTTCGGTTCTTTGACAGTTTCTCTGCAAGAATATGAAGCGTCTTTTCTTTTGAAGCGATATTTTCTTCTGTTTCCGTGATCTGAGCTTCCAGTTCAGAGGCTCCTCTCTGGTCTCCCGCCAATTGGTTTCTGATCTCAATCAGCTCATCAAGGTCTGATACATTATGCTTAAGGAATAGAGCATTGATTTTATTATTAAGCTCTGTAAGGTAGATCAGGTTTTCCGGATTGATTTCTACTCTCTCCGCTTCATGCTCCAGCTCAGAGATAATATCTTTTAATTCTACGAAAGAGGTTTCCAGTCTTCCGTCAAGCTCTGCAAAACTGGAAGAAACGCCGGAAATTTTCGAAAGTTTAGCCTTTGCCTCATTAAAGAATGACAAAATACCTATTTCCTCCTGATGAAAGCGGGATAAGATCTGTCCTACATTTTCTGAGATCATCCCTGCATTTTCCTGAATGGAAAGCTGATTCTGAATATCCTCATAATCTACATCATCCAGTTTCAGCTCTTCCAGCTCATTGAGTAAAAACTCTTTGTAGTCACTTTCTTTATTGGCTTCTGAAAGTTGGGTTTTCAATTTTTTCAATAGCATTTTCAGGCTCTGAAAGTCTGAAAATTCCTGCTGGTATTCTTCAATGATTTTCTTATTCTCAGAAAGGCCGTCTATAATTTTAAACTGGTATTCTGACGTAAAAAGATTTGAAGTTTCAAACTGGGAATGAATGTCGATCAGCTGAGAAGAGAGTTCTCTGAGAACATCCAATGTCACCGGAACATCATTGATAAATGCTCTGGATTTTCCTGAAGGAAGGATTTCCCGTCTGATAATGGTCTGAAGTTCGTAATCCAGATCATTTTCAATGAAAAATTTCTTAAACTGGTTGTTAAGTTCAAACTCAGTTTCCACCACACTTTTGTCTTCCGCTTTGGCAATGGATTTCACATCTGCTCTTTCGCCCAGAATAAGACGAAGCGCTCCTAAAATGATTGATTTTCCTGCTCCTGTTTCACCGGTAATGACCTGCAAACCATTCTTCAATGATACTTCAAGGGTATCAATCAAGGCAAAATTTTTAATGTAAATTCTCGAAAGCATTGATAAATGACGGGTTACTTTTAATGCAAATATAGAACTTTAGATGTGAGTATTCAATAGCTAAGATATGGCAATCTCATGAAATTTTTGTAACGCTAATAAATAGGCAAAAAAATAACCCTTACAGCTTTTTGAGGACTTTGAGGGTTACTTTTAAAATTTATTGCCGCGTTTGCAAGCAATTTCTTTTTTTGTGCGGGCTTTATCTTATATCGGATTGAGATCAAGTTTATAGGGTTATATCTCAATACAAAATTCTTATACCATACAACGGCAATCTCTGTTAGGAGGATAATATCCCATGCATGTCTTTACGCCATCCTGGGTTCCCCACAAGCAGCAGCCACTGCATCCATAAGAGATAGGGCCACTTCCTAAAATATTTTTCTGCTGGTCTCTGGTAAGCTTTTGTGCTTTGATCTTTGATTTCATATTATTTAATATTTGGTGATAATTTATAAATACTACAATAACAAATGTAGAAAATAATATCAAATTTATATAAAAAAGCCAAAAAACATCTACCCCAAGGAATTACTCACCTTAAACCTTCCATTTATTCCATTTATTATCAATATTTTTCGGAGAAAGGAGAATCATGGTCTGTTTCAAATCATTGAGCATAAGCCCCCCGTTATTTCCGGAATTGAAGATATTGAAGATCTCATCACTTTTGGTATCCATGAAAAGGTTGAAGAAATATGCTTGCTGGAACGTATTCTCATACATTTTCAGCTGCATCAGGGCATCAAAAATCACTTTTTTCCCGGCAGTCTGGTCCTGATTAAAAAGATTATCTAATCCGGCCCTGTGATAGGTATAAATTGTGGAACGCAGCTGGCTCCAGTTCGGGTTGATAATTTCATTGATCAGGATCGTACGGCTTCTTGGTTCATTGATGGTATTCCAGCCTTCATAGTTTCTGTTCTGAGAGTTCTGAGCAATTTGCTGTGCTTTTGAGAACCATTGGGTTCCGCCCATAGACTGGAAACTGTCTGCATCATATCCCAAAATAAGATAAATATAGAAGCTGATCACATCTGTAAGGTTCTTGCCAGAAAATTGTCTTTCATTGAAAATAAGGTTTTCATTCTCAATATATTCAAAAGCAAATCTCTGATCCTGAAGGTTCAGCAAAGGCGTTTCGTATGTTGTATTGTAAACAGGGCGTACCGCCTGTACAACAATTGACCCTTTGAATTTATTAACATCTCTTTCTGAAATCACAATTGCAAATCCGCATTTGATTTTTTCAAAGTTCTGAAGTTTCTTCCCCGTCCAGCTTGTATTATTGATAAAATCCCGAAGACTCTTCTCCAATGATTTAAAAGCCTGCTGGTTACTTCCTCCTATCTGTTGGGAATTGACCTGAACCGTCGCCAGTAATTCCTGGGAAAAACCTTGAGTATATAATAATAACAGAAAAAATAAACTGATAATTTTTTTCATATGGAGATACTTATTGCTTTTTAACTGTCATATGTAATCGTATCGTCTTCATGGTTATCTATCTTTCTAAGTTCTGACGATTGCATTGTCTATAAAAAATTGAGAACGGAAATTTATTAAAATTATTTTAAAAGTTGAGCCTCAACAAAATTGAGAATATCTCTTGCGACCTCTCCTTTTGATTTGAGATCAAATTCTTTCTTTTCCGTTTTGGTAAATATTTTGATCTTGTTGGTATCATTTTTAAAGCCGGCTCCTTCATCACGCAAAGAATTCAGGACAATCATATCCAGATTTTTCTTCTCCAGTTTTCCTTTGGCATTTTCTTCTTCGTTCTGGGTTTCCAGAGCGAATCCTACCAGAAACTGGTGGGTTTTCTTCTCGCCCATCGTTTTGAGAATATCCGGGTTTTTTACCAGTTCAATGGTAAGGTTTTCGTCATTCTTCTTGATCTTTTCTTTGGCTACTTCTTTCGGAGCGTAATCTGCCACTGCAGCACTTGCAATTCCTATATCGATTCTGTCATAAAATTCGAAAACTTTCGACAGCATTTCTTTGGCAGAGGTTACTTTATGCAGTTCCACATTCGGATCACTGATCGTCTGAACGCTTGGCCCGGAAATAAGAATAACTCTCGCCCCTCTTCTGGAAGCTTCCTCAGCAAGGGAGAACCCCATTTTTCCTGAAGAATGATTTCCAATGAACCTTACAGGATCAATGGCTTCATAGGTAGGTCCTGCGGTAATCAGAACGGTTTTGCCTTCAAGGCTTTTTGTATGATTATTTTCTGTAAAAAACTGTTCAACGGCGCTCAAAATAGTGGCCGGTTCTGCCATTCTTCCCTGGCCGATCAGTCCGCTTGCCAATTCTCCGTTTTCAGCAGGGATAATGATATGCCCGAAGCTTTCTGCAAGTTTCAGATTGTTCTTTGTGGAAGGGTGCACATACATATCCAAATCCATAGCCGGCGCAATGAATACGGGGCATTTGGCAGACATATAAGTGGCAATCAAAAGATTATCACATCCTCCGTGAACCATTTTAGAAAATGTATTGGCAGTGCAAGGAGCCACAATCATCACATCAGCCCATAAAGCCAGTTCCACATGGCTGTTCCAGCTTCCGTTATCACCATAAAAGTCTGAGTAGACCGGTTTTTTAGATAATGTGGACAAACTCAGTTTCGTTACAAAATGTTCTGAATCGGGCGTCATAATCACTTGTACTTCAGCTCCTTTTTTCACAAAATCTCTGATGAGAAAATGGATTTTATAAGCTGCAATTCCCCCAGAAACGGCAATCAGTATTTTTTTACCGGAAACACTCATTTAGTTTTAATTTTTTGAAACACTAAAATACTTATTTTTTACCACAATCAGGCTTTAAAACAGCAAAGGTCATAAAAGAACTCACTTCCTTTATGACCTTTGATTATAAAAAACACAGATGATTATTTTCTGTCTTCTGTTTTTCTGAAATAGATATCTTCGTTTAACCACTCTTCAATAGCAATTGAAGTTGGCTTTGGAAGCTTTTCGTAATGTTTAGAGATCTCAATTTGCTCTCTATTTTCGAAAACCTCTTCTAATGTAGAATTGTGAACCGCAAATTCATCCAATTTGTTGTGAAGTTCCGTACGGATCTCCGCATTGATCTGCTCTGCTCTCTTTCCCATGATAACAATAGCTTCATAGATTGAACCTACTTTATCTTCAATCTTATCTTTATCGTAAGTAATAGTATTTACTTCTGCTTTTGTATCTTTTACACTCATTTTGAGAAAATTATTTTTATTTTAAGATGGCAAATTTACGAATTATCTTTTAATTTTGAAAGTCGCAGCCGGAGGAGGGGTATTAAGTGCCGCACTGTCCCTCTGCATCTGCTTTGCCTGCTTTTCGTTACTGATCTGATCTTTGATTTGCTGTTCTGTTTTATTCTGACTAGCCAGCTTTTCCGCTTCTTTTTTCTGTTTTGCATTCAGAGCAGCAAGTTTGGCTTCTGTTTCTTTTTTCACTACAGCAAAGTTTTGTTTTTCTTTCTCCAGTTTTCCTCTAAGTTCAACTGCTGTTTTTGAATATTCTGTGTTCGGAAGCTCTTTTTCTACGACTCTTGTATAAGTAAGGGCACTTTCGATACGCTCTTCTTTAAGGGTATAAATGGATTTCAATGCCAATTCATAACGGGCCTTCATGATGTAATCATAAATTTTCGGACGAAGTTTTGTACTTGGAAAATCTTCCAATACATTCTCCAAAGCAACACTTGCTGCCTTATATTCCCCCATATTAAAGTACTGGCGCCCGTTTTCATACGCTTTAAACTCCAGTTTATAAGCCAGCTCGTCAATAAGCTGGGTAATATTCTTAGATCTTTCAGAATTCGGGTAATTGGTCAGGAATTCCTGAAGCTCATTGATCGCCAATTCTGTACTGGACTGATCCAGGTTGTAATCCATAGATCCTTCATAATAGCAAAGTGCCGACATATACGCTGCTTCTTCTGCTCTCGGATCTTTTGGGAAACTAACTGCAAAATTTTTAAACTGATGACCTGCCAGTTTATAACTTTTGTCATAATAGTTGGCATAGGCAGTATTGAAGCCCACGTTCGGGAAATCATCTGTTCCTGCTACAAGGTTAGCAAGTCTGTCGTAAAGAGCTAATGCATTTTTCCACTTTTTCTTAGCAAAGTTTTCATTAGCTACTTTTAAGATAAATTCTTTGTCTGCACTTCTCATTGCTCTTTCCTGCTGGCTTACACAAGATGAAATCACCGCTACAGCGAAAAGACCTAAAATATATTTTTTCATATAAAAAATTCAACAGTTTTCGGATTATACAGCCGATTTACTAATTTGCAAAAATATAACTTTTTTGTCAATAGATTTTTTTTTATGAATATTTAACGTAATTTTAGTCTGCAGCGTATCCCAAAATCGCAAAAACACTTAATAAAAGATTCATTCTCACCTTTTTCTCAGCTTCTTTGGTATAGGTTTCCTCATTTTTACTCGGAACATACAGCTCGTAGAAATTTTTATTTCTGATCACAAATAAGGTGGAACCTATGATCATGGTAAGAATATCCTCAGGTTTGGGTGTAAATGTGAAAACCCCTGAAGCTACGCCTTTTTTGATCACTTCATCAAGCTTTTTGACAAACAGCTGGTAGAAATCAAGTAACTCGTCTTTCAGATTTTCTGTGTGGCGGAGTTCCTGGGTTACAAACCCATGAAAATAATTGTATTTGAAGAGTTGAGAAACGATGTATTTGATCATTTCACGCATCTGCATTTCAGGCTTTCCTTCTTTGATGGTATCTGCAAATTCCGAAAAATTCTCCCTTGTCTTCAGTACTCTGTACTGATAGAGATAAGACATCATTTTCTCTTTAGAACCGAAGTAATAAGAGATCATGGCAACATTAATATTTGCCTTGGAACATATATCCCTTACAGAAGTTCCTTCATATCCTTTTTTTGCGATCAGTTCTTCCGCAATATCCAATATGTGAATCTGTTTTTCTGTAAATTTTTTTTTCATGAAGTGTACTTTGAGTAAAGTTAAGAAATTTTTAACACATTTATAAACGATCGTTTAATAATTTTAAATTAATTCTGGAAAATAGTATTTTTGAACATGGATTTTTTTGATTTTCACCACCATAAAAAATACATCAGAAACGGAATTTATAACTTGGCGAAAGGAATTCCGCCTGACTTTCCGTATTCTATCGGAATTCATCCTAACGATATTGATGTGAACAATATAGAGCAACAGTTTTCATGGATGAGAAGTATGATGTTTAAAAGCTGTTTTGCTATTGGCGAATGCGGACTGGATTCTATCGTTCCTATTGATCAGAAAATTCAGGAGGAAGTATTTTTAAAACAGATCCATATTGCCAATGAGGTGAAAAAACCCATTATCGTTCATTGCGTAAGAAAATTTTATGAGGTGATTTCTTTTAAAAAGAAAGCCGAACAGCCCATGATTATTCATGGTTTTAATAAGAAGCAGCAAATTGCAGCGGATCTTCTTGCCAATAATTTTTATCTGAGTTTTGGAAAAGCTGTTTTGTATAATCTATCTTTGCAGGATGTTGTAAAAAATACGCCATTAGATAAAATCTTTTTAGAAACGGACAATGAAGACTTTAAGATCGAAGATTTGTACCTCAAAGTTTCGGAAATAAAAGAAATTTCTTTGGAACGACTCAATGAACACATTTTAGAAAATTTACACACGATAAAAAATGGATAAATACTGGCTGGAGAGAACGGAACTTTTGATCAAAGAAGATGGATTGGAAAAGCTGATCAAAGCGAATGTGCTGGTTGTAGGCTTAGGCGGAGTAGGTTCTTTTGCTGCGGAATTCCTTGCCAGAGCCGGAGTAGGAAATATGACGATTGTGGATGGTGACACGGTAGATATTACCAACATCAACAGACAGCTTCCCGCTTTGCATTCTACTGTGGGAAAACATAAGGTAGAAGTAGTAGCAGAAAGACTTCTGGACATTAACCCACAGCTTAATCTGATCAAAATCAATGAATTCCTGAATCCGGAAAGAATGGATGAAGTGCTTGATTCCGGAAAGTTCGATTATGTACTGGATTGTATCGACAGTGTAACTCCAAAGATCTGCCTGATCAAAGCAGCCAGAAGGAGAAAAATTAAAATCGTAAGCTCAATGGGTGCCGGAGGAAAAGCCGACCCGAGCATGGTGATGGTAAGAGATATAAGCAAAACCCACAATTGCTTCCTTGCCAAACAAGTGAGAAAAAGATTAAAAAAGGAAAAAATCAACAAGGGCATCCGTTGTGTATTCTCTAATGAGATTCAGAAGGAAGAGAGTCTTAAAATGACTGACGGAAGCAACTTCAAGAAATCATTCTACGGCACGATCAGCTTTATTCCGGCTATTTTCGGATTGTATGCTGCTGCTGAAGTGATCAATTATTTAGTGAAAAAAGATTAATGCAGAATTCCCAATATCCCAGAGCGGAAAAGCTCAAAAAAAATACAGAGATCAGTTTACTTTTTGATAAGGGTAAATGGAGAACTTCTGGAAATCTGCGGATCATCATCCTGAAGGACAAGCCTAATATTCCAATAGAAGCCGGCAGATTCGGGGTTTCTGTTTCTAAAAGGTATTTCAAGAAAGCGGTACACAGAAACCGTATAAAAAGACTTTTGAGAGAGTGTTACCGTTTGAATAAAGCTTTGTTTAAGGAGGCTTTTGGAGAGAAGACAATAGCTATGCTGTTTTGGGTTTCTTCTGAAATGCCGCCAAAGTATCAGGATGTGGAAGCACAGTTTAAAAAGCTTTGTGAAGCGCAAAAGAAATAAGGTTATTCTTTGTCTTCCGCTCACCTCAGATCATCTGCTGAGGCTCATTCATGCAGGATTTTCTTGCGGATTGAAGTTTCTATTCAGTTTTCGGATAGTTTTTGTAATTTTAATGAAAACAATAAATCTGAAAATTAACATGTTAGATCATATTCCCTATTTTTCTTATATACTCAGTGCATTTATCGGCATTGGATTAGCCGCGGCCACAGGTTTCCGGGTCTTTCTCCCAATGTTTATCGTAAGCCTGGCTTCTTATTTTCACTGGATTCCTATGAATGAAAGTTTTGAATGGCTTTCGGGATTACCTACGCTGATTACAACAGGAATAGCAACGGTAGCGGAGATTCTTGCCTATTATATTCCGTTTATAGATCATTTGCTGGATACGGCATCTATTCCTTTGGCTACTGTAGCAGGTTCCATATTATTTGCCAGCCAGTTTGCCGAGTTGGGAACTTTCCCTCAGTGGGCACTGGCATTAATTGCAGGTGGAGGAACGGCAGCAACGATCAGCTCAGGTTTTGCGGGCATCCGGGCAGCTTCTACCGCAACAACGGGAGGACTGGGAAATTCCGTTGTAGGAACTACCGAAACAGCTGGTGCAGGGATCATGTCTGTTCTTGCCATGGCAGCCCCTGTTATTGCTGCAATAGCCGCGATTATTTTAATGATTCTTATCGTTGTCTATGGACGGAAAGCATGGAAAAAATTACGGAGGAATAAAAGTTCCTCTTAAAGGTAAATAAAAAAAGGTACAGCGTCTGAACTGTACCTTTTTATTTTAGTTTTTACTTCTGAAATCTTTAATATCCTGAATCTTTGATTCGAAATATTCTTTCTTTTCAGGATTCTTTTTGATCAGTATTTCAAATGCTTTGATGGCTTTGGTATAAAGTTTCTGTTCGAAATAAAGATTGGCAAGAGTTTCTGTCATCAAGTGGGAAATATCATCATTTTTCTCTTTCACCACATAGGTACTCTCTTCTTTTAACTGACTGATTTTAGGGTTATTTTCGATAAAAGTTTCAATAGCTTTTTCTTTAATCACCTCTTTTTCTTTTTCAACTTCTTCTGTTTCTGTTTCTGTTCTGTCGATTTTCAGCCAGCTTTGCCATGTATTGATAAACCCGGGAACATTACTGTCAGCGACAGAGGGAGCTTCATTCTTCATAACGGCTTCCTGAACAGGCTTTTCTTCTGAAGATTCTTTTTCTTGATCAGCCTGTTGTCTTTGTTCAACGCTGAGACTCGAAATATCTGTTCCAAAGAATGAAACATTCATTACCGGAACTTCTTCGTCTTTTACAACAGGAACATCAGTATGTTCTGTAATATCTTCTGTATTCTGAGGCAATTCTTCCTCTTCGGTTATTTCTTCTACAACAGGCAGCTCTTCTTCAGGAGCAGCTTCTGGTTCGTTTTCTGCTTTTTTAGAGTCTGTATTTACTTCTTCAGTAACAGGGATCTCTTCTTCTGAAACTTTTGCTACAGGCGCTATTTCAGCTGTTTTGTTGAGTAAAGAATCCGGTACATGAGCCTCTACACTCATTGGTTTCCATGCAGATTCAACTTCAGGGGCTTCTGGTTCTGCAATTTTTTCTTCGGAAGTTTCTATAGCTAACTGATCCTCAACCTCAATGTTTTCTTCCTGAGCCTGTTGATCTTTTGTTTCTTCAGATACCGGAGAATCATCACTGGTAGACCAGAAATGGAAATTCTGTGTTTCTGCAAAGCTGATTTCGTGATCCGCAACCTGTTCTGCTTCCTCTTTTTCCTGTTGAGGAACAGCTTTGGTCTCCTTCATCTTTTTCTCCACCTCCTCAATCAGGCGTCTCATTTCCTCCTCATGTTTATTGACATTCGGGGAGGTAATTTCAGCCGTTTCTGTAACTTCTTCGTTGTTGGTCTTTATTTTTACATCTGGTAAGAAAGCATCGGTTCCATGGAAGCTTACTTCAGATTCAGATTCAACCTCAGGAGCTTCTGTTTCTTCCACTGAATCTACCTGATTTTCAGAAGCTGTTTCAACTTCTATTGGCTCTGAAGCTGTTTCTTCAGTATTAACTTCCTGAGATATAGGTTCTATTTCCTGAAAGCTTACGTGATCTTCTTCTTCAACTTTTACCTCTTCAGGTTCAGATGAAATTTTATCTTCGTTAATTACCGTTTCAGCGCTAAAGTTTTCTCCTGCATTTTCTTCTGTTTCCGTTTGTACTTCTTCTGTACTCAGGACAGGTTCTGCTTCTATTACCGCTTCAGCTGTACTCTCTTCAACATTTACTTCCGGAAGTATAGGTTCCGTCTCCTCAAAGCTAACATGGTCTTCTTCTTTAACTTTTGCTTCTTCAGACTCAGATGAAATTTT
This sequence comes from Chryseobacterium sp. FR048, assembly GCF_056844665.1. Taxonomy (NCBI): domain Bacteria; kingdom Pseudomonadati; phylum Bacteroidota; class Flavobacteriia; order Flavobacteriales; family Weeksellaceae; genus Chryseobacterium; species Chryseobacterium sp. FR048. The sequence goes on along the minus strand of NZ_JBXDSE010000014.1, from coordinate 59,147 downwards.
ATCTTCGTTAATGACAGTTTCAGCACTAAAGTTTTCTCCCGTATTTTCCTGGATTTCTGTTTGCTCGCTCTGCTGTTCGTTCTGTACAGAATTTGCAACGAGTTCAGCTTTCTGTGTTACCAGTGTTCCTGATTCTAATGTGGATTCAAGATCGATTGTGTCAGAATTTTCTTCGTTCAGGAAGTTTTCCTCACCTTCAAACAGAATTCTGTTACGCTCTCCATTTATATAGATATGCTTTATCTCATGCGATGTTGGTAATGCACATGCTTCCTCCTCTGTATTCTTTTCAGCAGAATCTACTTCTCTCTGAATAGGGAAGGCTTTATTTTTATAAGCCAATTGAGCCGCCTTTTCAAGCGTTTTGGAAGGAATTGCTTCTACAACAGGTTTTTCCTGTCTGATCTTTCCGTTGATCAGCTGATAAAGAATCTTTTTATCTGTGGTATAAGCAGCAGTGGTAGAAAGCTCTTTCTGATAATTTTCTTTTTCATACAGGTGTACTCCATACAGATGAAGTGCCCTGATATTTTGAATATAAGGAAAAGTATGAATCTCCTCTTTCAGAAGACCAAGATCTTCCAACTGAATATTTTTCGGATTTTTTATTAATTCTAAAACTCTCGGATTCATCTTACCAATTCGCTACAATGTCATTAAACATCTTATTAATAATCCTATCGGTAACAATTTTCACCTGTGAGGTTTCAATATCACTCTGTGATAAATTGCTGTTGAAAGCTGCTTCATCAGTATACGTTCTGTCAAAACTTTTATCCGGCTGTACTTTGTTTTCACAATGTACTTTCACCGTGATGGTCAATTTATTCTGAGCCTGCTGTATAACACCACCTGAAGGATTCGTCTGGGTGTTTGAACTGATCGTGGTAGGCGTGATTGAATAATCTGTAATCTCTCCTTCTATCAGAATATCAGGATTTTCTTTGGTTCCCTTCAACGTTGTTCTCTGTAAGAATCTGTTTTGAACATCTGTAGAGAACTGTTGTGATAAGGCAGGGTTTACAAGAGGGGCATTATTAGGGAATTCATTGATCTGAATCGTCTTTTCGCCTTTCAGGGATGATCCCGCCGTAAAGCTATAGCATGAATGTAAAGTTCCCAGCAAGGCTAAAAGTACCCCTACCAGCATAGACTGTCTCAGATTAATATTTTTGATCTTACTATTCATTTTTCTTATTTATTTCGCATCTTAGTTGAATCCCGGAATCCTTTTAGGCTCAGGATATTAATCTTCCAGATTATACTGTTTTATTTTTCTGTATAAAGTTCTCTGTGAAATTCCCAATTCATCAGCAGCTCTGTTCCTACGTCCTTTATGCTTCTCCAGCGCCTTGATAATGAGATCTTTTTCATTATTCTGAAGGGAAAGAGACTCCGGTCTGTTTTCTTCCACTTCAATATCCTCAATATCTTCATAGCTATCTTCCGGAGCTGAAATGATTGTTGGAGTCTGAACAGCCGGTGAATCGTTATTGTTTTCAAAATACAGCAAAGAGCCTGAGTTTACCTGCGGCTGGCTTTCCGGAGTATAAATCCTGTTGATCAGGTTCTTCTCATGACTGCTCAGGTCACCGGCACCTCTGTTTTTGATCAATTCCGAAGTTAAGGATTTTAAATCATTAATATCATTCCTCATGTCGAAGAGAATTTTATACATAATTTCTCTTTCGCTTCCGAAATCATTTTGCTTGGGTGTACTCGGTGTATTTACCACCATCGGAAGGTGGGTTTCCATTGGAATATACTCAGCCAGTTTCTCGGCTGTGATATTTCTGTTTCTTTCCACAACGGTCATCTGCTCAACCAGATTTCTCAATTGGCGGACATTCCCCGGGAAAGCATAATTTTCGATATAATGAACGGCACTTGGCTCCAGCTCGAGCTCCGGCATTCTGTATTTTTCTGCAAAATCTATTGCAAATTTTCTGAACAGCAAATGAATGTCTCCTTTTCTCTCTCTTAAAGGCGGCATATCGATCTGAACGGTATTCAGACGATAATACAGATCCTCACGGAATCTTCCGTCATGGATGGCCTTCATCATGTTGACATTGGTAGCTGCCACAATTCTTACATTGGTCTTCTGGACCTGGGATGAACCCACTTTCATAAATTCTCCGCTTTCCAAAACTCTTAAAAGACGAACCTGCGTCTGCAATGGCAGCTCTCCTACCTCATCCAGAAAAATAGTTCCACCGTCTGCTACCTCAAAATATCCTTTTCTGGTCGCTGTAGCTCCTGTAAAAGCTCCTTTCTCGTGCCCGAATAATTCGGAATCAATTGTTCCTTCGGGAATCGCCCCACAGTTCACCACAATATACGGTTGGTGCTTTCTTCGGGATTCTGAATGGATAATCTTCGGAATAAATTCTTTTCCCACTCCACTCTCTCCGATAACCAATACGGAAATGTCTGTGGGAGCTACCTGGATTGATTTTTCCAGGGCTCTGTTGAGTGCCGGAAAATTCCCGATAATTCCAAAGCGGTTTTTTATGTTTTGTAACTCGTTGCTCATAAGTAAATTTTTGATTATTGATCTAATGTTAATCTTCTACAGTTCAGCGATCTGCTTTCTGTAGACTTTGTTGAAATGATGAGTGTAAACGTCCTTCATAACCTTTCCATCATCATAGGTTTTTAATGCTAACATTTTCAAATCCAAATAATCTTTGTTTCTGATCTTAGAAACTTTACTTTTAAAGTATATGTTCTCGGCAAAGTCGTATTCTTTGCTTTGTTTTTCAAAATTTTCCAGGGCTTTGTCATATCTTCCCAACTCAAAATAGGTCACCCCCAGTTGGTAATGATCAAACAAACCTTTTACATAGCCTCTTGTAACCAGAAGTCTTTCAATAATTCCTGCCGCTTTTTCTTTCTGTCCTAAAGCACTATATGACATCGCTTTTACGACTTCCAGATGGTAATCTCCATTTAAGGATCTTCCTAAATCTTCAGGATAATATTGTTTAAGGGTTTCCAGATCCTGAATAGCACCGCTATAATCCCTCAGAAACTGGAATTTGCACCAGCCTCTGTAGCCAAGATGTATTTTAGGATCTAAAGCAACAGCCTTATCAATCAGAATCTTCCAGGTAGAAAAGTCCCCGTTTTTAAGGTAGGGAACCGCTTTCTCCATATAAGCACCGGAGAAATCCGGACAGAGCTCAATCGCTTTATCAAAGCCTTCCTGTGACTCTGCAGAACCTTGTAAATCTGAAGCCCAGTTGTATAACTCACAAGCTTTTTTGCAGTTCTCACCCTCTACTGCATTACAGTTGACCTGTGCAATAGTATTGGTGTAAACGATAAGCAACAAAAAGCTAAGGTAATACCTCTGAAACTTTTCCATTTTCAATTTTATAGGTTAAATACTGATAATAATCTACTTTTAAACCTTTTATCTCTTTCGGCATCCAGCCATCCAGTGATTTTGTGAACTTTAACAGCTTATTTTCCAGTTCTTCATCCAGGCGCATCTCTTTCAAATCCGAATTCAAATGCGTGAGTCTGAATCCCCCTGTCTTTCCTTCACAATTTACTAAAAATCTAACGGTAATATAACCATTGATCTTTTTTTCTGAGAATATATTTTCTTTTTTAAGTTTTTCTACGATGGCGATCTTTTCTCCCTTATAATCAAATTCCTTTGAACCATGATAATATTGAAAGCTAAAAGGTCTGTCCTTTCCTGCTCCACATTTCTTAAAACCAGCTTCATCAGATTTTTCATCAAAGGATATATCTCCTACAGTCCCCGGGTACTTACTGATGTTCTTCTCTGTCTGGCAGGAGACCAGACTAAAAGAAAACAAAGCCAACAGGCAGACCGCTTTTGTCAAAACTTATTATTCTGTAATCCTACCTAAAAGTGTGCCCTGGGTGTTGTCATAGACAAAAACGTCCACAATGTCACCTATTTTCTGACCTTCAAGTTTATCGAAAACACATACAGCATTCTGAGAATTTCTTCCCTTCCACTGATTTTCGTTTTTCTTGGAAGTTCCCTCGATCAGGATCTGATGCCTCTTTCCTACATAAGATTTCATTCTCATTCTGGAAAGTTCTCCCTGAAGGGCAATCACCTCAGCAAGACGTCTCTGCTTCACATCAGCAGGAATATTGTCTTCCATTTTCTTGTGAGCAGGCGTTCCTGGTCTCTCGGAATAAGCAAACATATAACCGTAGTCATATTCTACTTCTCTCATCAGGCTTAGTGTATCCTGGTGATCTTCTTCTGTTTCATTGCAGAATCCTACGATCATATCCTGAGAGAAAGCTACTTCCGGAACAATTTCTTTTGCCTTTTTGATCAGCTCAAGATATTCTTCACGGGTATGCTGTCTGTTCATCGCTTCAAGCATATTATTGCTTCCGCTCTGTACAGGAAGGTGTACATATTTACAGATATTATCATGTTTTGCCATCATCCTGAACACCTCCAGGCTCATGTCCTGAGGGTTGGAAGTGGAAAATCTGATTCTCATTTCAGGAACTGCTTTTGCCACAAGATCAAGCAGGTGTGCAAAATCTACTGCTGTAGCTTTCTGCATTTCAGAAGCTTTTGCAAAGTCTTTTTTAGGACCTCCTCCATACCACAGGTAAGAATCTACATTCTGTCCTAAAAGGGTAATTTCTTTATATCCGCTATTCGCGAGATCTTTACATTCTTCAATGATAGAATGCGGATCACGGCTTCTCTCTCTTCCTCTGGTAAACGGAACGACACAGAATGTACACATATTATCACAACCTCTGGTAATGGTTACAAAGGCCGTAACTCCGTTTCCTCCTAAACGTACAGGATTAATATCGGCATAAGTCTCTTCTTTGGAAAGAATAACGTTGATAGCATCTCTACCGTCATCTGTTTCTTTCAAAAGGTTTGGTAAGTCTCTGTAAGCATCCGGTCCTACCACAAGGTCAACCAATTGCTCTTCTTCCAGGAATTTTGTTTTTAGCCTTTCCGCCATACAACCCAAAACACCCACCGTCATGTTGGGTTTTTCTTTTTTCAGGTTTTTAAACTGGGAAAGACGCATTCTTACCGTCTGCTCAGCTTTTTCACGAATGGAACATGTATTCAACAGGATAAGGTCAGCTTCTTCTACTTTCATTGTTGTATTGTAGCCCTGTTCGTTTAGAATGGATGCAACAATTTCAGAGTCAGAGAAGTTCATCTGACAACCATAGCTTTCTAAAAACAGTTTTTTAGAATTTTCCGGTCTTTCAGCAATAGCAAATGCTTCGCCCTGTTTAGTTTCGTCTATATATTTTTCCTGCACGACAATCAATTTTGGGTTCGTAATTGGAGATCACGAACAAATGAGTCTGCAAAGATACAAAATATTGTGACAGAATGTCAGGAGATTATCGGTATCTGTTATTATGAAAATTTCGATTCATGATTCGGTCCTTGTCATCCAACTCTACCTGAAGGTCAAACTGCTGAAGAAGAGGCTGTCTGATTCTATATCTGACTGGAATATTATTAAATGTAGCAGGATTCCATTTCCCTTTTATCTTAGATAGGCTATTGATAATATCTTTCTTGTCATAGTCAGAAAAATCACCTTCAATCTTGAAGTCTTCCATTTCTCCATTTTCATTAACAACAAATGTCAACCAAGCTCTTTTGTCTTCATTTTTCTTTATGTATCTCTCAAAAATGGATTTAATCTCAAATCCAAAAGCTTTCATTCCTTTTTTATAAGTTGCAATTTCCTTTTCGTTTTTACTTGGATCATCTTTGGAATTGACTAAATAAAAAGGATTTATTTCAATTTTGGCAATTGCCCCAATGAATTTCCCGTCCTCTTTTGCTGGCATCCATCTTTTGAGGTGGGGAATAATTTTACGGCTGAAGTCAAATGCACATTTGTTTTTTTGAATATTTATAGTATCAAAATCTTTAACATAGTTGATGGTTGAATTTTCATACACAAGAATCTGTACACTATACCGTTCTTCACTTCTTTCACAAGGCTGCAACTTTTGTTCTTTAACAATCTTTACAATCTCTTTATTTAATTGATTTAATCCACCAGCGTAAAAATCTTGACCGTAGGGATATTTATCCAAAACCTCATTTTGAGCAAAAATTAATTTTGTTGTAAAGAAAATAATAAGAAACAAAATTTTTTTAATCATGATCATAGGTATTATTATTAAACCTGATTTTCATGATGGCCTTAGAATCTACCGGAACACCGCCTTTTGTTGCAGGACTCCATTTTCCTTTTACTTTTTTAAGGGCATACTTCATATCATCAACGAACATTTCATTGTTTTTGAATTTAGGAAGTACATCCAGTTTATCAATTTTACCTTTTGAATTAATATTAAAAATGAAGGTCACTTCGCCCTGGATTGCATATAAAGCCACATCAATATAAGCATGAACCATGTTCAGAAATTCTTTTCTGAATGCTTCTTCCCCACCAGGAAATTCTGCTTTTTGGAAATCAGCGCTGCTTTGGTATTCGTATTGGGCTGTTGCGGCCTGCGAAAATGCTTTACTGCTTAGCATCAGTAAAGGTAAAATTAAAAGATATTTTTTCATGGTTAAAGTTAGATGATCTTACATATCCACTGATACGGAAGAAAAGTTTATATTCATTTTTATCTGTGAAGCTACAGGTTTTCCTCCACATGATGCAGGCGTCCAGTTCTTCTTGATTCTTCTTACAACATACTGCATATCGTCAAAGAAAACACCGCTGTTCGCTACTTTAGGCATTCCTTTCATATCAATGACTTTTCCTTTGGCATCAAGGATTAAGGTAAATGTAAAATCTCCTGCCAACGAATAAAAATCCGAGTTAAGGTAAGCATACATATATTTGTTCAGTATATTTTTATAGGCAGCAACTCCTCCTTCATAGGCTGCAGGTTTAAAGTCATTACATTTCACAGCAATCTGCATAAACGGCTCTTTAATATCTATTTTTAAAATATTTTTATTGTTTTCATTGATAAAAGAGTCATCTCGTTCTTCCTGATCCTGAGCAAATGAAAAATTTGCTACGCAAAGAGCCAAAAATAAGAGTATCGTTTTCATAATTTATTTTATTATAAGTTAAATATTAAGCAAAGGTAAATATTTACCTGATGTATAAAAAAGAAAAACTTCACACAAAATGTGAAGTTCTATAGGGCTCTTTATAAAAACAGCCCTCTATCATTATGTATTCCTATCTACAAAAGTCCTTTGATGTGTTTATAATTGCTTTTTACCGTTTCAAACACCTCATCCATTTTTCCGCCGAGCATGAGTTGTGTCATCGACTTTGTCATCCCCATAATCTGCTCAAATTCAATTTTGGGAGGAAGTGCCAGGGCATTAGGATTGGTGAAAATATTCAAAAGGTAAGGACCTTTGTGCTCCAGACATTCCTTGATTGCTCCTTCCACCTCTTCGGGCAGGTGAACATTTCTCCCAGGATACCCCATTGCATGGGCCACCATGGCAAAATCCGGATTGATCATATCCGTTTCATTATCAGGCATTCCGCCGACCTCCATTTCCAGCTTTACCATTCCTAAGGTTCTGTTATTGAAAACGATTAACTTTATTGGTAATTTATACTGAAAAATAGTAGCCATATCTCCCAATAACATAGAGAGTCCGCCATCTCCACACATGGCGATCACCTGTCTTTCCGGATGTGACAACGCTGCTCCGATAGCCATTGGCATTGCATTGGCCATCGACCCATGATTAAATGATCCTAACATTTTCCTTTTACCCGTTCCTGTAATAAATCTGGCTCCCCAAACACAACACATTCCGGTATCTACGGTAAAAACAGCATCCTTTTCGGCCAGACGATCTAAAGTATGGGCTACATATTCAGGTTGGATTGCATTCTCTTTTCCAAAATCTTTTACATACTCCAATTGATTTTCTTTCACTTTATCATAAAAAGCCAATTGTTCATTAAGAAAATGAGCATCTGTTTTTTCTTCCAGAAGAGGAAGTAATGCTTTAATGGTTTCCCGGACATCTCCTGTAAGTCCCAATTCCAGTTTTGCTCTTCTTCCTAATCTCTCTGCACTTTCATCGATCTGTACAATCTTATTTTTTACCGGCATGAATTTCTGATACGGAAAGTCTGTCCCTAAAAGAATAACAAGATCTGCTTCATGCATCGCATGATAAGCTGATGGAAGCCCCAATAGCCCGGTGAGTCCTACTTCATTAGGATTATTAGGCTGAATATCCATTTTTCCACGGAACGAATAACCTACAGGTGCTTTTAAAAGTTGAGCCAGTGTGATCACTTCAGCACTAGCCTCGGCAGCTCCTATCCCGCAGTAAAGGGTTACCTTCTTACTTTCATTTACAAGGCCTGCAAGACTTCGAAGCTCATCATCTGAAGGTCTTATAACGGGATTGGTTTTAAAGATTTGTGTGGAAGTAGTCGCTTCTTCTGCTTCCAGCTCAGAAACATCTCCCGGAAGGCCGATTACAGCCACTCCTTTTTTAGATATAGCATGTTGAAGGGCCGTCTGAACGGTTCTCTGCACCTGCTCCGGACGGGTAATCATCTGATTATAATAGCTGCAATCATCAAACAGTTTTATGGTATTAGTTTCCTGAAAGTAGTCCATTCCCATTTCGTCACTGGGAATTGTAGAGGCAATCACCAGCATAGGAACATGAGACCGGTGCGCTTCATAAACCCCATTGATCAGATGAACATGTCCCGGACCACAACTGCCTGCACATACGGCCAACCCATCCAGCTCTGCTTCTGCGGCAGCGGCATAAGCCCCAACTTCTTCGTGTCGTACATGAATCCATTGGATACTGCTTTTTTTGACCGCAATATTAAGATGATTGAGACTGTCTCCCGTTACTGCGTAAATTCTTTTCACATTGGCATTTTCGAGCATTTCAACAATCTGCTCTGCTATGTTTTTCGCCATAATTATTCTATTTGGTGGTTGTTTGTTATGAATATTGGTGTTCGGCAGGAATACAAATACTCCTATCTCTATCAAATTTAGCTAATTAAATCGGATTTCTAATATGACATTACTGTTAAAACCTGTTAGGTTTAATATAAAGAATTCATAAGGATCTTTCAATATGACAAACAACACAGAACACGCATTGCTACTGGCATTAAAAAAGGATCGGCTGCCCTTTGGGCAGCCGATCCTTCTATTGTCTATTGACTTACATTACCACTTCGATCTGGTTTCTCAATAAGTCTTCAAATTCATCTCTCTTACGGATCAGGTGAGCTTTTCCATCCAGGAATAGAACTTCTGCAGGTTTCAGTCTTGAATTGAAGTTGGAACTCATTTCAAAACCATATGCTCCTGCATTGTGGAACGCCAGAATATCACCTTCTCTTACTTCATTCAGTTTTCTGTCCCACGCAAAGGTATCTGTCTCACAAATATTTCCTACTACTGTATAAATTCTTTCTGCTCCTTTAGGATTAGAAAGGTTTTCAATCATATGGTAAGAATCATAAAACATCGGGCGGATCAGATGATTGAACCCTGAGTTTACTCCTACAAATACGGTAGCGGTAGTCTGCTTGATCACATTAGCTTTTACTAAAAGGTAACCGCTTTTCCCTACCAGGAATTTCCCTGGCTCAAACCATAATTCGAATTTTTTTCCTGTAGATTTTGAGAACTCAGAAATCACTTTTTCTACTTTTTTCCCTAATGTTCTCACATCAGTTTCTTCTTCGCTGTCCTGATAAGGAATCTTGAACCCACTTCCCATATCCAGGTATTTCAGGTTCGGGAAATGCTCAGAAAGTTCCAGCATAATCTCCAGCGCCTGAAGGAATACATCAGGATCTTTGATTTCACTTCCTGTATGCATGTGAAGTCCTTCTACATTCAGGTTGGTACTTTTCATCACTCTTTCGATGTGACGCACCTGGTGAATGGAAATACCGAACTTGCTATCGATATGCCCTGTTGAAATTTTATAGTTTCCCCCGGCAAAAATATGCGGGTTGATTCTTACTAAAATAGGATATGTATTTCCGTATTTATTCCCGAATTGCTCAAGAATAGAAATGTTATCAATGTTAATATGAACTCCGAAAGTCATTGCCTCTTCTATTTCTGCCAGGTCAACACAATTGGGTGTAAACAATATTTTTTCTTTCGAAAAACCTGCTTTTAATCCAAGTTTAACTTCATTAATAGATACACAATCCAAAGAAGCACCCAGGTTCTTGACATACTTAAGGATATTGATGTTCGTCAATGCCTTCGCTGCATAGAAGAACTTCGTATGTTTTAAAAAAGAAGATGTAAGTTTCTCGTATTGAACTTTGATAGACTCAGCATCATAAACGTACACGGGTGTGCCAAACTCATTGGCAATCTTTAATAATTCTTTTGAATTCATAATTTCATTTTAACATAAAAAAAGGCAGATTCTTCGTAAAAGAGCCTGCCACATTGATTATTTTTTATGCAAGACAAGTCTTTTAAATATTCCAAACCTTAGAGAACTTTACAGCTCCCTTTTTTCCAGTTTTATTTTGTTTAAAATTTTGCATTGCTTCTACTTATTTTTTTACAAAAATACTATTTATTTTTTATTTCGAGAAAATTGATTTGAAAACCATCTTCTTTCTGAGAACATATAAGGTATGAATTCCTTTATTATTTCGGCAACGGTAACGTCTCAAAATCACCACGTAAAAGAGCCAGCTGCAATTCATTATTCAAATCTGTGGAAGACAGCGGAAGGTCTATTTTCAGTTTAGCCAGCTTACTCAGCGTTTGAATCTGGGTAAACAGTTCATAAAAACCAAAGGACACCACTTTTCCGTTTTCAATAATCAAAAACAGTTTTTCACCCAGTTTTCTTCCTGTTCCCAACCAAAGCTCATTTCTTTTTCGGAACTCTATCTTTTGTTTCAGAACTGCAAAGTCATTGTACTCTTCCTGAGCGCTCAAAAACTGAACCGCTTTTGTTCCCTGGGTAAAGGATCTGAATTTCAGTACAGGTTTTTCGGTTTTATTAAGTTTATTTTTTTCAACAACATATTTATTGTTTCTGAAATAAAGACCGAAAGGTAAAACCTCTTTCTTTTTAATATTCTTGGAGTTCAGAATCAGCTTGGCAATAATATCCGTTCCTGTAAGTTCAAAATTGATCTGTTCAACGCCTTTCTGGATCGGTTCCCATTTTTTTGATTTGGAATTAAAAACTTTTTTTGAAAATTTATTAATATCCTGAACATAATCTGAAAATATAATCCTGCCGACTTCATCCTGGAAATAGACAAATCCTTTTTCGTTAGGCAGATCCTGCGTCAGTTCTTTGATCTTATTGATATAAGTTTTTGCATTAGATTCCTCATGCTGCTTCTGGATGATCTCGTTTTCGGTATCTTTCGAGATCAGCAGTTTGAAAAGCTCTAATGTCGCTCTAGCATCCCCTTCTGCCCTATGGTGATTGGTCAAAGGAATTCCTAATGATTTTACCAGCTTGCCAAGAGAATAACTGACTTCATCCGGAATCAACTTCTTAGCTAACGGAATGGTATCTAAAGTGTTGATTTTAAAATCATAACCAAGCCTTTTGAATGATTGGCGAAGCATTCTGTAATCGAAATCGATATTGTGCCCTACCAACGTTGTATTTTGCGTAATCTCAATGACTCTTTTGGCTATTTCATGAAATTTCGGGGCAGTTTTTACCATTTTGGGAGTGATACTGGTCAGTTTCTGAACAAAAGGAGTAATATCACCTTCCGGGTTTACCAGTGAGATAAACTGATCTGTAATTTTCTGACCATCATACCTGTAGATGGCAATATCGATAATGCACTCATTTCTATAACCTGCACCATTACTTTCTATGTCTATAATTGAATACATTGATTTTCCCGTTAACTGCTTTTTTATTTATTAATTTCTATCTCTACTTTTTTTCGCCATGTCGGCAAAACTTTCCCCATTTGTAAAGTATAACCTGCTAAAGTAACAAAAAATATGTCAAAACATAGCAGGTTACAGTAGATTATATATTCATCATTATCTTTTTCGGCCTCCCAATCCCAACATTCCAAGAATAGCTTTTGCGCCTTCTCTCATTAATGTATTGGTAAAAGTTCTTCCTGCCGAGCTTTGCAATACCTGCTCAAACATTCCCGGTTCTTCTTTTACCGGTCTTGATCTTTGGGTAGAAGTAGGATTCTGAGCGGCCTGCTCCATTCTGCTGGTCAGCATTTCGTAAGCAGATTCTCCGTCTATAGCCTGTTCATATTTGGCCACCATAGGAGATCTTCCTGTCAGCTCTGCTATTTCTGCTTCATTCAAAACATCCATTCTGGATTCCGGAGAGATCAGGTAAGTATGCACCAATGGCGTAGGAATTCCTTTTTCATCCAGTGCAGTAACAAATGCCTCACCAATTCCCAGATTCTGGATCAGACTTGAAGCATTATAATATTCTGTAGTAGGATAGTTTTCAACTGCTTTGGAGATTTCTTTTTTATCTTTTGCGGTAAACCCTCTCAAGGCATGCTGTATTTTCAATCCCAGCTGAGACAATACATTTTCAGGAACATCCCCTGGAATCTGAGTAATGAAATAGATCCCTACTCCTTTGGAACGGATCAGCTTTACCATTGTTTCGATCTGTGAAAGAAGGGCTTTTGAAGCTTCGTCAAAAATCAGGTGAGCTTCATCAATAAACAGAACAAGCTTCGGTCTTCCGCTATCTCCTTCTTCAGGGAAAGTCATATAAATCTCAGCAAAAAGCGAAAGCATAAAGGTAGAGAACAGCTGTGGTTTATTCTGAATTTCTGCTACTCTCAGGATATTTACCACTCCTTTTCCATCTCTTGTCTGCAGAAGATCCTGTACATCAAAGCTTAATTCACCGAAGAAATCCGTTGCGCCCTGTTGCTCCAAAGCCACAATAGATCTCAAGATCGCCCCTAAAGAAGCCGGTGCTATCGATCCGTAATTGGCAGCAAGTTCGGCTTTTCCCTGAGCATTATCGGTAACATATTGTAATACTTTTTTCAGATCTTTCAGATCGATCAACGGCAGACCTTTATCATCGCAATATTTAAAGACAATAGACATAATGCTTTGCTGGGTATCATTCAATTCCAGAATTTTACTTAGCAAAACAGGTCCGAATTCTGTAACCGTAGCTCTTAGTTTCACTCCTTTGCCTCCGGAAATAGTCATTAATTCAACCGGAAACCCTTGTGGAGTATAAGGCAGCTGTGTTTTGGCATATCGCTCTTCAATGATTGAGTTCATCTGCCCCGGTTCTGCAATTCCGGAAAAATCTCCTTTAATATCCAGTACAAGAGAGGGAATTCCTGCATGGGAAAGCTGTTCTGCAAATACCTGCAGGGTTTTGGTTTTTCCTGTTCCGGTTGCTCCTGCAATAAGGCCATGACGGTTAATTGTTTTCAAAGGAATGGTTACATTCACTTCAGGTATCACTTCCCCATCCAGCATTCCTTTTCCTAATATAATATGTTCTCCTTTTGGAGTATATCTCGCGTTTAATTCTTCAATAAATTGTGCTTTGTCTGCCATTTGATCGCTTTTTTTAACTTATAAATATAAAAGTTTTTGTAAAATATTTAATCATTAAAGTAATATTAAACCGTTAAGTTTTATTTTTAGCTTTAATCAATTAATGTTTACCTTAGTCATTAAAAATAATGCCATATCTACTCTTATATGATTCTATTTAAAAAAAAATTACTCCTTGTTTTTTTGCTTTTATCTGCAATTCTATTTTCCCAGCAACGGAAAAGCCCTACAGATTTAAAGGTAAAAGGAGATTTTACACACCCTTCTACGTCTGTTGTTTTCCCTGCTTTATGGTCTGGATTCCAAAGAGAATCAGTCTATTCCTATGACCTTCAGAATAATCATTTAGCGATAGGCTACGTTCAGCAAAAGGACAAAAAAAACCGGACCGCCATCACCCTGTACATCTATCCAAAAAAATCAATTGACAACCAAATTCTCAGGGATTCTTTTTCAGCGTATGAATATGCCCTTAATCAGAACTCAAATAAAGGGACTGATCTGAAGCCTTCATTTGGAAGCATATCCAATGATCAGGTAAAAATACATTACATCTACTCCATATTTGATCATTCAATGGGTTCTCCGGATTTTTTTAGAGGCACAAAATACACGGCAAAGCAATCGCTTCTTTCAATTTATGAATGTGGCGGATGGAGTTTTAAAATACGGGTATCAAGTGATGATATGACCAAAGATCAATTGGCTGAATTAAAAGATAAGATAGAAAACTATTTTGAACTCCTGAGTATTGCTACAAAAAGACCACTTCCTATCGAAAAAACGCCGGACATTATTCTGTCGCCGGTTATAAAAAGAGACTCCATGATGATGAATTCAACGATTGCTGCTGCGCAATCCAAAATTGAATGGCTGGGTAAAAACTTAGAAAAGAGAGAGCTTTTAACTGGTTTTAATGACATGAAGATTGAATCGGAAGTTTACGCTATTGAAAAAATGCTGGAGTTTTATAAAACCCACGAAAAAGACTGGCCGATGCATGATGATACTAAAAAATATTTTACAGAAATGCTCAGGATTGCTGACAATGACAGGATTAAAGATCATATTTATTACAAATATAACGGACTGATCAACTATGAAGAAGGCTTTTCCAAAAAGGACGATTATATTCAGTTCAAAATAGATAAAGACATTTCAGAAAACACCAATGAGCTATTCTATAAAATATTCTATAGACTGGAGTAAATAAAGACTTTACCGATTGGCTTGGCAAGAAGAACATGATAAAAAACAGCATTTCCCGATTACCATTATGTAAGGCATTCTTTTTGCTGAAAAATAAAGAACATTAAACGTACGTTTAACACAGTATTGAAAGAAACTATCAATGGGATTTAACATTTCATTTAGAATTTATCTAATACTTTGTATCTTTAACTCATTAAAAAAAGACCCCAATGAAAATTGAACAAATATATACGGGCTGTCTGGCTCAGGGCGCCTATTATATTGTATCAGAGAACGAAGCGGCTATTATTGATCCGCTGAGAGAAGTAAAACCTTATCTGGATCGTCTGGAAAAAGACAATGTCACTTTAAAATATATTTTTGAAACTCACTTTCACGCAGATTTCGTTTCAGGACACCTGGATCTAAGCAAAAAAACAGGAGCTCCTATTGTATACGGACCTACTGCAGCACCGGAATTTGAGGCTATCATTGCAGAAGATCAGCAGATCTTTGAAATTGGAAAAATAAAAATAAAGGTTCTGCATACTCCTGGTCACACTATGGAAAGCAGCACTTACCTTTTAATTGACGAAAATGGTGTTGAAACTGCTATTTTTACAGGAGACACCCTGTTTTTAGGAGATGTAGGAAGACCAGATCTTGCTCAGAAAGCAACCAACCTTACTCAGGAAGATCTTGCAGGGATTCTGTATGACAGCCTTCAGAACAAAATTATGCCGCTGGATGACAGCATTACGGTATATCCGGCTCACGGTGCCGGCTCAGCATGTGGAAAGAATATGCAGAAGGAAACCGTGGATATTCTTGGGAATCAGAAAAGAACCAATTATGCACTTAATCAGCCTGACAAGGCTTCTTTCATCAAAGAAGTATTGGATGGCCTTACTGCTCCACCTCAATATTTCGGAATGAACGTAGCTATGAACAAAGGTGGCTATGAGAGTCTGGATGTGGTAATGAACAAAGGTCTAAACCCGGTAGATCCTAAAGATTTTGAAGCATTAGCTGAAGAGACAGGAGCATTAATTTTAGATACCAGAGGAGCAGCAGATTTTCATAAAGGATTTGTTCCGAACGCTATCAATATAGGACTAAAAGGAGACTTTGCCCCTTGGGTGGGTGCTATGATTGTAGACGTGAAGCATCCTATATTATTGGTAACCGATGAAGGAACTGAGGAAGAAGTTATTACAAGACTCAGCAGAGTAGGTTTTGATCATGTAGTAGGCTATTTAAAAGGAGGCTTTGAAGCGTGGAAAAATTCGGGTAAAGAAACTGACGAAGTTAAAAGAATTTCTCCGGCTGAATTTGCTGAACAGTTTACAGAAGGCTCAACAGTAATTGATGTCAGAAAACTGACTGAATATTCTGCAGAACATATTGACAATGCTTACAACAGACCATTAGATGCGATCAATGACTGGGTAAGAAGTATTGATGACAAAGAATATTTCTTCCTTCACTGTGCAGGAGGCTACAGAAGTATGATTGCAGCAAGTATCCTGAACGCACACGGAATCAGAAACTTCACTGAAATTGAAGGCGGTTTTAACGGCATCAAAAAAACAGAAAAATTCCCGACAACGGATTTTGTCTGCCAATCCAAAACATCATAAGGTTATGAAGATTTCAATTTCCGGAATTCTTCTGGCATTGGTTTTTACGCTAAGTGCCTGTAATACATCTCATGTAGCAGATATTCCAAAAGCCAACATCAAAGAGGTAGTAACCAGTTCTGATGTCACTTTGGTAGACGTAAGAATCCCGGAACAGTATGCTGCAGGAACGGCAAAAAATGCGATCAACATTCCTTTGGCCGATATTCAGAACAATATTGAATCGTTAAAAGGAAAAAAAGTAGTTGTTTTCTGCAACAAAGGAATTCAGGCGGATCAGGCCATGGAGATATTGAAGAAAAATGGTGTAGAAGCTTATGACGGGACCACCTGGAAAAACGTAAAAGCGATCCAGGAGGAAGCCAACCGAAAATAAATGAATAAAAAAACAAAACTATGTCACAGAAATTTCAGGAAATCATCAACTCCGAAAGGCCCGTACTTATTGACTTTTTTGCCACATGGTGCCAGCCATGTAAAGTACAGTCTTCGGTTTTAAATACAGTAAAAGAAAATATTGGCGAAGGAGCCAGAATCATCAAGGTGGATGTAGATCAGTATCCTGCTCTGGCAGCCCAATATGGGGTACGGGGAGTTCCTACCTTAGCAGTCTTCAAAAACGGAGAGCTTCTTTGGAAGGAAAGTGGTGTACATGATGTCAACACTCTGACACAACTTCTACAGCAATATATTTAAGATATTTAAGCTAAAAATAAAGGCTGGGTTTCAATGAAGCTCAGCCTTCATTTTTTGTCTATGTTTATAAATCGATGGAGAAATGATCTCTGTCATTCAGAAACTGGAAGTGGTTTCTAAAGTCCCTCAGCTCATCCAGATCTAATTCTGCTGTGATGATATTACCTTCTTTTTGAGAAATTTCCTTCCCGTCTGCAAAGAAACAGTGAGAGCTCTCCTGATACAGCAGATTATTTCCATCCGTTCCTATTCTGTTTAATCCGAAAACATAAGAAAGATTTTCGATTGCCCGTGCTTTTAAAAGATGTTCCCACGCTCCCACTCTTTTTTCGGGCCAATTGGCAACATATAATATTGCATCGTAATCATCATTATTTCTTGCAAAAACAGGAAAACGAAGATCATAGCAAACCTGAAGCAGGAATCGGATTCCATGATATTCAACGATTATTCTATCTTTTCCTGGGGTGTACACTTTATCTTCTCCTGAAAAGGAAAACAGGTGTCTCTTATCATAAAAATCGGTTGTACCCTCTGGTTGTACAAAATACATTCTGTTGTAAAAGTTCCCATTTTCTTCTACGGGAGCGCTTCCGCAAAAAGCTGCATTTTTTTCTTTTGAAAGTTTTTTCAAAAACTCCAGTGATTCTTGATTCTTGTCTGAAACTTCGGCAGCATCCATACAGAAACCTGTTGAAAACATCTCGGGAAGAAGGAACAGATCTGCCTCTACCTTATGGAATTCTTTTTCTATGATGTTAAAATTTTCAGTCTTATTTTTCCAGATAATATCCAAATTAAGTCCTGCAATTTTCATTTTTTTGTTTTTTAAAGTTATTTCAATAATCCTATGTATAAAAATACGGCTTTTATCATTACCAAAGAAAAACTTAAGTGAAAGAACGGATAAAGAATAGTGACAAATTCTAAGCTAAGGTGCAGAGATTCAAAATTCTTAAAAACTATTAAAGTCTTTTATTTTCGAAGGGTTGATCTTGTTTCGGTTTCATTTTTGATGGAGATAATTTTTATTAAAATCATTAAAAATTAAAAAATTTATGAAGAAATTGGTTTTTATGGTGATGATATTCTTTTTTGGAACGATGGCCAATGCTCAGGCTTATACCGGGAAAGGAGATCATAAAGTACAGCTGGGTCTGAGTGCCTGGGGATACGGAACAGGTATCACAGGAACTTATGATTACGGAATCAACAAGCTTATCTCAGTGGGAGCAGGGATCAATGGCTATTTTGACAATTATAAAAACAATGATAAGGATAATCGTGTTTTTGTTTTCGGAAGGCTGAATTTTCACCTGCAGGACGCTCTGAATCTTCCTCCAAAATTGGATATTTACCCAGGGGTAGATCTTGGAGTTCTTGGTAAGGACTTCGGAATAGGGGCTCATATTGGGGCACGCTACTTCTTTACAGACAAAATAGGGGTCTTTGCAGAGGTGGGTAACAACGGAAGCCTTGGTGTTTCATTCAATTTATAATCAAAACGTCTTTAAATATGACAAAGCTTCTCGTTTCGAGAGGCTTTTTTATTTGGCATAGTTTTGATAATTGTTACCTTTGCAAATTAAAATCTAAAATTTATTAATGGAAATAGCAATCAAACTCTTCCAGTTCATTCTGAGTATCTCTATACTTGTAGTTCTTCATGAGCTTGGACACTTCCTGCCAGCAATATGGTTCAAAACCAGAGCAGAAAAGTTCTTCCTGTTTTTTGATCCTTACTTCTCCATATTTTCTATGAAGAAGATTAACGGAAAATGGAAGTACAAGTTCTTTTCTCAGAATCTGCCTGATACTGAAGTGACAGAGGTAAACGGAAAAAAGGAAGAAGTTCCTATCGATATATCAAAACTTCCAGAAGATGACTGGAGAAAACATCCGGAGCAAACCAAATATGGTATTGGATGGCTTCCTTTCGGAGGTTATGTGAAAATTGCCGGAATGGTGGATGAAAGTATGGACACTGCCCAAATGAAAAAGCCTGCAGAGCCATGGGAGTTCAGATCTAAACCGGCATGGCAGAGACTGATCATCATGCTAGGTGGGGTTACGGTAAACTTTTTCCTGGCTTGGATTATCTACGGATGTCTTTCGTACTTCAACGGGGAATCTTCATTTGAGACTTCAAAGGTAGATGCTCCTATGCACTATACTCAGGTTGCCAAAGCAATGGGCTTTGAAGATGGTGATAAAATCTTAAAAGTAGACGGAAAAGTTCAGAACAGCTTAGATAAGCTTTCACTGGATATTTTGCTAAGTGACCAGATCACTGTTTTAAGAAACGGAAAAGAAGTAACCTTCAATACCAACGATGATGGAAAAGCACTTGCCTTCCGTGATGACAACCCGAGAGCATTCCTTACCCCGAGATATGCAGCCATAATAGATACGATTGTGAATCCTAAAACAGCTGCTGCCGGTCTAAAAGTTGGTGATCAGGTAGTTTCTGTAAACGGACAGAAGATCAATTATTATGACGAGCTACAGGGTACGGTAATAAAAAATGCAGGAAAAACATTAGATGTTGATGTTTTAAGATCCGGAGCTATACAACCACTTAAGCTTGAAGTTTCTAAAGAAGGAACTTTAGGAATCAGTTCTTATAAGCAACTGGAAAAATATGCAACGACAAAGCATTTTACATTTGCTGAATCTATTGGGAGAGGATTTACGAGAAGTATAGAAAGTTTAACGTATCAGATTAAACAGTTCAAACTTGTATTCAACAAGAAAGTACAGGGATACAAAAAGGTAGGTGGTCCTCTTGCGATCATCAAAAATATGCCTGTGGAAAAATCGAAAAGCGGGGCTGTTTCTATTAACTGGACCATGTTCTGGAGCTTTACAGCAATGTTCTCTGTATGGTTGGCATTCCTGAACCTTATTCCTATCCCGGGACTTGACGGTGGCCACGTTTTGTTTACCTTGTATGAAATGATCGTAGGGAAACCTGTTCCTCAAAAAGTATTGGAAAACGCTCAGATGGTGGGAGTTATCTTCCTTCTAGGCTTAATGCTACTGATTTTCGGAAGCGATATTTTCAAAGCAATCACAGGAAGCTTGTAATTTTTTTGAAAATTTTTCTAAAAATATTTGTAGGGTATAAATATTCGTCCTATATTTGCACCACTTAAAACAAAGGACATTCCTCCTTAGCTCAGTTGGTTAGAGCATCTGACTGTTAATCAGAGGGTCGCTGGTTCGAGCCCAGCAGGAGGAGCAAAAAAGACCTACAGAAATGTAGGTCTTTTTTTATGCTTAAAAATTGATTGATACCTTATCAGAACTCGTCGACAACAAAATTTCACGAATTGTCTCCCACTCATTTTCACCAATATACTTTACCAATTGCTATTGATGGCTAATTAAATACAAGCTACAGGTCTTTAATTTTGTATTTCCATATCTAAACCTAACAGGTTTTGGAAATCTGTTAGGTTTACCCGTATTTCTCAGTTGTTTACAGGCATCTATCTTCCTTTTCTTTTGTCATTCTCTAAAAAATAAGATATTTGTAGTTATTATTGAGTTATATGTTAGAACCCCTTATTTGAGATGATCAATTTCACTGTTAAAGAGAAAAAATTGTCTTTTTAAGCACTTCACATATAACTTATACATCAAAAAGCAATCAAACCAGCTTTAAAGTATTGCCTAAATATCGAATTAATCCATGAAAAAAACTATTATTTCATTATTGACAGCCTTTGCTATTATACAGGTATCAGCACAGGAAAAGTCTTATTTTTTATCAACACCTTCCCTGAGCCCTGATGGCAAAACAGCTTATTTCGCTTACGACGGAGATCTATGGAAAGCCGATTCTAATGGAGGAAATGCCTCAAGAATAACAGCCCTGGATGGGGAAGAAATCAATCCCCGTATTTCTCCTGACGGGAAATGGCTTGCATTCAGTTCCAATCAATACGGAAACTATGATGTATATGTAATGCCGGCAGAAGGAGGAACGATCAAGCAACTTACCTTCCATACCGGAAAAGATGAAATGGAAAGCTGGGGATGGGACAGTAAAACCATTTATTTTACCTCAAGCAGAAATAATAATTTCGGAAGTTTTAAAACGACAATTGAAGGAAAAACTCCACAAAAGCTTTTCAACAATTATTTTAACAATACCAATGGCCTTGTAGAAACTCCAGCCGGAGAATATCTTTTCACAAGTTCTTCAGAAAGCGCCAACCAGGTACACCGTAAACGCTACAAAGGAGAAAATAATCCTGATATTTTAGGCTATAATCCAAAGAACAGTGCCTTTAAGCAGTACACCAACTATGAGGGCAAAGATTTTAACCCAAGTGTAGATAAAAACGGGACTATTTATTTTATTTCGGATGAAAATAATAATGAATACAATCTTTACAAAATAGAAAACGGTAAAAAGACAGCTTTAACTCAATTTGATACTTCCATAAAAAAGCCTTTTGTAGCTGCAAACGGATCTAAAGTAATATTTGAAAAGGATTATCAGCTGTATGTGTATGATGTAGCTTCCAAAAGCACCAAAGTCCTTAACACCAGCCTCAACACGAATAAAACACTGGAAAAGGAACAGAATTTCAGCGTAGAAAACAATATTTCTTATTATGATGTTTCTCCTGACGGCAAAAAAATGGCTTTTGTAAGCCGCGGTGTGCTGTTTGTTTCGGATATTGAAGGGAAGTTTACCCAACAGATTTCTGATGGAAAGGAACGGGTAATGGATGTGAAATGGCTGAAAGACAACCGTACCTTAATTTTCAGCCAGACCTACAAAGGGTATCAAAACTGGTTTACGATTTCTGCAGATGGAAAAGGCCAACTGAAACAATTGACCCAGGACCTTCGCAATAACCGAAACATCACGCTCAATAGTGATCTTACAAAAGCAGTATATTTAAGCGGTCGTGATGAAGTAAGATTAATGGATTTAACCAACTTCAATTCCACAACGATCGTAAAAGATGAAATCTGGGCTTTCCAAAATTCAAAACCTTCTTTTTCGCCCAACAACGAGTATGTATTATTCTCGGCAAAAAGGAATTTCGAACTGGATATTTTCGTTTATAACATCAAAAAAGGCCAGACCATCAACCTTACCAATACCGGAGTTTCTGAAGAAGATCCTTATTGGTCTCCTAATGGCAAATACATTTATTTTACCAGCGACAGAACCAATCCGTCTTATCCTTTAGGCTTACAAAAATCCAATATTTACCGCATGGCGCTGGATTGGTTTGATGAGCCTTATAAGTCTGAAAAATTCGACAGCCTTTTCGTTGAAGAAAAAAAGGAAGCCAAGCCGGACAAAGCTGAAAAAGATAAAAAGGACAGCAAAGACAAAAAAGAAGACAATAAGGAGAACAAGGATAAGAAAGAGGAAAACAAGGAACCTGTCATCAAAGAACTGAAAGTAAATCCGGAAAACACACTGGAAAGAATTGAGTTGGTGACAGACCGATATGGTTATCAGGATGATCCTGTAGTTTTTGCAAGTGATAAGAAGGAAATTCTATTTTTCAATTCGAATCAGGATAATGGAAAAAAACAGCTGTTTAAAAAAGTGTTCGCTGATTTTGAGCCTGCCAAGTCTGAAAAAGTTTTTGATAAAGCCGCTTATAATATCAGCAAAGTCGATAAGAACGTTTTTGCCATTATAGAAGGTAATATCTACAAAATGGCCCTGGAAACCACAAAACCGGAAAAAATAAATATTCAATATACATTCAATAAGGATCTGGCATCTGAATTCACCCAGATGTATGATGAAGCCTGGACGGGTGTGGAGGAAAACTTCTACGATGAAAAATTCCACGGAATCAACTGGAAAGCAAAGAAAGAGCAGTATGCCAAGTATCTGCCTTATGTAAACAACAGAAACGATCTTCGAATCCTGCTTAATGATCTTTTAGGTGAGCTTAATTCTTCTCATATCGGGTTTTCGTCAGCCGGAAAGGAAGAAAGTACTTACCTGAGCTATTTTACCAATGAAACCGGAATTGTCTTTAAAAAAGATGAACCTTATACCGTAGAAAGTATTGTAAGGAAATCCCCGGCGTTCCGTTCCGGAGTTGACATTAAGCCAGGAGACCAGCTTATTGCAGTTAACGGAAAAAATATTGACTCCCGTGAAAACATTGAAACGTATTTCACCACTCCTAAAAAACAGGATGAACTTATTCTTACCTTAAATCGTAGTGGAAAGAATATCACTACCAAAGTACACCCTATCTCTAACCCAGAATTGAAAGGACTGCTTTATGACAACTGGATCTACAACAACCGCCAACGTGTAAACAAACTGAGCAATAACCGCATTGCCTATTCTTATATGAAGAATATGTCTACTGATGAGCTGGACCGCTTCCTTCTGGATATGGTGGAGCAGGAAAATCAGAAAGATGCTGTCATTCTCGACTTACGCTATAATACAGGTGGAAATGTTCATGATAAAGTATTAAATTTCCTTTCTCAAAGGCCTTATCTACAATGGAAATACCGTGAAGGAAAAATGACTGCGCAGCCTAACTTCGCTCCTTCCGGAAAGCCAATTGTTCTTCTGATTAACGAAGCTTCACTGAGTGACGCTGAAATGACAGCCGCAGGTTTCAAGGCCCTGAAATTAGGAAAAATTATTGGCCAGGATACCTATCGATGGATTATCTTCACATCCGGAAAAAGTCTTGTAGACGGGTCTTATTACAGACTTCCTGCATGGGGAACTTATACTCTGGACGGGCAGAATCTGGAGAAAACCGGGGTAAAACCGGACATCTACGTCAAAAATACCTTCGTAGACCGACAGCTGGACAATGATCCTCAACTGGAAAGGGCTGTTCAGGAAATTATGAAAGATTTAAAGAAATAAAAAAACAAGGCTTACAGAAATGTAGGCCTTGTTTTGTATAGACTGCCTACCTATTAATTATCAGGTCATTAAATATTCTTTATATTAGCAATAAAAATCAGCATGAAAAGAATATTATTCGGAATGCTCATCTTTTGTTGCCTGATTATTTCTTCCCTGAATCTTCAAGCGCAAAATAATAATCTCGATATAGAGCGTATACAATACCTCCACACTTTAAAAAAGCACCTGAATAAGGTATGGCCAACGTTCGGATCCTCTGAATACACTGCTGATATTGCTTATTTTACTCCTACAAAAACCTTCATAACAGGCAGACCCATTTCAGAAACATTAAAAAAACACCCAATAAAAACTTACAGAAGGGGAAATATTTTGATTGAAGAAACAGAACGTCTGGACACGCTCGCATTTCATATGTTTACAGCTTATGAAAATACAGACAGCAGCAAACTATGGTATCATTATCCTGTTATTCTCTGTAGTGATTATGATACAACCCGTAAGCATATTGAAGATATTACCAATACCCAAACCTGGGCAACAGTCATTTTACATGAGTATTTTCATGGCTTTCAGTTCCGTCATCCGGAGTTCATCCGATATGCTAATGATTCAATAACTGTCAGCATAACGAGACTGCAATCTTATTATGATCATTATTCATGGTTCAAAGAAAGCATAGACAAAGAAAATCAAATTTTATTAGAATGCTTAGCCAGTAAAAACATACAAAAGACAAAAGCTCTTTTTAAGGTCTATAAAATGCAAAGAGCTCAGAGATTATCAAGATTCTCCCAGACTGAGAAATTCGATCTCACACATCAGGAAGAATTTCTGGAAAAAATGGAAGGAAGCACAAGGTATATTGAGTACCAACTCTACCTTCTTTTTAAAAATATACCAACCAATAAGGAACTTATGAGTATTGATAAGCAGTATGATCCTTCAGCTTTCAAAACATTTAAACTGGTAGATAAACCCTGGATGTACAACAGCAATTCTATTCGCTATTTTTATTCTACAGGCTTCAATATGATGCGATTACTGGATCAGTTAAAAATTAAATACAAGGAACGTTTTTTTGATGACAACAAGATTACCCCATACAAATTATTAGAACAAAAGCTATCTGATTAATTTTTTTATAAAGACCAATCTCTCTGTTGTAAACGAACCATAAGCAGATTTATATCTAAAAATAACCCCAAAATGCAAACCTTCGCCACATGATAATGATTTTCCCTAAAATTTTCAATCACATTTCTACCGCTTATTTGAAAATATTGAGAATTGAATTAAAAAAAAATCAAAATATTTCTTATTGAAATTCAATACATTTCTTAAAATCCGCCATGAATAAAGCAAAAAAACTTGCTTGGTACGGATATTCATATTATATTTGCACCACTTAAAACAAAGGACATTCCTCCTTAGCTCAGTTGGTTAGAGCATCTGACTGTTAATCAGAGGGTCGCTGGTTCGAGCCCAGCAGGAGGAGCAAAAAAGACTTACAGAAATGTAGGTCTTTTTTTATGCTTAAAAAATCCTTTTTTGAAGAGACTCTCAAACGTTGAAAACCAACACATAGACATTAATTATAAAGCTCAATAATTCAACCCATTTTTATCTTTCAATATTTTATTGCAAATTTTTAATTACCTTAGTCGTTGACTAAAAGCCACTTAAGGAAGTATATGTAAAACAGCTTTTCAATACGATGCCTTAGCACAACACAGCATTAAAATGGGAATAAGATATAATTGGAAGAAAAGCACATTTTCAAACACTTACAAAATATACCTAGCCACCAAACCAATTGGTATCATCCGCAGACGTATTTTTTCTTTAAACGCTGCTTCAGAAATAAACAATAAGAAATATTCTTTCAGGCAGAAAAGTTTTCTAAAAAAGGAAGCTGAAATATTCAACAGCCAAAATCAAGTAATCGGAACCATTCAGTACCGTTTTTGGGGAAATAAAGCCATTATAAAAACCGAAAAAGACTCATTTGTGTGGCAGTATACTAATATACGGTACTCAAGGTGGGAAATACAGAATGGGAATAATTCCGGAATACGCTATTCAAGCATCGATAATTCTATTGAGTCTGATATAAATGATGATTTACAGGTTTTAATCGGACTTCATCTATTCAATTACAACCGCCAAGGTGCAACTATTATGATGATTGTCTTATTTATTCTTTTGTTTCTGGTCATACGATAAAAACATAGAGTCTGATTTGTGCTTAAGGTTTAAAAAAAATTATAGAGAAACACTTATCAACATTTTAAAATTCAGCTTAATTTAAAATTGAGTCATTAAAATCTAAAAACAACTTACATTTTGAAATCTATAACAAAAGCAAAAATATTTGACTTCATCATCTTATCTTTCAGATGGTACCTGGCCTTCTACATGGTAGATTATGGCATCAGTAAAATGACTGGAAACCAGTTTGGACATCGAAGCGCCGAAATTCTAAATACTCCTTTAAAAGATGTAGGCAAATTCGATCTCGCATGGCAGCTTTTCAGCATGGATACTACTTTTGATATTGTTGTCGGTATCACTCAGATTCTAGGGGCAATTTTGATCGTCATCAACAGAACCGCTCTGGTGGGAGCCATATTATTACTTCCCATTCTTGGACAAATATTTCTGATCGATCTCGCATTCACAATGGATATGTTTGGAGCTTCCCTCCCCATCCGGCTGGCTTGTATGATCTTCGCCGACCTCCTCATTTTATTTTATTATAAAGACAGAATGATTTTGGTCTGGAATAATCTCATCCAAGGAATGACTACAAAATTCAAATACAAATGGTGGATCTTTATTCTTCTTCCCATTATTGGGTTTCTCACCGATTTTGTTTTTGGCCTGTTAACCTACCCTATAAAACTTCTGATAGCGTGGCTGATGAAATGAAAGTTGCCGCCTGTTATTTTGCGCTTTAATTTCAAGAAAAACACCATTGAATAATTCGTAAATAAGGTGACTTTTGATCTTATATTTAATTCACTGATTCTTATATTTTAAGCGCCAAAATTTCCTCTTTAAATTTCATAAACTGTAGTATTATTTTCGTTACATTTGCTCTTTTATTCCGAACAATAAAAATATTTTATTTTTTTATGTTTTTTTTAAATAAACTGCATACTTTTTGTTTGTGCTAATTGCCTGAAGAAACGAATGATGTTAAACAATAACTCTAAAAAACACTATTTTTTATTTTTCCTCCTGATCCTTGCCGGTTCTGCCTACGCTCAAAACCGTGTCAGCGGTAAGATTGTCGATGAAAAAACCAATAAAGAACTTAGTAAAGTTGACATTTTTATCAACAATAATACTAAGCCTACCCTTACCACCTCGTCTGGAAGCTTTAGCGTTCAGTCAGACAGCATTATTCATCAACTAAAATTTTCCAGAAAAAGCTATACTACCGAAACCTTGGAAATCACCCCTGAGACTGCCGAAAATATTTTCGTACAGCTTTCCCAGGCTAAAGTGAGCAACATCCAGGAAGTAGTTTTGCAGGCAGGAAAAACCAAATACAAAAACAAAAAAGAAAACCCGGCTTATGCGATCATGCAAAAGGTATGGGCTCAGAAAAGAAATAACGGATTGGATAAATTTGACACGTACTCGTTTAAAGAGTACGAAAAGACTCAATTTGATCTCAATAATCTGGACAGCGCATTCATGAAGAAAAAGATCTTCAATAAGCTGGATTTCATATTCAGCTATGCAGATTCTACAGCCAGCGGCAGACTGGGACTTCCTATCTTCCTGAATGAAGCCGTTTACGAAAATTACGGAAAGAATAGACCGGATAAAGACAGCAAAAGAACATTGGTCGCTCAGAAAACATCAGGATTTCAGGACAACCAGGTGATCACGGTTTCTGCAAAAAACCTATATCGGGACATCAATATTTACGACAATACCCTTAACTATTTTGATATAGGCTTCCAGAGTCCTGTGGGGACAGACGGGTTCAGCACCTATGATTACAGCCTGGTAGATACCATTTCCATCCGTGGCGAAAAAGCTTTTCAGATCAGGTATCAACCCAAAAGAAAAGATGTTCTTGCCTTTCAGGGTAATCTTTATATTGATACGGATACTTATGCCGTTTTAGGAGCTACTTTGAAATCGACTCAGAAGATCAATGTCAACTTTGTCAACAGTGTATATACTCAGCTTGAATACGACAATCCGGACGAAACAACTTTTCTTCCTAAAAAGCTGGTTACGGAATTTGAAATGAGCCCTTTTTCAAAAAAGAAAGGCTCTAAAAGCATTATTGCAAAGAGAACCGTAGATTACTCAGATTATCAGTTCAATAAGCCTCTTGATCCTAAGGTATTCAAAAGGACAGAGGCAGAATATGAGGATAAATTTACCGATAAGGATGAAGCCTATTGGACGAAAGCAAGACCCGACACTCTGTCGAAGGCGGAACAGGGAGTTTACCAAATGCTTGATCAGCTTCAGCAGACCCCAAAATTCAACAGAATGGTAAAACTGTTTGAAACTCTTGGTTCCCGTTACTACAATGCCTTTAAAGGGATTGATATTGGCCCTATTTTCTCCATATACGGAAGAAATGAAGTGGAAGGAGACAGGATAAGATTAGGGGCAAGATCCTACTTTGGCCTTAATGATCCTTGGAGAGTTCAGTTTTATACAGCATACGGATTTAAAGATCACCAGGTAAAATATGGTGTTGAAGCAAGATATATGTTCAACCGACTAAACCGTTTCATGATCGGAGCAGGAACCAGCAGGGACATTGTTCAGCTTGGCGGACAGCTTACATCAGGTGACGGAGTGGCCTCCCGCTCTCTTTCTTCCAGTACCTTCTTTGCCAGAGGAGAAAATATCTCTTTAAGTTCTGTCAATCAAACGAATGTTTTCGCAGCCATTGAGCCGTGGAAAAACTTCCAGATCAGGGTGGACGGAGTGATGCAGAGCATTAAATCTGCTATTCCTGAGAAATTCAACCTGATGTATTATCAGGATGGAAACCTGAGAAAAACAGTCAATGACTCTCATGTCACCATCAGCTTAATTGCAAAACCGGGAGCGAAGTTCTCACAAACCGGAATAGACCGTTATCAGGCAAGAAACCTCGCCCCAACCATTGTTTTGCGATATACCAGAGGGATAGAAGGGCTTTTCAACGCTGACTTCAATTATGACAAGCTTCAGTTCATGCTTTACAAGCCGTTTTTAATTGGAAATCTTGGAAAAATGGTTGTTAATTTTGAGGCAGGAAAGAACTTCAATACCGTACCATTGGCATTGCAGAATATCATTCCGGCCAATTTATCATATGGTTTAGCTCCTAATACATTTTCTCAGCTTAATTATTATGAGTTTGTTGCAGATGCTTATACGACTCTTCATCTGGAGCACCATTTCAACGGAAAGATCCTTTCTTATATTCCTTTGATCAAGAAACTAAAACTTAGGGAAGTAGCATTTATCAGAGGAGCTTACGGAACATTAAGTGATGCTTCTAAAGCTATCAATGTAGAAGGTTATAAATATTCGGCCCCAAGCGAGCAGATCTATTTTGAATATGGATTTGGGATTGAAAATATAGGAATCGGGAATCTTAGAATTTTCAGAGTAGACTTCAACTGGAGAGGAAATTATCTTGACAGACCGGACATATCCAAATTTGGAGTTAAGGCTGGTTTCCAGGTAGGATTCTAAAGAAAAAATATAATAAATAGAATCGGGGGGGGGGGGGGGGGGGGGGGGGGG
>NZ_JBXDSE010000014.1:0-29371 GCF_056844665.1 Chryseobacterium sp. FR048 | reverse complement strand
TCTACACTAAGTCCACAACACTCTTTCCCTACACGGACGCTCTTCCGATCTTTCGAAGCCGCCCGATTCTATTTAAGCCCAATTGTTTAAGATTCTGTTTTAAAATTCTCCATCATAAAGACCTTAATAAAACTCCTATCCTTTATAATAAAAAACCGAACGCTATTTAAAGGTTCGGTCTGCATTTTATTTTTTGATCAGCTTGGTTGATCTTATCTCTTTATCTGACTGAAGAGATAAATAATATATTCCCGCAGGCAGATGTTGAACATTAATAGCGTCAGCGTCCTTGATCACTCCTGAATCAACAACTCTTCCCATTTCATCCAGAAGCTGATAAGTCTTAAATTTATTATTTTTAATATAGACATAATCTGATACAGGATTTGGATAGATCTCAACATCCTGTTTAGCCATTACATCACGCACTCCTAAATTCGCTGAACTGGCGAGCCATACGACAGCATTCACCAAAAGAGGCCTGTGATTTCCATTGGCATCTCCGGAATATCCGTTGTATAAAGTATCATTGGGATCTCCGGTGCCGTCATCAGGCACAGAGCTGTCTCCCAGAGCGCAGATTTTGCCATTTCCATACGTTGCCGTAGCAAACATCACATTGGTACTCCCGGCCGTTGAAGAGCCTGTAGTAAATACAAGTCCCTGTACAGAAGGATTACTTGTTTTATTCAATGTCATGGTTGCTCCACTGGAAAATTTCATCTGTGTAGGCGTTCCCTGCGGTCCGGATAAGATCATTGGATTAGTGCTCACCGGCGCAAAGTTAGACGTTAATGGTGATACACTATTCAGATCAATACTGATCCCGAAAGGATTGCTGACAATCCCATTGTTTGTAAAGAAGTCATTCCAGATAGCGGGAGAATCCCATCCATCATTATTCCTGTCACTAATATTATGATCCGAAACGATAAAAAGCCCGCCGCCATTAGCCACAAAGCTCAACATTGCTGTTTTTTCTGAAGCAGTAAATTTGATATTAGGCTCTACAACAATAAACACTTTATAATTAGACAGATCCTGTGAATTTGAAGAATCTCCATAAGTAATACTTCCATTATAAGGCAACGTTTCTACGGTATATCCCTGACGTACAAGATCAATTCCCCAGTAGCTTAGACCTCCCTGCCAGTAAGTTTCAGGAGTAGATGCCGTAATTCCGCTTTGTGCAGGAGTTGGAATTCTTTGAGGATTCGACTCGGATCCTGTGGTAGAGACTCCGGTAGCACTATAGTAGAGATTATGAACGTCTGCATCGATCACCCAGTCTGCATTACCGGCAGATTCTGCCTTTGTAGCATCAAACAGCACTTTTACCTGAGCCTGCCAGCTTACAGAAACCAGCAATCCCAGCACAAGTATAATTTTTCCTTTCATGTTCAAGTTATTTAAAATGGGGTACAAAATTATAATACTTTGGAGTTTCCTGAATGCGTAAAAATTAAAATTCAATTAAAATACTGTTAATCTACTCAAAATCAGAACAAAAAAAAACCTCAGCAAGTAAATGCTGAGGCCTTATTTTTTATAACGCTTACAATTATGCGTTTGGTTCTACAGATACGAAAGATCTGTTGTTTGCTTTCTTTCTGAAAACTACTTTACCATCTACTAATGCAAACAAAGTGTGATCTTTACCGATTCCCACGTTATCACCTGGGTGGTGTTGAGTACCTCTTTGTCTAACAATAATATTTCCGGCAATAGCTTCTTGTCCTCCGAAAATCTTCACACCTAATCTTTTAGAGTGAGACTCTCTACCGTTCTTGGAACTACCGACTCCTTTCTTGTGTGCCATTTTATTACTGGATTATTTATTAAGTGCTTTAAATTGATCGATATTCTTAATGATAGCAGCATCTACTTCCTCATGAGTAAGAATATTCTTTTCTAATTCAACTTTAACTGCTTTACCTAAAGTAATTAAAGTCTCTCTGTTCTCTTTAGACTGAGACAAGTTGTTTTTCTTTAGGTGGTAGTTCAACTCGTGATCTTCACCAAAGTTAACAGTTGCGTGGTCAGAAAGAACTTCACCTTTCACAGTTTCTTTTTTAGCAGCTTTTTTAGCTCCACCTTCAAAACCTGTAATGCTAGTGATTACGATTTGAGTTAAAGATTGTCTGTGACCGTTTTTCACTTTGTAACCTTTTCTTCTTTTCTTT
This sequence comes from Chryseobacterium sp. FR048, assembly GCF_056844665.1. Taxonomy (NCBI): domain Bacteria; kingdom Pseudomonadati; phylum Bacteroidota; class Flavobacteriia; order Flavobacteriales; family Weeksellaceae; genus Chryseobacterium; species Chryseobacterium sp. FR048. Next base: position 27,188 of record NZ_JBXDSE010000014.1, on the reverse strand, counting down.
TTGAAAACGATTACTTTATCAGCTTTTACGTGGTCAAGGATCTCTGCTTCTACAGTGATTCCGTTTACAGCTGGGGCGCCTACAGTGATTGCACCGTTTACAGTAAGAAGAACTTTATCGAAAGAAACTTTTCCTCCTTTATCTCCTTTTAAACGGTTTACAAACAACTTCTGGTCTTGCTCAACTTTGTATTGAAGCCCTGCTATTTCTACAATTGCAAACATTGTTTATAAATTTTTAGTTATTTCGAGGTGCAAATATACAAATAAATTTCTAATTGACTTACAATCAAAGCAATGTTTTTTTAGATAAATTCTATTCACTATGCTTTGAATAATTTTTTACTATAATGTATTCACACTTAAGAGATAATTTCATACCTTCGTTTTACCAAATTGAATTTTAATATATGAAAAGAAACTTTAACCTCTGCTTAATAGCAGGAGCCATCGCTGTAACTTCATTGACAGCATGTAGTGATGACAAAATGGAAGACACTGTTCTGCCACAACAGGAAAGTGCCAAGATCCAGCAACCGGATGCACGTGAAAAAGTTTGCTACTATGTAGACAACAACTGGAGCTCTTCTTCGGTTTTGGTATCCGGTCTTCAGAATTCCGCAGATACCAACTTTATGAATTCCCAGATGACAAAAATTGCCAGCTTATGGGGAAGAAGCAACCCGGTTCTGCAGTTTGTAAATGACCCTTCCAATTTCAATTCTACTTACAATGCTATTTCTTACGGTAATGGAAGAATTTATTACGGTTATGCCATTTATTATGATGCAAAAGCAAAAGGCGGAGATATTGTAAACGCCATGATTCTTGCTCATGAATATGGACATCAGCTGCAATATATCTTCGGACTTCCTTCCGTTAATGAAAATACGGCAAGACCCAATGAACTTGAGGCCGACGGCTTTGCAGGTTATTATCTAAGAAGACCAAACGGATATAACAAAACCAACTTCTCAGAAATTGCAGCTGCGTACGAATTTGCACAAAGCATCGGAGATTACCAGACAAACAGCCCTGGTCACCACGGAACTCCAGCACAAAGAAGATCTGCCGTTCGTTTAGGTTTCCTTTTAGGACAGTATGATCTTAATGCTTCCAATTTCGATTACAACTTCTTCTATTACTATCAGGGAGTTTTGAACGGAACTTACAAGATGGCTAAGAACACTGTCAATCCGGAAATTGACGCTTACATGAGTCAATATATTGATGAATTGAGAAAAATTCAGTCCGGAGAAATTTCAGCAGAAGAATTCAAACATCTTCAATAAAACGCAAACATTCATTTTAGCATATTTTAAGAAAGGAGGCGGGCAATTTGCTCCGCCTCTTTTATTTGACTTGAAAGATAACAGAAGTTTATTTACTTTTGAACCATATTCTATAAGGATGAACAGAGACCTCTATATTGACTTCGCCAAAGGACTGGCAACGCTATCGATCATATTTATCCATACGGCTTTTTGGTCCGGACAGTTTTATATTCCTGCCGAAGTAAGAGTTATCTCTCTCGTTTTCGATGTAGCTCTTTTCTATGCCCTCAGCGGAATTACTTCAGGAGCCAATATTGAGAAAACATTCTACAGACTGCTGAAGCTGCAGATCACTTATATGATCTTTGTAACCTTTCTGTTTTTTTTGGATTACTTTTTTAAAGTATTCGGGCTGAGCTTTTTCTCTATGGAATGGCTCCAGAACTTCTACTCCACTTTCGGATCAAAATATGCTACCACAAGTATCTCAACAGATCCTCAATGGCAGAACCTTGGGAACTGGTATCTTCATCAGTACACCAATGCCGATACTTTTCCAGTGGTTATGGGAAGCTTCTGGTATCTGAAAGTCTATTACATCCTTACCGTCTTCGGTGTGTTGATTTTAAAGTTCTTCCCTAAACACATTAACTGGTTCATCGGACTTTGCATCGCTTTAACACTGGTATTCAATATTTTTCCTGAATATTATCCAACGGGACAGGTTGGTTATGTAGCATTTTATCTCGCGGTATTCTTAGTCGGGAACAGAATGCGCGGAAAAAAGATCCCAACCAAAATGATTCCGGTCTTGTATGGATGTGTGGCTGCAGCACTGCTATGGATGTTCTGGTATTACGGAAATGAGATCTTTTATAAGATCAACAAAAATAAATTCCCACCGCAGATCCCTTATATTATCTGGGCTCAGTTTTCACTGGTTACCTTATTTGTGCTTTACAACAGGCTGAAAATTACAAAAGAAAACTTCATTACCTATATCGGGAAAAATGCAATCTTTTTCTATTTTGCACAGGGAATTAGCTCCTCATTGGTTTATTTCCTGGTTGTTCCTTTAAAAGAAAATATGCCATGGTGGATCTTGATGATTCTTATTTATATCCTCAACATTATCCTGGCTTTCATCATTTCTGCAGGACTCAAAAAGGTTGATTCTCTGGGATGGAATATTTTGGAATTCCTAAGAAGAAAGACCGCTTCTTAGTACTTTAGGATTCAAATTGAAATAAAGTAACATTTCTTGCCTCAATTTGTTTAAATTTACAAAAATTTTACAACATGTTTAAGTTGAAACTCCCAACCGATCCAAGGTGGGCAAATATTGCAGAAGGAAACATTGGCGAAATTTTAACGGATCATGCCTGGTGTGAGCAAAAAGCTGCTACAAATGCCATCGGGTTGATTACCATGCTTCCGGAATATCCTGAAATTGTTACAGAACTTCTTGCCATAGCTCAGGAAGAACTGGATCATTTTAATCAGGTACACGAGATCATCAAAAAGAGAGGCTTTCGTTTTGGAAGAGCCAGAAAAGACGACTATGTGAATGAACTGGCCAAATTTATTATCCAGGGAAGCAGAGAAGACCTCATCGTAGACAAAATGCTTTTTGCGGCGATGATTGAAGCCAGAAGCTGCGAAAGGTTTAAAGTTCTTACAGAAAACATTAAAGATGAAGAACTTAAGGTATTCTACAGAGAATTAATGATTTCTGAAGCGAATCATTATACAACATTCATCGGATTTGCCAGACAGCTTGGAGATCCTGAAAAAGTAAACCAACGCTGGGAAGAATGGCTGGAATATGAAGCCAACATCATCAAATCTTACGGAAACAAAGAAACCATTCACGGTTAAAATATAAAAACAGTAAAGAACAGACATTGAAGAAGCCAAGCTTTGAAAGTATTGCCAATTTATTTCTGAAAAACTTTTTTCAGGGGCTGGTTATTATCGGACCAATCGGACTCACCATTTTTGTAATCTGGTATATTGTCAGCGCTATCGACAATCTTATCCCTTCTCTTGCCAAAGAGATTCCAGGGCTTGTTTTCGTATCAATTATATTACTTACTGCTATTTTAGGGTATCTGGGAAATAAATTCGTGGTCGGAAGATTCTTTTTCGACACCATGGACAGCTTGCTGGAAAAAACACCCGGAGTAAAACACATTTACACTCCTACGAAAGACGTCATGTCTTCCTTTGTAGGCGACAAGAAAAAATTCAACGATCCTGTATGGGTAAAAACGAACGAGAATCCGGAAATCTGGAGAATCGGGTTTCTGACTCAGAAAGAAATGTCGGACGTTGACAAGCATAATTACGTTGCGGTATACCTTCCCCACTCCTATGCTATCTCAGGATGGGTAATTGTTACTGAAGAAAAAAACATCAAACCTGTAGTAGGAATGACTGCAGCTTCTGCCATGAAGTTCGCCGTAAGTGGCGGCGTGGCCGGATTTCATTCTGATGAAAATATATTTAAGGCTCCGGAATAAATTCCCTGCTCCTTATTGTATACTTTGATGAATTTGAAAATTATTTTCAAACCCATTTTCTTTACAAAACAATTTAAAAACATATTTTAACTCATGAATTTACCGTACGCAGAACCCTTCCGCATTAAAATGGTGGAAGAGATCTACCAATCTACAAAAGAAGAAAGAGAGCAATGGCTGAAAGAGGCTAATTATAATCTTTTCAACTTAAAATCTTCACAGGTCTATATCGATCTTCTTACCGATTCCGGAACCGGAGCCATGTCTGACAAACAATGGGCTGCATTGATGACCGGAGATGAAAGCTACGCCGGATCCCGCTCTTTTGAACAGTTACAAAACACCGTTGAAAGAATTACAGGATTCAAATACTTGTTACCTACCCACCAGGGAAGAGCTGCAGAGAACGTTCTGTTTTCTGTATTGGTAAAAGAGGGAGATGTCGTTCCCGGAAACTCCCATTTTGACACTACAAAAGGTCATATCGAATTCAGAAAAGCCCATGCTATAGACTGTACGATCGATGAAGCTTTTGACATCAATGATCTTCATCCTTTCAAAGGAAACATCAACCTTGAAAAACTGGAAGAAGTTTATAAAAGCCACCCTAAAGAAAACATTCCTTTCTGCTTAATTACGATTACATGCAACTCTTCAGGAGGACAGCCTGTTTCTTTGGAAAACATGAAAGCGGTAAAAGCACTTTCCGACCAATATGGAATCCCTGTATTCTTCGACTCAGCAAGATTTGCAGAGAACGCTTATTTCATCAAAAAAAGAGAAGCAGGACAGGAAAACAGAAGCATCAAAGAAATCTGCAAAGAGATCTTCTCTTATGGAGATGGAATGACCATGAGCTCTAAAAAGGATGGTCTGGTAAACATCGGTGGATTTATTGCTTTAAATAACGAAGAAATATTCAGAAAAGCTTCCAACTTCACTATCATCTATGAAGGGTTCATTACTTATGGAGGAATGGCAGGAAGAGATATGGCTGCATTGGCAGTAGGTCTTAATGAAGCAACAGAGTTCGCCTATCTGGAAAGCAGAATTTCTCAGGTGGAGTATCTTGGAAATAAGCTGATCGAATATGGAATCCCTGTTCAGAAACCTATCGGAGGACATGCTGTTTTCATCGATTCTTTAAATTTCCTTCCGAATGTTTCCCGTGAAGAATATCCGGCTCAGACTTTAGGTCTTGAAATTTATAAGGAAGCGGGAATCAGAACTGTAGAAATCGGGACTTTACTGGCAGACAGAGATCCGGAAACAAGAGAAAACCGTTATCCTAAACTGGAGCTGGTACGTCTGGCCATTCCGAGAAGAACGTATACCAATAATCATATGGATTATATTGCTGCAGCCATCAAAAACGTATACGAAAGGCGTGAAGAAGTGGCCAAAGGATATAAGATTACCTGGGAACCTGAAATATTAAGACACTTTACTGTTCAGCTTGAAAAAGCATAAATATAAAACCGGAAATTTTTTCCGGTTTTTTTATGGATTATTCTTTAGAAAAAGCTTCTATTTTTTTACCACAGATGCGTGAATTATGTTGTTATGAGTAGAGACTCTACAGCAGATATTTTATTCGTGAATTCGTGCCAAAAAAATAAGTGTAACACTTGCTGAAGATCTTAGATCTTCTTGCGCCTTAAAATACCCATAATGTATATAATCCTTTGCGCCTTTGCGATTTTCAACAAATCTACGTCATTTACACAATTTAATAGAGATCAAAAAGCTTAACAGCATAGAAATAAAAAAGCGCTCCCAAAATGGAAGCGCAATATGAAATAGAAAAGGGAATTCTGGCGTGCCGTTATTTTGTACTGGTGAATTCTTTGGATTGACTTTTATTTTCAGCGGATGACATTGATTTTAATGAAAATAAAATTATTAGCTCGCAGGTTTTACAGATGACCAGGGTTCTGTGCGGAAAGTATGGAAGGTGGGAAATCGCAAAGGCGCAAGTTTTTTACATACAAAGTGTTGTAAGACACAAGGATTTTATCTTCGATAAAATTGTATACCGCTGAATATTGCTACGGACGCGGTATGCTGTAAACTAATCTCTAGAATCTTCGCCGTGATAAAAGGAGATGAACCTTTTGTAAATTTAACAAGATATAATTTGCAGATGTCTTAGAATACACGAATTCTTTTTTATTCGTGCATTCGTGGCATAATAAAACTGTCTAACAATTTATTTATCAGAAATTCAATCGTTTAAAACATCATTAATCTTATGCTTTTCATTCAAATTTTCAAAAATTCAAAATCAAATTAATTTATTTTTTCAAAATAATGAATGTTTTTAATTTAATTTTGTGCGACTTAATGATCAGTTTCAAAAAGATACTTAAACACTAACCTGAAAAATCCGTTATTCCGAAAATGAACAAAATTGCTGTCGTGGGCGCCGGTGTTTCCGGCTTGAGCATGGCGAATTATTTAGAAAAGCACAGGATTGATTACCATCTCTATGAGCGAAGAAAGAAAGAAGACCTGGCAGGCCACGGCTTTCTCATTCCTCAGGAAGGCATCGAATACCTTTCTCAGATCATAGACCCTTCGCAGCTCTTTGAGCATGGAAATTTTCTGAAAAAATACATCCAATATTCCCATACGGGAAAAGTACTCGCGGAAAAGGACCTCAACAATGTTTTTGCCATTTCAAGGCACGCACTGATCAATCTTCTCGCCAGGAATATCGCTCCTGAAAAAATAACCTATGAAGAAACAGTCATTCCCTGTGATCAGGAAAAAGGAAAGCTGAAGAAATCTGACGGAACCTATATTGATGCAGATATTGCCATTATCTCAGACGGTTCTAAAAGCCGTATCAGGAAGAATCTCTTTCCGGAAGAGAAAATGAAACTGGTAAGAGAAAATGAAGTGGTGAACATCATCAAAAATAAAGCAATTGCAGACTCTGTAGAAAACGATTTTATGAAGTTTCATCATGAGGATGGCGGTCTTACTTTTGGAATCCTTAAGCTTTCTGAAGATACCATTCTCTGGTACTCACAGTTTGACAATGAAAAATACAGGATTAATGAATGTTCTATCGATAGTTTAAGAAAATATATGCTCGAAGTTTTTGATAACTGGCACCCTTTGATCCCATCTATTATCAAGAATTCGGATTATGAAAATGTACATTTATGGTGCGTCTATGAACTGGAAGAACTGAACCCTTTTTATAAGGATAATATCGTTTTTATCGGAGATGCAGCTCATCCTCTGATTCCTTTTACCAGCCAGGGAGTGACCTCTGCCCTCAAAGACTCATTCGTTCTGACTAAATATTTAGTTGAAGAAGATAATATAACAAAAGCTTTCAGCCAATATGAGACAGAAAGAAAACAGGAAATAGAATTCCACATCAACAACGGCAGAATTTTACTGAATCAGTTTCTGCTTCCTCTCAATCAGTATACCGAAAATATTTTACCCATATCTTATAAATAAAGCATGTTCACCAATAACGACATCAACTTTGAAGCATTAAAGAGAAAAGCCTACAATGGAAGATGGGCAACTCTTGAAGACGGAATCATTCCTCTAACGGCAGCGGATCCGGACTTCAGAACAGCCCCTGAAATTGAACAGGGCATCATTGACTATATTAAAGACGGTTACCTCAGCTATGGCCCTTTTTCGGGGCTTCCTGAGTTTAAGAAGAGTGTAGCAGAACATTTTAATACAGAAAAGCACGGTAGTTTTTCTCCGGAACATGTACTGGCTGTCAATAGTGCAGCCCAGGGAATGTTTCTGATTGCCTCTTATGTTTTAAATCCCGGTGATGAAGCCATCATTCTGGATCCAGTGGATTTCCTGTTCAAGAAATCGGTGGAGACCGCTGGTGGGAAAGTTGTTTTATGCCCGGTTGATACCATCACCGGAGAAATAGATTTTGAAAAAATGGTTTCTGCCATCAATCCCAGAACTAAACTTATCAGTATATGCAATCCTCACAATCCGCTGGGAAAAGTATATTCTAAGGAAACATTAAAAAAAGTATCAGAAATTGCAGCGGCCCATGATCTATGGGTAATGAGCGATGAGATCTGGAGTGATATTATTTATGATCAGAAGGATTTTTACACCTACTCCTCGGTTTCGGAAGAAGCGAAGAAAAAAAGCTTTACGGTGTATGGATTTTCAAAATCATTTGGAATTGCAGGATTAAGAATTGGTGCTGTTTTATGTAATGATCAGGAGATTCTTGAAGATTTCACTGAGAAATCCAATTTCAATTCTACGATAGAAGGAGTTTCTACCTTATCGCAGATTGCCGGAAGTGTTGCTCTGGAAAAAGCCAAGCCATGGTATAAAGAATTTTTGAACCATCTTCAGAATAACAGAGATCTCGCCTACAAACTGCTGAGTAATTCAGAAGTATTACAACCAAGCCTTCCGGAAGCCACTTTTGTCCTGTTTCCGAAAATTAAAAACGGAATGTCCAGTGATGAATTTGCACAACATGTCCTGCAGCATGGAAAAGTTGCGATTGTTCCCGGCTCGGAAAGATGGTTCGGAAAAGGAGCGGAAGGGCATATCAGGATTTGCTTCTCCACTTCACAGGAAATACTGGAAGAAGGAATTAACAGAATCATTACCAGCTTTTAATATTAAAAATTTTCATTTAATATCAATAATTGATTATTATTTTTCTTTGAATTGCAATATTTGGCAATAAATTAAGACATTCATAACAAATAATTAATTTTACTATTGATTTAAAAATAAATATTGATAATTTTGAGTAAATCACTACCCAAAATTATCAATATGAAGAGAAAGTACATCTGCATCATATTTCTTGGTGCTTCCTCCTTATCTTATGCCCAGCAGATAAAGGATACTCTTGTAAAAGAGTCAAAGATAGATGAAGTTGCCATCACCGGAAGCCGGAATAAAAAAAGAACGGTTACCAATACTCCTGTTCCCATCGATATCATCGACATTAAGCAGGTAAGCCAGGCTACCGGCCAGGTAGAAGTAAACCAGCTGCTACAGTTTGCCGCCCCATCTTTCAACTCCAACAAACAATCCGGATCAGATGGTGCTGATGCAGTAGATCCGGCGACCCTGAGAGGGTTGGGACCGGACCAGACGCTGCTTTTACTCAATGGGAAAAGATACCACCAGTCTTCACTGATCAATCTTTTCGGAACTAAAGGAAGAGGAAATACCGGCTATGACATGAATACCATTCCTATCGGCGCTATCAAGAGAGTTGAGGTACTTCGTGACGGAGCTTCAGCACAATATGGATCAGATGCCATAGCAGGGGTAATCAATGTTATCCTGAACGACCGTGACCATGGCTTCGAAGGAAATATTTTCTCAGGGGCAAATCTTTTTAAAAGCCCTGGAAATAATGATATTGTATCTGACCATAAAATCGATGGAACCACCTTTGATTTCAGTGGAAATTTAGGAACCAAAATAGGATCGAAAGGCGGATTTGGAAATTTCACCGCAGAGTTCATCAATAAAGATTATGCCATCCGGAATGCAAATCCTGCCATTTATAATGATCCTTCCCCTGCTCCCAGACAACGCTTCGGAGATGCAAAGGCTCAGAATATTTATTTTTTCGGAAATATTGAACTGCCTTTATCTGACGGGCTCAAATTCTATTCCCGTCAGGGGTTTTCTCACAGAAATACAAAAGCGTATGCCTGGACAAGAACCGCAGACGCAGATGGAAACATTCCTGAGGTTTACCCTACAGGATTCAATCCGATCGAAGATACCAGCATTACAGATTTCACTTTTGATAATGGATTGAGATTCAAAGTGGCAGACTGGGACATTGATGTTTATAATGCATTCGGAAACAACAGGTTTACTTATGACATTACCAATACGATCAATGCAACATTGGGCGTAAAGTCTCCTACAAGTTTCGATGCCGGAGGACATTCATTGCTGCAAAATACAACCGGCTTTAATGCAACCAAACAATTTAAAGTTCTGGAAGGGCTTAACATTGCTTTCGGGTCTGAATTCCGTTATGAAAAATTCAATATCATCAAGGGAGAAGAAGCATCTTATGCCATGTATGATACCAATGGAAATATTGTAACCCGTGATACGCCTGAAAGTTTATTAGTGACCAATCCTCTGAGCGGAGCAGTAAGACCGGGAGGCTCCCAGGGATTTCCTGGATATTCAACCAATATTGGTAAAAGCAGAAATAATTTTGCCGCGTATGTAGATACTGAACTTGATATTACCAAAAACTTGATGATCAGTATCGCCGGAAGGTTTGAAAACTATAATGACTTCGGAAGTACCATGAATGGTAAGTTTGCCATACGATATGCCATTACACCACAGTTTGCATTCCGTGGATCAGCTTCTACCGGATTCAGAGCGCCTTCTCTGGCTCAGAAATATTATGGTCAGCAGTTTACCAATTTTCAGGGAGGAAAACTGGTTACGATCCAGCTGGCTTCTAACGACAGCGATCTTGCCAACAGAGTCGGAATTGCTCAGCTGAAACAGGAAACTTCGGTGAATGGAAGTGCAGGATTCACTTTTAACACAGGTAAGTTCACTGCAACGGTTGACGGTTACTACATCAGTGTAAAAAACAGAATTGTGCTTACAGGAAACTTCTCAAGAGACGATCTTCCTACAGATGTTCAGACCGATTATCCATACATTGATCAGGTTCAGTTTTTCTCCAATGCCATTGATACCCGTACCAAAGGTGTTGATGTTATATTAAGCTATAATGAAAGCATTGGTTCAGGAAAGCTGACCGCTACTTTGGCAGGAAATTATAATGATATGGAGATTACGAATGTGAATACTTCCGACCGCCTGAAAGGAAAAGAAGACATCTATCTGAGCCCGAGAGAAAGAGGTTTTATTCTGGCTTCTGCTCCTAAAACAAAAGTTAATTTAAACCTAAATTACAAACTCAACAAGTTCAACGCCAACCTACAACTGGTAAGGTTTGATAAGGTAACCCTGATCGGCTACGATAATGTAGAACAGGTCTACAACCCGAAAGTAACCACAGACCTTTCCTTTGGATATGAATTTTCAAAGAATATCAACCTGACATTAGGTAGTAAAAATCTATTCAACAGATACCCAACACTGCAGACAACTCAGGTGACTACAGGAAATACAGAGTCAGGAGGAATATTCGACCCTGTACAGATGGGGTTTGCAGGAAGACAGGTCTTTGCAAGATTGAATTTTAAATTTTGATAAGCAGGGAAGCTGGAAGTTTCCATTTGCTATCCCGCAACTTAGAATCATTTAATAAAAATTAGTGTTTTATTTTTATGACTTTATGAAATTCCTGCTATCCAACAAAAACGTCTGCTGAAAATTTTCAGCAGACGTTTTTTATTTTTTTGAAATTCTGTACAGTTTTCCACTGTCCGTTACCGCATATAAATTTCCATCCATTCCATTCAGCACATCCCGGAAACGTTCTTTCTGATCTGCCAGCAGACGCTCTTCTCCTATCACTTTATTATCTTTCATTACGATTCTGGCAATATGCTCTCCGCTCAGACATCCGATAAAGAGATTTCCTTTCCACTCTTCCATATTCCCGGTATAGAACGTGACTCCGCTGGGAGAAATGGAAGGGTCCCAGTAATAAACAGGTTGTTCTGTGCCTTCCCGCTGAGTAATTCCCTTGCCTACCTTATCCCCGGAATATTCAATTCCATAGGTAACATCGCCCCAACCGTAATTTTTCCCAGGTTGAATAAGATTGATTTCATCGCCGCCTCTAGGTCCCATTTCCACGTCCCATAGATTTCCATTGGGATCTATCGCCATTCCTTGTGGGTTTCGGACACCATAAGCATATATTTCAGGTTTATATCCGGATTTCCCGATAAAAGGGTTTCCCGGAGCAGGCTTACCTTCTTTTGTGATCTTTAAAATTTTCCCAAGATAATTATCGGTTTTCTGGGCATACACCCTGGTAACCTTATCTGATCTTTCTCCGGTACTTACAAACAAATTTCCCTCTTTATCAAAAGCCAACCGGCTTCCGTAATGTTTATCTCCGTCATAGGAAGGCTCTGCCCTAAAGATGACTTTCACCTCAGAAATAAGTTTAAGATCCGGAGATAGTTTCCCTTTTGCCACTGAAGTCAGGTTTCCTTTTCCAAAAGGCTCCGAGAAACTGAAATAAATAATATTGTTGGTGTTAAAATCAGGATCCAGAGCAACATCCAGCATACCTCCCTGCCCTTTTGCGTCTACTTTCGGAAAGCCATCCACTTTCGAGATCTGTTTTCCATCTTTCGAAACGACGTTCATATAGCCTTTTTTATCGGTAATGAGAAACTTCCCGTCCGGTAAATTGATGATTCCCCAAGGTCTTCCAAGGTCTTTATTCAGGATCTCAACATTGTAGGCAGCAGTTGTTTTCACGGCTTTAATTCTTGTCTGCCCTTTGAATGCGGGCTGGTATTCGGAATTGGGCTTTTCAGTTTCTACGCTACCATCTTTCCCGGTTTGCTGTGCTTTTACCGGATTTTCTTTACAGGAAGACAAAATAAAAAAAACACTCAGAACAGGAACATAAAATTGATTGATTTTCATATAATTATGATTTGATAATAGAAAAGAATGGAAAAATAATGCCATAAAATTTGTGTATTTAAATTTTTACTCTACATTTGTAGAACAAATTACAACATTGTAGAATGAAAGAGATAAAACTAACTGATTCTGAAAAAGTTCTGATGGACATCCTTTGGGAAAAGAAAAGGATTTTCATGAAAGACATCTTAGAGGCTTATCCGGACCCTAAACCTGCAGTTACAACGATTGCAACACTGCTGAAAAGAATGCAGAATAAGGAACTGGTAGGCTATATACTGTATGGAAATTCCCGTGAATACTTTCCTAAAGTAGAAAAAGGGGAATATTTCAAGGAAGAAATGACTTCCATGATTGACCGTTTTTTCAATAGCTCTGTTTCGCAGTTTGCGTCTTTTTTCACTTCTAATGCAAAACTTAGCCAAAAACAATTGAAAGAACTTCGCGATATTATAGATGAACAGATAAAGGAATAATTATGTTAACCATTATCCTGAAGATCATTCTATGTTCTTCCATTTTCATTGCGGTATACTATTTTGCTTTGGAAAAAGAGAAAATGTATAGGTTCAATCGATTTTATTTGCTGGGTTCACTGATCCTTTCATATATAATCCCTTTTATCACGATCTCTGTAAGGGCACCTGAGACAGAAGTAAAACCACAGATTATCATTGAAGAAGCAACTCAACAAATGGCTTTTATACAGCCTGAACAGGAGAGTTTTAACTGGATGTATGTCTTATGGGGAGTCTATGCTGCTATAACACTTTTTCTATTGATAAAAAGTATCCTGGCTGTTTTATCAATTCGGCAGCTAAAAGGAAAAAAACAGATTTATCATGATTATAATATTCTGTTGACACAAAAAGATCTGCCTCCATTCAGTTTTTGGAATACCATCTATATGGGGGAAAACTATGTAAAAAATAATGTAATAGACCCAAGAATATTCCTGCATGAGAAAAGCCATCTTGATCAAAAACACAGTACAGATCTTATCATTATCGATCTACTAAAGATATTCACCTGGTTCAACCCGCTTATTTTCCTGTATAAAAAAGCTGTTGTCACCAATCATGAATTCCTGGCCGATGAATCTGTTCTGAATGAAGAAGTCAATGTAAAAGAATATCAGAATTTAATCCTTGATGAGCTCCTTGCCCATCAAAACCCACCTCTTACTCATTCATTTAATTTTAACAACACCAAAAAAAGATTTATTATGATGAAAGCAAAGAAAACGAAATTCAGTCCACTACGGAAAATTGTCGGAATTACAGCAGTAGCAGCCGCAGCCATATTATTTTCTGAGAGAACTTACGCAGCAGACACTGCCATCAGTAATACAGCACCAGACCCAATAAGAAACATTACGGCCATTACTTCAGCTGAAGATCCTTATGGAGAGTTCAAAGATATTTTAAGCAAGTATTCTGATCTGTTGAACCATAAAAAATATGCAGAGTTTTCAAAAAAAATCACTGACATTGACAAGAAAAGGCTTGAAGAACTTTATCCTCTTCTGACAGAAGCAGAAAGAAACAGCCAAAAGATAGTATTCTTTAATGCTCCTGAATCGAAAAAAAGAATTCCTACAGAGAAAGAGCTGCAATCTTTTTTAAATAAAAATGAGTATGCCGTTTGGATTGATTCGAAGAAAATAGACAACAGTGTTTTAAAAGATTACAAAAACTCAGACTTTTCAAACGTGTATATCAGCAAGGTTTATCAGAATGCCAGAACAGCAAAAAATCCCCAGCCTTATCAGGTTAGCTTAATGACTCATTCTCATTATGAAAAGGCTCAGCAAGAAAAACAGAAGACCTTTATGGGATTTAAAAAGGAAAGTTTAAAAGCCGTTTCGGACACTATCACCCCAAGAAAGACTGAAACAAATGAAGGTAAAAACACAAATATCAATACTCAGTCCAATATAGACTATACCGAAGCACAGTTTCCTGATGGATTAAGCGGGCTTCGAAGGCTGATCGGTAAAAAAATGGATGTCAGCGCCATCGAACCCCTAAAAGGTACCATTACTTCCATGGCCTATATTCATATTGATGAAAAAGGAAAGGCTACTGATGTAACCACTTCAGGAAATAATGAAATTTTCAACAAAGAGTTTCTCAGAACAATAACTGACATCAACAATGAAATTACATGGAAGCCTGCTGTAAAAGATGGAAAAGCTATAGCATCCGTCTTAAAGATACCGGCAACGATGACTTTTACCCGTCCATAAAATTTAAAAGCGCTAAAAAATTAGCGCTTTTTGATTTCAAAAACTAAGCAGGTTCTGATAAAAATCCGTCTCATCAGCGAGGATATTTTAATAGCCACTAATGCGCGAATCTTTTTTATTCGTGCATTAGTGGCAAAATAAAAACCATTGATTATACTTACAAAAATCTCTTGAAAACCTTACTTCTAGCCTTCTCAACATCCGGTTAGCCCAAACAGTTCAAAATATTCATCTCCGAAACATTATCCTGCCTAATAATTTCTTTCGTATTTTTGTTGTATACATTCTTTCTATGGATTTTAAACTTCAATCAGAATATAAACCTACCGGAGACCAGCCTCAGGCTATTGACAAACTTACTGCAGGAATCGAGATCGGGGAAAAATACCAGACTCTTCTTGGGGTAACGGGGTCCGGAAAAACCTTTACAGTTGCCAACCTTGTGCAGAACGTTCAAAGGCCTACTCTCGTTCTGGCTCACAATAAAACTCTGGCGGCACAGCTTTTCATGGAATTCAAAGAATTCTTTCCGGAAAATGCAGTAGAGTACTTTGTAAGTTACTATGATTACTATCAGCCTGAAGCCTACATTGCAACAACAGGAACTTATATTGAAAAGGATCTGAGCATCAATGAGGAAGTTGAAAAACTACGTCTTTCTGCAACAGCCAGCCTACTTTCAGGAAGAAGAGATGTACTGATTGTAGCCTCTGTTTCCTGTATTTATGGTATTGGAAACCCCACGGAATTTCATAAGTCTTTAATTTCTATTGCTATTGGTGAAAAAGTGACAAGAACAGCACTTCTTCATTCATTAGTTAATGCTTTATATGCCAGAACATTAAACGAGTTCCAAAGAGGTACGTTTCGTGTAAAAGGAGATGTGATTGATGTTTTCCCTGCTTATACAGATAATGCGATCAGAATTCAGTTTTTTGGAGATGAAATTGAAAAGATTCAAAGCTTTGATCCTGTTTCCGGAAATGTAGAAGACAATTTTGACCAAATACAGATATACCCTGCCAATCTTTTTGTAACCTCAAAGGAAACCCTGAATGGAGCTATTAAAGAGATTCAGGATGATATGGTAAAACAGGTAGATTTCTTCAGCTCTATCGGAAAACCTCTGGAAGCCAAAAGACTTCAGGAAAGAACGGAACTGGATCTTGAAATGATCAAAGAATTGGGGTACTGTTCAGGAATTGAGAACTATTCCAGGTATCTTGATGGCAGACTTCCGGGGACAAGACCTTTCTGCCTGATCGATTATTTCCCTAAGGACTTCTTAATGGTTATTGACGAAAGCCACGTAACTGTTCCACAGGTTCATGCCATGTATGGTGGTGACAGAAGCAGAAAAGAAGCTCTGGTAGAATATGGATTCAGACTTCCGGCAGCAATGGATAATAGACCTTTGAAATTTGAAGAATTTGAGGCCATTCAGAATCAGGTGGTCTATGTTTCCGCTACTCCGGCAGATTACGAGCTGGAAAAAACAGGTGGGGCTTATATTGAACAGATTATCCGCCCAACGGGACTTTTAGATCCGATTATTGAAGTAAGACCAACCTTAAACCAGATTGATGATCTAATGGAAGAGATCCAGAAAAGATCTGACGCTGATGAAAGGGTTCTGGTAACGACCTTAACTAAAAAAATGGCGGAAGAGCTTGCAAAATACTTCACAAAATTCGGAATCAGAACAAGATATATTCACTCTGATGTTGAAACTCTGGAGAGAATTCAGATCATGCAGGATCTCCGTTTGGGACTTTTTGATGTACTTATCGGAGTTAATTTATTAAGAGAGGGACTTGATTTACCTGAAGTTTCCCTGGTAGCGATTCTGGATGCTGATAAAGAGGGAATGCTGAGAAGCAGACGATCTATGATCCAGACCGTAGGACGTGCCGCAAGGAACATCAACGGAAAAGCTATCATGTACGCCGACAAGATCACAAAATCGATGCAGGCAACCTTAGATGAAACGGAATACCGCCGTGCAAAACAGATGCAGTACAATGAAGATCATGGACTTAAGCCAAAAGCTTTAAATAAAAAAATATCTGAAAACCTTGTCGGAAGAAGCAAGGATTTCCCTGATGAAAAATATACCCAAAAAGAAATTCTTCAAAAAGTAGCCGAAACCAAAGCCAGCTACGCCAGCGAAGATATAGAAAAAATGATCGGGCAGAAGCAGAAAGAAATGGAAGCTGCAGCTAAAAATCTTGACTTTATCAAGGCTGCAAAACTGAGGGATGAGATTGCTGCTTTGAAAGCATAGTTGAACAATAAAAATACCGGACGACATTAATACTGTTGTCACCTAAATCGTAATGTACCTTTACATTACGATTTTTTTTGTGACTCTTTTGATATTCAAATCTTAGAGCATAAAAAAAGTGTAGTCATTTTGTAGTTATTCCTATCTTTAATCGTAGTTGCTCTGTAGCATATAAAAAATAGTCCCGTCAATATTTCATCTGTAAATTTGTAAGTAAGAAATCATAACATCAAATGGTAAAAAATTGAATAGAATTGATTTTAAATCACGTTTGAAAAAATTTAAAAATAATGAACCATAGATAATTATAAACTATAAAGCACAACAAAAAACATCAATTATGAAAAAGAAATTATTACTTGCAGCCGGATTATTCTTACTGCAAACAGCCAATGCCCAGGTTTCAGGAATCGAATGGCAGAAATCTTATGGAAGTTACAATACAAATAATATTTACATGAATATTCATGGGAATGCTTCCGGAAATGGGTTCTTCTTTACCCAAAACTACAGTGTTTATCCATCTCCGCAATATGGAATTCTTACAAAGACAACTTCTACTGGAACATTGCTGTGGAATAAAGAATTTCCGCAGACTAATACGGAGCACGCTACCAATATATATGATATACAGTCTACAACCGGAGGCTATGTATTGGCAGGTGAAATAGTTCCAACAAGTGACAACGATTCTTTTGCAAAACAGGGAAGAATGATAAAGGTTGATGAAGACGGAAATAAGCTTTGGACCAAAAATTATCCGGTCTCAGCAGGATGGAATTTTATCAATATGACTAAAGTTATCGCCACCCCGGACAATGGCTTTCTTTTAGGGGGAATAATCTCTAAAAATGCAGATGATACTGATTTTTTAATCTTGAAAACCGATGCAGACGGAAACGAACAATGGCGGAAAACATTTGGTGGAAGTAAACGGGATTTTTTAGATGATATGGCATTAAATGCTGAAGGCAACTTCTATCTTTCCGGAAGAACCCAATCAATAGATGGAGATGTAAGTAATGCAGGCAATGTAAGCGGCACCTATGCCACCTGGGCCGTTAAGGTCTCCTCTACGGGAATACTTCTATGGGAAAATGCTTTTGATGGGGCTTCGCATGATTATCCGTATGTAAGAATTACCGATACTTCAGATAGTGGATGTGCATTGATTTATATGCAGACTAAAAATAGTACGTTCGGAGTAGAGATTACCAAGTTTCAATCCAATGGAACTTTACATTGGCAGAATGATTATACTCCCTATCCTGACTTCTGGAATGATCTGAATATTATAAAATCTGAAAATGGCCAGATTGTCTTCGGAAGTGGCGGCAGCTTTTTAAAAGGATTAGACTTGAACGGAAATATATTGTGGGGCTGGCAACATCCTGACATGACATATACTCTTCGTAATGGAGAGCTTATTCAAACACCGGACAAAGGATACTTATTTACAGGAGAAAATGTGAATGAAACTAAAATAGATGCCATCAAACTAGCTCCTGATGCCGTATTATCCACACAAGATGCCAAATATCCTGCCGAAAATGATATTTATCCTAACCCATCCAACGGAAATTTCGAAATCAATTCAAAAAGCGGGAAAATCTCCTCAATAAAAGTTAGTGATGCGATCGGAAAAATTGTTTATACAGAAAATCTGGCAGCTTCAAAACATCAGTTACATTTGGAAAACCTTTTAACAACAGGAGTTTATTTTGTAGAAATACACTCTGAAAATAAAAAGAAAGAGGCGAAAAAAATAATTATTAAGAAGTAAAAAATAAACCTCTGAAGTGAGTCTGTTTAATGGACTCATTTCAGAGGTATTTTATAGAACCTGCAATGA
This sequence comes from Chryseobacterium sp. FR048, assembly GCF_056844665.1. Classification (NCBI taxonomy): domain Bacteria; kingdom Pseudomonadati; phylum Bacteroidota; class Flavobacteriia; order Flavobacteriales; family Weeksellaceae; genus Chryseobacterium; species Chryseobacterium sp. FR048. The sequence goes on along the minus strand of NZ_JBXDSE010000014.1, from coordinate 8,408 downwards.
TAAATATTGCTGATATTTTATAAGATGATTATTCTTTACATTCCGTTTCTCACTGAAGCCCTGATAGGTGCCAGCAGATCCATCAATCCGTTCAGCTTGATTTCATACACGGTTGAAAGCTGCATTCCCAGTTTTCCTTTAGGCATTCCGTTTTTGTTGAACCATTCCAGATAACTTATCGGAAGGTCGATCAATACGGTTCCTTCGTACTTTCCAAACGGCATTTTAAATACACAGATCTCTTTTAATATTTCCGGATTTATTCCTTCCACTTTTATATAATTAAATTAAATTTTCTTCTCAATCATTCTGATCAGGCAATTCCAGATCGGGAGGTGCATTTTCATCTGTAAATTCATTTCTGTATACCTGCACCAGAAGAAGGGTAAGAGAAATCAGAATCGGCCCGAAAATAAGTCCCATAAAGCCAAATAAGTTCATTCCCATAATAATTCCAAATACGGTATTCAGCGGATGTATATTTTCCAGCTTTTTCAGCAGGGTAAAGCGAAGCAGGTTATCGGTAAGACCTACAACCACTACACAGTAAATTGCTAAACCAAGCCCCTGAACTGTATTTCCCTCTGCAATCATAAAGATACATACCGGAACATATACAATGGCCGTTCCTACTACCGGAATCACTGATGCCGCCGCAGTAAGGGCAAAAAGCAGAACCGCTCCCGGAGCCCCGAATATCAGATACCCGATAAGAGCTACAATCCCCTGGCCTACTGCCACAACAGGAATTCCAATGGCATTGGCCATGATCAGTTTCCTCATTTTATCTCCGATCAAAGAGACATTAGCTCTTTTCAGCGGAGCAGAAGAAGTAAGAATTCTTTCGAATAATCTTGGCTTCTCCAGCATAAAATAAAGAATAAAATACATCGACATGATCACCGTAAGCGTATTGAATGTTCCACTAAGCGCTGAGGTTGAAAATTTTCCTACAGCACTCTTCAGTTTATTCATATTCTCCTGGCTCAGAATATCGAAGCCCGTTTTGGTTTGAATATAAGAATGGATCTTATCGAGAAATACGTTGAACTTAGCCATATAAGCCTGAGCATTCCCCAGTTTATCAATGATCAGATCAGCAATAAAATAGATGGGTAAAATCAGGATGATAAGACTCGCAAACATCAATGCAAACGATGCAAGTGAGGGTTTCCATTTCTTTTCTTCCTGCAGATAAAAATTGTATTTTCTACACACCACATAAATGGTAATAGCCCCCAGAACAGACGGGATGAACAGAGCAAGGTTAAAACAGATCAATCCTGCCAATATAATAATAATGGCCAGTAAAGAAATCTGCTTGATTGCAATACTGCTTATCTGCTTGTCTTTATTCATCTTCTTTCTGTTATATTCTTATTGTTTGTTGTACATGATTTGTCTTGGTTTTCCTAAGAAGGCACAATATGTAGAGTACATCACAACCATCATGAACGGTGCTGTCAGGATAACCCCGATAAAACAAAGAACAACCCCTGCTACTGATATAAGCATTCCTACAATAGCCGTCAACAGAAATGTTCCGTAGTTTTCTTTCGCAATATTGAACGATTTTGAAATGGCATCTGTTGCCGAAGCGTTTTCAAACAAAAGAATAGGATACCCTATCAAAAGTAAAGGATAAACAAAGAAAAGCGGTAAGAAGCAAAGTGCTGCCGACACTGCAAAAATAATCCCGGAAAGGAAGCTGTACAGCAAAATGTTTACAAAATTCTGACGGTATCCAATGAAAAGATCGGAAAACTCAATCTGACTTTTGGTATTAAATTTATTAACCATATAGATCAATCCTACATACAAAGGAGACAACAACAATCCGAAAAGACCTGAAAACGTCATGTATAGTGGAACTCCAGGCATACTCCAGTAATTGAAGTTTCCTCCGGAAGCTTGCATTTCCTCTACCATTGAAGAAGAATTGACCCCAGTCACTAATTGGATAAGATACCCTCCCAGCATATAAATGATCATGGCAACGACTCCATAGCCAAAAATCCCTTTATACATTTCGAAAGCATGAGAAATAATTGATCCAGTCTCCCTGTTTGGGACAGACCCCTGCTGATCAAATTCGTTAAAGTCAGACATAGTTTAAATATTTAATGATTTTACCAAAATTAACTTTTTTTAGCAAGAAAACACATTAAACATCGTTGAATTTTAACCTTTTTCTGAAAAAACACTTTTGTATAGTGAATAAATCATCGCATTCCAGAAAGGAAACGTAAAAAGCCCCCCTATGATAAATAGTGTGAATCCCAGATATTTAAACAGAACCGCAACCATCACACAGACCATTATTTCTATAAAGTACATCTTAAGCGCCTTAAAGTTCAGGGAAAGAGCTTCAAAAATTCTTTTATTGGTAAAAAACATTAACGGAGCTACAAAAACCGTCATAGCTACCCAGATTATGGCCAATAATATCGTCGGAACCGTCAGCCTGTAAATCATGAACCAGAAAAGATAGTATCCAAGGTATTTGAAAAAATTAAGCCCGCTATATCCTACGAAGAGATCTCCCAATTCTATTTTTTCATTAAGATCAAGTTTTCTGAAAATCTGGAACATCCCAATATTCAGTGGATACAGAAATGCTGTTGTTGCCCAGATCGCCAGGGTAAACATCTGATAATTTTCAGTGGCACTCAGCTCGGTAACCTTTTCTATATAAGCTTTTGTTCCTTCTTTAAAGGCTTCTGCCAATACCTGATTCTGTTCCAGTATTCCATATCTTTCTCCGAAGAAAAACAGTGAGGTAAGAAAGATTCCAAAAAAGAGCATTGAAAACATCAACTGAAAAACCAGTGTTTTATTCCAGTAAAAAAAAGCCTGCTTCAATATAAAATCTATTCCCGGTTTCTGAGGATATTTATTCTGCATCATAAAAATTTTATGCAAAAGTAAACATCAATAAGTATTTTTGCGAAATGTTTTCAGTGAATCATCAAAAATTTATGGAGATGGACGAACTTTCCCTTCAGAAAGTTCCCTATTTTTTCGTCATCGACTTTCTTTCTGAGAAGGTTGAAATCTATCAGGAACACGAAATTGAAAATTCAGGTTTAATAATTGATTTCCAACACTTTTCAACCACTAAAAAGCAACCTGAATTAAATAAAAAAATAGAGTGGAAATCTTTTCCTGAAACAATGGAAAATTTTAAAACCGGTTTTGATAAAGTTCAGAAAAATATTCGTCTTGGAAATTCCTACCTGGTAAATTATACCCGAAAAACAGAAATTGAGACGAATTTAAGCCTTAAAGAAATTTTTTATCACTCAAATGCGAAGTACAAAGTTTTTTATAAAGATTTTTTTGTATTTTTTTCTCCTGAAACTTTTGTAAAGATCATTGACGGTAAAATTCTGACCTATCCTATGAAAGGGACTATTGATGCAGCCCTTGAAAATGCGGCAGAAATCCTGAAGAATGATAAAAAAGAAAAGGCAGAACATTACACGGTAGTGGATCTGCTAAGGAATGATCTGAGCATGGTAGCGGATGAAGTAAAGGTTGACAAATTTCAGCATATTGATTTCATCAAAACCCAGCAAAAGGATTTGTATGCAATGAGTTCTGAAATTTCAGGGAAACTAAAGCCCGAATATGATGGCAAGCTGGGGAGTATTATGCGAAAGCTCCTTCCTGCCGGATCTATTCTGGGGGCTCCCAAACCTAAAACCCTGGAAATAGTTCTGGAAGCAGAAGGCTATGACAGGGGATATTATACGGGAGTCTGTGGCTGGTTTGACGGCAAAAACGTCGACAGCTGTGTAATGATACGCTTTATTGAAAAAGAGGGAGATCAGCTCTATTTCAAAAGCGGAGGCGGTATAACGCACATGAGCAAATTAGAAGACGAATATCAGGAAATGAAAAACAAAATCTATGTCCCAATTCATTGAAAGCATTAAAGTAGAAGATCAGGAAATTTTTCTATTAGACCTCCATCAGAAACGTGTCAATCATACCTTTTCCCATTTCGGAAAGGAAGATGCTATTGATCTGGCCAAAATCTACAAAAACCTGCAGCATGATGAAGACGGACTTTTCAAGCTAAGAATCTCCTATGACCTTGATAAAAGGGTTCGGACTCAGATGATTCCTTATGCCATTCCTGAAATACAGGATTTTCAGCTCGTAGAAAACAACAGCTTTGATTACTCTTTCAAATTTGAAGACCGTAAGGAACTGGATAAAATGAAGATGAAAGCTAAGGCAGAAGAGATCATTATTGTTAAAAACAATCATATTACAGATACCTCTTTTTCCAATATCCTCTTTTTGAAGGGTAAAGACTGGTTTACTCCCACCACTTATCTACTGAATGGAGTACAGAGACAGCATCTTTTGAAACACAAAAAAATAAAAGAGGCTGAAATTACTCTACAAAATATAAAGCAATTCAGCCACTTTCAGATCATCAACGCCCTCAATGATTTTGATGATATGTTTATCTATCCTATTGACAGAATCATTAATCTGCCAGGGAATGAAGAATATCTTGATCTTTAGCTTTCTTTCATGAAATTGAAATAAGCTTTCTGAATATCTGCACTGTTTTTCCCGTGCGTATTCACTTCCAGAATTTTTGGTTGCGAATCCGGCTTGAAGAAATTCTCAAGAACTCTGTCTAAAGTCAGTTCATCCTCTACTCTGATGTAGGAGAACCCGAAATGTTTAGCCAGATGTTCTGCATTCTTGCGGTGTTTTGTAGCGATAAATTCGTCCAGTGTATTTGGGTTGGCATTTCCAGGCCCTGGAATAATTTTAAAAATGTTCCCTTCTCCGTTATTGAAGATCATAATTCTTACAAATGGAGGGATATACTGGTTCCAAAGACCGTTTATATCATAAAAGAAACTTAAATCCCCCGTAATCAACAGGGTAGGGTTTTCATTTTTGATGGCAAAGCCCATCGCAGTGGATGTAGAACCGTCAATTCCGCTGGTTCCTCTGTTGCAATACATTTTTCTTTTGCCAAAATCGAACAGCTGTGCATATCTGATTCCAGAAGAATTGCTGAAGTGGATATTATAGTTTTCAGGAATTGTTTGTGATGCTTTATTGAAAAAATAAAAGTCGGAAAACTCTACCGTATTTAGAAACTGCTCGTGCTTAGCATCTTTTTTATCTCTCAAAACATCCCAAAGATTGTAATAAGGTCTTGGCTCAAGATTAATATATTTCAAAAGTTTGGAAAAGAAGACCTCAGGTTTCGCCTCAATTTTCTCTGTAAGGGCAAAGTAGGTGTCAGGCTGCCATACTTCATCCAGATGCCAGTGCTGTTTTGGGCGGGCACTTCTTAAAAATTGTTTTACCTTTTTAGAAACTACATTCTGCCCTACCGTGATAAGTAGATCCGGAGCATAGGTCTTATAATCCTCCTCAGTGAAGTTAAAGATATACCGGTCTATATGTCTGAAAAATTTTTCATGATATAAATTGGAATTGGCTTCACTCAATACTACCACAGAATGGTTCTTCACCAATTGTGTGAGCTGGTTCTCCAATTCAGGGCTGTAATCCCTTGTTCCTACCAATATCATAATCCTTTGAGAGGTATGCCAGTCTGCAATCAGATTAGACGGAATTTCGTAGTCTTTATGCTTGATTGTTTTTTCAACCGTTGGGAAGGTCGGAAGTTCAGATACCAATTCATACAAAGGCTCCTCTAAAGGAATATTGATATGAACAGGACCCTGCTTTTCAAAACAAAGCTCGATTGCCTTTTTAATAATATCAAAATTAATATCTTCTGCATTCTCTTTGCTGTCTTCCAGCAATTGGAAATCTCCGTAAGAGTGCTGATGAAAAACATCCTTCTGCCTGATCGTCTGTCCATCGAAAATATCTACAAAATCCGTTGGCCTGTCAGCCGTCAGTATCAAAAGTGGGATATTCTGGTAAAATGCTTCTGTCACCGCCGGATAATAGTTAACTACCGCTGATCCACTGGTGCAGGTAATAGCTACAGGTTTCTTCTCACTTTTCGCCATTCCCATCGCTACGAAAGCAGCACTTCTTTCGTCTACAATGCTGAAACAGTTGAAACTATCCACTTCTGAAAAGTGAATCGCCAAAGGAGCATTCCTTGATCCCGGAGAAATTACGATGTCTGCAATTCCGTACTGCTGAAGAAGATGTGCAAGTATTTGGATACTTCTCTTAGAAGAATATTTTTTCATACAGCAAATTTAACTTATAAATAATGATTTTAAAATCATTTAAATTAAAAAAAATGTAATTTTGCTATTCGTAAATTTCTAAAAATGGACAAAATACCTAGTGTAGACCTGCGTGATTTCCTTTCGGACAACCCGGAACGCAAACAGAAATTTGTAAATGAAATCGGAAAAGCTTATGAAGAAATTGGTTTTGTAGCCTTAAAAGGCCACTTTCTTGATGACAACCTAGTAGATGATTTGTATGGAGAGGTTAAAAACTTTTTTGAACAGCCAGTGGAAACGAAACAAAAGTATGAGATTCCAGGAATTGGTGGTCAGAGAGGCTATGTAGGATTCGGTAAAGAAACTGCTAAAGGTTTCAAAAAAGGAGACTTAAAAGAATTCTGGCACTTCGGACAATACCTGTCTGATGATTCGGAATACAAAGCTGAGTATCCTGACAATGTAATCGTTGATGAACTTCCAAAATTCAACGAAGTTGGTAAAGAGGCATTCCAGATGCTTGAAAAAACAGGACAGTATGTTTTGAGAGCTTTAGCCCTTCACCTTGGTCTGGACGAGTTTTATTTTGACGATAAAATCGCTGAAGGGAACTCTATTTTAAGACCAATTCACTACCCACCTATCACTGAAGAACCGGATGATGCAGTAAGAGCAGCAGCACATGGAGATATTAACCTGATTACCCTTCTAATGGGTGCGCAAGGGAAAGGTCTTCAGGTTCAGAATCACAATGGAGAATGGATCGATGCCATTGCAGAACCGGATGAATTGATGATCAATGTTGGAGATATGCTTTCGAGACATACCAACAACAAATTGAAATCTACGATTCACAGAGTGGTTAATCCACCAAGAGAATTATGGACTACTTCAAGATATTCAATTCCTTTCTTCATGCATCCCATCAGTGCGATGTCTTTAAATGCTCTTGAAAACTGTGTAGACGAAAACAATCCAAAGTTATACGAAGACACAACAGCAGGAGAATTCTTACATGAAAGGCTTATAGAATTAGGCTTGATTAAGAAATAATCATAATAATAGTCAGTAATTGAATTACTGGCTATTTTTTTTATCCCCCTATCCTATTATACGGTAGCATTCTTTACAACAAAAAGTAGATAAATGAAGATTCTTCAGAGGCGGATGCAAATGCTCTTTTAATTTTCAAACTCTATATAGCCGACCTGGTCCGGCAGCAATTTTCTTCTTTTTTTCCTCTCAACTCATTTCAAATCTGTAATATTTACTTTTTAGTATTTCCTGCCCACATTTTTTTCAAATACTACTTATTTAGTTAATTATCAGATAGCTACTTCAAAACCATCTTTAAATCTGATCATTCTAAAGAAATTAAAATTTTCTACGAATCTTATTGTTTATATTAAAATAAATTAATTACTTTTACTTAACTATCAAACTTTTAATTAAAACAATATGAAAAATTTAAAAAAACTAAGAAAAGACCAATTAAAAAGTATTTCCGGAGGAGCTAAACTTCCTGAACCAGAATTCTGCATGTACTATTGCAATGGTACAATTATTTGCGCAGGCTGCAGCGATGACTTCAAATGTCCGGATACCAACAGTGAGATGTAAGATTGAAAATTACAATGCTATACAACAAGCCGTTTCTTTTTGAAACGGTTTTTTTATTATGAGATTTAATCCGTTTTTAGTTAAGATCACCAACTACATTTCCCAATAATAATAGAGGTCTATCTAATGCTTATATCTTTATATTTCTACAGGGATTCTTATAAGCTCAAAATAAAGGTTATTCTCTTCATATTCTTATTATTCTAAGGTAATAAACTCACTTAAAGAAAAACAGGCAATTTACCACATCTAAATGAAGCCGCGAGATAAATCAATAATAAGGATAAGAGAAATATAAATCATCATTGTAAAATAATGGGCTTTCATATATAGCCGTGAATTTCCAAACCTAACAGGTTTTAGGAACCTGTTAGGTTTAGTTTGCCTGTATATCAGGTTAAAAGAATGAATTGTGGATAAGTAGTGGGATCCTTCCGGGATGGAAAAAGTGCAGGGGAATAGCTGTACTGGTCTTACAGGGAAGATTGCTATGTTAGTAAAAGGAAAAGTAAAAAATGGTCTGCAGAATATATAATGAACTTACATTTCATCATTCAATAGGGACGGGCTTTAGCCCGTTCTCATTAAAAAAAT
>NZ_JBXDSE010000013.1:0-133651 GCF_056844665.1 Chryseobacterium sp. FR048 | reverse complement strand
TCCCATTCCGAACACAGAAGTTAAGCCCACCAGCGCCGATGGTACTGCTAACGCGGGAGAGTAGGCCGCCGCCAGTTTTTATTTTATTTTTAAAAAATCCTTTATCGAAAGATAGAGGATTTTTTTTTTGCTTTATACTTAAGCCAACTCTCAGGATTTACCCCTCTTTACTCTTTATTCTTTATTCTTTATTCTTTGTTCTGAATTTATCCCAGTTCTATTCCTTATATCATTACTGTTGTTATCAAACTGTTCTCTTCCAAATATTAGAAAATCACCTATTCAGGTAATGTTTTACTTGAGCCAGAATATTGATGGCTATAAGTTTAGGCTAAAGCCTATGGAATTATTATTTTAATGAGAACGGGCTAAAGCCCGCTCCTATTGAATGATGAAATGTAAGTTCATTATATATTCTGCAGACCATTTTTTACTTTTCCTTTTAATTGCCTAGCAATCTTCCCTGTAAGACCAGTATGCCTATTCCCCTGCACTTTTTCCATCACGGAGGTATCAAGACTACTTATCCACAATTCATTCTTTTTAACCTAATATACCCACAAACTAAACCTAATAGGTTTCTAAAACCTGTTAGGTTTGTAAATCCGCATCATAAGAACCCGTAATCCTGTTTTATAATGGGCATTCTGAAATAATACTAACCCTTGAAAGGCTATAGAAAGAATATTGTTCAACTTCCCATTACTATTGATATATTACACGACCCCTAGCCCCGATAGTAACGGTTACCCCGCAGCTAGGTTTGGCTGCGATAGGGTTTAGTAGGGAAGAGCAATGGCGTGAGGAGTATGAGTGGATAGCGGGATGAAGCTCCTGAAAATAAATGACGACCGGAAAATCGAATGGTAAAACCACAGAATGTTTTGCAAGTAAACTTATATTACTTATTACCATTGTCAGTTATTCATGATGATCCAAGGATTATGATTATCATACCATTGATATTAATTTATTATAAATAGTATTCAATTCGTGGTGATTTTTTGTTTTTTTATTTTAATTTTATGTAACTTAGTCATATTAAAATGATTACGAATCTAAAAATATACATATTATGAAAAAACATTTATTCCCTCTATTTTTACTGGTATTAGGCATGAATGCGCAGGCACAACAGGATATTTTTGCCATTACAGGAAAAGATACACAAAGTATCAGTTTTAATGATTTCCGTACAATTGATGCTACAAATGGTAGTTCAGGAGACAAAATTTTCAGTGTAGATTCTTCTGCAAAAGTATTTTCACAAGGTAGAAAAGCAGTTGTCGCTGAGGATAAAAATTCTTACAATAATTCTCAGGCGGTGACGATGGCAGCGTTAGCGTATGATCCATCAAATAATAATCTGGTGTATATGCCGATGTTTTCATCAAATATCTACTTATTACATCCTCAGACAAAGGAAATCACATTGATCGAAAATAATGTGGCAAGAGTTTCTTCCTGCGATATTAATTCTCATATAACAAGGATGGCCACAGGATATAACGGAAATATTTATGCTGTAAATAATGCCGGAACTCAATTTTTGGAAATCAGTAAGAAAAGCGGACAGTATGTAGTGAACGATCTTGGGATCATTAAAGATGATGCTTCCAATGGAAAGAATTCGTTCACGGCTATTACTACCGGTTTTGGAGGTGATATGATTGCGGATGCTGATAATAATTTCTACGTTTTTTCGGCTTCAGGAAATGTTTTTAAAGTAGTAACAAAAGAATTAAAAGCTAAGTTCATTGGAAAAATTGCAGGAATTCCTGATAATTATTCTGTAAACGGCTCAGCAGTTAATTCCCAGGGAAAAATAGTTATTGCCAGTGCAAAAGGAGCTTCTTTATATGAGGTGGATCTGGAAACTTTACAGGCTAAAGAGCTTGCAGGAGAAAAAGGTTTGCATGTCTATGATCTGGCAAGTAAATATTTTGTGAATGATAAAGCTTCTGCAGTGAATACACTGACCAACCTTGATATTTATCCTACAAGGGTAGATGAGCAATATATTAACGTCCATGTGAATAACAAGAGTGTGAAAGGAAATATCAAACTGAATGTATTCGATATGGCAGGTAAGAATGTAATGAATCAGAATTTATCTGTGAGAGACGGTTCTTTGGATGAAAAAGTATACCTTAAAGGCTTGGTGAGTGGAGCTTACATTATAAATATTACGGACGGAACCGGTAAGGTGATATTGAATAAGAAGGTTTTAGTCACAAAATAGAAGCAACTCAAAATACTGCAAGAATAAGAGATCAAAAAATTTGACTTATCATAAAACCTTTTCAAGTTCATTGAGAAGGTTTTTTAATGATTATTTGATATTCAATAAGTTTTATTTTTCGATATTAAAATGTACTTTTATAAAAAAATATAGATGAAACTATACTTTAATGTAGGATATATCGTAAAAGCCGGAGAGAATCTGGAGCTGGTGATTGGTGAGGAAGGTGCTGCGGCTCATATCCATACAATGTTTTATGCTGATAACGGTTTATGGAAATGCGAAGTGGATTATTTTTCAAAATCCATTTCCTATCAATACCGTGTTGTGGATGAAAAAAGAAATATTTTAAGAGAAGAATTTGTTCATCATCATCTTCATTTCCCTCATAATTATAAAGAGTTTATCATTTTTGATGAATGGAATAATAAGAACTTTCCTGAAAACTATCTGAACAATAAGATTCTTTATAATAAACTGCATGGGTTTGTTCCTGAAAAAGCAACTGTTTTAAAAAAGCATACTCATTTATTCAGAATAGAAGTTCCTATTTATAATCCGGATTGGAAAGTTGTGTTGTTCGGAAGCACGATGTCTCTTGGAAACTGGGACTATCATAGAGTAATTCATCTATCTCAAACGGACTTTGGTCTGTGGGAGGTTTCTGTTGAAATTCCGGAAAATGAACTGATTCAGTTCAAATATTGCCTTTATGATACAAATGAAGGAAAGGTAATTGATGTTGAAACCGGAGAAAACCGGGTTACGCTAGCCAATCCGCTTCCAGATGTTCTGCAGATCGTTTCTAATCATTATTTCAGATTCAAGGGCTACCAGATGTATCATGATGCAGGGGTAGCAGTTCCTGTATTTTCATTAAGAAGTGAAGATGGATTCGGGGTAGGTGAATTTTCTGATATTAGAAAACTGGCAGATTGGGCAAAAGATACCAATCTGGGAATTATCCAGATTCTTCCGATCAATGATACCACAGCCAATTATTCCTGGACAGATTCTTATCCTTACGCAGCAGTATCCGTGTATGCTCTGCATCCTCAATATATTTCCCTTGAAAAACTTGATTATTCTTTACCGAAAGAAATCGTTGAAGGTTATCTTGCTGAAAAAGAGGCTTTAAATGCTCTTGATCTGATTGATTATGAAAAAATGATCATCGGGAAATGGAAATACCTGAAGGCCGTTTTTACTGCTGAAAAAGATAAAATCTATAAAGACAGAAACTTTAAAAAATTTATCAAAGACAATGAAAACTGGCTGGTTCCTTATGCTGCATTCTGTGTATTGAGAGACAAATATAAGACCCCCAATTTCAACGACTGGAAAACCCATAAAAAATATATCGCCGGGAAGGTTTCACAGTTGTTTACTACAAAAAGTAAAGATTATGATCTTTCAATGCTTCATGCATGGGTACAGTATCAGCTTCATCTTCAATTGAAAGATGCCGTGGATTATACCCATAATCTGGGGATTTCTTTAAAAGGAGATCTTCCGATTGGTATTTACAGACACTCTGTAGAAGCATGGACTGAGCCTGAATTGTTCGGGATGGATTTTCAGGCCGGAGCACCACCGGATCAGTTTACAGAGCTTGGCCAGAACTGGGAATTCCCGACTTACAATTGGGAAGCAATGAAAGAGGATGATTACAGATGGTGGAAAAACAGATTCAAGGCATTGGAACAGTATTTTGATGCCATGAGAATAGATCATATTTTAGGTTTCTTCAGAATCTGGAGAATGCCAGTGTCTGCGGTACAGGGAATTTTAGGATACTTTTATCCTGCCGTTCCTATTGTTGCCGAAGAATTCAGAGCATGGCAGATTCCTTTTAAATACGACAGATATTGTAAGCCGTTTATCAATCAGCAGATCTTATGGGATTATTTCGGGAAAGACACTGAAAAGGCGCTCGAATTTATAAATGATAATGAGGATGGAACCTATTCCTTTAAAGAAGAATTTGATACCCAAAGGAAGCTTGTTGACTTCTTTAAGACTCATCCAATAGGTCCGCTTGAAGAAAAACTGGTCTCATTGTGTGCCAATGTATTGTTCCTGGAAGAAGAAAGGAATGGAGAAAAGGTTTATCATCCGAGATTTAATGTATATAATACTGAATCGTATAAATACTTGCCGGAATGGGAGCAGAAAAGTATCTATGACCTATACCACGATTATTTCTTCAGAAGACAGGATCATTTATGGTACGAAAAGGCCATGGAAAAACTTCCTGTCATTTTGAATGCTACCAAAATGCTGATCTGTGGTGAAGACCTTGGGATGGTTCCTGCCTGTGTACCGGTAGTAATGGACGAACTGGCTATTGTTGCGCTCAAAGTACAACGTATGCCTGCAGAAAATATTCCATTCTATGATCCGAGAAATGCCAGCTATATGAATGTGGTGACAGCGTCTTCCCACGACAGTTCTACCTTGAGACAGTGGTGGAAAGAAGATCCTTCTTTGACGCAGAGATACTTCAACCAACAGCTGATTCAATATGGAAAAGCGCCTGAGAATTTAACCCCACATCTGGCTGAGATCATTATGAAACAACATTTATATAATGAATCCATGTTGGCTATTTTCCCGATTCAGGAGTTCCTGGCTACTGATGTAAAACTTACCAACACTAAGATGGATAATGAAAGGATTAATAATCCCGCCGTTTTTCCTCATTACTGGCGTTATAGAATGCATATTAAGCTTGAAGATCTTAAAAAGGAGCAGATTTTTAATGAAAAGATCTCTTCTTGGATCAAAGATAGTGGAAGAATGTAAATTTAACATCTGATTATCAGGTGGTTAATAATATTTTGAAAGAAGTTGAATCTATTGATTTAACTTCTTTTTTTTATTTGTATCAAAGTAATAGAATTAAGATATTCTGCTATATATTAACCAATTAACGACTATAGAGATGAAAAAAATACTTTTAGGATTAGCTTTTGGGTTAGGCGTTTTCGCGTCCGCTCAGCAGTATCCGAATAATGGTTGGAGAGATGATGGTTATTATCAGAATGGAGATGGCTATTACAGCGATGAAGATGACAGAAATTATTTCCCTGATGATTATTATTACAATTATCCTCAGGATTATTATCCAGGTGACTATTATCAAAGTTATTATAACGATTATAGAAACAGCATTATTAATATAGACTGGAACGGATTTTTCGTTCAGAACAGATTAAACCGCTGGCAGGTGGATCAGATCATGAGATTGAATAATCTGTATGCAAGTTTTACCGCTTGGGATAATTTCTACCGATATAACCCGGACAGATGGTATTATGACAGGTTTTATGCCTTACAGAGAATTCTAGGTCCGAGAGTGTTTGTTGTTTTTCAGAACAATTACTACAGAGGCATGAGCCCGGTAGTGTATTTCCAGAATTACAGAAGAACCTATTATGTACCGAGATATACGGTAATGCCGAGATATAGAAATGTAAACATCAATATTTATAGAGTAGACCGATCAAGATTCCGTAGAATTGATAATCCTACTTTTGATGTTATCAGAACAACCAGCAGGCCTAATAGCGGATTCAGAAACCCGGACAGAAACAATGGAAATTCAGGTGGATTCCGTAACAATGGTAAAAATGACAATTCCGGTTTCAGAAACGAGAACAATGGAAATCATAATGGCGGATTCCGTGGCAATTCAGAAAACAACGGTGGTTTCAGAGACAACTCAAACAATAATGGTGGCTTCAGAAATAATGGCGGCGGCGGTTTCAGAAACGAAAACAGAGAAAATAATAACGGCGGTTTCAGAGGAAATGGTGAAGTGAGAAGAGAAAGTGCTCCATCAAGAGATAATGGCGGATTCAGAGGAAACGGTGGTGGTTTCAGAGATAAATCTGAAAGTTCAGCTCCAGCTCAGAACCGTGGTAACAGAGGCGGATTTAGAGGGAGTTTGGTAAAGAATTAATTTTCATATATTATATTTAAGTGGTGTGAAGGACAGGTTTTTATAATCTGTCCTTTTTTTTGTTTATTAATATTTTATTTGTGTTAAAATTTAACATTATTTATGAATGTGTTAATTTAACTTGGGGTTTAATAGCTAATCCAATAGATGTATAACAATTAATTAAAATTTTAAAAAGATGAAAAAATTAGTTTTAACAATAGCATTTATCGGAATAGGAGGTTTCGCCATGGCACAACAGACAACTCCACAGGATAGACAGGCAAGAGCTGCTGAAATGAAACAGAGAATGGAACAGAAACAACAGGAACATCTGGATCAGATGCAGAAAGATCTTAACCTGAACCAATCTCAGGTAGCTCAGGTAAAAGCTCTTCAGGACAAAAGAAAAGCTGAAATGAAAGCACAGTTTGAACAGAATAAAATGGACAGACAGGCGAAAATGGAAGAAATGAAAGCCAAAAGAGCACAAATGGATGCCGATATGAAGAAAATACTTACTCCACAACAATATGATAAATGGCAGGCTGACAGAAAAGCAAAAATGGAGCAGAGAAGAGTCGCCATGAAAGATAGAAAAATGATGAAAAAGCCGATGAATACGGCAACCCCTGAAATGAAATAAGTGTTTGTAATTTCGATTTTTTAATGTGTAAAGGATGGATGTTTTTCCATCCTTTTTGTATTAATTTTCCGTAAAACTTTTGATTTCGGGCATTTATTCCCTATTTTTGACTATAAATTTAATACTTATGGTTAGCGAAAAAATTGCAAAATTAATTAACGAACAGATTGCTCACGAACAATATGCCGCTCAATATTATCTTTCAATGTCTGCATGGTTTTCAGGAAAAGATCTTGATGGAATTGCCAACTACTTCAGAGTACAAAGCAAAGAAGAATTGATGCATGCTGATAAAATGTTTGATTATTTAAATGATGTAGGAGGAGAGATCATCATCGGAGAAATTGCAAAACCTCCGCATGAGTTCGAAAGTGCAACAGATATTTTCGAGAAGGCATTGGCACATGAGAAGATCGTAACTAAAAGTATTTTCAACATTGTGAAGAACGCCAACGAGGAAGGAGATTTTGCAACAACATCATTCTTACAGTGGTTTATCAACGAGCAGGTAGAAGAAGAGGCTAGTGCATCCCAATATGTAACTAAGATTAAAATGGTATGCGATAATCCATCTGCATTATATCTTTTTGATCAGGAATTGTCACAGAGAGTATTTACTCCCAACACAACTGCCTAATATTAAAAGTTGTAAACAATATAAAAACCGTTGTTCCATTGGAGCAGCGGTTTTTTGTTGATAAAATCAAAAGATAAATAATCAGTAATTACATTGATTAAAACAATCTTTCAATATTAATGGGCATCAGTCCCGTTGAAATCTTAACAAAGTTATCCACAATTATATTTTTTGTCCCCTAGAAAAGGTAAACGATACGCTTAGTTGATAGCATTCAATAGAAATGGGCTTTAGCCCATTTAACAATCAATAACCCCTCCACTGGCTTTAGCCAAAACTTATTACAGCTTACAAATTTTCACCATAAGATTTCGTTCATTCAAAAATGCTATCTGTAAACGGCATCAAAGCCCTTTTCATATCTTTCCCTATCATTCTTATTGAATTCTTCTGCGATGGCATTCCTAAAATAAACGAGCAACTTTCTATCAGGATCAACCTCCTTTATTTTGGAAAGAAATTCCCGGTCTATTTCTTTTTTATCTCTATAGAAAAGTAACCGAAGATATTCGGAATTATACTTTTCAGGATCATTTTTTATATGGTCAATAACATGTCTGAATATTTGCTCATTACTGTCGAAATGAAAACTGCAAACCAAATAAATAAACAGGTCCTGAAGCTGTTCATCTTTCAGCCATTTATCAATCTCTTTCTGATCCGGAGTCAATAAAACCTTATTTAGTACAATATTGTAATCACTGCTATGGTCCAGATTTTTATAATCAGGAGAATGGTAATAAGTTAAACTTGATGTATTGAGAAGTGGAAACTCTGAATCAAAAGAAATAATTCTTTGCTGTGGAAAAACTACCAGCCGCAAAGCGTCCCCGCTGATACTGTCTTTTTGAAAAATAGGATAAGGGATAATTTGGTAACTTTTTTTGTTAACCGATATTTTTAGTTTTTCCTTTAGGTTTTTGTTAAATTCAGATTCTGAGGGAGTTGTGTAATGTTCACGGGTCAGAAATTCATGGAGCAGATTTCCTACTTTTTTATAATAATCTTCCTTATGATCAGCAGTCCATGAATCCATTACATACGCTTCATCCGAATCTTCCAGCTCATAACTGTAGTGCTGCGCTTTTTGAGTACAGCCGATAAATAAGAAGGTTAGGGCGGTTAAAATATTGAGCTTCATACTTTGTGTGGATAATTTTAATTGACGAAGGGAGTTGGGTTCGCGATCTTTATTGAATGACTGCCATTGATTGTCCATAAAGTAAAAACAGCAATGACAGATAAAAAATACAGAATAGATAAGAGTACCAGTTTTTTTCCGTTTCCTTTGATTGTTCGCATATAGTACATCTGTATCAGAAGCAGGATAGGGTATATCAGAGTGATGATCAGAAAAGCTATAAAAAGATAAGTCATGATCATTGAAAATATACTCTGGAAATTAAGGATTTCAATAGGACGGTTAAAATGAATATGAGCAGACCGATCCCAATAGTAGACAGTAGTGAGAACAATGAATACCATAAATACGACTGCTTGTACGGTAAACAGTATTTTTCGGTTTCTGATGATATAGTTTTTTAACATAACTTCTGTTGGAAGGTCACTTTTTCAGCCTTTGTCTCTGTATTCTCACTGCTACAATAAAAACGATGGCTCCGGTTATGATACTTAAAAAAAAGGATTTCAATAAATTTTCAGCAGGCATATATCTAAGCCCTTCTTCAGTAACAGGAGGATCTAAATAATCAATGATATTGAAGATGACAGCTCCCGAAAGTGCCATCATAACCAAGCTTATTAAAAAAGAGATTAAATATATTTTCATGGTCAGCTTTTTAAAACAGAATAAACGGTTGATCCTGTTTTATTTATACTGATTAAAAATAATAAATCCTTTTAAATTGTAAGGGATTTTTAAAAATTATTTTATGAATAAAAAAACGGTAATTTTAAAGGTAGATAATCTGGGTTTTGAGAACCTTTTTGCCTAATCTTTCCAGAATGTTTTTATAACCTTCTACCTGGGCTTCATCTTTAGCTTTCTGTTCACCGGTTTTAAAATCAACAATGATATAGCCTTCATCACTTTTTAAAATCCGGTCAGGTCTTGAGATATGGCTTTCTCCGTTTTCCGAAATCATAATGTCTTTTTCGTTGATGACCTCCCATTTTTCATCAAAGAATTCAGCGTAAGTTGCTACGATATTCTGTAAAGTAACCTGAATTTCGCTTTTCTCTTCCAGAGTAATCTGACCTTCCATAGCATAACCTTCCAGTACTTTGGCAATATCTTTTTCTGTATTGATTTTCGATAAAAGCTCATGCACGAAAAGACCGATCCTTACTTTTTCATTTCGGACCTGGTAATTTTTGGAAGGAGTGGCAATCTTGATCGATGTACTTTTCTCATTGACGTTTTTCAGATTCTGAATATTTTGAGTCATAAAAGAAGAGCTTTTGGTCTTTGAATGTTTCTTCAACATCTCAGGTTGCACCTCATACAGATCAAATTCATCGGCGTTTTCTGTATTTTTTGTTTGCAGAAATTCTAAAAGCTCCAGGTTATTAGAAGTCTTGTTAGCTTTCTGAAGATAGAAAAACAGCTGTTCCACAGGTCTGGTTGTTGCTACGTACTGCAGACATAGCCTGTCGATCAGATTTTTATAAGAATTTTTCTTATTGAAAGACTGTATTTCATGATCATAAACCTCCAGATTTTTACTGAACTGATTGATATTGACCGATTTTAATGCGTCACTTTCATTCGTTTCAAACCAGTTGGTAAACTCATTATCCCGGTTTTTGTTGATCATAGGAATGAAAACAATAGGGAATTCAAGCCCTTTAGACTTATGGATGGTCATGATCTGAATTGCATCAATATTTTCCGAAGCCTGAATTGTATAGGAAGAAGCTTCTTCATCCCAATATTTCAGAAACTCTTTTGTACTGGCTCCGGCATTCTGTGTGAAGTTGAAAAGCATTTCCAGAAAATTCAGCAGGAAGTCGGTTTCTTTGTTTTCCACAGAAAACTCATTGATGTAGTATTCTATAAAATTATATAGGTTAAATCTCGGGAAATTATCCTGCTTAAGATGGAGAGCATATTTTTGCTGCAGGAACAGAAGAATATCCTCATGGCTTTCAATATCCAGAATTTTTTTCATTTCTAAAGTGAAATCTGCCATATGAACCTTGCCGAGTGTATTCAGGTGATACATCATCATGATCAGGCAATGCTTATTCTTCGTATTGATTTCCCATCTGAGGAATTCGATTACGGCTTTCAGAGTATTAGACAGTTCAAGCGTAAGCCCTTTATCAGAAATTGTTTTGATATTGGTTTCTTCACCATGATAGCTGACCTTCAGATTTCCCAGCTTTTGTGAATAACTGAAAATATCAAAGTTTCCACGGCAGAGAATGGTAATATCAGAGAATTTGAAACCATTGTTCAGACATTCCTGAATATCTTTCCGCATTCTCTCCGAAGTATCATCATAAAACTCTTCGTTAGTAAGATTTTCAATCAGGTTGACCTTTACCCGTCCGTCAATTTTCGATTTGGGACTTTGCTCGGCATCTGTTCCGAAAATATTTTTATGTTCCTCTTCCAATCCTTCAGAATGATAGCGGTACAGCTCATTATTGAACTGGACAATATTCCGGGCACTTCGCCAGTTATCTTTTAAAACAAGAAGATCAGCTTCTTTAGGCGAAAATTCCTTTTTATTGATAATGTCCAGCATCAGTTTACTTTCTCCGCCCCGGAATCTGTAGATACTCTGTTTAGGATCACCCACCAATGTAAATGAAGTATATTCCGTAGAAACACTGTGATCTCTCAGCGGGACAAAATTCTGCCACTGCAGTTCCGAAGTATCCTGAAACTCGTCAAAGAAATAATGCTGAAACTGAGAACCTACTTTTTCGTAAATAAAAGCTGAAGGCTCATTTCTGAGGTTCTCATTAATTAGGATATTGAATTTTGAAAGCAGAACAAGATCATTTTCTTCTTCAATTTTTCTCAGCTCGTCCTGAATATCTTTATTTACTTTTAAAGGAAGAAGAGCGGCCAGAACCTTCTCCTTTTTCTGGGTTTCAATATAGAGAAGAATCAGTTGCATCCTGTTCTCGATCAGCTGATCAAGAATTTCAAGAATTTCAGCTTCCTTGTGTTTGGATTTTGAAGCGGCTCCTTTTCTGTAATTATTAATAACAGATTCTTCCTGAGTAGTAGGAAAAGGAAATCCTGCTCTTTTCTGCTGGTAAAAATCGATAACTTTGGTAAAGAAACCTCCGATCCCGTTTTTACCTTGGGCAAAATCCTCAATCTCAATATTTCTGGATTTAAAAAGTTCAACAGACTGGTTGGCAAGTTCTGCCGATTTCTTTTTGTTGAGAACAATCTCTTTACGAAGGGTATTTTTTATATTTTCATAATTCGTATCATCAAAACTTTTGTTGCTTTTCAGATGTTCGTAATGAATATCCTTCACAAACTCTTTGGCAGAGTCATAAAGGTTTTTATTAAGATTGATCCTTTCATTGTTTTCAAGACTGTAGTCCACATAGTCCATGAAAGAATTGGAGATCGTATCATTTTCACCGATCTGGTCCAGCATTTTATCTACTGCTTCGATCAAAAAGGGTTCCGCTTCAATCTCAAGGTTAAAATTTTTTGCAAGTCCCAGTTCATAAGAAAAGCTTCTTACCAGTCTTGAGTTAAAACGGTCGATCGTTCCAATATTTAGTGTTGAGTAATTGTGGAGGATATAATCCAGCAGTTTTCTGGAGCGGTGATGAAGTTCATCAATTGTAATTTTCAGACCCTCTTCTTCAAATGCTTTCTGGATGTTTTTAAGATCCATATTGCCTGCATAGTCGCCGGCGGAAAAATTTCCGAGCCAGGACAGAATTCTTTCCTTCATCTCATTGGCAGCCTTATTGGTAAAAGTAAGGGCGAGAATATTCCTGATCGATTGCTGTTGATTAGGATAGCGGAGACAGATCATCAGAAGCCTCTGAACCAGGGCGTACGTTTTCCCGGATCCTGCAGAAGCATTGATGACTGTGTAAGAATTTTGCATTGTAAAAAGAGAATTGAGACTGCAAGTTAGCTAAAATTTAAAAGAAACTTTAACAATTCGGGAGAGCTATTTAACAGTTTCAACGGTAAAATTTAAAAAGAAATATTAAAAGGCGTTAACTGTGGTTAAACTTATGGTAAAATTTAAAAATAATTTTAGCTTTGTTCTATAAAAAATAGCCCGTGAAACTTAAACTATTCTTTTTTCTTTCCCTCATTTTCAGCGTTTATATTCATGCTCAAAGTTATATTTTCGGAAAGATCACCTCGGAAGATGGCACCGAAATACAGGATGTGAATGTCATCAATATCCGTACTGATGAAATGGTCATTTCAAACAGAGACGGACACTTTATGATTTCCGGAAAAGCAGGAGATGAGCTCCGTTTTGTAAAACCAGGGTATGAACGTCTGACGAAAAAAGTTTCTCAGGAGAATATTCAGTCTCCTATGAATATTAGCCTCACTCGATCAACGATTCAGATTCCTGAAGTAGAAGTGAAAAAGGGGCTTACCGGAAATTTAAAAATTGATACCAAAAATTACAACAAGCCGCAAAAGGTTATAAAGCTGACCAAAGAAATAGATCGATATATCGCTCAGAAATCGGATCCGAGGATTCTGGCCGCAAGACCCGGAGAATTTGTACAACCAAAAGGAGAAGGATTCAGTATCGGAAAGGTGAAGAATAAGTGGGATGATGTCGATTTGATCAAGTATATCAGAGCGAGTCTCGGGGATGATTATTTTACCGATCTTAAAATCGAAAAACCATTGATTGATCATTTCATTTCCTATGTTCTGGCCGGAGGATTCGAAAGAAAGAAAATTTTGAAATATGGATTCTGCAGCGATGCTGATCTGAACAGATTTCAACGATTTGTACTGACAAGAGTTTCGTCCTACCGTTCTCCACAAACCGCAAAATAAGAAGTAATGGGAAAATACATGAGACAGAGTCTGTGTTTTGGACTGATTACTGTCGGTACTTTGATGTCTGCACAGCAGAAAGTATCAGGTAAGATTACCGGAGGTGGTGATTCCAATATCAATCCTGTCCTAGTTGTTAATATTTCCAGCCAGAAAACAGCATTGAGTGATAATACCGGGAAATTTGAAATTGATGCGGCAGAAAATGATGAGATAAGGTTTGTGAAAGAAGGATACTATCGTTTTGACAAAAAGATTGACAAAGAAGATCTGAATGCTCCAATTCATATCGTGCTCCAAAGAATGGAAATCCAGATTCCCGAAGTCAAGATTACTTACACGCCCACAGGAAATCTTGCAAAAGATAATCAACACCTCAATGAATCCAGGAAACTGCAGTCCCTAAAGTCTGAAATGTCAGATTATATGAGAAGCCCGCTCAATGAGCCTTTACCGGATAATAACATTTCAAAAACGTTTGCAGGACATGACTTTAAAGCAGGACAGGTAGATGTGATGGGGGTACTCAGTGCAGTCTCAGGTTTGATCAAAAAAGCTTCGAAGCCCAAGATTACCAAAGCCAATTATAATGAAACTCAGGATTTCCTGAGCAGAGTAAAAAATGAAATCAATCTGAATTTTCTGAAAAAGTATGGGATGGAGGAAGAACAGATTGATATGTTCCTTCTGTATGCCAATAAAACCCGCTTACTGGCTAAGAAATACAGAAAAGATTTTAATCAGGAAACAGTAAAGACTGAATTGATCATTGCCTTTGATGAATATCGGAAAATGAATAAATTGTCAGATAAATAAAATAAGATAATGAAGCCTTTTTGCAGGCTCCATTTTTAAAATATAGAATAAATTGCATTACAGATCTAGAAACATAATGAAGGTGTATTGGGATAAAAGTTTTCTTTTTTTCGCATTTCTATGCAGTACGGTATTGCTTTCTCAACAGACGGTAACGGGGAAAATTGTTGATGATAATGGGGATAATTTAAGTGCTGTTATTGTCGTTAACATGACTACAGATAAAAAAGTATATTCCAACGCAGAAGGGATGTTTTCTATAGAAGCCAATCCTAACGACGAATTGAGGTTTGTAAAACAGGATTTCAACAGAACCTCCAGAAGAGTTCTCACCAATGGTATCAATTCTCAGCTATTCATCACTCTTCATCAGATTCCTAGGGATGTAGGAGAAGTAAAGATCGTAAAAAAACTCAGCGGTGATCTGGAAGTGGATTCCCGGATTGTAGCAAAAGTAGATAAAGGAGAGCAGGTGAGAGACGCTGTAGGTCTTCCCCAGCCGATTGGAAAAATGAGGGAAAAACCAGCAGAAGTGAAAAGTGTCCTACTTCCCATTCTCTTAGGAAATCTAAATGTACAGGGAGTCTATGACCTGATAAGCGGTAAAGCAAGACGACAGAAGAGGCAATATAGATATGATGACCTGCAGGAACACATTCTCTGGGTTCGGAATAGAGTGGAAGATGATTATTTTACCAAAGCAGGAATCCCTGCAGACCGGATTTCAGAGTTTATTGAATTTTCATTTGCTGTAAAACCTCAGGTACGCACCTATGTAAAAGCCAGAAATCTTTCCGGAGTGATGCTCAGGATGGAAGAGACAATACCACTTTTTATAGAAAGGCTGAAACAGAACAAAAAGTAAAACAGACTTTTGAGGTGTTAAAAATATCTTAAAATAGTGGAATGGAAATTGATGCAATATTAAATAACAATCAACCAAAACCACAAATTTTATGAATAAAAACATCATTGCCATTGCCATAGGAGCCTTAGGCTTTGTAATCGGTCTCGGCCTCCTGGGAAATGCAATCAAAAACAGAAATAAATCTGAGAATACCATTTCTGTTACCGGTCTGGGAACAAAACAGTTTACCTCGGATCTTATCACCTGGTCCGGAAGTTTTTCCAAGAATAATGCAGATCTGAAATCAGCGTATGATGAGCTGGCTCTCGACAGAAAAGTGATCAATGACTACCTGCTTTCAAAAGGAATCAGGCAAAACGAAATTGTATTTTCATCCGTAGATATTCAGAAACAGTTCAGAAGTTATAATGATGCAAACGGAAATTATGTACAGGGAGAATTCTCAGGCTACAACCTCACGCAAAAAGTATCTATTGAAAGTAAAGAGGTCGCCAAAATTGAAAATCTTTCCAGAAATATTACCGAAATTATCAATAGGGGGATTGAGTTCACCTCTTCTTCTCCGGCTTATTTCTATACCAAACTTGCCACTGTAAAACAGGAGATGATTGCCTCCGCTACAAAAGACGCCAAAGAACGAGCCGAGAAAATTGCAGAAAACTCAGGAAGCAGTCTGGGAAATCTTAAAAAAGCGACCATGGGAGTTATTCAGATTACGGCGCCGAATTCAAACGAAGATTATTCCTACGGCGGAACATTCAATACTTCCTCCAAAGAAAAAGAAGCGAGCATTACGATAAAACTTGAATATGAGGTGAATTAAAAATGAGTAATGGGAAATGAATAATCTGTAATTCGTGACACTTATTCTTATTTACCAAATGATTTGCTTTAACCTCCGCAATTCCTGAGAATTTAGAATGATCATATTCAATAGAATCGGGCTTTAGCCCGATTAATAAAAATAAAACCTTCCATTGGCTTTAGCCAAAACTTACACTGATATTTGAACAAAAATAAACGCCGGATCAATTCCGGCGTTGTATATTTTAAGGATAAACAGTAGTACAGATTTCGCTTTTCAGTTCCTCCACATTTTCAGGGGAATAATTAGCGAGTAACCATAAATTCAAAGACTGTTTGCCATCTCCATAACTTGGTTGAATATACGTAGTATCAATCAGCTCAAAACGATTTCTCTGATAAAAAGAATAACGTCTTTTAGCATCTTCATTCAATTCTGCAGGCTCAATTTCCAGGATGATTCTCGGATAGTTTTCTAACAGGTGATTCATAATATGAGATCCCAGTTTTTTACTTCTGAAGGCTTCGAACACCTCAAAATGCTCTACAAAAACAAATGAGCTAAGTTCCCATAAGATGAGGTAGCCAATGGTTTCAGATTCATCAACTACAGACATGAAACGGACTTTCGGATTTGAAAATAAATCTAAAAACTGTCCCTTATTTCTTTGCTCGTCTATAGGAAAAGTAGTGGTGTAAGAAGTATAGATTTCCTGAACTCTATGATCTTCAGCAGATGTAATCGGTAAAAATTCCATAATTTATAAATCAAAGACACTCGGCCTTCTGGTGATAAAAATATCTTTAATCCACAAAGTAAATGCCAAACCTAAATAAATCAGAAAGAAAAATCCGGCGGTGGCAAAAGTAGAGTAGATGAAGAAGATTCTTAATTTGGATACAGGAATTCCCAGTTTAGCCCCAGTTCTCGTCAGAACACCAAACCATTCTCTTTCCATTTTATGACGAATATTACTTAGCATTTCAAGATTCTTTTAAAAGTTTAAATCCAATACTGCAAGATAAGCAATTTTTTTCTTCACATGAATTTTTGTAGTGGTAAATCAGACTCTGAGTCTCCAGGGCATTGGTAATACTCAGCCCCATTTTTTTCCAGTTCTCTATAATTCCGTTTTTTTCAGCAGTAATATTTTTGTAAAGTTCTAAGATCTCTTCCGAAATTTCTTCGTTGTGATACCTGTGGTAGACATATTTTAATGGAAGAACCGTGTTCAGAATAATAAGATCTATAAAATCTTTACTCAGTGTTTTAGGCTGTAGTTTTGAAACCGTTCCGAAATTAAAATGAGAATCCCAGTATTCAGAAGCTTGTATAGGCTTAAATACTTCGTAAATCTGATCGGTATTTTGAACATTCATGATCTTTGAAAATAAGTTCTGATGCTGAAAATAAAGATGGGCCAGCTGAGAAAGACGGATGGTTGGAAAATTAGGGGGTCTCAGCCTTAAAAATTTAGGATGAAGCCTTATATCAGGAATCTTAAATTTAACCTTAATAAATTCAAATTCTCTTTTCCAGACCTTCATCTGATCATCCTCCGGGTGGTCAAGCCATCCCGAAATTCCAAATAACAAAGCTTCAAGCTGGAAAGGGTTCTGGCGGATTTTATTGACGATACTGTAATCGATACTTTCTGCGATCTGTCTGAAGATTGCAGCATTTACCTTCAAACCGAACGAATAGGCAAAACTGTGGAATAGAACGGCTTCAAAATTATTTTTATACCGGGCTAAACTCTGCTCAAGCTCAGTAGCCTTTTCGTCCAGTTTTTTCAGAATATTTCTCTCATGAAAATGGAGTGGAATTTTGTCTTTGTCAAAAATATTTTCACAGGCAATGAACTGGTTTCCATCGATGAGCTTTTCATATTTCCATACCACATTCTCATCAATATGATTTTTTAGTTCCAAAGCAGGAACGCTCTTTTCTGTAAGTTCGTTGATTTCGATGTCGTGTTGAAAGACGACATGCAGAATAATATTCTGATAATTGGGATCCTGGGAATGATGGTGAAAAATCCAGTCGGAGGAACGGACATGCAATTCTATGTTTCCAGCCAGTACAAGACCGTTGATTTTGATTTTAGCATCCAGAAAATCCGGGCCTGCATCTTTATTCCATTTTCCGAAGTTTAAGATCTCGACAGGATTACCCTCAATGTCCTTGAAGTCAAAATGTTTGAAAACCTTATAGTTCCAAAGATATTGAAGTAATTTTTCCGTCATAAGTGTGAAGATAAATATAAGAAAAAAGAATCTATACAGTTTAATTTTATAAGTAATTTTCTAGGGAGGTCTTTATTTTTACCGAGCCAAGGGTAATTGCTTTTTCTGGATTTGTTTAAGTCTTTAATTGGATTGAAAAATTACTAGATATGTAGTATTTTTTTAAAATAATTGAAGATGTAATTTTGAAATTTATTTTTTAATTAAAAAAACACAAAAAAATGGATAATAAAATGAAGAGAATTATCATTCTTCTCGGGGCCCTATTGTGCTCTGGTTCTGTATTTTCTCAAGTAGGTATTAATACTGTGTCTCCTGGGAGTATTCTGACTGTAAACGGATCTTTTTCATCTAATTACAGAGAAGTAACAACTAATACAACTTTAAGTATTTCCGATAGTTATGTAGCTTATGAAGGAAGTAGCGATGCTACTCTTACTCTTCCGGCAGCCATTAGCGGTAATGGTAATTTTAAAGGCCGTATTTACGGAATTAAAAATTCAAGCAGTTCGGTTGTCACAATTATGGCTAATGGTACAGAGCAGATAGATGGAGCCACTGATGTCTCTGCGGTAACCTTGCCACCTGGTTATTATGTAGAACTTATCAGCAAAGGGACCACAACAGGAACTACCTGGGAGCTTTCGATGTTTGTGAATACTACCATACCTACTATTACAAATGTAGTAAGTATTAACAGTGCAACACCACAGTCGGCTCTTGCTACAGCAACAACCAATGTCAATAGCAATACCTATACTACAATTCCCGGAAGCAGTGCATCTTTTGTTCTGTCTGGAGGTAAACCTATATTCTTAAATTATGCGCTTGGGCTGGATGATTTGACCACTGGCTCTTCTGTACCTCCTTATTTCCGATGTGAGATATATATTGATGGAGTTGCTACAGGTCTTTTTCAAATTGTGCAGGAAGTGAGTGTAGGCAGCCAGCTGCAGTTTAACCTTTCAGGAGTGCGAAGCCTTTCAGCAGGCCCCCACACTATTGATGTAAGGATCATCAGATGGTTCAATAATGGAATAGGGGCATCCACAAACCAAAATTTTGGAGTTCTTTCCCAAGTTCTAGATGCTGTATATATTAACTAATCGCCATAAACCATAAAACAGTAAATGATGTTAAGATTGATAAAAAATTTAATACTATTGCTTACAACGGCTGTGGCTTTTTCTGTAGGGAAAGCTCAGAATGTGGGGATAAATACTCAAAATCCGGGAAGCATAATGACCGTTAATGGTTCCTTTGCCGCTGATTATAAAATTGTAACAGCCAATACCACCTTAGGTATTTCTGATTATTATACAACCTATAATGGAAATAATGCAGGAACCATCAGTCTTCCTGCAGCTATTAACGGTGTAGGGAATTTCAAGGGACGTATATACTGTATTAAAAATACAAGTAATTCAGCACTTACTGTTTCAGCAAGCGGGGCAGAACTGCTTGATGACGGAACTTCTGATATACCTTCTATTATAGTACCCCCTGGCTATCATTTGAAACTTATAAGTAAAGGTACTGCTACTGGCAGTACATGGGAAGTATTTATGCTCACAAAAGGAAAAATGGATGCAATTCTACAGGTTTCCGGTACTCCCTATTCAGTAACTAAAGGAAGCGCCCCAGTGACCTATTTCAATGTAAACAGTAATGCTTATGCAGTAGTTTCTAATAGCAGCAGTACATTTACTTTGCCTGTATCCAAGCCTATCTTCTTAAGTTTTGGATTGGGAATAGATGAATCAGGGTTAGGTTCCGGACGAACTCCATATCTTCGTTGTGAACTGTTTATTGATGGGGTAGCAACAGGACTTTATCAAATTGTACAGGAATTTTCCGACGGGTTTCAGTTACGGTTTAATATTTCAGGAGTACGTACATTGTCTGCAGGAGAGCATACTATTGACGCAAGAATCATACGATGGTATAATAGTGGTATAGGGGCTTCAACCAATCAAAGTCTTGGAACACTTTCCGTTAATTTTGATGCGGTATACCTGAATTAATCTAAAAGTCTCATGAGATCATATTATTTATAAAGAACTATAATTTTATGACTTCATCTTTTATACAGATATAAAAAACGGTCTCATTATATTGTAATGAGACCGTTTTTTTTGAAAATTTGCTATAATGATTAATTATGCTTTCGTAAGCTCATTCTTAAAATTTTCTATAGTTGTTCTGTACATCTTCTCATAAATAGGAAGAATGTTTTTCAAATCGAATTTTATAGCCTGATCTTTCGCATTCTGCTTCATTTTGACTAAAAGTTCATCATTGCTCAATAGTTTGATGGTATAGTTACTCATAGCTTCCACATTTCCTATTTCTGCAAGATAACCGGTCTCGCCCTGAATGTTTACTTCAGGAATTCCCCCTGCATTCGAGCTGATCACAGGAGTGTAGGCGGCCATCGCTTCCAATGCTGCCAAGCCGAAACTTTCCTGTTCCGATGGAAGAAGAAATACATCCGAAAGCTGCAAAATTTTATAAAGATCATTGACTTTCCCCAGAAGACGGATTTTTGAAATAAGCTCAGGATTTTCTTCCAAAAACTGATTCACTTTTTCCATATCAGGACCTTCACCAATGATGATCAATTTAGATTTTACCTTTTTCTCTACATTTTTAAAGATTTGAAGAACTTCATCCACACGTTTTACAGGACGTAAGTTGGATACGTGAATCAGGATTTTTTCATCCGGATTGGCAAACTGTGTTCTCTGGCACTCAGAGCAGTCGTCAAATTCAGAATTATCAATGAAATTGGTAATCACCTGAATTTCTTTTTTGATGTTGAAAAACTGAAGTGTATCTTTTTTCAGACTTTCAGAAACTGAAGTAATAGCGTCAGACTGGTTGATCGAAAATTCTACCGCATGCTTATAACTCGGGTGCTGACCTACAAGAGTAATATCCGTACCGTGTAGAGTGGTTACCAGCGGAATGTCGTTATTATCTTCCTTAAGCATTTGCTTTGCTGTAAATGCTGCATACGCATAAGGGATGGCATAATGGGCATGTAACAGGTCCAGTTTATAAAGATTGACAACCCTGTAGATCATAGAACTTAACGCAATATCATAAGGTTGATACTGGAAAAGAGGGTAGGTCTGAACATTCACTCGGTGAAAGAAAATATTAGGATTGGTAATGTCCAGCCTTGCCGGAAGTGCAGAGCTGATGAAGTGAACTTCATACCCTTTATTGGCAAGGGACATTCCTAGTTCTGTTGCTACAATTCCGCTTCCTCCATAGGTTGGATAGCAAAGTATGCCTATTTTCATTAGATTATTGTTGTTTTGATGTTGTGTTATTGGGGATTTGCTGAGGGAGCTGCATTAAGATCCATTCCTATTCCTGGCTTCAGCTGTTCATTGACCAATACGGGAAGTCTTCCCCATATTTTTGTTTTACCATTTAATGCGTCAGCTGTTGCATTCATAGAATCATCGTTGTTTTCGTAAGAAACAAGAACGGTTGACACTTTGGAGATGTCAATATCTTTTAATGCATATGCACTTCCGAATACATTTAGAATTACATTTTGATTTTTAGCCAGATCAGCAAGTACTTTTTTAGATTCCGGAGAGATCTTATAAGGCTTGTAAGCTGTTGAGTTATCCTTATGGAAACCTACGAGGACAGTAGAGCCGGAAGGAATTGTATTGATCTCATTAGCTTTTTTAAGGGTTACATTCGTTCCCAGTCTGTTGGCAAAAGTCTGATAAGGTGCTTCTTCCAAAGGAACATAATAAACCTGTTTTCCAGATATAGGAAGCAATTTTTTATCGTTCTTTAATAGAGTTAGTGCGTTTGCATAAAGATTCTGAACCAATACTTTATGAGAATCGTTATTCAGATCAGCATTGATGTTGTCCGGATTTTTTGGAGTGTATTGGGTAAGTCCCAGGAAATATTTTGTCAGTAAAATTTTCTTTACACTTTCTTCCACTCTTGACTGGGGAATTTCTTTGTTATCAATAGCTTTCTGAATCAGTTTTTTTCCTTCAGAAACACCCTGTGAGAAAAGCATTATATCATTTCCTGCTTTAAAGGCCATAGCATCCAGTTCTCCGGGTTTGTACTTGTTTGCTACAGCGCCCATGTTTAGGGCATCTGTAATGATCAAACCTTTATAGCCTAATTTCTCTTTCAGCAATCCTGTAATAATGTTTTTAGAAACAGAAGCCGGAATTCCTTTTCCTGATTCTAAACTAGGAACATATAAATGAGCCACCATTACTCCACCGATTCCTTTATTCATCAAAGCTTTGAATGGAGCCAGTTCTATTGTGTTGAGCCTGTCCATATTGTGGGAAACCACCGGAAGATCCAGGTGAGAGTCTGTACTTGTGTCACCATGCCCCGGGAAATGCTTGATGGCGGCTAAAATATTGTTATCCTGCAACCCGTTAGAGTAGGATAGGGCCGAACTGATCACATTATCTACCTCAGAACCAAAACTTCTGTTTCCGATAATAGGGTTGTTGGGATTGGTATTGACATCTACTACAGGTGCAAAATCCCAATTGATTCCCATTCTGTGGCAGTCTTCAGCTATTTTTGCAGACATCTGGTACACGAGATTCTTATCCTGAATAGCACCTAACGTCATCGCCCACGGAAATTTATGAGCCTTAGCAATTCTCTGAAACAGTCCCCATTCCGCATCCATCCCGATCATCAAAGGAATCTTTGATTTTTGTTGGAATTCATTGACCAGGTTGATTTCCCTTGCCGCATCATCCTGCATCAGAATAAGACCCCCGATCTTATCATTTGTAACAATATTTCTTACCTGGCTGATATAGTCTTCTCCCTTATTGGTATACAGAGCAACAATGAAAAGCTGTCCTAGTTTTTCTTCCTGAGAAAGATTCTTATAAGTTTTATCAACCCATTGCTGAGCCTTTTTTAAATCTTCTTTGGAAGCATTTTTAGGTTGATACTGAGCGTTCACCTTAGGACTTATCAATGCAACAATAAAGAGTGAAGTATATACTAATTTCCTCATGACTTTTTGAATAAGAACAAAAATACGATTAAAAAAATGACGAAAACAATGTTTTTGAGATTTTTGGTATATGATTTGAATACGCAATATAAATAATAACTAAACATTTATAGAAATGAAAAAAATTCTTCCATTTATATTACTCGCCGGTATCGGTTTCTTATCTTATAGCTGTGACAGAAGTGATGATGTAGTTGTACAAAATCCAGGTACAGATAGTGATACTGTTCCGTTGATGAAAGACGTGAATGTTTCTTTAAACAGTTCAAATAATTATGCACACGTTGAATTACTTAACATTAACACTACTGATGTAGTACTGGTTTACAGAAAAGACCCTACTGCA
This sequence comes from Chryseobacterium sp. FR048, assembly GCF_056844665.1. NCBI lineage: Bacteria > Pseudomonadati > Bacteroidota > Flavobacteriia > Flavobacteriales > Weeksellaceae > Chryseobacterium > Chryseobacterium sp. FR048. The sequence goes on along the minus strand of NZ_JBXDSE010000013.1, from coordinate 110,081 downwards.
AATAATGCATGGCAATTGGTTCCTAAGACTTATTACCTTGCTAATAACAGAGAATTAGAATATAATTTCCTATTCAATTCTCAGAAAGTAGAGATCTTCACTGAAGGAGTGGCTCCGGCTACCTTAACTTCTGCGGAAGCTAACACCTATTTAAATAACCAGACTTTCAGAATTGTTTTGGTTTTTGCTAATGCTGGTAAGACAGCAGGTAAAAATGCAGCTGCAGCTAAGCCTAATATAGATTACAGTGACTACAATGCAGTAGCAAAATATTACAATCTTGATGAAAGTAAGGTACAGACAGTCAATGTGAAATAATTAAGAAATATCTTTTCAGTTTTTTATAATTAAAGAAAGCTCCGGGGGAAACCTCGGGGCTTTTGATTTTTTGATAAATAGGTAGCCGGAATGATCAGGAGCTAGTAAAGATTATAATAAATAGCTGATCAGAGGGAGGTGAAATATTTTTTTGAATTAAAATGAAATAGAAAATAGTGGTATTGAATTATTGATCTCCATTATTATCAATAGGAACGGGCTTTAGCCCGTTCATTCATATATAAAAAATCCATTGGCTTCAGCCAAAACCTATATTATATATTTTGTAGGATTGGCCCCTGTCTTATGGCGGATGGATGCAAATAAAAAAGCCTCAGAAAATCTGAAGCTTTTGTTTTATCTAGTTATCATTGCCATCCAACAGATGTCCAAAGAAATCTTTTTTTGTTTGCAGGTATCCTTTGCTTATTTCGTTCGCAGGAATCTGTAGCGGTACCCTTGAATTGAGGTGAATGTTACTGTCTACTACATATTTTACCTTTTCGGGATTATTGGTAAGCAGATTGATGTCTTTTACATCCAATAGGTTAAGGATCTCGATTGCTACTCCAAAGTTTCTATCATCAGCAGGAAGTCCCAGTTCGAGATTAGCCTGTACTGTATCCAGTCCTTTTTCCTGTAGAGAGTAAGCCTTAAGCTTGTTGATGATCCCGATATTTCTTCCTTCCTGACGGAGATAGATAATAATCCCGCCATTTTCATGGATGTATTTCATGGCAGCATCAAGCTGCTGACCGCATTCACATTTTTTTGAATGGAAAACTTCTCCGGTAATACATTCAGAATGGAAACGGACGTTCACAGGTTTTGTAAAATCCGTATTTTCTGCGACAATAGCCATGTGGGGCATCCAGTCGTTTTCATTTTCGGAGAAAGCTATCATTCGGAAAGTACCGTGTTCTGTGGGAACATTGGCTTCCGCCTGAATTTTAATCATTGATTGTTCAATTAGTTTTTTAACTTCCTGGTAAAGCATCTTCAATAACAGAAATGTTGGTTTTCAAACGAACCAAATACCTGTTGAGAACTTCGTCGTCATCTTTGCCCAGACTTTGTCTTTGCTTTTGAATTTTCTTGTACGATTTTTCGAAGCTTGTAAGTGCCCTTTTCTTTCCTGTAGAATTGTTGGCATCAATAGCATATAAATAATTCTGAAGGCTATATTTCAAATTGGTAATCTCATCATTCAGCCCGTTGTTTTTAAACTTGGGAAAAGTAGAGATGATGTTTGAAATTTCAGAAGCATTTACATTCTCTTTGATATTGATATTAAAATTCTTTTTTGAACTTCGGTCAGAATCAGAACCCTTAGTATCACTATAAAAGTTATTTGACAGCGGAGAAAGGTTAAGCTTTTCCGTTGCGCAGGAAGATGTTAGTATAATAAGTACTCCAAAAAAAACTAGTCTTTTCATTTTTGTTGCCCTTTTTGATAAAGGATTGGGTTAAGACTTTCATCGTTATACATTTTCATTTGTTTGTATACCTTCATCTTAACATTACCGTTTTCAATATCAGCAAGCAACTGATCTATAGAAGTTGATAGGTCCTCTTTCTGAGTAAGCAGTACATCCAGTTTAGCCTGGCAGTTGTTTCTGTGTTCTTCAGAAGCAGATTCTCTATTGGCTTCTAATGACATATGATAAACCTTTAGTGCAAGAATTGATAATCTGTCCACTGCCCAGGCGGGAGTTTCCGTATTGATCTTTGCTTCAGGTTTTGGAGTTGTATTTTCAAACTTATTAAGGAACCAGCTGTCAATGTATTCCACCAGGTCAGTTCTTTTCTGATTGGAGGCGTCTATTGTTCTCTTGAGTTGAAGAGCTTCAGCCGGATCAATATTTTCATCTCTAATAATATCTTCCAGATGCCATTGAACGGTATCAATCCAGTTCTTTGCATACAAAATCCGTTCCAAACTGTCTTTTTCGAACGGGTTATTAATTAGAGTGTTAACGTCATCAGACACGTGATAGTCTTCAATAGATTGATTGAAGACTTTCCATGCAGTCTCAGTAAATTTCATTAATTCTCGGTAATTTTAGTTGCTTGAAGAATTATTGTCGGTAGAAGATGTCTTCTTTTCAGAACCTGGTTTGTCTTCTTCCTTTACAGCATCTTTAAATTCCTTGATTCCTGAACCTACTCCTCTCATTAATTCAGGGATTTTCTTTCCTCCAAAAAGCATCACTAAAACGATCGCTACGATAAGGATGTGTTGCCAAGATATGGCAAGTATTGTTAGTGTATTCATCTCTTAAAATTTTTGCAAAGTTACACTTTTTTTAATATGAAATCCAACCTAATGGATCAACAGGGGTACTTCCGTTCCATACTTGGAAATCAAGGGTATAAGCGCCGTCAAAATCCTGAGCTACTGTACCCACAGGAGTTCCTGAAGAAACCTGCTGTCCCTTGGAAACACTTACACTTCCTAAGTTGGAATAGATTGTAAAATAGCTTCCATGTTTGATGATAACGGTCTTTGTTCCGTCATTATTGGCCAATACAGAAGATACTGATCCCGGGAACACAGATTTTGCTCTTGTCCCTGAAGGCACGGAAATTTTAATACCGTTATTTTCTTCCGTAATATTTTTGAATACCGGGTGCGGCTGTCTTCCGAAACGGTGAGTGATCTGTCCCGCTCTGTCTGCAGGGTACCCCAATCTACCTCTGTTGTCGGCAAAGTTGTTCCCAGATGCTGTAGAAACCCCATAGCTTGTCATGGCTTTGGTTTCAGCAGCTTTTTTCTCTTCTTCTTTTCTCTTGGCAAGGGCTGCTTCTGCGGCTCTTGCAGCAGCTAATTTATCAGCAGCTTCTTTAGCCTTGGCATTGGCTTCATCGGAGGCTTTCTTAGCAGCCAGTTTTCTGGCTTCATCTCGGGCATTAGCTTCTGCTCTGGCAGCCTCTTCATTACGTTTTCTTTCTTCTTCAGCTCTTTTTGCAGCCAGCTCAGCAGCTCTTTTTGCTTCAGCTTCAGCCAGTTTTCTTTCTCTTTCAAGAGCTTCTGCTCTTGCTTTGGCCTCAGCTTCAATTCTTGCTTTTTCTCTTTCAGCAGCAATTTTGGCTAAACGGATTTTTTCAGCTTCTGCCTTTTTTCTTGCTTCTTCCTCTGCCTTTGCTATTCTGATCTCTTCAGCGATGATCGCTCTGATCTGGCCTTCAATAACTTTATTCTGTGCCTGTTTCTGCTTTAATTCAGCAGTAAGTTTAGACTCATTCTTTTTAAAATCAGCTACCAGCTGTTCTTTTTGTGCCCTTTCTGCATTGATGGTAGCCAGATCTTTCTGTTGATTGACCAAAAGATTTTCCTTCTCCTTTACAGAGCTCTGTCTTTGGGAAATTGTTTTTTTGATCTGATTGGCTGCATTGGAAATTTCAGCGGCTTTTTTATCCTGATAATCCGAATACTGTTTTAGATATTGTACTCTTCGGATCGCCTCGCCCATGTTTTTAGCTGAAAGGATGAAGGTTACTTTGTTCTGTACCCCTTTATTTTTATAAGCATTTACCAGGACCTCAGCATAGTTCTTTCTCAGAACTGCCAGTTCTTTATTCTGGCGGTTAATTTCAAGTTGTTTCAGATAGATGTCATCTTCAATAAATCTCTTTTCTTTTTGAGTATTGTTGTAGACCTTTTCTCTTAAGACTAACTTTTGATTAACGCTGGTAAGGTAGGCTATAGAAAGTTTAGATTCGCTTCTTGTTTTAGCTAAATCTGTATTTATTTGTGCAATTTGTTTTTTAAGTTCGGCATTCTGCTTCTGCAGCTGTTCCTTCTTCTGCTGTCCCTGGTGCAGTCCGAACATAAGAACACCTATTAAAAAGCTAAATTTTTTAATCATTTAATCTCTATTTTCTTATAACTGGATGGTACAGAATAAGGTGTTTCCATCCTCGAAAAGTCAAATTTCGTATTTTCCAGTAAGATTTGACTAGATTTTGAACCTTTTATAATTATTTTAACATTTTTTGGAAGACGTATTCCGTTGAACTCCTCCCAGTCACTATAAGAAATTTCCAGTTCGTCTGAAGAAAGAATATCTTTCAGATTGACACTTAATAAATCGTAATTGGTATCATATTGCAGGACGATTTTATACTCTCTCTGTTTCTCATCCGTTACAATTTTCTGATTGACGTTGGAAACCATTTTATACCCCTGAGCATTTTGAGTCAGAGTAAACTGTGAATCATTGATCTTTACAAATGTTCGCCCCAGTAAGATTTTTTCGAGTGCTTTGTAATCAATGAAATTGACATTCAGTAAATTGTTGAGGTAATCAAAATCAGAATCGATATAAGTCTTGTTGATTTTATCTTGTCCCTTTATGCCTTCCGGAGTTGCAATTCCTCTGGCAGCATTGATGAAAAGGGCTCTCAGATTCATCCATACCTTTTTGTCGTTTTCAATATAGATGGTAGCATCCAGAGTGGGAACATAGCTTCCTGTTTCTACACGTACTTTACTGTCAATCTTGATCTGGTCAAATTTTGGAGGAACCACTACATGTTCGAAGAAAGTGAATTTGTCTCTCACCGGTTCATTTACATCTTTTGGATTTCTGTTGTCTTCTGCTGTTCTGATGCTGTCCCGTGTATTGGTAGTGTCATTTTTGGCACCGGTGCGGGTTTTACAGGATGATAAAGCAAGAAGCAATAAAAAGAGTGGTATCCAATTTTTCATGTATTTATCTTTTGATTTAAAAAAATCGTGCAATATTAACGCCAAACCACACAAATTGTTTTGTGTGGTTTGATTATATCTTGTTTAAGTTAAAGAATTTCCGGTCTTATTTATTTAGAAAGAAAATCTAAAACAGAGTAGTCTCCCAAAGAAATTTCTCTGGCTACCCCGAAATATTGAGCAGAATTACCGATCATAGAATTGGAAAGGTTTCCATGATTGATTCTTGTATTTTCCTGAATCAGGGAATTCTCGATATTAGAATTTACTACCGTAGTATTGTTACCCAATGAAACACCAGGTCCTACTTTAGAATTGGAAATCTTTACATTCTCCCCGATGAAACAAGGCTGGATGATCAAAGAATTCTCAATTACTGCCGAAGCTGGGTAGTGGGTCATTTCCTCTCTTTCATATTCAAGAATCTTGCTGTTGGTTTCTACTGTTGCATTTTTGTTACCACAGTCCATCCAGTCATTTACTTTTCCCAGAGTAAACTTAGCTCCTTTTGCTCTCAGGTTTTCCAAAGCAGTAGTCAGCTGATATTCGCCTCCGTTTTTAATATTATTTTCCATAATATAGTTGATCTCATCCATCAGCTTTTCAGCGCTGTTGAAATAATAGATTCCGATGATGGCAAGATCAGAAACGAAAGTCTGCGGTTTTTCAACAAAATCAGTGATGAAACCGTAGTTGTCTAATTTTACAACCCCGAATGCAGAAGGATCTTCCACACTTTTTACCCAGATCACTCCATCTGAGTTTTTATCTAATTGGAAATCGGCACGGAATAAGGTATCTGCGAAAGCAATCACCACATCTCCCTGCATAGACTGCTCGGCACACTTGATGGCATGGGCAGTTCCAAGAGGGTCATTCTGATAATATATGCTTCCTTTTGCTCCAAGCTTTTCAGCAATCTGAATAAGGGATCTTTCGATCTCAGGTCCAAAGTCTCCGATGATAAATGCTACTTCTTCAATTTTTTCTCCTGCAACCTTAGCAATATCTTCCACCAATCTCTGTACAATAGGTTTACCAGCGATAGGAATAAGTGGTTTTGGAACGGTCAATGTATGTGGACGTAGTCTGGATCCGCGTCCAGCCATAGGAACAATAATTTTCATAGATGATATAACGATGTTTTTTGTTTAAATGTAGTTTATTTTTTTTGCTAAATATAGTAATTTAAATGCCTTTAAGACATAATACTTATCATGGTTAGAGTCTTTGTTTGCTGTTGTAAGGTATAATTATTATCAAAAGAGGGACCAAAGGTTATGACCTTTTCAGGATTTTGGATACGATGGCTTTTTCTTTAAAAGCGACAAGACCAAGGAATAAGATCAGGAATAGATTTCCTACCAGATAATTGGTTCTGAACTCATAAAAAGAAAGGAGTGAAAAAGTAATCGTGAAAACCAGATACATGGCAATCTTACCCGTATTATAATGAATAGGGTATTGCTTCTGGCCCCAGACATAGGAGATAACCATCATAGACATAAAGGTGATCAGAGCTGCCATAGCACTTGCCCAATATCCATAGGTTGGAATAAACAGGAAGTTGATCAGGATCGTAATACAAGCACCAATTACTGAAATATACAGTCCTACGCGTGTCTGATCGGATAGTTTATACCAAATGGAAAGGTTAAGATAGATTCCCAGAAACAGAGCTCCCAGCATTACAAAAGGAATGATTTCAATTCCTTCATAATAAAGAGGATTCCTCAGATATTTTTCAGAGATCCACTGAAGATTGACCATCAGCCCCATATAAATGATACAGCTGCATATGACGAAAACATCCATCAGGACGGCATAGGTCTTATGAGAATCTTTATTTTTAAAACTTGAAAAGAAATAAGGTTCAATTCCTAATTGATAGGCCTGTCTGAAAACTGTAATAAAAGTGGCGATTTTATATACCGCTCCATACACTCCAATCTGGTGGCGGGCTTCTTCTTCAGGCAACAGATATTTCAGGAACTGTCTGTCCAGCGTTTGATTGACAATCCCTGCAAGTCCTGCAATCATAACCGGCCAGGAGTAATTCATAATTCTTTTCCATAAACCGAAATCAAATTTCGAAATGCTGAAACTGAAGAATTCTTTCCCCACAATTAAAAGTGTGATGATACTCTGAATAAGGTTGGCCACAAAAACATAGCCTACCCCAAAATCGGGATTATATTTTAAGCCTAAAATTCCTTCAGGATGATTGGGAAGCCATCTTATAAAAAAGATCACCAGCAAAAAATAAACCAGAGATCCTGCTACCTTAGACAGCATATATTTAAAAGGTTTCCCCTGAAGCCTCAATATTGCCGATGGAATGGTAGAAAAAGCATCCAAAGAAAGGATAAAGAGAAAGATGATAAGGTAATTGACCTGATCAGGTGTTTCAAAGGCCTGTGCCAGCTGAAACCTGAATACGTATCCCAGAATAAGATAGATCAGCCCCATGCTGATGATACTCACCGAACAGGTAGAAATTAATGTTTTTTTATCAATATTTTCTTCCTGAGCAAATCGGAAAAAAGAAGTTTCCATACCATGGGTGAGCAATACGGTGATCACTCCCGCTATGGAATACCAGTCTACAAATGGCGATGAAGCTGCCGGCCCGAAGGCCTTTGTCACGATTGGCGCAATAATGAATGGGAAGATACGGACCAATACAGAACTGAGTCCATATACCGCTGTCTGCCCAAATAATTTCTTATACAATTCGAAAAATTTTATGCAAATGTAAATATTTAGAAATTGATTTGTAACGGGTGATATTAAAATTCATTCATAAACCTTAATTTTGCTTTTTAGAAGCTAGATATTAGATGTTAGAATTTAATAATTTCATTTTTTAACTTAAAATCGCTCTAGTTTCTGGTATCTAATCTAATTTCTAAAAAGTAAAATGAAAATCCTTATCAAAAATGTAAATATCGTCAACGAAGGCAGAGTCTTTGAGAGCGATGTCTTAATAGAAAACGATGTAATTGCTGCCATTGGTACAGCTATTTCTGAAGAAGCAGATCAGATCATTGATGGTTCCGGAAAATATCTTCTTCCGGGAGTGATTGATGATCAGGTACATTTTCGTGAGCCGGGTCTTACGCATAAAGGAGACATTGAAAGTGAATCCAGGTCTGCCATAGCTGGAGGGATCACCAGTTTTATCGATCAGCCCAATACCGTGCCGAATGCGGTTACTCAGGAATTGCTGGCTGATAAATATGAAATTGGAGCTCAAAAAGCTTATGCCAATTATGGTTTCATGATGGGAGGTACCAATGATAATCTTGAAGAGGTTTTAAAGACCAATCCAAGAAATGTTCCGGGAATTAAGTTGTTCCTGGGCTCATCCACAGGAAATATGCTGGTAGATAATCCGGAAACCCTTGAAAATATTTTCAGTAACACCAAAATGCTGATCGCCGTTCACTGTGAAGATGAAGCAACCATCAGAGCCAATACCCAAAAGTACATCGATGAATACGGAGAAGATATTCCGGTAAAGTTTCACCATTTGATCCGAAGTGAAGAAGCGTGCTATAAATCTTCTTCCAAAGCGGTAGAACTTGCTCAGAAAACAGGAGCGAGACTTCACGTTTTCCACCTTTCGACAGCAAAGGAAATGGAACTTTTCAGAAATGATATTCCTTTAAAAGATAAAAAAATCACAGCTGAGGTTTGTGTTCATCACTTGACTTTCACTAATGAAGATTATGAAACAAGAGGTGGTTTGATCAAATGGAATCCTGCAGTAAAAACACAGAAAGATAAGGACGGACTTTGGGAAGCTCTTCTGGATGACAGAATTGATGTAATTGCTACAGACCATGCTCCTCATACGGCGGAAGAAAAGAATAATGTGTATACAAAATGCCCGTCAGGAGCCCCATTGGTACAGCATTCATTAGTAGTAATGCTTGAAAATTATAAAAACGGTAAAATTTCCCTAGAAAAAATCGTGGAGAAAATGTGCCACAATCCTGCCATCCTTTTCAGAGTGGAAAAAAGAGGTTTCGTGCGAGAAGGATATAAAGCTGATCTTGTATTGGTAGACCTGAATGCAGACTGGACGGTTTCCAAAGACAATATCCTGTACAAATGCGGATGGAGCCCATTAGAAGGAATGAACTTCCATTCTAAGGTAACCCATACGTTTGTGAACGGTCATCTGGTATATGATAACGGAGTCATTGCTGAGGAGAAGTTTGGAGAACGTTTGCTTTTTGAAGTAGAGTAATTTAGGGCGAAAAGGCGAAAATGTAAAACGGCTAAATCGTAAAATAGTCTCCTGTTTACAGCTGGAGGTCATCATAAGAATTCAATAGAAGCGGGCTTTAGCCCGCTTTCTTTATTTTAAAACTTCCATTGGCTTTAGCCAAAACTTATATATCATCATAGCAGAAAAATTACCTTGGCCGGGAATATTCATTCCGCCTTTATGCATTTGCACGATTTTACGATTTTACCTTTTCTCCTTACTCCCCATATAAAAAGTAAGCTTCCCGCCATTCATAATCTGAGAATGCTTCAGGGTGAAATCTTTAATTTCCTTTCCATTGAGAAGAATTTTCTGAACATATACATTTTTCGGATTTTGATTAATCGCTTCGATTTCAAAAGTCTTTCCGTTTTCCAGATTTAAAACCGCATGATCAATAGCCGGGCTTCCGATAGCATAATCTTCAGAGCCTGGAGCTACAGGGTAAAAACCTAAAGAGCTTAAAATATACCAGGCACTCATTTGTCCTGTATCATCATTTCCTCCCAATCCGTCAGGGGTAGCTTTATATTGCATTTCTAAAATGCGTCGGATCTGTGCCTGAGTTTTCCAAGGCTGTCCTGCCCAGTTATAAAGGTAGGCGACATGATGGGCTGGTTCGTTTCCGTGAACGTAGCCGCCGATGATTCCTTCCCGCGTGATGTCTTCGGTATCTGCAAAAAACTCATCAGGAAGATGCATGGTGAATAATTCGTCTAGTTTTGAAGCGAATTTCTTTTTACCACCCATCATTTTGATCAGTTCGTCAGGATTTTGAGGAACAAAGAAGCTGTAGTTCCAGGAATTTCCTTCAATAAAGCCTTGTCCATGGGTGCTCAATACGTCGAAATCCTTTTTGAAACTTCCATCTGTCAGTCGGGGACGCATAAAACCCATCGTTGGATCAAAATTATTTTTCCAGTTTTCGGAACGTTTGATGAATTGGTGATAAATTTCTGTTTCACCTAAATGTTTTGCAAGCTGAGCAATAGCCCAGTCGTCATAAGCATATTCCAGAGTATTTGAAACCGAAGTTCCGTTTTTCTCCGCAGGAATATAGCCCAGATCAATGTATTGTCCGATCCCTTCATAATCCCTTTTGTTGGCGGTTTCTACGCAGGCTTTCAAAGCTGCTTTAGGATCTCCGTTATAGTTTCCTTTGATAATGGCGTCTGCCACTACACTTACACTATGGTAGCCGCTCATACACCAGTTATCATTGGCATAATGGGACCAGATTGGCAGCATTTTCATAGAAAACTGATCGTAGTGGGCCATCATTGACCTTACCATATCGTTATTTCGCTGAGGTTGTATAATATTGAAGAATGGGTGGAGTGCACGGTAAGTATCCCACAGAGAAAAAGTAGTATAATTGGTAAAACCTGATGCTTTGTGAATGTTTTGATCCAGTCCTTTATACTCTCCGTTGACATCCATATAGACGGTGGGATTGATAAAGGTATGATACATTGCTGTATAAAAATTGGTCTTTTCAGTATCGGAACCTTTGATGATGATTTTATTCAGTTCTTTGTTCCAGCTTTCCTGTGCTTGGGATCTGACCTGGTCGAAAGATAAACTTCCGGCTTCTTTTTCAAGGTTTTCCATGGCATTGGCCTGGCTTACGGGAGAAATAGCAAGTTTTACTTCGATTGCTTCGTTTTCCTGAGTATCAAAATCAAAATACATTTTCAGATTCTTTCCTGCGATTTCCGGAAAATTTTTAGTCTGGTCAAATTTTCTCCAAAAACCCTTGTATACTTGCTTTTCATCATAATTTTTCTGACCATAATTTTTGAAAGGCTTTGAGAATTTCATGGCAAAATAAACAGTTCTGGTTCTTGCCCAGCCATTGGTCTGCCGATACCCTGTAATGGTGTTGCCGTTTTCTACCCGAACGTAGGTCCATATGTTTTTTCCGTCATAATTATAAATTCCGGCCATCAGATCTAAAATAATATGAGCCTGATCAGATTTAGGAAAGGTATAACGATGAACGCCCACTCTGGGGGTTGCTGTCAATTCTGCAAGAATATGATGATCATCAAGCTTTACTTTATAATAGCCTGCTTCTGAAATTTCATTTTGATGTGAAAATCTACTTCTGTAGCCATTTTCCGGGTGAGAAGCCGTTCCTGGGTTAAGCTGTAGTTTCCCTACGGTAGGCATAACGAGAAAATCCCCAAGGTCAGAATGGCCTGTACCACTGAAATGGGTTGAGCTGAAACCTACTATGGTTTTATCTTCATAGCGGTAGCCTGCACAGTATTTGTAAACATCTCCATTGTATTTTCCATTGAGTTCATAGGAAAGGCTGTCCGTTTCAGGGCTGAGCTGCACGGCTCCAAAAGGAACTGTAGCACCAGGGTAGGTGTGTCCCATTTTTTCTGTTCCGATCATCGGATTGACGTACTGATAAAGCTTTTCGAACTTTTGGGCTTTAAATGAGGTGAAAAACAAAAATGAGAGAAAAATAGCAGTCCCGGGATTTTTCATGAAAAGTAGATTATTTAAAAGATAAAATTAATTAAAAATTCAAAGAATAATCATCTCTTCGTTTAATTTATGTAAAAATGCCCAAGGCTTTATTTTTCAGAAAACCGGAAACCTATCCCATGCAGATTTTCGATTGATATATTTTCTTCATGCGCAAACACTTTTCTCAGCCTTGAAATAAATACATCCAGGCTCCGCCCCATAAAATAATCATCATCACCCCAGATCGCCTTCAGAATATCCTGCCTTTTTACTACCGTATTTTTATGACGGATAAAATAAAGGAGCAGTTCAGACTCCCTTTGAGTAAGAGTAATGGTATGATTCACATCTTGTAAGGTATAGTTTTTAGGGTCGAAATTATATTTTCCGACTCTGTATTGTGACGGCTGAGGGCTGGTTTTCTTTGAACGCTTTAGAAAAACTTCAATTTTCAGGATCAGTTCTTCAATACTGAACGGCTTTATGATGTAATCGTCTGCCCCTATTTTCAATCCTTTGATTCTGTCTTCTTTCAAAGCTTTTGCAGAGATGAAAATAATAGGAATCTCAGTGTTTTGGTTGCGAATATATTCTGCCAGTTCAAATCCGTTGATTTCAGGCATCATGATGTCTAAGAGGCAAATGTCAAAACTTTGGGTGTTGAACGCTTCAAGTGCAGATCTTCCATCCGGATAACAGGAAATCTCATAATAGCTCTCAAGGCTATCCTGAACCAGGAAGGCTATTGTTTTGTCATCTTCAGCATATAAAATTTTAGATTTTTCCATGTCTTGCACATTCATTTAGAAAGGTGAAAATAAGGTAATGGTAATTCCTTTGTCGGGATTATTCTCAACTGAAATTTTCCAGTTGTGCTGCTGGACAACTTTTTTCACATAAAATAACCCTAAACCAAAGCCTGTTACCTCATCACTCTTTTTGGTCGTTATCCGATAAAATTTATCAAAAATATGAGGAATATTTTTAGAGGGAATTCCAATCCCGTTGTCTTTAAACTGTAAATATAATCCTTTTGAATCTTTAAAAGAAGATATAAGGATTTCCGGTTGAGTATCACAGTACTTTACCGCGTTATCGAGAATATTATAAACGATATTGGTAAAATGGAATTCATCGGCAATGAGGGTTGCTGTATTTTCAATTGCTATTCGGATCGTAAGATGTTCATTCTTTTGCATCATTGAATCTGCAATTTCCGTGATGAATGGGTATAAAGCAATTCTTTGAAGTTTTAAAGAAAGACCTGAAGCATCGTTTCTTGCAATATTTAAAATCTTCTCAATATGGTTATTAAGCTTATAGCTCTGATCGGTAATAATGGAAGTATAGGTTTTGAGTTTTGGATTTTCCTTTACTAATTCCTGCTTTGTGAGGGCTTCCGATGCTAAAAGAATAGAGGACAGTGGAGTTTTGAACTCATGGGTCATATTATTAATGAAATCCTTTTGAAGTTCTGAGAATTTTTTCTGCTGAATGATGGTATAAATAGAATATACATAGACAAGGAGAATGATGATAAGAGCAAACGTGAGGATATACCAGAAACGCAATGAGCTTATCAGATAAGTGGCTTTATCAGGAAAACGTATAGAAAAATAGTAGACCAGGTTCTTATGTTTCGGAAATTGAATGACTTTATTATTGGAACTTTCCTGATGTGTAGAAATATACTTTCCGTAGATCATCCTGTCGCTATGGCAATTGTACAATGCATAAACGTAATTGGTATTGATCTGAAAACGATTGAATTCTGTCTTTAAATAATGTTCGAGTACCGCAGGATGAAAATCATTGTTGATATTTACCACATAATAATCATTGGAAATGTTTTGTATGGGATTTTCTGTGAAGGACGTCTTATCTCCGGAAAGCTTTTCCACCACCTCCAATAAAGCGAGATTAACTTTTTGATCAAATTTTTTATCTTCAAGATTATAAGCCTGCCGGGTCCAGAGAAGCTGAGCTATCAAAATCCCAATGATAGCGACAAACCCAAGGCTGATAATAATATTAAGCTTTTTGATTTCCATTTTAGAGAAACAATATTATCCAAAAATATCTATTTATTTTTTGTCATTAACAACTTATTAACAAATGTTTGATAGCGGTTAACAAGCCGTATCAATAATCCCCTTACATTTGTTATATCAGAAAAGATCATTACGATTCCTTTTAACTATTAACAAAAATTTGTACTCATGAAAAAATTACAGATCACTGCACTTTTAGCCGTTATGGCATTCTCTCCGTTTTACGCAGGTGTACTTCCTGTCGAAAATACTTCTGTTGTAAAAACTGTGGCAGATGCCATCAAATGGAATTCAGAATCCATTGATGTGGGAAAAATCCCTCAGGGAAAACCGAAAATAATCAGATTTGAGTTTACAAACACCTCTTCAAAACCGATTATCATAGAAAATGTAGCTCCATCATGTGGATGTACAACAGCTGACTATACAAAAGAGCCTATCCTTCCTGGAAAAAAAGGATTTGTAGAGGCTAGTTATAACGCAGCAGCGGTAGGACCATTCATGAAAACAGTAAATGTTACAACAAGCGACAGCAAAACACCTAAGACACTTTCATTCAAAGGGGTGGTTGCTTCATAGGAATATTAAAACCAGATAAATAAGAACCCGATCATTGATGGTCGGGTTGTTTTTTTACTTATTGGTAGGCTTCTGATGTAAAGAATAATTATTTATAACATTATTTCTCAATGTATTTTAAAACTTTGCATTTTAATATTTATTATTTTTAAGAAAAAATATTTTATGAGTCTATATACACAACCGATGCTGCGTGAAGGAGCACTGAAAGATAAAGTAGCGATTGTAACAGGAGGCGGAAGCGGTCTTGGAAAAGCGATGACCAAATACTTTCTAGAATTGGGCGCCCATGTGGTGATCACTTCCAGAAATCTGGAGAAACTGCAAACCACTGCTAAAGAACTGGAAGAGGAGACTGGAGGAAAAGTGCTTTGTGTAGCTTGTGATGTGAGAAACTGGGATGAGGTGGAAGCGATGAAAGAAGCAGCCTTAAAAGAATTCGGTAAAATTGATATTCTGTTGAATAACGCTGCCGGAAACTTTATCTCTCCTACAGAAAAACTGACTCATTCTGCTTTTGATTCCATCTTGGATATTGTTTTAAAAGGAACAAAAAACTGTACCCTTTCCGTAGGAAAACATTGGATAGACTCTAAAACTCCGGGAACTGTTCTGAATATTGTAACCACCTATGCCTGGACGGGATCTGCGTATGTAGTACCATCTGCCTGTGCAAAAGCAGGAGTATTGGCAATGACCAGATCTCTGGCAGTAGAATGGGCGAAATATGGTATCCGTTTCAATGCGATAGCTCCGGGACCATTCCCTACAAAAGGAGCGTGGGACAGACTTCTTCCGGGAGACCTTCAGGAAAAATTCGATATGAAAAAGAAAGTTCCGTTGAGAAGAGTAGGAGAACATCAGGAATTGGCTAACCTTGCCGCTTATCTGGTTTCAGATTATTCTGCTTATATGAATGGGGAAGTAGTAACCATCGATGGAGGTGAGTGGCTTCAGGGAGCTGGAGAATTCAATATGCTTGAAGCGATTCCGAAAGAAATGTGGGATGCGTTGGAAGCGATGATCAAAGCAAAAAAATCGAATTAATAAAACTTACAGATAAAAAGCTCCCGGATATGTAACAATTCCGGGAGTTTTTTTATAACTATGTACTAAATAATAATTTAAAAATGAATTTTAAACTTCCAACTCTGGTTTCGGCTGTTGCGGTTTTGATGTTTTCAGGCCCCGCATATGCACAGGAAACTCCAAAATATGATTATGTAGAAGCATTTAAGCCGTTCTTTTATCCACAGATGGGATCAGAAACCCGTTCTGCAAGTGGACAGCCCGGTCATGCATATTGGCAGAACTCGGCAGACTATCACCTGAACGTAAGCCTGAATGAAAATAAAAAAGAAATTACAGGAGCTGCTGAAATTACCTATACCAATAACAGTCCGGATGCCCTAAGCTTTCTCTGGCTGCAGCTGGATCAGAATCTGTTTGCTAAAGATTCACGGGGAAATGCAGTTGTTCCTTTAGATGGCAGCAGAAATGGAGCCCATGGTGAAGAGCTGGAAGGAGGCTATACAATTAAGTCTGTGAAACTGGATGGGAAAGCTGTAAAATACACCATCACAGATACAAGAATGCAGATTGACCTTCCTAAAGAGCTGAAATCAAAAGGAGGAGTTGCCAAAATTACCATTGAATACTCTTTTATCTCTCCGGAATACGGATCAGACAGGATGGGAGTACAGGAAACGAAAAATGGGAAGATCTTTACGATGGCACAATGGTATCCAAGGATGTGTGTATACGATGATGTCATGGGGTGGAATACCCTGCCTTACCTTGGGGCTTCAGAGTTTTACCTGGAATATGGAAATATCACGGCCAATATTACCGTACCTGCCAATCATTATGTAGTGGCTTCAGGAGAACTTCTTAATGAGAAAGAAGTATACAGCAAAGATGAAATCAACAGATGGAACCAGGCGAGAAACAGTGATAAGACGGTAATGATCCGTTCTGAATCTGAAATTGGTAAAAATAACGCCACCGGTACAAAGACCTGGAAGTTTAAAATCACACAGACAAGAGACTTTGCATGGGCATCTTCCGCAGGATTTATTCTGGATGCGGCAAGAATCAACCTGCCAAGCGGGAAGAAGTCTCTGGCTATTTCTGCCTATCCTGTTGAAAGTGCAGGTGAAAAAGCGTGGGGCAGATCTACAGAATATACCAAAGCTGCTATAGAACATTATTCGCAGAAATGGTATGAATATACATATCCGGCAGCCACTAATGTTGCAGGAAACGAAGGCGGAATGGAATATCCCGGAATTGTATTCTGTCATATGACTTCCAAAGGAGAGGATCTTTGGGGAGTAACAGATCATGAATTTGGACACAACTGGTTTCCTATGATTGTAGGATCAAACGAGAGGTTGTTTGCATGGATGGATGAAGGGTTCAATACCTTTATCAACGGGATTTCCACAGAGGCTTTTAATAAAGGTGAATATTATAAAAAGGGTAACCTTGCCAGATCCGGAATGTATCTGATGAGTGACAGTCTGGAACCTGTCATGGTAGGACCGGATAATATGAGAGAAAGAAATATAGGAGCTCTGGCTTACTATAAACCGGGAGCAGGGCTATCTGTTTTAAGAGAAGCTGTTCTTGGGCCGGAGAAATTTGACAAGGCATTCAGAACCTATATTAACCGTTGGGCTTTTAAACATCCTACACCATGGGACTTTTTCCATACGATGGAAAATGTTTCCGGAGAAGAGCTGAACTGGTTCTGGAGAGGCTGGTTCTTTAATAAATGGAAAATAGACCAGGGAATAAAGAATGTAAGCTACGTCAATGGAGACTTTAAAAAAGGAGTTCAGGTTACTGTGGAAAATCTGGGACAGATGCCAATGCCTACTACAGTGCAGGTAAAATTCAAAGATGGAACATCAAAAACGGTGAAAATACCTGTTGAGGTCTGGAAGAGAAACACAGAATGGACTTTTGTCATCGATTCAAATAAAGAAATAAACGAGGTGAAACTGGATCCGGATTCCGTAGTTCCGGATGTAAACCTTAAAAATAATAGTCTGACACCGGCGTAAAATTTTGCTGCGAATAGCGGTACAACAAATTTAATAGGGAAAGCCTGAACTTCAAATAAGTTCAGGCTTTTTATTTTTAGGGTGTTTTTCCGGGGCAAGTGAAGGGGTTCTCCTGTGGAATTTTGATGGCTAATGAGATAGTTTTGCTGAACAATATTAATTAAAAACAAAAAAAACATGGAAACATTAAAGTCAGTGCTTGAAGCAAGCCACGCTAAAAAAACAAAAAATGAGTTGATCGACCTTTTATCAGGAGTAGAAAAAGTGCTTACCCCTGCAGTCTACGAAAAAGTATCAGGAATTGAGCCTTCAGAGTTGGGAACATTGACCAATAAAGAACTGCTAAGCATCGTAGACGATTTCAAAAAGAACTATGATGAAAAGTGGGAAAAATCCTTTTCCGGTGCCTCTTCAGAGATTATGAAGCTGATTGCAGGAAAAATGGCTGCTGATGACGAAATTTTCAGAACTTCTGATGCTGCCA
Organism: Chryseobacterium sp. FR048; assembly: GCF_056844665.1. Taxonomy (NCBI): domain Bacteria; kingdom Pseudomonadati; phylum Bacteroidota; class Flavobacteriia; order Flavobacteriales; family Weeksellaceae; genus Chryseobacterium; species Chryseobacterium sp. FR048. Next base: position 92,113 of record NZ_JBXDSE010000013.1, on the reverse strand, counting down.
GTGCCGATTTTGCTGCAGAACTTGGAAGTATTGATTTTGCTACTATTATCGGCGGACCTTTGGATGCCTGTGTAAAAGCGCAGTCTAATGCCTCTATTGCAACAGTCAACTTTATCAATGAAGTAGGGTTTGAGCTTACAGATCCTGCTAATGCAGCCAGCCCGAAAAAACTGAGAATGGCGGAATTCAAATACAAAAAAAATATTCCTAACCCGGATTTTGATCCAGATAAGCCAGTAAGTGCAGACAATTCTAAGACCATTCCTGATGATGTGGAAATTTCAGTTCCTTTTATTGCATTACTGAATGTCCCAAGTTTCAGAATTGAAACCTGTGAAGTAGACTTTAATGTTAAATTGAATTCCACGTACACTAAAGACGTAAGTGATGAATTTGGAATCAATGCAGGGGCATCCGGCGGATTTGGGCCTGTAAAATTCAAAGTGGATGTTTCTTACAAGAGAACTTCCAGTACAGGGATCAAAGTGGAAAAAGAATACTCTCTTGGCGTAAAAGTACGGGCTACCAATGACGAAATGCCTGCAGGCCTTGAAAAAGTGCTCGGACTTCTTTCACAATAATACATTTTACGAAACATGATTAAATTATCAGATTACCTGGATTATCTCAACAACGAGATAATTCAGGCTCGTAAAAAAGCTGATGAGAATGCCGTTCTTATTGCCAAAGAATATGCCCGCCACGAGTACCTTAAATATTTTAAAGTGCCCCGGTATGCTCTTCCCAGCGTAAAAATGGACATCCCGATCAAGATTACGGATATAGATTCATCCCCTAAATACAACTTTAAGCTGAATCAGGATCAGTTTGTTTTAGAAATGAATGAAAGAATCCGTCTGGCCAATAAAGAGAAAAAGCTCAATATTCCTGAGATTTCAAGAAAACAGATCCAGACCGAAGAATTCAGATCACTGATCAGCAGACTGGAAAAAAACGATCAGAAGTTTGGGAGACTTCCTACCAATGAAGTATTGAAACTGGACCTCAGAAATAAGATCAGACTTTTTAATTCCGGAATCTTCCGGCCTCAGGAAGGAACTAATGAAGAAGAAATTGACGAGCTGAAAGAAATCTTTTCAAGGGTGCTGCTGAATAAATATACCTTGGTAAATGCCAAGCTGAACAATATTTACATCGATCCCAATACCTCAGCGGCAGAAGATAAAGATAAGCTATTCATCAACCTTCATGTGGAAATGGAGGAAGAGGGAATAAGGATTGTGTCATACAAAGATAAGGATGGTAATGAAATAGAACAGATAACATTTGAGTAATGCAGGAACTGATTCATTATACAGTACAGAAAATTAAGGAACTTCTGGAAGAATTCAATGAAGTCCAGACCTTATATTTATCAAAATCGTTTGATTTTGACTCCAGGTTTGATACCTTTTTGAATAATGTTCTGGAGTACTTTAAGACCAAAGGTAATACCAGCCACGAATCTGAAGTTTTGAAGATTATGAATATGGTTTCAACAGTCAAAAGAGGCTTTAATCCTATAAAAATGGAAAAAATAACCACGGGCAGGCGGGATCTTCTCTGGGGATTTTCATTCAATGGAATAGAAAGTATTTATGATATTCTGATGGACATCTATACCAAAGAGACCAGGAAGCTGGAAGAGGCAGAAGAGCTTATTTCAGGAATCATCGTATCTCTGTATCAGAACGGTATTCTGGATGATGAAAAACTGAAAGAACTGAACTCTGTATCCAAAATTGAAAGTTTCTGGACTTCACTGACTACACAAAACACGGCTATTTCCGGAGTTAACAAAAAACTGAGACTGATGGTCATTCCGGAAGATATTTTCCTTATTCTGGAAGAAGTGTTTCTGAAGTTAATTTAAAAAAATATCATTATGGAAACCGAAAGATATATTGTTCTGCTGCAGGATCAGCAGAAAACTTCCCTTAAAAAAGTAGAGAAAGAGCTGGAAGTGAGTATTACTTCCTCAGAATTTCTTTCCAAAGAAAACCGCTCTTATCAGATCATTGATCAGGATAACGGGGTTCTGTACAAAAACCTTGGAGTGCTTGTAGTGGAAAACATGGATGAAGAGCAATTGAAAAGTGCTATGAAGAATGAATCGAATCCTATTGTATATTATGAAAAAGAACGGGAGTTTTTCTCCGCCGATGAATTACAACTGATCACCGAACTCAAAAAACAGTCAGCAGGACTTTCCGAAAAAATTTCTGAACTTGAAAAATTTCTGACCACTAAACCCTTGCCTCAAAAATCAATGGTTGAAATGGAGTGGGGGCTGAAAGCGATCGGAATGGAAAGAGCTCAATATACAGGAAAAGGAATTGACATCTGCATTCTGGATACAGGGCTTGAAACTTCCCATCCTGATTTCTCGTCTGAAGAAATAGAAGGGAAATCTTTCATTGACGGTGAAGACTGGAACAGAGATCCCAACGGACACGGAACTCATTGTGCCGGGATTGCTACAGGAAATATCAGAAGTGACACCGGAAAACGATTTGGAATTGCGAATGGTTGTAATCTTAAGGTTGCCAAAGTCCTTTCGGACAGCGGCAGAGGTACTACAAGCAGTGTGATTGATGCGATAGACTGGGCGATTACGAAAAAATTCAGAATCCTGTCCCTTTCACTGGCTTCTCCGGTAAAACTGAATGATCAGCCTTCGGTTCTTTTTGAAACCATAGGAGAACGGGCGCTGGAAAATAACTGCCTTATTATTGCAGCAGCAGGAAATGACAGCAATAGGCCACAGATTCCACAACCTGTTTCCATGCCTGCCAATTCAAAATCAATAATGGCTGTGGCAGCAGTAGATGGGCAAATGAGGGTTGCCAGGTTTTCAAATGCCGGTCTCAACCCTTCCACGGGAGGAAATGTAGATGTCTGCGCTCCCGGAGTAGACATTATCAGTACCTATCCTAAAAATTCAAAGAATAAAAAGTTTTTTTATTACGCGATGAGCGGAACCAGTATGGCTGCTCCCCATGTTTCCGGCCTTGCTGCATTGTATATGGAACAGTTTCCTGAGAAGTCAGCAAAAGAGATCTGGGAACTTATTGAGAATAAAGCGAGGCCCATCGATGGCATGAAATACAGAGATATAGGAAACGGTTTAATACAAATCTGAACATGATGACTTACTTAGCCGTTTTAAAAAAAGATATAAATTTAGAAGAGCTTGAAAAGTTTCTCAAAACTAAAAAAATCAGGCTGGCTGCCCACTATAAAACAATAGGCGTGGTAAAACTTGAAAGCCCGGTTCCGGTTTCTGAGTCCGAATTTCAGGAGTATTTTATATCTGTAGAAGAAGAAAGAGATAATTTAACAATATAATCATACCAATGGAGCTTCTCTGTCGCGGAGAAGTTTTATTTTTGTCTCTAATTGATAAAATAAACTATGAATTTCAGATTTTCAATGGTGTTCCTGATGCTTTCGGTATTGGGATTTGCACAGGACCTTACCGTAATGAGTTTCAACATCAGGCTCAATGTGGAATCAGATAAAGAAAATGCGTGGCCGCAGAGAAAGAAGGATGTGGCAGATCTGCTGACCTATTATCACCCGGATTATTTCGGAGTACAGGAAGCACTTCCGGAACAGATGAAAGATATTAAGGCCGGGTTGAAGAATTATGACTATATCGGTGTAGGAAGAGACGATGGCAAAGAAAAAGGAGAATTTTCTGCTCTTTTTTATGATACAAACAGACTTGAGGTGGTAAAGTCAGGGACTTTCTGGTTATCCGAAACCCCTGAGAAACCTTCAAAAGGTTGGGATGCCGCCCTGAACAGAATCTGTACTTATGCCGTTTTTAAAGATAAGAAATCGAAAAAAGAATTTCTGGCTATGAATCTTCATTTCGATCATGTAGGAAATGTAGCAAGAGTAAAATCTTCTGAACTGATCCTGAAAAAAATCAAAGAACTAAATCCGAAGAATCTGCCTGTAACTTTGAGCGGAGATTTTAATCTGACCGATGATTCAGAACCAATTAAGATCCTTTCTCAAAACATGAAAGATACTTTTTATCATTCCGAAACCAAACATTACGGTCCGGTAGGAACCTTCACGGCATTCAATGTCAATGAAGTTCCGAAAGAAAGAATTGATTATATTTTTACCAAAGGTTTTAAAATCAGATCTCACCGTCATATCAATGACAGAAGGGAAAATCTGTTGTATCCGTCAGATCATTTTCCGGTTATCGTGAACCTTTCACTATAAAGAACCATCAGTTGGAAAATCCACTTCAAATCCAATTCCTCTCAGGGATTGGATTTTTACTTCCGGATCATGACTGAAATATTTTCTGAGTCTGCTGATGAATACATCCAGGCTTCTTCCTGTAAAATAATCATTGGTTTCCCAGAGGTTATCCAGAATATTATCTCTTGTGATCATAGAATGATTGTGTCTCAGAAGATATAAAAGAAGTTCCTGTTCTCTGGCCGTAAGCCTTATATTGCCATTGGGATGGGAAAGCTGCAGCTTTTGAGTATCCAGGTGATAATTTCCAATCCTGATCTGAGTTTCTGTAATGGCTGGTAAAGTTCTCTTCAGTATATTTTTGATTCTTAAAACCAGCTCTTCCGGATCACAGGGTTTGGGAATATAGTCATCAGCGCCTATTTTTAGCCCCGTCAGTCTGTCTATTTTCTGGTTTTTTGCCGTTAAAAACAGGAGTGGGAAATTACTTCTTTCCTTTAAAATGATTTTAGCCAGAGAGAAGCCGTCGATATTAGGCATCATGACATCCAAAATGCCAATGTGAAACGGAAAGTCTGAAGAAACAATAGGGATAATCTCTTCAGGATTCTGAAACCAGGTGACTTCAAAATCTTCCAGTTCCAGATATTGTTTCAGGATCATTCCGAAATCCGGATCGTCTTCTGCCAGAAGGATTTTATTTTTACTCATTATTATTTATATTTTTCAAACTGTCCTGTTGTAGGATTGAAAGTGTATTCATTGATTTTACAAGGCAGAACCTTCATAGGGAACCGATATTTTAAAAGTACTTCCTACACCGGGCTGGCTGGAAACACTTACTTTGCCTCCATAAGAAGTAATTATTTTTTTTACAAAATAAAGTCCAAGCCCGAGCCCTTTGCTATTGTGGATGTTATTAGACTGTATTCTGTAGAACTTTTCAAAAATGTTGGTAAGTTCCTTACTTTCCATACCGTGCCCATTATCTGAAATTTCGATCTCGAGATGCTGAGCGGAGCTGTTGGTGTTTACCCGGACCATGGAAGCACCATATTTGATGCTGTTTTCACAAAGATTTTTAATGACCGTCTCCATGAGGTTTTTGTCAAAAGGAAGCTTTTCAGTGACTTTATTTTCGAATTTAAATTCTGTTTGAGGATAAGTAAAAACAAGATCCTGAATAAAAAAGTCCCAGTCTTCCGGTTTTACAGCAATGATTTCTTTAGGGGGTTCATCGTTATGAAGCTGATACATTAAACTTTCAAGCCGCGAAATTTGTCGGTCAATAAGAGGAAGCGTATCAGGATTCCAGCCTTTCTTCAATGTTTTGGACGCTATTTTTAAAGTTGCGATAGGCGTTTTAAACTCATGGGAAATATTATCCACAACGGTGTGGAGAACTTCAACCTGCTTTTGCTGTTTGATGAGGTTGTTGAGGGTGAAAATGTATAAAAGCAGTACACTGGCAAGCAGGATAATGCAGCAGATAATCAATAAAGTAAGCTCTTTGAAGACAAGAGCCTTTATATTTTTTATTTCAAAATCGGTCTTGCTGGTGACGAAAAATGTTTCCCTCTCCCGGTTGTTTTCTTTTTCTTTGGTTTCCTTGGTAGAAGAGGTTCTCCAGGTTCCGGTACTGGTTACCTTGGGCTTTTTGACCTTGTCTTTTGTTTCATAAATGATGATGGGCTGATTGATCAGCTTTGTACTGTCCGGAAGATGAATGATAGAAGTGTATTCAATTCTTGCGGAGATTTTATACCCGTCTTTTTTCAGGCGGCTGTCTATATAATCATTGAGCCTTTTTCTGGAAGCCTTCCTGTCTTCTATGAAATGATGGATGAATTCCTTTTGACTGATCTCCTTATTATAATATCTGCTGATGATTCTCTGAAGTGTATCACTTTTCATTTCCTTGGCATCATGGATGTTCTCAAGCTTGTCCGTAAAGCTCGCAAGGCCATCGCTGGCTGATCTGTAGATGTCTCTTTCCTTTACCTGATAGGTTTTGTACAGAAAATACACCTGTATTCCCAACAGAAGAAGGAATAAGGTGGCAAAGAGGAAGATCAGATTTTTGCTCTTGGTTATCATCGAAACAAAGATAAAGTTTTAACCATTTTCCTGAAATATTATCAGGGCATTAACCTTTCGTTAACTGTAGAATTTCAGTTTTAAAAGAGAAACAGACATTAACCCATCATTAACCTTCCATTAACCGAAATTCTCCTGCCCAATATAGAATTTTGTGGTGTAGAACAAGAGCAGTATTGTTTTACATCAAAAAAACCATATGATTATGAACAAGATTATTCTTTTCCTGTGTTTACCGATACTAACCCTCGCTCAGAAACAAAAGATTGGCGGAACGGTTGAAAATCTGGAACATGAAAAAATTTCAGCCGTGAAGATTGAGCTTTTCAATTCAAAAAATGAGCTGATCAAAGAGCTGAAAACAGACAGCAACGGAAGTTTTATATTGGAGGGTATTTCAGAGCCGAATATAAAACTGGTAGCTATGGGGAAAGGATATTCTTTGTATGAAAAGATGTTGGACCTGGAAAGTGCTGACGCCATACAGATCATCCTTAAAAAAGAATCTCAGGAAATAGAAGGAGTGGTCATGACGAAAAGAAAGCCGTTGGTGAAAAGAAAAGTAGACCGTCTGGAATTTAATGTGGAAAACAGCAATATTTCTTCACTGAATGCCTGGGAGATCTTAAAGAATACGCCCAATGTAAGTGTAAACAATAACGTGCTTACCGTAAAAGGAAGTGCAGGAATCCTGGTGACGATCAATGATAAAAAAGTAATGCTGACCGGAGATGAGCTCAAGAACCTCCTGGAAAATACCCAGGGAGATGAGATCAGATCTGTGGAGGTCATCACCAATCCCCCCGCCAAATATGAAGCCTCCGGAAGTGCCGTGCTGAATATTGTTATGAAAAAGAACAAGATCGAAGGCTACCGGGGAATTCTCTCTTCCAAATATGTACAGACTCAATATGCGAAAGGTGTCTTTGGCCTTTCCCAATATTATAAAAAAGATAAGCTTTCCGTAATGGCAAGCTATTACAGAGGCTTAGGGACCTACTACCGGGAAGGAACAGACTTTGTCAATTATCAGGAAAGTCAGACCAGATGGATCAGTACCATGAACAGAAAGGATAAAAACAATAACCAGAACACCCTGAATTTCAATGTGGAGTATGAGATAGACAGTCTCACTAACCTAAGCCTCAATTATTCAGGTTTTTTTGCTCCGAAATCTTTTGGAACCTACAATGTTCCCACTCTGATCTACAATGCACAGGATATTGTAGAGTCTGATTACAGGACGATCAATGATCATCATTCCCGTTCCATCAATAATTCTTTAAGCTTTCAGATAGACCGGAAACTGAATAAGAAAAGCAGTTTGTCCTGGATCAATTACTTTACTGGGAACAATGCAAGCAAATATCAGAATGTAGCAACCCACTTGAATTTTGCAGGCCAATTGCCAAGAGAAGAAAATTTCATGACGCAGAATAAAGCAGATGTACAATTGTATTCTACGCAGTTGGATTATCAGTGGAAAGGCGACAAACTGGAACTTGAATCCGGAGCAAAATACAGCTTTGTAAAGACGAACAGTATTTTGAATTTTTCAGATAATGAAAATGGAGTATTGGAGTACCGACCTGAAAAGAGCAGTATCTTCGACTATAAGGAACATAATTTTGCCCTGTATTCTTCACTTTCCTACAACATCGGAAAATGGAACTTCAAAGGTGGGTTGCGTGCTGAAATGACCAATCTTGAAGGAATCGTCTCTGAACCTTATGAACTTAATAAAAGCAATTACTGGAAATTTTTCCCCACTTTTTATGCCCAGTATACCACAGAAAATAAACAGGAATTCGGATTTTCCTACGGCAAAAGAATCAGCAGACCTTCTTACTCATGGCTGAATCCGGCAAAATCTTATTATAACCTGTTCTCATATTTCCAGGGAGATCCCCAGCTAAAAGCAACGATTACGCATAATCTGAACCTGAGCTACTCCTGGAAAAACTGGAATGTGGATCTGTATTACCGTAAAGATCAGTATCCGGCTATGGAGATTTCGTATCAGGTACCGGCGACGAACAATGTGGTGTACCATTTTACCAATATCGAGAAAGGACAGGCTTTTGGCTTGAGTTTATACAAAAATTTCGAGGTAAAACCATGGTGGAATATTATTGTGTCTGAAAATCTGGAGCATAATGAAAACTATTTCAACGGTGTTGACGGAATCCTGCGTCAGAATAAAGTATGGAATCTGAATTCCAATATTTCTACAAGCTTTACTTTAGATAAAGCCAGCGACTGGAAAATGGAGATGGGACACCGTTATTACTCTCCGGGAATTCAGGGGCCTTTCAGAATTTCCAGTACATGGTCTGCTTATTTTGTGATGAATAGGAAGTTCTTTAATAAAAAGCTTGAAGCGGGGCTTATCGTCAGTGATATTTTCAGAACAACAGGCCAGAAAGTGAGTACGAAATATGCGAACCAGGATAATTATTTCCTTGATTATACAGATGCACAAGGCTTTACACTTTCATTGAAGTTCAATTTTGGAAATCAATCCGTGAAGAATGTAAAAACGATCAAAAAGGCAGCAGAGCAGGATAGGCTATAGAATATTTTAAACAAAAAATAATCTGTCATAAAACATTATTACAAAAGAAATTACCGTCCAGTGTTACATTTTCGCTATTTTTGATACCTATCTTTAAAAAGGATCGTTATGAAGAAAATTTTTTCCGGAATGCTGATGGTGGTTTCTTTGATGCAGCTCTCTGCACAGGACTTGTATATGCCGAGAAATATCAGAAAAGCTTATGATAAAGGAACGCGAGATATATCAGGAGCACCGGGCAAAAACTATTGGCAGAATAAGGGAATTTACAATGTAGACGTAAAAGTGGATGCCGGTACAAAGATGGTTTCCGGAAAAGAAACGATTGTTTATACAAATAACAGCCCGGATCAGCTGAATGAACTGGCTATAAGATTTGTAAATAATCTGCACAAGCCACAATCACCAAGATCAGGGATTGTATCTAAGGATTTTCTTTCCTCTGGACTGAAGATCAAATCTTTCATCGTGAATGGGGAGAAGTATGATATTAACAGTGATGACTGGGGAACTGTTGAAAAAGTAAAACTAAAATCCTCTTTAAAATCAAGAGCTAAAGCTGAGGTAAAAATAGAATGGGAATATCCTCTTTCTGTACAGAGTGGAAGAGAAGGGCAGATAGATCCTGAAACGTTTTATGTAGCCTATTCTTTCCCCAGAATTTCAGTTTACGATGATTATAACGGATGGGATATGCTTCCACATTCAGACAGACAGGAGTTTTACAACGACTTCAATGATTACAGCTTTGCGATTACAGCCCCCAAAAATTATGTAGTCTGGTCAACCGGTGAATTTCTGAACCCTGACGATGTCCTTCAGCCGGAATATCTGAAAAGATATAAAGCGTCGCTGAAGAGTGATAAAGTAATGCACATTGCAACAGAGCAGGAAATGAAGTCCGGGAAAGTAACCCGTCAGAATAAATGGAACGTCTGGAAATTTAAAGCCAATCATATTACAGATTTCTGCTTTGCCATGAGCAACCATTACGTTTGGGATGCCGCAAGTGTACAGCTGAAAACTAAAAGAGCAAGTGTGCAGGCCGGGTATAAAAACGGGGCAAAAGATTTTGAACATTATGTAGACTGGATGCGCTATAACCTGGATTGGTTCTCCAAAAAATGGCCGGGCGTAGAATATCCTTACAATGCCATGACTGCCATTCAGGGATATGCTGATATGGAATATCCAATGATGATCAACGATAGCAGTATTCCTGATGACCTGAGGGATGCCAGGCTTACGGCAGATCATGAGATTGCCCATACCTATTTCCCTTTTTATATGGGAATCAATGAAACGAGATATGCCTTTATGGATGAAGGTTGGGCCACCACCCTGGAATACCTTATCGGAATTGATGAAAACGGAGAAGAAGCTGCCAAAGAGTTTTATAAAAACTTCAGGGTTAAAAAATGGATCAATGATCCTTCAGCAGAACAGGATCAGCCTGTGATTACCATGAGTACTCAGGTAAGCGGTGCAGGGTACGGAAACAATTCTTATGTGAAAGCTTCTCTGTCCTATCTGGCTCTGAAAGATTATCTGGGAGATGACTTATTCAAAAAGGCTTTGCATCACTATATGAATAACTGGAACGGGAAGCATCCTGTGCCATGGGATTATTTTAATTCAATGAATACAGGTTCCGGAAAAAATCTGAACTGGTTTTTCCATAATTGGTTTTATACCAATAATTATATTGATTTGAAAGTGGGGAAAGTTTCACAAATGAATGATTTGCTTACTGTAAACGTAGTGAACGTAGGTGGTTTTGCGATTCCGTTTGATGCTTTATTGGCTTATGAAGACGGAACAACCGAGAAACTGCATTTTTCACCTTCTGTTTGGGAAAAAGATCAGAAAATGACCGATCTTGTGATTCCTATCAAGAAAAAAGTAAAATCGGTGAAGCTGGACGGTGATCTTTTCATGGATTATACTCCGGAAGATAACACTAAAACATTATAAAAATGAAAGCCTTCAATAATACTGAAGGCTTTTTTATTTTAAAAATAGGCCGTTAACCGTAAGCCTAAGGTAACATAATTGATTTTTTCTTTAGCAATCATGTGGTTAAGTTCCTGATCAAGTTCTTCACTTTCTTTAATGTCGTCACTGAAGTGATAACGGATGGTAGAGTTGATCTGGTTGTAGTCAGAATACAGTGTAAGTCCTAATCCCGGATTGAATTTATAGGTAATAGAAGCTCCGGTATTCCAACGGAAAGCTGGTTTCGGTTTGTATCGGGCTATCTGAAGCTCATGAGTAGGAGTGTCTATACCATCTCCTTTTACAAATACTTTTCCACTCGCGGTCGCTGAATATCCTGCCGTTGCCTTTAAAGTAAGCTGCCATTTATCAGAAAATTCATGAGAATAATAAGGGCCTATCCCTGCAGCCAGGAATCCCAGAGATTGCGTTTTGATTTCGTGGTCACCAAAACCCTGTCCGTCATCAAAGGTGATTCTTTGAGATTTAATAGGGAAGCTGCTGAAACTTATATCCGCTCCCACACCCCATTTTTTTGAAAAGAAATAGGCGCCTTCCAATCCGCCTTCAAAACCGACTTGCTTCTTGTCATCCAGTTCAGATTCCCTCAGGAAGTTGGTGGTACCTAATGCTGTACCCATTTTCAGAGCAAGAAATGAAGGATAATCATTTCCTTGTATTCTGGATAAGATGCTTAAATTATCTCCCTTATTCTTATAAATTTTATCGATGAAAAAATACCCAAGCTCTGTTGATATAATTCCGATACCGGCACCGGCAAGAATATCCGGAACCCAGTGTCTGTTATTCAGGTTTCGGCCAAGACCTGTAAGGGTGGCAGAACCATATCCTGCAATACTATAGGCTGAGTTTACCATACCATACTCTTTATGTAGAAAACTCGCATTGGTGAATGCCATCGCAGCGTGCCCTGATGGAAAAGAGTTATTTTTGGAACCGTCCGGACGTTCCACTTTAGCAGTATATTTAATAGAATTCACTAAAATGGCCATAATGACTAAACTGGTACCATAAGACAAGGTAGCTCTTCCTATATTGTTTCGCCCTTTTACTCCGGCGAGTTTTAATCCATAAACGGTAGCCGCAGGGGCATACTGAAGATAATCGTCGTATTTGACCTTGAAATTGGGCAAATATCGGTTTCTTACCTCGCGGATATTCTCTTTTTCTCCCCAGGTTGCGGCGGCGGCCGTGAAAAGTATGGCAGGCGCCACAGATTTCTTCACCCATTCCTTTTTAAAGAAAGGTGTTTTTTCCTGAAAGGGATTATCAGGGTGAATCATGGCAAGATCTGCCTTTAGATTTCTGGTGTGAATGGTGTCCTGTGCTTTATAACAATGGAAGTGCAACAGTATTGCTGATGCTAATGCTAATTTTTTCATCCTTAGTGACCATGAAATTTTAGTGGCGTAAAAATATTAAAAAAATCTATCCCATAGATGAGATAGATTTTAAATATTTAAAAATAGTATAATTTAATACACTCTTAATCCGGATCTTGCGCCAGAAGAAGCCACCACAGACTGCATTCTTGTTTTTTGGCCTGCAGAGAACATAAACATGGCACCATCATCTACATAATCCATATAGTTCATAAACATCACAGATCGGTTGACACCTCCACAAGTATTGTAAAGAGGATAAGCCGGTTTACCATAATTAGCTGTTGTCTGTGTAGGAGTGTCGCTTACCAGGTCATTTCCACAATTAGCATCTCCCCAAATATGTCTTAGGTTTAGATAATGTCCCACTTCATGAGTTGCTGTTCTTCCTAAGTTAAAAGGAGATGAAGCTCCGGTTTTTCCAAAATAGGGAGCTCCGATGACAACGCCATCATTCCATAATCCGGCAGATTCAGGAAATGTAGCGTATCCAAGAATAGTTCTCCCCTGGCTGGTCATTTTACCAACTACCCAGATGTTCAGATAATTCGTGGGATTAGTAGCATCAATACCTCCTTTGGAAGCTTTTTTCATGTCATCATTTGTTGCCCAGCTTGTTTTTGAAGTCGATTTTCTGACGGTATTTACCAGCCTGAATTTTACCTTCGTGTCACCGGAACTAATAGTTTTAAATTCTGAAGGGATTTTGCTGGCATCGCTGTTTGTACCGGAATAGTCAGCGTTCAGGACACTGATTTGTTCTGCGATTCTTGCATCGGAAACATTCTCTGCTGTAGTCTTGTATAAAACATTCACTATAACCGGAATTTCAACGGTGCCATCAGCAAGAACTTTTCCTAAAGCCAGGTTGTTGGCAAATTTTTCGGTATTATTTTCCAATGTTACCAATCGTTGTCTGAGTTCAGGGCTGTTTTTTAAAGCTTCTTGTCGTATTTCCTCAGAAGCACATCCTCTTTGGGCAATTCCTGCGGAAAGAGAGGGTTCGTCAACCGGAGTTTCATTTTGATTGTTAATGTTGTCACTGTTACAGGCAGACATTAGGCCGAGCATAAGTGCTCCAAAAAAAAGTTTTTTCATAATCGTTATTTTGAATTGTGAGAGTGTTAATTTATTTAATTTTTAATTAATCAGCAAAATAATTTTATAATATTTATTTTATTCCGGTTTTATTTGCGTTTATTATTGTTGTTTTTAGTTTGTGTTGAATTTTGGTTAAATAGAGTGAAATTGTTTATTTTTAAATCTGATAATATTTTTTAATGTATATAATTTTATGTTTTTGATATTTTTTGGAATATTTTTAATTTAAATAATAGCTTGAAAATATTTATAAATTTTGTTTTATAATAAACAGGTGTTATAGGAGTGCAGTGTTATTTTTAATACTGATAGCATTAAAGAAATAAAAAATCTATCCCTGAGTAGAGATAGATTATATTTTTTAGTAATCAAATTTGAAGTGATAGGTTATCTAAGTCCGGATCTTGGGCCTGAAGCAGCTACTACAGCCTGCATTCTTGTTTTCTGATTGGCAGAGAACATGATCATTACTTTGTCATCTACATAGTCCATATAGTTCATGAACATCTGAGAACGGCTTACCCCTCCGCATACTCTGTTAAGAGGGTAGGTAGGTGTTCCATAGTTTGGACCAGGGGAAACCGGTGTATCATTAGAATAATCTGTCTGGCATCCCGCATCAGAAGATCCCCAAAGGTGTGGAAGATTCAGGTAGTGTCCTACTTCATGAGTTACCGTTCTTCCCAGGTTGAATGGTGCAGAAGCCCCTGTTTTACCGATATACTGATAGCCTATTACAAGACCGTCATACCATTGCCCGGCATTTTCCGGATAATAAGCATAACCCAATGTTCCAGGTTGTCCGTTTTGATCAAGAATAGAATTCACTATCCAGATATTCATATTTTTAGTAACATCAGTGGCATCAATACCTCCGGTGCTCGCTTTTTTCATTTCTTCCAGATTAGATTTCCAACCTGTTTTTGAGTTTTGTTTACGATTGGTAGCCACCAGTTTGAAACGGATTTTTACATCACCTGCTGCAGAAGGTTTGAATGCGGCAGGGATATTCCCAATATCAGTATTGGTCGCTCCATAATCTGCATTCAGAACGGCAATTTGTTCTGCGATTCTGGCATCAGAAACATTTTGAGCGGCAGTGTTGTAGATAACATTGAAGACAACCGGGATTTCAACGGTACCATCGGCAAGAACTTTGCCTAGTGCAAGGTTGTTGACATACCTCTCCGTTCCGGCTTCGATCTCCGTCATTTTTTGTCTCAGGGCAGGATTTTTCTGAAGCATTTCTGCTCTTATCTCTTCAGAAGGACAGCTTCTTTTCATAGCACTTCCTGGAGAAACTTCCTGACTCACCGGAGGATCGTTTTGATTAGTCACGCTGTCGGTATTACACGCTGACATTAAGCCCAGAACGAGGGCTCCAAATAAGAATTTTTTCATATCATTAAATTTTGGATTTGAGGATGTGAAATTATATTATTTAAAATTGATATGCAAATTATTTCGCAATTTGTTTAAATTATTCTTATTTTATCAGTGTTTTGTTTGTTTTTACTTTAAATTAATTTGAATTATATTGAATTTTAACCAATTTTACTATTTGTGTTTTTTATTTTTTATTGTCATGCTTGTTTTGAATAAAAAATTATCGTTAAAATTCTCTTTTTGGAGAATAATTTTATATTGGGTTTAATTGGCAAAACCATTTTTGATGGCAAAAACAGCAAGTCCTACACGGGTTTTTAAATCCAGTTTTTCACAAAGCTGATCTCTGTAGCTTTCTACAGTTCTCGGACTGCAGCACATTCTGTCTGCAATTTCCTTGTAGCTGAGTTCGGTTACCGTATACTTCAGGAATTCTTTTTCCCGTTCAGAGATTTTTACCAAAGCTTCAGATTCCTGATCTTTTCCGAGATTGGAAAAAATGATCTTTGAAGCCCATTCAGGATAAAAGAAGCCGTCAGTGTTCAGTCTGGAAAGTGCTGTTTCCAGATCTTTGGGATGGGTATTTTTCAGAAGATAGCCTTTTGCTCCGTTTTTGATCATTTTGATGACACTGTTATCATCTCCCTGCATGCTGAGAGCCATGATTTTGATGTCAGGATGGTTTTTGGTAAGCCAGGCTGCTGTTTCAAAGCCGTCCATGATCGGCATACTGATGTCTAAAAGGATAATATCCGGAATGATGTTGCCTTCTTCAAACTTCTGAATCAGATCTTTGCCGTTTTCACAGACATAGATGACCTCAAACTCGCTGAAGTTACTGATGATCCCTTCCAGGGCTTTGGCAATAAGTATATGGTCGTCAACGATTACAATAGATTTTTTCATGACTGTTTTTTTAAAATAATATGAAGAGTGGTGCCTTCGTTTTCCTTACTTTCAAGACTGAACTGGGCACCAATGATCTCAGCTCTGTTTTTCATGTTGGTAAGACCAATACCATTGGAAGTTATCTTCTTAGTATCGAATCCTTTTCCGTCATCACAAATGGTAAGCTCCCAGAGAATATCCTCAGAGGTATTCAGGTTGATGAAAATATTCTGACAGCCGGAATGCTTGATGCTGTTCTGAATAAATTCCTGGGTAATCCTCAAAAGTACATTTTTATGCACAAATCCCAGATCCAGCTGGCTGAAATTATGCTCGAAACTTACCTTGCATTTTCTGAAAGAATTGGTGTTATCCACTTCCTCCTGAATCAAAGTTATGATTTCCTTCTGGTTGATATTATCATCCGTCAGGGTTTTTGAAAGGCTGCGGAGATCCTGAAGAGACTGGTTGATGATCTGTGAAACCTGATCTATTCTTTCACTGGCTTCCGGGGCTCTGTTTTCGTAAAGCATCTGCTGTACATACAGACTTACCAGGGTTAGTTTCTGGCCTATATTATCATGAAGTTCCCGACCGATCTGCTGCATGGTAGCTTGCTGGATCTCCAACTGGGTAGACAGAAGTTCCCTCTGATGAAGTTCATTTTTCATCTCAATTTCGTTCAGGTATTCCTTTTTGCGCTGTCTGTAGTTGATGATATAGACCATCACTGCAACGATGAACATTACAAAAAGGATATTGAATAGAATAATGACAATTAAGAGTTCCGTTTTCCCCATATGAATGAACTTGCAAATAAAATATACATCACGAATCCAGAGATCAGGAAATAACTAAAATAAATATCCCAGATTTCTTTGTATTTTACCAACAGTGACATGAATGTCATAAAGGGTAATGTTCCTATATAGGCCAATGTAATTCCCAAATTAATATAAAACATTTTGTTTTTATAGAAATTGAGAATGTCCTGTGAGGTAATTTGCTTATAATACTCCATGATTACCAAAAGCATCAGCATCAAACATCCCAATGTGTAGTTGAAGGCAAATACTATCTTATTCTTTACAAAATACAATTCGTTAGGAATAAATGAAAGTAAATATAAAATGGATAATATCCAAAACAGCTTGCGCTTTCCTAAAGATTTTGCTGCATATAACCAATAAAAAAATATGAATTGGATAGGCATTAAAAGGTAATTATAATACTGAGCTTTAGTAAAATGAATAAAGTTCCCCCATTTACTGTATGCTTCCCCCAGAAAAATAATAACCAGATAGATGGCAAAAAGCTTCCACTGTATTTCTTTTAAACGGTTATAATACAAAAGTGCAACAAATGCAGCAAGTCCCTCAGAGAAAAGCATGCTATTTTGGATAAATTCCTGGAACTCGGTCATATTGTGTTTTAGAATATAAATAGTAATTAATAAGATTCCCCCATAGGCGCTGATGGTGGGATCAGTAGTCCTTGATTTTCCCCAATGGTTCCATCATCATCGGAAGGTCCGCCATTGGGAGGTCCTGCTTTTTTGGCTGTTCTTAATCCTAAAGATTTACCGCTGGCTTGAAGGCTATTGAAATCAGCGTGAAGAACATCTCCCTCTTCATTTGTGCTTTTTAGCGTGGGAATCATCACTAACGTGTGCTTTTCAGCATATTCTTTCGGTACGGGATGAGAGTCCATAATATCCCAGTTCTCAGCTTTTGGATAGGATGCATAATAAAATCTGATCCCTAAATCATCTTCAGTAACTTCAGGGTTGGTTTTTAAAGCTTCTTCTTCCACTATAGCAATGAATCTTTTTAGTTTAGGAAGATCAAACCATATAGAATGAGCGTCTTCTATTCCTAAATTATTTTTAATAGCTGGCAGGTGATTCTGACGATAGTTATCTACTAAAACTTTGATAAGATTGTTAGACATTACACCTGGTTGTAGGGGGTTGTTTGATTCTGAACTCATAGCTTAGTTGTTTATAGTATACATTTCAGTTAATATGCAAATTTCGTAAAAAATATCCTAGGAAATGCATTTACTAAATGGGAATTATACTGTTAATTTTACCGTGATTTTACGGATTGTATACTCGTGAAAAAGTATAAATAAAACTAAACCATTGTGTATGAAAAAATGGAAAAACAATCTCTGTTATATATTAAATGCATTCGTATTTTTTAGGATCCCTGCAGACCAGGTCAGCTGTATATTGATATAATTTTGTTTTAAAAGTACAGAAAAAAAATGAGTGCCGCAGATTTCTCTACAGCACTCATCTACAAAAATTAATGTATATGAAAAAAACTATTTTATTTTTCAGTAGGTCTGAATACCAAACCTGTTTCTACGAAGTAATCCAATGTGATTCTGTCTCCATCATTGACGTTTCCTGCAAGAATCTCTTTAGAAAGCTTGTTCAGTACTTCCTGCTGGATCACTCTTTTTAAAGGTCTTGCCCCGAAGGCAGGATCATAGCCTTTGTCCATCAGATAATCTACCGCATCCTGAGTGAAGGTCATGATGATATTTCGTTTGGCCAGCATATCATTGAACCCTCTCAGCTGATACTGAACGATTTTTCCGATTTCTTTTTTTCTTAAAGGCTGGAACAATACGATCTCATCAATTCTGTTCAGGAATTCCGGACGTAAAGTCTGCTTCAGTAAGTCAAAAACTTCGTCTTTGGTTTTATCCACAATCTCATCCTGATTTTCCTCTGTAAGATTCTCAAAGTTCTCCTGAATCAGATGGGAGCCCAGATTCGAGGTCATGATGATGATTGAGTTTTTGAAATTCACTACACGACCTTTGTTGTCAGTCAGACGTCCGTCATCCAAAACCTGCAATAAGGTGTTGAAAACATCCGGATGCGCTTTTTCAATTTCATCCAGAAGCACTACAGAATAAGGTCTTCTTCTTACCGCTTCAGTCAGCTGACCGCCTTCGTCATATCCTACGTATCCGGGAGGCGCACCTACCAGTCTGGAAACACTGTGACGTTCCTGATATTCACTCATATCAATTCTGGTCATATTGTTTTCATCATCGAATAAGAACTCAGCTAAAGCTTTTGCAAGCTCAGTTTTACCCACACCGGTTGTTCCCAGGAACAGGAATGATCCGATAGGTTTTTTATCGTCGCTCAGTCCGGCTCTGTTTCTTCTGATCGCATCAGCTACGGCTTCAATGGCTTCATCCTGTCCTACGACTCTGTGGTGAAGTTCGGTTTCCAGATTCAATAATTTATCTCTTTCTGATTGCAATAATTTAGTTACAGGAATACCTGTCCATTTGGCAATCACTTCAGAGATGTTTTCAGCAGTAACCTCTTCCTTGATCAGCTCATTCTGATGGTTCTGCATTTCCAACTCAACTTTCGCAAGCTCATCTTCCTTTTCACGGAGTTTTCCATACTGGATTTCCGCTACTTTTGCATAATCTCCGGCTCTGGAAGCTCTTTCCGCCTCATGTTTCAGAGATTCTATATCTTTTTTGATCTGGGTAAGATCTTCACTTTTCTGTTTTTCTTTCAGCCACTTGGCATTGATCTCATTTCTCTGTTCAGAAATTTTAGCAATATCCTCTTTTAAATGGTCGATTTTAGTCTGGTTGCCTTCTCTTGAAATAGCGGCCAGCTCAATTTCCAACTGCATCAGTCTTCGGTCCAAAACATCCAGTTCTTCCGGTTTGGAGTTGATCTCCATTCTCAGTTTGGCAGAAGCTTCATCAATAAGGTCGATGGCTTTATCCGGTAAAAATCGGTCTGAAATATATCTTTGAGACATTTCCACTGCTGCAATGATCGCTTCGTCTTTGATTCTTACTTTGTGGTGAGCCTCATATTTATCCTTGATTCCTCTAAGGATGGAAATTGCGGATTCAGTATCCGGTTCTTCCACCATTACCTTCTGGAAACGTCTTTCCAAAGCCTTGTCTTTTTCAAAATACTTTTGGTATTCATTCAAAGTAGTGGCTCCAATGGCTCTCAGTTCTCCTCTTGCTAAAGCTGGTTTCAGAATATTCGCAGCATCCATCGCGCCTTCACCACCACCGGCACCTACCAGGGTATGGATTTCGTCAATGAAAAGAATGATCTGTCCGTCAGATTTGATAACCTCGTTTACCACAGACTTCAGACGTTCTTCAAACTCTCCTTTATATTTGGCACCGGCGATCAATGCGCCCATATCCAATGAATACAAAGTTTTATCCATCAGGTTTTCCGGAACGTCGCCGCTGATGATTCTGTGGGCAATTCCTTCCGCAATGGCAGTTTTACCTACCCCGGGTTCCCCGATAAGGATCGGGTTGTTTTTTGTTCTTCTTGAAAGGATCTGCAGTACTCTTCTGATCTCTTCATCACGTCCGATCACAGGGTCCAGTTTTCCTTCCGCTGCTAATTCGTTGAAGTTTTTAGCATATTTATTCAAGGATTGATAAGTCTCTTCCGAACTTGCAGAAGTAGCTTTGCTTCCTTTTCTTAATTCTTTAATAGCTCCTTCCAGCAGGTTTTTGGTAACGCCCATATCTTTGAGCATTTTGGATACTTCAGAAGTGGTTTCCAGAAGAGATAACCATAAGTGCTCTATCGTTACATATTCGTCCCCCATCTTTTTAGCGATATTGGGAGCGTCCAGCAAAACTTTGTTGGCAGATTGTGAAAGGTAGATATTCCCTCCCTGTACTTTAGGGAGTTTTTCCAGATTTTCACGGTTGCGCTCTCTTACCAGATTGGCATCTGCTTCAGATTTTTTCAGTAAGAAAGGCGATATATTTTCATCTACCTGAAAGATTCCTTCAAGGAGATGTTGTGGTTCAATACTTTGATTGCCAAATTCCATTGCAACCTGTTGTGCTGCCTGGATGGCTTCTTGTGATTTTACAGTATATTGGTTTAAGTTCATATTTTTATATTTTTTGTAATGATATGTTTCGGTTAATTTTCCTAAAAACATCAAGAAACTAAATTTTCAGGCTTAGTTTCTTAATGCCATCAATTATTTAATCATTTAATCGATTAGCTTATCGCAAAAACTGTTCAATTATTAAATTTACAAAAAATTAGGACAAAAATTCCGGATTTGCTATTTTTAACGTAAAATTAACTTGACAAAATTTCCGATTTTATGATGGCGGAGGAAAAACAAATATTTAATATCTTCTCCCCCGAAATAAAAACCGATGAAAACCTTTCAGGAACATACAGAAGAAGTGACGGATCAGATCAGTTCCGGCAACTATGATCAGACATTAAAGCGAATCATAGACTTCGCGCTTGATACAGAACAGATTATATTTTATAAGAAGACCAATGCATTTCTGAATTGGTACGATTCCCACCAGCATTCCGAAGAAGTTCCCGAAAAACTTACTCAGCTGTTCTCCGAAATTGCCACTGAATTGAAACAGAAAGAGCCGGCAGACCGCCATATTCTGACTACCATGAACAACTGGGAGAAGAGATATTCTGAAGCTTTCACATTGGGACCCCTGAATCTCGAGATCAGGACAGGTGAAATGGTAGGGCTGGTAGGAGAAAACGGAAATGGGAAAACAACGCTTCTCCGTTCTTTGTGCGGTGAGCTGAAAGAAACACGGGGAGAACTTTATTTTCTCTTTCCTTATACAGATACTTATGATCTTCGCTCCAAGTTGATCTACATTCCGCAGCGTACTCCGTCCTGGAGAGGAAGTCTTCTTCAGAATCTTTTATTTGCCGCAGTATCATATGGCTATGCACCTGCTGAATCCGTAGAAATTACAGAGCTGGTCATTGCAAGACTGGGACTTAGAAAATTCAGAGAATATGCCTGGAAGAATCTTAGTTCAGGGTATAAAATGAGATTTGAGCTGGCCCGGATGCTTTTGAGAAAGCCTAAGATTCTTCTGATTGATGAGCCGCTTGCGAATCTCGATATTATTGCTCAGCAAACGGTTTTGGAAGATCTCAGACAGATTGCAGATTCTCCTTTCCGTCCTTTGGCGGTTGTACTTAGTTCTCAGCAGCTTTACGAGGTAGAAAAAAATTCCAATCAGATTATTTTCCTGAAAAATGGAAAACAGCAGGATCTGAACAGGGAAGAGGTGAAATTTCTTATTATAGAATTCGAAACCGATGAAAATATCACTGATCTGAAACGGAAACTTTCCCAACTTCCTTTTCATTCTCTGGAGCAGAACGGAAGTACTTTTGTAGCTGTATTTGATAAAGAAATGAAAAGGGAAGATTTTATCAGGTTTTGTTTAGAACAGGCAGTCAATATTGTTTATTTCCGTGATATTTCAAAATCCAGCCGGGCTTTCTTCTTAAAATAGATTTTATGTTAAAAAAAATAGACACCACACTACTGCTTCGTTTTCCACTGTTGTGGAATACCAAACTTCCTTATATGATTCTGATAGGGCTGTTATTTCATGTATTGGCATTTCTTGCAGGGTTCTGGTTTCAGGATTTTGGAAAAGACCTGCATGACAAAGATTTTTATTTTTATACGAACCGGGATCTTGCTACTGTAGGAATAGGAATCATAGGCTGTATCATTGTTCTTGTATGGTTTATGTTTTATATCAGGCACAATGCATTCAAATCATTTTATCCTAAAAAGAAGAATGACCTTTTCAAAGAATGGCTGGTTGTATTGATTATAATGGTCTTTTTTACAATGGCCTTTTTTACCGTGATGTATGGGAGCAGGTATGCAGCCATGAATGTTTTTTCAAAGGAAGAACTGAAAAAGAATGCTGAAATTGCCTATAAAGGAAGACTGCTTCTGCTCAATGATGACAATTCGAAAGAGATACAGCAGACCGTTCCTCAGGAAGATCAGCCGGACTCTATGACTTATACTGTAAATAATGATGTTTTCGAATACAAAGGCAGGCTGTTCCCATGGAAAAGTATGATTGCTAATCATGACTTTGAAATATTTTATTCCGGGAGTGATCTTGATTCTTTATATACGGATCAGGTAAGAATGCTTTATTATAAAAGTGATTCTGCACAGATCAAAAAAACACTGGATGCCTATTTTTCTCTGCTCAAAGAACATCATTTAAAAACCAATGTCACGACTTCGTTATGGTTTAAATATTTTTATAATGAACCTTCGTTTGTTTCAGATATATACATTGATGATCGCAGTGGATATGCTGCATCCGATCCATCTGAAGAATTTTATGATACAAAGCAGTTTTATGTAGATTCATACATTCTGAAAGATTATTACGGAAAGATCATTAATATAAGAAAATCGAAAATATTTGATGATGAGCAGCTTCTAGTATTAATGTATCTGGCGCTCAGTTTATCTACTGTTATTATTGCATTCAGGGTTTCTACTTTACAGCAGTGGGTGGTTTCTCTGATTACGGTGTTGTTGCTCGCTGTTTTGAATACAGGGCTTTTAGGGCTTACCGGTGACTATTTCACAGACTTTAAAAATTTTTTGATAGCTTTGTTTGCGGAATTACTCATTTTTCTGTTGCTTGTTTTTGTGGCTAAAAACCGGAAAAATCTGTCTGCAATAGCATTAAGTGTACTTGTATTAGGTTTTCCATTTGTGCTCCTTTGTTCGGCGGCTGCCTTTTACAAAGTGTTTATAGATTTGCGGGACCGTGAGCTTGAAATACCTTACAGACACATGGAGTTTTATTCCCACAACAGTTTTTTAAGAGATGCAGCAATAGTGAATTTTATATTGGTTTTTATTGTACTGCTTCTTTTATTGAGATTAATACGGAATCGTAAAGCCCTTCCAGGTAACTGAGACATATGGAACTTAAAGAAAAACAAAGAAAAATATTAGAGGTAGCAGTAGAACTTTTCAAGGAGAAAGGGTACATGGGAAGCTCAGTAAGAGATCTTGCTACAAAGCTCAACATCAAAGCCGCCTCACTTTATGCCCATATCCGCTCAAAAGAAGAAATTCTGGAATGGATCTGCTTTGGGATTGCCCAGGAGTTTTTTGAAGAACTTCAGGAGGTAAAGAGTACGGATATTGATCCCAAAGAAAAACTGAATTTGTTTCTCTATAAACATTTGTCAGTTGTTCTTAAAAACCGTGACGTTACCCATATCTATTCCAATGAATGGCGGCATCTTGAGGAAAGACTTCCTGAATTTGTTGAGCTGAGAAAAAATTACCAGCAGGAAGTGGAAGAACTGATCTCCGAAATTTATAAGGCTGAAAATTGGGAACTGAAATCCCCGTCATTTACAACAAGATTTATTCTTCATACGCTGAACAATTCTTATTTCTGGTTCAAAAGGAACAGTGATTCTACAGACGAAATTACCGATGAAATCAGGGATAAAATCCTGTATGGTTTGCTGGGGAATGAGAAGAGATAATTTTTTTTCAATACTTCCGGATTTTCTCACATTCATTTATAAGCCCAACTCTGATAAGGTTTCCGGTTCTTTTGGAAGAAAGATACTGAAGCTGTTGTTTCTGTTTCTGATCGTGTTGATTGCGAGGATGGCGCTTTCTTTTATGAATGGATTTTTTATTTCCAGTCCTTTGAAAGAAGACATGAACCATTCGGATCTTGTATTTCTGTTGTTATCCTGTTCATTGATTCCCATTATAGAAGAACTCGCCTTTAGATTGCCCTTACTTTTTTCACCCCGGAATGTATCGCTTTCATCCGGTATTATCTCTTTTTATTTGATTAACAGGTTGTTTGTACTTGAGAGTCAGTTTGATACCGGAAACTATTTCTTCCTTAGGATAATGATGGCCATTATGATGGGTGGGATCGTTTGGGTGATCAGTAACAGAAATGTCAATGATATAAAGCCTTTTTACGGAAGAAATCTCAGCTTGATCGTATATACCTATAGCTTAATTTTTGCAGTCATGCATATTGGAAATTATGATCTGGATTCCAATGTTCTGTTAGCTTATCTTCTTCTTACAATCCCTCATTTTATTTCAGCATTGATGTATAGTTTTGCAAGGCTTAACTATGGTTTTTCCTATTCAGTTGGTTTGCATATTGTTAATAATTCAATCCCTGCTGTATTTTTTGCGGTATCATAAAATATCCGGGATGTGATATGAATTCCAATTTTCATGAGGTTTCGTTCCGAATGATAATCAGAGCTAATAATCGTTAGCTTTTCAATAAATTGGGGGGGGCTTTTTAGCAACATTTTTCCAACTTTAAAACCAGTTCAAGGGTTCAACAATTTTATGACTTTGCGGTTAAAGAACCATAGTTGCTGGATTTGTTATTTAGAATCATTCAAAATATGACAAAAGTCATAAAAATTTTGTCACCTTCCGAAATCTTTTTAAATTTACACCTAACAAATGTTAGTTAGTTTTATGGATTTTTCAGTTGAATATCTGGAGCTGGGTCAGTTGAGACAGCTTCAATCCGACCGGTTGATCAGTCTGATCAATTATTTGGGGGAGAAGTCGGAATTTTATAAGAAGAAATTTGATGAATTGCAGATCTCTCCACAGGAAATAAGGTCGATAGAAGATATTGCGAAACTTCCGATTACTTACAAACAGGATTTAAGAGATCATTATCCTTTCGGATTATTTACCGTTCCAAAAAGTGAGCTTCAGAGAATTCACTGTTCAAGCGGAACAACAGGGAAACCTACAGTCGTAGGATATACCCAGGAAGATGTGGAACTTTTCAGTGAAGTGGTGGCCAGGTCTTTACATGCTGCCGGAGCGAGACCGGGAATGCAGCTGCATAATGCCTATGGATATGGGATTTTTACCGGCGGACTGGGACTTCATTATGGTGCAGAAAAGTTGGGAATGAGTGTGCTTCCTATTTCAGGAGGAATGACGGCACGACAGGTAGATCTGATTGTGGATTTCAAACCGGAAGTGATCTGCTGCTCGCCATCATATGCCTTAACGATCGCAGATGAATTTGCCAAAAGAGGTATTTCTGCAGAAGAGATCAGTCTGAAGTATGCTGTTCTGGGATCAGAACCCTGGACGGAAATCATAAGAGGTCATATTGAGGAAAGATTAGGCGTTCATGCTACCAATATTTATGGATTGAGCGAAATTATCGGACCGGGAGTTTCCATGGAAGATTTTGAAGAAAAAGGTGGCTCTTACATCTGGGAAGATCATTTTTATCCCGAAATTTTAGATCCGGTAACCAAACAGCCGGTTCCTTTCGGAGAAGAAGGTGTTTTGGTGATCACTACTTTAACGAAAAAAGCAATGCCGCTTCTTCGTTACTGGACCAATGATATTACAAGCCTTTATTACGATGAAAATGCCAAAAGAACCATGGTGAAAATGAAACCGATTGTTGGTAGAGCAGATGATATGCTGATCGTAAGAGGAGTAAACGTGTATCCAAGTCAGATTGAAGACGCTTTTTCTTATGTAAAAGGAGTAGTTCCCAACTATTACCTGACGCCGATTGAAAAAGAACATATGTGTGTAGCCTTAGATATTGACGTTGAAATTGATGATGAATGGGTAAAGGCTCAAAAAATAGAAGCAGATACCGATGATTATTTTAATTTTGTCGGAAGCTTCGGAAAAAATATAGAAAACGAAATCAAGAAAAGGGTAGGGATCACTACAAAAGTGAAAGTTCATGCCCAGGACAGTTTGCCGAAGTGCGAAGGTGGAAAAATTAATAGAATACTAAAAAAATAATGAATTCATTTTATAAACTTAAAACAGTTAGAGTTCAGAAAGATACTCCGGAAGCAGTAAATGTTGCCGTAGAAATTCCTGAAGAACTTAAAGATAAGTTCAGATTCAAACAGGGACAGTACCTTAATTTCCGTATGATGATCAACGGAAACGAAGAGAGACGTTCTTACTCCATTTGCAATGCTCCCAGCGAGAAAGGTAATACTTTGGAAGTGTTGGTAAAATTATTGGAGGGCGGAAAAGTATCAGGATATTTCAATGAGCATCTTCATATGGATGAAATGCTGGAAGTAATGCCTCCGATGGGCGGGTTTAATACGTCTTATCACCCTACCAATGTAAAAACATATATTGGTTTGGCGGCAGGAAGCGGAATCACTCCAGTGTTGTCTAATATCAAGGAAAGTCTTTATCAGGAGCCTAGCAGTAATGCTTATCTGTTCTATAGCAACAGAAGTATGAACCATGTTTTGAGAAAAGCGGAAATTGATAAACTGGTAGAACAGTTCAATGGAAGACTAAAAGTGATTTACCTGGTAAGCCGTGAAAAACATGAAGATCCTGTTTTTGAAGGAAGAATTTCTGCAGAAAAACTGGAGCAGCTGTTTGAAAGATATACAGAGATCGATGTAAAAGAAGCGACGTATTTCATTTGTGGTCCTTCAGAAATGATCAAAGGAATTGCGGACTATCTTAAAAAAGAGAAGAAAGTACCTGCTATCCAGGTTTTATTTGAATACTTCACTGCCCCTGACGAAGAAAATACAGAGGAAATGAGTGATGAATTCAAGGCGATTGCCAATATTGAAAGTATGGTAACGGTAATCATTGATGATGATGAATATTCGTTCCACCTCAATTCCAAAAAAGAGAGTATCTTAGATAAAGCATTGAAAGACAATCTTCCTGTGCCTTTTGCATGTAAAGGAGGAGTTTGTTGTACGTGTAAAGCGGAAGTTCTGGAAGGAGAAGTTTTCATGGAGAAAAACTACGCACTTACCGAAGAAGAAGTAGCCAGAGGTTACGTTCTGACCTGCCAATGTCACCCTACAACCAATGTGGTGATGCTTAATTATGATGTTTAAAAATTTAATGTAACAATATAACAATTTACCAATGTAACGATCATTGGTATATTGCTAGACTGATACATTGCTAAATTGAAAAAATTATGGACTTAGAAAAATTTGTTCAATACGTTCACGAAGAAAATAAAGTAGAACCAAAAGATGTAATGCCTGATGATTACAGAAAATTATTGGTTCGTCAGATTTCACAGCACGCGCATTCTGAGATTGTCGGAATGCTGCCGGAAGCTAACTGGATTTCAAGAGCCCCTTCATTGAGAAGAAAAATGGCGCTTTTGGCTAAAGTTCAGGATGAAGCAGGACATGGTTTATACCTTTATTCTGCAACAGAAACATTAGGAGACGGAAGCATCAGAGCAGACAGAGATGCTACCTATGATGATATGCTGGAAGGAAAAGCAAAATACTCAAGTATTTTCAATTATCCTACGTTGAGCTGGGCAGATATAGGGGCAATCGGCTGGTTGGTTGATGGTGCTGCTATTATGAACCAGGTAATGCTGATGGGGAACTCTTATGGACCGTATTCAAGAGCAATGGTGAAGATCTGTAAAGAAGAATCATTTCACCAAAGACAGGGATATGAGATTCTGATGGCGCTTTGCCGTGGTACCAAACAGCAGAAAGAAATGGCTCAGGCTTCATTGAACCGTTTCTGGTGGCCAGCTCTGATGATGTTTGGCCCGAATGATGACAGTTCACCCAACTCAAAAATCTCTATGAATTACAGAGTAAAAAGAGAAAGTAACGACAGTCTTCGTCAGAGATTTATTGACGTTACCGTTTCTCAGGCTGAATTCTTAGGATTGACGATTCCGGATAAAGATCTGAAATGGAATGAGGAAAGACAGCATTATGATTTCGGAGAACTTCCATGGGATGAATTCATGGCAATCTTAAAAGGAAATGGCCCTTGTAACAAGAAGCGTATCGAAACGAAGAGAAAAGCTCAAAGAGAAAACTCGTGGGTAAAAGAAGCGGCGATAGCTTTTGCAGAAAAACAACAAAAAGAAGTAATATAATAATGTAACAATATACCAATGTAAAAATGTAACAATCATTGTCATGCTGAGCTTGCCGAAGCATTTCATTGGTAAAATGGTACATTGATACATTGTTAAATTAATTTGACTATGGCAAATTTAGATATGTGGGAAGTGTTTATTCAGACTAAACCGGGATTATCTCACAAACATGTTGGAATAGTACAGGCACCAACAGCAGAAATGGCTTTGCAGAATGCAAGAGACGTATATACAAGAAGAAAAGAAGGAACTTCTGTTTGGGTAGTTCCAAGTAAATACATTGTGACTTCAGAAGGAGTAGACAAAGAGGCGTTCTTCGATCCTGCTGACGACAAACTATACCGTCACCCAACTTTCTACGAAATCCCTAACGACGTAAAAAATATGTAATTAATCAAGATTTTAAGATAGGAGAACTCAGATACCAGACTCTTTTGTCAATCTGAAATCTAATGTCTGAAATCTGAAATCTACTAAACAATGAACCCATTATATAATTATTTATTAAAACTAGCAGACGACAGCTTCATTATGGGGCAGCGTTTGTCTGCATGGTGTGGTGAAGGTCCTTATCTGGAAGAAGATATTGCATTGACCAATATTGCGTTGGATGAACTGGGACAGGCTAATAACTTTTACGTGTATGCTTCAAGAGTGATTGACAACGGTAAAAGTGAAGATGACATTGCCTTTCTAAGATATGAGCACGAATATATCAATGCTCACTGGACAGAACTTCCCAATGAAGATTATGCCCAGACGATTCTTAAAGTATATGTTTTCTCCGTATATCAGAAACTGATGTATGAAGCATTATCAAATTCTGCAAATGAAGAACTTTCTGCAATTGCCCAGAAATCACTGAAAGAGGTAAGATACCATTATACTCACGCCTCTTCCTGGATGAAGATCTTTGCTCAGGGAACAGAAGAAAGCCGTACCCGTTTAGAGAATGCTATTGAAAATATCTGGGAATACACCAAAGGTCTTTTTGCCAAATCAGAAGGTGAAGACGATCTTGCCGTATTGAATATCGTTCCGAATGTTGATGAACTATATAAAGATTTTATAGCCATTACAGAAAAAGATTTCCAGACTTTCGGATTAGAGTATCCAACAAATCCGTTCATGCAGCCAAAATCAAGAACAGGGTATCATACGGAATACTTTGGATATATTCTTTGTGAGCTTCAGTATATGCAGAGAGCGTATCCTGGGTGTACGTGGTAAGAAACCATGAAGAGAATGCTTTTGAGTATACTTGCATTTTTTCTTGCAGCCTATATAATACTTTGTGTGGGTGTGTTTTTCTATCAGGAAAAACTTATTTTTTATCCTGAAAAACTACCGGAAAACTATAAGTTTGATTTTAATGGTGACTTTGAAGAAATAACAGTTAAAGCACAAGATAATAAGCATTTAAACTCGGTATTATTTAAAACTCAAAATCCTAAAGGAGTTATCTTTTACCTTCATGGAAACGGAGGCTCAATAAAAGGATGGGGCGAAGTTGCTCAATTGTATAGCAGTATGCACTATGATACTTTTATACTTGATTATAGAGGCTACGGAAAAAGTGAAGGTACAATTAATGGCAAAATTCAATTATTTTCTGATATTGAACTTGCCTATAAAACCCTTTTAAAAAGGTATCCGGAGAGTAAGATTATTATTTTAGGATATTCCGTAGGAACAGGGCTTGCTGCAAAACTAGCTTCGGAGCACCATGCCAGATTACTGATTTTGCAGGCTCCTTATTATAGTATAGAAGATGAAATGGGGCAAAAGTTTTCATTTCTGCCTAAATTTTTACTGAAATATAATTTTGAGACATACAACTATTTAAAGACCGTTGAATCTCCCGTTATTATTTTTCATGGGGATAAAGATGAGGTAATTCACTATAAAGCATCTTTAAAACTGAAAAATGAATTTAAAAAAGGAGATAGCCTGATTACTTTAAAAGGGCAATATCATAATGGAATAACAGATAATTTAGATTATCAGAACTCAATGAAAATGGTTCTTGACTCTGATGAAAAATAGAATATGAATCAGCTTTTAGATTTATTAAAAACAATCCCAGATCCGGAAATCCCGGTGATTGATATTGTGGAATTAGGGATCGTAAGAGATGCTCAGATCACGGGAGAAAATACCTGTGAAGTCACGATTACGCCTACTTATTCTGCATGTCCCGCTATGTTCACCATAGAAGAAGACATTATCAAAATGATGAAGGAAAACGGCTGGGATGCAAAAGTAGTTACCAAGATGTTTCCGATCTGGACAACAGACTGGTTAACGGATGAAGCGAGAGAAAAACTCCGTGTCTACGGAATTACCCCTCCTGAAAAAGGAGCAGATGAACATCACATCGGAAAACCGAAGAAATGTCCAAGATGCGGTTCTGAACATACCAAACAGATCAGCAGATTCGGATCGACTTTATGTAAGGCATCTTATCAGTGTCTGGACTGTCTGGAACCGTTCGATTATTTTAAATGCCATTAGAATAATTCTTGCTGCCTATTTATGATCTGTGAGATCTCAATTTATTTTTTTATTAAAAAAATAATACGACGAGTTTTGTCGTTAATGGCCATTAGTTTTGTTACAGTATCATTCTTTAATGATCAAATTAAAAAATTAACTAACACAAACATTAATTATGACAAATTGTAACAGCCAAAAATTTCCTTCAACATGTAATCCTGCAGATTATGGATTCAAAAAATTTTTTCCTCATACGGGTGAAGAGGTTTATTATCAGAAGATCACTGGAAGTAATTTACCTGAAGATGGTATAGTTTTCATCAAACAAAATGGAGAATGTTATAAAGCTATTTTGAACGAGAATACCATCAATATTGAATGGTACAGATGTAGTCCTAGCTATCCAAATGATGAAGCCATGATTACTCAGGCTATTCAAACTGCAGCTTATTTAGGAGCAACATTAAGGTTTGATGCCAGAGAGTATATTGTAAACAAACAATTGGATTTTCAGGGACTTTCCTGTTTCAAGCTGTTGGGGGACAGACAGCATACATGGATCAAATCAGACACTAAAAAGAGATTTGAAAGTTTTTATTTCAGTTTTACAGACTGTAATAATATTATTATAGAAGGTTTCCAATTTGACCTGAACAAAAGAAATATTGAGGTTTATAGTCCCGCGGATGATGCATTTTCAAAAGAATTTAACGGAGGAATCTTAATTAAAGGGAATCTTGAAGCTTACCTTTCATATAACATAGAAATTACAAATTGTTATTTTCATGATTTATATAATCGTGCTATACGTATTTATGGTTGTAGTCAGGGGCATATTATAGTTAGAGATAACTTATTCGACAGTGGTGTCCAGGATCAGATCTATATGATGGAGCATTTGGTGATTACTCAATCTCATAGTGCCAATGTTATCGTAGAAAATAATATTTTCAGAAATGCTGAAAACCATGACTCGTCTAAGGCGCCGTGCGGTATTTTCGCATTTGACCTGGGGTATTATGGTTCGGTATTGATTAATAATAATAATTTTGACTATTGTGGAAGGGATAATACCGGACATCATAGGTTATATGCAATAGATTTTTATGACAATGTTAATAACTTCATTATTTCAAATAATGTTTTTAGAAATACAACTTGGGGAGCGATCAGGTTTGATGGGACTAAAAAGAATGCAGTGATCTGTGATAATATAATTCATCAGCTTATTAGTGAAAATGGTGATGGAGGTATGATTACTGCAGCATCAAAGGCTACTGTAGGTTTTGATAAAATATTTAAAAATATTTCTATTTCTAACAATGTTTTTGAAGCAGTTGCTAAAGGAAGTTATGGCATTAATTTACAATCATCAGTTGATGATATTATAGCGGATAATATTAGTATTCAAAATAATAATTTTGACAATCTTCGAACAACAGTAATAATGTCAGGGACTATTACTAATGTTAATATTTGCAATAATATTGGTTTGAATATACAATTCAGGGCAATAGAATATATTGCACATTCAATTAAAACTACTGTCTTGACTGATGGAACAGTTATAAAGACTAATACACTGGAAGCACCTCTTGGAAATGTACTGATAAAGGGGAATAATTTTAGATTGAATGACTCTGATTGTGGTATTTTCCTTGAAGGATTTACTTCGGAATCAGGTAATAATACAGCTGTTCAAAATTTAACCAAAAGATTTGTGATTTCAGACAATTTGATATATGGGAAGGGTTTAGGAAGCGGAATTACAGTGAATGTTGGAGCTTCTTTAGAGGGGAAAGTTACTGTATCAGGAAACGAAATTAATGATTTATTGACAGGACTTTATCTAAGAGTTCCTAAAGTCATAGCAAAAGATAATATTCTTTTTAATTGTAGTAGTTCAGCTATTAATGATGATGGCATTACTGATCATATTAAATTTGATAATTATTACAACAACGCTCCTATTTAGATTAAAGGAGAATAGATGAAAATTACGAACAACGAACTTATAAAATGTTTATATCATACATATATTTATTTAACAATATTAAAATACAACAGCATCAATAATGTATTGCATTGAAATATTCAGCTTTTCATTTGTGAATTGTTCATGCATATACTGTTAAATGACTATATTTATCTGATTTAAAAATGATTTTTTTATGTATACACAACTCGATATTGAAACGCATTTTGACGGGAAGCTCAAAATAGCATATCTTAATCAACCGGAAACGATGAATGCCCTTACAAAGCCGGCTTTGGCAGATCTGAGAGATTTCGTTAAAGAATGCAGTGAGGACGAAACTGTAAGATGCGTTGCCATCTCCGGAAGAGGAAGAGCATTTTGCTCCGGTCAGAATCTGGATGAAGCCTTTGTGGTAGGAAAAGAGCATCACGATAATGACATTATCAGAAAAATTGTAGTAGATTATTACAACCCATTGGTAATGGAAGTTACCCGTTGCAGAAAACCGGTTATCGCATTGGTAAATGGCCCTGCAGTAGGAGCTGGTGCAATGCTGGCATTGATCAGTGACTTTGTGCTGGCACATGAAAAAGCATACTTTGCTCAGGCATTCTCCAATATCGGTTTGATTCCTGATACAGGAGGAACTTATTTTTTACCAAAACTTTTAGGAAGACAATTGGCCAACTATTTGGCTTTCACAGGCAAAAAACTGTCTGCTGACGAATCTAAATCTTACGGTCTGGTCGCAGAAGTCTTCAGTGAAGAAGAGTTCGCTCCGAAATCAATGGAAATTCTTGAAAGAATGGCAAACATGCCGACTGCAGCTCTTAAGCTGACGAAAAAAGCTTTTGCTCATTCTTACACCAATACATTAAAAGAACAGCTTGAATTAGAAGGTGATCTGCAACAGGAAGCCGCAGAAACAGAAGACTTCCTGGAAGGAGTAAATGCCTTTTTACAGAAAAGAAAACCTAATTATAAAGGAAAATAAATAATAGAATTTAGATATTAGAAGTTAGATGTTAGTAAAAAGTCTAACTTCTAACTTCTAGTTTCTAACATCTAAAAACAATGAAAAATATTGGAATTATTGGTGCAGGAACCATGGGCGTAGGAATTGCTCAGGTCGCTGCAACAGCAGGATGCAAGGTCGTTTTATTCGATGCTAATGCTCCACAAATAGATAAAGCACTTACAGGTTTAGAAAAAACGCTTCAGAAATTAGCCGAAAAAGGTAAGATTTCTCAGGAAAAAGCCGCAGAAATCAGAAATAATATCTTGAAAGGTGAAGCTTTACAGGATTTAAAAGATTCTGATCTGGTCATTGAGGCGATTATCGAAAACAAAGACATCAAAACCAAAGTTTTTACAGAACTTGAAACCTATGTTTCTGAAAACTGTATCATCGGTTCCAATACCTCATCCATTTCCATTACTTCTCTTGGTGCAGAACTCAAGAAGCCGGAACGTTTCATCGGAATTCATTTCTTCAACCCGGCTCCGCTGATGCCTTTAGTGGAAGTGATTCCTTCTTTATTAACAGAAAAAACTTTAGCAGAGAAAATATACCACCTCATGAAAGACTGGGGTAAAACTCCTGTGATTGCTAAAGACATTCCAGGATTCATTGTCAACAGAATTGCAAGACCTTATTATGGTGAAGCATTGAGAATTGTTGAAGAAAATATTGCCACTCCGGAACAGGTGGATGAAGCGATGAAAACCCTTGGTAATTTTAAAATGGGACCATTTGAATTAATGGACCTTATTGGTGTTGATGTCAACTTTGCTGTGACAACCACCGTTTATAAAGATTACTTCTACGATCCTAAATACAAACCGTCTTTACTTCAGCAAAGAATGTCTGAAGCAAAACTTCACGGCAGAAAAACCGGAAAAGGCTTTTATGATTATAGCGAAGGAGCTGTAAAACCGGAAGCACAGAAAGATGATGCTCTTTATCAACAGATCTTTTTAAGAATCATTTCCATGTTAATCAATGAAGCTGTGGAAGCTAAAAGATTAGGCGTTGCCAATGACGAAGACATCGAACTTGCCATGCAGAAAGGGGTAAACTATCCCAAAGGCTTATTAAGTTGGGGTAAAGAAATCGGATACTCAAAGATTTCCGGAACCCTGCAGAGTCTTTACGAAGAATATCAGGAAGAAAGGTACAGACAGAGCCCTTTACTTCGTAAACTATAAAATGTACCAATGTATCAGTTTACCAATATACCAATGCTGAGTTTGTTAAGGTGTTTTATTGGTAAACTGATAGATTGTTAAATTGCTACATTAAATAAATGAATATAGAAGAATTCAGAGCTGAATTAGAGGTAAGGCTTTTAATTGATAAAGAATATTTGACTCAGGAGGCTTCAACCATTGATGATGCTCAGGAAAGACTGGAGTTGCTGGGAAAGTTTAATGAAAAATACAGACTGCTGATTAAAAGACTGGCGAATGAGAACGGTATTGATCTCAGTGCTTCCTATGAAAGCAGCGCTGTAGATTCAGGTACAGCCCTTTCATATGAACAGGTGATCCTTGGGAAAACCATGAATATCTATGATAAGCTGGTTGATGAATTATATGAAGAAATAACGAGACTATGACAGAAATGAATCCAAGACAGGTAGCAGATTATATGCTCGATCAGGACTATTTTTCCCAATGGATGAATATTAAAATGATCGAAGTAAAAGAAAATTACTGTCTGATAGAAATGCCCATCAAAAAGGAGATGATTAATGGGCTTAAAACCGTTCACGGAGGCGTTACGTTTGCTTTTGCAGATTCTGCACTGGCATTTTCGTCCAACAATTCCGGTGATGCGGCAGTCGCTCTGAATTGTGTGATCAATTTTACCAAAGCGGGAAAAGAAGGTGATGTTTTCAGAGCAGAAAGTATTTTGGTGAATGATACCAGAAAAACAGCTGTTTATGATATTAAGATTACCAACCAAAACAATGAGCTGATTGCCAAATTTGTAGGGACAGTTTATAAAATAGGAAAAAAAGTAACAGAATTATAAAGAATTCGAAAATTTGAAAATGGGATAATTTGAAAGTTATTGTATTGCATTAATTTTTACTTACCTGAAATTTTCAAATTCTCAAATTGCCTCATTTTCAAATTAAAATTATGAACAACGTATACATCGTAGACTATGTGAGAACTCCCATTTCAAAACTACAGGGAGGATTATCAGAAGTAAGGGCAGATGATTTGGCGGCAACCGTTATCAAAGAAGTCGTTGCAAGAAACCCTGAAGTTCCTGTTGACGAAATTGAAGATGTGATCTTCGGATGTGCCAATCAGGCGGGGGAAGATAACAGAAACGTTGCCAGAATGGGACTTTTACTGGCGGGCCTTCCTTATAAAATTGGTGGTGAAACAGTAAACAGGCTTTGCGCTTCGGGGATGTCTGCAGTTGCGAATGCATTCCGTTCCATTGCAGCAGGAGAAGGTGAAATTTATATTGCCGGTGGAGTAGAACATATGACCCGCTCTCCCTATGTAATGTCAAAACCAAGTGCTGCTTTCGGAAGAGACAGTCAGATGTTTGATACCACTTTTGGATGGCGATTCATCAACCCGAAAATGAAAGAGATGTATGGGGTAGACGGTATGGGAGAAACCGCTGAAAATCTTGCGGATATGCACCAGATCAGCAGAGAAGATCAGGATAAATTTGCCTTATGGTCCCAGCAGAAAGCTACAAAAGCACAGGAAAGCGGAAGACTGGCAGAAGAAATTGTAAAAGTTGAAATTCCTCAGAGAAAAGGAGAGCCTATTGTTTTTGAAAAAGATGAATTTATCAAGCCTGGTTCTTCCATGGAAGGTTTAGGAAAACTTCGTCCGGCTTTCAGAAAAGAAGGAACGGTGACGGCTGGAAATGCTTCAGGAATGAATGACGGAGCAGCTGCTCTTATTCTGGCCAGTGAAGAAGCTGTAAAAAAATATGGTTTAAAACCAAAAGCTAAAATTTTAGGATCATCCGTAGCAGGAGTAGAACCAAGGATCATGGGAATCGGTCCGGTAGAAGCCACTCAGAAACTCCTGAAAAGACTTGATCTTTCATTAGATAATATAGACATCATTGAATTAAACGAGGCATTTGCAGCACAGGCATTAGCTGTGACAAGAAGCTTAGGATTACAAGATGATGACGCAAGAATAAATCCAAACGGAGGAGCCATTGCCATTGGTCACCCACTAGGCGTTTCCGGAGCAAGAATTATCGGTTCTGCCGCTATGGAACTTCAGAAACAGGATAAAAAATATGCATTATGTACCCTTTGTATTGGTGTAGGACAAGGATATGCAATGGTCATCGAAAAAGTATAACTTTTTAAATAATGTAACAATGTAACAGTTTACCAATATAACAATATTCATCTATTGCCAGACTGCTACATTGTTAAATTGGTACATTAAATTTAAATTTTATGAACATCTATTCATATCACGGAATCCGTCCCATTATCAAACCTTCTGCTTATATTCATCCGCAGGCGGTCATCATAGGAAATGTGGAGATTGGTGAAGAAGTATATATCGGGCCCAATGCGGTTATTCGTGGGGATTGGGGGAAAATTATCATTAAAGACGGAGCCAATGTTCAGGAAAACTGTACCCTTCATGTTTTTCCGAATATCGAAACCATATTGGAAGAATCTGCACATATCGGCCACGGTGCCATTATCCATTCCGGACATATCGGGAAAAACTGTCTGATCGGAATGAATGCTGTAGTGATGGACAAAGCCTATATTGGTGATGAAAGTATTGTTGGCGCTTTGGCCTTTGTTCCTGCCAATTTTAGATGCGAACCAAGAAAACTGATCGTGGGAAGTCCGGCAAAGATCATCCGCGATGTTTCAGATGAAATGATTCACTGGAAAACAGAAGGAACAAAATTATATCAGAAGCTGGCAAGGGAAGGAAAAGAAGCTATTCTTCCTTGTGAACCTTTTACAGAATATGTTCAGCAGATCCCAACAAAAATTGTTGATTACAGCATTTGGGATGATGTGAAGTAAAATAAAACTAAAAACTAAGGATCATGGAGCAATTATTCAATATTAAAAATTTCGTTCGTGCACTGGTATTCGCAATTGTAACATTTATACTGTACGGGCTGTTTGGAATGTTATTTAAAAATGAAATCAATTGGGAATCAAATCTGATCATGTCCTTGATTATTTTTATAATAAATTTCATTATAGGAGCAAAAGAGGTTACTTGGAAACAACTTTTTTTAGGGAAGAAAAAGATTCAAAATTAATGAAACATAAGTTTAGCAGGTTTTCAAAATCGGTTAGGCCCCTTCAAACAATAAAATAGAACAATGGAAAAACTGAAAAACTATATTTACGGCCAATGGGTAGAAGGAAACGGAAACGGAGTCCCTTTATATAATGCCGTTACAGGAGAACAGGTTGCTGTTTCCGATACAGAAGGATTAAACTATGAACAGGCTTTAGACTATGGTAGAGCGGTAGGGTACAAAAACCTTTCTTCAATGACTTTCTACGATCGTGGGGAAATGTTGAAAAAAGTAGCACTTTACCTGTTGGAAAGAAAGAAAAAATACTACGAATTATCCTATAAAACAGGAGCTACTCATGTAGATTCTTGGGTGGATATTGAAGGAGGTTTCGGAACATTCTTCACCTATTCAGGATTGGCAAAAAGAATGCTTCCCAATACTTCTTTCTGGGTAGATGGTGATACACAGAAAATTTCAGCAAACGGGACCTTTTTAGGAACCCACATTCTGACACCAAGTGAGGGGGTTTCTGTGCAGATTAATGCCTATAACTTTCCGGTTTGGGGAATGTTGGAAAAATTATCCACATCATTGCTGGCAGGAGTACCATCTATTGTTAAGCCATCTCCTTTCGGCTCATATCTTACGAATGCCGTATTCCATGATATGATTGAGAGTGGAATCTTACCTGAGGGAGCCGTTCAGTTGGTATGTGGCGAACCGGGGAATATTCTGGATTATGTTCAGGATGGAGATTCTGTGTTATTTACAGGTTCAGCACACACTGGAAGAAAATTAAAATCCCTTCCATCCATTGCAGGAAATGCAGTCCGTTTCAATATGGAAGCAGATTCTTTGAACTGTTCTATTCTTGGTCTGGAAGCAAAACCGGGAACTCCTGAGTTTGACTTATTCATCAAGGAAGTTCGTAACGAGATGACTACAAAAGCAGGTCAGAAATGTACGGCGATCAGAAGAATTATTGTTCCTGAGCATTTGATTGGTGACGTTCAGAATGCTTTATCTAAAGCTTTAGATCAGACGAAGATCGGAAATCCATTAAGCAGAGAAACCAGAATGGGATCTTTGGTTGGAAGACAGCAGTACGAAGAAGTACTGAGAAAAGTTAACATTTTAAAAACAGAAACAGAACTTGTTTACGACGGAAAACACGAACTGGTAGATGCAGACTACGAAAACGGAGCATTTATGAGTCCAAAACTATTCCTGAATGACAAGCCTTTCGAAAAAAATATCTCTCACGATGTAGAAGCTTTCGGGCCTGTATCTACGCTGATGCCGTATAAAGATGCTGAAGAAGCCGCAGCGTTGGCAAAAAGAGGAAAAGGAAGTTTGGTAGGATCTATCATTTCTCACGATGAAAACTTTATCGCAGAAACCTCATGGAAAATGGCTTCTCAACACGGAAGAATCTTCGTTCTGAATAGAGATAATGCTAAAGAAAGTACAGGTCACGGTTCACCTCTTCCGACTTTGATGCACGGAGGACCTGGTAGAGCAGGGGGGGGAGAAGAAATGGGCGGATTGAGCGGTCTTCACTTCTTCCTACAGAAAACAGCTATTCAGGGATCTCCGGATGTTTTGAAAGCAATTACTAAAATTTATCAGCAGGGAGCAGAGAAGAAATTCTCAGACAAACACCCTTTCCAGAAATACTTTGAAGAAGTTGAGGTAGGAGATTCCCTGGAAACAGCAGGAAGAACAGTGACTGATGCAGACATTGTCAACTTCTCCAATGTTTCATGGGATCATTTCTATGCTCATACTGATGCTACAAGTTTAACAGGAACGATCTTTGATAAAACAGTGGCTCACGGATATTTTATCCTTTCAGCGGCTGCAGGACTATTTGTTTCCGGTAAAAAAGGACCTGTGATTGCCAATTACGGATTAGAAGAATGTAGTTTCTTCAAACCTGTATATGCTGGTGATACGATTACGGTTTATCTGACAGCAAAAGAAAAGATCAACAGAGGCGTAAAAGGAAGAAACATTCCGTCTGGTGTTGTAAAATGGCTGGTTGAGGTAGTTAACCAAAGAGATGAAGTAGTTTGTGTGGCAACCATCTTAACCTTAGTGGCAAAACAATCTCCGTTTATTGATCTGACGGTAAAAAATATTCAAAAAATACTAAGCGGTTTAACGGAAAGTACTCCTGCTCTTTGGGGGAAAATGTCTCCACAGCAAATGATTGAGCATTTAGAACAAGGAGTATTGGTAAGTTTGGGAGAACCGGAAGCAGAAAAATGCTTTACACCTGAAGAACAGCTTGAAAAATGGCAGGATTCTCTTTACAACCACAGGAAAATGCCAAAAGACTTTACCGCTCCGTTCTTACCGGAAGATGGCACCCTACCGGAGGCTGTACATAAGAATCTGGAGGCTGCAAAACAATCATTTATTGATAATCTGAAGAGGTTTGTAATCTATTACAAAGAAAATCCACAGGCAGAACACATGAATTTCGTATTCGGAAAGCTGAATAAAGAAATGTGGGAACTGATGCACAAAAAGCATTTTACCCATCACTTTGAACAATTCGGATTGATTTAATTCAAAATTATAGTCCCTTTCAGTATTGAAAGGGATTTTTTTATAAACCATGTCAAGGTTCAAAACCTTGACATGGTTTATAAAAAAGAAATTCTTAACTTTAAGATTATTCAAAAGCACAAAACATGATGAAAGACATCAGAACTACTCCCATTGAGGCAGATCGTTTTTATCATATTTATAATCGTGGTATTAACGGTGAAAATATTTTTAAATCGGATCGGAATTATTCGTTCATCCTCAATAAAATATTTGAATTTCTTATTCCCGTCTGCGATATATACGCATATTGTCTGATGCCTAATCATTTTCATTTTTTAGTCAAGATAAAGTCTGATTTTGAACTAGATCACCTTGTCAAGGCTTTGAACCTTGACAAGGTGATCTATCCAACGAGTACAGGACTCCACTCACCCCAGAATATCTTCTCAAAACAATTTGCCAGGATATTCAACTCTTATTCCCAGGCTTTTAATAAAGAAAACAAAAGGCATGGTGCCCTTATTGAATCCCCCTTTAAAAGAAAACTGATTACTTCAGACAGATATTTAATGAATGTGATCATTTATATTCATCAGAATCCTCAAAATCATTCCTTTGTTCGTCAGTTTTCAGAATATAATTATTCCTCTTATCAATTGATTCTGAGCGATACAAAAACCTTATTGAAAAGAGATGAGGTTATTGAATTATTTCACGATAGAGAAAATTTTATACTTTCGCATCAAAAAGCGATTAATATAAATGACCATCAAATGTAAACGTTAATATTATCAGTTGTTTATCCAAAAATTATTAACTTTAATAAGCGGAATCCGAAAAGCATATAGAGTAGGAGAGAATATCAAAACTGATTACTATGAAAAATTTTAAAAAACTTTCAAGAAACGAGTTGAGATCTCTTAAAGGAGCCGGACCTATTTGGTCATGTACTCCTCATTCCTGCCCTCCGGGAGTTTGCTGTATTCCTGGAAGATGGCCTGACCTTGCTGCTGCATGTGTCATATGTGCCGGTTCTTAATGACATCCAATCCCTGTCAAGTTTTCAAACCTTGACAGGGATTGATATTCAATCTGGCTTTCTGCTACTGGAAAACTTAAAATATCCATACATCAAAAGAGGCAATGCCACGATCTGAAACAGAAAAACAAGCAATGAAGGAATTCCCTCAAGATGACTTTCGTTCATTTTAATCAGAAGTTGTTTTCCCAACGGTCCATTGGAGAATACGACAATATTAAACAGGTTCCAGCCCAGATGGAGTCCTATGGGAAGGTATAGAGATTTTGTTTTGGCAAAGGAGATGGCAAGCATATACCCAAAGATGGCTGTCATAAGGAAAATAATTCCCATCTGAAAAGGATTCCCTAAAGCATTATAAGAAAACCAGTGATAGATCCCAAAGCAGGCTGCAGAAAAAAGACAGGCTTTGGTTATTCCCCATTTTTCAATAGCCAGGTAAAGCAGAGCTCCCCGAAAAAGTAATTCTTCAAACAATACAGATTTTATAACCCACCATAGACTTATAAATGCAGCTGATAGGGTTAACGACTTGTTCAATATCCAGCCGTTATGGATAAATGCTGTTGTCATGATATGATAAAGACTGCAGATTCCTGCGGCCAAAAGAAAACCGACGCTCCACTGAATCAGTCTTGTCGGTAGAGGTTTAAAGCCCAAAACAGAAAGATCCTTTTTAGCAATAAACCGAAGCAGAAGCCATGAAATAATAAGCTCGATGATAATTCCAATCATGGGTTAAGAGTTTTTTAAGTGAATGAAATAATCTGCATTTTATCTTATGTCATTGAAAACGAAGTTAATAAAAAAAGCAATATGAATTAAATAATGATAATCATTTATTATTATGTTTACTAAATTTTGATTATTCCCTTCCTTGATCAATAAAAATAGAAGCTGTATTTCGCAATACTCCAATAGCTTGTCTCTCGCGATGTACTGTTTCTCTTTTAAAAAAACAGTATCTTTAAATTTCAATCATAAAAATAAATCATAATGAACGAAAGATGGATGAAAAAATGGGAAGAAGTAAAGGATATTCTGACCTCTCCTGTTGACATTGAAGCCTATTTTACTTCAAGTGAAATTTTGGATCAGAAAATGGAAGTCATGGCGATAGGAAACGTATCTCTACCTTCAGGAAAAGTGATCGTAAGAGATCCGCTGGTCTATTTGAATGAAGATGAAAAACCTTATTTTACCGAAGTTCCCAAAGGAGATTTTCCTGTAACCATTGCCGTGGTAAAAATGGAAGAATGGGGAGATCGGTATGCTGCTGTAAAAGTAGAATTTACCAAAGAAAAACCTGTTGTTTACAGAGAAGCATTGATAGGAATAGAAGAACTTGAAGGCATCCAAAAAGATGATATTTTCGGCTTTGCGGTAGATGCTGGATTAGGGTGCATCACAGATCCTGAAGTAGTGCCTTATGTGGATAAGTTTATTGAAGAGCTTGATGTAGAAAATATTTATGATGACTATTTTGCAGAATTGTTTGCGAAAAGCTATCAGGAGGACCCAAGAAACCAAAGAGATCTGGGCGACTGGATCAATTGGAATATTCCCGGTACAGACTATCATATCCCGATGTTTGCGAGTGGCTTTGGCGATGGGTTGTATCCAGTGTATTTCGGATACGATGCTCAGGGAAAAATAAGCGGAGTTTATATTCATTTTATTGATATAGAAATGGCTTTATCTGAGGAAGGAGATGAGGATGATGTGTAATAATAGCCTGATCACTCTATATTTTTAAAAGAAAATTTTCTAATGAATAAGACTTTTGCTGATCAGGTAATAGATTTTAACCGGGATCTTACGTATACAGGAAAACTGCCTGAAGGTTTTGCCGTTCTGAATCCGTATCTGGATAATCCGGAAACGATGGAGGTCATGCAAAAGTTTTATTACAAATATTATGACGATTCAAACAAGAGGAAATTTATTGTAGGGATCAATCCCAGTCGGCATGGAGCAGGAGTGACAGGCGTTCCTTTTACCGATACCAAAAGACTGGAGACTGTCTGTGAGATAACAATGAATTCCGCCCGTACTCATGAAGTTTCCTCTGTTTTTATGTATGACATGATTGCAGAATATGGCGGTGCAGATCTTTTTTATCAGGATGTTTACATCAATTCTCCTTTTCCGCTGGCTATCGTAAGAAAAACAAAAAACGGCTGGCTCAATGCCAATTATTACGATGACAAAGAATTGTTTGAAAGCGTTAAAGATTTTATGATCGATTCTCTGAAACAGCATATCAGCCTGAATCTGGACACTTCAGAAGTTTTTATCCTTG
Organism: Chryseobacterium sp. FR048; assembly: GCF_056844665.1. NCBI lineage: Bacteria > Pseudomonadati > Bacteroidota > Flavobacteriia > Flavobacteriales > Weeksellaceae > Chryseobacterium > Chryseobacterium sp. FR048. The sequence continues at coordinate 48,012 of NZ_JBXDSE010000013.1, read as the reverse complement.
GTAAAAAGAATGCAGATTTTATTTCAAAACTCAATAAAGAAGCTCGGTTGTTTGATACAATGACTGTTCTGGAACATCCCAGGTACATTCAGCAATACAAATCAAAAGAGAAGCAACTGTATATCGACAAATATATTCTGGCTCTGAAGAAATAAATACGCCTTTTATTTTCCATGATGGAATGGCTGTTTTTTATTAAATTGTGCCTATGAACGTTTTTCCAAAAGACACAAGCTTCAAATACAGCTGGCGGGCCTATCAGAAAAAATTTCTGGACCATCTTGACGAATACCTTACAGATAATCATTTGCATGTTTCTGCACCTCCAGGTTCCGGAAAAACGGTACTTGGGCTGGAAGTGATGCTGAGACTCGGGAAGCCAGCTCTGATCGTTACTCCAACTTTAGCCATCAAAAACCAATGGATTCAGAGATTTTGTGAACTTTTTCTGAATACGGAAACCGTTCCGGACTGGATCTCTTCAGATATTAAAAAGCCGGGAATTATTACAGTGACTACCTACCAGGGGCTGCATTCTGCCTCTGATGTACATGATGATGAAGAATCGCCCCTGGCAAAATCTTCCAGAATTTCAGTGGCAGAAATTATAAAAAGACTGAAGAAACAAAAAGTAGGTACGCTGATTCTTGACGAGGCCCATCATTTGAAAAATGCTTGGTGGCAAACTCTGATGGAGTTGAAAGATGAAATCAACCCTACCGTTGTAGCCCTCACGGCAACTCCTCCCTTTGATGTTTCAGGCGCAGAATGGCAAAAATACATTCAGCTCAACGGCTCTATTGATACAGAAATATCCGTTCCTGAGCTGATGATTGAAGGAGACCTTTGTCCGCATCAGGATCTCGTTCACTTTACTCTGCCATCACCGGAAGAACAGAAAAAGATTGAATATTACCATACACAGGCCTCCGCATTTTTTGAAGAAATAAAGAATGATGAGGTACTTCTCAATGCGATTGGGCAGCATCCTGTTTATCAGACCCCAATGGAACACCTCGACTGGATCTATGAAAATATATCCTCTTATACTTCCGGATTGGTTTATCTCAATTTCAGGATGAAAGAAATTCCGGATGTCCATTTCGAAATCATAGGAGACCACCAGAAATATGTTCCCGAGTTCGACTTCTTTTGGATGGAAGAACTTCTTGACTTTTATCTTCTGTTAGATGATACCCATTTCAAAACATTTGAAGAACATCGTACAGATCTCGGAAACAGATTAAAAAGGTCCGGTTTTCTGGAGCAGAAGACGATCAGTTTTTTCAATAATAAAAACCTGAATCAGATTCTCAATTCAAGTATCGGGAAACTTCAGGGAATAAAAGAAATTGCAGATTTTGAGTTTTCAGTTCTTAAAGATGAGCTCAGAATGGTGATTCTTACCGATTTCATAAAAAAAGAATATCTGAACAGCGAGGAGCAGAATGTTCTGAACCTTGATAAAATAGGCGCGGTCCCGGTTTTTGAAAAATTGCGAAGAGAAAATTCTCAGGGCAAGAAGCTGGGAGTGCTCACCGGAAGTCTGGTCATTATTCCTGCCAGTGCAAAAGAGAGCTTCGATGCATTATGCCTCAGGAAAAATATATCAGGAGTCTCTTTTTCTCCACTTACCTATGATCAGAACTATTTTATGATCAGCCTTACAGAGCAGATCAAACATGATATTGTCCATATTGTCACAGAAATTTTTCAGACGGGAGGTATCCAGGTCTTGATCGGAACAAAGTCATTATTGGGAGAAGGGTGGGATGCACCCAGGATGAATACATTAATTCTGGCAAGTTTTGTGAGTTCTTTTGTACTTTCCAATCAGATGAGAGGACGGGTAATCAGAACAGATAAAGATAAACCGGACAAAACCGGAAATATCTGGCATCTGGTATGTTTTGACTCCGAAGATCAGGATGGAGGGCAGGATCTGAATATCATGAAAAGAAGATTCAAAACCTTTGTGGGGATCTCACACAAACAAGATCCTACCATTGAGAACAATTTTGAAAGGCTCAATACTAAAATAATCGAAAACAAAAATGAAATTTCAGAAGTTAATCAGACAACATTTGCAGTAGCAAAAGACAGAACAGGACTTGCACGACGCTGGAAGACAGCCCTCGATAAAGGAAATATACTGGTAGAAGAAATACAGGTTCCTACAGCAAATATGGCGGCGATGAATGAAATGAAGATGGATTACCTTAGCCGTACAACAGGAAACTTAGCCAAAGTGATTGTTTCTTCAGTATTACTGTTCTGGCAGGATCTTTTATTGGGATTACTCAAAAATGCAGATAATATTAGTTCCGTCAAAAGTTTTTCTATATTGGTCTCTTTATTCGGGGGAGCTGGTATGATCGTGTACGGAGGGAAATTATACAGGTCTGTAAAACAATACAGCAGGTGTAAGAACCTTGCCAGACAGTTGGAATCACTCGCTGATGTTGTATTGAATAGCCTGATACACGAAAGAATAATCAGGACCTCCATTGAAAAGCTGAAAATTGTAACCTCCTCTCAAAAGGAGAAAAATGCGTTCTGCTATCTTGAAGGAGGAAGCCAGTACGAAAACGGACAGTTTATCCAGACCTTACAGGAACTGGTATCTCAGATCGATAATCCCAGATATGTGCTGAAACAGAAAAAAAGTATGGGATTTTTAAAGAAAGACCTTTATTATCCGGTACCGGAAATTTTTGCAAAAAATAAGAAAAGTGCTGAATCTTTTAATAAGTTCTGGAATAAAATGATCGGAAAATCTGAGCTGATCTTTACAAGAACAATAGAAGGGCGCAAAATTTTACTGAAATTAAGATTTCAGGCCTTATTAAACAGAAATGCCCGAATAGAACATCTTCACAAATGGACCAGATAAAATGACAAAATCCCTTATTGCTAAGGGATGTCATTCATGAATTAGAATCTTTATGAGAACAAATACGAATGTGAACTGTCGTGGTATTAATCTTTAATAACCTTGGTCGATTCATTGCCTGTCCGGATGAAATAAATTCCCTTCGGAAGCTCTGAAATATCAGTTTGGTTGGTTCCTTTTTGAGTGGTTATTTTTTTAATCAATCTTCCTTCCTGGCTATAGATTCCAGCTTCTGAAGCTTTGTCCGCCTGAATCGTAAGGAGGCCTCTTGTTGGGTTAGGATAAATAGTCACCTCTTTTTTAGAAGCCTTTGCTTCTGCAGTACCCAATACAAGGTTGCTGTCTTTTACCCAGGTGAAGGCATCAACACCAAGATAATAATAATTGCCTCCCAGAGTCAGCTGCAACTCATCGATGACGATATTGGAATAATTCATCCCGTTGAGGTTCGTCATATCAATAAGTGTATAGCCATTGGTAGTTCCCAGCCCGGAAGTAAAATTACTGCTCTTAATTGTCGAAAACTTAGTTACCCCACTCAGCTTGCCTGTTACAGTAAGAGTTCCTGTAACATTAGGATTTGAAAGCTGATTAGCAACATACACCCAGAATCGGTTTACCTTAAACAGATTGGAAGTAGTCTTGATACCGAATGAGGCATTAGCAGGTCCTACACCATGGGAATTGTCAATATACCTGTTGTCATTGGCAGTGCCACTCCATCCGGTATTGGGATAATTCCCTATATCAAAAACTGAGGCATATGAAATGATATTAAATATTACTCCATTATCGGTAAAGTTAGTACTTCCGGGACTTTCGGTTTCAAATGTTTCTGTACTGGGCTGCCCGAATGAAAAAATTGAAATGAGCAGACTACAGATCGTAAAAAAGGTAGTGCTTTTCATGATTTCTGTTTTAAATGTTAGGTTGTTGTATAATTATATTAGCCTCTTGATGGGTAAATACCTTCAACACAGATGATATAACTAAGCCCAAGATAAGGAGGCATATTGTTGACAGGAATATTTTGTCCTATGTAGGTAATAGATGCCGGATTGATTGCGGTGTCAGGAGTATCATCTACAAAACTCGCAACCGTAGTGAATTCTCTTCCGTTCGGAATTCCGGAAATCGCAATAGAAGAGGTCGCTGAAGGAGTTGCACTGTTCCCGTTCTGATTCTTTACTTTAAGCTGGAATCCGGCAAGGCTTGGCATATTGCTTGACAAAATAGTATTCTGACTAGTTCCGGCTGCCTCCCCTAAAGTATAACTTTGACGAGAGTCTACAGTTCCTGCTCCTAGTGCCATTCGGCCTTTAAGATTAGGAAGGGCAAATGTAGTTATTCCGTCTCCACCATATGTGGTACCTAAGATAGAGAATAAAGCACTGTTTTGGGCAATGCTAAGTAAACTTCCGTCACAGAACATCCAACCTCTAGGTGCGAAATTTCCGGCAAATAATTTGACAATTCCAATGTACTCGTCCATGGTAAAATAGTTTTTTTAGTTGATATTTTCCTACTCTGTTCTTTGGCTTTTCGGATACCGCCATCGTTTTTATTTTTTGAACAGATCAAAGGAACGATTAATAACAAGGTGATACTAGCGTAGAAAATACCAAATTAAATATTACGTATTTCTACCTATTGCCTACCTGGGATTCGGAGTGCTGTCAATAAAAAACTTTGCTCCATCATGAGCAGTACACAATCAGAAAGTGCATTTGCAGATGTTTCGTAGACTATCAGTAACTTCCTGCTTCTTTTTCTCCTGAATTTCCAGCAATTAATCCTCTTTACGTTTCTCTAAAAACACCATATTTCGTATTTTTGTAAGAATCCAATAAAAATAAAAATGAGCGAATTCGTAGCATCAGAAATTAAAAATAATATTGCCGAAATTACATTCGGGACCCCAAAAAGTAATTCCCTTCCGGGAGCCATTCTGGAAAAACTTGCTGAGACGATCCTTGAAGAAGGAGCTAAAAAAGAAGTAAAAGCCATTTTAGTAAAAAGTGAAGGTGAGAAAGCATTCTGTGCAGGAGCAAGCTTCGATGAGCTTTTGGCTATTGAAGAACTGGAAGCTTCTACGAAATTCTTCGGCGGTTTTGCCAAAGTTTTGAACGCGATGAGAAATTGCGGGAAAATTGTGGTGGTAAGAGTTCAGGGAAAAACAACAGGCGGTGGAGTAGGAATTGCTTGTGGTGCAGACTATTGCTTTGCCACAAAAGATTCAGCATTAGCTCTTACCGAAATCAATCTGGGAATAGGACCTTTTGTGATTGGCCCTTACGTTGAAAGAAAAATAGGAAAGTCACAGTTTTCAGCAATGGCTATCGATGCAGATTTCAGATCCGCTGAATGGGCAGAGCAGCACAATATTTATCATTCCGTTTCAGACAGTATTCAGGAAATGGATGAGAAACTGGAGAAATTCTTACAGACTCTGGCATCAAGAAGCAGTGAAGCATTAGCATTGATCAAAAAAGTCTCATGGGAAGGTACAGACCATTTTAATGAGCTGATGCCGGCAAGAATTCACATGAGTGCAAGCCTTATTCTTGAAGATTCTGCAAAGAAGAATATTGAAGCGATCAAAGAAAGGTTGAGAGCCAAATAACTTTCACCTTAAACAATATCCGGCCGTTGATTCATTCAACGGCTTTTTTTATTCATAAAGCAGACATTCAAACATTGCTATATTTTTCAAAAAATATTTTGCAGGTTCATAAAAAATTATAACTTTGTAATTCAAAGTTCTTTTTATGGAGACAAAAAACTATCACGAAGACTTATCCCATATCCGTTCCATGATGGAGCGGTCTTCCAGATTTATTTCTTTGAGCGGATTATCCGGTGTTGTTGCCGGGCTTGCAGCCATTATCGGGGCAACCTATGTGTATTTTGTTTTCAAAAGAGAGGGCATCAGTTATTTTGATGGGGACCGGAATATATTTGGTCCGGCTCTGGTCAGAGAACTGGTATGGATCGGAATCGCCATTTTAGTTACGGCGATCCTCAGCGGATATTTTTTTACCGCCAGTAAAAGTAAAAAGAAAGGTCTGAAGATCTGGGATGCAACCACCAAACGGTTGTTGATTACCTTTGCGGTGCCTTTGGTTGCAGGAGGCTTTTTTTGCCTGGCACTGCTTTACCACCATCTCTTTGTTTTCATTGCTCCGGCTACGCTGATTTTTTATGGTCTGGCGTTGGTAAGTGCAGAGCGGTATACCCTTACAGATGTAAAGTATTTAGGGTATTTTGAGATTATCTTGGGATTAATTTCTTTATTTTTCCTGGGCTGGGGATTGGTTTTCTGGACAATTGGTTTTGGAGTGCTGCATATTGTGTATGGATTGATCATGCATAAGAAATATAAATAATGGGAATAGGATTTGTCATATTGATCCATTTTGTCATTCTCTTTATCCTGAGTTTGGTCTGTGCTGTGATAGGAAGCCTTATTACCTATTTTACCACCAAGAAAGAGGGAAGAAGAAGAAAAATTTTACTGGCCTCTGTAGCCCCTTTTGTAGGGTTGTATACTTTCTATATTGTAGGGCTTATCGGAGCTTCTATAGTGGCAGAGAAGAAGAAAGTAGATATGGGGATCGGAGATGCATGGTATGTCCCTTTAGAAAATGACCGCCAGCTTTTATTTATTGATTTGCCGGAACAGGCACATATCGCTAAAGAAGATGGGCGGATATTTATTTCAGAAGTTTCAGAAATAGAAGAAAACAGAAGCCAGGTAATAGGAAAAACATTTGATAATCAATATTTTTCTTATGATACAAACACAGATGAGGTTAAAAAGTTCAGTACAGAAAAAGAGTTGGTCACTTCTATCGGAAACAGGACACTTAAATTGGTAAATGCCTATGACTTTTATTCAGACAGAAAAAGTGAAATAATGGGTTCGTGGCCTTTCTGGATAGGGATTGTTTGCCTGATGATAAGTTTAGGAGCAATTTATATCTGGAAACTGATTATTTTTGCAGTTTTAAAAAAATGATACTGATGGAAATATAATTTTTTGAATACAAATATCAATCAGTACTCACCTCAGCATTTGTTAAAGACCACGATGTTGTAGTCCTGGAAAATACAGAAACAAAAGAAAAAATAGCCATTGATGCTGCATTGTATGACTATTTCAGAATAAATAAGATAAGATTAAAATGATTAAAATAAATCAGCTCAATAAAGAATTCGAAAGCCGTGTAAGATTGGGAATTATGTCCGTTCTTATGGTCAACGATTGGGTTGATTTTTCTGAAATGAAAGGATTGCTGGAAATCACAGACGGTAATCTGGCCAGCCACAGTAATGCATTAGAAAAAGCAGGATATATTGAAGTAAAGAAAGAATTTGTCGGGAAAAAGCCAAAAACCTCTTACAGGGTTACCCAGAGTGGAAGACAGGCCTTTACCGAACATCTGAATGCCCTTGAAAAACTATTGGGACGATAGTCCTATATTTTTTTGAAAATTCACTTTGTGTTTCAAAGTTCTTTGTTTTAAAATAAATGAAATGAATAGAAAAACATTTTTAAAAAGAGTAGCACAAATCTCTGTTCTGGGTCTTTTCCCGGCTTTATATTCCTGGAAAGTAGAGCCATTCTGGGTCGACTTTGTTCAGAGAAAGCTGCCCGTTAAAAATCTCCCCAAAAGTCTGGAAGGAAAAATCGTCATGCAGATTTCCGATCTGCATGTGGGAGACCGTTTCGACTGGAATTTCCTGATTGAAACTTTTCATGAAGCAAAACGCTTTAAACCTGATTTTGTAGTCTACACCGGAGATTATGTCAATTCTGGAACCACAGAAGAACAAAACGCCCTTACCACCGTAATGGAAAATTGCGTACTAGGAACAACGGCCACTTTTGGAATTCTGGGAAATCATGATTATGGTAACAACTGGAAAGATGTTGAATGTGCAGACCAAATCTGCGAAATTTTAGAAGACAGAGGAATCATCATGCTCAGAAATACCAGGCAGGAAACAGCGGGTCTGAATTTTATAGGCTTTGATGACTTGTGGTCACCCAGATTTCAGCCATCAGAGATCATGAAAGAATACGATCCTTCCAAAGCCAATATTGTACTTTGCCACAATCCAGATGCCTGTGACCTGAATATATGGAATGGCTATCATGGATGGATTCTCAGTGGGCATACCCATGGCGGACAATGCCGGATTCCCGGAATCATAACACCGGTTCTCCCGGTCAAGAACAAAAAATACATCTCAGGTGAAATTGACCTGGAAGACGGAAGAATGCTTTACATCAACCGCGCCATAGGCCATTCTTTTCAGGTCAGGTTTATGGTTCGCCCGGAAATTACTGTTTTTACTTTAACTCAAGCTTAATAACGATGAAAGATCAACACATTATAAACATTGGGAAAACGACTTTTGGCCTTTGCTTTTTGCTGGGAAATATATGTCTATTTGGGTATTTGATTTCCAGAGATATTTGGTTTGCAATGTCAGGGTATATGGTGATTATTTTTGGAGCTATATCAAATCTGGCTGTTATATTAGGGTTGCTGGTCTATAGTTTTATCAACTGGAATCAATTTGATATTTGCCTTAGAGCGATTGGTATGATGCTGATCAATATCCCCATTGCTGTTCTTTATGCCATAATAGGAATTAATCTTCTTTAAATACATATATCATGAAAAAAATACGTGTTCAGTTTCTGCTTTTTGTGTATGATAAAACTCAAAAATTGTACAGAAAATACTTTAAAAAGAAAAAGAGACAATGGCAGTTCAATGAAAAACAACTGTTGGAATTTCAGGAAGACTCTCTGGGGAGAAAGCTTGGTGAATTCTACAGAAAACATGGGTTTTCAATGATTCCAAAAATGGAGAACCACGATGTTCATCATCTGATTACAGGCTGCAGTACCAACTTCGAAGATGAAATTGCCATGCAGTACCTTCTTTTAGGAAATGGAAAGCTTAATGCCCATTTGCTGGCAGCAATCATATTGGGAACAATTATTTTGCCTGAATATGCGAAAATTTATATCAAAGCCTATAAAAAAGGTCAAAATATGAGAGCTTTTCACCACTGGGATTTTGAAGAACTGCTGTGGCAGAACTTTGACCATGTGAAAGACTTTATTCAGCAGAAAGAGACCGTTGTACTTCACTAAAATATTTATAATGAACAAAATACAATTCAGCCCATTAGGAAAAAGATCATTCCTCATTTCTTTCCTTGCAGGAACCTTTTTGTTGATCTTACTCTGGATCACCAGAGCAGAATTTCTGATCGAACTTGGTTTTTATTATGTAACCGTAACGGCAGTGATCAATATGTTTGTTCTTTTGAATGAACTGATCATCTTCCTGACCGATGCTGCCGAGCAGAAACCTTCTGGAAATTCTGTACTTCTTCTGCTGGTTAATATTCCTGTTACTCTACTGTACCTTTTTATTATGACAAAATTTTCATGGCTGCCTGCCATGCTTAAACTCTAACTCTAACTTTTAATATCATGAAAACACATCACTATATATTGATCACAGCCCTTCTTTTTGTCCTGGTATTTTATGATCAGGATATGGGGCTGAACCTCGGAATTCTGGGTGTCATTTACGCGGTACTGACATTATTTAAAACACCGGGAAAAAATAAAACCAAAACATTCTACATTCTTTTTGCCACCAGCATCCTGTCCAGTATAGCATTTGCATGGTATGGAGATTTTGCTTCCTTTCTTGCCGTGGTAAGCTCCCTGCTTTTACTGGGATATAGATCCAGAAACAGAAAAATGAAAATTCTCTTCCTTATTCCTGTTTTTATAGTGAATGGCTGTACCTCCATCTGTCGTATTTTCAGTTTTGATCAGTGGCTGCCCAAAAGAAATGTTTCCGGAATATGGCAGAAAACATTAGCATTTATCCTGATTCCGCTGGTGTTGGTTTCTGTTTTTTTCGGGATTTATTCTGCAGGGAGTGATCATTTCGCCGCACTTTTTACAGACTATGAACTTGATCTCAACCTTTGGCAGGTATTCTGTCTTTCCGTTCTGGGATTTTTTATTGCTTTTAATTACTGGAATTTTGCCGTAGAAAGATTAATCTATAAAAGCCACTACGTTTTAGACAATGATTTTCGGAAAGATACCCGGATTCCCAAAGCTACTTATTCATTCCTTGATCTGGATACAGAAAGGACAAGTGGAATCATCTCTTTCTTTTGTCTCACTATTCTGCTGGTCTTTTTTATCATTACCTATAACTACGAACAGTTTTATGAAGTTTCAAAAACGCCCAATCAGCTTTCAGAAGAAACCCATGAGAGGGTGAATGCAGTGATCATGTCTATCATCATGGCCATTTTGGTGATTATGTTTTACTTCAAATCAGACTTTAATTTTGATCCGAAGGCAGGGCTGATGAAAATTCTGGCAAAGATCTGGATTTTTCTGAATGCTGTTCTTGTCCTTTCGGCGGCGGTGAAAAACTATGAATATATTGTCAGTTATGGCTTTACTTACAAGAGGCTTGGTGTTTTCGCATTCCTGCTCCTGTCACTGGTTGGGCTTGCTTTGACTTTTCTTAAAATTCAAAAGAAAAAAAGAAATGCCTATCTGTTCAATACAATGGCCTGGTATCTCTACGGAATTATTTTGGGCTGCAGTTATATCAATTGGGGAGGCCTTGTTACCTCGCAGAATATGGATCGTAAAAACTTTAATGTGAACTATCATCTTACGGATGTCAACTTCAGTGAAAAAGCGTTGCTTGAATATGCTGCAGATAAAAGAGACTGGGAGCTTCAAAAGGAGATAGAGGAAAAAATCAAAAATGAAAGATCCAAAACATTCCTTTCAAAGATTATGTATTATCAAACGATTCAGTAAGTTGACCGAAGACCGGATGACCGAAAGGAAAATCATGATGTAAATTGGAACAATTTTAGCATTTAAATGAGCTCAGCATAATAAATGCTGATCCATTTTTAAAATTAATTATTATGAAAAAAAGCTTATTGTTAATTCCTTTGATTATTGTTGCCTGTAAAAAAGAACCTGCTGTGACAGTAACTAAGGATAAAGATTCTACTGTAGTAACAGAAATGCCGGACTCTGTGGTAAAAACAGATTCTGTAGTATTGAGAAAAAAAGATTCAATTATTAACAATGCTCCGGTCACTAAAGAAGTATTACGCAAAGGGGTAATGAGAGATGAAAAAGATGGTCAGATCATAAGAACTGCAGATGCCAACCAGCTGCCTTTTACCATTGGAGAAGAATTTACAAAGGATGATCAGGATTTTATTTTAAAACTGACCCGTTACGACCGTCCCAATATCAAAGCGAAAATTTCAACAAAAGAGAAAGACTTTAATATTCGTTTCAATCAAATCAGGCTTCCTAACGGGAACTACGACGGACCTTTTGGAAGAGAAATCACTTATGAAACTCCGGGAAAGGGAGAAGTATGGCTGATTATCGGTAAAAGTAACATGGCTTCCGGCAATACCAAAGGAAGTTTCACGGTAACTGTGGAGTAAGACCGAATCAATTTGGTACAATTTCTGCAAACTAAACATTGAAGTTTAAAATTTAAAATGATGAAATCGCTACGATCTGCAAACACAGGCATGATCAAAGATAATGCGGTTCCACATGACCTTAAAAACAATAAAATAGTTAACATATGAAAAATATAGTTCTAACAGCAATGGCCGCTTCAGCTGTACTTGTAAGTTGCGGAACCGTACAGTCGCTGGTTCAGAATACCTTTCCATATACCGCGAATGTTTTAGTGTCCACAGGAGTACCTGCTGATAAAGAAGTATCTTCCACATCAACGGCTACCAATGTGCAGACGTGGTTCGGAGGAAATAATAATGCGAAGATTAAAGATGTAAGAATTTCAGAGGCAAAAATCTCTGTAGCATCACCTTCAGGAGGAAATCTGAGCGCATTCAAAACTGTGAAAATCTATGTTTCGTCAGCCGGAACAGGAGAAAGACTGATTGCATCACGTTCCAACATTTCTACCAATTCTTCCAGCCTTAATCTGGATCTGAATGATACCGGTTTTCTGGATGAAATCGTAAAAAGCTCTGGACTTACCGTAAGAACTGTTTATGAACTGAAAAATCAAACCTCTTCAGACATGAACATTAAAGTAGCACTCAACTTCAGTAGTGTTCCCGCGAAATAAATTTTTGTTAAGACCATAAAGAAAACCCACCTTTCAGAATTTCTGGAAGGTGGGTTTGATTATTATAGAGACCATAGCCCACTGCTAAGTCTTTCTGTTACTACAAAATCTACACTTGAATCGGTAATCATCTGTTGAATAGAGGAGCATTCCCCTCCTCTGGAGGGGTGTCAAATCGAAGATTTGACGGGGTGGTCTACACAGCATACATTATAACTTCGTAAACTTCTCCACAACCCTTCTCGCTCCCTCGTTAATGTTGATAATATACTGTCCTCTAGGTAGTTGAGAAACATCAATCTTTTCATCAGAAGAAACCGAATTTTTCAGAATACTTCTTCCCTGAATATTGATAACTTCAATATCCAGCTTTTTATCTTCATTACTTTGAATGGCAATATAAGAGGTGGAAGGGTTAGGGTAGATCTTTACAGCCAAAGAAGGCAGGCTTTCAGTTTTGCCCTTAAATCCGGTTTCCAGTTTTAGGATAGCATTTTTTACATTAGGTAAAGGTCCTATTTTTTGTCCTGTAACAGTACCACCTTGTGGAATTCCGGTAGAGATCAGAAGATTCTTCATCGCAGAAGGAGTCAGATACTGTCCTGTTGTCTGACGGTAGAAGGACTGGATCAGGATGGCTGCTGAAGCTACTGTAGGCGTTGCAGAGCTTGTACCGCTGAAATAATTGTAAGTTCTGTTATTATCATTATCATATTTGGCGTAAGATCCATAGCCGGCTGCCAGAACACTGCTTCCCCAGCCTTGTACATCCACTCTGTTTCCAAAAGTACTGAAGCTTAATTTTGAATGGGTCGTATTAGGCGATCCCGCTCCTACAATAATAGCCCCACTGTTTCCTCTGGCCATGTAAGGAGCATAAAAAGGATCATCCAGATTCTGATTCCCGTTACCGGCTGCAGCAATGATAATAATTCCCGAATCAGTAGCCGCTTTGGTAAGATCCCATATCACTTTGTCATACTCGGCAGGGCAATATTGGCCGTCTTTTCCGCCGGTCTGCATTTCATACAGGATAATATCTCCGGCCTGGGATGCATTGATGGATCTGCTTACTGCAGAGGCTCTGTTGTATCCCACCGTGGTCCATTCCATATAACCTTTTATCTCGGAAGCACTGTAGGCTGCTCCTGTAAGTCCTATATTGTCTTTTACAGATCCTAAAATACTTACTACTGCGGTGCCGTGATCCCTGTAATTATTGCCGGATAATCCTGAATTAGGAGAATATCCCGGCTCCAGTTGAATAGAGTTTTGGTTAGCCAGCATCTCATGCGTTTTATAAAAACCATATTCCACATCCCGAACCCGGATATTCTGTCCGGTGATGCCTCTTGACCATGCATATTTTGCATTGATTCCCGGGTTGTCATTCAGATAAGTCTGAACGCTTTCCAGATCAGGAGTAACTACGAAAGCGTTTACCAATGGAGGTTCTACAGGAGTACCGCTCATTACGGATACATATTCTACCTCAGGAAATCTTTCAAGAGTCTGAATGAGCTTTTGCATTGCCCCTTCGCTTTGTAACGGCAGGTCTGCTTTGAAGATGCGCTTCAGCTTTTCTACAGATTCTCCGGAATTTCCGATTGCTTTACTGCTTCGGGCCATTTCATCCAGTTTAGAATCTGTGAAATCAAGATCATAGGCAAATGAGATTTTATTTTCCCTTGTAAATCTTTCCAGATCAGAATTTCTGCTGAAAGCAGCTTTTTCAGAGTTGATGCCTTTAGAAAAACATACATAGACTACAGCATTCTGACCGATGTCCTGCTGAGGTTGATTCATTTGATTCTGACCAAAAGAGAAGGATGCGCAGAAGGTGAACAATGCGAAAAGTTTAATTTTTGTTTTCATATTATTTTTGTTAAATGGTTGTGAATAAGTTTGGGTGTTATCAAAAATAATAATAAAATGAAAACAAATCACGTTTTTGTGAATTTATTTTTCAAATGTTCTGTTTTGTCCTTTATCAGGCGATTGGCTTGAATTTGAGAAGGATATATTGTGGTAGTATTGATGTTTTAGGTCAAAAAAAATCCCTCTCAGTAGTATTGAAAGGGATTGCTGTATTGTAAGAAAAATATCAGTTTAAGCCTAGATGTCATCAAACTGATCTTGTTTATTTTTATGATAAAAGATTTTCTTCTTATTCCTGATCTGGTATTCTATTCCGAGGCTGTCTTTACTGATATTGATAATCCGGGCATTCTGAACGGGCAGTTGCGCTTCTTCAGGTTCAAGGAAAGACTTTTGAAGAACATTTTCCACCACATAAAAATAAGGAGTTCTGTATACCTCTTTTTCGATAATGCCCTGCTTTTTGTAAATATAGATCTGAGGTTTCTGTAAGGCGCTGGGGCGGGTTCTTTCAAGCCTGTAGGTATCATTAAGCTCAATTTGCTGATAATCATCCACCGTTGAAAAATAATACACCATGGCAAAGAATGGAAGCATCATAGGCAATATACTTAAAACCACTATCAATACCAGGATGGCGAAAATGGCTTTGGTACTTTTCTTCTTCCAGAACCTGATGATCATAAAAACTGTCATCAGCAGCCAGAGTCCATTGATGATCTTATCCACATAATATCCACTGAAACTGTATCTGTTGAAACTCAAAACAGCTTCGCACAGAAAGGCTAAGGAGAGGATTATGTAAAGAATGGTTATGTTTCTGTTCTTCATTTTCCCGGCTATCAGCTTTTGGTTATAGAATCCATGACAATTGTGACAGGACCATCATTGATCAGGGCGACTTTCATATCCGCTCCGAAGATTCCGCTTTCAGTTTTAAGTCCGGATTTGTTGGCCATTTCCTCTTTAAAATAATCAAATAGTGGAACCGCTTTATCTGGTTTGGCAGCTTTGATGAACGAAGGACGGTTTCCTTTTTTATAATCTGCGATCAGGGTAAATTGGCTGATGCAGAGGATCTCCCCTAAAATATCTTTTACAGAAAGATTAAGTTTATCATCTTCATCCCCGAAAATTCTGAGGTTCAGTATTTTTTGTACCAGCCAGTCTGCGTCTGCCTTTTCATCATTTTCATCAATACCTACCAGCAGCATTAATCCTTTTCCGATTTCCCCTACAATTTTTCCGTCTACTTTTACACTGGCTTCAGAGACTCTCTGTATAACGATTTTCATTTCTTATTCTAATAATAAACAGTTAAAGTTTTGCTTGCCTGATCGTAATTGTACGGATAGGTTTTAGGTGGGAGAGACGTTTTGGAACCTGACTCAGGCTGTCCGGTTCTTAAGATCCATCGCGTACCATCCTTTGGACATATAATGGCGATGTTGTCTTTCACCTCAAGGGTTGTATCATTATCCGGGCATATATGAGGAGCATTCCGGTCGTATACTTTGAATCCGTTTCCCACTCTTACGATGATCAGACCTCTTGTTCCGGATTGCTGTTCGTTGACGTAGATCCAGCCGCTGTCATAATTCAAAGCGTTGTAGGCAGGCAGGTTTAAATTTAAAGTTACATTGATCGGGCTATTGGGAAAGCAGTTCACGGTATCTTCTCTACTTCCGCATGAGTTTATGGATAAATTACTGAAAATCAATAAGCTGAAAATAAATAGGATTGAAAAAGTTTTTTTCATTTCAATTTAAATTTTTATATATTTGTAAAAATTAAACGATTACAACACGAAAACATTGTCCGGCAAATGTCGGATTATTTTTTTATACTAAAACTAAATTTTGAAAATTATGGCAAGCTATGTAACTAAGGAGGGCCTGGATAAAATGAAAGCTGAGCTGGAACAGTTGGAAACTGTAGAGAGACCAAAAATTACTCAGCAGATCGCAGAAGCAAGAGACAAAGGTGATTTGTCTGAAAATGCAGAATACGATGCGGCTAAAGAGGCTCAGGGAATGCTTGAAATGAGAATTTCTAAGCTGAAAGATGTTATTTCTACTTCTAAAATTATAGATGAAAGCCAATTAGATACGTCAAAAGTTTCTATCCTTACAACGGTGAAACTTAAAAACAATGCGACTAAACAAGAGCAGGTATTTAAATTGGTACCGGATAACGAAAGTGATCTTAAAACAGGAAAAATTTCTGTTAATACCCCGATCGCAAAAGGACTGTTAGGAAAAGCTATCGGCGAAACTGCGGAAATCACTTTACCGAACGGAAACAAGCTTTCTTTTGAAGTATTAGACATCTCTCTATAGTCTGATACCCCTTTCTATTTCTAAAAACTTCTGATTATCTAACCTCTAACTTCTAAAAAATGAGCACTATATTCACAAAAATCATCAATGGCGAAATTCCCTCGTATAAAATTGCAGAAAACGAAGACTTTATAGCTTTCTTGGATGCAATGCCGCTGGTGAAGGGACATACTTTGGTAGTTCCGAAAAAAGAAGTGGATTTGATTTTTGATCTTGAAAGTGAAGAATACAAAAACCTTTGGGGATTTGCCCAAGAGGTGGCCAAGAAGATCAAAACTGCAATTCCATGTGTAAGAGTAGGAGTAGCGGTAGTGGGACTGGAAGTTCCTCATGCTCATATTCATCTTATCCCTTTGAACAAGATGGAAGACATGAACTTCAGAAATGAAAGATTAAAATTAACGAACGAAGAATATACAGAGATTCAAAACTCAATTATTAATTCTTAAAAACCAGAAAATCGTAAAAAGTAATTTTTACGATTTTCTTTAACATATACATATATATAATAATATGAATTCTAACCAATGTTCTTTCTGCGGCAGAAAAAGAAGTGAAGTACAGATGCTGATTTCTGGGCAGAACGGTTTTATTTGTGAAAATTGTATAGAGCAGGCCCATGCGATTGTGAAAGATGGTGCCTCCAAAACAGGATACTCTCCTGCAGACAGCTTGGAAGAGCTTAAAAAGCCAAAAGAGATCAAAGAATTTCTCGATCAGTATGTAATAGGACAGGATCAGGCTAAAAAGCAGCTTTCAATAGCCGTGTATAACCATTATAAAAGATTGCTTCATGCTCAGGACGAAAACAGAGAAGTAGAGCTTGAAAAATCTAATATCATCATGATAGGGGAGACAGGAACAGGAAAAACCCTGTTGGCCAAAACCATTGCCAGAGAGCTTAATGTACCTTTCTGTATCGTAGACGCTACCATTCTGACAGAAGCCGGATATGTAGGGGAAGATGTTGAAAGTATCCTTTCAAGACTACTGATGGTAGCAGATTATGATGTAGAAAAAGCAGAAAAAGGGATTGTTTTCATTGACGAGATTGATAAAATTGCAAGAAAGTCCGATAACCCGAGTATCACCAGAGATGTTTCAGGAGAAGGAGTACAGCAGGGATTGTTGAAGCTTTTGGAAGGAAGCATCGTCAATGTACCACCACAGGGAGGAAGAAAGCACCCGGATCAGAAATATATTCAGGTCAATACCCAGAACATCCTGTTCATTGCCGGAGGAGCTTTTGACGGAATCAAGGAAATCATCGAGAGAAGAATGAATAAGCAGGCGATTGGTTTCAGTTCTGAAAAAATAAATAAAACAGACGAAGACGAATATATTTTAACAAATATCAATGCGATAGACCTTCGTTCTTTTGGACTAATTCCTGAACTTTTAGGAAGATTTCCGATCATTACCTATCTGGACAAGCTTACAAAAGAAACTCTGGTAAGAATCATGAAAGAACCTAAAAATTCAATTGTGAATCAATTTGTGGAGTTATTCAAAATGGATGGCACAGATTTGGTAATGACAGACGGAGCTATTGAAAGGATCGTTGAAGAAACTATTGAAAAAGGGTTGGGGGCAAGAGGTCTGAGAGGTACCACAGAAAAGGTTTTGGAAGACTATATGTTTTCAATAGGAGAGGAGAAAAAAATTACCTTGACGGAAGATAATATTTTGATTAATAGATAAAAAGTTTTTTTTTTAAAGAAAAAAATAATACCTTTGCGGGTGAAGATTGTATTAACACACAAATAATTTATACAATGAGAAAAAGTTTATTTGCTATAGGTCTTTTAGCCGTTAGCTATTCTGTTCAGGCGCAGAATGTTTTATGTCACGTAGACTCTAACGCTAATATGTATGTGAGCGAAGGCACCCTAGTTTATAGCGGTGGCGGTGTACAAACAAGAGACAACGGTCTAGTGGAGGTACACGGGAACGTAATGGTTGTAGGAACAGGTGCGGATGCTTTTAAAACAATTGATGCCGGCGGTGCAGATAAAACCACTGGTAACAATATCGTTTTAAAGATGAATACTCCGGGCTCGTATGCTACTTCTACTTACGGACAGCTTTACATCGATGGATTATCCCAATCCAACGTTACTGGTATTGTAACTAAAGAATACCGAAATGCCAAACATGGTAATGGTGATTTTTACCAACAGATTGCTTTGCCTTTCAATGAAAAGGTATTATCATCCCTTTCTGGAGAACTTAACAAAACTTTCACAGGAGCAAGATATTCTAAAAATGAAATCTTAATGTGGAATAATGCTTCTGTTGTATCGGATACCAAACCTGTTGCATCAGCTACTGATGTCACTACAGCCCACGGGTATTACATGCTCGGATCAAAAGGTAATAATTTAGATCTTAGTAATCCTCCTTCTGCCAGCGGGGTTTATTCAATTAACGGTAAACCTTATTCTACTTTAGCTACTGCTAACCTGACAAATGCTGGTGCCAATATTGATTTTGGTGCAAATGGTACTAATAAGAATGGGTATAACGAAAAATACAACACCTATCTTTGGGACCAATTTGAAGAAACCAACAGTCTTTGGGCGGGAACCTTTGGTAAAAACATCTACGAATTTGGAAACCCTTTCTTAACCAACATCGATTTGTCAAGAATCGGATATAATGAAGGTGGAGTAAGTGATGGTAACGCCATTTCCAATATCTGGGGAGTTCAGTATTCACCAGGAGAAGTACAATATGTAAACGGAGTAGGAAGTACATTTACCAACCCGCTTACGATGACTTTTGATGTGAATTCACATATTCCTATTGGGGACGTTAATAATTTGGTTGTAAAACCAATGGGAACCTTCATTATGAAGTTAAGAGATAACTCTGCCCAGACTTTGAATTTTAACACCCTTAGAAGATTTAGCGGTACAGCCAGAGCAGCTGGTGTAGATTATAGTGTAACAGCTAACAAATCTGCAGTTAAAAAGACGACTAGCGGAACTGTAAAACAATTAGGAGTGATTGGTTTAGATGCCAATGGTAATGAAGTAGCAAGAGCATATTATGTAGTGACTCCAAACGCTACTACAGGTCACCAGATTTCTAATGATACCTCAGTACAGGCAGCTACAGATAAAAGCAATAGCCTTGTTACCTATGAAGAAGCTTTAACCGGAGGACAGGATCCTAATTATGCAGGGCAGTATCTGTTATACATTAATGAAGCTAATGAAAATAACTTCTTAGGAAAAAATATCGTAATGGATAACTTCGATTACGGTACCGCAAGTCAGAGAATAACATCTTATAAATTTGAAATCAGAGAGAACGCTGAGTTGATTCCTGCAGGAGTACATCAGTTGTCTTCAGGAACTGGTTTCTATTATATGTCTTCTAACGGAAACGCAGAAGAAGCTAAACAAGGAGCTGTGATTCCTGTAAGCTCTAAGACTTATAATTTATATTACGGAGAGCCAAGTAAAGGTACTCTGATCACTAAGGAGACTAGTGCAGTGTCTAAAACTGCGGTTGTTTATAACCCTGCAGTTAGCAACTATATCGTTAGATTTGATCCAAGCTGGAAAAAAGCAGATATTGAAGTTTATGATATGAGTGGTAAGCTTATTATCTCTAAGAAAGCAGTAAATACATCCAGAGATTTTGTAATTGAACTTGATGGTTCAGTGAAGAGTTCTTATGTTGTAAAAGTGGTTTCTGATAAAGGAGTAATTGTTAACACTAAAATCTTAAAATAATAATATGAAGACTATAAATAAACTAGTATCGGCTCTTTTGCTTTTTGTAATATCATTTGCATATGCAGAAGAAATTCCACCTGCACCTAATTCTGCAGGCAGAGCGGGAACAGGAGGTGGAGGACCAGGTGCTCCAGCATCACCCATCGATATGTATGTATATGTATTAGGAATTGTAGCAATCGCATTCATTTTCTTCTATACTAAAAAATACAAAAGCATAAAAGCATAAATTTTTATTAAAATAATATTAAACTCTCTGATTAGTCAGAGAGTTTTTTTATTTTTACTCTATGAAAAAGATTTATACACTATCTGCGCTTTTAGCAGCTTTTGCATTGCAGGCTCAATTTACAGTCACAATTCAGGCTCCGGCAGATTTTAAAGATAAGGATGCAATTCTCTATACATTAAACGGATCAAAAGATATTGTTGTTACAAAAGAACAAAGTAAAAACAGTACATGGACATTCAAGTACCCCAGCAATTATGTAGGAATGATGAAAGTCTATTTCCCGGATTCCAATAATACCGTAAGCTTTATTTCCGAAAATAAAAATGTAAACTTTAAGCTGAATGTTCAGAATAGTAAAGTAAAAGATGTGATCTATCTGGATGAAGCCAATGAACTGATGAGCAAACAACAGGAAGGTTCTCAGAAAAAAGAACTTATTCTGCCTGCATTGGCTCAGATCAAAGAATATTATAAAGATAATACAGACTTCGGAAAAGCCTTGAAAACGGAGATTGACAGACTTTCCGGTACTTCTGCAGCTATTGACCCGGCACAACATCCGTTTATAGCCTATTATAACACGAATTACAGCAAGTTCTTGGGAAATCAATCCGATCCGTCCAAAAAAATAAATCAGGACGAAGTAATCAACTTTCTGGACAAATCCGGAGATATGCTTGAATCTTCATCATTATTGAGACCGATCCTGGTTGCTTACCTGAACTCAGGAGGGAATACCAACGTTGCAGGTTCTGTGGATAAACTTCTGGATCGTCTGAAAGTAGAAACCCCAAGAGGACAGACTGTTTTATCAGAGCTGATCGATATTTTTGATGTTTATCAGATGGATGAATTTAAAAACAAATATCTGACACAGGCAAAGAACCTTAAATGTACCATCAATGACAGGCTGGCTTCTACATTGAAGTCTAATGCCAATATTGAAATGGGAGCTGTTTTCCCTAATTATAAGTTCCAGTCACCTGTCAATACAACGGCGAAATCTCTTCACGATGTAAAAGCAGATAAAAAGGTGATTATCTTCTGGTCGTCTACCTGCTCACACTGTGAAAGCGAACTTCCGAAACTTTTGGAAAAATACAATGAGCTTAAAGCAAAAAATATTCAGGTTGTAGCCCTGTCTTTAGATGTAGATAAAAATTCTTACACTAAAAAGATTGCCGCATTTCCTTGGATCAATGACTCAGAATTGAGAGGATGGAACAGTTCTTACGTAGATACATACAATGTTCATGCAACTCCGACGTATTTTATTTTAGATGCTAACAATAAGATAATCAACAAACCAGATCATGTTGGAGATGTTTTAGAATATTTTAAGTTAAAATAATTTTGGAGGTAAAGAATATTTTTATATATTTGCACCACCAAAACGGCGAGGTAGCTCAGTTGGTTAGAGCGCAGGATTCATAACCCTGAGGTCACGGGTTCAATTCCCGTCTTCGCTACAATAAAAGGAAAAGCAATGTCGGCTTTTCCTTTTTTCTTTTATATACCTTTTGAAAACTGATTCTTTAAATTTATTCAACCAGCTCATATTTTAGGGGGATCAGGGATCAGTACCAAAGATTGTGGACCCAGCAAAAAATTGAGTTCATCTGAATAGAAAAAATGTTATATTCTTTACCCATTAGAATCAACAGTTGTGGAGATAGGGTTTCACGCAAAGCTTCATGTTTGTGTATGCTTTATTTTAAGTGAGCTAAAAAGGGATCGATGTTCAATCGATCTGAAGAAGCGAGCGCATAGTCACAAAGCTTCATCAGCAACGAAGTTGCATTACTTAGCTTCCTAAAATAAAGTATTCGAATCACTAATTCTTTGTGTCTATAAATTTTAGAATAATCAATCGGTATTCAATTGTTTTACCACAGCTTTTGAGACTGATCCGAGAAACTTCTAATACCATCATGGAAATCTACGCTCAGCAAAAGAAATGTATGGATTTTAATAAGTATGAACTTTATATTCTTAAAAGTAAAACCAGTAAAACATCTTCCAAAGAAAACCGCACGGTAAAATAAATAAAAAATAAACCCGCAATCTGCGGGTTTATTTTTTATGATGTGTTCATTTAGCTTTGATAACCGAGTAATTTTCTGATCTGATAGAAGAACCTTTCAATAAGCCTTAAATCCTGCGTTACAATTTCTGCAGTACCTCTAAGTTCTTTATCGAAGGTAAGGTTCTTATTGTAGCTTGTTTTTAATCCTTTCGGCAGGATAACATCTACATAATAATTTCCTTTTTCATCCGGGATCAGAGATATGTTCTGAACTTTTCCTTCTATGATACCATATTCCTGGAAACGGTAGTTGTCAAGTTTGATCAAAACTTTCTCTCCAGGGAGGATTTTTCCGGAGTTAATGGTAGGGACAGACATTCTGCCTACTAACTTCTCTTTGTTCTCCGGAAGAATAGACAGGATAGGTTCACCACTTTTCACAAACTGATTTTCTCCAAAAAACTGTTGGAAACTGGCCACGCCATTTGTAGAAGATATTACGAGATAATTCTGCTCCCATTGTTTCAATGTTTTTCGCAATTGCTCAAACAGCTGTAAAGTCTGGGAAGAGTAGGTTATTTTATCTTTTTCTGTATTGATGGCAGTTCCGCTTCTTGTTTTATTAAGATTAGAAATACCTTCTTCTGCCTGGGAAATAGAAATATTGATATTTTCAAGGTTTTGCTGTGCCTGAAGATATTTGATTTTTTCATTTTCAAGTTCCATGGCCGAGATGACTCCCTGGTTGAAAAGCTCCTGAGATCTGTTAAAGTTTTTCTTAGTCAGATCATACTTTAATGACTCAAGGCTTTTTTGCTGTCTTAAAGTGGCCATTCTTACTTTATATTCAGAAATACTCTGATTGGTAGCCAGGTTCTCCGGTGCATAAGGCTGTAGTCTGGTAAATAGCTCTTCGTCCTGAAATGCTTTTGCAAAGCTGTTGTATTCACCCTGTATTTCCCCCAGTTTAAATCCGGCTGTTCTGGAAATAGGGAAAGAATACAGCTTATTGGGAGCAATAGAATCTACTATCTCTTTCAGTTCCAAAATATCCTTATAGTTGGCTGCAGACTGCATCACCATCAATACTTCATTTTTTTTGACCTGCTGATGGTCTTTAATGAATATTTTTTCAATCTTGGAATTGATTCTGGCCTCTATTTTTTCAGGCGGATTCTGAGAAGTTACCACAATAGGAGCGGGTACAAATTCCGGATATTTTATAATGTAGCTCATCACAAGGATCAACAGGAGAATAATAAATATAATCGTGTTTCCCCAGCGTATCATCCAATGCGGAGGCTGGGTAAGGATGTCCTGTACACTTTCTGAGCGAAGTTCAATATTATCTAAAACGTCTTCTTTCATTTTTTTTAAGTAAAAGTTTCCCCAATGTTTAAGGAAAAATATAATTTAACTAAATAGGCAGTTTCCCACTAGATGCTGCGATACTGAACTAGCTTCCTAATTCAAGCTGATTTCTTACCAGTCTGTAGTATTCGCCTCTGAGGTCTACCAGCTCTGCGTGGCTGCCTTCTTCTACTACCTTTCCTTTATCCAGTACAATGATCTTGTCGGCATGCCTTACAGTAGAAAGTCTGTGGGCAATTACTATTGCGGTCTTGCCTTTGAAAAACTGTTCAAGGTTTTCCATAATCACTTTTTCATTATTAGCATCCAGTGCTGATGTGGCTTCATCAAATAAAATATATTCCGGAGATTTATATACAGCCCTTGCGATGAAGAGTCTTTGTTTCTGTCCGCCACTTACGCCCACACCTTCATTTCCGATCTTTGTATTGTAGCTTAGCGGAAGACTTTCTATAAATTCTTTGATGTTGGCAATCTCTACGGCACGTCTCAGTTTTTGTTTGTCAATATGATCTTCTCCTACAGCGATATTATTGGCAATCGTATCATTGAAGACGTAGCCTTCCTGCATCACCACTCCGCAATGATCTCTCCAGAATCTTGGCGATACATTTTTCAGATTGGTATTTCCAATTCTGATCTCTCCCTGATCAGGGTCATAAAACTTCATCAGAAGCTTCAATAGAGTTGTTTTTCCACTTCCGCTGGCCCCTACAATAGCAGTGGTCTGGCGATAAGGAATGGTAAGACTCAGGTTTTCAAAAACCGGAACATCGGACCCGATATATCTGAATGACATATCAGTAATTTCGATGTCTTTCTGAGGAACCTCCATAGCATATTGCTCGTTCTTATCTTCTTCGTCTTCTTTATCGTGAATTTCACCTAATCTTTCAAGAGAAATTTTAGCATCCTGAGTTTGCTTGATGAAATCGATAAGCTGTAAAAGCGGGCTATTCAGCTGTCCGATGATATATTGTACAGAAAGCATCATCCCCAGGGTCAGGTTTCCGCTCAGTACCAGTTTCGCCGAAAGGAAACTTACGAGAATATCCTTGATCTGGTTGATAAAGTTTCCTCCTACAGACTGCCATTGTTCTAAAGAGAGAGATTTTATTCTGATTTTGAATAATTTTACCTGTAGAAATTCCCAGTCCCAGCGTTTTTGTTTCTCTGCATTATGCATTTTGATCTCCTGCATTCCGTTGATCAGTTCGATCACCTTACTCTGTTCCTGAGAAACCTGAGAGAACCTTTTGTAGTCAAGCTCTTTTCTTTTTTTCAGGAAGAACATGATCCAGCCGATATAAGATACCGCTCCTACCAGATAGACAATGAAAAGTCTGTAATCATAAAATAAGAGAACGATACTGAAAATAATAAGGTTGACCAAAGAGAATAGCGTGTTCAGTGAAGAACTGGTCAAAAGCTGTTCAATTCTGTGATGGTCATTAATTCTCTGCATAATATCTCCGGTCATCCTGGTATCGAAGAAGCTTATGGGAAGCCTCATCAGTTTGATAAAGAAGTCGGAGATAATCGAAATATTGATCCGGGCCGAAAGATGGAGTAAGATCCAGCTTCGGATGGATTCTATTCCCATTCTTCCAAGGAAAAGCATGATCTGGGCAAGCAGCACAAGATAAATAAAATTAATATCCTGGTTCTGTATTCCGACGTCTACGATACTTTGGGTAAGAAAAGGAAAGATCAGTGAAAGTAAACTGCCTGCCAATAGTCCTACGGCAAGCTGAATAACAAGTGTTTTGTATTTGTAAAGATATTTGGAGAGGAAAGTAAAGCTGGCTTTGCTTTCTTCGCTGTCAAATTCGGTCTGGAAGAATGCCGGGGTTGTTTCCAGGATCAGGGCAATCCCTTCTTCTGTATTTTCATTGGCATTTTCACCGATCCAGAATTTGATGAACTCGTCCCGTGTATACGTAATAAGTCCGTAGCTGGGATCTGATATATAGATCTTATTATTTTTATCAATTTTATAAACGACTACAAAATGATTTTTGTTCCAGTGTAGAACACAAGGAAA
The DNA here is from genome assembly GCF_056844665.1 of Chryseobacterium sp. FR048. Classification (NCBI taxonomy): domain Bacteria; kingdom Pseudomonadati; phylum Bacteroidota; class Flavobacteriia; order Flavobacteriales; family Weeksellaceae; genus Chryseobacterium; species Chryseobacterium sp. FR048. Next base: position 22,283 of record NZ_JBXDSE010000013.1, on the reverse strand, counting down.
AGGAACCTCTTCTTTGAGGGTATTAAAGTCGATTTGGACTCCCATTGAACGGAATCCAAGATTTTCTGCAGCATCACTCAACCCAAGGAGACTGCTGCCTTCACGTGTTGTTTCAGAGAGGTTACGGATCTGCTGCAATGATATGCTTTTACCGTAATATTTGCTTACGATCCTGAGACAGGTAGGCCCACAGTCTTTAGTGTCCGGTTGCTTATAAAAAGGAAATTTCTTCAAAACTAATATTCATTATAAAATGTCGTCAATAGATGACGACATTTTTAATTGTATTCAAAATTCTAACTCAAGGGATGGCTGCTTAGTAATAGCACCATTTGTTGCAGGCATTGATCGCCCCTTCTTTGGGTGGGTTGATCTTAGATTCGCAATAGCTTGCTTCGCTTTGGATTCTTGCACATTCTTCGGTAATTCCGCCTTTTAAAGTGCTTAAACTCGTTCTGGAAAGTTTTTTTAAATTTTTCATAATAAATAGTTTTTGGTTTGTAAGTTACAGATCTTTCCGTCGATTGATTTGTTTTTCCTAAGATAGTGAAATTTTCAAACGAAAGAATTTATTTGTTAAATCTCCTCATCGTCTATTAATTCATCGATAAAGAATAAAAGATCTTCACGGTCATATTTATCCGGGAATTGGTATCCGTTGATGATAAAGATCGGCGTAAAGCTTAAACCTGCATTACTGTTTTCTTTAGACATTTCTACCAGCGGATTCATGTTTTCTGAGGTAGGTTTCCCTCCGGACAGCGCATTGATTTTGCTTTCATCCTTTGTTTCGAACCAGGTTTCTACAGCGTGCAGAAAGTCTTTCTCTGGTTTATTATGGTAAATATGAGTAAGATCAGAGATCAGTTGATTATATTCTGGATGAGCTCTTTCTGGAGAATAATTGAATCGCATCTGCAAAGAAATATCATTAGGGTATTTCTCCAGAAGACCTTCTGCCAGTTTATGAGCATCTTTACAGAAGCCGCAGTATGGGTTTGATACAATAGAAATACGAAGTTTCGAATCCTTCTGACCTACTGAGAAAGTTTGAGTATTCTGGAACCCGATTTTTTCATTCTGCAGCATCTGGCTTTTAAAAAGCTCATAGTTTCTTTTGAATCTTAGATTTTTGGCGTTGGATTTCTGAAGCGTTTCTTTTTCTTCAAGAAGGGTGTTGAAATATTTTACAGAAGAGAAAATAAGAGCCCATAAAATAACAGTTAGTAAAAGTGCCCCGATTCCAAAAGACAGATTCTGGAAGAATACAATGCTTAAGATCAGTTGAGCTGCAAGGATAGAGATGATCAACAGACAAACTCTGCAGAAAGCTTTTTCTACAAATGCCTGAATATACACTGAATATCCTATCGCAATCACGGAAACAAAAGCGAAACCTTTAACGATATAAGCGGTTACAGGTAAAAATAATCCCAGAATAGCCAGTCCGATAAAATAGATCAATGAAAAATCAGAGAACTTCAGGCCTAAAATACTGGTTTTATCCTGTTTGATGATCTTATCACAGGAATTGACGCTTTGGGCCGCAGCAGCTCCGCCGCCTCCACATATACTTCCGATCACGGTAGAGGTATTTCCGAATTTCTGATTGAAAATTTCAAGCGAAATATAAACCCCTGCCAGTGACAGAATATTGAAAATAGCTTCAAATATAGTTTGGCTTATAAAAGAATAGGCAATGATCACGACAAAAATGCCATACATAACCGGCTTGAAATTGAAAACCGATTTAGTCTCTGCTTTTTCAGTTTTTTCAAACAAAAGAACAAAGTCTGTAGATTTTTTATAAAGTTCGTCTTTTTCGAAAGTTTTTGCTTTTTCTGAATAGACGGCATAGCTACTTCCTGACTTTTTTACCAATGAGAAAGCATTTTCTACAATTGCGATAAACTCTTCCGGCAATTCATCCCAATATTCTTTGTCAAGTTCATAAGCATCATTCTTTACCCCCATAAAATTTAATGTATCACTAAATGCCAATGCAGAAGGATAATTGGGGTGGGAATTAAACTGGAAAATAAACTCCTGTTTATCAAGTTTGAGGTAGTTAATTAGTTTATCAAAAATCATATTAATATTTTTATCTAAAATACACAGATGTTTTAAATATACAAAAAAATTTTTCTTTTATTAGTGAGATATAGACGGTAGTTGGTAGATTTGTTTTGACTTTCAATATTTTATTTTTCAGAATCTGATGAAAAAAAAGGAGAATTGTAAGTTGTTTGGTTTTTAAAGAATAGACTGTTTTTCTATGGTCTTAGCATTTATTTGATAGGAAAATATTTAATTTTACAGTCACATCATCCTTGAAACAGGATATTATTAAATAAAAAAAACATTGATGCGTTATCAACAAAAATTATTTTTGAGTTTTCCTTTGCTTATTGCTGCTTTTTACAATGCCCAAAAAACCAATCCGGCGCCTTCCCAACCTGTGACAGATGAATATTTTGGAATGAAGATCACAGATGAACACAGAAATTTAGAAGACCTGGAAAATCTTTCAACAAAAGAATGGATGAAGTCTCAGACTGCTTACACCAATTCTGTCCTTGATCTGATCCCTAAAAAGAATTATTATGTAGAGAAAAGATTAGAAATAGATAAAAGGCAGGGACATTCTGTATCTGACTTAGAAATATCTAAGAATAATAAGTATTTCTATTTAAGGAAAAACGGAGATGAAAAAGTGAGTAAACTTTATTATCGGGACGGTTTTTCAGGAAATGAAAAATTATTGTACGACCCTGCTGAATACAAAAGCGATGAGCCTAACCACAGTTTTGTGATCAATCATATCAGCCCAAGTTGGGATGGTGATAAAATTGCGGTTTCCATGTCTGAAAAAGGGAATGAAATGGCCGATGTCATTATTATAGATGTCAAAACAAGGCATATTCATCCCGAAATTATTACCAATGCAGCTCCTGCTACTTTTGATGGGATAAAATGGCTGGATGACAACAGTGGCTTCATCTATGTAGCTTTTTCGGTGACTGATCCTAAATCAAAGGACTTCTACAGAAACACAAGAACGGTTCTCTATACAATAGGGACAGATCCCAACACGATTCGTGAGGTCTTTTCTGCGAAAAACAACCCTGAGCTCAAGATAGAAGCGGATCAGTTTCCTATGATCCTGAGTTTTGATCAGGATCAGCAATATTATATAGGAATGATCGTAGACTATCAGACTTACAGAAAGACGTATATCATTAAGAAAAAAGATTTAGTGGAAGGGAAGAATAACTGGAAACCATTCTCTGATCCAAGCGATAATGCAAAAAGCTTAAGCATACAGAAAGATCAGGTGATTTTCCAATCCGGCTATAATTCGCCTTTCATTAAACTCTGTAAGACGGATGTTAAAAACCCGGATTTCAAAAATGCTGAGATTCTGATTCCGGAAAAAAACGGGGAAGAAATTAAAAGCTATCGGATAACGAAGGATGGAATTTATTATACCACTACAAAAAACGGAGTAGAGGCCAAACTGTATTTATACAAAGATGGGAAAGATCAACAGATTCAGATTCCTTTTCCATCAGGTAATATTAGATTGGAAAGCAAAGGCGGAGAGTTCTCCGATATATGGATCACATGTTCCGGTTGGGCGAACGATGAACAACGTTTTAGATATGATGTAAAAACCAACAAGTTTAAACCTGAAAATCTTGCTCCTGTTGCTGAATACCCGGAATTTAAAAACATCATAGTTAAAGAAATTACCATAAAAGCCAGAGATGGTGAAGAAGTTCCCGTTTCTTTAATATATAATAAAAATATAAAGAAGGATGGTCAGAATCCATTATTGATAGATAGCTATGGATCTTATGGAGTAAGCAGTACCCCTTTTTTTGCAAGAACGTACTTATTATGGGCGAGTGAAGGAGGTTTGGTTGCTATTGCACACGTAAGAGGTGGCGGAGAAAAAGGAGAGAAATGGCGTTTAGGAGGCTATAAAACAACAAAACCGAACACCTGGAGAGACCTGATAGACTGTACGGAATATTTGATCAATGAAAAATATACCTCAAAAGAAAAAGTCGCTATTTGGGGAGCCAGTGCAGGCGGGATTACGGTAGGAAGAGCAATGACCGAAAGACCGGACCTTTTTAAAGCTGTTATTGTAGAAGTAGGAGCTACGAATATGCTGAGAGATGAATCTGCCGTCAATAGCCAGCCTAAAGAATTTGGCTCTGTGAAAAATCCGGAAGAATTTAAAGGATTACTTGAAATGGACGCTTACCAGCATATCCAGAAAGGGACTAAATATCCTGCCACCTTTATAACAGGAGGTCTGAATGATCAGAGAGTAACACCATGGATGCCTACAAAGTTTGCCGCCAAATTAATTGCAGCGAATACTTCTTATAATCCTGTATTATTGAAAATAGATTTTGAAGGTGGCCATGCAGGCAATGTACCTATTGCACAACGGTATGCCAATATAGGAGATATGTTTACATTCGCATTATGGCAACTGGGACATCCCGATTACCAGCCTAAAGCTAAAGTCAGATGAAAACTTTTCAGATGAAGCTTTTTTATACCCTATTTTCCCCATAACATGATTATTTTTTAATCAGAAAAATGACTCTATTTTGAGGGGAATTAAAAGAATACAAATTTTAGAAATATGTCATCATAAAATGCAGATAACTCTAATTTTTCAACTATGGAAAATAAGGGGAAATGAAAATGTTTATTTTGCAATTAAATGACTGTTTCTGTATTGTATTTTTATGTTAAATATGAATTTAACATAATTATTCTACGATATATGGAAAATGGTTGTAGTTGAAGGGAGGGGGTGCTGAACTCAAAAAAACTTAAAAAATCATAAAGTTTTCATAAAGTTTTAAAAAAGGAGATAAATGTTTTTGTATTTATAAAATATGTTGTACTTTTACATCGCCTTGAATGAGGGAACAAGTCAAGGTAATAAATTTTTTTTCATCATTTGTGTTTTTAGAATCGTATCGCCTGATACGATTCTTTTTTTATGACTATTTTGTACCAGGTCCAATACCTAATGATTAAGTAAAAGAACCGTCATCTGAAGATAAAAACACTTATTATTTTCTCCTTTCCGAATTATATCCTGATTTTTTATTCACACAAAATGATATTGATCCCAGTGCTTTATTTTCAGCGGGAAAAAGAGAGAAATTTTGTTGTAGAGTTATGGGTAAGTTTAGAAACGATCAATCCCACCTTAGCTTCCTTGCCATGTGTGTCATTGTTTGTAAAATTTTCGTGTGAGATTTAAAGTATATTAATTCAAAAACTGAACGCCGCCCAATTGCTGAGGCTGATCAGCTATTTTTCGTAATTCAGAAGGAGATCGATGAAATAGGAATAAGTGACAGAACCTTCCTGTTGGTTACTTTTCAGGAACAGATTGTTGGTGAATCCGAAGAAATCATCCAGCCAGCCCTGATGGCTATAGACGAAAGCCTTTTCATAAGCACGGTCTCTTTTCATGGCAGGAGAATAGCTGTTAAGAACTGATTTTACGAACTTAGGATCCTCTTCCACAATAAACCTTAAAAGACTTTTTAAAGTAAAAAATTCAGTACTGTATTTCAATTCCGGGTTGCCGGATCTGATCCCGATTAAATATCCCACAAAATTAGCCTCTTGTTCTCTGGCAAATCCAAGCTGATGAGAACTTTCATGAGCCGTTGTAAAAGGAATAAAAGTGGAAGGAAGTTCAGAATTATATTGAGCTTCTGCAGTGAAAGGATTGTAATACCCCAGAATACCTGTAAAACTCATGACATTCCTGAACAGACTAGGTTTGATCGCTAAAACCTGTGGTGCTTTTTTGCTTGAAATATAGGATGGCAGTTTTCTCTGTTGGTGAAGAATTTCCTGCTGTATAGATCTAAGGTCTGTAATCATAAATACCCCTTTCTTGTCTTCATGCACGGCTTCTCTGGAAGTTTTACACTTTTCGAGATAGCGGAGGGCCAATTCTTTAGCTTTGGCAACTTTCGGCTCTTCCTGAGTTCTGAGTTTCTTGATGATAGGAGTCTGAAAGTAGAGCATACCCCAGAATATCTGATAAATAAAATAGAAAATATTTACCGTTACCAAAAGTCTGAACACAGCCTTGTTTCTGCTGTTCTTTCTGAATAAAGAAATAAGACAAAACAACAGAAAAATACCCAAAAGAATATAGATAACATCTCCCATAGAAAAGGAGACCCAACTGAACAGCATCTGATGAATTTTCTTTTGGATTTCAAAAAAACTTTCGAAGAAAGAAATCATCAGTTTTGACTTTGAGAAAAAGTAAAATAAAAGAAATTGGGCAAGTAATAAACCTGCCCAAAATCTCTTCTTCTTATATATATGTAGTATATTCTTAGTGAGCACCTTCGGATTCTAAAACGTCAACGTTAATTCCCTGTCTAAATAAAGATTTTTTAGCCAGATATGCAAATAATGTAATGTAAACAAAACATAATACAGGAATAATGTAAGAACTGTGGATACCGATAATATCTGAAAGCTTACCCTGAAGCGGCGGAATAATACCTCCTCCCAAGATCATCATTACAAGGAATGCAGATCCCTGAGCCGTATATTTTCCTAATCCTGTAATCGCCAGGGTGAAAATAGAAGGCCACATAATACTGCAGGCAAGACCTCCCGAAAGGAAAGCATAGATTGCAACATTTCCAGTAGTCAATAGTCCGGTAATCATGGCCGCTGTTCCAAACAATCCGAAGATAATAAGCGTGACCGCCGGTTTATTTTTACTGATCAGGAATAAGATCACCTGGATAGCCACACATACCGCATAGAAATAAAGGTGAGACATGTCTTTCTGCGCAATCGTATTGATCCCGATAATTACGGAAAATGCGATAAAAGGAACAATGATTGTAGCAATCGTCTGTTGTTGCTTATTCAGATTGAAAACAGCAATAGCTCCTGTCCATCTACCGATCATTAAACTTCCCCAATACATAGAAATATAAGGAGCAAGGTCCGAAGACTGATGGCCCCCGAATTCAGGCATACTGAGAAGCTCTCCCAGGTTACTTCCTATGGCAACTTCCACCCCTACATACGCAAGGATAGCGATCATCCCCAATACAAGCTGCGGGTATCTCATAGCACCCCATCCTTCAGAGTTTTTCTTAGCACTGGAATTGGCAAATACAAGACAGATGATTACAGCAAGTAAAGCGCCACCCAGATACACCATTCTCTTTTTTTCCAAAGGATGTTTTATGGTTTCCAGCTTGGCTTTTGTCTTCACAATCTGAGCTTCATAAGCAGCAGCGTTTGCCGGCTTGGTTTCTTCCTTTGCCAGTTTTTCAAACATGGTTATTTCATTGCCCAGTTTTTCAATATCTTTTGCTTCTTCAGAATTGTAACTGTTGAATACAGGAATGAAAAACAGAATAACAAGCACGGTCATAGCAATCAGTGTTTTTCTTGCTTTTCCTGCCTTTTCCATAGGCTCAGTAGAAATTCCGTCAGGTAATTTTTTTGAAAAATAAAAAATCCCTGCGGCAATAAGGAATAAAGCTCCTACTGCAGTGTACAGTAAAATTACTTTATCCAGAGCCAGATGTTTGATCTGATCATCATCTACCGTAGCAGTAGTCCCGAAAAGAGCCAGTCCTACGATAATAGGCCCAATGGATGTTCCGAAAGAGTTGATTCCCCCTGCAAGATTCTGTCTGCTCGCTCCGGTTTTAGGATCACCCAAAAGCACGGCAAAAGGGTTGGCAGCAGTCTGCTGGATAGAAAAACCTAATGCAACCACAAAAAGCCCGATCAGCATTCCGTAGTAAACATTGCTCTTTACAGCGAGAATCATAATAGCAGCTCCAATGGCAGAGAGTAACAGTCCGTAGACAATACTCTTTTTATACCCCCATTTACCGATAATATCAATGCCTTTTATGGTACTGGCAATAAAGAGCAGCAATGCTCCCAGAAAGTAAGCCGTATAAAAAGCAAAATCTATTAACTGTGACTGAAACTGGTCGAGAGAGAAATAGTTTTTACAGAAAGGGATGAAGATACTATTGCCGGCAGCAATGAATCCCCAGAAAAAAAATACAAGTACAAGCGTGTACAGTGCCGGGTAATTAGTCGGCTGGTTGGTTTTTGACATATTTTATTGAAAATTTCGCAAACAAATATAATTAATTCTTTTAAATAGAGTGCTCTGTGAGCGTTTTTTTAATAAGTTGGTAAGCCTCTTCTTTAAGGTCTTTTGGGGAGTCGGTAGGTTCTATAATTCCATTGAAATAGACCTTTACTCTTCCTGGGTAGCCTTTAGAGCTGTCAAAAGGAAACATTTCCTTCAGTCCGATAAAAGTATAGGCAGCGATAGGAGACTTGTGTTTCGAAGACAGGATGAATGCTCCATCCTTAAAATCATCTAAAATAATTGAGGTATCATCCGGGACACCGCCTTCAGGGAAAATGGCAATGCTGTTTCCTTCTTCCATTTTCTCAGCACATCTGCGGTATACATCTGCACGGCTTCTCGCACTGGCTCTGTCTACCATGACACATACCCTTTTATAAATAGTTCCGAAGATAGGAATCTTAACAAGTTCCTTTTTTCCAACAAAACAGATCGGGTGGTGGGGGAAAAGAATACAGGTCAGCATAATGTCCATGATCGAAGTATGATTCGAGATGAAAACATATTCCTTGCTCTTGTCTTTTTCCTGTTCCGAAAGTTTGATGAGATCATACCGGAAGCCCATTCCGTAAAACATTCCGAAGCACCATAACCTGACAAATTTATAAGCAAATTTGTAATGCTTTTTATTAAAAGACAGGATATAAACGGGGATTCCGAGAGTGATTGTTAAAACAAATGCCAATAGCAGCAGCCAGAACCTCCAGAGATAATTTAAAATTTTTGTCACAGCCTAACCGTTAAAAATTACTTTCTTCTTTACCGAATAGTTTAAAATGGATACCAGTAAGATTGCCGCAATTTTACTGATCATTTCCGGACTCAAGGTATAAAAAATTAAATTGATATTATCCTTAAATATAAAACTATAAAATACCTGGAAGAATCCTAAACTGAGTAAAGTGGAGAAAAAAGAAACCACCATAAAGTAAGCAAATTCCTTTTTCTTGGAATGTTTTCCTCTTTCAAAAACAAACCAGATGCTCAGAAAGTAATTGGTGATGATCCCGCAGCTGGTGGAGAAAATATTACTTAAAGGATAATGTACCCCATAAAAATTGGTCTCTCTTGCGAAAAACTGAGGAAGGTAGGTACTGAATACCTTAAAGCTGCCGATTTCTACAATGGCACTCAGTCCTCCTGCGATAATGAAGAACAGGACCTGTTTCTGGCGTATGAGTATTTCTTTCATTCAATTAATATAAAACCTGAAAATATATCACATATTGTACTGAAGACTAGAAGGTTTTATTTAAAACAAGAAACTAATCTGTTGTATTCCGACTATTAATAACGATTTTAAATCATTAAAAATGGGAAGACTTTACAATATGAGTATGCAAATTTATAACTATATGTTAAACACTGAAAAAAGTTGTTAAAATATTTTTTTAAATAAAAATTATGTCTAATTTTAATATTCAGAATGATGTAATAAAGACCTGATAATAAATTCATTTTCAACTCCTTGTGTTGATGGTTTTTTCTATCTTGTAATGCGCATTTAAGAGCGTATACTCCGACATTTTATGACCTAATTGATAATAATATTTGTATGAAATCTCAAAACAAATACAGAAAATTCCAGCTTCAGCAAAAAAATATTGAAGCTCTTGAGAAAGAAAATTCCCGCTTCAAAAGAGTGTATTCTGAGTATGAAAATATGTCCAATGAACTTTGGAATCTTGAAAACTCAAACGATGAACCCGTTCCCGATGATTTTATCAATGCAATGGTACTGCAGGCTTCCTATCTGGAAGATGAAATTGAAGATTGGCTTCTGCAGTTCAACGAAAAAAAAACAAAGATCAAACATTAATGATTTTAGACAGCTTCCAGGTTGTTTTTAAATGCTAATTGAAGATAAATTCATAATTTAGCACCCTTAAATTAAAATCTAAAATATGGTTGCTATTGTAGATAGTGGTTCTACTAAAACGGATTGGGTGATCCTTGATGACTTCAAGAAAGTTTTTCTGAAAACAGAAACGATCGGTTTCAATCCGAATTTTATCAACAGAGAGCTTATAGCTCCGGAGATACAGAAAAATAGCAATCTTATATCGGTAAAGAACTCTATTACCAAGGTCTTTTTTTATGGCTCAGGATGCGGGGTGAAAAAAAACTGCGAAACCATAGAAGAGGAACTTAAAAAAGTATTTGGGAAAGCTGAGATCATCGTAAAAGAAGATCTGATGGCTGCGGCATATGCGGCATACAGCGGAAAACCTGCGATCGTGTGCATTCTGGGCACAGGATCAAATTCATGTTTTTTTGATGGTGAAAATCTGAAGATAGAACTGCCTTCACTCGGTTTCCTGATCGGGGACGAAGGAAGTGGAAGTGCGATCGGAAAACAACTGGTACGCAGGTATTTTATGAAAAAACTGCCGGCAGATCTACACAGTGAATTTGAAGCAGACTATCAGCTTACCGTAGAAGATGCACTGAAAAACATGTATCACACTCCGAGACCGAATGCTTATCTGGCCAACTTTACCAAATTTGTGATCGAAAGAAAAGATCATCCTTACTTCAGGGATATGGTTTTTGAGGAAATGAAAAACTTCTTCGAATATCAGGTACTCCCTTATCAGGAAGCCAAAACTGCCGAGATCAATTTCATCGGTTCAATCGCTTATTATTATGAAAATATACTCCGTTCTGTAGCCGCAGAACTTGATTTAAATGTGGGACATGTAGTTCAGAAACCAATTGAAAGCTTAGTAGATTACCACATTAAATATATTCTTTAACAAAAAATGAAATTTTATGTCAAGTAACAACAATCGTGACGAAAAAAACTTTAGCCAGGCAGCGCTGGATTACCATAAAGCAGAACCCAAAGGGAAAATTGAAGTCATTCCATCAAAGCCACACTCTTCTCAGAGAGATTTGTCATTAGCGTATTCTCCGGGAGTAGCTGTTCCTTGTATGGAAATTCATGATAAACCTGAAACGGTTTACGATTACACAGGAAAAGGAAACCTTGTAGCGGTAATTTCTAACGGTACTGCTGTACTTGGATTGGGAGATATTGGAGCAGAAGCTTCAAAACCGGTAATGGAAGGAAAAGGACTTCTTTTCAAGATCTTTGCGGACATCAATGTTTTTGATATTGAAATCGACGAAAAAGATCCTGATAAATTCATTGAAATTGTAAAAGGAATTGCCCCTACTTTCGGAGGAATCAACCTTGAAGATATTAAAGCTCCTGAAGCTTTCTATATAGAACAAAGACTGAAAGAGGAATTGAATATTCCTTTGATGCATGATGACCAGCATGGTACAGCGATTATTTCTGCTGCTGCCTTGATCAACTCATTGCAGATTGCCAATAAAGATATTGATAAAGTGAAAATGGTTGTGAATGGAGCCGGAGCGGCTGCTATTGCATGTACCAAACTTTATATCTCATTGGGATTGAAAAAAGAAAACGTTCTGATGTGCGACAGTAAAGGGGTAATCAATCACAAGAGAGAAAACCTTACTCCTGAAAAATTAGATTTCATTGCTCAGACCGATATTGAAACATTAGAAGATGCTGTGAAAGGATCTGATGTTTTCGTTGGATTGTCAAAAGGAAATGTGATGACGCCGGAAATGTTACTGAGCATGAACGAAAATCCTATCGTATTTGCTTTAGCGAACCCGGATCCGGAAATTGCTTATGACCTTGCACTTGAAACCCGTAAAGACGTTATCATGGCAACAGGAAGAAGTGATTATCCTAACCAGGTGAACAACGTATTAGGATTCCCATATATCTTCCGTGGAGCATTGGATGTACAGGCTACAGGAATCAATGAAGAGATGAAACTGGCTGCTGTACACGCTATTGCTGATCTGGCAAAAGAGCCGGTACCGGAAGCTGTAATCTTAGCATACAACGTTCAGAATCTACAGTTCGGAAGAGAATATTTCATTCCAAAACCATTCGACAACAGATTGATCACCAAAGTATCAAGTGCTGTGGCAAAAGCTGCTATGGAAAGTGGTGTGGCAAGAAAAACCATCACTGACTTTGAAGAGTATGAGCACCAGCTTTTAGACAGAATGGGAAGAGATGAGAGATTGGTGAGAATGATGCAGAGTCGTGCAAAATCTAATCCGAAGAGAATCACCCTTGGAAATGCTGAAGAGTACAATGTATTGAAAGCTGCTCAGATCCTTTATGAAGAAGGAATCGCTTATCCAAGCCTTTTAGGTGATAAAAAATACATCAAGGAGCAAATGGAGCGTTACGGAATCAGTCTGGATGTTCCAATCATTGATCCAAGCGATGATGATCAGAAAGAAAACAGAAAAAAATACAGAGAAACCCTTTGGAAACTTCGTCAGAGAAAAGGAATGAACGAGTACAAAGCGAAGAGATACGTTCGTCAGAGAGATTACTTCGGTCCTTTGATGCTAAAACACGGAGATACAGATGGTCTTATCGTAGGATTCTCTAAAAACTATACTTCCGTATTGCGTCCTGTTTTAGAGGTGATAGAAAAAGACAAAGGAGTAGACAAAGTAGCAGCGATGATGATGATCCTGTCTGAAAAGAAACCTATTTTCTTTGCAGATACTTCCATCAATCAGAACCCTACCTCAGAAGATCTTGTGAATATTGCTAAAATGGCAGAATTTACAGTAAAATCTTTTGCTATTGAGCCGAGAATTGCGATGCTTGGATTCGAAAACTTTGCAGCAATCTCTGAAACTTCCAAAAAAGTAGCGAAAGCAGTGAGCATCCTTCACGAGAAATATCCTAAAATGATCGTTGACGGGGAAATTCAGCCGGATTTTGCCATGAATGCAGATCACCTGAGCGATTATCCTTTCTCAAAACTGGGAACAACACCTGCCAATACCTTCATTTTCCCGAATCTGGAAAGTGCAAACCTTTCTTACAAAATTTTGAGAGGAATGAAAGTGGCACAAGTGATCGGGCCAATCCTTATGGGATTAAAGCAGCCGGTACACGTACTTCAGATGCGTTCAAGCGTAGACGAGATTGTAAACCTTGCTACCATTGCAGTGCTTGATGCTCAGAGAAGAGAGAAAAAAGCTTAAAAAAAAGAGAAGAACTGATAATCAGTGATTTTGGTTCAGTTTCTTTTCATTTAGAAAAAGACACTTTATACAGTGTTGATATACAAAAAGACTCCATATTTTGGAGTCTTTTGTTTTTATGTTAATTCATTGAATTCTTATTTAAAATTTAAGTTAAAAGGCATTCGTGCGTGAAATGAAAATATTAATTAGTTTAAATTGCTATATTTGGGAGTTTTAAAAATTAATAATGATATTTTCTTTACAAGGCACAGTTCAAGAACTTACGCCTACCTACGCTGTTATTAATGTACAAGGAGTTGGTTACTATGTGGGAATCAGTTTAATGACCTCACAGACGTTGGTTTTGAATCAGCAGACCTTCTTATTTATTCAGCAGATCATCCGTGAAGATGCTCATCTTCTCTTTGGATTTAACACACGTTCAGAAAAAGAAATGTTCAATCTGTTAATAAGCGTTAATGGAGTAGGAGCTGTTTCTGCCCTTATTCTGCTGTCTACATTAAGCCTTGATGAGATTGCATTGGCAATACTTTCCAAAAACAGTGCATTGATTCAGAAGGCTAAAGGAATCGGTGCTAAAACTGCCGAAAGAATTATTGTCGACCTTAAAGATAAAGTACAGAAATTCAGCGATCCGGCTGCGAATATTTCTGTCCTGGCGGATAATAAAATCAAGGAAGAATCGTTATCTGCATTAGAAGTTTTAGGGATTCCTAAACGTACCAGTGAGAAGATTGCGGATAGAATCATAAAACAAAATCCAAGCATCTCCGTAGAAGAATTGGTTAAACAAATTTTAAAAAACATTTAACATTTGGTGGCGAATAATAAGCATTTTAACATATTTTTGTTCCTGTCGTTCCTGTGTATGTCTGTAAGTGCCTTTGCACAGCAGGGAAAAAATGATACACTGATCATAAGAAAACAATATGAAGTGGCCGACCCTACGAGGTATGATGCCTATTACGATATAAAAACCGGGATGTACTATGTATATCCCAAAATAGGAAATACCATTACAGGTCCTCCTACCGCAATGTCTCCGGAAGAGTATAAAGAATATATGCTCGCCACCCAGACAAAAGCGTACTATAAGGAGAAATCTGATAAGTACAACCTTCTGTTCAGAAAAGACAGATCAGATGCAAGGAAAAAAGGACTTATTCCTTCTCTGATGATCAACAACAAGCTTTTCGAAACCATCTTTGGAGGAAACAAAATTGAAATCATTCCTTCAGGATACGCCTCCCTTGATTTTGCCGGACTTTACCAGAAAATAGATAACCCAATGATCCTGCCACAGAACAGGACCAGTTTTACATTTGATATTGATCAGAGAATTCAATTGGGATTATTGGGGAAAGTAGGGGAAAACCTTCAGTTGAAGGCTAATTATGATACCCAGAGTGGTTTTGCTTTTGAAAACAGGATGAATCTTGTATGGCAGGCAAAAGGAAGCTGGAAAGATCTTCAGCAGAAAGGCCTTGGAGATGTAGATAAACCCAATGCCGGAGGAGAAGATAAAATCATCAAAAGGGTAGAATTCGGTAACGTAAATATGCCGCTTTCAACCAGTTTGATCCGTGGTTCTCAGTCACTATTCGGGGTTAAAACAGAATTCCAGCTTGGAAAAACCTTTGGTACCGTTGTACTTTCCCAGCAACAGGGAGAGGCCCGGAATATTGTAGTACAGGGTGGTGGTGCTGTCAATAACTTTAAAGTTAATGCGATTGATTACGAAGATAATCAGCACTACTTTTTAGGACATTACTTCCTGAATAAATATGACGATGCCTTACTCAATTATCCACAGATCAATTCTACCATCAATATTACCAGACTGGAAGTATGGGTACTGGACCAGGGGAACAGTAATTTGGCTTACCAGAAAAGTATCATAGGGATCAGAGACCTGGGAGAAGGTCCTGCCGGAACTACACCTTTTCCGGATAACTCACTAAATAATTTGTATGAGGAAATATCCAAAGCTGCAGGAACCAGAGAACCGGGAAAAAACTATGGAACTATTTTTCAGGGACAATCTTTTGCAGGGAGTGCTCCATACGATAACGGAGAACAGTTTATTTTCAATACAAAAGCCAGAAAGCTTAATGCCAATGAATTTACATATCAGCCTCAGTTAGGATACATTTCATTAAATCAAAAGCTAAATGACAACCAGCTTTTGGCTGTTTCATATTCATATACAATGAATGGAAGCAGTAAGGTATACAAAGTAGGGGAATTTTCTGAAGAAAGCCCGGTTCTGATTACCAAAGTACTTAGAGTAAACAATAAGGTAAATACAGATTCTCCGATGTGGAAGCTGATGATGAAGAACATCTATTCTATAGACGCCGGTCAGGTGTCTCAGGATGGATTTATTCTGAATGTATACTATAGAGATCAACAGAGTGGAGGTAAAATCAATTATCTTCCAGATCCTGCTGTAAAAGATATTAACCTATTGAAATTGCTGAATTGGGACCGTCTCAATATGAACGGAGATATTCAGAATAATAAAGATGGGAGCAAAGGAGACGGGATTTTTGACTTTGTAAACGGTATTACAGTAAGACCGGAAACGGGTAGAATCATCTTCACCAAAGTACAGCCTTTTGGAGATTATATGCAGTCTCTCGTAGGAAATAATCCTAAATATGTTCTTCATGACCTGTATGATAAGCAAAAACTGCCTCAGTCACCATTGCCTCAATGGTACACCATAGAAGGTCGTTATAAAGGAGTACAGGGGCAGGGAATTTCTTTGGGAGCAGTAAACGTTCCGCAAGGATCTGTAAAAGTAGCCGCAAACGGAGTACAGCTTACCGAAGGGGTAGACTATACCGTAGATTATATGCTTGGAACGGTGACGATCATTAATGAAAATGTGAAGCAGTCCGGCCAGGCCATCAATATCTCACTTGAAAACCAATTGACCTTTAATACCCAAAGAAAAAGATTCTTAGGATTAAACTTAGAAAGAAGATTTAATGAAAACTTCGTTTTAGGAGGAACCGTAATCAATTATTCAGAGTCTCCGCTTACCCAGAAGGTGAATTTCGGGCAGGAAGCAGTGAATAATACAATGGCTGGGATCAATTTGATGTACAACAACCAGGCTCCTTTCCTTACAAGATTGACGAATAAACTTCCAATGGTAAAAACAGAAGCTCCATCCAACTTAAACTTTAAGATGGAAGCAGCTTACCTATTGCCGGGACTGAATAAAGGAACCAATAACCAGTCTTATATCGACGACTTCGAACAGACAACATCTAAGATCTCTTTAAAAGAGCCGGCAGCATGGAGTCTTGCTTCAAAACCGGAGAAAAACACATTGCCACCATTCAATTCCGTTCCAAATAATGACGATATAACGAGTGGCTATGGAAGAGGACTATTGTCATGGTATAATATTGACCCTAGATTCTGGGGAGTAGGAGGAAAAGCGCCTTCAGGTATTACTCCACAGTCGGTATCTAACCACGCATCAAGAAGAGTTCAGTATTCGGAGATCTATAACAACAGGGATTTCGTAGCAGGAGAACAAACCTTTACGAATACCTTTGATATTTCTTACTTCCCTAAAGAAAGAGGGCCTTACAACGTAAATGCGGCAACAGAGCTGGCACAAAGCAGATGGGCGGGGATTATGAGACCTATCAGTGTACCGAACTTTATTACCTCCAATATCGAATATGTGGAATTCTGGATGATGGATCCATATGCCGACGGTAAAACATTAGGAAATGACCCGAAACTTTTATTACACTTAGGAAACGTTTCCGAAGACATTCTGAAAGACGGGAAAATGCTATATGAAAATGGGCTTCCAACACCGGGATCACCATCTTCAACCACTACTTCAAATTGGGGTACACAGCCAAAACAACCACCTATCTTGTATGCATTCTCTACAGAAGGAGATGATAGAAAAAGACAGGATGTGGGATATGATGGTCTGAGCTCAGATCAGGAAGCGATGAAATTTGGGAATACATTCGTAAACCCTGTGACCAATATCGTAGACCCGGCAGTGGATGACTTTGTATTCTATCTTTCTGATAAATTTACAGGAAGTCAGGCGGCCTCTGTAGTTGAGCGTTACAAATACTTCAGAAACCCGGAAGGAAACTCAGAAGCCAATTCACTGAATGTAGCTTCACAGACTCCGGATGCAGAAGATATAAACAAGGATTATAACCTTGATCAGACAGAAAGCTACAACCAGTATGTGATCAAGCTGGATCAGGCTAGCCTTACAATAGGTTCAGACAATGGTATTGTTGACGTTAAAACAGTAAAAGCAAATTTCCAGAATGGGCAGTCTGCTGATGTAAAATGGTACCTGTTCAGAATTCCGGTTTCTAATTTTGATAAAAGTGAAGGAACCCATGAATTATCTGTTTTAAATAATGTGCGATTTGCAAGATTAATGCTGACAGGATTCGAGCAGACTTCTACTTTAAGATTTGCAACGATGGATCTTGTAAGATCAGACTGGAGAAAATATACCAGTAAGATTTCCAGCTTTAATGTTCCTGGAGATATAGAAGGAACTGGAACCGTAGAAGATCCTACTTTTGAAGTAGGAAGTGTAAACATTGAGGAGAATGCTTTAAATAAACCTCCATATGTATTGCCTCCGGGAATTGACAGACAGGTGTTAAGCGGAAATGCGGGAGCACAGAGACAGAATGAAGCCTCTCTTTACATGAGTGTAAAGAGTTTGAAAGGAGAAGCAAGAGGAGTATTTAAGAATACAACATTGGATATGAGAAGATACAAGAAATTGAAACTTTTTGTACATGCTCATGCTAACGAGAGAGATCCTGATGATGGTACATTGGATCCTAAAACCAAATTCTTTATCCGTTTTGGTACAGATGCTACAGATAACTATTATGAATATGAAAGCTCTTTGCAACTGACTAAATCTACAGCAACAGCTCCAATGGAAATCTGGCCGATGGAAAATAATGTAGAATTTGATGTTCAGGATTTCGTAGATGCTAAAATAAGGAGAGATAAGTCTGGGGTAAAAATTACAGACAGAACACAAGACCTTGTATACAACGTTCCTAATAAAAATATTTACATTAAAGGGCGCCCGAGCTTAGGGAATATCACAACCATCATGATTGGGGTTCGAAATGCAGATAGAGTAAAAGCAATCGACAGAGTTCTTTGGGTAAATGAAATCCGTCTTTCTGAAATTGAAAATGACGGTGGGTACGCGGGTAACGCAAGCTTGAATTTCAACTTAGGAGATTTTGCAACCGTTAATACCAATGCGTCCTATACATCGGTTGGTTTTGGAAATATAGATTCAAAACCGGCAGAGAGAAATCAGTCTACACAGTCTGCGTTCAGTATCAATACTGCAATCAATGTAGATAAGTTCCTTCCTGAAAAAACAGGGGTGAAGATTCCATTGAATTATTCTTACTCGCAGACCATTGAAGATCCGAAGTACAACCCTCTGGATACCGATGTTGAGTTTAGCAAAGCTCCAAACAGAGATCAGCTGAAGAAAGTGGCAAGAACTTACACTCAGCAGAGAAGTATTGGAGTAGTGAACATGCGTAAGGAAAGAGTAAATCCTAATAAAAAACCTAAATTCTATGATATTGAAAACGTTTCGGTAACGGCTATTTATAACGATGATTATTTCAGAGATATTTATACCAAGAGAAACTACAGACAATATCTGAGAGGGTTTGTTGATTACAATTATACATTCAAGCCGTGGGTGGTGAAGCCTTTCAATAAGATGATCAGTGATACGGCAAAATCTGCAAAATACCTGAGATGGGTGAAAGAGTTCAATATCAACCCAATTCCTACAAGACTATCTTTCAGAACGGAGATCGACAGGAATTACAACGAGCTTGAATTCAGAAATGTGGAAGCTCTTTTGAGTGGAAATGCAGGTGGAGATTTTGATGCTATCAGAAACAGAAACTTCTTTTTTGGCTGGCAGTATGGGTTAGGATTCAATTTCACAAAATCATTAAAACTTGAAATTAATTCTGCAACCAGAACCCTTAATGATAACCTGGATGCCAACTTAATGGATAGCAAATCGATCTTCGGAAACGTATTCAGATCAGGAAGACCGGTATTGTATAACCACAGAGTACAGTTGAATTATAAACTTCCGTTCCAGTATTTACCTTATTTAGACTTCATTGAAGCTGAAGCGGGATATGGATTCACCTATAACTGGAATGCAAGATCCACTTCATTGCTTAACTTTGTAGAGCCGGGGACCAACAGACCGGTGAGTTTGGGATCTGTAGGTCAGAACACCAATGTGATCATGGCTACAGCATCAGCAGATCTTCCGAAGTTCTTTGGACAGTTTAAATATTTTAAAAATATCAATGCCAAACTTCAGAAGCGTAAGCAGGAGATGGATTCCCTGAACAATGTTTATACAAAACAGTGGGATAAAAACAGATACAGATATAAAAAGTATAAATTCAAAAACAGACTTTCTATTCCTCAGAGCGCAGCATTCTTCCTGACTTCTTTTAAGCAGCTGAATGTAACGTATAATGAAAACAATGGTACCGTACTTCCTGGGTTAATTTCTGCACCAAACTGGTATGGTTACGGTCAGACATTAGGAGGGCCTACAATGGGATTCCTGTTAGGATCGCAGGCGGACATCAGAAGAACAGTGATGGAAAACGGTTGGGTAAGCGATTCCCCATATATGACAGATCCATATGTAAGAATGTCAACCAAAGAATTGAGGGCCGATTTACAGATGATGCCACTTAATGATTTCAGAATTGATCTTAATGTGTTGCATACCTACAACAGCAACTTTACCCATACCGGGTTCAACTATACCAATGGTGGAGTTCCGAATCCTGATTTTACATTTGCTAATGAAATGGTGACCTATTCCAACTCTACCATGTTGTTGGGAACATCATTCAAACAGGGGCAGGCTGTATACCAGGCGCTGAGAGAAAATGCAAGAGCACTTTCACAACAGCTAGGAGGGCCAGGGGCTGCATTAGATAATAATGGATTTGCTCAGCATTACAGTATTGGAAATGCTTATGTATTGATTCCTGCTTTC
Organism: Chryseobacterium sp. FR048; assembly: GCF_056844665.1. Lineage (NCBI taxonomy): Bacteria > Pseudomonadati > Bacteroidota > Flavobacteriia > Flavobacteriales > Weeksellaceae > Chryseobacterium > Chryseobacterium sp. FR048. The sequence continues at coordinate 1,914 of NZ_JBXDSE010000013.1, read as the reverse complement.
AGAGCCGCTATGGAAGGAAAATCAGTAACACCAATGGGTAACCCTAAAAAATCTGGATTCCCATTACCAAACTGGAGAATTACCTATTCAGGGTTGAAAAATATCCCGATTATCAGCGGGCAGTTTACGAAGTTTGATGTACTTCATAGCTATACGGCGACGTATACAGCTACAGGAATTCAGAGCAATATAGATTACCACGGTAATGCGGGCGGATATTACCAGTCTGTGGATAATGCTGGAAACGTTCTGAAGGATGGAGGAGATAAGATCAATCCTTATACATTTGCTCAGGTAGGATATGTAGAATCATTCTCACCATTGATCGGAATAGATGTTACCATGAGAAACAATATGCAGTTCGGGTTGCAGTACAACAAGACCAGAATGATGGTATTGGGATTGGTAAACCAGACATTGACCGAAGATTCCAATACAGAATATGTAGTAAGACTTGGATATATTGTCAGAAACTTCAGATTAGGTACAGCCAATATCAGAGGTAGGGGAACAAGAGGAAAAGGAAGTGATCTTAACATCAGAGGAGATATTTCATTAAGAGACAGTAAAACTTCCATTATGAATATCCTGCTGAATGATTCCCAGGTAACAGGAGGGCAGAAACTCATGAATATCAAACTTTCTGCAGATTACAATGTTTCCGAGAATCTGAACCTGAGAATATTCTACGAACAGATGACCTCAAAGTATAAGATCTCAACAGCATTCCCATTATCTACTATCAGAGCAGGGATTTCTGCAACATTTACATTCGGAGATTCCGGTGGTGGATTCTAAAAATGATACAAACCTAAAAGTCCTTCAGTTTTGAAGGACTTTTTTTATATACAATATTTGAAGCTAGTATATTTTTGAATACATTTGTAAAAATAAAAATTAAAAAATGAACACACCATCAGAATTAAAGTACACGAAAGATCACGAATGGATCAAGATTGAAGGTAATGTGGCTACAATCGGTATTACAGACTTTGCTCAGGGAGAACTTGGAGACATCGTTTATGTAGATGTAGATACAGTAGATGATGACTTGAATGGAGGAGATGTTTTCGGAAGTGTAGAAGCGGTAAAAACTGTTTCAGATTTATTCTTACCTATTTCAGGAAAGGTTATTGAATTTAATTCAGAATTAGAAGATCAGCCGGAGCTGTTGAATACAGACCCTTATGGAGACGGATGGATCATTAAATTGGAAATTGCTGATGGGGCAGATCAGTCAGAGTTACTTTCTGCAGATGATTACAAAGCTATCATTGGATAAGATTTCAAAAATATTTAGTAAGATATTGCCCATTTATTGGGCATTTCTTACTTATATGCTTCTCAAGCCCGGAGAAGAGAACCATGAATATTGGTTCATGTTCAGCGGCATCGATAAAGTTCTGCACCTAAGTATATTTGCAGCACTCGGGTTTTCCTTTATGGCTGCATTTCCCAAAATAAAATTTTCATACTTTTTCCAGATCATACTTATATATGCATTCCTTACTGAAATTCTTCAGGAAGAGATGGGGCTGGGAAGATCTATGGAAACTCTGGATGTAGTAGCTGATACTATAGGTTTCCTTATCGGTTACTATACTTACAAAATATTGATCAAACGCTTTTTCTGATCATGCTTTTCGGACTATTGAAAAGTTTCATGTTCTCCCTTTCAATAGACAAGCCTCTCATCCGTTCATCATTTCTAATTTATTTCAGAGCTATTTCCCGCTATCCACTCATACTCCTCGCTCCCGCGCGCTCCAGTGCTTCGGCCTTTGAGTTTTCCAACCCATGCTGTGGGGTAACCGCTCCTATCGGGGCTAGTAAAATGCGCAATAAGCAATGAGTATTAAGTAATAAATGGTGAATCATCAATAATAGTGATCCGGATTTCTGCTAAAATCGAAA
>NZ_JBXDSE010000012.1:0-162873 GCF_056844665.1 Chryseobacterium sp. FR048 | reverse complement strand
ATACACGAAATAGTTCGTTTCTATGCATTCGTTTAGTTCACTTTATTTTCTCTGGTTCTTCAGAATTTAATTAGTATCTAATTTATTACTAAATCCTTTTGCAAATCTAAAGGCATTCGTGGCAATAAAAAACTGCATTACTCTTACTTAGCCTACTCTATTTTCTTATCCTTAAAAAAACTTTACCATTTGTGGTTCCCAGCAGCAATACTTTATCATAAACCATCTCTCATCCCCAGAAAAATACTTATTTTAGCTAAAAAATTACAATAAAGATGAAAATAGCTATTCTTGGAGCCGGAAATATGGGGCTTTCTTTTTCAAAATCATTCCTGAAATACGAACTTATCAAACCTGAACATCTTCACCTGATTATCAGAAGTCAGGAAAAAATATCCAAAATAGCAGAAGAATTTCCCAAATCAACCGTTTCCACTTTTGATGAAGTAAATGAACTGGATGCTGACCTGATCATTATCGCTGTAAAACCTCAGGATTTTCAGACAGTAGCTCAAAACATCCGTTTTACACTGAAAGAAAACCAGATGATCTTATCCATCATGGCGGGAATCAATATTGAAAAAATTCAAAACCTACTCAAACATCCTTCGGTAGTAAGGGCTATGCCCAACTCTCCTACTCTTTTGGGAATGGGAATTACAGGGTATACGGCTGCGGAAGGAATTTCTTTCAGCCAGTTAATCAATATCGAAAGATTACTCAACAGTACCGGAAGATCGGTCTATCTGGAAAATGAAGAGCTTCTGGATGGTGTAACAGCTCTATCTGGTAGCGGTCCTGCTTATTTTTACTATATCATTGATGCAATGATCAAAGCAGGAATTGAGATGGGAATTGAAGAAAACCTTTCCAAGCTTTTTGTAAAACAGACCATGCTGGGTGCTTATCATCTGATCAACAATTCTGATAAAAGTTTAGAAGAACTGATCAAAGATGTGGCATCCAAAGGCGGAACTACAGAGGCCGCTTTAAAGACTTTTGAAGATAACAGTTTCAAAGAAATTTTAAAGCAGGGAATCCTTAATGCAGAAAAACGGGCTAAGGAACTCAATAGCTAAGACGCTTTTCAATAAACCTACATATCTTCCATCCAAGATACACCCCGAAAGTATTCAGGATAATATCATCTATCTCAAAGATCCCCATTCTTGTAAAGTATTGGAGGGCTTCCACGATGACAATGGTTGAGATAAATGTAAAGATAAGGGTCTTAAAATCATTCAGTTTTGGAAAAACCCATCCCAGAAAGCCAAAAGGAACAAACATGACGACATTTCCTACTACAATAACTACGATATCTTTCCATGATTTAGCGCCCTGAATAAATTTAATGGTCGCAAACACAGGTTCCACAGTAATAAGATTATCTTCATACTGAAAACGGCCCATTCCCAGAAACATCAGGTAGAGCAAAAATAAAGTATAGGGTAGAATAACAGCTTTATAAATTTTCTTTAACATCTGGTGCTAATATATTCATTTCAAAAACATTAAATTTGTGTATTAAAATAATTTAATGAAATACGTTCTGCTTACACTTATTTCAGCAATGCTGCTGTCGGTCTCATGGCCAACTTATGGGGTTCCGTTTTTTATATTTTTCGCTCTTGTTCCGCTTCTGATGATGGAACATGGAATTTCAAAATTTTCAGATTATAAAAGAAAAGGCTGGATCGTCTTTTGGCTGTCTTACCTTTGTTTTGTGATCTGGAATATAGTGACTACAGGATGGCTATATGGTTCTAAAAATCCTGACGGAAGCCATTCTCTAATGGCTGTTGTATTCCCGGTTTTGGTCAACTCCCTTCTCTATTCATTGGTATTTCAGTGTTATCATTGGTACAAAAATGCCCAGGGAACCTATTGGGGTCTTGGATTTTTAATTGCTATCTGGATGAGTTTTGAAAAATTCCATCTGGGTTGGGAACTGACGTGGCCGTGGCTGAACTTAGGGAATGTATTTTCAGAATATCCTAAACTGATCCAGTGGTATGATACCCTGGGAGCAACCGGAGGAAGTTTCTGGATTCTCCTGATCAATGTCTTGATTTTCTATACGGTGAGAACATGGGAAGCGGGCAGAAAGAAAAAAGATCTGATTAGAAATTCATCTATTGTTGCCGCTTTCATTGTACTTCCGATGATTATTTCAGTGATCAAATACAATAATTTTGATGAAAAACCAACCGGACAGGTCAATGTACTGATGCTGCAACCTGATCTTGATCCTTATGCTGAAAAATATTCCAAAGACAGTCTTACGATTGAACAGGATCTGCTGGCACTTGCTGAGAAAAACTCAACGGGAAAAATAGATTATTATATGGCACCGGAGACAGCCCTTCCCGGCAGAGGCTCTATCTCTGAAACCGCTTTTGAAAAGAGCTTGCTTTTAAACAATATTAAAGAATTTCTGACCAAACATCCGGGATCTGTCTTTGCAACAGGAATCTCTTCACACCGTTTTTATTATAATCCTGCTGACTTGCCTAAAGAGGCATATCAGATCAACAGTGGGGTTTGGGTGAGCAGCTACAATACCGCTATTCAACTTGTTCCCAATCAGAAAGTACAGGCTTATCATAAAGGAAAACTTGTACCGGGTGTTGAAATATTCCCTTATATGAGTGTTTTAAAACCACTTTTAGGAGATGCGATGCTGAATCTGGGTGGAACTGTAGCCTCTCTGGGGACAGATAAAGAAAGAGTTGCTTTTTCAAATCCTTACAATAAAGGTAAACTGGCCCCTATCATCTGCTATGAAAGTATTTATGGTGAGTTTGTGACAGACTATGTAAAAAAGGGAGCCAATTTCTTAGGTATTATGACCAACGATTCCTGGTGGGGAGTTACGGAAGGACACAAACAGCTTTTATCTTACGCCAAACTAAGAGCTATTGAAACCAGAAGAGAAATTGCCCGTGCTGCCAACAGTGGAATTTCTGCCCACATCAATGCAAAAGGTGAAATCATGGCTGATACTTTTTATGGAGATCAGACAGCATTGTTTGCCAAAGTAAACCTGTACGATACGATGACGTTCTATACCAGAGCGGGTGATCTTCTTTCAAGGTTTTCCCTGTTTGCTTTAGGATTTTTACTGTTTTATTATCTTATTGAATGGTTCAAAAAGAAAACAAAGAAAGCCTAATTTTAAACATTAATTGCACAAATTTCTGAACGAATAACACAAAATCTGTGTGATCAATAATATTGAAGACACTAGATTTTATTCCAAAAAAAAGAGAAAAGCCAGCTGGACGTCTGGCTTTTCTCATTGATAGAAGATAGAATTGATTCAATTACTTAATCGTAAGTTTTCTTGTGGTTATTTCGTTTTTTATCTTCAGTTTTAATAGATATACACCTTTAGGCAAGTGGGACACTTCAATAGTCTGGTCTCCACTTAGGTTGACATTCAGTCTTTTTCCATCCATTGAATACATTTCAACTTCGGAAACTTTTTCTCCTCTTATATATACTTTATCAGCTACAGGGTTCGGATAAATGACCAGTTTTGCTGCTGTTTTTCCTTCTTTCACTCCCAGTGTACCATTCGTAGAAGCGTCAGAATACGTTTTTGAGGCATCAATTGATTTTACACTCCAGTATACTGTTTCTATGGCCGGATCAAGGTCCAGGAACCATGAAGGAGTCGTTACTACATATTTGGCAATATTCTGAGCTCCCTGAGTAGTTCCTACTGTTATTTCATACTGTAAAGCATTTACTGGTGTTTTATCATCTGTTGCCCCGCTCCAGGTAAAATTGAACCTGTTTCCATTTTTTGTTAAGTTGAGTTGAGTAGGCGGAGTTGGTTTTAAATTGACTTCTGTAGAATTATTTTTAAAAACTTTTGCCAGTGAAGGTAAATCAGCAGAATTCCAGTCGAATCCACCCAGCAGAATATCCAGATGATGATCATTATTAAAATCAAATAAATGAACATGTCCCGGGCCTCCCAGTTCCGTTACTCCAGCCAGTGTACCTTCTACAAAACTCTGACTGGAAGGGGTATACAAATAAGTTTTCACAACTGCATTATAATTTTTATTTCCTGAGATAATAAAATCATAATAGCCATCATTATTAAGATCTCCTACGCTAAGCGTGGCATCAGAAATATCGTTTTCTGCAATCTGATGTGGCGTCAGCGTTCCTGTTCCATCATTCATCAGCACTGCAAAATAACCTTCATCATTCTCATCACTGCCTATTACGACTATATCCTGAAATCCGTCAGCATTAAAGTCTGCAAAATCAATTTTCCCTACAGACATCGGTGGAAGATCCTGGGTATGAGTCAATACTCCAGCCTGGTTCATGTATACTTTTGAAACCGGGCTGCCATCAATATCAGATCCTATGATCACAAGATCCAGAAGCTGGTCGTTATTAAGGTCAACGACTTTAAAACTTCCGTTTTGAGTTCCATCCACCCAGTTCTCGGTCATATCAAAACCTGCTCCTGTATTTTTATAGTAATCCAATGTATTCTTGAACCCGTTTCCATGAGCATACTGAGTCCCATTAAGCGCATAATCCGGTTTTCCGTCATGATTGAAGTCAAAAACTTCCAATGATCCGTAAACCTTTCCCGGAAGCTCAGTTTCTTTCACAAATCCCGTTCCTGTATTTTTAAAACGATACTGTTTATAATTCACAATATCCATATAGCTAAGCCCTGTGGAAACAATATCCATCAGACCGTCATTATTATAATCGATAAATTTTATATCTCCCAGGTGAGTCACATCTCCACCCAGATCAGCATAGGGCACCAATGTTGTCCCATTATTCTGATATACCTCATTATAGGTACTGTCTACATTCCCGTCCCCGTCTGAATCTATTGCTCCGTTCAGTACAATATCCAATGTTCCGTTGTTGTCTATATCAGCAATATCAGCGGCAGAATAGTAAAAATTTTTCATGCCGGTCTGTATTTCCGTAAAGTTCTGTGCGGCGAGACAGATTGGGAGCATCGACAATAAAATAGAAATCCTCTTCATATTATTTTTATTTAGATTAATTAAAAACAAAGATAGAATATTAAATTTTCTTGTTGGAAAAAAGCCTGTATGAAATATATCAGCACTGATTATCTGGTATATCCCGGAAATTCGGATATTTTAAAAATTCAATATTATTAATCAGCCACTTATTTGCAAATATTTTCCAAAAGATTTGTCTATCTAAAAAATTCTTCGTTATTTTGCACTCTCAAATATTATACAAATAAGAACATCGAGATATGTCAAGAATTTGCCAAATAACAGGAAAGCGTGCAATGGTTGGTAACAACGTTTCTCACGCTAATAACAAAACGAAGCGTCGTTTTGAAATTAACTTATTAGAGAAGAAGTTTTACCTTCCGGAGCAGGATAAGCACGTAACACTGAAAGTATCAGCTCATGGATTGAGAGTGATTAACAAGATTGGAATCGAGGAAGCTATTGAAAGAGCTACTAGAAACGGATTGATTAAAAAGAATTAATAAATCATGGCAAAAAAAGGAAATAGAGTTCAAGTAATCCTTGAATGTACAGAGCACAAAGAAAGTGGTATGCCAGGAATGTCTAGATACATTTCTACAAAAAATAAAAAGAACACTACAGAGAGATTGGAATTGAAAAAATACAATCCTGTTCTTAAGAGATCTACCCTTCACAAAGAAATTAAGTAATTTATAAATAATAACTTACCATGGCAAAGAAAGTAGTAGCAACCCTACAAACTGGGTCTAAAAAAATGACTAAAGTGGTGAAAATGGTGAAGTCTTCTAAATCAGGAGCTTACGTTTTCGAAGAAAAAGTAATGAATGCTGACGAAGTTGATGGTTATTTGAAAAAATAATCCGTACTTTGTTTACAATATAAAAAACTACTCATATTTTGGGTAGTTTTTTTGTTATCTTTGTGCACCAGATTATTAATCAATAATGTATGAGAAAGATTCTTGTTCTGGTTTGCACCGTAACTTTTCTATTTTCATTCAGTCAGAAAACAATGAACCCTACAGAATATAAAAGTTCGCCAAAAGTTTTCAGCATCCAAGGACTGTCACAATCGGTAAGCATTGATTGTGGAAGTTCTAAAATGATTTTATTATCCGGGCAGGTTCCTTTAGATTCTGAAGGCAATCTGGTGGGAAAGACTGTAGAGGAACAGACGCATCAGGTCTTTAGAAATATAGAGAATATCCTGAAGGAATATGGAGGTACCGGAAAAGATATTGTAAAATTAGGTATCTTTATTACAGACATCTCCAAAACTCCGGATTTCAGAAAAGTAAGGGATTTGCATGTCAATACACAAACTCCTCCTGTAAGCAGCCTTGTGGAAGTGAGCCGGCTTTTCAGAGATGATGTCCTTATAGAAGTGGAAGCCACAGCAGTGATTAAAAATAAATAAGAATAAACTAAAACTATGAGTTGGTTTAAAAATATTTTCAAAAAGGAAGAAAAAGAAACTTTAGACAAAGGATTGGAAAAATCCAGTCAGGGATTCTTTGAAAAAATGACGAAAGCCGTAGTCGGTAAAAGTAAAGTAGATGATGAAGTCCTGGATGATCTGGAAGAAGTACTGATCGCATCTGATGTAGGTGCCTCTACTACGATCAAGATCATAGAGAGAATTGAAGAGCGTGTTGCCAGAGACAAATATGTTGGGGTAAACGAACTTGATACTATTCTTCGTGAAGAGATTTCCGGATTGCTGCTTGAAAATCCACATGCGGGTACTGGAAATATTGATACGTCCAAAAAACCATATGTCATCATGGTGGTAGGAGTAAACGGAGTAGGAAAAACAACCACTATCGGAAAGCTGGCCCATCAGTTCAAATCAGAAGGTAAAAAAGTAGTTCTCGGAGCAGCAGATACCTTCAGAGCAGCTGCTGTTGATCAGCTTACCATCTGGAGTGAAAGAGTGGACGTTCCTATTGTAAAACAGGGAATGGGTTCTGACCCTGCTTCTGTAGCATTTGATACCGTACAAAGTGCCGTAGCCCAAAATGCTGATGTGGTCATCATTGATACCGCAGGAAGACTTCATAACAAAATCAACCTGATGAATGAGCTTTCCAAGATCAAAAGAGTAATGCAGAAAGTAATTCCTGATGCTCCTCATGAGATCTTATTGGTTCTTGACGGGTCTACAGGACAGAATGCTTTCGAGCAGGCAAAACAATTTACAGCAGCAACGGAAGTAAATGCTTTGGCAGTAACCAAACTGGACGGAACAGCAAAAGGAGGTGTTGTAATCGGTATCTCCGATCAGTTTCAGATTCCTGTAAAATATATCGGAGTCGGTGAAAAAATGCAGGATCTACAGCTGTTTAATGGTACGGAATTTGTAGACTCATTCTTCAAGAAAAGATGATTTATATCATGTTTTCCCTTACATTAGTAAACAAATCATTTTTAAATATTAACAATAAAAAAATTTGCAACTATGGGATTTATAACATGGATTTTATTCGGTCTTATTGCTGGAGCAATTGCTAAAATGATCATGCCTGGAACTCAGGGAGGCGGATGGCTAATCACCATTATCCTTGGAATTTTAGGCGCATTTGTAGGAGGAGCTATTGGAGTTTACATTCTACACTGGGGAGATGTTACTTCCTTCTGGAATCCAAGAAGCTGGATTCTTTCAATAGGAGGAGCTTTAATCATCCTCTGGATTTACGGAATGGCCACCAAGAAAAGCTAATTGTAACGCTTATAAAAAATAAAATCCCGGATCTGAAACTCAGGTCCGGGATTTCTGTGTACAATATATAAATTTAGTTAGTTGTTGATTCTGATCTGATATGGCATTTCCATTTTCACTTCAGACTGCAGCTTTTTGTCTGTGATCTGCTGTAAGATCTCGTAATTGGATTTTCCAATTTTATTTTTAATGATTCTCGCAGAAACATCTTCTTCATTCAGATCTTTGAACAGCTGCTCAAACGGTGACATTTTCTTAGGATAACCTTCCGCATGATATGATTTCAATCCAGCTTTCTGTGCCGCAAATTTTACTGCATCATTCAAAGTTCCCAGTTCGTCTACAAGACCAATCTGTTTTGCACGGACACCACTCCATACTCTACCCCCTCCTACACTATCAATCTGCTCGAAAGTCTGCTTTCTGTTTTGAGTCACGAAATGTACAAATCTTTTGTAAGTACCTTCTACACTTCTGGTCATCATATTAACACCGTAAGGGGTAACCCCATTCAAACCTGAATAATACATAGAGTTAGCATTCGTAGCCACCACATCTGCACGGATACCGTTTTTATTAGCAACATCCTTATAATAAGGTAATACTCCAAAAACTCCGATAGAACCGGTAAGCGTATTAGGCTCCGAATAGATTTTGTCCGCTGCCATTGCAATATAATATCCTCCTGATGCCGCATAATCACCGAAAGAAACCACCACAGGCTTTTTCTTTTTCAGCTTCTGCAGCTCAAATAAGATTTCATCTGAAGCATTGGCACTTCCTCCCGGAGAGTTGATTCTGAAAACTACCGCTTTCACTTTATCATCCTCCTGAAGTTTTTTAATGTATTTTACATATTTCTCAGATTGAATATCATTATATCCATCACCATTATTGATAGATCCTGAAGCATACAATACAGCAATTTTTTCTCCGGATTGATCTTCTTCAGCATAAGAACTGATATAATTAGCCAAAGAGACTTTGTTCAGCTTTTCTTTTTCTTTCAGACTCAATTTGTTTTTAAGAAGATCATCATATTCAGATTTCTGAATCAGTTTATCCGCAAGCTTATATTTTAATCCCTGTTCAGGAATCATTCCGTATAAACTATCAACAATCGTTCTGAACTGAGCGGTATCAATCTTTCTTGAAGCTGCCATTTTATTGGAAGTATTCTTCCAAAGATCATTCAAAAGAGTACTTAGCTGCTCTTTGTTCTCAGGTGAAATGTCATTTCTTAAAAAAGGTTCTACAGCAGATTTGAATTTACCGTGACGGATCACTTCAATTCCAATTCCATATTTATCAGCAAAATCCTTGAAGAAAGTCACTTCAGTAGAAAGTCCCTTCAATTCTATCCCTCCCGCAGGATGAAGATAATACTGGTCTGCTACCGATCCCAGATAATAAGCGGATTGCGAAACTCCGTTACCGTAAGCGTACACAAATTTTCCACTTTTCTTGAAATCCTCAATAGCACTTCTAAGATCATCAATCTGAGTAAGACCCGCATTCAGATCGTCAGCTTCAATGCTTATCCCTTTAATATTGTCATCAGTCTTAGCTTTATTAATCGCTTCAATAGCATCATAAAGAAGAACGTTTTTGTTTTGGCTCCCTATATTAAACAATCCCATTTCCTCTTCAGTAGGACTGTCTATGATATTTGTTTTTAAATTAATCGTAAGAACCGAGTTCTTTTTCACCGTCACAGACTTATCATTCCCCATAGCACTGAACACAAGCATCATAATGAAAAAGATGAAAAATACGGCGCAAAGTATGATTATTGCTACTATATTTGCCAAAACATTTTTAAAGAAACTTCTCATAAATCAATCAATTTTCCAATATGTCGCAGCATAAGGTAGTTTTGTTACTAGGAAGTAACCTTGGAGATCAAAAAAAAAATATAGAGCTTGCATTACAGAAAATAAGTGACGCAGGAAACCAAATTTCACAAACCAGCGAATTTTTAATGTCGGATCCCGTAGAATTTGCCAGTTCCAATATTTTTTGTAATATTGCAACAATAATATTCACGCATCTTTCACCAATTCAATTGCTTGATTGTATTAAGAACATTGAAGTGGAAATGGGAAGAATTAATGATTCAAAAGTATCCGGAGGCTATACCGACAGGATTATAGATATTGACATCATTAAGTATAATGAATTAAACTTTACATCAGAAAGATTAGAAATCCCTCATAAAAAACATCTTTTTGAAAGGGATTTTTCCAGAATATTATTAAGAGATTTTATTTAAACATAAAACATATTGTATGAAATTAGGTTTATTATTATTGGCTACAACCTTGCCGATTGCTGCTTTCGCTCAGAATAGCGGCACTACAGTAAACTCTTCAACTGAGTATCCTAATACCTTTTCTTCAGGATCAGCTAATGTACAGCCTTTCGACAACAAAGCCAGACGCTTCAGAGACTGGTCTATTTCCGTTGGAGGAGGTCCTGCATTTATGGTTCATTCTGCCCTGAAATCTATCCGTAAAGATAAGATCAATTGGGGGTATAACGCTTACGTAAGTATTGATAAACAAATCTCTCATACTTTCGGATTAAGCCTTATGTATACAAGAGGAGAAACGAAACAAACCGGGCAACTTCCAGGAGCTCCGGGTATAGCTGCGGGAGTGGCTACTGCTACGACTCAATTTGACCAGATTGCTTTATTGGGAGACATTAATTTTTCCAACTTATTAAGAAGAGTGGATAATCATTCTCCATACCGATGGGCTTTCCATGGTTATGCGGGAATTGGACTTCAGGGATACAGAACTTCTCTGCATGACAATGATCAGAACAGATGGAGCGATGTTCCTAAAAGAGTTCCTTTATTTGTAAAACAGGATCTTGCTATTAATTCCATATACTATCAGGTAGGTTTAGGACTAAAGTATAACGTTTCAAAACTTGTTGACCTTGAAGCCAGAACGATGTATATCATAAGTGGTGAACAGGCATTTGATGGTAGCGGATACAATAACTCAAGCTATGACCCTGCTCAACCTGTGGCCTCACAAAACAGATACACTATTCTTAACAACAGAAGATCTTATAACGCTTGGACAGTAAGTTTAGGAGCATCTTTCAAATTAGGAAAACATGAATCTCATTTAGCATGGCATGATCCTCTTCAGGAAGCCTACTACAGAACAAGCGTTTTAGAAAATGCGTCTACTGATCTTGTAGTTTGTGAAAAAGGAGATGCTGATAATGATGGAGTTTGTGACGATTGGGACAGACAGCTTGATACTCCTGCAGGAGCAAGAGTAGATGGTGCTGGGGTTGCTTTAGACATGGACCTTGATGGCGTTATTGACCTTTACGACAAGTGCGTAACAGTGCCAGGACCAGTTGAAAACAACGGATGTCCGGTTAAATAATACAGAAAACCAAAAACATTTCCTTTAAGAAAAAAATCAAATAATAATACACGATGAAATTAAGTTTAGCAATTGTTGCCTTAGCTTTAGCAGTTCCTGCCATAAGTTATGCACAAGACTCAACGACAACATCCAACGGAGAATATCCCAATACTTTCTCTTCCGGATCTGCCAATGTTTCCCCATTCACCAATAAATCGAAAAGATTTAATGACTGGTCTATCTCTGCAGGGGTTGGTGTTCCACTTCTTCAGTCAGCAGATTTGACCTCGATCAAAAATGGTAACGGTAAAAACCTTTTTGGATATTCAGCTTATGTAAGTATTGATAAAGCGATCACCCATGCATTTGGGATCAACCTACAATACGACAGAGGTGAAACCAGACAAGGATGGTTCAATACTAAAGATGCTGCACCTGATGCCAACGCAGTAGCTGGTAGAACTCAGTATGATGCGATCTCAATCTTAGGAGATATTAATTTTTCTAACCTTTTGAGAAGAGTTGACAATCATTCTACTTACAGATGGGCACTTCACGGATATGCAGGTATCGGTACAATCGCTTACAGAGCCTATCAGAAAACAAGTGCAGGACAACAGCTTATGACAGAGGTAAAACCTTTCAAGCTAGGTTCAATGTTCATGCAGGCTGGTACAGGTCTTAAATTCAAAGTAAACAATAGAATCGATCTTGAAGGTAGATTGATGTATGTGGTAACAGGTGATGATACATTTGACGGTGGAGGTGATCCATATAGTAAAGTTAACAGAAATTCTTCACAGATTTCCGATAACTTCTTCAATGCTACCCTGGGTGTTTCTTTAAAACTTGGAAAACACGAATCTCACCTGATGTGGCATGACCCATTACAGGAAATTTATTATAAACTGGATGTACTGGCTAACAAAAAACAGGAGATTGAAGTTTGTAAAAAAGGAGATATGGATAACGATGGCGTTTGTGATGATTGGGACAGACAGCTAGACACTCCTGCAGGAGCAAGAGTAGATGGTGCCGGAGTTGCCCTTGACACAGACTTAGACGGTGTAATTGATCTTTACGACAAGTGTGTGACTGTTCCTGGACCTGTTGAAAACAACGGTTGTCCTATAGAGAAAAAAGATAACAACGAGACTGCTAAAGAAGTAGAAAAAACACTTAAAGACATTTACTTCAACTTTAATAAAGCGACAATCAGACCTGAATCTAATTCAAAACTTGATCTGGCTGCTTCAATTATTAAAGAAAATGGAGGTAACTACTTGTTAACAGGACATACAGACATCAAAGGAAGTGCTGCTTACAACCTAAGATTATCTAAAGAAAGAGCTGCTGCTGTAGTAAGTGCTTTAGAGACCAGAGGAATCAGCGAAAACGTTCTGAAATCAAGAGGTGTAGGCTCTGCAGAAGCTACTATTCCTGCTTCAGCTTCAGATGCTGAAAGAATGGCAGACAGAAAAGTTACGGTAAGATTTATCGAAAGTTCACAATGGGATGCTATCAAAAAGAAAGATTATGAAGATGCTCCAGTGAAAAAACCGGTAAAAAAAGCACCGGCTAAGAAAAAGAAAAAATAATTAGTTATAATTCCATTAAACCGAAAAGAATTTGTCTTTTCGGTTTAATTTTTTTCTACTACGAAATTTTTTACCTACCTTTATATCATTTTCAGGCCAATAGCTATCAATTCAACTGAATATCAGCTTAATTGTTTTGAAAAAAATAACACAAAAATCACTTTTTAGCGTAAAAAATCATTTAAAATAACTTAACTTAAAAAAATAACACTATGAAATTAAGTTTAGCAATTGTTGCTTTAGCCTTGGCTGTACCTACTGCCAGCTATGCACAAGACTCAACGGCAGTTTCAAAAGGAGAGTACCCTAATACATTTTCTTCAGGGTCTGCCAATGTTTCCCCATTCACCAATAAATCGAAAAGATTTAATGACTGGTCTATCTCTGCAGGGGTTGGTGTTCCACTTCTTCAGTCAGCAGATTTGACCTCTATCAAAAATGGTAACGGTAAAAACCTTTTTGGATATTCAGCTTATGTAAGTATTGATAAAGCGATTACCCATGCATTTGGGATCAACCTACAATACGACAGAGGTGAAACCAGACAAGGATGGTTCAATACTAAAGATGCTGCACCTGATGCCAACGCAGTAGCTGGTAGAACTCAGTATGATGCGATCTCAATCTTAGGAGATATTAACTTTTCTAACCTTTTGAGAAGAGTTGACAATCATTCTCCTTACAGATGGGCACTTCACGGATATGCAGGTATCGGTACTATCGCTTACAGAGCCTATCAGAAAACAAGTGCAGGACAACAGCTTATGACAGAAGTAAAGCCTTTCCAACTAGGTTCATTGTTCATGCAGGCTGGTACAGGTCTTAAATTCAAAGTAAACAACAGAATCGATCTTGAAGGTAGATTGATGTATGTGGTAACAGGTGATGATACATTTGACGGTGGAGGTGATCCATACAGCGCTGTCAACAGAAATTCTTCACAGATTTCTGATAACTTCTTCAATGCGACCCTGGGTGTTTCTTTAAAACTTGGAAAACACGAATCTCACCTGATGTGGCATGACCCATTACAGGAAATCTATTACAAACTGGATGTACTGGCTAATAAAAACCAGGATATTGAAGTTTGTAAAAAAGGAGATGCTGATAACGATGGAGTTTGTGATGATTGGGACAGACAGCTTGACACTCCTGCAGGAGCAAGAGTGGATGGTGCCGGAGTTGCCCTTGATACAGACTTAGACGGTGTAATTGACCTTTACGATAAGTGTGTGACTGTTCCTGGGCCTGTTGAAAACAACGGATGTCCGGTAGCAACAACAGGACCTGTAATAGAAACAGAAACTAAATTGGACGGAATTGAATTTGATCTGAACTCAGACAGAATTCTTCCATCAAATACTCCAATTCTAAACAATGCGGTGAACTATATCAACTCTTCAAACGGTTCTTATAGTGTAATCGGAGCTACAGATACAAGAGGTACTGATGCATACAACCAAAAATTATCTGAAAGAAGAGCCAACAACGTTAAGAATTATCTGATCAAAAATGGCGTTCAATCTGGTAAAATCAATGCAATAGGTAAAGGTAAAAAAGACCTTAAATACCCTGAGTGTGAGCCAGCAACGAAATGTCCTGAATGGAAAAACAGAGCAAACAGAAGAGTATACTTCGAAGCTAAATAATAAACGTATTAATTTATTATATGAAAGTCACGCGTTGCGTGACTTTTTTTGTTATCATACTTTCCTTATTTTTACAACATGATTACTCCACAGGATTTTCAAAAGCTAAAATATGATACTCTTAAGTATTTCTGGGGCTATACCGGCTTCAGGGATTCTCAGGAAGAAATCATCAATGCCGTAATCAACGAAAAAGACACTCTGGTACTCTTGCCTACAGGAGCAGGAAAATCATTGTGTTATCAGTTACCCGCTTTGCTGAAAGAAGGAACCTGCCTGGTAGTATCTCCCTTATTGGCCTTAATGAAGGACCAGGTCAATCAGTTGAAATTCCGAGGTATAGAAGCAGAATATCTGTCTTCTGAACTTGATGAATACGATGCTGAAGCAATTTACAACCGATGTAAAGAAGGGCTTACAAAACTGCTTTATATTTCTCCTGAAAGATTGACCAATACTCAATTTCTACAAAATATTGAAGAAATTGAACTGTCATTTATTGCAGTAGATGAAGCGCACTGTATTTCGGAATGGGGGCAGGATTTCCGTCCAAGCTATCAGAATATAAAAGGCTTCAGAAGCAGTAATCCTGAAATACCTTGCTTAGCTTTAACTGCTACAGCAACTCCCAAAGTACTGGAAGAAATTAAAAATAAACTGGAGCTTAAAAATCCAGCCGTTTTTCAGAAAAGCTTTAAAAGAAATAACATCAGAATCTTTACAGAAGAAGTTTCTGATAAATTTCAAAGGGTCTTCGATATTTTAAAATATAATAACGACTCGGGAATTGTCTATGTAAGAACCAGAAAAGAGGCGGAGCAGCTTGCTGAATTTCTGAAAAAAAATCAACTGAAAAATGTCGATTATTTTCACGCAGGTCTTACTGCCAAGGAGAAAAATGCGAAACAAACACTTTGGAACAATAGTGACAATCATGTTCTGATCTCAACGAATGCTTTCGGAATGGGTATCGACAAAGACAATGTCCGGTTTGTGATCCACTACTCCCCTGCCGCCTCTATAGAAAACTACTATCAGGAGATCGGAAGATCCGGAAGAGATGGAAAAGAAAGTTTTGCATTCATGCTTTGGAACAAACAGGAACTTTTGAATTTTGATCAGATCTTAAAAAATCAGATTCCCAATAAAGCAGAGTTTTTGAAAATTATCAGCTACCTCTACTCCATTTTCCAAGTAGCGGAATTTGAACTGCCGGAAAAAACCTTCCAGCTGAATGCCATCGGTATACAGAATTTTACAAAGCTGTCGAAAGCAAAGATCAACAATGTTCTCAACTTTCTGCACAACCAGGAGATCATTTATTACAACGACAATAAAAGCCTCTCCTCACTGGAACTTTTCATTAAATCTGATGAAATAGACCAATTGCCGCAGAAGGATGCTTATTTCATAGAGCTTCTTTTCCGTACTATATCAGGAATCACAACTCATAAAGTGATGTTCAGTGAGCAGCAAGTAAGCAATAAGATCAATGTTGGCATTCCTTTAATCAAAGAACGTCTGAAAGAACTTCAACAGAAAAATTATCTTGAATATATAGATGGTGCCCTGTCCAGTATCAAATTTTTGAAACCCCGTGATGAAAGAGCGGTGAGCAGCGCGTATTGGAAATTATTTGAACATATACAGAAAAATAAAATCCAGAAATGGGAAGAAATGAAGTTTTATACCGAAAACAGCAGCTATTGCAAAATGAAACTGATTCTTGCCTATTTTGGAGAGAAAAACTCGAAGAACTGTGGTCACTGCTCTGTCTGTGAAAAGAATAAACAATCTATTTTCGGAAAAAATATTTCCCAGCAGATCATCAACCTGTTGGCAAAGAAACCTTCTACTATCGAAGAACTTTCCATACAGCTCAGCTACCATTCTAAAGAAAACATTCTGGAAAACCTGATCTTCCTTTTAGATTCCGGAAAAGTAAGAATGCTGAACTTCAGAACGTATATGCTTAATCATGAGTAATCAGTAATGAGTAATGAGTAATCCCAATCGAAGTTAAAAACCCAATCATAAGGCCTAATATCTTTACTCAACACATACGCTCCCACCCTCTCACTCTCAAACCCTCAAACCCTCTCCCACTTCAAATCAAAAACTTATCTTTGCATCATGAAATCATTGAAAGTTGTTTTTTTAGGAACTCCTGAGTTTGCCAAAACTTCTTTGGAGGCTATCCACCAATCTCACCATCATGTTGTAGGAGTAGTAACGGTTGCTGATAAAGCCAGCGGACGAGGACAGAAAATTCATCAGTCACCTGTCAAAGTCTATGCTTCAGAAAATAATATTCCTGTTTTTCAACCGGAGAAATTAAGAAATCCTGAGTTTTTAGAAGAGCTTAGAGCATTGGATGCCGATGTCTTCGTTGTAGTAGCATTCAGAATGATGCCCAAAATTCTTTTTGAAATGCCTAAAATGGGAACATTCAATCTGCATGCTTCTTTGCTTCCGGATTACAGAGGAGCAGCCCCAATCAATTATGCGGTCATCAATGGAGAAGAGAAAACCGGAGCCACTACATTCTTTATCAATGAAAAAATTGACGAAGGAAACATCCTGCTTCAGGAAGAAATGGAAGTTTTATTGGATGAAAATGCAGGAAGCCTTCATGACAGATTGATGGAAATGGGTTCTAAGCTGGTTGTTAAAACATTAGATGGCCTGTCAGAAAATTCAATTGAAGAAAAGCCTCAGCCCCAGGTTGCAGAGCCTAAAAATGCCTATAAAATCTTTAAAGAAGATACCAGAATCAACTGGAATGCTCCTTCAAAAACGATTCACCAGTTTATCCTTGGAATGTCTCCTTATCCTGCTGCTTTCACTACTTTAAAAATAGGAGATGAAGAAAAAGGATTAAAAATATTCGGGGGAAGATTTGAACTTTCAGATCACGGACAAAATTCCGCAACACTGGAGATTTCAAAAAATGAATTTAAAATCTATACAGAAGACGGAATTTATTATCCACAGGAGCTTCAATTGGAAGGTAAAAAAAGAATGAATGTGAAAGATTTTCTGAATGGTTTCAGAAACTTTGACGAAATCACCCTTCTGGATTAAGATACAAAAGCAATTTTAAACACTTCAGTTCGCTTAAGAAAGCGTACAATCATATGATATAAGAAGTTCACAGAAGATTTTCAAGAACTTAACTGTACTTAATATCTATAAAGTTTGTGCCTTAAAAGTAACTGAAGTGTTTAAAAAATTGTGCCTTTTATGATTAAAACTATCAATTAAGTTTTATTAACGATCTTTCTGCGGATTCTGCTGATAAATTCCGGAGTAACGCCAAGATAAGCCGCAATCTGAATATTCGTAAGACGGTGAGCCGTTTGAGGATAATCTTTCAGAAAATCCTGATACCTTTCGTCTGAGGGTTTGCTCAGATTATCAATAATTCTACGCTGTAAGGCAATGATTGACCGCTGAAACTTGAGCCGCATCAGCCTTTCAATTTCCGGCATTTCCTGATAAAATCTTTCTTTATCCTTTTTTGAAATCAAAAGAATTTCGCTATCCTCCAGAGCCTGAATATTGAGCTTTGAAGGAATACTGTTGATAAAGCTGTCTATATCCGAAATCCACCAGTTTTCAACCCCGAAATACAGGATCTGCTCAACGGCATTGTGGTGGGTATGGAAAACCTTAAAACATCCCCTGACAACAAATCCTTCAAATTCACAGATGTTTCCTTCTTTTAAAAGAAAATCTTTTTTCTTTATTTTCTGAAGCTGAAAAGCATGACAATACCTATCCAGATGATCTTCAGAAATTTCTATATATTCCTTAATGTGTTTTTTTAAAGACTCAGTCATGATCTAAAAATAAAAAAAGGTTTAGAAAAATCCTAAACCTTTTATGTCTTATTGTAGATAGTTATTCGCCGTAAAGCCAATTACTATTTATTATAATTGTACCAACTCGGTAACCTCTACATCATATCCTCCAACCTGAGGCTTAATATTAGGGTTTTGAGTGATTACTTTAAATTTATTGATTCCCAGATTCTTTAAAATCTGTGTTCCGATACCATAATCTCTGTAGTTATATGCTAACGTAGGATGCTGCTCCTGTCCGTCCTGATAGTTCAGGAACTGCTGAAGTTTTCTTAATGTATTTTCAGAATTTGAAACGTTGTTGATAAAGATGATCGCTCCTTTTCCTGCTTCATTGACCATATTGGTTACTTTTTCCAATAATGGTTTTTCACCGTTATTCAATCTTGTCAATACATCGAAATAAGAATCGGAAGACTGTACTCTCACCAAAACCGGTTCATCTACCGTCCATGCTCCTTTCGTTAAAGCAAAGTGGATCTGATCATTGGAAGTTTCTCTGAAAGCATAAAAATCAAACTCACCATAGTGCGTTTTTACTTTTTTCTCTTCAAGTCTTTCAACAAGGTTTCCTTTTTTAAGCTGATAATGGATAAGATCTTCGATAGAAACGATTTTCATATCATGTTTCTGTGCGAGAACCTGAAGGTCCGGCAAACGGGACATAGTACCGTCTTCATTCATGATCTCACAGATCACTCCGCCTTCTTTCAATCCTGCCAGGTGGGTAAGATCAATTGCAGCTTCTGTATGCCCAGCTCTTTTTAGTACCCCTCCTTTTCTTGCACGAAGCGGGAAAATGTGGCCAGGTCTCATGAAATCTGTAGGCTTGGATTTTTCATCCATCAAAGCTAAAATGGTTTTTGCTCTGTCTCCTGCAGAAATACCTGTAGAAGTTCCGTTCCCCAAAAGGTCAACAGATACGGTAAAAGCAGTTTCTTTAGGATCGCTGCTTCTGCTTACCATTACTTCAAGCCCAAGCTCATCACATCTTTTTTCAGGAAGCGGCATACAGATCAGTCCTCTTCCGTGAAGAGCCATAAAATTAATAATTTCCGGCGTTGTCAGTTCCGCCGCACAAAGAAAATCTCCTTCATTTTCTCTGTCTTCATCATCTACTACTATGATTATTTTACCATTTCTAAGGTCTTCGATAGCCTCCGGAATAGTATTTAATTTAATATCAGACATCTTTACTTTTTATTTGTGCAAAGATACTCATAAAAATAAGCATCTGCCAATTAATATGAATGGTTTATTACGCTTTGGATAAAGACTTCACAGCTTCCCTGAAAATCTCGTAAGATCTCAGTCTTTTCTGATGGTCATAAATATGCGAATTGATCATCAGCTCATCCACATTAAATCTCTCCTGAAAGTCTCTCAGCTTTTCCTGTACCTCAGCCTGATCTCCTATAAAAGTATACCTTAGTTTCTGCAAAACCATCGATTTTTCCATAGGTGACCATATGTCATCCATATCATCTACCGGTGGTGCGAAAGGTTTTCTGTCGTTTCTTACAATATTGATGAATGCCTGGAATAAAGTAGTGGAAATTTTATGCGCTTCTTCAGAAGTCTCTGCTGCAACTCCGTTTACACAGGCAATGATATAAGGTTTTTCCGCATATTCTGAAGGCTGGAAGTGTTCTCTGTAGATTTTAAAAGCCATTTCCATCTGCTCAGGAGCAAAATGCCCTGCGAAGGCAT
The DNA here is from genome assembly GCF_056844665.1 of Chryseobacterium sp. FR048. Lineage (NCBI taxonomy): Bacteria > Pseudomonadati > Bacteroidota > Flavobacteriia > Flavobacteriales > Weeksellaceae > Chryseobacterium > Chryseobacterium sp. FR048. The sequence continues at coordinate 142,925 of NZ_JBXDSE010000012.1, read as the reverse complement.
AAGGCAATCCAAGTTCAGCAGCCAGCCAGGCACTATCTGTGCTTGATCCCAAAATATAAAGCGGAATATCCAGCCCTTCTCCCGGAATCGCACGCACCATTGCATCTGCATTCTCTTTGGAAAAATACCTTTGAAGCTCCAGAATCTGTCTTGGGAATTGTTCGTTAATTATTGCAGGATTTCTTCCTAAAGCCTGTGCCGTCAATCCATCAGTTCCGGGTGCTCTTCCCAACCCAAGATCAATTCTTCCGGGAAACAGGGATTCCAGAGTACCGAATTGTTCAGCAATGATCAGAGAACTGTGATTTGGAAGCATAATTCCTCCGGAACCAACTCTGATTGTTTTTGTTCCGTTGGCTATAAAACCAATTAAAACAGAGGTTGCAGAACTGGCAATGCTTTCCATATTATGATGTTCCGCCAGCCAGAATCTTTTATAATCTAAACCTTCTGCGTGATTGGCTAAGGACAGACTGTCCTGAAATGTATCATGAATGCTTTTCCCCTGCTTTACCGGTGCAAGGTCTAAAACAGAAATTTCAAAATTTTTCATATTGAGATGTTATTTTTTTAAAGGTGATGTAAAATCTCCTTCTTTCGGGTGGTATTAAAAACCATACAAATTTAAAACATCTGAATCGTATTAGTTACTTTTTGTAATTAATAGGATCTATTGGTAAGTTCAGGGAAAAACTATTGGAAATGATCATTTAGTTATTGGAGTACATATGAAACTTTATATGAAGAAAAAATTAAACGCTCTCTTAATTATTCATTATCTTTTCTATATTTGAATCACTAATAACTTATCAACTTATGGAAGAACAAGTAGAGTTCACACGAAGAATACTTACGGTCAACGATCTGCCTTTTGAATTATGGATCAATACAAACGTTATAGATGATCCGGAGAAAAGCACTTTTAGCTGGTGCTGGTATGTAGAACTACAAAAATTTGATGATGTTGAAAATGATGATGCCAACCTGCAGAACTTAATGGTTGAGATCATCCAGAAAATACTGAAAATTGCTGATATTAAAATCACCGGAATCACAGTTCATAAAAATCTTTACGAGATTATTTTCTATGCTAAAGAAGAAGATGCCACGAAAATCGCAGGTGAATTTATTGATATGCCTCATGAACTTGAAGACAGAGAAAATAGATTTATAAGGTATCATTCTAAAAGAGATCAACATTAGGATAATGTAAAATTATATTTTGATGTGATTACTAATAGTTAATGTGATAATTTTAATCTCCACAATTCTATGAAAAAAGTATTTTTAATTCTGTTTTCTATAGAATCTTTAATCTGTTGTACTTCTAAAAATATAGAGGAAGATACTTCTGGTAAAAATCCTGATTCAAAGTATTACACAAAATTGGATACGGTAGCCATCACCACAGAAAATGATGATACCATTAAGTATAGTAAAAAGAAATTCAATGAATTGATCGATAAACATCCTGAATTTGTCAATGATCTCCCTGAGAATCCTGACAGACTTTATTTTTGTTTTGGCAACAATGCAGAATTTGGAAGTGAAGCAGGACAAGATCAGTATTATACTTTATATACTTATTTTTTAAAACAGCGAAATGGAACTGAAAAATATACCGAGAAACGTAAGAAACTTACGGCTATTTTCTCTAATATCAATTCAATATTTGGCTATATTGCCTACGGAGGCACCTATTTTGGCCATCAGGGATACAGAATTCCAGCATATGCAGAATATTTAGTCTATCTGCTTTCACTTGATAAAGAAAAAGATACCGATCAGTATGATATTTCAAAACAAAAGAAACTTTATATCCAGACTTTAAGACAGATTATCGAAGATGAAAGTGCAATTGATTTTGAATCTCTGGGACAAAATAAAATTGACAGGATAAAAAAGATGCATACTCTGGTTGATGAAATTGATCACCTGATTACCAATTCATACGATCTTCGGTGTGCTCAATATTTTCATTATCAATATTATTCAAAATTTTAATAGCAGTTCTGCTATTTTCTTTGGCAGCATCAACAGGCAATTTGCCTTAGAAGTTTAAAATTTTTCCGACAATAAAAGGTTTTGACAAGCTACCGTCAAAACCTTTTTCATTTCTAAACTCTAAGACAGGTTCACTTCTATTCAAAACTTGTCAATAATATTTAAATTTTAATAAAATTAATTCATTAATAAGAGAAATATTTATTATATTCGTATTCACCAACCATTTTAAAATAATAATATGAAAACAAAATCTGAAGTATTTTTTTACACCAAGGCATCGGCCATTAAAATGATGTGTTTAAGCTTTATGGCAGTTGCCTTTCTATCTTCTTGTGATAAAAGCAACGATGAAATAGCAACAAATTCGTCTTCCCCAAAAGAAGAAGTCAGAAAAGGGCAGCTCAACGGACAGCCTATCACCTATGTCAAAAAGGACGGGCTGAATTTTTTCCAAGGTGACATTGTTCTTTCTGATCAACAGCTTGCAGAAGGGAATGCAGCCAATAAAGGCGGCGCCAGCTTTTCAAGATGGCCAGGCGGTAAAGTTTATTATACTGTTGCCAGTAATATGGGCTCTATTAACGCCAATAAAATCACCAGTGCAGTGAATGAGTATAATAGCAAAACCAACACACAGTGGATTCCCCGAACGAATCAGTCCAGCTATGTAGAATTTGTCTTCGGTAGTTCATCCGGATCAGATGGATGGGCTCATATCGGGTATCAGGGAGGAAAACAGACAATTTCTCTGGATCAGTACATTTCCGTAGGTTCCGTCATTCATGAAATGGGGCATACCGTAGGACTTTATCACGAGCATTGCCGTAAAGACAGAGATCAGTATCTGAGCATCCAATGGGGCAATATTCAGGATGGGCAGGCTTATAACTTCAATATTTACAGTTCGGGAACAGACATCGGTCCTTTTAACATCAATTCAGTCATGATGTACTGGCCTAATTCTTATTCTAAAAACGGACAGCCGACCATTAAAAGAGCCAATAACACCACTTTCACTTACAGCAGAACAGGCTTCACAACCGGAGATATTAATACCATCAATGCGATGTATCCTTAAAAGAAACCTTGATATAAAAAGAAAAGAATTCGTTATGAATTCTTTTCTTTTTTGTAGTTATAGTGATTGATCAAAATCCTGATCTCATTAAATTCAAAATTACTTGGCAGTGCATTCTTCCACTCGGTTAAAGTTTCGTGCGGATTTTTGTAGAATTCCGTTTCAAAAGCTTTGATCTTATCTGAGGTGATCACTCTCGAAATATCCAGTAATCCCTGCTCTGCAAATTTGGCAAGATGCCCGATCACGGTCTCTTTTACCAAACCTCTTTCCAGGGCAATTTCTCCAATGGTCTTCCCTTGTTCAAATAACTGGAACGTCAATACCTGGGACGGAACTTTTGCAATTTTAAGACTGATTTCCTTATCATTCTTTTCATCTAAAAGTTTCGTATCAAGAAGATGAACGTCTTTCAGGTTATTTAAATATTCTTCTATATCTTCCAGCCAGCTTTTAAATTCTTCGTTATACTGCTTCAAACCTTTAGCTCCTTTGATTTCAGCATAAAAATCTTTCAACGGATCGAATATTTTATTTCGGGTTTCTGTAAAGAAGAAATTAACCGCTCCTTTTGATTTGCTTTCAATTTCTGACCACTCTTCTTTCTGTGCAATAAAATTATTGACCTTCTGAAAAATCACACGCTCTAGTTTTTCAAAAATCTTTCCGAGATTTACAGCCTCATGTTTCAACTGAAGATACAGCTGTTTGGCTTTAACGTGGTCTAAATTTTTGGTAACAATCGAAAGATTATTCCATTCTTCAACTTCTTTTAAAAACCATAAACAATCTACCGTACGAAGTACTTTTCTGATGCTGTAGTCATACTTCTCCTGATTCAGAATGGCTTCCACATGGTCATTGGCCACAGTATCCGTATGGAAATGTCGAATCCTGTCATCTTTAAAGATCACTTCAGGAGTGATTTTTGATTTTAAGACAATCCCTTCCAGCGTTCTGCATCGGGACAAAGCGACATATACCTGCCCGGCAGTAAAACTTTTCCCGGCATCAATGATTACTTTATCAAATGTCAGTCCCTGGCTTTTATGAATGGTAACGGCCCAGGCAAGTTTTATCGGAAACTGTTCAAAGCTTCCCAGTACTTCTTCCTGAATGTTTTTATCGGTATCAAGGAAGTATTTTTTCTGCTCCCAGGTTTCCCTTTTCACAACAATCTCCCTTTCGCTTTCATCCAGAACTACCCGGATCTCATTTTCATCCAGACCGATAATTTCACCCAGCTTCCCATTAAAATATTTCTTTTCTCCGGAAACATCATTTCTGATAAACATGATCTGAGCACCGATTTTCAATTCAAGAAACTGCTCATTAGGGAACTGGTTTTCCTTAAAATCTCCTACAAGCTTCGCCTCATAGGTTTCGGCATCTACTTTTATTTCCGCCAGCTTTTCCTGATTGATCTCATCTGCCATCTTATTGTGAGAACACAGATAGACATACGATTCTTTTCCCATGTCAAAATCAGGATCATACCTTTTATTAAGGTGATCAAAATCGATATTGGCTACATCACCGTCACGAATCGCATTCAGAATCTCCAAAAATTCTTCATCAGACTGACGGTAAACCTTTGTAAGCTCAATGGTAACGATCGGAATATCTTTGATGGCATGGCTATCGAAAAAGAAAGGCGAGTTATAATACATTTTCAGAATATGTTCATCCCTCACCACCGGTGGCAGCTGATATAAATCTCCGATGAACAGCATCTGTACCCCACCAAATCTTTGGTTATTTCTTCGGATAAACCGTAAGGAAAAATCCATCATATCCAGCACGTCAGCCCTCAACATGGAAACCTCATCAATAATAATGATCTCAACTTCTCTTAAAAGTTTGAGTTTATCTTTTCTGTATTTGAAATGAGGCATCAGATCGGCAATATTATTTGCCAAACTGGTATCTATCCTTTCTGTAGTAGGAAGAAAGGTTCTCAACGGCAAACCAAACATGGAGTGGATGGTAACTCCCCCTGCATTGATCGCAGCAATTCCCGTAGGAGCCACAACAATATGTTTTTTCTTTGTCCGCTTTACAAAATCATTAAGAAACGTCGTTTTCCCCGTCCCGGCTTTCCCGGTCAGAAAAACACTTCTGCTGGTATACTCTAATAAGTCAAAAAAATGATTGTTCATCGTTGTCAAAAATACGGAAATGAATTTGAATTTCTTACCTTGGCATAAGTTTTGAAAATTCTTAAAAAGAAAAAAGTCTACTGTGAAAAAAATTTTACGATCTATCCCAGCCTTAGTATTATGTACTACAATGAGTCTGGTTTCCTGCAATACATCGAAGAATCTGAATACCAATCTTCCTGTAGATATTGCCAACAGACCCGCTGATGAAGACAGCCAGAAGTATGATCAGGCTCAGCTGGATAAATTAAAGGCATCTATTGAATCTGAAGTAAACGGATTGGAATGTAATGATGCAGGCGATTGGGCATTTACGCCAATGGGAGCAAAATCATGCGGCGGACCTCAGCAGTATATTGCCTATCCTAAAAAAATACAAGCCTCTTTCTTAGCCAGAGTCAATGACTATACGGATAAAGTAAGGGTTTTTAACGAAAAATATAATATCATGTCCGATTGTGCGGTTATTCCCACTCCTACTTCTCTCAAATGTATCAAGGGAAAGATCAGACTCATCACCCCGGACAAAGATTAAAAATAAAGCAAAGGTTCCCTATCAAATCGAAAAACGCTCTGTCTCAGGACAGAGCGTTTTATGTATATTCTGATCAATGTCAATGATCAACTTTAGTTCAAAAAAATTGATAAGCCAGCAAATTGGCTATTGATTCACCCAACAACAGATTATAACTGGTGATCTTTTACATTTTCTTTATACCATGAAGAGTATTTCACATAATTATCTGCAATTCTGTTCACTTCTCCTTCCAATAACTGAGCGTTAATATCTTTAATTTTTTTTGCCGGAACACCACCCCAGACTTCTCCGGATTTAATATGCGTTCCCTGAGTCACCACTGAACCTGCTCCTACGATAGAATTTTCTTCCACTAAGCAGTCATCCATCACGATTGCTCCCATTCCGATAAGAACGTTGTCTTTGATCGTACATCCGTGAACGATAGCATTGTGCCCGATAGAAACATTATTTCCGATATTCAAAGGGTGTTTCTGGTAGGTACAGTGCAGCATGGCATTGTCCTGAACATTTACTTTGTCCCCCATTTTAATGTAGTGAACATCTCCTCTGATCACAGCATTATACCAGACGCTGCAGTCTCTTCCCATGGTAACATCACCAATAATAGTAGCTGTCTCCGCTAAAAATGTGTTCTCTCCGATCTGTGGTATTTTCCCTAAAAGTTCTTTTATAAGTGCCATAGTTTTAATTTGAAAATTTGAAAAATAAGCTCATTTGAAAATTACGATTTTTTGCTTTTAATTTCCCGCATCTAACTTCTAAATTATAGCGATAGCAAAAATCTAACTCTCAATTTCCAGCTTCTAACTTCTAATGCGTATTTTTGTATCTCAAATTTAACGAAAAAATGCGTACCGTACTTATAGAACCAACCGAAAACCCGAAAGTGATGAAATTTGTTGCAGATTACAACTTGATTCCTGGGTCTTTAGAGTTGGACAGAAACTCAGATATTTCAGAAATTCCTTTAGCTCAGGAACTTTTCAATTATCCGTTTGTAGAAAGAATTTTCATTACAGCCAATTTTGTTGCTGTAGCTAAACAGGATACTATTGAATGGGAACATGTAGCGGAAAATCTGAAAAATGCAATTGAGGATGAATTATTGGCCAACCCAAGAATTTACCTTCAGAAGAAAAAAGAAATGTATCAGATCTATGCTGAGATGACTCCGAATCCTAATGTAATGAAATTCGTTTCAAGTAAATTACTGATGGATGGTTTCGTGGAAGTAAAGTCGAAAGAAGCTGCTGAAGAAGTTCCTTTGGCACTGGCTATTTTTAACGAGTTTGATTTTGCAACGGAAGTTTTCATTTCTGATAATTTCGTAGCCGTTACAAGAGACAATTCTGTAGAATGGCACCAGGTGATGATGACTGTTCGTGCACTGATCGCTGAATACCTTCAAAATGGAGGAGAAATCGCAAAAATTGAGCCTCAGAAGCATGAAAACCCGGTTGAAAAAATCATCAACAGAGATTATACGGAAGATGAACAGAAGATTTCTGACATCTTAAATGAATATGTGGCTCCTGCAGTGGAAAATGATGGTGGAAAGATTTCTCTAATGGAATATGACCAGGAGAATAAAACCGCAAAAATGCTTTTACAGGGTGCATGCTCCGGCTGCCCAAGTTCTACGGCTACGTTGAAAAACGGAATTGAAAATATTTTAAAACAATTCGTTCCGGATCTTGTAGAAAGAGTGGAAGCTGTAAACGGATAATCAACCATGATGATCTCTCCCAAGAAGATACTGATTATTGTCGGAAGTGCCACAAAGAACTCCAGCAATCAGAAACTTATGGAACAGGTATTGGAAAAAAATCCCGATATTCATTTCCTGATGTATGATGATCTTTCGGTTCTGCCTCACTTTGATACTTCTCTGACGGATGTTGATACACCGGAAGAAGTAGTGAAAATCAGAGAAAATATTAATGATTCAGCGGGGGTAGTGTTTTCTACTCCGGAATATATTTTCAGTATTCCAGGCAGATTGAAAAATTTACTGGAATGGTGTGTTTCCACCCATGTTTTTTCCGATAAACCTGTTGCAGTGATTACAGGTTCTGCCAGCGGAGAAAAAGGTCATGAGGAATTGTTATTGCTTTTAAAAACACTTGGGGCAAAAACGGATGATAAACATCAGCTTCTAATAAAAGGGATAAAAGGCAAATTGGGGCCGGACGGCTCGGTGGAAAGTAATACCTTTGCCAAAGTATCAGAATTAGTAACAGATTTTACCACTTCTGTTTCATAATTAAAACATAAAATATTGAATAGTAAAGGAATTTTATTGGTCAATCTCGGATCACCGAGGTCTACGGCTGTAAAAGATGTAAAGGAATATCTTGATGAATTTTTGATGGATGAAAGAGTGATCGATTATCGTTGGATCTTCCGTGCTCTTCTCGTACAGGGAATTATTCTGAAAACAAGGCCTGCCAAATCTGCCGAAGCTTACAAAACAGTTTGGACAGATGAAGGATCGCCACTGATTGTCATTACTGAGAAAATTCAGAAAAAACTTCAGAAACTGGTTGACGTTCCTGTGGAAATCGGGATGAGGTATGCTGAACCAAGCATTGAAACGGGTATTCAGAAGCTGGTTGATCAGGGAATTTCAGAAATCGTCCTGTTTCCTTTATATCCTCAGTATGCAATGAGTACCACGGAAACCGTTATTGAAAAAGCTGAAGAAGTAAGGAAAAAGAAATTTCCTCAGGTGAAGATCAATTATATCCAGCCTTTCTATAACAGGGATATTTATATCAACTGTCTTGCAGAAAGTATTAAGGAAAAGCTTCCTGAGAATTTTGATGCCCTGCAGTTTTCCTACCACGGAGTTCCGGAAAGACATATTTATAAGACAGATCCCACCAAAACCTGTAATCTTAATGATTGCTGCTCCAGAGATGATAATCCCAGCCACCAGTTCTGTTATCGCCATCAGTGTTATAAAACGACACAGCTTGTGATTGATCGACTGAATCTTCCTAAAGAAAAAACCATTGTTTCTTTCCAATCAAGGTTGGGAAAAGATAAATGGATAGAGCCTTATACTGACGAAACATTGGAAACCATTGGTAAAAAAGGAATAAAAAATCTGGCCATTGTATGCCCGGCTTTCGTATCTGATTGTCTCGAGACTCTGGAAGAAATTTCTGTAGAAGGTAAAGAACAGTTCATGCATGGTGGCGGTGAAAACTTCCATTATATTCCTTGTCTGAATGATGAAGACCGATGGATTGAGGTTGTAAAGACACTTTGTGAGGAAAAACTCAATGACTTTTATTTCGTATAAATTTTCTTTGATTCAAAATAAAACAAAAGGCCGTAAGACAATACTTACGGCCTTTTTGTTAAAATATATTAAAAATTTGGTTTACTTTTTAATCAGGCTTCCTGCCTTTTGCCCGTTGACCATCACAATGTATACTCCCGGAAGAATACCAGAAGGAATCTGAATTTCCAGTCTGTTCATTCCGTCAGTCATATTCACTTTTTCAGAAATTTCTCTTTTTCCTGTAAGACTAATCAACTCTATCGCTCCTCTTCCTGCTTTTCCTTCAAAGCTCACCGTAAATCTGTCTGTTGCAGGATTAGGACTTATCGTATAAGGAGAAACATTATCTACAGCTGCTGCCATAAGTCCGGCAGGAGAAGTTCCCCCTCCTACTCCTACGGCATTCCATGCATTGGTAACCTGGGTCACTTCGTTGCTTCCTGCTCCATAAAGATCTGCTGCCGCCTGAAGCGAGTAAGTTCTGGTATTGGCATAAGTAGAAGTAGAAGTCAGGTAAGTAGTCAGGGTACGGTAAGCAATTGCTCCTGCTTTATCTAAACCTATTCCTGAAACATTATAGGCAAACCCGTTATCATTGGTTCCTGAACCTCCGGTTACCAATAAATAATACCAGAAATTCAACACTCCGGAATTGGTATGAACTCCACAATAGTCATTGGTGGTCTGCCCCGGAACAGCACAGCCTGTAGTGGTTGCATCTTTCCAGTAGGTTCCTTTATAAGTATCCGGCTGACGATAAGCATTAGGATTAGACATATCCCGGATTACATAACTGAAATCTTCACCTAATGTCCAACTTGCCTTGGTAGGTCTTGCCCAACGTTCTATCGTATTTCCGAAAATATCAGAAAATCCTTCATTCAAAGCTCCCGGCTCTCTCTGATATACAAGATTAGCGGTCTTGGTAGTCAGCCCGTGTGTAATTTCGTGACCGCAAACATCAATAGCTGTTAAAGGTTTTCCTCCATTCGTTGTAGGACTTCCATCTCCGTAAAGCATTCTCGATCCGTCCCAATACGCATTGAATACATTATTTCCGTAATGCACATACGACTTTATCGCAAAGTTATTGTTGTCAATACTCTTTCTGCCATACTTGGTGTAATAATAATCCAATGTCATCTCAGCTCCCCAATGGGCATCGGTGGCATATTCATCTTTATTGGTATTCACATTATTCCAGACATTATCGGTATCTGTAAAATCTACAGCTCCGGATAAGCTGGTACTTTTTTTCGCATTATAGGTCTCTACGGCTGTACCGGCATTTCTTCCTGTTTCTCTCAGTCTGTAGCTACCGTTATAAGAGTCTGTCGTGATATTCCGGCTTCCGCTATAAACTGTTGTTGCCGTTCCCGGTGTATTCACTTCATGGATAATAGCATCTGTACCTAAAACATTTCCGTTTTTAGCATCTACAAAAACATATTGTCTGCTGAGTGGTTTTTCCGAGTAAATATCAAACTTATAAGCTAATTTTAAATCTTTTAATTTTTCATCGGAAGGATCTGAATAATACACCAGCTCTCCTTTCGGGGCAAAACTGGCATCTGCATTATTGGTTTCTCTTTTCACAAAATCTTCTTCGTCTTTGTTTTGCCATTTGTATGAATCAGCTCCTACAAATGACAGAGCACTTTGCAAAGCTACATCTTCAGAGATATTAGCTTTCTTTTCAGCGATCTTTGGTGTTTTAAGGATCCATGAACCGGACTGTCCTACAATTTTACCGTCTCTGGTCTGCACTGCCATCATTCCGTATTCTACAGGAATATCATTGATGGTTTGCTGAAAACGATGGGTTTCAAATCCTAATTCATCCTTTTCATGCCCCAACTTACGGCCCTGCCCCGGAGAAAGTCTCTGAGAAGCTTCATCAAATAAAACAGGACTTCCCTGAAAAGTCGGCCCGTTTTTTTCAAATCGCATAAATTCTGCGTGTAATCCGTTTTTAGCCGGAGCAATTTTCGATGGGGTGTTTTGTCCAAAAACAAAAGAACAGGCAGCAACACTTGCCACTAAGATAAATTTTGCTTTCATAATAATATTTTTGTTTTGATTGTGAAAACGAATTTATAAACTATAATCGCGAAAACATAATATCCCAATTTTGAAAACATAACATCCAATTTTTTCTCAAATTTAAAAAGCCTTCCCAATTCAGGAAGGCTTTTTAAAATCATGAATACTGAGCTGTTTTAATAGATCCAACATTGTTGACACCAATATTTATATTTGGATTATCAACATACGTGGTTGATCCTGTCGTTCTCACATTTGTCGGAAACGGGTAAAAGTGTGGAGCGGTAGAGAATCTCGTAGCACCAGATAGTAACAAGTTTGAACCTATATTCAGAATTGCGTTGGTTATTGTTCCGGTTCCGTTTCCTCCGTTTCCAAGCATGCAGTCTCTGATCACAGAATTACCTTTACAATTGTCTATTTTGTAGACGAACCCGCCTCTAATACCTTCAGACCAACAATTGTTGAAAACAACATCGACACCCTCACCTCCGGCAGAAATGTTTTTAGCATGCACCCCTCCTGTTGTTTCGTCTCCGGAAGTTCCACTATCCTCGAAGTTACACGAATTGAAAACGAAGTTTGAACCTCCGTTCAATTCTACACATTTTTTCTTCGCATTTACGAAGTACAATCTGTCGTATTTGATAAGGTTGGTTCCCATGCTTCCGGTAACATGATCAGTTATCAACGATATGTTACCACCAGAGAAATATATATCAGAAATAGTGTGATATAGACCACCAACCATCTTAATACCATACTGTGGTCCACCTTCAATCAAACAATTAGATATTTTAAAATCAAATGTGTTGTTAATATACACTGTGCCCTGAGTGGTATTTTTACCATCTATCAGGAGATCAGATATAAGTCCTCTATTTACTCGACCATCTGGTAGGACTATTATGTATCTTGCAGTACTACCCGGATCGGTTCTTAAAATTGTATTTGTATCTCCTGCTCCCGTTAATGATGTATTAGGTTGTAGTATTATCTCGTTTACTTGGAATATGCCCGGCGGAAACTTAATGACCCTTTGCACCGTTTTTTTCGACTCGTTTTCTATAGCCTGATTTATAATATCGGTATTTTGGGCCGCTGAATTACTTTCTTTCACCCCTAGCACTCCAAGGTCTAAAATGCCGGAATATCCCGATCCTAAAGATTTAATTGTCTTCATTACAGCATCCTCTTCAACCGGAAGATTTACTTTTGATTGTTTTTGCAACACAGCTCCATTCAAAGGGCGGGAATATTTATAATATGCGTACTGATCATCCAGATTGATTTGGGCAACTCCATTGACGATAATACCAGACTTTAAAACGTCGAATGTATTGTCCGCTCTAAATCCGATCCACCAAGAAATAGTTCCGCCATATTTATCCATATTTGGTGCTGTTATTTTGAGGCTCGATATACCTGCCAGACTAGCTGCGGACATTTCGCCCCAAGCTCCGCTTTGCTGAGCTTCTCCAGCCGCATTCTGATTTAATATGTAGCCTGCATATTCTGTTGAAGGAAATGGCATTGTTTGCCACGGGCCCGGGCCTTCAGGATTAACAAAGCTATCCAATGCCATTAACGTTTTGTCCCAACGATCCGCGGCGGCTTTCATTGTTGATGCTTTTTGATCATCATTAGGATTATAGGTATTCGTAAGGGGGAAGTCTGGCATTGTTTTCTTTGATAAAGAAGGTACACCATTAGTAACTCTGATTCTGATCTCTAAATAATCATCAAAATCCTGGAGTGTAATTGCTGGCAATGCGACTCCGTTTATGATATAAATACCGGCTTCATTCGGATTAAAAGTATAGCTTCCAGTTGTAGGGAAGTTATATGACTTTGGTAATTCTCCCAGATACGAAGTTCCAACTATGGATGTGAGCTTATCTTCTAACTGTACTTTTGAATATGTACTACCTATTAGATTTAAATCTTGACGATCCAGTGTAGCCACATTTTTAGGGCTGACGGATTCTGTTACGTTTATTTGCATGTTTACGCCTGACATGGTTTTTGTTTTATAATTTTGTTTTTTTATCCTACTAAAATTCCTTTGATAAAATTTAAGTTCGTTCCTCCAATTATTTTAGTGCCAGTAAATCCATCCTGCCACCCAATAGCATTATCATATACCCTTATACCTCCTTTTCTTATTCGTAAGGCTACATTATCACTGCCTTTATCTATAGATATATAAACTCCTGTTTTTCCAAAAGAGGCAGGTTTCTCATTACGGATGTCGATACTTGCCTGACCATTACCACTGGATAAGAGCATTGCCATTCCATTTTCCTGAGCAAATCCGTCCTGTTCTCCAAGCCATACATATCCCATTTTAGATATAATCCCATCTGAATAAACGCTGAAGCCTTTATCTCCTGTTCCGAACCAGCCAGAAGTCGCCGTTATTTTACCAGTAAATTCACCATCCGTTGCTTTTACATATCCTTCGATATGTGCATCACCAGCGTACAATTTCCCATTTCTGTAGAACCTCACTTTTGCCTGATTTCGGTTTGCATACGTAGAACCTCCCCATAAAAATACATCATCCACTGTGCCTTCTCCAGTAATACCTGCATTTGTTCCGGTTTCATAATTACCCAGAAGCACTGTTCCTGTAGCAATAATATTCCCATAGATGGAAGTAGTCAGGAAGTTTGTTTTCTTTTCAACCTCTTCAATTTTCAGATCTGCATCATATTGAGACTGACTGTAATCGGTAGGTCTATTACCAATTTCCATTTTTGGCTTTTGCATTTGAACCTCCTCTCCGGATGGGTTCTTTACAATTTTTATCTGAATATTTTTATACTTGTTTAAAAGCGTTTTAAATGATACCCAAATACGTTCTAAAAACCCTTTTGTTTTAAATTCTTTTTGCGCCATCACCTCATAAGTATTTGTATTGTTATTTTTTCCAATGACAATCAATAAAGCATCAAAAATGCTAGTTGAAATACAGTCTACAGACATTGTAAAAGGAAGTTCCTGATTAAGATACCTTCCCTTTGCCTCAAGCATATCATAATAATCTCTCTCCTCAATAGTTCCTATCAGAAGATTTTCTCCACCAATGAAAATCTGATTATTGATTTGTTCAAAGGCAATTGAGTCGTCTGCAAATTCAACATCTGCATGAATTTTAATTTTATCCTGTTGTATATCAATAAAGCTTCCGCCGAATGGTGATGATATTTTACCAATGGATAGCTCTGCCGGGTTGATCATACCAAAACCATGAGTCATTTTTATCTGACGGTAACCATCATTAACTGATGATAAGACACCCGCTTCAAAAAAATAGTAATTGGGATCACTATCAATCTTCAATTGTTCCTCTGTAATCACGACAGAGGCTATTGAGCCTTGTTTCTCTGCTTTTATGAATATATAATTGAAATTATTCGTAATATCAGTTATAATATTCTCTGTTAAAAACCATTTCCTTGTTCCATTTTGTTGCAAACCAAAATGAACGACCTCTCCAGAGGTATAGGAAACTGATGTTAAGGTGTTCTCAACAAAGAATTTCACATATGGCATAGCAAAAGCCTGCATAGGACTTCCTAGGGAAATCATTTTTGTTTCAATGGAAAGTTTTCTGATATTTTCAGGATCAAAATATCCATCACTATCATAGGTTTTATCAAACATTTCCCGTGCAAAATAATATGACTGTCTTGCCAGTTCTGTATTGAATTTAGTATTCTTAATGATTCCTGAAAGAGTATTGCTATTATTGATCGCTGTTCTTACCACACCTGGTAATGAACTTACTTCAGCCATATCAAACTGTACATCATATTTATTTTGCAAATCTTTTGTTACACCTGTCACTCTTATATTATCATCCAGTCCAAAAGCTTCATCAATAAAATGAACTGAAAAACCAACGTTAATATTGATATTATTAGTTTTAAAATAAAGAGGATCTGATGTCACAAAATACTGGTTCCTTATGTGAGAGTTCTTATCCAGGTATTCCTGAGCGGCAATTTGTAATTTTGCTTCTGCATCATTAACATATGCAGAAGGCATCATTATATCGACTAAAATATACTTATCCCCAACAGCAGGGCGGATCATATCAGATGGAATCTCAAGCGTTTTCTCATCTTTATTGATAAGAAGTGTAAATGTTTTTGTAGTTGAATTGAATCCAGATTCCCGGATCTCTAAAGTATAACCTGCCAATTGTCCGGTTTGAAAGATCACTTTTGCTGATATCCCTTTGATAAGAATTGTAGTATTTCCATTACTGTCCGTTGAGTTCAGATCAAAAGGTAAATTCTGATCTGTGAAAATTAAAGGATTTGAACTATCAACAGCTGTCACAACTCCTTCATACTTTGGAAAGATCTCTTCAAAGGTTTTAGTCTGCTCAATTACTTTATATATATCTACATTCTTCTCAAGATATGGAACTGGCATTCTCAATTTTTTCTGGCCATTTCTATAGTTTACAGGAAGGTTTCTGTCACTTCCAACAGCGTAAATACGCGTCACCAGGTTAAAGTCCTGTAATTGAGATCTGCTGATATTTTTAAGCCCTTTCCCTTTACCATATTTAAAAGTATATCCTGAATGTTGATCTCTTTTTGTAAAATGAATGGACTTGTTACCATCTATCCAGAACTCAAGATCAAAAGCCTCTGCAATTACATTGAGAGCTGAAAGACAGTTATGTCCTGAAAAATCTACCTGTTTATGTTCGGTATCATCCACTACTCCTTTAACCCAGCCTGACTGTGTTCTATTAGCATTCGATACCAAAAGATTTACCAATGTTTCTGCATTTGTAATCAAATTAAATTCTGGGACGGTAAGATCATTATTACTATCATACTGGAAAAACTGGACATCGGCCAGATTATATTTTACTCCGGCAAATTGAAGGTCATACACATACTCACGAGATGAGTTCTTTGTGTAAGAAGGATCAGAAATCAGATAATATGTATTATCGTATACATTAACTGTATCTCCGATCTGGAAGCTGAGTTTTTCCGTCAATGTAAAAGACATACTGATCAGTTCTTCTCCCATTAATTTAGTAGAAACCTTTCCTTCAGCTCTTACACTTGCAATAATATTTGAATCTCGTTTTATTTGATAAATCATGATTTTACGTCTAATGTTAAAGTAAATTTCACCGCTACTTTAGGAACATTTTTTAAGCGTTTACTTGCTTTTTTGAAACCTGATGTTTTCTTATAAAAAACCTGATAGGTTTTAGAGTGGTCCTCAATAAATAAATTTTGAAGACCGGGTTTTGTAATCTCAGCAAAAAATGCATTGTAACAATTCCAGTACTCAGTATCATTGGAGACTATGAAAATACAGTTCAGGTTTACTTCTTTGTCTTTAAATCGCACAAGTTCAAGATCTGTTTCTGTTCCGTTCTCTTCTCGCCAGTCATTGCTTAAGGATTCCTTTCTTTCCGGAAATTCCAAAAGCTCATGAGTTCCGGTTTGTATTACGAGCTTATAAATGCTCAGTAAATTTTTATTATTGATTGTATCTAAAAAAGCCATGATGATTAAGGTATTATTCCAGCTGCTTGAAGGGCATTATAGTGCTTTGTTTGGCCCTCCACAACCTTTTCAACGTTGGTGTTTACATCTTTTATTTTGTCTGTATTCTCAGCAGTTCTACGGGTATTCTTTTCAATGTCCACCTGTAATTCTACCATTTTACTCAGCCGGGAAAGCTGTTGAGCGCCGCCGGATTTTAGAATCTGGTTAGTCTCCAATTGTGCAAGCCTCATTCCTCCTAACTGTCCGCTCATAGTGTCAGCACTCTCCTGAGTCATGGAACGGAAAGCTCCCTGAAGGGAGTTGGCATTGTTTGTACTCGTTGTTAGATCTACTCCGGCCTCATTGATAATATTCATATACTCTTGAGACTGCTTCACAATGGCTAGATACATTTCCTGAAACTTTGCTCTTTCATCAGAGGAAAGAATACCATCTCCCATCATATCTGCTAATGCATCCTGTAACTTTTGAATTTCAGGCTCTATCACTTTTGCTGATATTCCTGCCAAAATGGCTTCACGTAAAAATCCCTCTATATCATTAGCAAAGTCTGCAAATGTTTTCTTACCTGATTTAAGCCCCTCTTTGATACTATCTGCTAAAGCTTGAGCGGTGGTTCCGGATAGAGTATTTTTAAGTTCAATCTCCAATTGTTTATTGAGTTCCTGAATGCTACCATATTCATCCCTCAATTTTTTCAATTGCTCAAAAGCCGTTTTAGCAGCTCCAGTAAAGGGATTATTAGCGTTTATTTGTTCAAGTTTATCAAAAAGTTCATCCGTTAACTCTACCTGACCGGGTTGAAATATTTGAATACCACCTGCACCCCAAATGCCGGGAGCAGCCTGGTAAGAACCAATTCCCAATAATTCTGCAACTGTTTTTAATTCTTCTACAACCCGGGTTTTCTTACCCATGCCTAAAAATCCACCATACTTTTCAGTGTGCATTCCTGCTACTGTTTCAGCTCTTAGTAACTTATTAAAAACCTCCTGCTGATCTTTAAGCACCTGAGCTGTATTTTGTTTATTGGCAGCCATTTGCTCCTTTATGTTATCAACACGGGATTTATATAGATCATTGAGCTTTATTTCATCAGCAATCCTCTTACGTAGTTCAGCATTATAATCAAGCTGGCTCTGGAAGATTTCTTCCTGATATTTTCTCATTTCTTCCTGGGCCTGTCTTTCGCTTTCCCTTGCTCTTTTACCCATGGTGAAAAGCTTGCCTACCCATTTAATAATGGAGGCTACAAGAGATACTATACCTTCTATAAGCCCTTTCTGAAATGCCCCAATAACACTGGAAACATCTTTACCAAGTTCAGATATTGTCTGTAGAGTCTGAGTCAGTGCTGAATTACTGTCATCGATGGCCTCACTCATGTCAGAAAATGAACCTGCTATATCAGAAGACCAATCAGCAATTTTTTGGAACTTTTCCAAATTAATATCTCGGAGCTTTTCATTCACAAAAGAAAGTTCATCCAGTAAGGCAATAATTAAATTATTTTCAACAACCGTCAGTGCATTACCTTTACTTTTCAAACTATTAATATCTTTTAAAATCTTTGCTTTTCGGTCCAGAAGTATTTTTTCATCACGATTCACTTCGTTTGTACTGGTTAATGATTCTATCTTCTGTACTTCAGACATAAGCTTTTCTCGCTGTTCTTTTGTAAGAGAAATTTCACTACTTAAAAACTCTCTCAAAGTCTGAAGCCTGCTTTTTAATTGGTTGGTAGTAATATTTAAAAGATTAGCGCTTAATTCCTCTTCCATCCGTCTTCTTTCAAACTGAAATGAAGTAATGCTTGCCAGTTCTTTGTTTTGCTCACGTTCTAATTCTTTCAGTAAATTGTTACGGGTATCTGATCCAATATCTTCCCTTTTCTCTATACTATTTCTTAATGTTGCATATCTATTAGTAATATTGTTTTTTTGAACTTCAAAATTCTGGTGACCTACAATAAATTCAGCGACCATACTTTTCAGATCATTTCTCTTTTGGTCAATTTGTAAATCCAGAAAAGAGTAAAAACCTTTATCAACATATTCGTTGGTAAGTTCATCTCTTTGTTTTACCAAATAATCTATTTGTTGAGAGATTGTAGGGAGTTCCTTTAGCTGTAACTCTGTTTTTTCTGAAAAGAGGTCAAATTCATTTTTTTCGCCTGATAGCTCACTTCGTTTAAGTGTGATAAGCTCCAGTGCTTTCTTCTGTTCTTCAGTTAATACACCACCATTATTGGTGATACTCGTTAATTCACCTTTTTTATTATCCAGCCATTGATAGAATGATGCTCCTTCTGCTCGTAAAGAAGAGAACTGTTCTTTTGCTGCTTTGGTTCCAAACTCCCTTTCATACTGATAATATGTTTTCCAGCGTTCTTCAGTGTCAGATACCGTTTCTGTAAGATTTTTGTATCTGAGCTTCCTTTCCAGTTCATTATACTTAATCATTAAGGCTGCTCTTTGATCCATTGCCGTTTTTTCTGATACAACTATATTAGTTGCATATTGCTTCCCATACTTATCAATAGCACGAAGACGAACCTCACCATTTTTTCCCATACGCTGTAAAGCACCATCTAAAAGCATAATCTGTTGCTGTAGTTTCATCATGCTTTCTGTGTCAAAAACCTCTGCAAGATCCTTTGGTTTTTTCTCTTTTTTAGGCTTAGTTTCCTTTCCTAAATTTTCGCGGAAACCATACTTTTTATAAATTTCATCTTTTCTTTTTTCAAAATCTACAGCATCACCAATAAATTTTTCATATTCTTTTTTAGCTTTGCCAGATTCCTCATGCACTTGGTTTACATATTCTTCTGTACTTTTTCCTAATACCCCCATTTGCCACCATTGACCAATATTTTGCCCTATGGTAGGATCTTCAAGTTTTTCATTTTCTTCCGAAAATTTAACTAGGTATTCCTTGAATTTTTCTGATGCAAGCTGCATTGCCGCTGCGGCCTCAGCTCTTGCCATCATAGATTCAACAAATGCAGTTGTGTTACGAACCAAAACATTTTCAGCATCGGCTACGCTTGTTACTTCAACCCCTAATTTTTTAAAGGCATCCTGATTTCCGTTTATAAACTTTTGTTTTGACTTAAGATCATCTGCAAGTGAATTCCATTGTATTTGTAGTTTTTTATAAGCAATCATCTGCTCTGCTGCTGAATCAGCTACAGCTTCTGAGTGCTTCTTTTGTGCATCTGCTATTTCTTTTTGTTCAGCCTGATATTTTTCAAACCAGACCATGACAGCAGCGATAGCGACAGTTAACCCCAATGTTAATGTTGCCAGAAGAGCTTTCGATGCAATATTGGCGGCATTTGCAGAAAGTCCCCAAGTAACCAATGAAGCGGAAACCCTGGTATTCGCTGCAACATAAAAATTTTGAACGGCGATCAATGCTCTAACTGCTGCAGAATTTCGATTATTCAATACTTCATTGATCTCTTGTAAACCTATAGTAATAGCCATTAAAGACTGAACTTTTAGCATAATACGTTCAAGGTTCTCATTTTCTCCAGCAAAGAGCCCCATGGTTCCTTGGGCTACGGCGAGACCGGAAGACATCAAAGTAAGAAGTCCTATAAATGCGGAAAATGAATTTCTAGAGGTTTGATCAAGATCCTCATTTAAGCCCCTTAATGCTTCACGGTAATTCTGTACACTTTGCAAAAGCGATTGATATTCCTCGCTTGAGGTTTGTCCGGCAAGTGCAAGCTCTTTTAACCTTGCTAACTGACTTTCATATTCATTTGAAAGCTGTTGAGCTGCATTTCTATTACTATTATAGGCAGATTCCACTTCTTGTAATGCCGTACGTTCAGCATTCAATTCAGATTCCAAAGCTCTTGCCTCCACAATCAATGCTGCTTGTGCAGATCCAGGAGCCAAATTTTCAATATTTTTATATAGCTCTTTGATCTGATTCTCCAACTCCTTTATTACCTGTTTTTGGATCTGAATATTCTCTTTATCAATTCCAAAGCTATCAAAATCAGCATTTAATGTATTAACAGTATTTCCAATATCTCTGAGGTTCTGATTAAAATCTCTACTCCCATTAGTAGCAGATTGTTGTTCTTTACTAAGTTGAGAAAATTTATTTTTCAATTTGTCTAATGCAGCATCAGCTTCCTTACCACCAGCAAGGAACTTCTGAAACTCATCCATAAACTCTTTGGAGTTCCAGTTCAATTCTACTTCTATTGGGTCTAAGTCTGCCATTATTCTATATGGGTTTTAAAGAATGAAGCAAAGTCTTCATCAGTTGTTAGTTTTTTGTTTTTATTTTTTTTCTTTATCAGACGTGGTGAGTCGGACAGCATAAAATTGAGCTCAGCAAAACTGAAATCGTTCAGAATCTGTTTTTTTGTCCATCCTGTTTTTTCAGCAACCATCATGATAAATCCAAAGATGCTATGGAAGCTTTCGCTTTTTAACTCATCTTCTCCTCCGGACTCAGATTCATCGGTTTCGTTATCATCGTCGTCTCCACTAATCTGATAGTATTGATAAAATCCTCAACGCCTCCATACACTATAATTAGGTGAAATAGATAATTGATGTGATCTTGTGTTAAACTCGTAGATAAAAGCCGGGAAAGTATTCCTTTAATCCACATTTTCTTTGGCGAATTCAGTATACATATTGCAATAATATCTGTCATCCCTTTACTATGATCTTTCAAAAGTGAAAAGGCTTCAGGAACTGTAAGTTCATCAGTTTTGCGTATTCCCATAGAGAGATAAGTATGAGCGATCTTTAGTAAAGTATTCGTAGTAGGAGCTGTAATGGTAAGATCAATTGTTTTCTTCCTGAATAGTCTAAAAAAAAGAGGTGCGAGGATTTGCACCTTTACACCTCTTTTAAGTAATAGACTGGCAGCTCGTTTTTCAGTGCCGGTACTATTTCCCACTTTATGCAGATTTACTGATTCTTACCTTTGATTTTGGAGTGAACGTCACATCAATTAATGCAATATTCTTTTTCACCAGTTTAAGGTTTTTCTTTGCGAATAACTTTACCGATGGCCATGCAATGATGTGACCTGAATCTGTTTTAAAGCGAAGGGCTATATCCTTACCACGATTATCTCCCTCTGTCCATACACCGTCAAGAACTGTACCTCCCATTAATTTGGTTAGTATTGCAGGATCATACTCATAGGCAGAAAATTTACCATTTGTTTTTCCAGCCTCCAGAAATATTTCAATAGGTTCAGATACCTGGTCACAGTATTCTTCTGCAATATCTGCATCTTCATCTACAACTTCCACGGAATCTCTGTAGGTTTTACACAGTTCTGTCCATTCAGCTTCCAGAGGAAGTGTTCCATCAGTTTTTACTTCTGCCATTTCAACGATTTTTGTTCCAAAAAGTGCCATTTTTTAAATAGGTTTTAAAAGGTTATTAAATTAAATTACGATTTGGCCAATTCTTCTTTTTTGGCAGCAATCTTTTCCTTTAGTTTAGGAATTCCAATATTATGAGCGGCTTTTTCATTAAACAGCTCTTCATATTCCTTCATAAGAGCCTCCCTGTCATTACTTGAGTCAGCATCTACTGTAACTTCATCAGAGTCTCTTTTAAAAGGTGTTATAGTTTTGTTTTTGTGATAACGGGCGTTATCTTTAGCTTTTTCTTCATCGGTGAAAGCTTGACCATCTACAGTCATGTAGATCTCTGAGATATTTGGGTTTGCCTCAAAAATATCAGATGCAATTTTTGTAAGATCTTTTTCTTTTGACATGATATAATAATTATTAAAATTCAGATAAATTATAGTTTAGCCCAGCCCCAAAATAGGGAACCATTTTAAGCGTGTTTCCGTCTTTTGCAACTCCATAGCCAACACTTAATCCAAGCCCAAAACGTTTTGGAGGCTCTTCCTTAACCCTAAAACTTTTCAGGCCATTGATAGTGATTCTTTTGTCTTCCGGATATAAATCTGTATACCTGTTCTCTTTTCCGAAAATCCATTTTTTATACTTGTATCTTACATCGTTGAGATGAATATCATAAGCCATTTTAAGGGAATCTGTTTCAGGATAATAAGTAAGATCGAGATATTTGTCTTTATGGGTTTTAACAGTTTGCCCTGTTGGTGTCTGCTTTGTTGATAATGCCACTTGAGCTTCAAGTTTAGCAGTGATTTTTGTAAACTGATCAATTTTGTCCAGTGATACTTTTAAGGCTTTTTGTAAACTATCAGCATACGTTTTTCCAACTGCAAGTTGTTTTTCATTTTTAGAATTATTGATTATACGATCTTCATAAATAGTATGTGTAATACTGTCTTTGACATATTTTTCAATAATCTTATTACTGCCATTGTCGGTAATTAATGAAGATAGTTCCTGATCGTGTTTTCTTTCTTCAAACTTCTGGTAAATATTAAATCCTATACTGACCACAAAAGCAACTAAAAGTAAACCGATAAAAATTTTATAAGTAGTTTTCATGGTATTAGTTTTTGCACGTAAGGTGCTGTTTTGTTTTTAAGTAAACTGTCTTTTGCTTTTAGCTCACGGGATTCATTTTTATAGAAGATCATCTGTTCATAAAAATAGATCCTGGCATTTCTTTCTTCAATGATTATATTATAAAGACCTTTGGTCTCTTCCTTACAATCATCTGCTTGTTTTTCCTTCCGGTAATACAATACTCCAATAACACTTCCGAAGATTAAGAGAAGTCCTATTAAAAGTGCTATAACTACCGCTTTTGGGTCTTTTCTGATTGCTTCCTGTTCAAAGGGCTGCGGTAGTTCTGGTGTCATTAAGCTTTAAAGTTTATTTGCTTGAGCCATTCTTTAACATTAAAACTTGGACAATCTTTTTTTACTCCTTTAAAATCTCTGTGTCCTAAAATTTCAGCATCAGGAAACTGTTTCTTAAGTTCTTTTAGGAGTTTTATCTGTGACTGTTTTTGAGCTTCTGTACGGTTATCAATCGCTTTGTTTTTTGAGTCCACACCTCCAATGTAGGAAATATGAATGCTTGGAGTATTCCAATTCTTTACGCCATTTGAAATTTTATCAATAGAAAGAAGGCTCACAATTTCTCCATCCACTTTAATGATGTAATGATAGCCTGGGTTTTTCCACCCTTCAACCGTCTTCCAATAGTGTTGAATACTTTCAATGGATGTATTTTGAGGAGTAGCAGTGCAATGCAGCACAATATATTTAATGGTTCTCACGGTTATTAGTTTTTTGAAAAACCCCTCCTTCCAAAAAAGAAGGGATTATTATATATAGATATGAAAAAAATTATGCAGCGCTTGCCTGCTTCATAACCACAACACCTTCAAAGTTTTTACGCTTTGCTCTTCCTCCCATTCTCACCAAGAAAGAGTATATATCTCCATAATAAGCTGGGTTTCCAAGGTCTTCAAAAGCCTGTGTAGTACCGATTGCCTTTTCAACCATGTTTTTATTCCATGCAAAAATCCCTTCGCTATCTGTTGCAGCTACTATGGAACCAAAGGCTTTGAATGTTTTATCTTCCGTAAGGATGTATACACTTGATCTCACAAATATGTTAAAACCATGAGCTTTATACATCATTCCTTGACGTCTTTCTTCCTCTGTCACAGAAGCCATATAGGTTGCTGTTACAGCAGAATCAGCAGGAAACATTTGTGTAGCAGCATCAGCTGTCAACAGAACATTCATATTGTTATTACTCCAGGCTTTCTGTTTTATGAAAAAATTTTTAAGAGTCTGAAGGTCATTTATAGAATATGCCTTTCTATTCCCTGACGAACCAGCAAGGCCAGACTGAACAGCAGCTCCTGAAGTTTCCAGAATACTCGAAGTAGGTAGTGTTCTATTATCACCTATAGGCGATACAATAAAGTTGGTCAACATTCCCTCAGCAACTTCCTCAGATAGATTAGCCACATCCTGATCAAGCACACTTCTACGCTTTTCATAAGACAACTCTTTTGTTTCTGCGTTGGTAATATTGACAGGATCAGTGGTGTATTCATCAATTAAATACAAGATCTCTCCATCTGCACGTCTTTTGATAGTGGCAGGCAGAACAGATCTGTTTTTTATCACTTTGGAGGGCTCACCAGCTTGAGGTATGTGTACAATTTTTCCGCTGATAATATCATCTTCTGATACATCTGCTACTTGAGTTAAAAAACTATTGTCTTGTAGCAATTTTTCTTGTATGGTCTCATGCCACACTTCAACTTCTAATCCCATTTTTTGATTGAGTTTTTTATGATTGTTATTAATTTTTACTTAGTTGGTTTCTTTCCAAAGTGCTGTTCAAAACGCTCAGCGTAGTACTCCGGAAAGTCTGCTTTCAGCTTGCTTAACTTGTTGGTTTTGTCAAGCTCTGACCAGCTTAATTTTCCGTACATTTCCTCAGGTGTTTTTTCACCAGCTTCAATTTCTTTTGCCACTGATTTTCTTTTCGGTAAAGATTTCAGAAGCTTCATAGCGCTTTCGTGGGCAAGTTCCAGAATAGGAGCCTTACCTGCTTCATCAATTCTACCATCTTTCACAGCAGCTTCTAATTCTGCCGTAAGTTCAGCAGTGTTCTTTTCTTTGGCTGCATTTTCAAGATTTTCAATTTTAGTCTTTAAAGTAGTATTCGTAGTTTGTGACTCAGTAAGCTTTGATTCTAAAGCTTTAACAGCTGATAAGATTGCCTCTTCTGTAGCATTTTCTGGAAGTTGCAAATGAGTGGTTAATAATTTCATTGTATTATTGTTAAAATGTTTTTCGGATTGAGAAAGACAAAGTGATTTTATTTCCTGTTCGGATAATTGCTGGCCGGACATATTAAACAGAGCAATAGCATTGGCATTAGACGGAACAGCTACGATTGATACCTCAAACAGGACACATTTTGTTAAAGTCAATCTGTCATTCATGAGAACCATATCTACCGGATCAAACATGATCCCGATTGAGCTGGCCTTAATAGTTCCTGACAAAACTTTTCTCACGACTTCCACCCCGTCAGTATCTTTTGTATCAAATACAGGTCTCATTAACAATTTTCCAGATTTAACCTCAATATCTTGCCATGAACCCAGTACATGACGGGTATCATTGTTGTGATTATTCAGGCAGATAGGATTGTCTTTGAACCTTTCCTCATAATTAATTCCGGAGGTTAGTACACAGAAGCCATAAGAATTTAATACTGCTTCGTCACTAACAACAAATAATGGAGCTTTACTCATGTTTTTTAGTTTTTGTTCACTTTGAATGATGCAAAGTTTCACTTAAAAAAATGCTCTCAAAAGTTCTCATTTTATGATACCCTAAATATTGGGGTATCATACCCCTGATATAGCTGTATGATAAAGCGTGAACTTCTGTAACGCCTTATATAAGAGCAATTTTGCATTACTAATAATTATGTAATGGCAAAAAAAGGACGATTAAGCAGAGAAGAACTTTTGCAAAAACAAGAGCTGGCAAAGCTTATTTATATCACTGAAGATGTAACTCAAAAAGAGTTATCTGAAAGAGCTGGTGTAACTGAAAAAACTGTTTCTAAATGGATAGATGATGAAGGTTGGGCGAAGCTTAAAAGAAACATTCCTTTAACGAGGGATGAGCTTTTGGCTTCATGGTATGATGAACTTGCAGAACTCAAAGAGCATATCAAAAATAAGCCTATAGGACAAAAGTTTGCAGACTTTAAAGAAGCTCAGTTAAGAAGATCTTTATTGAAAGATATTGCTACACTTGAGCATGATTCTGGTATACCAGAGGTTATCTCTGTGATGACAGGTTTTGTAAAGTTTATCAGGAGAAATGATCTTGACAGCGCAAAAGAGGTTTCACATCTGGCAGATGCTTTCATTAAATCTAAAATCCGTGGGTAATGGTAATCAAAAAAAAATTAGTCAATACCCGGGAGGAAAAGGAAGCCATAAGCTTCTGGGATGAATACTACAAAGGTCTTCAGAATACAGATATTGTCGATTCTACAGAGAGCGAAGAGGAGAAGGAACAGCGGATCAAGGCACTGGAAGCAGATCCCGAAAAGTGGTTTAAATACTACTTTGAAAAGTATTGTACTGCTGAACCCATGCCTTTCCACAAAAACTCAACGAAAAGAGTACTGGAAAACCCAGAATATTATGAGGTAAGGCCCTGGTCCCGGGAGCTTTCAAAATCCGGGCGTACCATGATGGAGCTTCTTTACCTGCATTGTATAGGGAAAAAGAAATTTACCTTGATGATTTCTGCTAATAAAGATGCAGCAGTCCGATTATTGAAGCCTTACAAACTTGCCTTTGAGAAAAATCCACGAATTATTAATGACTATGGCAGTCAGGTGAATTATGGCAGCTGGGCAGAGGATGAGTTTGTAACCAGATCCGGATCTATGTTTATTGCTATTGGAGCGGGGCAAGCTCCCAGGGGAGCAAGGAATGAAGAGTTCCGGCCGGATTCCGTGGTGATGGATGATTTCGACACCGATGAGGATTGTAGGAACCAGGATATAATAGACAAGAAATGGGAATGGTTTGAACAGGCCGTGTACGGTACCCGTTCCATATCAAATCCGTTACTCGTTATTTTCAACGGTAATATTATCGCCGACTATTGCTGCATTAAAAAAGCAATGGAGATTGCCGATTGCTACGAGATCGTGAACATCCGGGATGAAAACGGAAAATCAACATGGCCTACCAAAAATACAGAAGCGATGATCGACAGGGTACTGTCTAAAATTTCCAAAGCTTCAGCCCAAAAAGAGTATTTCAATAACCCTATAATTTTAGGGAAGATCTTTAAAAAACTGTACTATGGTAAAGTACAGCCGATCAGTAAATATAAATATCTGATTGCTTACACTGACCCTTCCTATAAGAAAGGGGGAGACTTTAAAGCTATGTTCATTATCGGTAAGTATAAAGATCAGTATCACGTTTTATTTGCCAGATGTAGAAAAACAACGGTAGCAGAAATGATAAACTGGCAGTTTGAGGCTATCAATTTTGTTAACGACAAAAGTGCTTTATATCTCTTTATAGAATACCCGTGGATAGATACCGATCTAAAAAGGGAAATTAAAAAGGCCAATAAGAAGTATAAACGAGTACTCAACCTTAAAGCTGATGAGCGAGATAAACCGGATAAGTTCTACCGGATTGAGGCCAACCTTGAACCACTGAACACTAACGGTAATTTAATTTTTGCTGACTATCTGGAAGGCACTGAAGACATGAAAGAGGTAGAGTTCCAGTTTTTGGCGCTATCTCCAAAGTCAAGGGCGCATGATGATGCGCCTGACGCCGTAGAAGGTGGGGTATGGATTATCAACAATAAGCCTGTAGTAAAAAAAGAGCCTCCTAAAACTTACTACCTCAAAATAAAAAAACAACGCTATTAACCATTAATACTATAAATATGAGCCAATATATAACAGTGGACGAACTTAAAACACATGCTTATGATGAAGAGCTTAAAGAGATCATCCGAGATGATGAAAGCATTGCTCTGGCATCAATAGACATGGCCATTGAATATGCAGAAACCCGATTATCAAAATTTTATGATACAGATATAATTTTCTCTAAAACAAATGATGATAGAAGCAAACTTTTAGTGGGATTTATAAAAGATATTGCCATGTGGTATCTCATAGGTCTGGCAAACGTATCAATAGATTATGAAGATAAAAAGTTTCGATATACCCAGGCTGACAACTGGCTGAAAGCAGTTTTCAAAAACCAAGACATGAAACTTTCACAAAAAGATTTCCCACGGAGAGACGACAAAGCCCCCATAAGCTTTTCCGGAAAATTTAACCCTAAAAGAGAAAACCGTTATTAATCATGAAAAATACTGAAGTAAAAACATTGGCAGCCAAAGGCAAAGA
Source organism: Chryseobacterium sp. FR048 (assembly GCF_056844665.1). NCBI lineage: Bacteria > Pseudomonadati > Bacteroidota > Flavobacteriia > Flavobacteriales > Weeksellaceae > Chryseobacterium > Chryseobacterium sp. FR048. Next base: position 114,375 of record NZ_JBXDSE010000012.1, on the reverse strand, counting down.
CGGAAATTTCAAAGTTTCTCAGGTTGTGGTGGTACAACCTCCCAAGCGCGATACAATGGACATATCCAATTATATTAAGGGGTTGAAATCAGCTGACAAAGGAAGGAGAAACAGTTTGTATGATGTTTATGAAACTATCATAAAAGATCCTGTGGTAGGTGAAGCGATTCGCAAAAGGGTGAGACATATCACCAACGGAGGGCTGACATTTAAGTCAGATAATGAGGAAATTGATGAAATGACTGACCTCATAAAAACTCCGGAGTTTAGAAAACTTCTCAGAGATATTATTATGACACGATTCTTTGGCAAAACGGTTATTGAGCTTGACTTTACAGAGGGTATTAAGGTAAAAATGATACCAAGAAAAAATCTTGATACCAATAAAAAAATTATTCTCAAAAAGATTGGTGAAGAAGGAGGAATCCCATATGAAAATGATGATTTCCTTTTAAATATAGGTGAAGATGATGATCTGGGGCTTTTGATGGAGGTTGCACCTTATGCAATTTTCAAAAGAAACGGCGGCAGTGATTATGCTGAGTTTTGTGAGTTGTGGGGTATCCCTATCCTGGCTGGATTATACGATCCGGAGGAAGAAGGAGCTAGAGAAGAAATGGAAACAACTTTTGAAAAAAGAGGTACTGGAGGTTCCGTAGTCATGAGTAAAAACAGTGATCTTAAACCCATCAATTCGGAAAAACAGCCGGGAGCAGTGCATGATAAATTTTTAACCTGGTTAGATGAACAAATTCTTATCGGCATTATTGGTCAGACTATGACAACAAAGGATGGGAGTAGCCGTTCACAGTCAGAAACTCACGCACAAACTGAAGATGACATTAATCAGGATGATAGAATATATACAATTGAGATTTTAAACTATGCCCTCTTACCAAAACTGGAAAAAAGAGGCTTTCCGGTTAAAAATGGTTGGTTTCAGTATCCAGAGAAGGATAATATGAGCCTTAAGGATAAAATTGAAATTGCTGAAAAAGTCAACACTTTAACAGAAAGTGGTGTTGATGAGGATTGGTGGTTTGAGGCTACAGGATTACCCAAATCTAAAACTGGCAAAAAGAAGCCTGCTGGAGAAAAAGTAAATGATCCAGAACCAGAAAAGAAGAAAAAGGAGGAGAAGAAAGCTTCAGCAAAAATGAAAGTGACAGCCAAAGAGTTAAACTGGTTTGAAAGAGCGAAAAATTTTTTCGCCCACGCTCCTCAGTAGATTTTTATCTATATGAGGAGCTGGATTGGATAAAGCTTGACCAAGAGTACAATAATTGTTGTATTCATTTAGCCAATCAAAAACAGCCCGATTGGGCTGACCTTTTAGCTGCTGACTTTGTTAGCCTTATTCGGGATGTGTACAAAGGAAGAGACATTCCGGAACATGGATATAGCAAGCCTATGGTTCAGAAAATGGCAGGCAAGTTTTCTGACAATATAGATACTACCATTGATTGGGACAGCCCAGATGAAGAGTTTAGGAAGATCCTGAAGAAAAATGTATGGAAATTCTCTGTAGCAAAGAACCATAATGATTGTATAAGACTATCCAATTTATTACTGGATGATAACGGTAAGCTTCGTTCATGGTCTGAATTTAAAAAGGCTGCTCAAAATGTTGTAGGAGATTCAAACCGCTATCTCAAAACAGAATACAACACAATTATTGCAGCAGCGCAAATGGCAAGGCTATGGCAGGAGATACAAAGGGATAAACATATTTTCCCATTTGTTCAGTTTGATGTGGTGGTAGATGGCCACACGTCTGATATATGCATCACTCTGGATAAAGTGATTATGAGTGTTGATGACCCAATGCTTTTGATTTATTTCCCCCCAAATCATTTTAACTGTAGAACTACTGTACGAAAATTAAGAAACGGAAAGCCCACTGAAAACGTTGTTTATCCTGATATACCGGAAGCTTTTAAAAATAATGTAGGGGTGAATGGTGAAATTTTCACTAATGACAATTCCTATATTGCCAATACACCCAAAGAAGTTTTTGCCTATTCAGAAAAACACGCTGAACGATGGTTTAAATATTATGAACTTCAGAAGGATAAAAACTATGAAGATGTTGCTTTCAATATGGATAATTTAGGAGTAAAAGCTACCCATAAAGATCACAGCTTCCGGGCAAAAACGGCAAGACATGAAAAAGAAGCAAGAGACGTTTTATTTGAGCATGGCAATGAAATTATTATGCTTTCTGAAAAGGCTGCCGAAGGAGTGAAAACCCCTGATGCCACACTCAATGGACATATTACTGATATTAAAACTGTTTTGGGGGAGAGCGGAGTCTTGGGAAAAAATAACATTATCAACAAAATTCGTGAAGGAAATAAGCAAGGATCTGAAATTATTGTTTTACAGTTCCCCAAAGAAAGCGTTCATTTCTATGCCAGCATAAATATGCGGCTTCAGATCTCCTCAGCTAAAAAATTGATGAAACAAAACAATCAGGAGATTGTAACAAAAGAAATTTGGGTAATGGTTGACCATGAAATAATAAAGTTCAGCCTTGATTAAAGACTGAACTTTGGAGGATACAACAGAAAGATTTCTGCTAAATCCTATGACAAATATACAACTTTTTTTAATATCATTTAAACAATGTTTAAAAATGGCTAAATCAGTAGAACAAAAGCTTCGTGAGATACAGCAGAACCTTGCTCAAACCTTCCGGGAGCTTCCGGCTATCATGGGTGAAGAAATGGTCAATTATTCATTAGATGCATTTGAAAAGGAAGCGTGGAATAATGAAAGTTGGCCGAAAAGAAAGAACCCTACCAAGTGGGGAAAACCTGACGATACTTCACGCAAAATTCTGGTAAAAACTTTAAAGCTGAAAAGGAGTATAAGAATATCGCAAATGGTAGAAGATAGGATCACAATGAGTGTGGGAGGAGCTGACATTGATTATGCACGGGTACATAATGAAGGATGGGCCGGCTCGATTACTCAAAATGTTGATGCACATATTCGAAGGGGTAAAAATGGAAAAATTACCAGAGTAAAAGAGTTTTCTCGAACTATTAATCAGAATATACCAAAACGTCAATACGTGGGAACAACACCGGAATTAAAAGCCCGGATCAAAAAAATAGTATTACACGAAATTTTTAAAAACTTAAAATGAAAACACTTTATTTAAAACTTATACAGCTACTTTCCGAAATACCGGAATTGAATTACATTGATCTGAATTGTGGACAGCTTCAGGAGGAGAAACCGCCAATATCTTATCCTGCGGTTCTGATCAATCTCAGCGCCAACAGTACAGATATTGACGGGCTATTTCAATTGTATACAGGAACAATTGAACTGACTATTGTCTGTAAGATCATTAGTGAAAGTAACAATAATGCACCGGAAGAAGTGAGAGAGAAATCCCTGAGATACCTGGAACTTACAGAGAATATCTGGAAGAAGTTACAAGGTTATAACGATGCTTATTTTGATAAAATAACACATTTGGCTGTGAGGGATCAAAACATAAGAAAAGGCTTGAAAACTTGCGTTCAAACCTTTGAGACAACCTGGAGGCAGAATGTTTAAAATATTGAATTTTGGCGAGGTTTGAATTGCCAATTTAAGAAAGGGTATTGCTGCTTGAGTTCATTCAAACCAATTTCTTTTCTTTCCAGTCCGGAAACTATCTCTGAATTTTCAGCGAGTAGGTCACAAATACGACTTTCAGAAATGTCAAATTCAGGAATAAGAAATTCAAGGCATTTAGAAAATTTAAGCCCAATAATACAACTGTAGAAGTAAAAACGTGCCGCTAATTTTTGATTGCGGTAGTTTATTAGTTCAGCATTTCTGCCTTTAGTTGTGTTATTTGGACTTATCATATATGCAAAAATAAAAAAACACCAGACTTTTTGCAAGTCGGTGTTTTTATTATTCTATTGATTCTACTGCACCTATTGTTTTTCCAACAGCATCTACAAGCAGTTTATATCTCCCTAAAACTTTATTACCATAGCTGTTGGCAGCGTACGTATCGAAGTAGACTCTGTAGCCAACTATAACTTTGCCATCATCCGTTGATAATTTAGAATATTCATCTGTGAGAGAGTCCTTTTTTTTCTTCCAATCGTCTCTCATACTTTTTGGAATGTTTTTATTATTTGCCACCAAATCTGCGGAGTTTATACTAACTCTCATATTCTCTTCCTTTGTGATAGGTTCTGACCATATTTTTTTTAACTCATAACTATATGGGTCTTTAAAATTATTTTGCACATAGTTGCTTTCAAAATAATTTCTTGCAATTCTTTCAATGTTCTCCTGGGATGACTGAGCGAATGAGTAAGAAGACAGAAGAAGGAAAAATAAGATCTTTTTCATAGTGAATAAATTATGATGTTCAAAATTAATAAAAAAGGATGTAAGTTTCATACTTACATCCTTGCCAAATTTTAAATGTAAAAGTACTCTAATCCTGTCCGGAGAAATATCCAATCCAAAAAATAAGATCAGGTTTCAGTTCTTTCCCTTCTTTTAAACTAAAATACAGTGTAGAGCCATACTCAAAATCTTTACGTTCAATATTCCAGTCTTCTTTGAAAGCAATACCTAAGGTGCAGGTTTCAATTGTTTCAAATATCTGGTCAATGATATGAGTTTGTGCATTTATTTTAAATATTGTCATACACAAATTTAAAGCAGAGTGAACAATAAAAAATACGGATTCCCTTACTCAGTTAAATTCTTTTAAAAGCTCTTTTAACTCTGTTTCAAATACCATTAAAAAAAGATTATTTGAGCTTTGCTCTTCCCCAGTTCTCGTGGCTGTGAAAGTCCACTGTTCATGAAGTGTGGTTCCATTCGGAAAGCTTGTATCTTCAAAAACATACAGCCAAGGCTTTATCTCATATCCTCTTTTCTGCAAAAATGCAAAAATACTATCATGAGGCAGGTGCATTTTGATTTCCATCTTTATGAGGTTTTCGTTTTCGTAACTTAGTCTTATCATTTTTAGTCTCTATTATTTCGGGATCATCTTCTGCCACAAATTTTGCCAGTCGGTTTTCAAATTCATTTTCCAGTATTTTATATACTTCCGGATGTGAATACTGAGAGGTGTTATCTAACATTGTTTTCAAGTGTTGATCGCTCATTTTCTTTGCAGCTTCTGGCAGGGTTTCGATATATGCCTTATAATCAAATAAAGGATTTCCCTCTCTCAGAACACCTGTATTTCGACTTATCGCGGTTATTTTGATACTTTTTGATAACTGCTCTAAATATTGCTTTGCCTTTTCGTTCGGAACGTGGTTTTTAACCGATTCATCCTCCTCTCTCTGCCGGATGTTCCTTTCGTTCTGTATTTCGTCCTCTCGGGCTGTTATTTTTAAGTCTAAATATTTATCGACCCATGACAATACTACAATAGAATCAAGACGGTAAAAATCCCCAAATTCGCCTGAACGTGCCATTTTGAAAAAGAGCATAATATCCTCCAAACTTTCGCCTCCGAAACGCTCGAATAAATCGGCAGATAGTGCGATCATCTGATCCTCATTCATTTTTTTTCCTACATTTACCAAATCATTGAATCGTTTTACGATTAGGAAAATAGATTTTATGAGTTCGGTTTCGTTCTCTTTTTGATTGACCAACAAAGGAGCAGACAGGCATTTTTCTACGGTGAGGCTGCGTTCTACCTGTAATACTGCAAATTTATCCTCGCTTGCTAAACATAGCATCAATTTTTGAGAACGCTCCGGCAGTGTCGTTTCCTGTGTAGATTTTATTAAGTTCTGCGTAGTAGGTTGCATATAGTTGAGGATTTTGTTTTACATTGAGCACCTGGTTAATATATTTATCAAAGTTACAATCCCTAAAAATCGTTACTGGGTTCAGATGATCGCTCATTTTTGCATCATTTTTCCACTGGATTGTCTTCAGTTGTATTACTTCCTGTATTTCATGCAGAGTATAGCCTTCTTTTAATACTCGTTTTATTCCAGTTAAATTCCCTTTTCCCGGGCGGTGTCGGTGTCCTGTGATCTGATTGAACAGATTAAGAACTTCTATTTCTGGTGTTATTGTTTCAGACTCTTCCATAGTAATTTTACTTATCGGTTTTATTCTGATTGCTTCACGCTCTGGGAAGAGAGCTCCTAAGGGTGATTTTCTCTTCCTAAGCATCAGTTCATATTAATATTTCCTTCTCCCTTTTTCCACCAAGCCTTTGTTAATGGTTTCTTTGCGCTCCTACTATTATTAAACTCAACCCCTCGGAGTTGAACATGTAACTGCTTAAGTTCTTCAATTGAATGAGCATTTAGATGTTTTTTAAACTTACTTTTGATATACATCCAGACGTTAAACTTTTCAAACCTTCCCACATCTTTAATTCCTGTAGTTTCGGCAAGTTTTAAAATTTTAGACACCCATTCATTTCTTACTAACTCCTCTTTAAGAACATTGTTTTCTTCTGCTATTTCTTTCTCGCTTGGAATATGTATGGAAAGAAGTTTGACTGCTTCATCATCAGTTAGCTCATCTACGACGGTGGTTCTGAAACCTGTAAAGCCGTTGATCTCTATTGCCAATTGTACAGGATTGCGCCCGGCAAATATTTTTTTTAATTCTTCTTTTGCTGTCATAATTATGTAAATTCTAATCGTTTGTCATTTTTCTTAATTGTAGTCTTGAAAGGAAATTTATCTTCAGGAACTTGACATATTAAATCCATCAGATTTTTTGAACCTGTGAATACCACTCTTTTATTTTCTTCTCTTTCTATTTGTAAAGTGAGATATTTCGTGCCTGCTTTTTTTGTTGAATCTTGAATTTTAAAGCCTTCAACTATAATTTCAATATTTAAAATATCATCGATCTCAATTTTCTTTCCTGTAAATATGTCCTGTTTGGGCTTTATTCCTAAATCTTTAAAATTGAACATCCTGCATTAGCTTTTTCATTAATTTTTTTGAATTACAATGTTTTGCCCAACCATAATAAGAAGCCATTGAACCTTTATTAGGATTCCGTTTCAACATTCTTGCAAACCTCTTTTTTATTGATTTTCTTAATAGTATATGTGAATGGTAATGTTTGTAGCCTACAAAGTCGATTCCTCGCTTTGATATTGGGAATACCTGCCAATTACTTTTAACCTCTAGTTCTAAATTGATTTTAAAATAGCTTTCAATACTATTTAAAAGCAAGTGCAAATAGGCTTTGTCGTGGTGTAGTATTACAATATCATCTGCATATCTGAAGTAATATTTAATGCTTAGTTTTTCCTTTATCCAATGATCAAAATAAGTCAGATAGAAGTTTGCTAGATATTGACTAAGATAATTTCCAATAGGTAGTCCAGGGGCACTATCAATTATTTCATCTAAAAGCCAAAGGAGATCAGCATCTTTAAATTTTCTACGTAGTAAAATTTTCAAAATCTCATGATTAACATTTGGATAAAACTTTTTTATATCCAGTTTTAGACAGTAAGTAGTTTCATTTTCCTTTTTTAATGCTTTTCTGAGATTGAAAGATGCTTTGTGAATTCCACGGCCTTTAATACAACTGTAAGAATCTGCTGTGAATACAGCCACGAAAATAGGTTCTAAAACGTTCATTATTGCATGATGGCATATTCTATCTGGAAAGTATGGGAGGCGGTAAACCTCACGTTCTTTAGGCTCAAAAACCTTGAAAATATCATATTGTGAAGTTTTATATGTTTTACTGATCAATAAATTGTGAAGCTTCAAAATATTTTCTTCTCTATTTTTATTATGAAGACCCACACCATACTGTCTTGATTTGCCTTTCTGCGCTTTTTCGTCAGCTTTCATCAGATTTTCTATACTGACGATCTGTGAGAATAAATTATTCAATCTTTTCATGGCCTTTGCTTTTAAAAAAGTCATTTTCGGAAATTCCTACCAATGCCCTTTGGAAAGTTTGTTATTTTTTACCAAGAGGTAAGGTTTGCAGTGTTTTTTATTTTTGCTACATAGGTGAGAGCTGCAATTCGAATTCGAGTTCTGATTATCGGAGTTGTTGAACGAGAACCGACCAGACGAGGACGAACTAAAACCCAAACACTGCACAACCGTATTTTTTTAATCTATTACGAAATACTCTTTGTAAAGTTCTTCAAATTGTGCCCCTGCATAGTCTGCCAATTCTTCAGACTTGAAGCAAAGGCGAGAGCCGCAATCCGAACCCGAGTCCCGAAAAGCGGAGCCGTCGAACGAGAACCGACCAGACGAGAACGAATCGTCCATATAAAACCAGGGATACCATTTATCCCACTCACCATTATTCCAATCATGTATATGACCTTCATTAAGTGCTTCACAAATTACAATAAGTTTATAATGTGCAATTAATGGTTTTCTGTCCTTTTCAGGAATCATACTGAAGTCCGGTAGCGTTGTTTCTCTGTTTAGAACCTTGCAAGCATCTTCGAAGCTTTTTACTCTTTCTATGATTGTTGACATAATGTTTATTATTTAATAATGAAAAATTCTCTATAAATATCTATGAAGGTTTTTGCTGCATACTCGCATAAGTCTCTTGATTTAAAGCAAAGGCGAGAGCCGCAATACGAACCCGAGAGCAGATAAGCGGAGTGGCCGAACGAGAACCGACCAGACGAGGACGAATCGTCCATATAAAACCAGGGATAATATTTCCACTGATCATCATTCTGCCAATCAGCCGTCCAATCTTCATTCAAAGCAGATACAATTAACTTTAGTTGTTTGTAAGCGATCTCATCATCTGTAAGCCCTTCACATTGTTTTTTGAATTGATCATTACTAATACCATGATATAATAAAACATCGTCGAAGTGCTTTATTCTTTCCTTGATATCCTTTGGTTTTGGTGCGAACTTTATTTCACCTGTGCTTTTATCAAAGCTGTCAATCTGAAATCCTTCCGGAATTTGAATTTTTACTGAATCCATGTTTGTATAATTTAAATTGTGAATGCTTTTTCATAAATATCAATGAATTGTTTAGCTGCATACTGTGCCAATTCTTTAGATTTGAAGCAAAGGCGAGAGCCGCAAACCGAAACCGAGCACAGATTAGCGGAGCCGTCGAACGAGAACCGACCAGACGAGGACGAACTCATATTGAACCAATTAAACCACTTATTCCAATTTCCATTGTGCCAATCCGGTGTCCAGTCTTCATTTAAGGCTTTTGTAATTACTACCAACATTTGAGTATGCAAAATGTGTCCGGAAATTCCGGCAGCTTCAAGCTTCAAATACTCAATAACATCAGGATCATTGTCTCCGAGTTCTTTTACTGCATCATCAATAGATTTAATTCGGTCTTGAATATTCGTCTGAAAAGTTTTTTTACCAAATAAGTTTTCCAGTAATGTTTTGCCTTTAATAGTGGCTTCATTGTGCGCTTTTAAAGCGGCTTCTTTAGTGATTTCTAATGTTTGCATAATATTTTTTTTTTTTAAATTGCCGAAAAGTTCAACTCAATTGCTTCATATTGTCCAGATTGGTTTTTAACCCAAATTTTATGATAGCTTTTACTTTTTGGTCGGGAAATGCTTTCATCAATCAGATTCATTGCTTCTTCCCATCCTTTTTTTATCTGTTGGTTTTTAATCCTGCTTGAGTGTTTCCGGAGACTTAATATCTTTTTAGCATCCAGTTTGCCTCTTGAGGTCTGAAAGGCATCTTCTACCAGAGATATGATAAAATCATCACCTTGAATATTATTTCTGATCAGATCCATAAGCTTCTCTTTGGCAGAAGCAATTTTTATATCATCAAACTTTATGGCTTCCTGAACATCTACCTGAATTTTGATTGATCTGTCAAAACTGAACCAAGTAAAATTTCCTTTGCCATCAAGTTTTACATTATTGGCCTCTCTTTCTGCGTTTAAAATTTCCTCTGTGGCTTCTGTCACTGCATTTTTAATATCCTGCAAAAACTCATTGACCTTTTGTGCTTTTTTTACGAGAGCAAAGGCAGATTTTTCTTTCTTTCGTTCTATTGTAGTGGTCCTATTATATGGGATCTTAACCCCTGCTTCATCTTGCCAGAACTGGTCCTTTGAAGTAAATTGTTTCATATTGTGAAATTTTTTATCGTTAATTGTTTTAGTTGATTTTCCCTGTATTTGATTTCCTTTATAATTTCATCAGAAATTGTATCATCAGGACTATACAATAATTGCTCTTTCAGGTCGGCAATCATAGTTTCCAAGTCGGTTTCATTTGGCTGTTCCATAGTATTGTAGTTTGTTTATTTGTTCGGTAACTTCAGGGTGATTTTTAGGATAATCTTCCATATCATGCCATTTTTGCTTTTCAAAATAATATCCCAATTTATCCTGTCCTGGCATTCGTTGAGGGGCTGACCATCCGCTTTTCGCTACAAAATTTGCAAGGGCTACAATTCGGGCGCTGGCATAATCATCAACCTTATCTATTCTGAGTAGGTGAAGCCAACAGCGCTCATACCAGCTTAAGTAGTTATAAAAGCTATCCAGAGCAAGTATATCGTTTATAAGATCTCGTTTCATATGTAAATATTTATGTTAGTTTTAGTTCTGCTGCTCTCGCTCCCTCTTCCCAGATAATGAAAGGCTCATTACCGCCGAATCTTGATTGAATATTAGCAACAAAGTTTTTGATATTGATTTTCACGTCTGCATCATATCGGATTGCATCTGCTACGGAGCCTTTTGGTTGACTTCCCTTTGCGTGGCTTATGAATATGAATAAAACATCACTGAAAGTGCTTAAAAGCTCTTTATATTGCTTCTCTGTGATTCTCAAATACTGAAGACTGTCTATGAAAACAATTTTTGCAGAACGCTTTTTGCTTAATCGTGCTTTCATCGTTTCAAAGTCCTCACTCTCAAAAGAAAACCGGGAGCCACAAGCTTCCATATTATTACGTATACATGCTAGTCTAAACGATTCCCTGCCTCTTTCCTCTAATGTGTTATAATGAACTTTTTGAAAGGTTGAGAAATATTTTGCCAATTGCAGTGAAAGATCTGTTTTCCCGTTTCCGGATTCTCCCCAAATTAACCAACAACCATTGGTTTCCGGTTCTCCAAAGCTTTCCCTGAAAGTACCTTTAAAATCAAATGTTTTAAAATTCTGCTTATACAGGTCAGTGATTGATTTTGCTTTTTTTACTTTGATCTCACTCATTAGGCAGCTCTTTTTTTCATGAAATACACCTGTACATCTTTTCTCACTCTTCTCAGATCTCCTTCACACATATTGTAGTACTGATTGATAAGCTCTTCGTCAGTTAGCCCATTTTCTCGGCATATAAGAGCAACATCATCAATGGTAATTGGATCTAGGTAAATAAACTTCTTACCTATGCGAGAGTAAAACTCTTTATATCCAGATTTATCACGTTGGCAACCTCTTAAAATGCGTTTTTTAAGTGCTGGAACCCCAGAAACCACAAAACCACAATAACCGTCAAGTACATTATAGAAATCCATAAATAGATCTAAAGAACTATCGTTTAGCTTATCCAACTGATCAATAATAACAAGCGGTTTTTCTAATCCTTCCAGGTGATTTGTCAATCTTTCAAACATTTCATCAATGCTCCCATCATTGGTAAGCCCAAAGCTTTGGAGGATATTTTTCATATATGCTTTACGAGTCCAGAATGTTTTACACTCTACATAAAATACATTATCAACAAGTCTTTCATAGTGAGTATATGCATGTGATTTTCCTGCACCTGCATCATGTGATACACCTACACTGATAGAAGTGGTTTTACAGTTGTCCAAAAGAGCCATCATCATTTTAAAATTGGTGGTTTCTGCTGTCTTCCAACTGAAATCTATTTTTAATGCCACAATCACTCTTCTCCACATTCTTTCAGCTATTAGAGACCAGTTATTATTGATCATTTGGGAAAGAGTAGCTGCTGAAATTCCACATCTAACAGCAAGACTGTTCTGGCTTTCGCCTTTTCTAATTCTGATTTTTAATTCGCCAACAATGGCTTTTTTTTCATTATCTTTCATATTGTAAATTTTAAAATCGGTTCAAAATTGACATTCCGGCATCCATTGCGATTGCTTCTCTCTTTGGAGCAGAACCTTTAAATTTAATTTCCATATCCTGATCCTCAATCAGCCTTTCTGGGGTTATTCCTGTTCGTTTTCTCAGCGCTTCTACGGCTGCGAGATCCCGTTTGTATTCTTCTTCTCTAACTTTGTAATCCATTGCCCAAACTTTCTTATCAATTTCATCCATCAGGATTGGGATATTCACCTGTTTACGTTTTGGCTCTGCATTGGCAATAAATACCTTTTGTTTATCAGCTGTAAGCTCATAGAGTTGTACAAATACATCCATATTTTCCGGATCGTAACGCACAATAAATTTTTTCCCAATGTTTTTCCTTCTAAACTCAGTATCAATACTGCGGTCTTGATTATATACCTCAAATTGATATTTTTCACCTTTCAGCTTCATTGTTAAACCATCATTTTTATACGTTATCGGCTTACTTTCATCAACCCACATATATGACAGTATCTCTGGAATGGTAATCTCTTCTTTGATAGTCATTGGATGGGCATATACAGCCGTTCTACTTTCATTAAAATGTGGATGCATTGCCGAATTCCATTTTTGTACAGCAGTTTCCCATGCGCGATATAGATCTTCTTTGGTCTTTAAGTGATGTTGATTTTCAAGGATAAAATCAGTATTTACCTTATTATCATCACGCTTTACTGTTATACTCTGACCATCAGAAAACCAAAACTTTGTTATAACCTCTTGCTGAAGCCTTTTAAATAGTCCTTCAGCAGGACTACTGTGACTTCTAGCTTTATGGGAGTAATGTGTTCCTTTTGATTCTTCATTCTGTGCAACTATATTACTGTACAGTTCCTGCATTCTTGCGGATTGGTGAGCGGACTGTTTATCATAAGTGAATAGATAGGGGCGGTAGCCTGCATGCTGAACTGCCATTTTAACTGCTTTGAAGTGGTCTGTATGATCTTCCGTTTCAGAGAGACTCCAGCCAATAATCTTTTCGCTGTAGACATCAAAAATTACGTTGATTCGTAGAGAAGCTCCCATTTTGTTTGATTTACTATCATCAAAATGTATCCAGTCAAGCTTAGTTCCGTCGATAGCCCAATAAATATTAGGAAACCATCCGCTTTTATCTATTGTAGTTTTGTGTTGGAACTTGTTTTTATAAGCTTCTTTCCCGTGTCTTGCAAGTGTCCAGATTCTTTCCTGCTCTGGCTCATATAACCATTTATAGGCAGCAGCTTCCGTAATTTCTGGGAAATTTCTTTCCTCTCGTATCTTGTTATACTCACTAATGACCATAGGAATTGTAAGTTTCACAGGAAGACTATAATAAGCCAGTAGAAAATCAGCTATTTCACCTTTAATCTTTGCTGTATACTGGTTACCTTCGTTTTTATGGATAAATATTTGGTATCCGTTTGTCAGATAATCATTATATCTTAATCTGAGATTTTTAGCTGCTGTCGGGAGCGTATGATCAAATTTTTTAAGATCTAGCTTATTGATAGCATCAGAAACGTTATCCCAGATCTTCATTTTACGCTTTCCAAACATTTTATTTGCTACCCCCTGATTTTTAAATATCGTTTGAACAGCATTTAAAATACAACAGTTCCATGTTCTTTGTCTCTGCTTTTCAGGACTTATTGATTTACCTTCTGGGGTTCTATGTTCAGAATAGAATTGAGCTGCTTTTTTATCAAATTCTATAAAAGGCTCAAGTAAGTTTATAACAGTAACATCTTCCGGCCTTCCTAACTTCTGAATACACACATCCTGTAAATCTGGAGGAAGGTGGTAAAAATTTAATAGTGCTTCATTACCTGCCCCCTTTCCTTCACGACTTCTTGTTAGCTGCCCTCTGTGACACTTTATATTATAATTCTTATAGCTCATTAATCCCCATTCTTTATATAAAAGACTGGCAGGAATAGAAAGTATATTGTTATGATATAAATAAGTTTTCATTTTAATATTAATTGTACAGAAAGTGGGATTCGAACCCACTTTGCAAGTATTTATCTTACATGTTCCCTGTGAACATTTTTCTGTGTTGGTTATTTACCTGTATTTGATTTTTAGAATAAACCCAAAAAACACACTATAAGTTGCTTTTTGCTTTTTACCTGTATTAGAATCTATAACATCAATAGTTACATGATAAAACAGGTACTGCTGAATAAATCTTCTTATCATTTTCATATTTATTTCATTAAAAGTTCTTTCCTTTTGTCTATAACTTGCTTTAATGCATCTACAACCTCAAAATGATGTTTCTGATAAACTCTAAAAAATGCCTGTTTTGCTGACATTGCCTTAATTCCAACTATTTCAGCTACCAGTGACCAATCACCACGCCTTTTATCTTTTAAAAGACCATCTAAAACCTCTAAATGCTTTTCTTCTTCTTCATTTTTTGGAGTGTAAGAAAACCTTGATATAGTAGGTATTTTTACGGTTTTTACGGTTTCGCTCATTATTTATATATTTTTTGTACTACTTTTGTCTCGTAATGAGTACAAATATCGAAACTTTTTTCGAATAAAAAAGAAAAATTCGAAACTTTTTTCGTTTAAAAACGTAATACATTGATAATGAGCACAATTAATTTTCGAATTAAACAAATGGTAGACTATTTTGCTAATGGAAACAACTCTGAATTTGGCAATTTAATAGGAGTAAATGAAGCAAATATTCGAAATTATATTAATGGGACAGAGCCGAAATTTAGCATTTTAGAGAAAATCGCAAAAAAATTCGAAATAAGTTTCGAGTGGCTTATTCTTGGAGTAGAACCAATGCTTCCTATTAAAGATCTTGTTAAGGTTACTAATCAGATAATTTCATTCGAAAATAAAATCCCTCAAGTTGTTACTATTGATGCTCATAATTCAGATAATATTGTATTAGTACCTGGAAAATTAAAAGCAGGGTATTTAGAGGGATATAATGACCCAGAGTTTATTAAAACCCTGCCTGCATATCGAATGCCTGGCTTGAATAATGGCGTTTTTAGGATGTTTGAGATGGAAGGAGACTCCATGTTTCCTACAATCCCTAATAAAAGTTACGTTGTGGGCCAATTTGTTGACAATTGGCTTACTGGAATAAAGGACAATCAAGTTTATGCAGTAATTTCTAATGAAATAAAGGATGGTTTACTAAAACGCTGTTTGAACAGAATTGACAAATACAATAATCTCATTTGTAAATCTGACAACAGAAGAGAATTTCCTACTCAAAATATCGATCCGGCCAGTATAAAAGAGATATGGGAAGTTAAACTACATCTTAACTTCAACCTTCCAGATCCAGCAGACATTTATGACAGAATGAACGATATTGAAGCTGAATCACAACAAATCAAAGAAGTTTTAAGGCAATTAGCAGTAAATCAGAATATTAACGTGAATTTATAGATAAAGCAAATGTCTTTACGGTCGCATTATAAGCCGTTTTTAATGCTTTAAGTGTACTTTTTAACGCTTAACAATTGTTTTTAATACGCTTTAAAATAGCTTTTTTGTAGTCCTTAATGTAGTTCTAATTGTAGTTTTAAGCAGTTTTTGATAATTATTTGCAATTTTAGAAAAAATAAGACAAAAACCCTTTACAATGCCTATGGATAGGTAACTGTAGTTACTTTATTATTTATACATTAATAAGACTTTAAAGCGGATTTAAATTTGGCTAAAATGGTATTTAAATAGTATTTTAGGGATATTATGTTTGGACACAAAAAAAGAGCCTTTTCAAGCTTTTTCTCTTTATTTATGGGCGTTTTCAGCCTTTTTTATTTTTCAAATTATTGCCCTTTTTGTTTTATGGGGGGTAAAACTTTTCATAATACAAAGATATATTTATTGATTAAAATTCAATTGAAAATATAAATCATTAAACAAAACACAATAATGATTTTAAAAAGAAGAGAATTAATTAAAAATAATTTTATTTTTATAAATATTTTTGATTGATATATTTAACAAAAATCAAAATTTTGTGAATTATTTTTTTCACTATGCAGTGCATTATAATGTAATCTCAAAAGATGATCTTCAAAAAAACCGTCTTTTTCTATTTTATGTTTCAATATGTGCTGATTATTTTGAAACAAAGCTCTGTAAACCTGTTAGGTTTGACTCTCCACATTTTATAGAATAAAAAATACTGTACTTAAAATATATCACAGGCCGTTTAGCCACTCATCCATTACATTCTCAACAATGATAAAAAAATGCTACCTCTCCAGAGATAGCATTCGTTTTTATTTAAATGTAAAATTATATAAGAATAAGCATCATTAACGTTTACTCGAAATCGGTGTTCTGAATTCTCCGTATCCTATCAGCCCATCGTAATTTCTCCCGAAAGGAGCATAATATAGAAATGCCTGATAAAGGTTTTCGGTCTGCCAGAAGTTTCCATTCACTTCTCCGAAATTTAAAGGTCCATTCCCTTCTTTGGTCACCAGAACATAGTTATAAAATCCCTGTTTAAGGAATATTTTGGCCACATACTGCTTGGTAGCGGCATCATACTGCATCTGATTTTCTTTACTTGGCAGGAAATTGTTGAATCCGCCCAAGACATAGATTTCTTTATCTACAGGATCAGATTCCAGATAAAAATGTACCCAGGAATAATCGGCTTCTCTTTCAGCATCTCTTTCTCTTCCCAGATCGTTTCGTCTGTAATACCAGGCACCGTTCACATCCGGCTGGTACTGATAATTTAAAGGAAATGCCCATACAGGGTGCAGATAAGTTTGGTTTACATCATCTTTAATCTCCGTGGCGCGCACCATATCTGCGGCCATATTCATATTCTTATTATCAAAATAATAGAATTCATTATCGCCTGGAAATACCAGATTCATCTGTTGGAAAAGCAGCTGATTTCCTAAAACTGAACTGGCCTTTTGATTGGTGATCACCATATTCGGGTTATTATTCTGCATAACATTCAACGTCATCGAATTGACATTGGAAGAAATATCTCCTCCTTTTGGCAATGCCTTCACTTCTACCCGCTGATTGATATTCGGATTTTTGGCGTCTGCGATTCTTGAAATATTCAATCCCAGAGAAACCATATCTTCTACCAAATAAAACCTTCTTTTGAAAAGAGGCTGATCAGCAGAATCTTTGTAAACGATCAATTCATAATTTCCTGAAATCTTCGGTTGAATCTTATCGTTAGGAAAGGTCAGTTTATAATGGGTATAAGCCTGTAATGTATTGAAGGAATACTGAAACTGATCAAGAAGTGCATTCATACTTCCTGTCGCAAATTCTGTATAAAACAGATTGTCATCATTCCAGTTTCTGTCATAATGTTTGATGGTGTACCGATAAATATCGCTTCTATTGGTAAGGTCATCAAAGCTTAACACCAATTGTTCACCGAATTTAATGACCGGAGTTTCATCATTGGTCTGGGGATTAAACAACTGGATACTCTGGATATTTTGTCCATAAACCAGTCCGCCTAAAGAGAGTAAGAGTATTCGCAAAGTTTTCATTATGACGAAGATAACGAAAAATAGCCATTTTCTTAATAATATTGTATTTTTGAAATAAAAATAATTCAGATATGCTTCAGATCCAAGGCTTCGTATTCAACTTTGCGAGCGAAAACACTTATATCATTTACAACGAAAATAAAAATGCATGGTTAATTGATCCGGGAAATATGAGTCCTCAGGAAACGCAGGCTATTGCCAACTTTATTACGGAGAAAAGTTTAAACATTCAGAAAATACTTCTGACTCACGCCCATATTGATCATGTATTTGGGCTTCAATGGGCTTTTGATACCTTTAAAGTACCTGTTAATATGCACCAGGAGGATCAGGAAGTATTGGATATGCTTCAGGCAAGCGGAGTAAGATTCGGAATGCAGATTGATCCTGTAAAAGTAGATGTAGAATATGTAAAAGAGGGAGATGAATTGGAACTGGATGGAGAAAAATTTAAAATTTACCATGTTCCGGGACATTCTCCGGGAAGTGTAGTCTATCATAACGAAAACCAGAAATTTATGATCTCCGGTGATGTCCTTTTTGAAGGCAGTATCGGAAGAACAGATTTGTATAAAGGAAATTATGATCAGCTGATCGATGGGATTAAAACCAAGCTTTTTGTTTTGGACAATGATACTCAGGTATTTTCAGGACATGGAAATCCTACTTCGATTGGGTTTGAAAAACAATACAATCCGTTTCTGAAGTAAAAAAATTTAAACGCCAAAGATTACAAATTTATATTTCCAAAAATTGAACCTTGTTGTGATGAAATATTATACATTTCTTTGAAACAAGGTTCTTTTGAATTATAATTTTGGAAATACAACCTACTACATAACCGTTCAATGGAAAATTCAATAAAAATAGGTAATCATGACTATGATAACAACAGCGAACATTTCTTGCTGAAATGGGGAGAATCTATAAGTAATATCAATGAGTTATCTTATCTGAATCAATTTCCTAATCTTAAATCGGCTACTTTTACCAGTACCAACCTCAACGATGAAGGTTTGGCCCATGTATCAAACTGCAGAGGGATTGAAAATTTAAATTTACAGGATACTGAAATTACGAATGACGGCTTAAAATATTTACAGAATCTGACACTACTGAAGTATCTTCGATTAAAAGAGAACTCACAACTTACAGACGACTGTATTCCCCATTTGATGGAATTGGATTATTTACAAAATCTGCAAATACAAGAAACATCAATTACTGAAAGTGGGCTGAAAAAATTAACGGTATTACAGTGTCTTGATATGCTTGTTGTTGACGTTTATAACAACAATTATACATTTGACGGTCTTTTACAAATATCTCGTGAACTTCCGGATTGTGAGATTTTAGCAAAAGGGAATGGATCATTCCGTAATGGTGAATTTAACGGAAAATGGAAGCATTAAAATTGGGGTTAGAAAAATAAAGTTGATGGATAAAGCATACAACATAAATCAGATTGATGCTGTATTTGATTTGCTGGTTTCAGATTCATCCTATTTGAAAAAAAATTGGGCTGAATATTACCATAAAGAATATAAAGACAATCGTGAACGACTTTTGTATTTTGATATGATGGCGATCAGTGCTTTCGTAATAAAGTTATTTCAAAAGAAAAAATCGAAAGACCTTCAATCATTTTTTGATAAAGTTGAGATTATTCTTAAAGACGCTGATTCCGAAGTTAAAAATTTAATTTTGGCAGGATTAATAGAGGGTATTCAACAAATATGTCCGTATGAAAATATTGATATGCGATACGAATTTGATACCTGGCTCTCACCTTTAACTAAAAAGAACTGGGATGAAATAACGGGCTTTTTTAAATTTGATTAAGCAGAATAATAGACTCATTCTGTATGCAACAAAGATTTTTACGCAAGACAATCTAGAAATCAAAAAACTTGTTCGAACAGACAAAATAAAACCGCCAGGGAAATCACTCCTGACGGTTTCGCGTTTATGAAGAAATAGAGTTTAGAAATCTAAAGTGATGGAAGCTCTGGCTGCAGCACCCATAATAGGTCTCGCCATTCTGATGTTTCCTACAGTGGAAGTTGATCTTGGGTCTCCTTCGGTAATTCCAATGGTATTAAAGATATTGGT
The DNA here is from genome assembly GCF_056844665.1 of Chryseobacterium sp. FR048. Classification (NCBI taxonomy): domain Bacteria; kingdom Pseudomonadati; phylum Bacteroidota; class Flavobacteriia; order Flavobacteriales; family Weeksellaceae; genus Chryseobacterium; species Chryseobacterium sp. FR048. The sequence continues at coordinate 94,688 of NZ_JBXDSE010000012.1, read as the reverse complement.
TCCGTCTACAGCAAAACGGATTTTCCCCAGCTGATAAGACATTCCTGCTCCAAATTCGGTGAACGAAGGCAGAATATTATCATCGGTATTTCCTTCATTCTGGAAACGTTTTCCGTAATAGTTCATACTTACATAAGCTCTCCATTCTTTGGTAATATTCACAGCAGGAGAAATATTAAAATAGAACTTCGGCATTCTTCGTACTACATTTCCATCATAATCGAATGTAGAACCATCTGCATTTCTTCCTTTAAAATCTTTATACTTCGGATTCTGGATGGTCCCGTTAAAAGTAACTTCAAGAATATTGTTGAACAGTCTTGTGTATCCTTCAATCTCTACCCCGATATTGGTGGTATTGGCAAATTTATTTTCAGAAGTTCCGTCTGAGAAGACATCTGTGAATGAAAGATTCTTCAAAGTAGAGTAAAACGGAATAACGGCAATATCAAACGTACGGGAATAGTATTTATATCCTATTTCCAACTGATTGGTCAGTACCGGTTTGATCTGGCTCAGGTTGGTCATATTGTTGTAATACGCTTCTTCATTCGGGGATCTGAACCCACTGGAAAAACGGGCATATACCGCATTCTCTTTATTGATCTTATAATTCGTTGCCAATGTGTAAGAAACCTTGTTTACATCATAATACCAATACGTATACTGATTTCCCAAAACAGACATATTATCATCTGCTGTCGTCGTCGCAAAGCTATGCGTTCCGTCAGTGGTCAGCCCGGAATTATTAAGATTAGCCTTTGTGGTATTTACACCGTATCCTTTATAATAATCACGGCTGTAACGAATTCCTCCGTTAAAGCTCCAGGCATCTGTGATATTATAATCTAAATTCAGATATACATCGTTCAGACTTCCCTGAATTTGTGAATTTCTGAGCAGGAACGACATTGCTGTAACGCCGTTATATGTTTTGGAGTATCCTGTGCTTGACGGGGTAAGAGATGTATCTACCAGGTTCAGCAATTCCGGTCTGTCTGTTGCGGTAGTCAAAATATTACTCCAGTTCCAGTATTGGTTTGACTTCCAGTTTGATTTATAAAAACCGGCTGTCACATTTCCTTTATCAAATTTATAATTGAATTGAAGGTCATTGACGAAATTATTCATCTTCTTATCGATTGCCCAGAGCCCAAGTTCCTGTACAAACTGAGGGTTAACAATTCCCCCACCGCTTGCTAATGAATATTGATAATTACTTCCGGTAATGCCGCTTCGCTTCGCAAAATCTGAGGCTGTATACGGAGCTCCTGCAGGGAAGATCCCGGTGTAATTCATATCGATATTCGTATATCTTGTTTTGTTTAAAACTGTGAAATTGTTTCCGAGATCATATTTAAACTCTGCTCCTACCACATCCACTTTCGGATGAATTCCATTTTCCAGATCTCTGCTGAAAAATCCTCCCCCAGCCTGTGGAATGTTAAGCTGTCCGATATTTCTGTAGCTGTAAGTTCCGTAGTTTGCATCAAATCCGGGGAATTCTTTTAATGTGTTTCCATCCTGAAGCAAAGGGATAGGAAGATAGAATGTATTTCTGTCATCCAGTTTTTTATAGTAAACCTTCACATAGCCTTTATCAAAGACATATTTCAGATTCATTCTGATCTGTCCGCCATTATTGGCTTTAAAACCTGTCTTTCTGATCCCGTCATCAGTTCTGTAAAAACCTCCTACATTGAAGAACAATTTATCCTTCACTAAAGCACCTCCTACATTGAGATCTGTACGCATCAATCCATAGGTGCTGGTTTCAATTTTTGCAGTTCCTTTAAAATCATTTCCTCCTTCTTTGGTAATAAAATTGATAAGACCTCCCGGAGAATTGTTGGCATAAATAGAACCTGAGCCTCCTCTCAAAGCTTCCAAACGGCTCACTGAATTATCTACTCGGAAAAAGTTGTCTGCATTGGCAAACTGAAGTGCCCCGTCTTCAAAAACCGGAAGACCATCTTCCTGTACCTGCACAAATTCATAGGCACCGGCAGAAGGAATCCCTCTGGCAAACAGGTTATTTCCCACTTCACCTCCTGAAGTTTCTACCGCAAATCCGGGAACTCTCTGTAGTAAAGCAGCAGCACTTATCGGGTTCTGCTTCTGAATTTCCTTGGCACTGAATGTCGAAATTGCAGTACTGGATTCTATTTTTTTCTTCGGATTCGAATTTCCGGTGATGACAATCTGATCGATAGAAGAAACTTTGGCAGAATCCTGCGGAGTTTCCTGGGCATAAGCATTATTAAAATATAACGTAGCTGTAGCGGCGATTAAAAAGATTGATTTTTTTTTCATAGCCTTATTTTTTATTGTTAGTTTCAGTTTTGTTGTAATTGTAAATACACGCCATTCGTCCAACCGAATCCATCCTGATTGGGGTATTCCCCGCCGCCTGCTATTGTTTCTGTATCTAATGCATTGTATTTTTCCATCAGTTTTCCGGTGTTTTTGTAGACTCTTTCTACATTAGAACACCAGTTATTTTTAATTTTTTCTGCCAGCTCATGGAACCCGTAATTTTTCATGGCTTTGAAGCCCAGCCACTGATAAGGAGCCCAGGCATTGGGAAGATCCCATTGCTGACCTGAATTTTTGGTTGTTGTCACCAATCCTCCCGGATATAAAAACTTTTCAGAAAGACTCTGAGCTACCGCTTCAGCCTGTTCCTGATCTGCAATTCCGAGGAATAAAGGATAAAGAGCAGCAATATGTTCAGACGGTGTTGTTGTGTGTTTTTTAATATGATAATCTTTGTAAATCTCTATTTCTTCATCCCAGAAGTATTTCTTGATCATCTGTCTTCGCTTTGCTGCTCTTTCAGTAAAATAATTTTCTTTTTCGGTAAGATTCCGAAGCGCTGATGATTTTGCCAGTGTCATTTCCAAATGCCACAAAAGGCTGTTCAGGTCTACCTGTGCAAGGTTCAGCGTTTCTATAGTCTGTATATATTCGCCATCTGCAAACCATCGGCTGGAAAAATCCCATCCGGATTCGCAGGCACTTCTTATATTTCTGTAAAATTCTTCTCCAGAAGCATTTTCATGATCTTCAATATCGATCAGATAGCTTTCCGGACGGGGTACGTTTTCTGCATCATAATAACGGTTCAGAAGATCTCCATCCCCTGTTCTGATCACTCTTTTTATCTCTGAATTGTTTTGAAGCCCTTCTTCTCCATTCATCCAGAAAGCATATTCTTTTTCCAGAGTATCATGATATTGGATATAAATATCTTCCTTACCTGTGGTTTCAAAAAGAAGATCCAGCATCAGCGAAAAATAAGGCGGCTGTGAACGACTTAGAAAATGAGTTCTGCTGGCATTCGGGACAAACCCCTGTGTCTGAATCAGGTAAGAACAGTTTTCAATAATATTTTCCATCATCTCTATTCTGCCGGAAGCTTTTAACCCTAACATAATAAAGTAGCTGTCCCAGTAGAAAAATTCATTGAAACGGCCTCCCGGAACTACGTAAGGTTTTGGCAATTTCAAAAGTGTTCCTTTTTCTTCATAGGCTGTACGGGTCAGTTCGTCCCATAATTTTTCAATATGCTCCTCAATAGGAAGATGATCTTCTCTCTTAATAGAAACTTTTGCGCCCAGAAAATCAAAGTGAGCCATTACAAATTTTTTCAGATCAAACCCTTCCGTATTTTTGGCATTCTCATACTCTTCATTGATTTTGGTGATAGGAAACAGAGGAACTGCATCTGTCATCATTTTTTGATCTTCAAAAATCTCGGATCTCTGTACTGCATCAAAAAGATTCTGAATTTCGTTGATGTAAAGTTGATTACTCATTTTATTTCTTAGGATTAATTTTTAATTTATTCATGAAAACAGCTGACGTGATCAGTAATGAAAGCGGAATCAGGGAAAGGTAAAATGCCTGTTGCCCGCTGAATTCCTGAAATACAAAACCTGTGATAACCGACCCTATTGTTCCGCCAATCGCTGAGAAAACAACGATCAGTCCGGACATCGCACTATGCAGATATTTAGGAATGGAAGCCAGGATCACCGAATTGATACTCGGATAAATGGGAGCTAATAACCCACCCATCAAAGGAAATACATACACCACAAGAGGAGCATTCAGCCAGCTTGTATTGGCATCAATATGAATATTATGCGTCAGTGGTAAAACCAAAATCAGACTTATCGCAAAACCAATAACACAAAAGGAAACGACATAGATCCAGCTGAATGTCTTTGAGAAAAATCCGGATAAAAACCGCCCCAAAGCAAACGCTCCTGCCAGAACTGCCCCTGCCTGAATACTCATCGATGTAGGAACTTTTAAAATTTCTTTATAAAAAGTAGGAGTCCATGTCTGGAAGCTCTGCTCCACCAGCACAAAAAGAAAAGCACATAAGAGAAAGCACAATACTTTTTTATAACTGAACAGACTCACGCTATTTTTCAAATCACCAAGCAAGTCCGTTTTTTCACTTTTTGCTTCTTTTTCATTTAGTTTTGAAAAGAATAAAAATAAAAATGATAACGTTGAAACTCCGCCCAACACCCAATAAACGTTCAGCCAGTGGGTAGATTTCGGATTATGATCATCAATATATAAACTGAATAAAAGATTTCCAGCCAATACCCCGATCATGAAAAACCCTTCCAGAAATCCCATAAAACTGGAATGTTCTTTATCGGTTTCTGTCACCAGACCTATAGAAGTAAATACGGAGATCTTAATCAGTGCAAAGGAGATTCCTACAATCGCAAATAATAATTTGAAGAACCAGAAATCATTAGCAAACGGCATCACAAAGCACATACCGCTTACCAGAAACAAAGCCGTCAGCATTGAATTTTTGATTCCAATCTTTGGAAGAAAGGAAGCCAGAATGAAAGAACATATCGCAATAGGAAGATCTTTGAAGCCCTCCAGCACACTGGCAGAAGATTTTGAAATTCCAAAATTCTGCTGTACCTGCAGGATCACTGTTCCTACAGAATTCAGGAGAATGGCAAAGACAAAATAGTTTAAAAATAAAACTGCCTTGATGTTAATATTTTTCATTCAGGTTATTTCTTGTCGGCTAAGATAAAAGCAATTGTGTTCACAATAATTTAACACAGTAAATCAATATTTGAACTATATTAATATAATTAGTATTTTTAGTAATTAAATATGATTAATTAAATGAAAGTTACTTTTGAAAGAGTAATTCCTAATGATAAAAGCTCATTCCGCACGATTCACAATAACTCCCCTATTTCGGAATTCAAATGGGAGTATCATTATCATCCCGAAATCGAGCTGGTCTGTGTCATTTCCGGGAGCGGCACCCGCCATGTAGGCTATCATAAAAGTAATTACACCAACGGAGATCTTGTGTTGATCGGGTCCAATATTCCGCATTCGGGATTTGGCTTAAATTCTATTGATCCACATGAGGAAATTGTGCTTCAGTTCAAAGAAGAAATTCTTCAGTTTCCCCAGCAGGAAGTGGAAGCCAGATCCATCAAAAATTTACTGGAACTTTCAAAATATGGGATTCATTTTCATCATAAGGTAAAAAAACTCATGCTTCCCAAGCTGAAACTTATGCTTGAGTCGGAAGGCTACAAAAGGTATTTATTGCTCCTTGAAATTCTATTTGAACTTTCGAAATGTGAAGATTATGATCTTTTGAATAAAGAAATCATGCCCTACACCATTATTTCAAAAAATAAAACCCGCCTTGAAAATATTTTCACGTACGTAGAGCATCATTATGATAAGGAAATCGATATTGAAGAGGTAGCGCGTCTCGCCAATCTGACTTTACCTGCGTTCTGTAATTTTTTTAAAAAAGCGACCCAGATTACGTTTACGGAATTTGTGAACCGCTATCGGATCAATAAAGCCTGCCTGCTGATGGCTCAGGACAAATCTATTTCAGAATGCAGTTACAGCTGTGGCTTTAATAATGTGACATACTTCAATAGAATGTTTAAAAAGTATACTGGGAAAACACCTTCTGAATTTATCAGGAACTATTCGCACAATAAGGTGAATGTAGATTTAATGGTGGAAAAGGAAACTAAAACTAAGGTAAGTTTTTAATAATTAGTGGGGATTGTACTAAACGTTGTGTGTGTTCATACCGTGGGAATCCACAATTAGTTATAGACAACAATAAAAAAATAGCAATGTTGAGACTCCTACGGAGTGACAAAGTGTGTGAATAGACGATGCTTTCGTATTTGCCATTCTGTGGTAATCCAGACTTACTTATAGGAGTTTAAGGATTATAATAAAAAGACAACTACGCTGAAACTCCTACGGAGTGAAAAACTGTATGGATAATAGGTGAGCTATGTTGCGATCAACAAAAAAGCCACTCTAAAAGAGCAGCTCTATATTATAATGAGTAAAACCGGTAACTAAATAACCGGCAATTACTTATTTCCATTTAATATTACATCCCATGCTAGGTCTCTGAATTTCTTCCTGTGGTTCTCCAGCCAAAAGATTTTCAAAAGCAATAATTAAATCTTCTCCGGTCACATCTTTGTTATTTCCAGGTCTTGAATCATCCATCTGGCCTCTGTACACAAGGTCAAGTTTATCATCAAAGAAATAAAAATCCGGGGTACATGCAGCATCATAAGCTTTAGCTACAGCCTGGCTTTCGTCGAATAAATAAGGAAAATCAAATCTTCTTTCAATCTGGAATTCGATCATTTTTTCAGGAGAATCGGCCGGATATTTTTCAATATCGTTCGCATTGATGGCAATGAATTCAATTCCACGCTCGTTGTAATCTTCGTATAATTCATTGATCTTATCGATCACATGAAGAACAAATGGACAGTGGTTGCACATAAAGATCACCAATGTTCCTTTTTCTCCTTTCAGCTCTTCAAGAGACTGAAGTTCATTCGTTTTTGACGGATTAGGAAGTTCAAAAAATGGAGCTTTTGTTCCTAATGCCAGCATATTTGAGGGAGTATTCATATCCTATTTTCTTTAGTTCACAAAGATAAAGATTTCTTTGATTAATTAGAAAGAAGAGATTTTCATTTTTAATAGGGTAAGGAAGTCGGAAGCTGGAGGCGGGAAGATATTCAGGTCTCAAAAATAGTTATAGTCAAATTCTATTTAATTGTTTTTTTTACCTCAAATCAACTTTCAGCCCCTATTCTTTCAGCCTTTAGCCAAAAAGTTAAAGCTTCCCATAAACCTTCTTTTGAATTTAAATGTAGAATATCCTTTGGAAGTTATATTAAAAAGTTTGTAGTTTTGCTAACACTGTTAGTAAAAAAATATCATGGGCCTACATGAACGTCGTCAAAGAGAAAAAGAATCCATCCGTGCAAATATTTTGCAGGCGGCTTTTACTTTGGCGAAAACTGAGGGCTGGGGTTCGCTTTCCATTCGTAAGATAGCTGATGCTATTGAATACAGCGCACCGGTAGTGTATGATTATTTTGAAAATAAGGAAGCTATTTTATTTGAGATTTCTCTGGATGGCTTTCACAAGTTACATATAGAATTATTAAAAGCTCAGCAAAAGCATGATACTCCGGAAGAGCAACTGGTTGCCATTGTGGATGCGTACTGGAACTTTGCTTTTAACAACAAAGAATATTACCAGCTGATGTTTGGTCTTGGAATGCAATGTTGTGGAAAGGGGCAGATGAAAAAAGAATTTTCCTCTTTTCAGGAGTTGATCTATGAGTGTACTTATAATATTATTGAGAAAAACGGATCGAATACGGATAGTGCATGTCATATGTCTCATGCTTTGTTTTCAGCAGTTCATGGAATGATTTCCATTATGATGATGCGTACTGCAGATATTCCTTCTACGATGAACAAAACGACTTTGGACGAAACTGTTTCGGCTTTTATTAAGTCTTTATAAATTTTTTTTGAATTAAAAATTAACACTGTTAGGAAATTTAACACCAAATTAATTTAAAGAATTCTGTCAAACTGATAAAAAACTAAACCTGCTTATGCAAGATTTATACGCATTCAATTTTTAAAAGTACTCATTTTTTCTTTAAAAAATAACACTGTTAGCAAAATTAACACACCTTACACCTTCATTATATAGTCTTAAATTATTAAAAACATTGTCAATTATGGAAACAATCGACTTTATCGGACATTAAAAATTCTGTAATTTTTTTTGAACAATTCATTAACACTGTTAGGAAAAAAAACAGCATTTATCACAAAGAACATTACTTACAATCTAACACTTCATTAAAAAAATTAAACCAAAATGAAAATACCTGGAAAAACAAGGTTAATTGTACTTATTTCAAGTATCATTCTTTTACAGAGCTGCACCAAAGCTGCAGAAGGATCTAATGCCGCACCACCAGCTCCGGAACTTCCGGTTTATACCGTTATCACCTCACCCGCTACTACATATCAGGAATTCCCTACTGCCCTAGAAGGAAAAAGCAATGTGGAAATCAGATCTCAGGTAGATGGTTATCTTGACAGAATCTATGTGGAAGAAGGAGCTTATGTAAGAGCCGGGCAGCCATTATTCAAAATAGACTCCAGAAGCTATGGTGAACAGATGAATATGGCACAGGCTAATCTTCAGGCTGCCAACGCCAACATCCAGAAAGCAAGAGTAGAAGTAGACAGACTTCAGCCTCTGGTAGCTGCCAAAGTAGTTTCTGATGTACAACTGAAAACAGCAAAAGCCAATTATGAAGCTGCAGTAGCCGCCGCCGCACAGGCCAGAGCCTCTGTAGGAAGTGCAAAGATCAATGTAGGATTTACCACGATCACAGCTCCCGTAAGCGGTTATATCGGAAGAATTCCTTACAAAAAAGGAAGTCTGATCTCCAGAACAGACCCTAATCCATTGACATTGCTTTCAGACATCAGTGAAATCTATGCTTACTTCTCTTTAAGTGAACTTGATTTTATTGCTTTTCAGAATAAATACCCCGGGGCAAGTTTAGAAGAGAAACTAAAAAATATGCCTATGGTAGATCTTGTCATTGCAGACAACAGCACCTATCCTGAAAAAGGAAGACTGAGTATTGTAGACGGACAGTTTGACAAAACCACCGGAGCCATCAGCGTACGTGCGGTTTTCCCTAATGCCAACGGAACATTAAGAACAGGGAATACAGGAAGAGTCCGTATGCCTCAGCTGATCTCCAATGCCGTAGTTATTCCTCAGGAATCCACTTTTGAAATTCAGGATAAAACCTATGTATACGTTATGGATAAAAATAAGAAAGTAGCCGGAAGACCGATAAAAATATCTGGAAAAACAGACAGCTATTACTTTATTTCAGAAGGGCTTTCTCCTGGAGAAAAGATCGTATACACAGGAATCGGTAGCTTAAAGGATGGTGCATCGATCAATCCTAAGAATATCTCTTCTGACAGCTTGTTGAAAGCTAAACCTTTGTAATTCTTCAGTATACAGAAGACTTAAAAAAAAAACTTCTTATGTTAAAACAATTTATAGAAAGACCGGTCCTTTCAACGGTCATCTCCATAATACTTTTATTATTGGGAGCCCTGTCTCTCTTTAATTTACCGATTGCCCTCTTTCCCGATATTGCCCCTCCAAGTGTACAGGTAACGGCATTTTACCCGGGAGCTAATGCTGAGGTAGTGGCACGTTCGGTAGCCACTCCTATTGAGGAAGCTGTGAACGGAGTTGAAAATATGACGTATATGACTTCCAACTCCAGTAACGACGGAACCATGACCCTGAGTGTTTTCTTCAAACAGGGAGCCGATCCGGATAATGCAGCAGTCAACGTACAAAACCGTGTCTCAAAAGCCATGAGCCAGCTTCCTCAGGAAGTGGTACAGGCCGGGATTTCTACACAGAAGGTTCAGAACAGTATGATCATGTTCATGGGATTGACCAGTGAAGATGCCAAACAATATGACGAATTATTTCTTCAAAATTACCTGAAGATCAATGTTATTCCTCAGATACAGCGTATTCCGGGGGTTGCACAGGCTCAGGTATTCGGGACGAGAGATTATTCTATGAGAATCTGGCTGAAACCGGACAGGCTGGCGGCTAACAATCTTTCTCCTCAGGAAGTTCTGGGAGCCATCAAAGATCACAACCTTGAAGCTGCACCGGGACGTCTTGGACAAGGAAGTAAGGAAACTTACGAATACATCCTTAAATATAAAGGAAAGCTGAATAAGAATGAAGATTATGAAAATATCGCCATCAAAGCGAATAGTGATGGATCTTTCCTGAGATTAAGAGATGTGGCAAGAGTAGAATTCGGTTCTTATACGTATACTGCCACAAACAGAGTGGATGGAAAACCGGTAGCGGGATTTGCTATTTTGCAGACTGCGGGTTCTAATGCCAATGAGATTCTTACCGAGATTGAAAAACAGGTTGAGGTTATGGAAACAACCCTTCCAAAAGGGGTGAAACCTATTATCATGTACAATTCCAAAGACTTCCTGGATGCTTCAATCCATCAGGTAGTGGAAACCTTGGTCATTGCCTTTATACTGGTATTTATTGTAGTCTATATTTTCCTTCAGGATTTCAGATCTACCTTAATCCCGGCTATTGCGGTACCGGTTGCCATCATTGGAACCTTCTTTTTCCTGCAGTTATTCGGATTCAGTATCAACATGCTTACTTTGTTTGCTTTGGTTCTGGCCATCGGTATTGTAGTGGATGACGCGATTGTGGTGGTGGAAGCCGTCCATTCAAAAATGGAACAGACGGGAATGCCTGTAGAACATGCGACCATGAATTCTATGAGTGAAATTTCAGGAGCTATTATTTCCATTACGCTGGTGATGTGTGCCGTATTTATTCCGGTTGGGTTTATGCAGGGACCTGCAGGAGTTTTCTACAGACAGTTTGCCTTTACATTGGCTATTGCCATCCTGATTTCAGCAGTAAACGCGTTGACACTGAGCCCTGCCTTATGTGCAATGTTCTTAAATGATCCTCAGGGAGAACATGGTGAGCATGGTCATAAAAAAGGATTCGGAGCAAGATTCTTCAATGCTTTTAATGCAAGTTTCAACAACATGACGAGAAAGTATATCTACAGCCTTAAGTTTTTAATTAAAAATAAATGGGTAGCTATAGGAGGTCTTGTTGTGATTACTGCAGCCAGTGTCTTTCTGATCAAAAAAGCACCGTCAGGATTTATTCCAACAGAGGATCAAGGATTCGTATTATATGCGGTTAATACCCCTCCGGGAAGTTCATTGGAAAGAACCCACAGAGCAACAGAACAGATTGACAAGATCATCAACGGAGAAAAAGCGACCAATCACCTTTGGGTAGCAGACGGGATGAACTTTATCAGTAATGCCAATGCGTCTCCTTATTCTGCCGGATTTATTAAGCTTAAAGATTATGATAAACGAGGTGAAATGAAAGATCCGGACCAGATTGCCGCAACACTGACTGGGAAAGTAAGCCAGGTAAAAGATGCCAATGCATTCTTCTTCAACTTCCCTACGGTACAAGGTTTTGGTAACGTTTCCGGATTTGAATTCATGCTTCAGGATAAAACCAATGGTTCTTTTGAGCAATTGGGAACTACCACTCAGCAATTTATTGGAGAACTGATGAAGCGTCCTGAAATTGCTTTTGCCTTTACCACTTATGCCGCAGGAAATCCACAGTATACAATTGATGTAGATACTGATAAAGCCAATCAGCTAGGGGTTTCCGTTACAGAACTGATGCAGACCATGCAGATCTATTTCGGAAGTAGCTTCGTATCAGATTTCAACCGATTCGGAAAATACTACAGAGTAATGGCCCAGGCGGATGTTCCTTACCGTACGGATATTAATTCTTTGGAAGGAATTTATGTAAAAAATAAATTGGGAGAAATGGTTCCTGCCAAAACATTGGTAACTCTAAAAAGAACCTTTGGACCGGAAACTGTAACAAGAAATAACCTTTTCAACGCGGTAACGATCAACGGAACTCCAAAACCTGGTTACAGTACCGGGGATGCTATCAAAGCGGTAGAAGAAGTAGCCAAGCAATCGCTTCCAAGAGGATATGGATATGAATGGACAGGGATTACCCGTGAAGAGATCAAAACAAGCGGCCAGACTGCATTTATCTTCTTCCTGAGTATTCTGTTTGTATATTTCCTTCTGGCTGCACAATATGAAAGTTATATTCTTCCATTTGCGATTATTCTTACGATTCCTACAGGGATATTTGGGGTATTTGCCTTCACGGGATTAGCCGGTATTGATAATAACATCTATGTACAGGTAGGATTGATCATGCTGGTAGGGTTGTTGGCCAAAAATGCCATCCTGATCGTAGAATTTGCGGTACAGAGAAGAAATGCAGGAAAATCATTGATAGAGTCTGCGCTTCAGGCGTCAAGATTACGTCTGAGACCGATCTTAATGACCTCTTTCGCCTTTATCGTGGGAATGCTTCCATTGGTATGGACACAAGGAGCTTCATCAAAAGGAAATCACTCTATTGGTTACAGTACTGTAGGGGGAATGTTGACAGGAGTGATATTCGGGATCTTTATTATTCCGGTAATGTATGTAGTCTTCCAGTATCTGCATGAAAAAATGCCGAGCAGAAAAAAGAAAAGACTTCTGAAAAAACAGATGGAGGAAGAACTTTTAGCAACGACCCATTAATAAAAAAATGAATGACAAAATTTTGAGAAAATCTTAGAGCCATCCAATGATTTTAAACCATTAAGTGATCATTAAGATTTTAAGAATCGTAAGAGGAACTTCGTTGTTCAGTGCGGTTATTGATTGACCTTCCTTACTATTCTTAAGGGTTCAAAAGCAAGGTATTTTCTCCTACTAAAGACGGTCCTGCTTAAATGAAACCTTCTCAAAGTTTTGTATTCAATTAAAATTTAAAAACTATGAAAAGAGTAAAAAATATTATTCTAACATTTGCGATAGCTATAGGCTCTGTTTCATGTGTATCCAAATTGGCTTATACGGAGCCGGATCTGGCACTTCCTGAAAAGTTCCAGTATACTGCTACTGCCGACACAGCGAGTGTAGCCAGCCTGGAATGGAAACAATTTTTCAATGATCCTATTTTGCAGGAACTGATTGAGAAAGGAATCAAACATAATTATGATCTGCAAATTGCATTGAAACAGGTTGCTTCTTCACAGGAAAAACTGAAGCAGGCAAAATATATGCAATATCCGGATGTTGGTTTCGGGGTGGCAGCTCAGATTTCAAAACCTTCCAAAAACAGCATGAACGGGCAAAGCTTAAATTTATTTTTAGGACAGAGCCATGTTGAAGATTATAATGCAGCCTTCAATCTTTCCTGGGAAGCAGACATCTGGGGGAAAATAAAAAACCAACAGGAAGTTTCAAGAATGCAGTACCTTCAAACTTACGAAGGTTCAAAAGCCATCCAGACTCAAGTGGTAGCAGCGATTGCACAGGGGTATTACAACCTCTTGATGCTTGATAAGCAGCTGGCCATTGCCAAATCTAATCTGGAACTGAGCAGTAATACTTTACTGATCACACAAAAAATGTGGGAAAGTGGTGATACTACCTCTCTTGGAGTACAGCAGTCTACTGCCCAAAAGCAGGCCACAGAACTCCTGATCTCTCAATTGGAACAGAATATTGCCATTCAGGAGAATGCATTAAGCATCCTGATCGGTGAAATGCCTAATAAAGTGAACAGAACCATTGAAATGTCTGACACTTCTCTCCCTCAGAATATTGAGGCAGGACTTCCCGCAGCAATGGTAAGCCGCAGACCGGATGTACGCCAACAGGAATTGGTTCTATTGGAATCTAATGCCATGGTAGGAATTGCCCAGGCCAATATGTATCCGGCCTTGAAGATTACAGCCAACGGCGGTGTCAATTCATTCAAATTCGATAACTGGTTCCAGATTCCGGCCTCATTGTTTGGGTCTGTACTGGGTGGGCTTACGCAACCGATTTTCCAGAAAAGACAGTTGAAAACAGATCTGGAGGTAGCCAAAATTCAAAGAGAGAAAAACGTTCTGGCCTTCCGTCAGTCGGTATTGAATGCAGTAGGAGAAGTTTCTGATGCTTTGGTTTCTAATGAAAATTTAAAAGTTCAGGAACAAAAAGCAACTGAACAGGCTACTACTCTGAAAGACGGAATCAAAAGTGCACAGCTTTTATACAAAGGAGGTTCAGCCAACTACCTGGAAGTGATTACAGCACAGGGAAATTCCCTACAGGCAGAGTTGAATCTTGCTTCCATCAAAAGACAAAGATTGAGCAGCATTGTGGATCTATACAGAGCGCTGGGCGGCGGTTGGAAGTAGTAAATTTAATTATATTGTTTAGGAAATGCGGTCTTTAGGGACTGCATTTTTTTATTGAAATTAGTGCTAAGATTATATTACATTCGGTATGCAATAAAGTTAAAGATCCAATCAGATGATTATGATATTAAAAAAAAGATTACTTTTAAAGAAGCGGCATCCGAAAAGCTTATAGAGTAGGAAAACCAAAAAAACATTTTATGAAAAATTTAAAAAAAATTTCAAGAGAGCAATTACAATCCATTAAGGGAGGGGGCTTTATCAACAATTGCAAAGGAAAAGAAGAAGGAGCATTTTGCGACTGGGTAAGTGCATCCGGATACGGCACGGGCACCTGTGATGGAACAGGTCGTCTTTCAGGGTGTATACCGGATTAATGTTTAGAACCTACGGAATGATAAACTGTATGCTTAATTTATCCATACACTCTATCATTCCGTATAAATCTATATTTTTAAAGCTTCAAAGCTATTTAATAATGTAAATTTATTATTCCTGAAACTGCTCCGCAATCCACTGAAGCAGATCTTCATAGTCTTTTTCAGAATATCCCAACTGCAGATAATGAATATCATCCGCCTTTCTGTACCATGTCAGCTGGCGTTTTGCATATCTGCGGCTGTTCTTTTTGATTTCAGAAACGGCAAATTCCAAATCCCATTCCCCGTCAAAATATTTGAACAGTTCTGCATAGCCTACCGTATTTAATGCGGTCAGCCCTTTGAACTTCTCCAAACCTTTAACCTCATCCAAAAGCCCTTTCTCCATCATTATATCCACCCTGCGGTTGATTCGGTCATACAATTCTTCTCTTGGAGCTTCTATTCCGATCCTAATCGTATTAAAATCTCTGGAATCCTGAGAAACAGCAATCTGTTCCGAATATTTTTTATCGGTTTGCCAGATCACATCAATGGCCCGTAACAGTCTTCGGTGATTGTGAATATCTACCACTTCAAAATATTCAGGATCTAAATCTTTTAAAATCTCCTGAAGTTTTTCAATTCCCTCCTCTTCCATTATTTTCTGAAGTTTCTCCTGATTTTCAGGGTCAGCTTCAGGCAGGTCATTCAAACCTTCGATCACTGCTTTTTCGTACATCATGCTTCCGCCGACAAGAATGACCGTATCATGGGTCTTGAACAGTTCATGGAGTTTTTTCAGAGCATCTTCTTCATATTGCCCTATGGAATAATATTCTTCTACAGAAAGATTTCCGATAAAATGATGAGGTGCTGCAGCCAGTTCTTCCTCTGAAGGAGCGGCGGTTCCTATTTTCATTTCTTTAAAAAACTGTCTGGAATCACAGGAGACAATCTCTGTATTGAAATGCTGAGCCAGATCAATTGCCAATTTTGTTTTACCAATTCCGGTGGGGCCCACTACAGAAATTAAATTTTTCTTTTTCACTGTGCTAATTTACGAAAATGAGTTTATTTAATGTACTGGAAGACGGAAGCCTGATCCTGGAGGTTAAAATTAAATCTCATTTATATTCACAGCAATCTGCCCGCTTCCTGCCTCCATCTTCCAGCCATTCAACATTAGTTAAACTATAGACTTAAATGTTTATCTTTGTAGAACAATAAAAAACTATGATTTTATCAATGACTGGCTTCGGTAGAGCCGAAGATGTTTTTGAAGGAAAAAAAATAACAATAGATATTAAATCTTTGAACAGCAAGAGCTTTGATTTAAATATCAAAATTCCTTTACGTTATAAAGAAAAAGAATTTGAGATCCGAAAAATTCTTAATGATAGAATTATCCGTGGAAAAGTAGACTGCTACGTCAATATCGAAAATCTTGAGGAATCTAATGATGTAAAGATCAATAAAAATCTGATTGATTCTTATATCAATGAGCTTAAAAATATTGCTTCAGACGGCCCTCAATTCGAATATCTTAAAATGGCGGTTCGACTTCCCGATGCGATTACCTCAAGACCTGATGAACTTACGGAAGGAGAATGGGAATCATTGGCAAAAATCGTCAATGCAGCAGTAGACCGTTTCGAGGAATTCAGAAAAACAGAAGGTGGTATTCTTCATGAAGAACTGAACAGAAACATCGAAAATATTGAAAAATATCTAGGTGAGGTCATTCCTTTTGAAGAAGAAAGAATTGCGAGTGTAAAAGAGCGTTATCAAAAAGCTTTAAAAGAATTTGAAAACGTAGATGAAACCCGTTTCTACCAGGAAATGGCTTATTTCACAGAAAAACTTGATATTTCAGAAGAGAAGGTAAGACTTACCCAGCATTTGAAATATTATAAAGAAGTAATGGACAATGAATCTTTCAACGGGAAAAAACTGGGCTTTATTTCTCAGGAAATCGGAAGAGAGATCAATACATTAGGTTCTAAAGCCAATCATGCTGCCATCCAGAAACTGGTAGTGATGATGAAGGATGACCTTGAAAAAATAAAAGAACAAACGTTAAACGTATTGTAATGATAGGTACGAGATACGAGATGCGTGGTTGTCATTTCTAAAAAAGAAACCCGAAACTCGGATCTCGTAATCCGAAATTGTAAAAAATGGATAAAGTAATTATATTTTCAGCACCATCCGGGAGCGGAAAAACTACATTGGTAAAACATTCTCTGGAAACCTTTCCTGAGCTGGAATTTTCAATTTCTTGCACCACAAGACAGCCGAGAGGAAGCGAAGTACATGCAGTAGATTATCATTTTTTGTCACCTGATGAATTCAGACAGAAAATTTCTGAAGATGCTTTTGTAGAATATGAAGAAGTATATACTGACAAATATTACGGTACTTTAAAATCTGAAGTGGAAAAGATCTGGAAACAGGGAAAAGTTGTTATTTTTGATGTAGATGTAAAAGGAGGAATCTCTCTGAAAAAATATTTCGGAGAAAAAGCATTGTCTATTTTTATAGAACCCCCTTCCATCGAAGAATTGGAACGAAGATTGATTTCCAGAAATACAGATGATGCAGAAACCATCAAAACCCGTGTGGAAAAGGCAGAAGAAGAAATGACCTATGCCGGCGAGTTTGACAGGATCGTAATCAATACCGATCTTGATGTAGCTAAAAAAGAAATAGAAAGTTTAATAAAAAGTTTTATCAGTAATTAATGGCTGGAAGATGGAAGCAGGAGGATGGGAGTAAAATACGACCCTCAAAATCTAACTTCTAATTTCTAACCTCTGGCTTCTGATAATAAAAAATTGAGGTGGATATGAGTACCGAAACATTAGAAAAAGCTAAATCTGCAATTCCTGTAAGAGGATTTCTGGATATAAAAGATATTGCCATTCCTCAGGGAGAAGAATTGGTAAAAGCTATTCTTAAGCTTAAAGAAGAAAAAAATGCAGTAATCCTTGCCCATTATTACCAACCGGGAGAAATTCAGGATATTGCCGATTTTCTGGGAGATTCTTTACAGCTGGCGAGACAGGCGAAAGAAACGAATGCGGACATGATTGTATTCTGCGGAGTGCATTTCATGGCAGAAGCTGCTAAGATCCTGAACCCAACTAAAAAAGTAGTTCTTCCTGATACAATGGCCGGATGCTCTTTAGCAGACGGATGTTCAGGAGAAGGATTAAGAAAAATGCGTGAGCAGCATCCCAACGCTTTAATTGCGACTTACATCAACTGTAATGCTGAAACTAAGGCAGAAAGTGATATTATCGTAACCAGCTCCAATGCTGAAACGGTGATTGAAGCACTTCCGAAAGACAGACCTATCATTTTTGCACCGGATAAAAACCTTGGAAGATACCTTTCTAAGAAAACCGGACGTGATATGATCCTTTGGGATGGAAGCTGTGTAGTACACGAAGCCTTTTCAATGGAGAGAATTGCTCAACAACTGGCAGACAACCCGGATGCCAAACTGATTGCACACCCGGAAAGTGAAGAAGCTGTATTGAAACTGGCTCATTTCATTGGTTCTACTTCTGCTCTACTAAACTTTGTGGAACAGGACGACTGTCAGAAATTCATCATTGCAACAGAAGAAGGAATTCTGCACGAAATGAAAAAACGTGCTCCTCACAAAGAACTGATTCCTGCACTGGTTTTTGACGAAAGCTGCAACTGCTCAGAATGTTTCTATATGAAACGTAATACGATGGAAAAGCTCTATTTATGTATGAAATATGAGCTTCCTGAAATTCTTATTGATGAAGAATTAAGATTAAAAGCATTGAAACCGATTGAGGCCATGCTTGATCTTTCAAAAAGTATAAAATAAACAAAAAGCACTGTTTTCACAGTGCTTTTATTATTTCTTTAGGGATCAACTACTATTCCGCATTTCCGATCGAGAAAATACTGATTCTGACAGCAATTTGATAACATACGATAAGCTTCACATGTACGGGAGCCATAAATAGAGTATGTGGGACCATATCCTGTTCCTGCAGGATAAGGACAGCCACCAGGGCATGCCCCGCCATTAATGATTTTTAAATTTGATCTTGATAACTTTTTCATAATAATTTGTTTTCAGATAATTTATTCTAAGTGTTAATTATACCATTGGCGGATAACAGATCCCGCCCGGTTTTCTCCAACATCCCCAGGCTCCACCGCCACGGAAACATACTAATGCAGCACTTCCACATGCATCAATCTGGAAATCAGTAAAACCACCGTTTACTGTTTTCTGTTCTTCTCTTGAAAGTTTCTTCAGGTTTTTCATAATGAATGTATTATGTTTTTTAAACTTTTATTTAGAGATCGTACCATTTCCCGGATAAGGTATGAAGTCAAAGCAATTGACGCTCACATCTACACAATTCTTCAGATTTTCACACCATTTACGGTTTTTTCCACAATAGATCTGAGGCGTTCCTCCAATATCTCCGGCACCGCTCACAGTTTTTAATTCCTGTCTTGAAAGTTTTTTGATATTTTTCATAATAATGTAGTGTTTGATTATTTTATATTTACTCTACAAAAATGAAACACCTCTTACATAAAACAAAGCTTCAATTAACAGCTGTGGGTAGTTTTCAAATAAGTGTACCGTTTTATAAAACATGCGTAAAACAGATATAAACCTTTCCAATAAAAAAGGTCATCTCTAAGAGACAACCTTTTCAGATAAAAAATTTATTTTAATGTTCTTTTAGTTATAAAAATCGGAATAATCCGGACCATAGCAGTCTGCGCTTACATCTACACAATTTCTGCAGTTTGCCTGTAACCCCCAATAGTTCCAGCAATTGTAAGTGTACTCAGGGCCATCACCATAGTTTCCGGCTGTTGAGCATCCTGCACATCCTGCCATTCCTTTACCATTGATATTTTTCAATTTTGTTCTTGATAATTTTCTCATATTTCTCGATTTTAGTTTTATCATTCAATTTTAGAAACAACCTATAGCATGGGAGCATAGCAGGTTCCGCCCGGCTTTCTCCAGCACCCCCAGGCACCTCCGCCCCTGAAGCATACAAATTGTTCACCACCGCAAGCTTCAATCTGAATAGCAGTGAAGCCTCCGTTGACAGATTTCTTCTCTTCCCTTGATAATTTTTTAATTGTTTTCATGATTCATTGATTTTAAGATGATGAATAATTTTAGATCATTTTATTGCTTTCCCTTACTCAACGGGGATCGAAACATTCATAACTTACCAAAACTCTCATTTTGCAGCACTGAGGCAAATCATAATAATCGGCACATGACTTCGGCTGATCGGGTCCATAAGGTCCGGCAGGGCAATATTCAAAACAATCGTTGATGTCATGACCTCCGTTAATTGATTTTAAGTCTGTTCTGTTTAATTTTTTTGATTTTTTCATGATTAGTTAATTTTAATAGTAAAATAAAAAATGAAGATTCCTGTTATTTCTACAATATTCCTCTTTTAAGTCAAATTAATTGGTCATACACAGGACTTTCTCAATCTGGTTCTGCTTTCTAATCCTGAAGAACAAAGCAGCTCCCCGGAATGGAAGGATCATAAGGGTAAAGATAGAAGCAGACTTTACGACCTCTCAGGTCCGTACATCTGGCACAGCCTTTTGGTCCGCAATCAAGATCGACGGCACAACTGTCCATCAAACCTCCAGTAATAGCTCTTAAATTTTGTCTGTTTAATTTTTTTGAATTTTTCATAATAATCTGGTTTAGTTCACTTTATAAATATACCAAATTCTTTTTTTAAAAAACAAAAAATTAATCCCTATTGTAAGAAATAATAAAAAAAGCACTGTTGTCACAATGCTTTCCCTGATGATTTTTACCATTAAAAAACGTACAGCAAGCAGATCAGGTTCCGCCCGGTTCTCTCCAACATTCCCAGGCACCGTCGCTCCTGAAGCACAATTCTCCTCCTCGTACTTCAATTGGCATTGCTGTAAAGCCATCATTGATATTTATCTTTTTTTCTACAGAAAGATTCTCATTTTTTCATACTATTTAAATGTTTAATCATTTGTTCCACAAAAGTGAAATACTTCCTGATACCAGCAAAGTTTCAATTAGTAAGTGTAGCCGACTTTTACATAAGTGTAATCGTTTTAACAATTAAATAGTAAAACGAAGCAAAAAATTCATTCGAACACACAATATCAATGATTGTTTTAAACTTAAAAAAACACATCAAAAGTAAAAATTACAACTAAGCCTACTTCAAGCAACTGACTTTTAATTATTTAAATTTTTAAGAAAACTTGGCCATTTCAAAATTATTTGTACATTTGTTCCGTTACAATGAATGTATTGAGAAACATATCTGATATTTCTATCCTGAAGTCACCTATTTCAGGAGTATCTTCCGTTTCTACATTCACAACTACAACAACTACCCCATAACGGGGTAAATTTTCACATATTATTTCCGGTACCCGTACTCTTTTTTCGAAGAGTAAGCATTTCATTTTACCCAACCTCAAATCGATTATTGATGAAAGTTTTAAAATTCGGCGGAACCTCTGTCGCAAATGCCCAGAATATTCTTCTGGTAGAAAATATTATAAAAAAAGAATCCTTAAAGGACCATGTTGTAGTTATTGTATCTGCGCTTCACAGCGTTACCGATCAGCTGATCAAAGCAGCAGAATATGCCGCTGCTAAAGATGAAACTTATCTCCGGATCACTAAAGATCTTGAAGAAAAACATATTATACTGGTCAAAGAACTGATCCCGGTTCTGGCACAAAGCTCATGGCTGAGTTTCGTGAAAAAACATTTCAACGACATAGAAGATCTCTACAACGGAATCTTTGTCTTGGGCGAATTCACGGACAAAATAAAAGATAAAATTGCCTCTTATGGAGAATTCCTGTCTTCCAGTATCATTGCCGCAAGGCTTCAGCATCAAGGACTGGATTGCTTATGGATGAATTCTGCAGACCTGATCAAAACAGACAGCAACTTTACTCATGCAAAAGTAGATTTCAACAGTTCTGAAAACAACCTGAAAAATTACCTCAACGAAAATCGAAACCGCATCATCATTGGTCCCGGTTTCATAGCCAGTGATTTCAAAAACAACCCTACCACTCTTGGAAGAGGAGGCTCCGACTATACCGCAGCCATCATAGCCAGTGCTATTGATGCACAGGAATTGCAGATCTGGACCGATGTAAGCGGAATGATGACTGCCGATCCCCGTCTGGTGTCCAACGCTAAACCCATTTCAGAAATTTCTTACCACGAAGCCATGGAACTTTCTCATTTCGGAGCAAAAGTGCTCTATCCACCTTCCATACAGCCTGTCATGGTAAAGAATATTGACCTTTTCATTAAAAATACATTTGCACCTGATGCAGAAGGGACTTTGATCTCTCACCATTCCAAAGCAGCTGAACAGGAAAAGCAACAAATTGCTGTAGGAATTTCCAATATGAGCCATATTGCCCTTCTGACTTTAGAAGGCAGCGGAATGGTAGGAATTCCCGGAATTTCAGCAAAGCTGTTCCAGTGTCTCAGCCAGGAAAAGATCAATGTCATTCTTATTACTCAGGGGTCGTCTGAACATTCCATCACTATTGCAATCAATGAAAAAGATGCTTTTCACGCGGAAAACGCCATTAACTCAGCCTTTGCAGATGATGTCAGACTGAAAAGGGTTTATCCTGTAAAAATAGAAACCGGGCTTTCCATTGTAGCTCTGGTAGGAGAAAATATGAAAAGCAGAAGCGGAGTAAGTGCCAAAATGTTTAGCAGTCTGGGAAATAACGGAATCAATATAAGAGCCATAGCTCAGGGATCTTCTGAAAGGAATATCAGTATTGTGATCTCGGAAAAAGACAGTAAAAAAGCCGTCAATGTTCTTCATGAGGAATTTTTTGAATCAGAGATAAAACAAATTCACCTCTATATCTGCGGTATCGGAAATGTAGGCTCAAAGCTGATCCAGCAAATCTATGATCAGAATGCCTATTTACAGGAAAATTTCTCCATCAATCTGAGAATTGCAGGAATATCCAACAGCAAAAATATGCTATTTTCGGATCAGGGAATCTCCTATGAAAGGTATCTGAACTGGAATGAACAAAGTGAAAAAGCTTCAGTTCAGGAGTTCGCAGGTGAAATTATAGCCAGAAATTTAAGAAATTCCGTATTTGTAGATGTAACGGCAAGTCCTGACGTACCCGAAATTTATGAAAGTCTGCTGAAAAAGAGTATTAATATCGTGGCTTGTAATAAAATTGCGGCTTCTTCAGATTTCAAAAAATATAAAACTTTAAAAAATACCGCCAGAAACCACAACTGTAATTTTTATTTTGAAACCAATGTAGGAGCCGGACTTCCCGTTATAGGCACCATCAACGATCTGATCAAAAGTGGTGACAGGATCCTTTCTATCCAGGCCGTACTGAGCGGAACTTTAAACTTTGTTTTCAATGAGTATGATGGCAGCAGAACATTTTCCGAAGTTGTTGCCCAGGCGCAAAAAGAAGGCTATACAGAACCTGACCCAAGGCTTGACCTGTCCGGAACTGATGTAGCAAGAAAAATTCTGATCCTTGCCCGTGAAGCCGGATACCCGCTTCAGTTTGAAGAAATTGAAAATATAAGCTTCTTGCCTGAAGAATGCATGCAGGGAAGCGTAGAGGATTTTTATAATCAACTTACCCGATATGAAGATCATTTTAAAAGTCTGCTCAACAATGCTCAACAGCAAGGTAAAATATTAAAATACACCGCTGATTTTGAAAATGGAAAAGCAAAAGTAGGATTACAGCATGTAGCCTCAGACAGCGATCTGTTTCATCTTTACGGGAAAGACAATATTGTCATTTTCAAAACCCTGAGATATTCTGAGCAGCCTTTGGTGGTAAAAGGTGCCGGAGCCGGAGCAGAAGTAACTGCCAGTGGTGTTTTTGCCGATATTATACGTTCTATTTAAAAACAAAAATTATGAAAAATATAAAATTAAAAGTCCCTGCTACTGTTGCCAATCTGGTCTGTGGATTTGATATTCTGGGAATGGCCGTACATGAACCTTATGATGAAATGGAACTGAAATTACTGGATACTCCGGAAATTATCATCAGACATGAAGATCTGTTCGGGCTTCCGGAAGAACCCTCAAAGAATGTAGCCGGAATTGTATTATTAAAAATTCAGGAGCACCTTAAGTTGACTAACGGGTTTGAAATCACTATCCGAAAGCATATCAAACCCGGAAGCGGGCTCGGCTCCAGTGCGGCAAGTGCCGCCGGAGCCGCCTTTGGAGCCAACATTTTGCTGGAAAACATCTTTTCAAAAGACGAAATGGTCCATTTTGCCATGTTTGGAGAAGAGCTGGCTTCCGGTGTCCGTCATGCAGACAATATTGCTCCGTGTCTTTATGGAGGGATCACTTTAGTAAAATCTACAGATCCTATCGACATCATCCCCTTGAATTCTCCTGAATTATTTATCGCCGCCGTACATCCCCAGGTTGAAGTAAAAACTTCGGATTCCAGGCAGATTTTAAAGAAAAATATTTCTTTGAAGAGCGCAGTTGAGCAATGGGGAAATATTGCCGGGCTGGTAGCCGGAATTCAGAACAATGATTTTCCACTGATTGGCAGAAGTCTCAACGATGTTATTATAGAACCTGTCCGAAGTATTCTGATTCCGAAATTTGACGATATAAAACAAAAAAGCCTTGACATGGGAGCGCTTGGCGGAGGAATTTCAGGATCAGGTCCTTCTGTTTTTATGCTGACAGAGAAAAAAGAAACCGCTGAAAAAATTGCCCAGATGATGCAGTCAGCTTATGATGATATCCAAATAGAAAGTTTTGTCTATGTCTCTAAAATAAACCCTTCCGGAATTCAGATCATAGAAGAAGCCTAAATCACAAACCTTACAACACAACCGAAAATGATATACTATAATTTAAAAGACCATCAGGAAAAAATAGATTTCAAAAATGCTGCAATACAAGGCCAGGGAAAAGATAAAGGACTCTTTTTTCCGGAAAATATTCCTCAGTTTGATCAGGATTTCATTCAAAATATTGATCAATATACCCATGAAGAGATTGCTTACAGGTGTATGAAAGACTTTGTTGGAGAAGAAATTCCTTCAGAGATTTTATGGGAAATCGTTTCTGAAACAGTCAATTTTGAAATTCCTTTGGTAAAGATCAATGACCGAATCTCTGTTCTGGAGCTCTTTCACGGTCCTACTTTAGCGTTTAAAGACATCGGAGCCCGGTTCATGAGCCGCTGCCTTTCTTATTTTCTGAAAGATCAGCAGAAAAAAGTCACTGTACTTGTTGCCACTTCAGGAGATACCGGCGGGGCCGTTGCTCATGGATTTTACCAGGTTCCCGGAATTAGTGTCGTTATCCTTTATCCTAAAAATAGAGTAAGTCTTGTTCAGGAAAAACAACTTACAGCATTAGGAGCGAATATTTCTGCTCTGGAAGTTAACGGTAGTTTCGATGATTGTCAGGATCTCGTGAAACTCGCATTTGCAGATGAAAAAATTAATGAAAACCTACTTTTGACATCCGCCAATTCGATCAATGTGGCAAGGTGGCTTCCGCAGCAGATTTATTATCTTCTCGCTTATAAACAATGGCTTGCTCAACAAGATGAAAAGCCTGTAATCTGTGTTCCCAGCGGAAACTTCGGAAATATCTGTGCCGGGTTATTGGCTCATTTCAGAGGACTGCCTGTTGACCATTTTATCGCTGCCTGCAATGACAATCATGTTGTCCCTGAATATCTGCAAACCCAAAACTTTCAGCCACAAAAAGCGGTCCCTACCCTATCGAATGCAATGGATGTGGGGAATCCGAGCAATTTTGTAAGGATTTTAGAACTTTTCGGAGACCAGTTTGATGCTTTACAAAATACAGTATCTGCCTATTCTATTAATGATCGGGACACTCTGAATACGATCACAGAAGTATATCAAAAGAATCATTATCTCCTTGACCCTCATTCTGCGGTAGCATTTGCCTCTCTGGAGCTGTATCTGAAAGAAAATCCGGGTAAAAAAGGCTTTATCTTGGGCACTGCACATCCGGTAAAATTCCCTGATGCTGTAGAAAAAGCAATTAATACCTCTATCGAAATCCCCGAATCCCTGAATGATCTGATGAAAAAGGAGAAAAAAACTGTTGAAATAAATTCAGATTTTGAAGAATTAAAGCGATTTTTGCTTCATAAAATTTGAAGCAATGAGCAAAATATATCTTGAAGATGTAAAAATATATGCCTACCATGGCGTTCTTCCTGAAGAAAATATTATCGGGACTTATTATATCCTGAATACAGAACTTCATACCGATCTGTGGAAAGCTGCCGGATCTGATGATCTGCATGATACGATAAGCTATGCCGACATCAACGAAATTCTCCACCATGAAATGAAAATAAAATCTAAACTGCTGGAACATGTAGCAGGAAGAATTATTTCCAAAATTCATGACCGTTTTCCACAGATTGATTATATTAAATTAAAAATTACCAAAACCGCTCCACCAATGCAGGGAGAAATGAAAGGAGCCAGCATTGAACTGGAAAAAAGTTTTAAACCGGAAAATTAAAATTCTTATTTTCACCCAAACAAAAAAAACATAAAAATTGAAATTCGTTAAAATATTATTTCTAGTACTCTTTATCAATGCTTTTGGTCAGACAGGTGTTGATAATCAATTGGCAAGCTATAACTTTCCAAAGATCAAATCCAGCATCACAATGCCGGTAACCATTCCATTGTCCGAATTAAGCAATATGATCAACGCCTCCGTAAAGGACCTCGTGTATCAGGATGATTCATATACAGACAATAATAATGATCAGTTTAAAGTAAAGGTATGGAAGACAAGGCCAATCCGGCTTGTTGGCGGTACCAATCAGAACCTGCTCATTGAAGTTCCTTTGAAAATATGGGCAGAAAAAGGAATCGGAACCTTAGGCGTATACACCTATCAGAATACAACCTTTGAAACGGTAATGTCTTTTAATACGACCGTTAATTTTAAAAATAACTGGACAATTACCACCAATACACAACCCAATGGATTCAGATGGGTAACTAAACCGGTGCTTGATTATGGAAAGATCCAGATTCCGATCACCTCTATTGTTGAAAAAAGTTTAAAAGAACAACAGGAAAAATTCTGCAAAACCATCGATCAGCAAATGGCTACTCAGCTGAATTTTCAGCAATACGCTTTAATGGCCTGGAATACGTTTCTGCAGCCTTTCAATATTTCCGAGGAATATAATACATGGCTGAAGGTAAGTCCCGTGGGAGTCAATATCACCCCTTTGAAATTTTATGCCAACCAGATCAATGCAACCCTTGGAGTTGACATTTATTCGGAAACCTTTACTGGAAATAAGCCGACAGCGTCCTCACCGGTAACTTCTGTTGCCAATTTTAATTTCAGTCCTACGGTTGCAGATAAGTTTGTTTTACAGACTACAGCCAATATTCCTTTTACCGAAGCGAGTAATATGGCCAGAAAAACTTTTTTAAACAAAGAATTTGATATTCGGGATTCTAAAGTGAAGGTAACCGACGTAAGAGTTTATGGAGTCGACAACAGAGTGGTCATCGAAGCTCAGACAGATGGATACATCCATGGAACTTCCATTATTTCCGGGATCCCTGTTTATGATGATGCAAAAAGAAAAATTGTCTTATCAGAAACCAAGTTTAAGCTGAAAACAACCAATATTCTTCACAAAACTGCTTCTGTACTTTTTCAGGGAAAGATCGTAAAAATGATTGAAGAGGAATATGGAATTCCCACTCAGGAACTGGAAGAAACCTCCAGAAAAAGCATTGAAGAGGCATTCAATAAAGAATATTATAAAGGTTTAAAGATGAACGGAAAAGTATTCAACCTTAAGCCAAGTAAAATTCTGCTCAGTAACACGGGAATCACGGCCGTTATTGACACCAATGCCTCATTAAAACTCCTTGTGAATGGATTTTAACATTAAAACTAAAAACTAAACTTTAAAAAACTAATACCTAAACCATGAGAAAATATTTAGTAGTTGTGGATAAAAACAGATCCCAAAAATTAATAAGATTAGCCAATCTTGTCATCGACAGAATTGTTGTAGTATTTATATTTATGGCTTTTGGATTTGTTTCGTCTTTACTATTCAAGCTGACAAACATTGATTTTTTCATCGAAATTCCTCAAAAAATGGCACAAGTCAACAGGCTGGTGGATATACTGATGACCTCCACGGTGTATTTCATCTATATTCTGCTTATTGAATACTTTACCAAAGGTAGATCTATCGGTAAATACATTACAGGAAGTAAAGTCATTTGTATAGATGGTACTGAACCAACATTCAAGGATTATTTTATCAGGAATATTTCCAGGTTTGTACCTTTTGATGCCCTTTCTTTCCTGGGGGAGAACGGATGGCATGACGGATGGAGTGAAACAAGAGTGGTAGACCTTAAAAAATATATCGCTGAAACTCAAGCAAAAAGCGAAATAGACAACCTTGGAGCAAAAGAAATTGCTTAAAAACTTTTGATCATAAAGAATTTTTACTATATTTGCACACCTCAAAAATGGTAAGAATGGTACTTTGGCCGAGCGGCTAGGCAGTGGTCTGCAACACCATCTACAGCGGTTCGAATCCGCTAGGTACCTCGGAAAAAACCTCTAATATATTTAGAGGTTTTTTTGTTTTTTGACTTCCTGCTTTCTCCGCTTATTTCTATCCATAAAAAAGGGATCACGAATATTCTTTATTATCGGATGAAGTACAAAATGAATCAGTCACAAAAATCCTTTATACGAAAGAACTTCATGTATTAAAAAGTTTTCCATAAAAAAAGACCATCTAGTAGACGGTCTAAAATTTATATTCAATTTATTTTATGTATATAATTGGTTATTATACACAAACTTGGTCATTCGGTATACATACATAAGGTTTTCCTTTAATGCAACATTTCTTGTATCCTTCTTGCAAACAGGTTCGAATACATGTTTCTATTCCTCCTTGAATTGATCTCAATCCGGCTCTTGTAATTTTTCTTAAATTTTTCATGATCATTAATATTTTTTGTGTTGTTAATTTAAACAATTATTTTGAATAACTTCAATTTTTGTTTCAAAAAGGAGACTCTATAATATCAATATCAAAAGTTAGGGAAATAGAGCATTGTTTATATTGGACTTATTGAAATGTATAAAACAATCATTTTTCTATTCAGATAAATTATGTTTTCCTCCCAAAGGAACTCACTCTCCAGAATTGCTGATTTTAATCTGTAAAAAAATATTTTTGCTATCCGGATTACCCAAACATTTTGCACCCCCTCCACTTTTGCACTTAATCGATCATTTTACCTTTACAATTTCCTTCTGCATTTGAATAAAAAAGCTCCTTTCAAACAGGAGCCATTATTTTTATATTTGAAAATGCTTACAGTAAGAGGATTCTATAGGTCTGCATGTATTCCCTGAGCAACACCATCCTTCTGCACAAAGTTCCTCACTATTACAATATCTAAGTCCGCCTTTGATAACTTTCAAATTTTCTCTTGAAATTTTCTTTAAATTTTTCATAATTATTGATTTTATAAATTGGATAACTAATATATGAAATTTGGGTAAGCACAAAATATTTATTTTATTTTCAAATACACTTCCCTACTTCTAAGAAAAACCAGACAACCACACAACAACTCATCATAAATAAAAAATCACCTTAATGAAATGTATCAGAATGATAAATTCCGGACAAATTAAGGCATAAAAAAAATCCTCGGAAATTCCGAGGATAAAAACTAATAACCATGAAAACTCAAATTAAACATGAGTTACATAACTACATTGAAAAATCGTGCCAAGAATTCAAATTTTCGAAAAAAAAATTAAATTATTCTTCAACGCTACTTTTTTATCATTTAATCATTTTATTCCATTTTTATTATATTTATAAAAACAAGATCATAATTATTTATAATTAATTAAAATAAGTTCAACTATGAAACAGTATTCTTACCAATGAAATAATTAACCTTCAGTTAAAAAAAAATTCACATTCAGAAATAAAAACTTATTTCCAACGAAGAAACCTGGCAAATCGAAAGTATAAATCCAAAATTGACATAATTTATTCTGCAATTAACCTCATCCACAAAATTTAATATCGTAGTAAAAAAATTCCAACAAAGAAGATTTCATTCAAAATAATGAAAGACAACATCACATTGAATTTAAAGTTCGTGAAATAGGAGAAGGCATCAATCTTATGGCAGAAAGACTAAATGAGAAGGGAGCATATGAAATGATTCAGACTCCGGTAAAAAGATTCAATGAAAGTATATTCATTGTTTGTGATCATCCATTTGATGGCAGAATAGTTTTCGCTGTATAATCTAACGAAAGTCTGCATAAAAAAAGCCCCCAGAAGGAGGCCTCAAAAAACACAAATGATGAAAAAAAATTTTATATCAGAAATAAAAAATTATTTTATCTCTTAATAGATTACCAAATTTATACCAGTCTATCTTTTTATTTTATGAGTAGAATCATAAAAACTGTTTTTATTTTCAACGATAAGAATAAGACATTAAAGGCTTGAAATCCTGATTGAATCAATCAAAAAACTCCTCAATTGAGGAGCCCTTTTATCATCTGGATAAAATATATGGAAATTAAAATGCTTCTGTTTTCATCTGAAAACACATCCAGTGAATAAACAACCCGTCTCATTGTAAATAAAACAGGCTCGGATTCAAAAATAGTCAGTATGCTGCTTATATTTTATGAGCAGAATCATAAAATGTCATGAGATCAGAGTATCTAAAAAAGAAACGACCTCCTTACGGAGGCCTAAAAAACACAAATGATGAAAAAAATCTATTTAGAAAAATCCAAACAGAAATATTGTTATGCTGCTATTGCATTCTTGTGTTGCCAACAATAGACAGCCATTAATAACTTGATCCTAAAATTGAAGGGATGTAAATGTAGGATAAATATTTGTTTCTACAAAGTTATTCTTCCCATGTAATCGGAACATATATCGTAATATATCCATCCGCATCCAATTTATCATCAGAAATAGTAGCAACAACCGTTCCATAACCTACCCAGCCTCCCTGGCCCTGAATTCCTGAAAACTCATAAGTTCCTGCCGGCAAATCCTCCTCAGAAAACTGCGGAAGCGCGCGGTCATGGTATCTGTCGCTGAAATATTCCTCACCTGTAACAATATTTTTTGCCACAAAACCTCCCAAATCAAAGCCTGAACCGGAAAGCATTTTTGTTCCGTCTTTTGCCAGAAGTCCATAACGAACCGGAAAGGTTTGCGTTTTTGCATCTTTATGAGATACTTCAGTACAAACTTTAGCTGGAACTTCCACTCCATCGATGGAAGTAAATGAAGTAGTAACAGCCAATAATCCTAACACAGCTGATACTGTAAAAATTGATTTTTTCATATTAAAAGTAATTTAGTATCTCAAAAATAGCCAACCCAGATGAATTCAACAAAAATTATGGATTAACTATATTTTACAATTGCTTTTCATCAGACATTACCTCCCGGAACAGAGGACGATGACGAATCTGAGATTAATTTTCTTAGAATTACAAAAATTCTGATCCATCACAAAATCTGTGCTAAGCTTTTGGAATCTCCCATCAATAGTATAAAATTTATCAGGATTTATAATTCATAATTCTTTTTACTGTCAATTTTAACGTTCATTAACTAAAATTTGGCTTCATAATTGAAAATAAAAATAGAACTAAAGTCGTTTTGGCTTAAGCTTATTAAAATTTGAGTTATGAAAAAGATAGTATTAGCAGGTTTTTTATCCGTTTTTTTAATGACGGCCTGCAAGAAAGATGACGCGGTTGCAGAAAAATCGCTGGAAGCACAAAAACTGGAATTCCAGGCAAGACAACTTGAAATAGAAAAACAAAAGTTGGCTATTGAAAAAGAAAAGCTTGTATTTGAAGCTCAGAAAAAAGCAGATAGTATCTCTGAAAGCAAAACCGCAAAAGCTGCTGCCATCAATAATTCAAAACCACAGGTTATAAGAGAAACCAGAACCGTATATAGAGATAGAAACTCCAATTCAGGAGGTGGTAATGGTACCTATGCTGATAACGGAAGCAGTGCTTCACAGGGAACTACCAAGAAAAAAGGAATGAGTAAAGCCGCAAAAGGAACCATCATCGGTGCCGTAGGGGGTGCAGCTGCCGGAGCAATCATTGCGAAGAAAAACAGAGGACTTGGAGCTGTAATCGGCGGAGTTGTAGGTGGAGCTACAGGTTATACCATCGGTAGATCTCAGGATAGAAAAGATGGCAGAGTACAGCCTCGATAATAATATTTTTAACCATAAGATATAAAGATTGCTTATTTTTAAGCAATCTTTTTTTATGATACTGATCCTTATTTCCACTGTTTTTATGATTCCGGTCCTGATGGGCTGGGGAAAGATCATGGAAAGTCTCTTTGGAAACGGGTTCGGAGGAATTTCAGGAAAAATACTTTCAGGAATCTTAGGAATCAGCCTTGTATGGGCACTTCTTTCTTTTTCTGTTCCATTGAATATCTACGTCGAGATACCTTCTATTCTACTAGGACTATTCTTTTTTTTTAAAGATCAACTGTACCGGGAACTGTACAAGTTTTCAAAAAGAGATTATGGGCTGGCTGGTATTGTTTCGTTGATCATTTTACTGGCTGGTTCTTACGCTCCTTATATATTAGATCATTTCGGGTATTATGTCCCAACAGTCAAATGGCTTACAGAATATGGGTTGGTCAAAGGGATTTCCAATCTGGACCTTACGCTTGGGCAGATGTCTCTCTGGCATATTTTTCAGGCCGGGTTTTCCGGTTTTTCAGATCCTTTTCTGAGAATCAACACCGTTTTACTGATCATTTATTCCATTTATAGTATAGAAAGGAAACATTGGATTCACCTGTGTTTTTTACCTGTACTGTTTTTATTTTCTCAATCTCCCAGCCCGGACCTGCCTGTTATTATCTTTTCGCTGATTATTTTAAATGAAATTGTCATAGGATGTAAAAACACTACTCTCCTTTTCGCATTCTCTATATTTGTTTTTGCTGTAAAGCCTACCATGATATGGCTTCCGATATTTGTTTTCCTCCATTCCTTTCTCATTCTTAAGCCCAATGTACGGAAACTGTTTTTCGGGATTGCTATTCTGCTTTTATTCTTTATTAAAAACATATGGACATTCGGCTACCCTATCTTTCCGGTAGCTATTGGAGATATGGAAGTATCCTGGAAACCTAATCCGGAAGTTTTAAAAATTTCTTCACAATATGCAATTCTTAAGACCTATGACATGCAGTATTCTTATGAAGAAATTCAACGGTTTTCAACAGCTGATTATATTAAAAACTGGCTTTTCCTCAAAGGGATCAAGTCTAAGATCAACATTCTGTTCATCCTCAGCCTTATTCTGTTCTCCATACTGGCTTGGGTCAAAAAAAGAAAAATCCTCACCTTAGTCTGTATGTCAATATTAATAAAAAGTGTACTGGTATTGATATTTTCAGCACAATACCGATTTTTCATAGATGTATTCTTTGTCATCTTTTTTATGATATTCTATGGGTATTTTGATAAAAGAAAATCAATAGCCGTATTCTCAGTATTCAGCATACTCATCATTTCAATATTATCTTTTCCCGGCATCATTCAAAAATATATTCCTAGTTTCAGAGTAGGCGGATTTATGATAGGGATAAAAAAAGAACAGCTTTACAAACCGGCAACTTATGAATACAGAAAGTTCAAGTCTTTTAAAGTCGGAAATCTGAAATTTAATGTATCAAAAAACTACCCTTATAATTTTGACACTCCCTTGCCTGCCATTTCCACTGGCTATATTTTTGATGATGTTAAAGCCGGAATTTTCCCTCAGCTTATTGATGAAAAAGACCTTGGTAAAGGATTTATCTGGAAAAAAATGAATTCTGACGAAAAACAGGAAGGGCAAAAAGTGATCAATAATATCGAAAACACTGATAAATAGAACAAATCCTGAAACTTTATTATATGGAGAAAAAAAGGTAATTTTGTACTATGTTCAACACATTAGGTAATCTTCTTAGTCTTACAACATTTGGAGAAAGTCACGGAGTGGCTTATGGCGGTATCATCAATAATTTTCCGGCAGGTTTAACGGTAGATCTCGATAAGGTTCAATATGAACTGAACCGAAGAAAACCCGGCCAGTCTGCTATTGTTACGCAAAGAAAGGAAAGCGACACAGTAAAGTTTCTTTCCGGGATCTTTGATGGAAAAACAACAGGTACCCCAATCGGTTTTATCATTGAAAACGAAAATCAGAAATCAAAGGATTATGACCATATCGCAGGAGCATATCGTCCGAGTCATGCTGATTTCACCTATGATCAGAAATTTGGTTTCAGAGATCATCGTGGCGGCGGGAAATCTTCTGCAAGAGAAACGATGAACTGGGTAGTGGCCGGAGCTTTTGCCAAACAGCTTTTACCCGAAATCGAAATTAATGCTTACGTTTCTTCCGTAGGTGATATTTTCTGTGAAAAACCTTATCAGGCTCTTGATTTTTCTAAAACGGAAAGCAATGATGTACGTTGCCCGGATGCTGAAACGGCTGAAAAAATGATTTCCAGAATCAAGGAAATCAAAAAAGAAGGGAATACTATTGGAGGAACCATTACCTGCGTGATCAAAAACGTTCCGGTAGGAATTGGTGAACCTATATTTTCCAAACTTCAGGCAGAACTTGCAAAAGCGATGCTGAATATCAATGCCTGCAAAGGTTTTGAATACGGAAGCGGTTTCTGTGGTGCCAAAATGACAGGAAAAGAGCACAATGATGCTTTCAACACTGATTTTACTACAAAATCAAACCTTTCCGGGGGAATCCAAGGTGGAATTTCCAACGGAATGGATATTTATTTCCGTGTAGCATTCAAGCCTGTAGCAACCATTCTGAGACCTCAGGACAGTATTGACAAAGATGGAAATCCTGTTGTGGTAGAAGGGAAAGGGCGTCATGATCCTTGTGTGGTTCCTAGAGCCGTTCCTGTAGTGGAAGCTCTTGCTGCATTTGTGCTAGCAGACCTGTTTCTGATCAATAAAACAAGAAATATCAATCATTTTTAACATAAATATTTTTGGTAATGAAAAATTACTGGGATAAGGGAATTTCTTTCGAAGAATACCTTCAGATTGCAAAAGAAAGATTAGAGCATCCTGCCAATCAGCAGGAAGCTGAATATAAACAATATTATGAACTGGGCCTTCAGAGAATGGACAGAACGGTAAAAAAATACGTTCCGGATGAAGATCAGCTGAAAGAGCTTGCTGCAAAAAATTTTGACGGGAAGATCCTTATTATTTCTGAAGCATGGTGTGGTGATGCCAGCGCAACTGTTCCTGCATTATTCAGATTTTTTGAAGGACATAACGACGTAAGAGTTTTCCTGAGAGACAGTGATAAGAGCCTGATCAACCAGTTCCTGACCAACGGTACGGAATCTATTCCTAAAGTTTTGATCCTGGATAATGAATTTAACGTTAAAAATTCATGGGGCCCGCGTCCGAAATACGGATATGAGCTTCTGATGAAATATAAGGCAGATCCGGAAGGGTATCCAAAAGATACATTCTATAATGATCTGCAGATATATTATGCCAAAAACAGAGGTAAGGATGCTGTTCAGGAAATTTTAGATCTGCTATAATAAAAAGACATGAAGAAAAATATCATTTATCTTGTATTGATCGTCATTATCGGCGTTGTTGCTTTCGTACCGGGAATCAGAAATTTCCTGAAGGATACATTCTTTCCGGTGGCAACCATTGAGAAGGCGGTACATGTAGGTGAAGAGGATTATGATGTTGACCTTAAGGGAATCAATGTACCAAGCACTAACCTTAAAAACTTTAAGAACAAAGCTGTTTTTCTTAATTTCTGGGGAACCTGGTGCCCGCCATGCAGAAAAGAATGGCCTTCTATTCAAAAGCTGTATGATTCAAGAAAAGATCATGTAGACTTTGTACTGATTGCTATGAATGATAAAGAAGAGGACGTAAGAAAATTTTTGAAGGAAAATAATTATAACGTTCCTGTCTATATTGCGCAAAGTCCTATTTCGGAAAAAATACTTCCTAAAGTATTTCCTACCACTTTTCTTCTGGATAAGACCGGTAGAATCCTTATCAAGGAAGATGCTTCAAAGGATTGGAACTCAGAGACTGTGCATCAGTTCATTGACAATATTATCAAATAGTTTTTTTAACTAAATTTTATAATTTGTTGGTACAGGATTTGTGAAATTTATAGCATTGAAAAATTTATTTAAATCCAAACACAAAATGAAATATTCAAAATTAAATCTTGCAAAAGAAGCTATCAATCACAAGGGCTTTATAAAAAAGATCCCTGATATTTTCAGAATGGTCAGAATGTGGAGAAAAGGAATCTATCCGATGAAATCCATTGACATTATTCTTCCTTTACTGGGAATTCTATACGTCATCTCCCCTATCGACCTGCTTCCTGAGTTTGCCATACCGGTTCTTGGAGTCATGGATGACCTGGCAGTTCTGTCACTGACGATTCCTAAGCTCATCAAAGAGGTAGACAAGTTTTTACTTTGGGAAACTGAACAAAAATACAAAGGCACTCAAATTATTGATGCTGAAATCGTAAAATAATAGTTTATTATATTTTTCAAACCATCCTGGTCAATCCGGGGTGGTTTTTTATATACAAATAGGCGATAAATTTTTAGGCCTTATTTCAATTCCTTAAATTTGCAACATCTAATAAAAAATAATGGAAAGTAAAAAAGAATTCTTCCTAGAGTGCTACAAACTAGGCATCATCAAATTCGGAAGGTTTACTCTTAAAAGTGGTATCGAAAGCCCTTTTTATGTAGACCTGAGGCCTTTGGCTTCTGATCCTAAAATTTTAAAAAATCTTGCTAATTATTTATTGGAAATGCTTCCGTTAGATAATTTCGATTTAATCTGTGGAGTTCCTTATGCTGCGCTTCCTATGGCTACTGCGATGTCTCTGGAAAGCTATATTCCATTAATTATTAAAAGAAAAGAAGCGAAAAGCTACGGTACCAAAAAACTGATCGAAGGAATTTATCAGAAAGGACAGAATTGTCTTTTGGTAGAAGACGTGATCACTTCAGGAAAATCTTTGCTGGAAACCATTCCTGAGATAGAGCAGGAAGATCTTAAGGTTTCGGATATTGTAGTGGTTCTGGACAGAGAGCAGGGCGGAAAGCAACTATTGGAGGGGAAAGGATACAGAGTCCACACGCTATTCAATATTTCAGAAGTATGCGACATCCTTCAGGAGACGGGTGAGTTATCAGATGAAGAAGTGAAAAGAATTCAGGATTTCCTTCAGGGGAACCACATTCAGTTTGAAGAAGAAATCAGAGCTTCTTACGAACAGAAACTTCAAAATGCCCAACATTCGGTTTCTAAAAAGTTACTGGAAAATGCTTTAGCAAAACAATCCAACCTGATTGCCTCTGCTGACGTTACCACTACTCAGGAATTATTGGCCTTAGCAGAAAAAGTAGGACCTCATATCGTTGCTTTAAAAACACATATCGATATTATTTCTGATTTTGATTACGAAAAAACGATCACTCCATTAAAAGAAATTGCGGCCAAACACCAGTTCTTACTAATGGAAGACAGAAAATTT
This sequence comes from Chryseobacterium sp. FR048, assembly GCF_056844665.1. Lineage (NCBI taxonomy): Bacteria > Pseudomonadati > Bacteroidota > Flavobacteriia > Flavobacteriales > Weeksellaceae > Chryseobacterium > Chryseobacterium sp. FR048. The sequence goes on along the minus strand of NZ_JBXDSE010000012.1, from coordinate 57,254 downwards.
GCTGACATCGGAAATACTCAGGAACTTCAGTTTACCAGCGGTGTTTTCAAGATTACAGACTGGGCAGATTTTGTAACGTCTCAGGTCATCGGAGGTTTTGAGTCATTAGACTGCTTCCGTAATGTAGGAGTAGTCGCTATTGTAGGGATGTCTTCCAAAGGAGCTCTTACAACGGCAAGCTACCGTGAAGAAGCACTGAAAGTCGCTCAATCTCATCCTAACGTGATTGGCGGAGTATCTCAGAATAAACTTCCTGAAGAGCTTTTATTATTCACTCCGGGAGTTAATCTTGCTGATTCGGGAGACGGAAAAGGGCAACAGTACAACACCCCTGAACACGTTTTCAAAACCCTGCACACCGATTTCATCATTGTAGGAAGAGGAATCTATAAATCTGAAGATCCGGAAGCAGCTGCAATCACTTACAAAGCTGAGGGTTGGAATGCCTATATTAATTCTTTGGAAAAAAAAGCAATTCAGGAGTAAAAACCTGTAAAGTATAATACAAAATAAGTTATATTTGGGCTTTATCACCGATATTTGAAAAAGTTCAGCATTTGCCTTATTTTGTTTTGGGGAGTTATACAAGTTTCTGCTCAGAAAGACAGTATTTATATTGAAGCTAAACTGTCTCCTGACAAAAAAAACCTTGAGGTCAACCAGGAGATTGTCTATTACAATCATTCTGATAAAGATCTGAATACAGTAAAACTTCTCAACTGGGTTTCCGCCTACAACAAGCGGGGAACTTCTCTGGTCTACAGAAAACTGGAAGACCGGAATAATGATTTGCATTTTGCGAAAAATCATCAATTGGGAAAACTTCTTGAATTGAATGTTAAAAATTCAGATCACGAAGAGATTCCCGTAAGTACACTTTCAGATGAAAATCTTTTCATTCCTCTGAAAGCGGCATTAAAACCTGGTGAAAGTGTTACTTTGCAGCTTCACTACCGGATGCAGCTTCCCGATCATCAATTTACGGGATACGGAACAGCCGGCCAGAATGTTGCCTTAAAATATTTCTTTATTGTTCCGGATCATTTTGATCCGGACAATAGGGATAAAAGAAACTACCACGACATTGAAGAACCCGTTAGCTTCAATACATTCTGGACAGTCAATTTTGACATCCCTGTCAATACCTTTGTTGAAGGAAATCTTCCACAGATACAGATGAACTCTTTCAAAGGCTATCTGGATTCGGATCCTGAATTCCTGATTTCTCTGAGCCAATATCCGAGTATAAAAGTCAATGTTGACGGAACCGATACTGAAGTAAAGTTCGGTTACAACCTGAAACCTGAAGAAAAGCAGAATCTTGAATTTTATCTGCCTCTTCATTTAAAATTCCTTAAAGAAAAAATAGGCTCCCTTCCGAAAAGCATTTTTATTTCAGATAAATTCAGAGCTAAAGAAGACTTCTTTGGAAATAACGATATTACTTTCTGGAAATTCAGATTTCAACTGTTTACCGAAGCTGAAAAGACCGATCTTGATTATTTCGGAATCATTGCCAAAAAAGTGCTTGATGAAAACATTATTGCAGATAAAGACAAGAATCATTGGTTCAAAAACGGCTTAAAATCATATCTTGAAATTCAGTACCTGAAAAAGTTTTATCAGGATACCAAGCTTTTGGGAACTTTACCGGAAGCCAAAATATTCGGAATTAAGCCTTTAAAAATATTCCATGCCTCACAAGTAAAACTTCTGGACCGCTATGGACTGGCTTATCAGTATATCATGTTACAGAATCTGGATCAGAAGATTGATGAAGTCTTTCCCGTTCTCAGTAATTTTAATGACATGGCAATCAGCAGCTTTGAAACCGGAAGCCTGTTCAGCTATTCTGCGGATAAAATGGGTGAAGATTCTTTCAATGATATTGTAAAAAATTATATTTCTAAAAACTCAGGAAAAAAAATCAATCCTGAAGAATTTCTGACCGACCTATCTGAAAAGAATAAATCAGCAAGTTATCTGTCTAACTTTTTTAAGCAGAAAAACAGAGTTGATTTCAAACTGAAACATATCAAAAAGGAAAACGATTCTCTACAGATCAGAATTGCAAGAAATACGGATGTTGCCATCCCTGTAAAACTGGAAACAGAAACCAAAGAAGGAGAGAAAAAAGCCTATTGGATTGATACGGAGGAAAATCAGCGTATCACCAGCTTATCCCTTCCCGCTTCAGACAACATCTACAAAATGACACTGAACAGTGGTTATATCTTCCCTGAATCGAATTACAGAGATAACTTTCTGTATGCAAAAGGGCTGTTCTCCAACGCGAAAAAAATTAAACTTAAATTAATAAAAGATATTCCCAATCCGGAATATAATGAAATTTATATCAGCCCCAGAGTACGTTTCAACAACACGTATGATAAATTTCTCTTAGGAGTTAACCTGAAAAATCAATCTTTTTTTGATCAGAAATTTCTGTATTCAGTTACCCCTACTTATAGTACCGGAACAGGAAAACTTACCGGTTCAGGAGCAGTCTCCTACTCTTTCATGCCTGCTGAAAGCATTATCCGAAGCCTGACTTTTGGAGTTTCGGGAGCGTATTTTCACTATGATTATGGATTGGCCTACAGAAAAACATCTATATCTTCATCGATCAGCTTCAGAAAGAATCCAAGAAGTACTGTGAGCAGAAGCATCGGAGCCTCTTATAATTATTTTGAAAGAGATCTGAGCCCTCTGATGGTTGCCAATGACGACTATAGTAAATATAATCTCTGGAGTATCGGCTATGGATACAGTGACAGCCAGATGATCCATGAAAAAAGTTTCAGCCTGAGTACCCAGGGAATGGAAGACTTCAATAAAATAACTGCTGAAGGCTTCTACAGATGGGAATTTGCACCTAAACAAAAACTTAGTGTACGTTTATTTGCCGGCTATTTTTTAAGAAATAACACCCGAAATGATCTGTTCGACTATGGAATTTCAAGAGTTTCGAATTATTCATTTTCGTACACCCTTTTAGGAGAAAGTGCCAACAGCGGTCTTCTTTCACAACAGTTTATCCTGGCTGATGGTGGTTTTAAATCATTTCTTCCTGGAACAGTCAACCAATGGATCACTTCTATGAACGTAGACTCCAGTATCTGGAAGATATTCCATGTATATGCTGATGCTGGAATTTATAAAAATAAAGACCTTCCTGCAAAATTCATATGGGACAGTGGTGTCAAAGTAAGAATCATCCCTGACTTTTTAGAAGTTTATTTCCCGATACAGTCGTCGCTGGGCTTTGAACCGTCCTTCAAAGACTATGCAAAACGAATCAGATATACGCTGGTGCTGAATCTTGGTTCAATTATCAATGCGGCCAGAAGAGGATGGTATTAGGAAAACAAATCATCAAAAATATAAGGATATTATGATCCACAAAAATAAAAGAACAATTCATTGTAGTGAGCTGTTCTTTTGTTTATTAAGACTAATCTTTCACAATTTTCTGGGAAATAGGAACATTATTAATGGTACCTGTTACAATATAAGTTCCTTTGGCCAGTTCTAAAATATCCAGACTTGTCGCCAGCTTTGTAGGTGATTTTTTCACGACCTGTCTGTAATTATCATATACTTTCACATCCCGAACTTCGGTTCCGAAAAGAATTTTTCCATCTCTGATATAAGGATTCTGTACAAAACCGGACTTCACTGTTCCTTCAAACAGAAGATCTGTAATGGTATCTGTCTTATTCTCTTTTTTTAAAGCTGTTGTTATCATAGGGGAAGCGGCGGGCTGATCTCCTTTATATTGATCTGCATTCACTCCATATCCTACAAAATCCAGGACATTGGGTGATTTTGGCCCTGCAACCTGTACAATATTTCCTGCTAAGGCTATTTTACCGGACACTCCTGAAATATTTATTCCCGAAGAATTATTGGGAGTCCCGTCAAAATTGGTAATGATCGTTGCTATAAAATCCGGTGTCGGTAAATTTTCAGTCCCTTTTTCAATAGCCGCCTCCTGAATCAGGTAAGTTTGATCCGGCCCCAAAGTAAGATCCGGTAAAGTGTGATATTGCGTAAATGCACCTACCGCCGGAGCATATTGTATACTTGCCCCCGTTAAAGAAACCAGATTGGTCCCGATATTTTTGAGCATGATATAACTATACTTCGAAGCTGCATCAGGATTGTCCCCACCTCCATAAATCTCGCTGATCACAATCTGAGCACTTGTAAATGCTGTAATGCATACTAAACCAACAACAGTAAAGATTTTTTTCATCATATCAATTTAAAAAATGGTTTCATTATAAAAATATCAAAAAAGATACCACCAAATTATGAAATAATCACAATAAAAAACAGCCATTTCGATGAAATGGCTGTTTATATTTTGATCTTAAAAAGATGATTAGTCTTTAAGAATTTTTTGAGATACCGGCTGGTTGTTTACAGTACCTGTCACAATATAGTTTCCTTTTGCTAACTCAGCAACATTTACTGTTCCGTTTTGTTTTACAGAAGCTTCTTTTATCAGCTGTCCGAACATGTTGAAAACTTTTACATCCTTAACGTCTGCACCGAAAGTAATTTCGTTGTTTTTAACGTAAGAATTTTTCACAAAGTTTGCTGATTTTACGTTTTTAGCGTCTACTACACCTAGTGTTGCAGTACTTACAACAATATCATCAATAAAGAATCTGCTATTAGAAGCTGCTGATCCCTCAAATGTAAGCGTTACAGCTCCTGTAGCTCCTGTAATATCTACTGTAAAATTAGAAAATGCTCCTTTTACAATTGTTACAGTTGCTTGGCTTAAAGTAGCACCAGTTGCAGATATATTTAAAGTAGTTTTTTCACTGTTTCCATCCCAAGCACCAGCTCTAAATGTTAAAGTAGCTGCCCCAGTTAAATTGATAGTTGGAGTGGTAATAGATCCTTTTGTATTACTTGTTCCCGCCTTAAGACATCCATTTCCTTTGTAAACCTTAGAAAAATTCCAATTTCCACCAGTTGTATATGATGTTGTTCCATCTTGAAATGAAGTACCTGCAGCACTACCGCTCCATCCTCCATCATTTCCTCCAGTACCTGTTACATCATCAAATGTTGCACTAAATACTGTTTGAGCAAAAATTCCACTTGCTAACATTACTGTAGCAAAAAACGAATAAAGTTTTTTCATGATTTTAAAAATTTTTGTTATTAATAATTTCAGGGCTAAATTACATTTATTTTTTTGGACCTCACAATATTTGGATTAAATTTCTGTTAATAATAGTTGATCTGGTCGTGTTAACATTTTTTAATTATTTTTACGCATTATTTTTCAGGACTTGCGGAATTTTATTATCCTAATCGTATTTTTTTTCTTAGGCATATTTTCAGGAAATGCTCAGGTATTTTCGTGGAAAAATCCTAACGTCCCTGAAGACAGCATAAAAAGAGACAGTATACTTGCTGCAAGGCTTGAACAGGATCTTTTTGCAAAAGACACCCTGGATTTTATAAGAACCAATAATAAGATTGTCATTGATGAAGCTGTATTGGCCAAAAATGATAAAAAAAGATTCTTAGGAGAACTAAATTCCAAAGGATCTATTATCCGGGGAATTACTTTCGGTAATAATCAGGGACAGTCTGTACAGAGTTCCATGGATCTTCAGATTTCCGGAAGACTTTCCAAAGATGTTACCATTCTGGCGAGTATCTCAGACCACAACCTGCCTATTCAGGCCGATGGATACACTCAGACCTTAGAGGAATTCGATAAGATCTATATGCAGCTTAATATTAAGGAAAAGTCGATTCTCAGAGCCGGACACCTTGATCTTGTAGAAGCTAAAAACTATTTTGCCAAGTACCAGCGAAGAAGCATGGGGATCCAGTTCCAGACAGAAATTGGCAAAGACAATAAAACCTTCGTAGATATTTCTGCCGGGGTTGCGCGAAGTGAATTTCACAGAATTCGTTTTCAGGGGGTTGAAGGAAACCAGGGACCTTACCGTCTGACGGGTAAAAACGGGGAACAGTTTATAACCCTTATCTCCGGATCTGAACAGGTCTTTATAGACGGGATCCTAATGAAACGGGGAGAAAACCAGGACTATATCATTAATTATAACACTGGTGAGGTTACCTTTACCAGTTTCCGCCCTATTTTCCAACAGAATTTCATCACGATTTCCTATAACTATGCCAACAGGAACTATTCAAGGTATTTGTTTACAGGAAAGCTTGAACATCAGAGAGAAAGATTCAAAGTGGGTCTGAACTGGTTCATGGAAAATGATAACAAAAATGCACCACTTGCTTTGAGCCTTTCTAAAGAGGATGAGCAGATTTTAGCAGATGCAGGAAATGATCCTAATCTGATGTATGCCCCATCAGGAGTGATTACAGAATATGATGTCAATAAAATTTTATACCGTTTAAATACTGCCGGAAATTATGAATTTTCCACAGATTCCAGCTTAACACTTTATCAGGTTTCGTTTACTTATTTCGGGGTTAATCTGGGAGATTATAAAATAGCACAAACGACTAATAACGGAAGAGTTTTCCAATATGTAGGTCCTAATCAGGGAGATTATAGGGCGGTAAGAAAACTTCCTTCGCCACAGAAATCTCAGGTATACTCTTTAAATTCAGAATATTTGCTGAATGAAGGGAAAATAGGGGCTGACATTTCTCTTAGCAACTACGATGTCAATCTGTTTTCTTCAAAGGATTCCGATCAGAATATCGGGTATGCATGGCGTATTTTTGGAAATAAAAGTTTTACCAAAAATGCATGGAAAGGAACGCCTAGTTTTGAATACCAATATATCGACAAACAATTCCATATTCTGGACCGTATCAATGATGTGGAATTCTCAAGAGATTTCAACTTAGCCCAGGAATTTAATAAGAAGACCCAAAACAGATTTATTTTCAGCTTTTTGAATAAATGGAATAATAAGTCTACGTTAAATTATCGTGTCAATTATCTTAACGAGCAAAATTCATATAAAGGGATTAAAAACGACCTGGACTTCGGATGGATCACTGGAAAATTCTTTACCAAAGGAAATCTATCTTATCTGAATACCAATGCCACCCTTCAGGATACCAAATTTATTCGTGGCGGAGTATCCACAGAATTTACCGGTAAAAAAGGAAGCTGGACCATCGGGGGAAGTATGGAGCACAATGAAAAGAAATACAATGACACCCAGCTTATGGATGTTACTAGTTTCAGCTGGAAAGAAATTTTCTTACAAAAGAAAATCGGAGACAGCACCCGTACTAAATTATTGGCAAAAGTCTATATGAGAGACAATGACTCTGTGCGTGACAACAGGCTTCAGAATATGAACAATATCCTCGGGTTCATGGCAGAAAGCCAGATCATCAAAACGGAAAGAACCACCTTGAATGCTTTAATTCATTACAGAAAGTTTTTCTATTCAGGAGCGGAAGGGGACGTGAGCAGAAACAATGACTTTGTGGTCGGGAACATTCTTTACAACCAGCAGCTTTTCAGAAACGGGATGCGTCTTCAGGCATTTTATGAGCTTGGTAACGGGCAGGAAGCACAGAGAGAATTCCAATACATAAAGGTAACGGATGGGCAGGGAATCTATAAATGGACAGATTACAACGGAGATGGTATTCAGCAGCTCGATGAATTTGAAATTGCCGAATATTCCGATTTAGCCAAATACATTCGGGTTTATACCAATTCGGTAAGATATATTCCATCCAATAAGAACAAGCTTCAGCTGGCTTTATTCGTTAATCCAGCGATTGTTTTCAATTCGGAAAATGCCTTCTTAAAGCGTTGGAATTTCAATATTTCATTAAACTCACAAAACTCTTTCTATAAAAAAGACAAAGTTCTGGTTCTGAACCCTTTTGAAAAAAACAGTGATCAGATCCTTAAAAACCAAAATATTCTGACCTCCGTACAATTCAACCCTACGGATAAATCAGGATGGAACGGAAATTACCGGATGATCATCAATGATAACCTGATCAACGCAAACTTCAGTAATGAGGAGCGTGAACAGACTTCTCACTTCCTGAATATCGGATATTGGTTCAATAAAGAATTCAGGGTTGACTGGGAAAATTCTGTACATGATATAAAAAACTCGTCTCAGCTATTTGCGACCAGAGATTACCGTCTCAATAATTTTGAAACCAAACCTAAAGCTACCTACAAATTTACGGATGCAATTCAGGCAGAGCTTTCTTCCGCTTTCCGTCAAAAACAAAGAATAGATGGCGAAGAGCTATTGAAGGCTTTTGATGTTACCGGAACGATCCAGTGGGAACGTAGAAAAACGTCTATCCGTGGAAATTTCTCCTTTATCAGTAACAACTTTACGGGAAATAATTTCAGTATTGTAGGAAACCAGATGCTTGATGGTCTGAAACCCGGAAAAAACCAGGTATGGAGTGTATTCATCCAACAGGCAATCAACTCTTTCATCCAGTTGAATTTAAACTATGAAGGTCGAAATTCCGGTGACAGAACCATCCACATTGGAAGTATGCAGGTAAAAGCTAGTTTCTAGGTTTAAGGTTTAAGGTTTAAGGTTTAAGGTTTAAGGTTTAAAATTAGTTATTTCTTATAAACTCCTTTCCTTCCGCACTACCCACTCTAATACTCTAATACTCTAATACTCTAATACTCTAATACTCTTCCTCCCTCAAACCCTCCCCCCTAAAGCTCTCAAACTCACCCATCACATCAATAGATAATATCATACTTCCGGATATTTAGAATTTTGTAAATTTGCACCATGATAAAAATAGGCAACATAGAACTGCCGGAATTTCCACTTTTGCTGGCTCCGATGGAAGACGTAAGTGATCCTCCGTTCAGACGTTTGTGTAAAATGCATGGTGCAGACCTGATGTATTCGGAATTTATTTCTTCCGAAGGCTTAATTCGTGATGCGATCAAGAGCCGTAAGAAACTGGATATTTTCGATTATGAAAGACCAGTAGGGATCCAGATTTTTGGAGGTGACGAAGAGGCTATGGCCATGTCTGCAAGAATTGTGGAAACTGTAAACCCCGATCTTGTTGATATTAATTTTGGATGCCCGGTAAAAAAAGTGGTGTGTAAAGGAGCAGGAGCAGGAGTATTGAAAGATATTGACCTGATGGTTCGTCTTACAAAAGCTGTTGTAAGCTCTACTCACCTGCCTGTAACCGTAAAAACCCGTTTAGGATGGGACAGTACTAGTATCAATATTGATGAAGTAGCAGAACGTTTACAGGAAACAGGAATCAAAGCATTGACCATCCATGCCAGAACCCGTGCACAGATGTACAAAGGGGAAGCAGACTGGGAACATATTTCAAGAATCAAACAGAATCCTAATATTGAAATTCCAATTTTTGGAAACGGTGATATAGACTCTCCGGAAAAAGCATTGGCTTACAAGCAGAAATATGCATGTGACGGAATCATGATCGGGCGTGCAGCAATCGGTTATCCTTGGATTTTTAATGAAATCAAGCATTTCTTTAAGACAGGCGAGCACTTGCCGGAGCCTACGATTTCTGACCGTTTACTTGCCGTACGTCAACATGCGGAATGGAGTGCGGAATGGAAAGGAGAAAGACTGGGTCTGGTAGAAATGAGACAGCATTACAGCAATTATTTCAGAGGAATCCCTCACTTTAAGGAGTTCAGAAAAAAATTCCTGGAGGTTTTCACCCTGGAAGAAATGAACAGCTTAATCCAAGAAACGCAACAGTTTTACGAAGAATATCAGGAACAGGTATAAAACAAAAAACCATCAAATAATTTGATGGTTTTTTTATTTTCTGAATATTGATTCTAATATCCTTCTGAGGTAGATTCATCTTTGATCAAAGCCAATGCTGAAGAGGTTCCGATTCTTTTTACTCCCATGCTGATCATTTTTTCAGCATCTTCAGGTGTTCTTACGCCTCCGGCTGCTTTTACAGGAAGCTTTCCTGCATTATCCAGCATGATTCTTATTCCTTCGAATGTTGCTCCGTTAGGTTTTCCACCTGTAGTTTGATAGAAACCTGTTGAAGATTTCACAAAAATATGGGGTAAATCATTTTCCGAGAAATTCTCTTCCGCCCAGACTGCAATATTTTTGGTAAGATCAGCAATCTGAGTATCATTTAGGGCGGCGATCTCAATGATCCATTTTGTAATTTTGTGGTTCGCCAATCCCAATCTGGTACCTTCTACAAATTCATTTTTTACCAGTTCAATATCACCCTGAAGATAGGCTTGGTAATTGATCACAAAATCCAGTTCATCTGCTCCGTCTTCAATTGCTTTCGAAGCTTCTGCAAGTTTTTCTTCAACAGTATAGGTTCCTTCATGGAAGCCTATTACAGTTCCTACTGCAACATTTGAATTTCTTTCCTGAATATATTTCTTGATTTCTGCTACATAATCAGGGCGGATCATTACGGCAAAAATGCCATTATCAATCGCTTCCTGAGCAAGTTCTTTATCTTTCTGAAGTGTTTCTTCGTTGGAAATACCTGACTGTTCCGGTGTTTTCAGGTAAGTTGAATCCAAATATTGGGCTATGTTCATATCGTTATACTTTCAATTGTCTGTAAATTCCTTGTTCTAAAGAGATAAAGGTTTCTGTTCTTGTTACTCCTTTCAGTTTCTGAAGTTTACTCAGGATCTGCATAAGGTGATCATTATCTTTACACAGAACCTTCAGGAAAATAGTATAGTTTCCTGTTGTGTAATGGGCTTCCACCACTTCATTAATATCATGCAAAGACTTTACCACGTCCGGGTAATGGCTTGGCTGATCCAGAAACACACCGATATAAGAGATGACCTTATACCCGATTTTTTTAGGATTAAGGAATGAAATAGAATTTTCAATCACGCCTGCGTGTTCCAGTTTTTTAATTCTTTGATGTACTGCTGTTGTGGAAATCCCTACATTCTTCGAAATGTGAGCTAAAGAAGTTTTAGCATTATCCATCAGCATGTAGATGATTTCCTTGTCGATTGAATCTAAATGATAGCTTGTGTTGCTCGAATTTTTCATTTTCTACTTTTTTATTATTTATGTTTTTTTACTGTAAGCTTTTAAATGTTACAAAAACCGGGAAATGATCGCTATATCCTCCTAAATACCGTGTACCGGCATAAGTTCGGAAAGGTCGTCCTTCAAAATTTCTGGTTCTGCTGCTGATTTTTTCAGAATTGAAAATATGCGCATCCTGAAAGGCCAGTGTCTTATTGTCAAGAAGAGATCTCGACATTATGATCTGATCATACAGCAATCCAGATTTATAATGAAAAGTAGAATAATTTCTTGTAGAAAACAACTGTTGAAAAGGGTTCATTAGAACCTTCTCATGATCGTTGTCATAGAGAATTTGTACTAAATTTTCATCATCCGGGTTTTCGTTAAAGTCACCACACAATATGACATGTTCCTTGTCTGTATCTACAATTTTCATGATCCGCTCGCGGACCTCGTTCAATATAAAGGCTCTTTTGGGTTTATTGATATCTTTCTCGCGCTTAGAGGGAAGATGGGCGATAAAGACATTAATAATCTCCTCTTTATATTTAATTTTTGAAAAAAGTACATCTCTGGTTGTGTCGTAATTTCCAGTGTTTTTATTTTCTATTTCAAAAAAGAAAGTAATGGTTTCAGAATCAATGACCTCTACTTTATTTTTATCATATAACATGGCTACATCCACTTTTCTTTCGTCCATAGAATTGTAATGTACAATTCCATATTGTGAATGAAAAGGTTCCAGCTCCACAAGGTCTTCCAAAACTTTCCTTCCGGAAACTTCGGATAAACCGATAATAAACGGCAATACGCCGTTCTCCTCCTTCATCAATTGAAATACATGTGAGATTTTAAAAATCTTATTTTGGTATCTCTTTTCATCCCAATTCCTTAAGCCTGACCGGGTAGGATCTAAATGGTGTACAGGTTTCGGATCGGGTAAAAATAAATTTTCAACATTATAAAAAGAGAACAGTTCCATCAACATTAATTTCTATACTTTTATTTATTATGTTCTTTTTCTAAATATAAATTTATTATTTTTTTTTCAAATTTCATTGATTCCTTCACATAGGCTAAAATCAATTTCCAATAAGAAACAGTTCAAATATAACAAAAAATCTCAATAAAATCACTTATAGTGAATTAATTTTTCAAAAATTTTAATAATTTAACATATAATTCAGAATTTAAAAATACACGAATTATAGAATAATGAAAATAAAATTTTAATTTGAAACTAAAAATATTGATAATTTTCTATCCACCTACACATATAACAAATATTATTCCATTTATAATAACTTCAAATGGAATATTTTAAAAAATAAATGCTCAAGTAGGCATAGATAACGCTTTTTTTAAAGGAGATCAGGACGTTTTTCTCTGGTAATCCTTACTGCTTCCTCATGGCGCCATTCTTCTATTTTACCGAAATTTCCGCTCAGTAAAATTTTCGGAACTTCAAGTCCTTTATAACTTTCCGGCCGTGTATAAATGGGTGGTGATAAAAGATCGTCCTGAAAGCTATCCGTCAAAGCACTTTGTTCATCATTCAAAACTCCCGGAAGCAATCTTATGATGGAGTCTGCAAGAACGCAAGCTGCAAGTTCCCCACCTGTGAGAACATAATCTCCTATCGAGATTTCTTTTGTAATATGAAGATCTCTTACTCTCTGATCTATTCCTTTATAGTGTCCACAAAGGAAAATCAGATTTTCTTTTATTGAGAGCGTATTCGCTATTTTCTGATTTAGAGTAACTCCATCAGGCGTCAGATAGATGACCTCATCATAATTTCTTTGGGATTTCAACTCTGAAATACAATTGTCTAACGGCTCCACCATCATCACCATTCCTGCACCACCGCCGTACGGTTCATCATCAATCTGTCTGTGCTTGTTGATCGCCCAGTCTCTCAGGTGATGAAAATGTACTTCTGCCAGCCCTTTATCCATCGCTCTTTTCAAAATAGAGGTTTTAAACGGGCTTTCCATCAATTCAGGAAGTACGCTTATTATATCAATTCTCATTGTAATGTTCCGTTTTTCTTAGTAGGTATAATAATTAATCTTAAAGAAGAATCCTTGTTGATATAGCTCCACATCCAGTTGAAGAATATGGCCAGCTTATTTCGAACGCTCAAAATTAACATTAAATGGAGAAACATCCAGAAATACCAGGCCAGAAATCCCTGAAACTTGATAAATGGCAGGTCGACAACGGCTCTGTGCTTTCCGATAGTAGCCAGTGAACCTTTGTCATCATACTCGTATTCTTTCCACTCAGTCTGATTTTTCTTTAAAAGATTTTTACCTAAATTTTTTGCCTGATTAATAGCTACGTTGGCCACCTGTGGATGTCCCTGTGGATATTTAGGGGTTTCCATATAGGCAATATCTCCAATGGCATAAATATTATCGTAGCCTTTTATTTTATTGTACCGATCAACGATATATCTGTTTCGTACCAATTTATCTTCCGGGAAACCGTCTATTACATTTCCTGTAACCCCTGCCGCCCAGATTACGTTGTTGGATGGAATTTCTTTTCCACTTTTCAGGTGTACTATATCGCCGTCATATTCTGTCACCACTTCTCCGCTCATGAAGGTTACCCCAAGGTCTTTAAGGTACTTCTCCGATTTGTCCTGGGCCTCTTTACTCATGACCGCAAGAGGTTTTTCTGTAGAACTTACCAGAATGATCTTCAAATGATCAAAGTTCATATAAGGATAATCTCTGGGAAGAATGTCTTTTTTCATTTCTGCAAAAGCGCCTGCCAGTTCTACTCCGGTAGGTCCGCTCCCTACGATAACGATGTTCCAGTTTCCGTCATCACTTCTGCTTTTTTCTATGATCAGCTTCTCAAAGGTCATCAGAACGTGATTTCTGATGCTGATTGCTTCCTGGGTATTCTTCATCCCGAAGGCTTTCCCTTCAAGTTCCTTATTACCGAAAAAATTAGTTTTACAACCTGTTGCAATGATGAGTTTGTCATAGGTAAATTCTGCCTCATCGGTGATCACCTTATTGTTGACAGGATCTATTTCCCGGACATCCGTCATCCGGAATTGTGTGTTTCTGGATTGCTGAAAAATCTTTCTGAAAGGGAAAGAAATATTGGAAGGTTCTATCCTTCCTGAGGCTACCTGATAAAAAAGCGGCTGAAACATATGATGATTCATCCGATCCAGAACAATGACCTTTTTGTTCTTGTTATTCAATGTTTTTGCAAGCTGCAGCCCCGCAAATCCTCCTCCAATAATGATGATTTTTTCGCGTGTTTCCATAATACACAAATTTACTGATTTTATTTAGCATTTAGTAGTGAAAAAAGTTAGTTTTGCAAAACTTTATGACACCAAAAAAGTACACCAAAAAAACTGCCAAACAGCTCCATAAGACCAGACGGAAGAAGTATTTTTTCCGCAGATGGGTGATATTGGCAATCCTTATAGTTGCTTTAATAGGCACCGGTTTTTATTTAAAACAATCCGTCAGCTATTATTATGCTTTGTACTTTAATAAGTTTAAGCATAAAAAACTTCACAACAGCGAAAAAGAATCCCTGAGAATCCAGAGAATCATCAGCAGCAATCTTGACAAGACGTATGGTTTCGATATTTCTCATTATCAGAACAGGGAAGATATTAAATGGGACAGCCTCAGCATCGGGAACAAAACGATTCCGCTAGAGTTTGTTGTGATGCGTGCTACCATGGGAAACAGGAGTGCAGATAAACATTTTGGTGAATTTTGGGGCGAAGCTAAAAAACACGATCTTATCCGTGGGGCCTATCATTTCTACAGGGCTGATGAAGATCCGATTATACAGGCCAATAATTTTCTTGAAAATGTAAAACTGGAAAGTGGAGACCTCCCTCCTATTTTAGACATCGAAAAAATACCAAAACGTAAAACCAATAAAAAACTGGTTGAGGACCTGAAAGTATGGTGTAAAATTGTAGAAGAATCTTACGGTAAGAAACCTATCATATACACCTATTATCATTATTATAAAGATTTATTGAAAGGCGAATTTGATGATTATCCGCTCTGGCTGGCCAATTACAATGATGTCCCGTCTCCTTCTCCTGACGACCGATGGGATTTCTGGCAGTTTACAGAAAACGGAATTGTTCATGGCATCAATACTAAGGTAGATCTTGATATTTATAACGGAAATTCCTGGTCTTTGAAAAGACTGACACTGGATTGATGAGAAATGGGCATGGAAGTTTTAGAAGCCTCAAATATCAATTTTAAATTTACTTTCCAATTACTCAAAAAAGCTCCTTTTAATTTCAATGTTGAAATCAAAAGGAGCTTTTTACATTTCCGGCTTTTACTTTTCCCCTGCTTATTTACTTCTTTCCGAGGAAACTCAAAATGTCTGTATTCAGTTCATCCGGTCTCTCATAAGGAACCATATGGGTGGTATCTTTATAGATTTTCTTTTCGGCATTGGGAATTTCTTTGGCAAGCAATTCCGTGTGATCAGGTTTGATGACGTCTTTATCACCGGCAATCACCAATACCGGGCTTTTTATTGTATTTAAATCTTTTTTACTGATATTGGGTTCGGTAAGCATGATTTTCAGAAGTCTTAGTTCATTGATTGCGTGGGCTCCTCCTATCTGATTCAGCTGTGTCATTTGGCTTGTGAAGCGTTCTATGAGTTGATTTTGTACCCCTTCAGGAAAAGCATTGGCTCCAATGGTCACCAACTTATTAAGGCGATCCGGATATTTCAATGCAAATTCCAATCCTGTATTTCCGCCATCACTCCAGCCAACGATATTAATTTTTTCCAATTTCAGATAATCTGCCAAAGCTTTCAAATCATCTGCAAATAATTTATAGGTAAAATCTTTTTTAGAAGTATCTTTACTTTTCCCCTGACCTCTGGTATCAATCGCAATAACTTTATACTGCTTGGATAAAACAGGGATCTGCTGGTAATAATCTTTTATACTTCCGGAATTGCCATGCAGCAATACCAGCGGCTCGCCTTCTCCATAGACTTCATAATAAAGATCAGTATCCTTTAACTTCAGAGAATTTCCTGCAGATTCATTTTTACCATATATTGATTGGTTGGCTTCTTCAATATTTTTGGTATTATCCCGCAGCCATTCCTGAGCTTCATCCGAATAGCCTCCGTCATCATCATCTTTTGTATCTTTTCCGTTTTTATCCATTTTCACATCGATATTAATGGCAGGTGCCGCAATAGACATTTTTTTCCAATCTCCATAAAACTCTCTTATAAATCCTGTTTTGAACAAAGCGGCGCTGATTTTAATGCTTCCATTAAATTCTTTTAAAAACTGAATTCCCACAAAAAACTTTCCTTTCACCCAGATGTTATGTTCATTCACATCAAGAGTGTAGGTTCCGTCTTTAATCATATCTTCAGTAAGCTGCACTGTAATTTCTTCGTCCAGGATATTTTTATCCGGAAAACCGTCTTTTTCACTGTAAATACTGTATCGCATCAAAACCGGCTCAGTGGAAACATAACGGGCGATATTCAGATTAATATTTCTGATTTTCGACCTTTTCTTTGCGTTAAATTCTAATGCGGTTTCCCCCAGAAAATTGTCTTTATTCCCCGCCGGATTAACGAAGTATAAAACACTTTTGGTTTTTGTTTTTACGCCCCAGTTTTTATCCACAAGCTTCTTCGGCCTGATTGCAATTTCTTTAATATTTTTAGTTCTTTCCGTTAAAAATATTTTCTGTTGATCATGCTTTTTGAAATTCTGTACCGATTCTTCATAAACATCATATCCGGGTACTTCAATCTTTATCTTTTGCTGGGCGTCCAGATTGGAAACATCAATTGAAAATTTTCCTTTACCGTCGGAGATTGTTCCGGTGGTTTTCTTTGCCACGCCAATTTTCACATAAGGAATAGGCTGGTTTTCATTTTTAGAGATAATGGTTCCTGAAATGACTTGTGCATTGAAGAAAGAAGCAGTCAAAAGGAAGAATATAACATTGCGTTTTTTCATGTTAAAAGTTTGATGCAAACTTATTTATTTAAAGCTCCTAACATTCATAAAGCCTTATTAAATTTAATATCCTTTTAGTTAAAGTTATTTTAATTATTACATCCTTTAAGACAATAATTCTAAAATTATTCAAATTTCCACCTGTTTCTACAAAATGTTCATGATTTCTTCCCATGAATTCACTCTTCTGTAGGTTTCATTTTCAATCAACTCATTGTGAGGTTGGGTAAAGATGAGTCTTTCTCCTGTGAAATGATCCAGATTTTTGGGATAATCATCGATCATCACATCTCCTGACACCACCCTTTTACTCCCACAAAGGACGATCTGTTCCCAACCGATGAACGGAAAATGTTCGGCCAGCCAGTCATATTTTTCTCTAAGACTGTTCGGAAATTCCATTCCCGCAGAGACAATGTACAGCTCGTATTTATTGTTCAGGTACTCCATCGCTTCACGGCTTCCTTCCATCACAGGTAATGTTCTGAAAAACCCAATTTCATTAACGTGTTTCTTTCCGTTTGGAAAAGCCTCTATTTCCGGTCTTCCGGCCGTTTCTCTGATTTCGATTTCCCTTCCTGTATCTCTTTTCTCAAATTGTACCAGCTGATGGTATACATCTGCCATTACCCCATCCATATCAACGATTACTTTTTTCATTACTTCAGATCCTGGTTTTGTATTATTTATGTAAAGCTTTTGTATTAAACTCTATCAAATTTACTGAATACTTTTCTCAGGCTATGGACACAGTCTATTAAAAAATTATAAACATTCGTTTTCATAAAAGAAAGTCCGGAAAATTGTATGCTTACATTTTTGTATTTTTGCGGCTTAATTCAATATTAAAATCAAACCATCAATTTCCAATGAATTACGTTTCTGCAGAAAACCTTACCAAATCTTACGGCATCAAAGTTTTGTTTGAAAACATGTCTTTTCACATCAATGAAGGAGACAAAATTGCCATTGTTGCCAAAAACGGAAGCGGAAAATCTACCCTTCTGAAAATATTAATGGGTAAAGAAATTGCAGACAGCGGTACTGCGATCATCAATAAAGACATTCAGGTAGTGCTGTTTGACCAGGAAATTGACTATGATCCCAACCTTACCATTGAGGAGTTTATGATGACACTGGACTCAGAACCTATTCTGGCTCTGAAGAACTATCACAAATCTCTACATTCTACCGATCAGGATTTTATTGAAAAAGCATTGGCCGATATGGAAGTGCATAAAGCCTGGGACCTTGAAAATGAAATGAAGCAGATTCTTTCTCAGCTTAAAATCACAGACCTTGAGGCTAAAATGGGAACCCTTTCCGGAGGGCAGATCAAACGTGTGGCTTTGGCAAAATTATTAACGGAAACCAGAGCCGAACACCGACATACGCTTCTGATCATGGACGAACCTACCAACCACCTGGATGTGGATATGGTGGAATGGCTTGAAAACTATCTGAATAAAGCAAAAATCACATTACTGCTCGTAACCCACGACCGTTATTTCCTGGACAGTGTCTGCGACATCATCTGGGAGATGGAAGATAGAAATCTTTATGTGCATAACGGATCGTATGCCACTTATCTTGAAAATAAGATGATCCGTGAGGAAAACCTGAATGCTACGATTGATAAAGCCAACAACCTTTACAGAAAGGAGCTGGAATGGATGCGAAGACAGCCCAAAGCAAGAACTACCAAATCCAAAAGCAGAATCGACGCTTTCTACGAAACCGAAAAAGTTGCTAAAACAGATACCCGAAAGGAAGGACTGGAGCTTGATTTTGAGATGAAACGTCTGGGAAATAAAATCCTTGAACTTAAACATATTGATAAAAGCTTTGGCAGTAAAGTTCTTTTAAAAGATTTCAGCTACCAGTTTCAACGTGGTGAGAAAGTAGGGATCATCGGGAAAAACGGTGCCGGAAAATCTACACTACTGAATATCATCCAGGGTTTTGAAAAAGCTGACAAAGGAGAAATAGAAACAGGAGAAACTATTTCTTTCGGATATTTTGCCCAAAAAGGACTTACTTATAAGGAAGACGAACGCGTTATCGATTTCATCAAGGAAATTGCAGAACATTATCCGCTGGCTAACGGAAGAAGCCTCTCTGCCTCTCAGTTCCTTAGATTATTCTTATTTGACGACCAGACCCAATACTCTCCGATTTCGAAATTATCCGGGGGAGAAAAGAGAAGATTACACCTGATGTATATTTTATATCAGAATCCTAACTTTTTGATTTTTGATGAACCTACGAATGACCTGGACCTTCCTACTCTTACTGTTCTTGAAAACTTCCTGCAGCAGTTCCAGGGATCTTTAATTATCGTTTCCCACGACAGATATTTTATGGATAGGATTGTAGACCACGTCCTTGCTTTTGAAGGAGATGGAAAAATCAGAGATTTTGTAGGAAATTTCTCAGAATATCGTGAAGCTAAAAGCCGTGAAGAAGCTTTAGAAAAAAATGCTGCGGTAAAAGCTGAGCCTGTAAAAGAAACTATTGCTGTTACAGAGAACGCTTCAGGTTCTCAAAAAAGAAAATTAACATTCAAGGAGCAAAGAGAGCTTGAAACCATAGAAAAAGAAATGCCGGAACTGGAAACCCAGCGTGCCAAGATATTGGATCAGCTCAATAATGAAGCTGATTATGAAAAAATAGCCAAACTATCCTCTGAACTGGAAACGGTTTCTGAAAAACTGGAAAACCATGAGATGAGATGGCTGGAATTGCAGGAAATCCTATAAAAAATATGAGCTATGAATGAGTTTGAGAGTCGGAGAGTTTTAGGGTTTTAGAGTGAAAGCGTAGAATTTCTATTCTGACCTCCAGTAACCTTGAACTTTAAACCTTAAACTTTGAACCCATTCATAGCTCGTTTATATTCATTTACAATACCACTACCCTTTCTTCTTTTGAACTTTCCAGAGAAGCGTCTATGATCTTCATATTCTGAATGACTTCTTTTCCGGGAGAAGGCAGTTCATATCCAAAAACAATGTGTTCATACATCTGCTGGTAATAATCCATATAATTTCCGGCTTCACTGGAAGTGAATATTCTTTCTGTATCAGAATTCCCGTTCAGGTAGTTTAAAATTCCATCAGGTTCTTTCAAAGGCTGCATCCATTCTTTTCCATAGGCAGGAATGGCTCCGGCAACCAGTTCGTTTTCCTGATTATCGGTTCTTTCCTGCAGAAAAGTTCCTCTGTCACCATGAATTTTATAGGCATAATGATCTTCTTTCGTGAAAACCGATGATTTCAGCCGTACTCTCAGATCATTTTTATAGTATAGCAGGATTTCAAAATAATCATTCGCAAATGCCGATCCTTTCATAGAAAATACATCCGCAAAAAGTTTTTCAGGATACCCGAAATACTGTACCGCCTGATCCACAAGGTGTGCTCCAAGATCATGAAGTGAACCTGAGCCTACCTGATCCGGACTCTCCTTATGTTGTTTTCCACTTGGTGTGGTACGGAATCTGTCAAAACGAATCTCCGTTTCTTTGATATTTCCTAACTGACCACTATTCAAAACCTCCTTCACTTTCAGAAAGTCACGGTCAAATCTTCTGTTTTGGTACACACTCAGAAATAAGCCTTTTTCTTCTGCAAGCTTTACCAGTTCTTCTGCTTCTGAAACATTGACAGTGAAAGGTTTTTCAACAATAATGTTTTTTCCCGCCTCCAATGCTTTTTTTGCGTATTCGTAATGCGTCTGCACCGGTGTATTGATAATCACCAATTCTACCTCTGCATTTTGAAGCATTTCCTCTACGGAACGGTAAATTGTTGCTTCAGGATATTTTTCTTTAGATTCTTCTTTACTTCTTTCCACCACTGCAGAAAGAAAAAATCCCGGATGTTCCTTCAAAAAGGGAGCATGAAACACTTTTCCGCTCATCCCAAAGGCACAGAGCCCTGCTTTTACCAATTGCATATTCTTTTATTTTTCACAAAGATATTCATAAAAACCTCCTGATAACCTATGGATTGGAAGTATAGAAATAATTCATGTCTACGGCTGAAAATTATATGACAAAAATCATGAAATTATTTTTATCTATTCTAAACAAATACTTACATTTGCGCCTTATTTAAAACTGTTCTACATAAAAATAAAATGAAAAGACAACTACTTTCTTTAGGTCTTCTATTTACCGCTGTTTCAGTAGGCGCACAGCTGAAAAACGTTGAAGCAGATACGATCAGAACTCAAACAATTGAAGACATCAATCTTCATAAAACTGGAAATCCAAACCAGGCAAGAACTTTATCTACCAAGTCTAATCTGACGGTAATGGAGAATCCACAGCCGATTGCGATTGTTACTCATGAAATTATTGAGCAGCAGCAGGCAAAGCAATTGAGCGATGTGCTTCAGAACGTCAACGGAATGTATGTGACTTCGTCAAGAGGAAATTCTCAGGATAGCTTTGGTGGACGTGGTTTCGCTTTAGGTAATGATAATATCTTCAAAAACGGAGCAAGGGTAAACAGTGGAGTATTCCCTGAGGTAAGTGGATTGGAAAGAGTAGAAGTTTTAAAGGGAGCCAATGCGATGCTTTTTGGTAATGCAGCAGCAGGAGGTATTATTAATATGATTACCAAGAAACCGAAATTCAATTTTGGGGGAAGCATAGGATTAAACGGCGGAAGCTGGAATTCTTATAAACCAACGATTGACGTTTATGGTCCATTATCTAAAAATATTGCCTTCAGAGTAAATGGTGCGTATGAATATGCTGAAAGTTTCAGAGATGTGGTACAGTCTGAGAAATATTATTTCAACCCATCATTTTTATTTAACCTAAGTCCTAAATCACAATTAATTGTAGAGGCGGATTATCTTAAGAATAATTTCACTCCGGACTTTGGGATTGGCTCTATTACAAAACAAGATGGTGTTTCCTATGAAATGAACAATCTTTTATCAAGGAGTGCTTTTCTGGGAGCTGATTGGCAGTATCAGAATGTAGAGCAGGCTTCAACCAATGTAACATTCAACCATCAATTTAATGAAAAATGGTCTTTGAATGCTGTAGCCTCTTATCAGAATTTTACGAAAGACTATTTCTCTACGGAAAGAGTACAATGGGGATATAATAAAGACAATCGTCTTTTCTGGAAAAGACCACTAAACAGAACTTATAATGAGCAAAACTATACTTCTGCTCAGGTAAATATCAACGGGGAATTCAAAACAGGAAGAATTGAGCACAAGGTTTTAATTGGTGCTGATGCAGATTATGGTTCTTCAGACTCATATACTTATTATAATCCTGCTATTTCCGATCCAAAGAAAAATGTTTTCGGAACAGGATATATGTACGGAACAAACGGAAGTTCCGATGGTACAGTATTTCTGGATGATCCAGCTACATGGGCAAGTGGAAGTATGCCTGATTCTAAAAAATTAGAGAAAACAAGAATCAATACAAGAAGAATCGGAGTATATGCTCAGGACTTCATCAGCCTTACCAAAGAGTTTAAAGTATTGGCAGGTTTACGTTGGTCTTATGTAGAAAATATGCCTACTATCAATACTAAATTCTTAACGAATACAAAAACTACAGTAAATAATACAGCTACCTCAGATCAGGCATTATCGCCAAAAGTAGGTTTGGTATATATGCCTAATGATAATCTTTCTGTATTTGCAACGTATACAAACTCATTCGTTTCAAATGCAGGCTACATGGCTGAAGGAATCGAAAACTTAAATACAAGCGGAACAGCACAAGATGTACAAACCAGAATCAACAATTTACCTAAACAGGGTATCAAACCAACTACTGTAGACCAGTACGAAATAGGAGCAAAGAAAAATTTCTGGAATAATGCCCTTGCTGTAAACCTTACTCTATACCAAATCATTTATAATAATTATTATCAAAACTATTTCTATACAGCAGTAGGCACTAATAATGTTACCAGTATCATAACTCCAGATACCAATTTAAAAGAGCTTGCTGGAAAAATGAGAAGCCGTGGTGTAGAATTGGATATTACGGGTAATCCAAATGAAAATCTTTCTATTATAGCTGGGGTATCTTATAATAATTCAGTCTATATTGATACTCCCGAAAAAGGATATGTTGAAAACCAAAGATTGGTAAGAACTCCTGCTACGACAGCCAATGCTTCTATCTTTTATAAATTCACCAGCTACGCAAAAGGCTTGAAAGTAGGTGCAGGTATTTATTATATCGGAGATAGAATTGCCGGATGGAACGATTCAAAATCTACCAATATCACCCGAAATAATGTAACAAGAATGATTGATCTTAAAGATTACACTACCGTTTCTGTATCTGTAGGCTACGAGTGGAAGAAATTCTCTATCCAGGGGAAAGTGGGTAACCTGTTTGACGTAGTCAACTACAACGTTCACGAGAATTATTCTGTGAATCCTATTACACCGAGAAATTATTATTTTACACTGACTTACAAGCTGTAAAATTTAAAATATAATCACTTATTTATTAAAAGTGGAGATTGCATTTTTGCAGTTTCCACTTTTGAAATTTAAAAACAAAACAAAAAAAACGATATGGATAAGATCAAAGACACAAGAAGTTTCATGAGAGTTACACACCGTTATCTGGGGTATTTCCTGGCAGGTATTATGGCGGTATACGCGGTAAGTGGAATCATTCTGGTCTACAGAGACACTGATTTTCTAAAGAGTGAAAAAAAGTATGAGAAGACTTTATCTGCTAACCTTTCAGAAAAAGAACTGAAAAAAGAACTTAAGATGAAAGGTCTTGAAGTGGAGAAAACTGAAGGTACCGTTCTTCATTTTAAGAAAGGAACATATGACTCAGCAACCGGAGTGGCTAAATATTCAAAAATGGAGCTGCCTTTTGTACTGGATAAAATGGTTTCTCTTCACAAATCACAGTCTAAAGATGCCATCGCTCCTTTAAGTGTATTTTTCGGAGTTGCCCTGTTTTTCTTTGTGGTTTCAAGCTTCTGGATGTTTAATCCTAAAACAAAAGCTTTCAAACGTGGAATAAAGTTTACCATTGCAGGATTGATTATCTCAGTGATCCTTTTATTAATCTAATAAGATCATAAAAACGAATAATAAATCGTTTAAACTTATATAATTTCTATAGCCCAGTTTCCAATTCTCTTTATTTATGATTATAAAATAAATAAGTATAATGTTAAAAAATTGAATTATACATTCCTCATAATCTTAACATTAATTTAGAAAAATTGTCTAAAATTAAGAGTCTGGCACATTTATTGTTTTTTCTATAATTCGTGAATAATAAACATTTAATTATTAAAATAATAAATTATGAAAAAACTTATTTTAACAGGGATATTGGCTGTTGCAGGTTTAACAGCAACTGCAAACGCTCAGATTCAAAAAGGTAATTGGATGGTAGGAAGTAGTTTAGCAACAAGTAATTTTGGATTAAATACAGGTGGTGGATACCAAATTAACCTACAACCAAAAGGAGCTTATTTTATTGAAGATAATTTAGCTATCGGAGGATATGTAAATTTAGGTATTGGCAAATCTTCTAAAGAGTCAAGCACAAGATTTGATTATGGTGTAGGAGCTTTAGGACGTTATTATCTTTCTCCAGGAGAACAAGGTGTTAACAACTTACTACATCACGGAAGATGGTTCTTTGAAGGTAACGTAGGTGTTGGTGGATATTCTATCAGTAAAGGTGGTAACTCTACAACAGGTCTTGACTTTGGTGTAGGACCAGGATATTCTTACTTCATCACTCCAAATATCGGACTTGAAGGTTTAGTAAAATATGCAGGTGTTACAGGTTTTGGAAATACAGGTTTAACCTCTAACATTACTTTTAACCTTGGTTTCAGTATTTATTTGCCAACTTCTAAAGCTAAGCAAGTTATCAACGACGTTAAGTAATCATTGAAATACTTATAAAAAAATGAAAGCGCCCCAAAATTTTATTTTTGGGGCGCTTTTCGTACAAATTAAAACTAAACTATAAAAAATCAAATAAATCATGTATTAGGTTGGGGAGTATATCTCAGGTACGGCTTTATTTCTGTTACTCCTTTCGAAAATATCGCTCTCGCATCTTCTGTAGAAATAGAAGGGGGCACAATGACATCTTCGCCGTATTTCCAATTGACAGGAGTAGCTACCTGATGCTGATCTACCAATTGTAAAGAATCCAATACCCGCAGAATTTCATTAAAATTCCTTCCTGTAGAAGCAGGATAGGTAATAATCAGTCTTACTTTTTTTGCAGGATCTATGATCAGTAATGAACGGACTGTTGCTGTAGCCGAAGCATTAGGATGAATAAAATCATACAATTCCGAAACAACTCTGTCTTTATCAGCAATAATAGGAAAGCGGACCTCTGTATTTTGGGTTTCGTTAATGTCTTTCACCCAGTTCTGATGGTCTTCTACTCCATCTACACTCAAAGCAATCACTTTAGTATTTCTGTCATCAAACTCAGACTGCAGCTTTGCCGTATATCCCAGTTCCGTAGTGCAGACCGGCGTATAATCTGCCGGATGAGAAAACAGAATTCCCCAGGAATCACCTAAGTAATTGTAGAAATTAATATCTCCCACAGATGACTCTGCCTGAAAGTTGGGTGCTGTATCTCCTAGTTTGATTGACATAATGTTTTGCTTTTATAGTCTACAAATTTAGTAGACTTTTTGGAACTGGCAAATTTTTTGATGAAAATTTATATATTTAATGTAAAATTTTATTCATGGAGAAAACCGGACTCACGTACATAGATTTGGTGTATAAGGTATTGGAAAATTGGTACGTAACGTTTGCAGAACTTACTCCTAAACTTATCGTCGGCATTTTAGTATTTACATTCTTCCTTATCACAAGTAAATACATGAGCCAGATTGCAGTAAAACTCTTTCACAAATTCTTTCCAAAAAGTCAGAAAGAGAGTTCACTGGTTACCTTAATCAGTATCTTCAGATTTCTGATCATGCTGATGGGGACCTTTATTTCTCTTGAAATCATGGGCTTCAGCGGTTTCCTTTGGAAATTTATCGGAAGTTTGGGGGTAGCCGGGGTGATTGCCGGGGTTGCTTTAAAAGATCTTGTCTCAAGTATTTTTTCAGGAATGCTGATCGGAATTGATAAAGCCTTCAAAGTGGGCGATTATATTACAATCGGTGCCCATTCCGGAACGGTACAGGAAATCGGGTTCTTAACAACGAAAATACTTACTGATGATGGAAAGAAAGCCTATATCCCCAATCAGGTAGTCTTCAATGCCCCTTTTTATAATATTACAGCATCACCACAACGCAGAATTATTTTAAATTTTGAAATTCCTGCGGATGAAGATATAAGCAAAGCTCAGAAAGGAATCCTGGATGTCGTCAGAAATCTTGATAATGTGGATAAACTGGATACTGCCGAAGTCATCTTTACAGATCTTAAACAAGGGTCTTTTAATCTTCAGGTGAAATTCTGGATTAAGGTGGGAGCCAATCTGGCGCAGGTAAGAAGTAATGCCTATTTAAATATTAAGGAACGTTTTGATACGGACAATATTCAGCTGGTCACACCAACGAGTATCAGTATTACGAGTGGAGAACAGAATCTGCCGGAAAGTCAGGATAAATAATTTCTTTATCTCACGCAGATTTGCTAATTCTGTGGATACATCGGAATCATAAAAGCTGTTTCATTTTTTGGAGCGGCTTTTTTGTTGGGAAACGCTAGGGCGAAAAGATTTTATCTGTGATACCATTGAATATGTTTATGATTGCCACGAATGCACGAATAATCTTGTTTCTACATAAAATATAGGCTTCATAACTCTGAAAAACAAACACATATGATATAGCTTTTCATATAAAAATTTAAAAAATGAGTTATGATTTTAAATATATAAAAACTATTTGTCCATCACATACAACTCCATCAATAAAGGAAATTCGTGCATTCGTGGCAAAAAAACTTATAGTGAAGATCCTTGATATTCCTTTGTCATTCAACAAACATTATTTATAACGATTTTTGGGAGCCACAATACTGCCCTTTTTAGGAATTTTAGTAATACTATCATTTTTATCAATCCGGGCTTCTCCCATAACAGGCTTATTATTGACGGTAGCCGAATCCTCTTCTATTTCCACCACTACTCCTGTTGTAGCATAAACTTCCGGTTTGGGTTTTGAACAGCCCGTTAAAAACAGAAGTATAGAAAACACGCTTAATACAAGTCTGTTATTCTGAAAGCCTGAAGGAATATATGTAAAGAATCGCGATTTTAGTTTTTCAGATGAAGCAGAATTCTTTAACTGATAATCATAAAATCTGCCACACACCTGTTCATCTTTCCTCTCTTCTATAATTTGTTGAATTTCCTGAGGCTGTTTTTGTGTAAAGTCAATCACACATTTGCTGCAGACAGCACAAAATCTTCCTTTTTCCTGTGGAGACATGGATTCCCAGTTTTCGGAGCATGGTTCCGGAATGTATAAATTCTTCATGAATAATGTTTTGTACGTGCATTAAAAAACCGTTCCAAAAATGAAACGGTTTTTAATTTTATATGAAAATTTTAGATTACGCTAAAACTTCTTTTACTTTGTTTGCAGCTTCTTCTAAAGTAATTGCAGAGTGAACCGGAAGACCAGACTCGTCAATTAATTTTTTAGCTTCTACAGCGTTAGTTCCCTGTAATCTTACGATCAATGGAACCGGAAGGCTACCCATAGCTTTGTAAGCATCTACAACTCCTTGAGCAACTCTATCACATCTTACGATACCTCCGAAGATGTTGATCAAGATTGCTTTTACATTTGGATCTCTTAGGATGATTCCGAAAGCAGTCTGTACTCTCTGAGCATCTGCAGTACCACCTACGTCAAGGAAGTTAGCTGGGTTACCACCTGATAATTTGATGATGTCCATAGTTGCCATTGCAAGACCAGCACCGTTTACCATACAAGCAACGTTACCATCCAGTTTTACGAAGTTAAGACCAGCTTCACCAGCTTCAACATCCATTGGATCTTCTTCTCTTGTATCTCTAAGCTCAGCTAAGTCTTTGTGACGGAACAATGAGTTGTCATCTAAAGTTACTTTAGCATCTACAGCGATAATTTTGTTATCTGAAGTTTTTAATACCGGGTTGATTTCGAAAAGAGATGCATCAATTCCTGTATAAGCATTGTAAAGAGAAGAAATAAATTTCACAAATTCTTTGAATGCATTTCCTTCAAGACCTAGGTTGAAAGCAATTTTTCTAGC
Source organism: Chryseobacterium sp. FR048 (assembly GCF_056844665.1). Taxonomy (NCBI): domain Bacteria; kingdom Pseudomonadati; phylum Bacteroidota; class Flavobacteriia; order Flavobacteriales; family Weeksellaceae; genus Chryseobacterium; species Chryseobacterium sp. FR048. Next base: position 28,952 of record NZ_JBXDSE010000012.1, on the reverse strand, counting down.
CTGGAATCCTTGAAGACCGATAGCCGGGTCAATCAATTCGTTGTGGATTAAGTGAGGAGTTACTTCTGCAACGTGCTCAATATCCATACCACCTTCAGTAGAATATACGATTGTATTTTTTCCTTCTGCTCTATCTAAAAGAATAGAAACATAAAATTCTTTAGTTTCAGATTCTCCTGGATAATAAACATCTTCTGCAATCAAAACAGAGTGTACTTTTTTACCTTCAGCAGACGTTTGTGGCGTTACCAACTGCATTCCGATGATATTCTGAGCGTTCTCTTTAAGTTTATCCATGTTTGGAGAAAACTTAACACCTCCACCTTTACCACGACCACCTGCGTGAATCTGTGCTTTTACCACCCAAGCCTGTGCTCCGGTTTCAGCAGTCAATTTCTCAGCAGCTGCTACAGCTTCATCTACGTTGTTTGCAACGAAACCACGTTGGATAGCTACTCCATACTTTGATAAAATCTCTTTTGATTGATACTCGTGAAGATTCATATTATTTTTATTATTTTATTTTAATATTTAAAGGTTGACAAATTTACTAAAAACAGATGAAATATCAATTTTTATTTTAAAGAAAGCAATGCTGTTCAAAGAAATTTAAAGGAGATAAAAATCATGTTTTTAGACAGAAAAATGTGAACAGAGACTCAATATCATTTTCCTGCTACAATTCCGAATTTTTTATTAACAAAATCAATGATGATAATTTTATCCATGAAAAAAACGTTCCCTATAATCCCATCGATGCCATCTTGTTTTAATGCAAAATAGTCTCCATCGGTATACCAAAGTTCATTGGCTTTAAAATACTCCTTCCCTATCTGAATCTTTTTATCAATTTCCACAGCTTTTACAATCAACGGGTTATTAAAATTACGGATATTCAGTTCTTCTTTATACTTAGAATTTCCGATCAACTCTGCAAAATTCTCTTTATAGGTAACAATCGGAAAAATACTTGCTCCGCTATCATATTGAAAGTTGTACATTTTATTATCAATTTTCAGAGGCAGAATGGGTTTATTATTCTTGATTTGGATGTTGATAAAGTCCGCTCTGGATTTCAATTTCTTATCTAAAACATCGGTGACGGTCATTTCGTTGTTAGGAAAATCGATAACCAGATATTTATTCTGAAAAAGATCTGCTCCTACCACTCCACATACCTCTCCCTGATCAAAATTCAAAATGCCGGAAAGTTTATAGTTTTTTATCGAATAGCCATCAATATTGAAACTCTGATTTTCAACAGAGAACATCTTATGTCCGGCTGCTTCTAAGGCAGCATCAACTTTTTTGTTTCTTAAAAGTTCTGTGCCCTCAAAGCATTTGTCATAAATTAATGTTGTATTGGCTCCCAGATCAAATTGAAAAGGATATGTTTTATTTTCAATTGAAAAAGGAACACTCATGGCAATATGGTCAATCAATTTATTTCCGATAGAGTCTTTCTCCCATTTGAAATGAATGGTTTGTGCTCCTAATATGGTTGATAACGTAAGAAGTACTGGTGAAATAATTGTTTTTAAATTCATGATATTAGTTTTATTGTAATATGTAAAGGAAGATCAGCTCAAATATGCGAAGATTTCAGGAAACATACAAAACCTCAGCTGAATACTCGCTTCTCCTGAATTCATAAAAAAAGCTCTTCAACTAAGAAAAGCTTTATAATGATCTAAATTGTAATTCATTTTATTCTTCTGCCAATTTCTCCGATTGTGACCCGATAAACGGAATTTTCGGAGCCAGAAAATATCCGGTAAGACTGGCAAATAATATCGGAACAAAATAAGTAAATCCTGTCAGTGTTCCCAAAATAATGGTTGTACTCATAGGCGTTCTCGTCACGCAGGCATTGATGGCAGCCATACAACTTACAATTGCCAGAGTTGTATCTACACCCGGGAATAGATTGTGGATAATTAATCCTAATGTTGTTCCTACAAAGAAAAGAGGAATGATAAAACCACCTCTCCATCCGGAAGTTACGGTAATGGCAATCGCCAATATTTTAAAAATCAGAACCAGGATGAGGAACTTCAGTCCGAAGTTTCCACCGATCAGCTGATTGATCTCATTGTGTCCGAAATATCTTGTAATGGGAAAATTATAGGCAATAACTCCCAAGATAATTCCTCCCACTAATGTTTTAATGTAAATTGGAAATTCTCTGTACTCAAAAACTTTTTTGAAAAACTTCACAACAAAGATGAAGATCCACCCGAACACTGTTCCTACAATTCCGAACAAGGTAGCATATAGAAAATCATACACTCCGGTGTAATGATAAGCTTTCAAATCCCAGGTTGCCCCTATTCCCAAATGAATGATCAGCGCAAACATCAGATAACTGAAGCAGCTTGCTACCAAAGCAGGAATAATTGCCTTGTAATATTCAACGGCATGTTTATGATGCAGGATTTCCAAAGAGAAAAGACTTCCTCCAAGCGGAGCACCGAATAATGCGGTAAAGCCTGATGCCATCCCCGCAATACTTAAAGAACGCAGCTCCTCTCCTTTCAGTCTGAAAATTTTCCCAAGCCAGGTTCCCGTAGATCCTGTTACCTGCACTAAAGGAGCTTCGGGTCCTAAGCTTCCTCCTGATGCCACACAAAAGAGTGATGACAATATCATAGAAGGGTTGTTCTTCGGTTCCAGCTTCCCTTTATTGAATCTGATATTATTAACGATCAGGTGAATTTCTCCTGGATCGCCTATAAAGTGGATCACCAGCCCGGCCAGCAAACCACAGATAGCCATGGTAGGAATCACCTGCCAGCTTTGAAAATGAGCTAAAAACTCAGTAAAATGTTCCAGAACGATCCAGTACCCTCCGGCAATAATACCTCCTACCAGACCGGTAATAGCCCACATAAAAAAAGTACGACTGAACACAAACGGATTGAACCTGATAGGCTGATCCAAAAGATTAAATGTTTTGATAAGCCGTCTTCTTCTATTGATTTTCATTCTTAAATTTTGTTTTTAGCAAAATAAAGAATAAGCATTCCCCAGCTTAAGATCATCATCAAACCTCCAAGCGGAGTGATAGGTCCTAAGAATTTAAGATTCATTCCGAGATAATCCTGCATGCTCAGGAAGTAAATGCTCACTGAGAATAAAAGGGTTCCTGTAATCATTAAAATGGAAGTCCATTTCTCAGCAGAAGTTTCAAATTTTAAGATATATCCGATGATCAGCAGGAAAAAAGCGGCATACATCTGGTATCTCACTCCTGTTTCAAAACTTTCCAGTCTTTCTACAGCCAATATTTTCTTTAAAGCATGAGCTCCGAATGCTCCCAGTATTACAGACACCATTCCGTAAACCGCTCCAAAAACTAAAGTAATTGTTTTCATTTTATAATTCTTCTAATTCTAAGGTTAGATATTTTTTTGTTTTATAATCCTGCCAGGTTCCAATGATTTTATTTCCGCTCATCTCTGCTTCTACATGAGCTCTCGGAATCCATTGACGAGTTTCTTCACTGTAATGATCATTCTCAACCATAGAAATATGATTTCCTTTCATCTGGCCATCCCACTTAATCAGTTTTTTGTTTTTGTCATACCAATATTCTGCATTAAAAGAACTTATCCCTGAGGAATCTTCGGCAGGATAAAAGCGGCTGACAAGCATTGTAACGGGATATTTCCCATCTATTTTCCCTTTGTACAGCTTATTTCTGAAACTTGTTTTCTCTACTTTATCAGAACCACTCAGTAGATTTCTGGTATAAGGGCTCCAGTATTTTTCTAATTCTTTGTAAGAAAACTCTACAACATGGCTATCAAGTTCATCTAATGCCCTCATAGCATGATTGGCACATCTTCCTGCAATAAATCTGATTTTATCTTTGGCAAAGTAATATTGTATGCCATCTAAAGTATAATCGGTGAAGCATCCTTCATAAATACCAATCTGATCCAGAACTTCTTCTGAAGGATTCTTCTCAGACTTTAACTCTGTAAGAAAATCATTAATCTCCTTCTTTATTTGCTTCCGAATAAAATTTTCAATTGTTTTAACTGCATTGGGATTAAAAAGATCTTCTGCATTAATAAGATTTCCTGTTCTAAGATCAAAATTCACCCATTTTGCAAAGTTTTCCGGGTAAGCCCCTGAAGCTTCTCCATCCATTGCGATAGATAGAATGTTTTTAGGAGTTTCAATTTTTTCCCAGCTATAAAAAGAGATATAGTTGGAATAGGACGTTGTTCCTGTAGATACCAATTTAAAAGGATTAGGTCCCGAATTCGGAACATATTCCAGCTCATTTACCTGTAAAAAAGTATTTATTTTATTTTCTGCTAACGGATTTTCAGCATAAGAAATAAAAGGAAAATTAGAATCTTCAGTTTTTGGCTGTAAATCCATAATTTTCACATTTTTCTGTTGTGAAAAACCTAAACCGGAAATCAACAGGAAGAACAGGATCTTTTTTTTCACTGTTTCGATTTTAGATATATTAAAATAAACTTGGCAACTAATGTGGAAATTCCCAGTATGATAAACATATTGGCAAATCTCTTGGAGCTTCTGAAACCTTCATGATTGGTCTTCTTCAAAAAGAATCCAAAAATCAGGAAGATGATGGGCAGGATAATCTGTAACATTATTTCCCTCTCATTCTGTTAAACTCATTGATCACCTCGTGATGGCTTACCGTCTTATCTTTAAAGTAGGTCACAAAGTGTTGTTTTTCTTCTTCGGTTGCTCCCAATTGGTTTAAGATATTCAGCAGGTGCATTTTCATGTGTCCTTTCTGAATCCCTGTTGTTACTAAAGAACGTAGCGCTCCGAAATTCTGTGCTAATCCTGAAACGGCCAGAATACTCATTAATTCCTGAGCAGAAGGTTTTCCTAATAAGGCCAAAGAGAATTTTACCAGAGGGTGAAGGTTCGTCAGCCCACCTACTACTCCTACAGAAATAGGAAGATCGATCCAGAATCTGAAAACGCCGTTGTCTGTTGTACAATGGGTCAAAGATCTGTATTGTCCGTCTCTTGCAGCATATGCGTGTGCACAGGCTTCTGTTGCTCTGAAGTCGTTTCCGGTAGCAATTACTACGGCATCTACTCCATTCATCACCCCTTTATTGTGGGTTGTTGCACGATAAGGTTCTATTTCAGCAATGGTAACTGCCTGTTTGAATTTAGCAGCAAATTCTTCTGGAGAAATTCCGCTGTCGTCTTTCAAATCTTCCATTTTACAGGAAACCTCAGCTCTTACGATACAGTCCGGCGTAAAGTTGGAAAGGATATTCATTACGATCTGCAATGAGTTCTTTTCTTCCTGAGTAAAATCTTCGCTGGTTGCTACTTCCTGTCTCAATGTTTTTCCAAACTGCTCAAGACATGAATTGATAAAGTTCGCTCCCATTGAGTCCACAGTATCAAAACTTGCTTTCAGCTGGTAATAATTTGGCATTTCAGCAGTTTTGTCGATCAGGCTGATGTTGAGAATACCACCGCCTCGTTTTCTCATATTCGAGGTAATGTCTTCTGTAGTTTCAAATAATTTTTTCTTTAAACTAAAATTAAAGAAATGTAATAATTTGTGAGGTTCCACATTAAAAATAAAATGGGTATGCCCCAGTTTTTCGGTATTGATAATCGTTGTTTTAAAGCCACCTTTATCAATCCAGAATTTTGCAGCTTTGGAAGCAGCTGCCACTACTGAACTTTCTTCAACAGCCATTGGCAATGCCAATAGTTTTCCGTCGATCAAAAAGTTCGGAGCAATTCCGTAAGGCATATAAAAATTGGAAATTGTATTTTCAGAAAATTCTTCGTGAAGTTTCTGAAGATCTGCATCTTCGTTCCAATATTGTTTTAATATATTTTGGTATTCCTGATTTCCTTCAAGATATTCGTTTACGAGCCAGTCGATTTTCCCCTGCTTTGGAAGCTTGGAAAAACCTTCGATGGGTTTATGATTCATATATTGGTAATTTATTTTTTTAAAGGTTATATGCAATCGCGGCATTTTCATTGGTGCCCGCAAATCATAGCGATTTCATGATATAAACTTTAATGAGCCGTAAATATAATGATTTTGAGGCTCTTTTTTGTTGATAACTTCCATGAAAAAAGGTTGACATTTATCAATTTTGGAACTAAATTTGAACAAATTTTTAAAAATATTTAGATACAAATCATATCAAATCCTTTTACCTATGAATTTTGACCGCCTTAAGGAAAAACTTGAAATTCTTGCTGATGCTGCCAAGTATGATGTTTCCTGCTCCTCAAGCGGAGGGAACAGAAAAAATAAAAAGGGAGCTTTAGGAGACAGTTCTGTAAGCGGGATCTGTCATACCTACACGGAAGACGGAAGATGTGTCTCTTTGCTTAAGGTTCTATTGACCAATCACTGTATTTACGATTGCGCCTACTGTGTTTCCAGAAGCTCAAATGATATTAAAAGAGCTGCGTTTACGGTGGAGGAAGTGGTAGATTTAACGATTAATTTTTACCGTAGAAATTATATTGAAGGCTTATTTCTAAGTTCGGGAATTTTCAAAAATGCAGACACCACAATGGAACGTCTGGTAAGAGTGGCGAAAAAGCTGCGGTTGGAAGAAAACTTTAACGGTTATATTCATTTGAAATCGATTCCGGGAGCGAGTGATGAACTGATGCAGGAAGCGGCTTTATATGCAGACAGGTTATCGGTTAATCTTGAAATTCCTACCGAAAGTGGATTAAAACTTTTAGCCCCCGAGAAAAACAGGCAGGATATGCTCAGCCCGATGCGGTATATTCAAAAAGGGATCAGCCAGTATGAGGATGAAAAAAAGATTTTGAAGAAGGTTCCCAAATTTGCTCCGGCAGGACAGTCTACTCAGATGATTGTGGGCGCCACCAATGAAAATGATTTACAGATCATCAAAGTAGCGGATCATTTTTATAAAAATTTCAATTTAAAAAGGGTCTATTATTCCGGCTATGTTCCGGTTCTGGAAGACAAAAGGCTGCCATCTTTGACGACTGAAGTTCCTATGCTCCGTGAAAACAGATTGTATCAATCGGATTGGCTGATGCGGTTTTATGGTTTTAAAGCAGAAGAAATTCTGGATCCGAATGTTCCGTTCCTCGATCTGGAAGTAGATCCGAAGCTGAGCTGGGCTTTAAGGCATCTTGATCAGTTTCCTGTGAATATCCAAACTGCCGATTATCAGATGATTTTACGGATTCCGGGAATTGGTGTGAAATCTGCACAGAAAATTGTGAGTGCAAGGCGTTTTCAGGTTTTAACAATAGATCATTTAAAACAATTGGGAGCTGCGGTGAACCGGGCCAAATATTTTATTGACTTTACTGCAGGCAATGCCTATCTGAGATATTTAACGGATAAAAACTTTAGAAAATTACTGGTTGGGGGAAGTTCCTCCAAATATCACAATCAGTTTTCACAGCAACTGAGCTTATTTTAAAATGGCAAATAAAAAATCTATGAACCCCAACGATGATCTGATGAAAAGTATCGAGAAGGAAGTTTCAAAGTTTTCACAACACTTGATGTCTAATGCTAAATGGATAAAACTGATTGATCATCTTGTTAATAATATGGATGAAATAAAGAAAATCCAATTTAAAAGAGTTCAGGATGACAGAATTGGGGAGTTATACCTGGATGAAAACAGCAGTTTTGAGTTTGATTATTGGCAAACTGCTTTTGAAGGCATCAATTCTTTTGGAGGCTGGCTTCAGTACAAAGAAATAGAATATCTTTCTTTTCCTGAAAAAGTAGATTCTAAAACAGAACAGGATCTGGAAAAAATTTCAATAATTATACAAACCATTGGAGAATTTTATCTTGAGTCTGATAAAAACGAGTTGAAACTAATCTGTTATAAAGAATAATTCCGGCAGGCTTCATCCAATTTTCCGAAATGCAATTAAAACATTTTCAAATTATCTCATTCTCAAATTTTCAAATTAAATAATGACTACCTTACTTTATGACGGAAGTTTCGACGGCCTTTTTACGGCGGTATTTGAAGTATTCGAATATCGTTATAAAGATGTGGAAATTGTAAACAAAGAAAAATATCATCAGGAAAATATCTTTGCGGAAATTCATGAAGTCATTACTCAGACAGATAAATCTGAGCGGGTTCTCAATAAATTGGAGCAGCATATCGGAAAACCGGGAATCCATCAACTTTTAAAAGTCTTTTTATCTGAGGATCCGGAAATGGAGCATTTAATTTTATCCGCAACAAAACAGTCTGTAAGACATCCGGGAGAAAATATTCTGGAAAATTTTGCAGATGCCGATATGATGAAAATTTCAAAAATCTGCAAATCTGTAGGCAGAGAAAGCCATAGAATGACTGCTTTTGTCCGGTTTGAAAAAATGCAGGACAATATCTTTTTTGCTAAAATAGATCCCGACTTTGATGTTCTCCCTTTAATCAGAAAACATTTTCATGACCGTTACCAGGATCAGAAATGGATGATCTACGATCTGCGAAGAAATTATGCTATTGTCTATGATCTGGAAAGCTGCGATTTCTTTTATCCGGATGATAAACTGGATTTAAATCAGTATCAGCAGAAATTCCATGATGAAGAGAAAAGTTATCAAACGCTTTGGCAGCGGTATTTCACAAAAACCAATATTGTGGAACGGAAAAATCTGAAACTGCATATTCAGCATGTTCCTAAAAGATATTGGAAGTATCTTACAGAAAAGTGGTAAGTTTAATTCTGAAGTATTTTTTCATCCTGAGATTTCAATCCAAATTCCATATTGTGGATAACTTTTTCACCTCAACCTATAAAAGAGATGGTTTCAAATGCTTTTTGACAGGCAATTTATTTAACTTATTAGTTATATGAAAGATAGAATTCAATCTTAATCTACATTCTGACATTGTGGATAACTTTTTTCAGTTTCTTGTTTCGAGAGATCTACAAAAGTGCCTTTTTTAAAGGTTTTTCTAAACTCACTGATAATATGGCAGATACTGATAAGATTAATTGACAATCCCATATTGTGGATAACTTTTTCTAAACAATTCCAAAAGACAGAAGGGAATAGATTTCAGGGATAATCTAATTTTCTTCTCTCACTGATTGATCAGATCAGGCAGATATTTTATTTTTAGAAAAATTTCATCTGACTTTATGAATATAGAGCCTCAACATCTATATTGATTATTCTAAATTTTATACACGCAAAGAATTAGTGATTCGAATGTTTTATTTCAGGAGGCCAAGTAATGCGACTTCATTCCTGATGAAGCCTTGTGACTATACGCTCGCTTCTTCAGATCGATTAAAAATCGATCCCTTCTTAGCTCACTTAAAATAAAGCATACACAAACTTGAAATTTTGCATGAAACCCTATTTCCACAACTTTCAACACTAATCCTTAAGATTCATTCCGGCTCAAAAACTCATATTGTGGATAACTTTTTCACCAGAGTCTATGAAAGAGATGGTTTCAAATGCTTTTTGCTAGGCGATTTCTTTAATTTATTAGTTATATGAAAGATAGGATTCAGTTTTAATCTACATTCTGATATTATGGATAACTTTTTTAAGTTTCTTGTTTCGAGAGATCTCCAAAAGTGCTTTGTTTAAAGGTTTTCCTAAACTCACTGATAATATGGCAGATACTAATAAAATTAATTGACAATCCCATATTGTGGATAACTTTTTTAATAAGTAAAAAGCAATCGTTTCAAAAGTAACCTGATTTTTTTCTCTCGTTGATTAATCAGATCAGTCAGATTTTATTCTGATAAAATTTCATTTGATTTTATGAATATAGAGCCTCAACATCTATAGTGATTATTCTAAATTTTATACACGCAAAGAATTAGTGATCCGAATGTTTTATTTTAGGAGGCTAAGTAATGCTTCGCCGCTGATGAAATCTTGTGACTATACGCTCGCTTCTTCAGATCGATTGAAAATCGATCCCTTCTTAGCTCACTTAAAATAAAGCATACACAAACTTGAAACTTTGCGTAAAACCTTATTCCACAACTTTTAGCAATAATTCTTAAGATTCATTCTGAGTCAATACTGATATTGTGGATAACTTTTTTCGCCCATTTGTGTCCATAAGCTCCCTATTCAAAAGGAATACTTAATCTATTAATAATCAATATTTAAAATTAATCCATTTTACAGAATTCGATATTGTGGATAACTTTTTTCATATTGCAACGTTTCACAAATGCCTATTTTAAAGGATTTATATAAATATTTAAGTATCAAAAATTTAAAATAAAATTCAAATCAGAAATGTCATATTGTGGATAACTTTTACTTCCTGATTGTTCGAAGCGCTTTTTTGACAATATACTGGGTTTCTTTCGTCGGACTTTCCCGCAGCCATTCGTCACAAATTTCTACAACAAACTCCGGTTGTGATTTACTGGCATCATTCAGCCAATTTCCGACACTGTCCTGTACATATCTCGATGAATCTGACCGTAAGGGTTCTAAAATTTCCAATCCTAATCCCGGATTTTGTTTCAAAGCATCAATATGCTCACACCAAACACCTCTTGGCCTGGTAGATTCACTGGCAAAACGTCTTATATATTCGTTTTCATGGGCAGTCCATGTGGATAAAACAGACAGAGTCTCCGGAAGATGCTTTGAAATATCCGGACGTACGGTCATCCAACAGATCTCCCGAACTCCAAAATGGGAATCGGCAGCAAACGGTTGTATCTTTTTAAACTTTTCTTTAAAATCCAATTTATCGTTTCTTCCAATGGTATAGGCAGCCCAGCAGCGTACCAGATCTGCCGGATGTGTTGATAAGTTCACCAGAAATTCATCATCATCGTTTTTAACAGCCTGATCAAGAATTCCCACTCCGATTGCTTCATTAATGGTATTGACCGTCTGTTTTTTCAATTGATCAACCCTTTTTAAAACAGGCTTCAGATATTCTGAACGGTTATTCTGCAACAATAAATTTTCCAGTAACAGCCTTTGATCTACCGCCAGCCATTCCGTAAGATTGGCCGTTTCTATTACTCCCTGATTCAACTGATTTAAAATATCTGCCGGAATATCTTTGATGGAACGGGCGCCTTTTCGTTTTTCTGTCATAATGCTTGTATTAATTCTTCTACATCTATTCGGTTCATGTAATTTACATCTAAAAATTTATATATGACCTTTCCCTTTTCATCAATAATCAGAACAGCAGGGACCGGTAATGTATTCTCGTTATTTTTATTAAACTCTGAAAGATCAATTCCCAGGTTCTGATAATGAGGTTGTACAAAGTCCTGTAGCTGAAATACAATGCCTAACTTTTTAGCAAAGTCATTGTTCTGATCGGTCAATACTTCAAATTCAAGATTATTCTTTTCCACCATATTCAAAGCATGATCCGGACTCTCTGGAGAAACAGCGACTAGAATCACATTTTTATCTTTTATTCTGGAAAGATTATCCTGCAAAAATTTTAATTCCAGATTACAGTAAGGACACCAGCTTCCTCTGTAAAAAGCTAAAATCATTTTCCCCTCTTTCAGAATTTCACTGGAAGCAATCATCTTTCCTGAGACATTGGGTAATAAAAATTCTGGCATTTCATCTCCAATCTGAATGCTATTCTCTTCTATATTTTCTGTTTTTAAATCTTCAACAGATTTTCCAAATGCATTTAATATTTCTTGCGGAAGCTGTAATGACAATTCCTGATTCAGTTGTTCGATTTGTTGAGCCAAAGTCTTCATTATTTTTAATTTTATTATTTTTACAAAGGTCCAAAAGCCGTCAGGAATAGGCAATAACGCATATTTTTCACCCATAGGGATAAAAAAGTCAATTTTATGGAAATAAAGGGAAGAGCTGAAGAAAATAAAATCTGTCCGTTGGAAATCGCCGTTAATACCATCAGTGGAAAATGGAAAGTTCCCATCGTATGGCAGATCAATGAAGGGAAAAAACGTCCCAGTGAATTTCTGCGGGGAATTGCGAAAGTAGACCGTAGAGTACTCAACCAACAGCTTACAGAAATGGTGGAGGATGGTATTCTGACAAAACAATCTTTTAATGAGCTTCCGCCCAGAGTGGAATATTCTCTTACAGAGTTGGGGGAAAAACTGGTTCAGATTCTTTGGCAGCTGAATGATTGGGGAAAACTGTTAATTCCTGAAGAGGAAAATACAGAAACTTTTCTGTTGGAAAACGCAAAGCCGAAAGATTGTTCTAAATAGACTATATTCTTAAGGCGCAAAGATTTTATCTGCGATAAAATTGTATACCGCTGAGTATTGCCACGAATGCACGAATAATTTTCTTTATATATAGTAGATAAAATTAAGCGTATAGATGATTTATTCGTGCATTCGTGGCAAAAAAAATCAGCGTAACTCTTGCTGAAAATCATTGATTTTATTGCATCTTAAAATATTTTGTAACTATGTGTTTTCCACCAAAAGATTCTGCATAAAAAAACCTTAGTTCCAATATTTTCAGCATTTCACAAAAAGTCCCATATTTGTAACCGAATCAAATGAATATGAAAAAAGTTATTTCAGGGGTGGTAATCACTATGGTGTTATTAGCCTGTACTCAGGATAAAGCACCTCCTACCCATACTTCTCAGGAAACAAAAAATAGGACTCCGGGAAGTCTGGTTCAGATTAATAAGGATAAAAATACAGTCCGGGAAAGATTTTCACCCCCAAAAGGTTATCAGTGGCAGGATGAAAAGCAGGATTCTTTCGGATATTTCATTGAAAATTTTAAACTGAAACCCTATGGCAGTCAGATTTTAAGATATGATGGTACTCCTATTTCCACCCAACATCTTCATGAAGCCGTTTTTGATATTGATACAGGAAATAAAGACCTTCAGCAGTGTGCAGATGCAGTAATCCGCCTGAGAGCTGAATATTTATACAAAAATAAAAAGGAGGATAACATCAGATTTCATTTCACCAGTGGCCACTTACTCAGCTGGAATGAGTATAAGAACGGAACCAGAGCTTTTGTCAGCGGAAATTCTGTGAGTTTCAGAAAAACAGCTGGTTTTGATGATTCCTACCAGAGTTTCAGGGCTTATCTTGATCTTATTTTCAATTATGCAGGAACCATTTCATTAAATAAAGAAACAACTCCTGTGACAAAAAACGCTGATCTGAAAACCGGAGATATACTAATTACTCCCGGAAGTCCAGGGCACGTTGTTTTTGTTGCCGGTGTATGTATCAATAAAGAGGGCAAGAAATTATTTTTATTGGGAGAAGGCTTTACTCCTGCCCAGTCCATTCATTTATTTTCCAACCCTTTTGATCAGAATATTTCGCCTTGGTATGAGCTTGATGTCAACGCTCCGGAAACCAAAACGGCCCGTTATATTTTTAAACCAACAAACTTCAGAAGCTTTTAATATTTTATATTCAAAACTATTAGAAAGTTACTGCTATAATCTGAACTTGTTTTTGTAAATTTGTGTTCGAAATTTTTTACTAGATGAAAGAGAGTGCTGTAAAAAAGATTGCAGTTCTTACTTCAGGAGGAGATTCTCCGGGTATGAATGCGGCATTAAGAGCGGTAGTAAGAACCGCCAATTACTATAATATCGAATGTTACGGAGTGAGAGAAGGCTACAATGGTCTTATCAACAACGATTTCCTGAAAATGGGAGCCCGTTCCGTAAAAAATATAATCAACCAGGGTGGAACGATTCTAAAGTCTGCCAGATCCGCTGAATTCAGAACAGCAGAAGGCCGTCAGAAAGCTTATGACAACTGTGTAAAACTTGGAATAGACGGATTGGTATGCATTGGTGGAGACGGAACTTTTACCGGAGCTAAAATCTTCAGTGAAGAATTCGGAATCAGAGTGATCGGTATTCCGGGAACTATCGACAATGATATTTTCGGAACTGATAATACCATCGGATACGATACAGCACTGAATACAGCGATGGATGCCATCGATAAGATCCGTGATACGGCTACTTCTCACAACAGGGTTTTCTTTGTAGAAGTAATGGGCCGTGATGCAGGATTTATCGCTTTAAACAGCGGATTGGCAACAGGTGCTCTGGATATTCTTATTCCTGAGAAAAAAGACAGTACGGATGATCTTTTTGAGAAATTCAGAAAAGCTGAAAAAACAGGAAAAGCATCCAGCATTGTTGTAGTGGCAGAAGGAGAAAAACTAGCCAATGTTTATGACCTTGCGGAAAAAACAAAGCAAATATTCCCTGATTATGACATTCGTGTAGCAGTTTTGGGACATATGCAGAGAGGAGGATCTCCTAGCTGTGCAGACAGAGTATTGGCCAGCAGACTTGGATATGGTGCAGTAGTAGGATTAATGGATGGTCAAACCAATGTAATGGCAGGAATGCGTTCCAACGATGTGGTGTATACCGCTATCGAGGAAGCTATCAAAAAACATAACGAAATCAACAAAGATCTGATGTTGATTTCAGAAATTTTAGCAATCTAATTATTTTTATAAATCTAATAAAAACAAACTATTATGTCAACAATCAAAGTAGGTATCAACGGTTTTGGTAGAATTGGACGTCTTGTTTTCAGAGCAATGACTGAAAGAGACAACATTGAAGTTGTAGGAATCAATGACCTAATCAATGCAGAATACATGGCTTACATGTTAAAATATGACTCTGTACACGGTATTTTCCCAGGTGAAGTTTCTGTAGAAGGAAATGATCTTGTAGTAAACGGAAAAAAAATCAGAGTAACTGCTGAAAAAGACCCAAGCAACCTAAAGTGGAACGAAATCGGTGCAGACTACGTAGTAGAATCTACTGGTTTATTCTTAGATAAAGAAAGTGCTGCAAAACATATTACTGCAGGTGCTAAGAAAGTAATCCTTTCTGCTCCTTCTAAAGATGATACTCCAATGTTCGTAATGGGGGTAAACCACAAGGAACTTACTGATGATATTAAAATCTTATCAAACGCTTCTTGTACTACCAACTGTTTAGCACCTTTAGCTAAAGTAATCCACGATAACTTCGGAATCGTAGAAGGTTTAATGACAACTGTACACGCTACAACAGCTACTCAGAAAACTGTTGACGGTCCTTCAATGAAAGACTGGAGAGGTGGTAGAGCTGCTCTGAACAACATTATCCCTTCTTCTACAGGTGCTGCTAAAGCGGTAGGAAAAGTAATCCCTTCACTAAACGGAAAACTAACAGGTATGTCTTTCAGAGTACCAACTGTTGACGTTTCTGTAGTAGACTTAACTGTGAGAATTGAAAAGGCTGCTTCTTATGAAGAAATCTGTGCAGTAATCAAAGCTGCTTCTGAAGGTGAATTGAAAGGTATCCTAGGATATACTGAAGAGGCTGTAGTATCTCAGGACTTCGTAGGAGATAAGAGAACTTCTATCTTCGACAAAGATGCTGGTATCATGCTTTCTCCTAACTTCGTGAAACTTGTTTCTTGGTATGACAACGAAATGGGTTATTCTAACAAGTTAGTAGATATGCTTGTACACGCTGCTTCTTTATAATAAGTAATGAGCGATAAGCTATAAGTAATATAAAACCTTCCCGATGGGAAGGTTTTTTTATTTTGTTTTAAGCTTTTTGATGATATTAAGTAATGTGTCACGATTTTTGGCTTCGTGATAAAATTGGGGAAGCTTTTCCAAAAGGGTGAAGTGGGGCCTGTCTTTATGCTCTCTAAGATCTGCCGAAATATAGCTTTCCAGATATTCTAAATGATGACCATTGTAAGCACACACTACATCATTTTTAAAAGGATGTTGCAGCCAAAGTTCTGCCATAAAATAATAATTAGCAGCTGTCATCAGATTTCCCATACTTTTTTCTTTATTATAGCCACAGCCGGGACAAAGTAAGCGTACCTTCTTATTTTTATAATCTGTCTTAGCAACCGCTTTTTGAGTACAGGAAGGACAAACAACCCAAACTTCATTATAAAAATCGGAAAGGATTTTGTTTTGGTCTGAAAAACGGAGTTTATGCATTCTAATTATATCTGTTACTTGGTAAGATATGAAAAAATTATAGATATTATAAATGTTTGATGATATTATTATTTTGGAGTGTCCTGTTTTTTCACTTTCCCCAAATTATAGGTTACTCCCAAAAAGTGCCCAACTGAAAATTTGTTAGTTGTTGGGATAGCGCCGTCTCCACCTAAGCTGTAGGATGTACTTCCATCAGTTTTGTAATTATTCGAAATGACTGAAATAGATCCCATTGTTAAACCTCCATGTAAGATAATTCTTTCTTCTTTTCCTATAATCAATCCTAACCCTGTCATTATTTGAAATTTTTGCCCAGTAGTAAATAATGCTCCTATACCTAATGCCGGACGAATCCATGATCCACTTCTTAAAGAAATATTTATAGATGAGCCAAATCCAAAATCATAATTGCCTTTATTCTTTTCATAAATAAACTTATTGGTTCCTGTATCATCTTTAGTTTCGTATTCTTTGTTCATTAATGATGTAAGAAAAATTCCTCCACTTATATCAATCTTCACCCCTCCAGTTACCCAAATATTATATTTATAAATATCGGGTGTTGGATTCGTTATTGTTTTGTCATAACGTTCTAAAGTAATTTCCACTACATCTATATTTTTACCATTGATATCTTTAGGGAGGATATAACTATATAGTTTCGCTCCATACATTTTGGAAATTTCCGAATTTATTTTTACAGATATGAAGTCTATATCTTTCTTTTTTATATTGAATTCATTTAACATTTCAGGAAAAAGAGCAGCTTCATCAATGATACCTTTCTCGTCTCCTAGTAATTTCATATATCTTGCTTTAAATGATTCTCTAGATAGCGTAAACCCTGTTTCATATAAAAAATCTTCGGAAGATATCTTTAATATATAAGCTTCAATTTCATTTTTAAAATCTTCAAAATCTATTTTTAAAAGTTCAAAAGCATTATTAATATTTAAAATATCTTCTTTTTTGTTTTTAGCAGTTGGTAATTTGGTTGGATTATGATGATTAATAAAGTTCGTAGAAAACGATGACTGTGAAAGATATTCACTTAAACTTACAATATCATTTAGCCTTATTATATCTTTTTTCAAATCAAAAATCTCTCCTTCTAACTTAATTTTATTAAAAAAAAGAATATCCTTTTCATTTTTTGTTTTTTTTTCTTTTTCTTTTTTATCTAATAACATAAAAGATTTTTCTTTTTCTATTAATTCATCCTTTTTGATTGCTAACAGTTCTATCTTATTAACAGATTTTAGAGAATCAGCCTTAACAGCTCCTATATTCTTATTAATTAACTGAAGTGGATTTTCATTTTGTCCTTCAAAAAAATTAATGAATTGATGATTAATAACATATTTGTACTTATAGGGATTTCCGTTAACTAACTTAAATGCTAAAAGTTCTTTAGAATTTATAATAAGTTTATTTTCAGAATCATTACCTTCTACCTTTAAAGACTTACTATGTGGTTGTTGAAGATCTAATACGAAAACTTTATTTTGAATCTGCCCAGACACCATTTCTACCCACCCTAGCAGAAACAGTAATACAATTTTTGTTTTCATGATGATTTGTTTTTTAGGTTAATTTTTAAAGTGAAACTTCGAAAAGCCCTTTCTTTTTAGAAATTGTTTCTATGGTTCTTAAATTTTACATAAAGCTACCACACCTTATTATCGCCCGAAATACCACAAAAGGGTAATTTTTCAGTCCAAAAACGATCAAATCTTTTAAGGATATTTATAAAATAGACTGCCTGACAAATCTCACCACAAAACTTCAGCATAAAACTTGTACTTTTATGGATAAAGGAATGAACAATGATACAACCGCGATTTAAGGATTCTCCACATTTCAGAAATTTTTGGGAACATGGTAACGGAAAACAGCTTATTGAGCTTTCCGGGGCCGAGGTAAGTTTTAAAGATTTTGAGAAGTTTGCTTCTTTCTTTTATCATATGGATGAAGCAGGAGACCAGGTTGTGAAAGATGTTTATTTTACAAAAAAATTTCATGAAGCCTCCAAAGAAATAGAAGGCTACATCAGAAATGGAGTTTCTGAAAACGATGATGTTCCGGAAAGTGTAAAAAAATTGTTTGCTCAAACTCAGAACATTCCGGAATGGCTTGATTACAATCTATTAAAAAGCGGTGCCGAACTTTGCATGCGAAGCAATCTGGATTCTCTGATCTCATTAAGGGATTATTGCCTGATTGGCGGTTACGATTATGCGTACCTCAACAAACCCCTTATTGTGACAGAAGCGTTGAAAAAAGGAGCCGTTAAACGTCTTTCTGAAACCCTTGATTTCTGGGTCAATGCTACCCGCTACAATGCCTTGGAAATTCATGCAAAAGGATATGAATTTGCTATAAAAACCCGTCTGATTCACTCCTACGCAAGACTTTCGATCAAAAAACATTATAAAGAATGGGACACTGAAAACTGGGGCGAGCCTATTAATTCCTGGGATATGATGGCGACCTATATTGGTTTCAGCCTGGTATTTCTTCACAGCCTTATCAAACTGGGCAACACCATCTCTCCTGAAGAAGAACAGGGAATTTTCCACCTATGGAAATATGTAGGTTACCTTCTGGGAATCCCGGAGCAGCTTCTCCCCGATGACAAAAAGCAGGCTACGGAATATTTTTATTTATGGACCTCTGTTCAGCCGCCATCGGATAAAGATTCTGTACTCCTCGCCCACTCTTTACTGGATGAATCTTTGGAAAATCCTATTTTAAAATTTGAGCTCCAAAGGAAAAATTTACGATACCTCCACATCTGCTGTACCTGGTTTCTATTGGATGATGAAGTTTGCAAAAGACTACAGATTCCGGAAGTTTCCTATAGGACACTGTTTCCAAAATCTAAAATACTTTTCAACAAAATCTATGACACCCTTGTAAGCAGGGATGCCAGAATAAAAAGAGGAGATAAAGATCAGATGCAGGTACTGAAAGATTATCTGAACATTACTAAGAATTCAAATTTTCATTAAATACCCGTTTTCCAAAGAAACGAAAAGATAGAAGCTACATTTCTTCCTTTTCCTTGTCCAAAGACAGTTTTCTGTTCATGAAATTCCAGATCAGATACAATAAAAATAAAACAGCCCAGACACTCATGACCACTGTGATGAAAATTCCCATGATAGAAGGATGAAGATAATTCGGCTTATAGAACAATCGATCCAGGGTTTTAAATTTATCTTTTAAGTCATTTCTTTCGTAAGTATTTCGTATCCCATTCAGAGGCTCATCATGATCCCGGTAATAAAAGACATCTTTAGCAAGGTCTTTCGGAACAATCTGCGTTTCTATATTGTATTTTTTTAAAAGGCCATTCAGTCTCTGAAACGAGTACAGGAGTGAATCCTGACTATATTTGTAAAGCAAATCGTATCTTTTGACCGCATTTTGATACTGCTGTTGCTGTTCAGGAACCTTATGTAGCGGAAAAAACAAAAATTTGTTTTGAAGAAAAATACACATTTTCTCGTCGGCCTGAGGGTATACCTTTATTCCTTTAAATATAATTTCAGTACTGTCTCCCTTCTCTTGTTTAGAAATAATCCTTTTTTCCAGCTCTTTATCGTCAAATCCAAGAAAGTCAAGTGCCAGTTTTGCTTTATTGTTTAATTTTTTATGATCGGCACTCAGCATGGTCAGCGTATCAATACTATAATAGTTGGATTCTGTTGAGTAATATCCTCTATTATCCGGATCGTAGTACAGCGTATCGATCTGTTCAATCACAGGGTAAGGTTTAGGATATAAAACATTTTCGGGGTTAAACAGGCTCTCCGAACTGTAGGAAGTATAGTTGTATAAAAAAGGCTGTAAGACATTCAACAGGGTTTTATCTTTATTAAGATCCTTTTCGGGCAATACAGTTCGTAGTTTTGCATTGAATCCAAAACTATAACTGATAAAAAAGGTCAGGGAGAAAAAGGACACCAGCAGAAGTATAATGCCTATTCCTAACTTTTCTGAAAGTGTATTTCTTTTTTTGGAATGATTTCTAAGAAGAAAAATAACAAAGAAAAACAAAAAAAGTCCGGTCACGAAAAAGTGAGAAATGGAAACATCATCGTAAAATTTGAACCTATAAAATTCTGTATAAATATTAATTTTTTGAAGACCTACAAATTTCACATATCCGTAAATAAAGTAAGCCAGATGTATAACGGCCAATACAGCAAAAGATTTAATCAGGAATCGTTTTAATTTTCTGTCCATAGAATGATCTTAAAAAATAATGTTTTAAGATAAGCATTTTTTATATTGGATGAATAAAGCTCTGGTTGTACCATCCATTTACAAGTATTTTAATCAGATAAAAAAAATCTGATCAAGTAAATTGGGAAGGCTACAACTACTGAAAATCATCGGTTTCATATTAACCTAAAGCCTTAGCTACCTGCTTCAAGGTATACCTTTCTTATTTTAAATTCTTTTTTTTAACATTTCTAAATACACCATTCTACATCTCCTTCGTTTTGAACAACATCAGTCTTAAAAATTTATCATTTTTTAACTCTAAAAACCCGTTTCAGGGATAAATAATATTAGTTTTTGATTGAGAAATTATGTATTTTTGAGAAATTATTTTAATAGAGATGAGTAACATTGATGATAAGAAAAAAGCACTCGCATTAGTGCTTGACAAGCTAGATAAAACATACGGAAAGGGAACAGTAATGACTTTAGGTGATGAATCTATAGACAATACAGTAGAGGTAATTCCTTCCGGTTCTTTAGGATTAGATATTGCCTTAGGTATAGGCGGGTATCCAAAAGGAAGAATCATTGAAATATATGGGCCTGAATCTTCAGGTAAAACAACTTTAACACTTCACGCTATCGCTGAAGCTCAAAAAGCGGGTGGTATTGCTGCATTCATTGATGCTGAGCACGCTTTTGACAGAACGTATGCTGCGAAATTAGGAATCGATCTTGAAAACCTTATTATTTCTCAGCCGGACAACGGTGAGCAGGCTCTGGAGATTGCTGATAACCTAATCCGTTCAGGAGCTATCGATATTGTGGTAATTGACTCTGTAGCTGCTCTTACACCAAAAGCTGAAATCGAAGGTGAAATGGGAGATTCTAAAATGGGTCTTCACGCAAGATTGATGTCTCAGGCATTAAGAAAACTTACCGCTACCATTTCAAGAACAAAATGTACCGTAATCTTCATCAACCAGTTGAGAGAAAAGATCGGTGTAATGTTCGGAAACCCTGAAACGACTACCGGAGGTAATGCTCTTAAGTTCTACGCTTCTGTAAGAATCGACATCAGAAAAGCAAGTGCACCAATCAAGCAAGGTGACGAAGCTATCGGTAGCCGTGTGAAAGTAAAGATTGTGAAAAACAAAGTAGCTCCACCTTTCAAACAGGCAGAATTCGACATTATGTATGGTGAAGGAGTTTCTAAAGTAGGAGAAATTCTTGATACAGCAGTTGATATGGGAATCGTGAAGAAGAGCGGTTCTTGGTTCAGCTATGAAGAATCTAAACTAGGACAGGGACGTGATGCTGTAAAAGATGTTTTAAAAGACAATCCTGAGCTTGCTGAGGAATTGGAAAACAAGATCAAAGAGGAAATGAAAAACAACAAATAAGTTTCCAAAAAAATAATGGAAAGGCAGTCTTCGGATTGCCTTTTTTTGTTTTGCCACTAATGCGCGAATTTTTCTTTCCTTTTAATCTGTGGATTAGTTTCTGTTCTGTTAAAATTTTTCAAACGCAAAGGTTATTTTTGATACTGCTGAATTTTGAGGGAGTAAAGGAGGAATCAACTTCATTGATTCTTTTTAAGCGGGCGTTTTATTTTCAGTTACTTAGCTTCTTATTACTTCTTAAGGTAAGATATTTGAATTTATATTCCTTTGCATTATAAACTAATTACGCATGCAGCAGGGAAATAAAAAAAGAGCCTGAAAATTCAGACTCTTTTACTTGTATGTATTATTTTATTAATTCGCAATTTTACCCTGAAGTTGTACTGCTCCAGTAACTTTCATTCCTTTTGTAAGGTTTTCGAATCTCATATTCTCTTTATTGACAAAAGCATCGATAGTAAAGAAGTCTTCACTCTCTTCATGCGTAATCAACTTCAGTTTCAGGATATATCCTTTAACGCTTCCATCTTCAAGCAGTGTAGTTTCCTTAAAGTCTACCACTTTAGCAATGAAATCGAAACATGCATAATTAGGAAGAGTCTGGCTTGGCATATAGGTTGTAAATTCTTCGCTCATTTTCGTTCCGTCTGGCAGATCAGTATCCTGGTGAGCATCTAAGATCAAAACAACTCCACTGATATTGACATTCAGATGTGGCTGCGTCAAATAGGTATTTCTGTTTTCAGCATAATCAGTAGCAAAGAACCAAACACCAAAAGTATTTCTGGCAGGACCTGCTACAATCGCCTGTAAGTTTAAAGCATTTTCCCATTCACGGACAGATCTTGTCTCGAAATCCAGCGTATAATCTGTTTTCACTTCAGGAATAATAGTGCTCAGCTCATCGGTTACGATGGTTTTAAACCTTACGTCTTCAAATTCTGTTTTACTCTTGCTCTCTCCCAGCGGATCAGCCACTGTAGACTGCATCAAAACAGTACTCAGATATTGACCGTAATCTTTAGTCTGGAAATTTTCATGACCAAAAATCCCACTCCAGGTGTTGACAAGGTTATGTACATTAGATTTTCTTACAATAATTCCCGCTTCATTAGTTGTTTCAGGAGCTGCAATTCCTTCTGTATTGGTAAAATAATCTCTTCCATCGATCAACTGATGATTCATGATTCCGTTATTTTCCTCATGCGAAAACTCTGCAAAACCTTTATAAGTAACGGTTTCGTTTTCAAAAATATAAGACAATCCTGTCTTTGCTTTATCAGCCCCTTTAAAATGGTAAGAAAGTGAAATCGCTTTAAACTCTCCCTCCTGAGTTGCAGGACTATGATTATCATTGTTATCAAACTGTGAATGGTACAAAATCATATAAGATCTGATCTTCCCTTCCTGAAGTTCGTTTTCAAATTTTTCCTCCATTTTACTTATAGCCTCATGTACCGGAAGGGCATAAGCATCCTCTGTCACCATATAAACAAAACCTTCTATTTCGCCATTTTCTTTCTCAAAAGCGGAAATAGGTGTATACTCTCCTCTTAGCTGTAGTGCAATAGAATACACGATATAATCATTATACGTTTTGATTTTTTCGTAATTTTCATTTACCGGCTGCTCTTCTATCGGCTGTGGTTGTGAAGGTATTTCCTGAGTTATTTCCGGTGTTATTTCCACCACTTCTTCCATTACCTCCACTGCTATTTTTTCCTCTGGCATTTCAATTTCCTGAACCGGAGTACTGACATTTTCCTGTCTGCTGTTTTTCTTCTTAAAAAAATCAAAGATTCCCATACTGTTTATTATAATTGGCGGTAAATATAATAAAAGCGATCAACAGGCCCAACATAAAAAAAATGCCATTGTGTCAGTTTATCTTTTGTGATATATTTTTAGTGAAAACAATAAAAAAACTCGGCGGAGCCTTTGGCTCCGCCGAGTTTATATTAATTAGGTTTATCATCTGTCAGCTCAAATCCCCAATCTTTTCCTTTTTGGGTGGCTGGAACACCTTTCGTCATCCAGACCGGAGCTTTAGCACCTTTGAGATAGTAATCAAAAAACTGCTGTTCACGAATCTGAATGTCTTTTCTGTTCTGACGTTTCATAAGGTTATGATCGTCACCATTATAATTCAGAAGCCACGATGGTTTTCCGAGACGGCGTAATGCGGTAAACATTTCAATTCCCTGATACCATGGCACTGCTCCATCTTTATCATTACTCATAATCACTACCGGAGTTTTTACCTGATCAATTGTAAAAAGCGGTGAGTTTTTAATATAAAGCTCCGGAGCTTCCCATAAATTTTTTCCTAATCTACTTTGAGATTTTTCATACTGGAACTGTCTGTTCATTCCTGAAGTCCATCGGATTCCTCCGTATGCGGACGTCATGTTGACAACAGGAGCACCACTCCAGGCAGCTGCATACATATTTGTATGAGCGATAAGGTATGCTACCTGATAACCACCCCAGCTTTGGCCCTGAATTCCGATTTTAGTACCATCTACCCAGGCATTTTGTTTTAGCTTTTCAACGCCGGAATTGATGTATTCCATTGCAGATTCTCCCGGAAGACCGTCTGTGTACGAAATATCAGGTGTAAAAACCAAATATCCGTTGCTCACAAAATAAGAAATATTCAGTCTTGAAGGTGTGGGAGCAGGCGCTACATAACGGTTTAGGTTATCTGAAAGTTTTTCATAGAAATAGACAATCATAGGATATTTTTTGTTCGGATTGAAATCTTCCGGTTTGTACAAAATTCCTGTAGAGGTATTTCCTTTTGGCGTTGTCCACTGTACCAATTCATCTGTACCCCAATTATAATTGCTTTGTTGCGGGTTGGTACTGCTCAGTTTCTGTTGTTCCGAGAAATCGGATGTTGCAAAAATATCCGGAGAATCCGTGTAAGACTCTTTTACTAAAATATATTCTTCAGCATTTTTTGCTTTCTGAAGACTTCTGTATCCCCAGACATTTTCCATTTTAATTTTTACCGGGTCAGCATTCGACTGGATAGATGTTTTGAAGATTCCGTTGGCCTTGGAAGTATTATCAAACGCCGATAAATAAATGGTAGATTTTCGGTTTAAACTTTTAATATCTTTATCTAAAGCGTAAGTATCAAATGTGATTTTATTTTTACGTCCATATCCATTGGTGATGTTTCTTGGCTTTTTCGAACCATTCAGAGAAAACTCCCAAAGATCATAGCGGTCTTTGATGATCACAGATTCATCATTATCCGTCCATGAGGCTATCCCATAAGAATTCGGAAAATCCGGCATATCAAATTCTTCATCTACGAAAGAAACCTGCAATCCTGCATTAAGTGGAAGTGTTTGCTTGGTTTTCACATTATAGCTCAGCCATCTTCCTTTTTCTCTGTCAAAAATCACTACAAAGTTCCCCAGTGGAGAGACAGCAACGGCTCCATCCAGATTTTTAATAACTTCTGTTCTGTCTCCTGTTTTATTATTGATCAGGAAATATGTTTTCTTCGTTGCCCCTTCCCATTGTGAAGAAATACGGTTATTCAGACTGGTGATACCCAATGCAAATTCAGCATTTCCTTCGTTTATCACTCGTAAAGTATCCAGATCCTCACCATCAATATTTCTGAAGAAATCCGGTTTTTCCGTCTGCATTACAGCTGCATAAGATTTTTTCAGATCATTTTTCAATTCCTTCAGCTGCACCGTCTGCAGATAATCATCTCTGTAGTTCCATATATCTACTACTGCATGATCATTGGCAATCATCGCCGTATCTTTTGCAATAGGTCTCGGAGCAACCCCAAAATACAGTTGCTTTCCGTTTTTGCTGAACAGAGGTAAACGGTTTTCAGAAATTACCCAATCTTTTTTCATTTGAGCATTTTCATTGGTAATCATTTCCTTCTTATTCCCTTTAAAATTAAAGTAATACAGCTTGTACAGTTTCACTAAATCATTCTGTGCAGAAGAAGTTCCCACGTAGGCCAATTGGTTTCCTTCTTCATCAAAAGATAATTGGGTAAAATCGCCTTCCATCTCAGAAATCTTGGTTACAGTTCCTTTTTGCAGATCGACTATCTGTACGGTTTCAAGAGCATATTTTTTTGGCTTTGATTTATCAGTATCTTTTTTAGCAGCAGGCTTTTCATCAGCTGAACCTTTTTCTCCTTTTTTATCTTTGTCTGCTTTCTCTTCAGGTTTTTTAGTTACAAAAGCAAGCTGTTTCCCATTTTTGCTGAACTCATAGCGGATTACATTATTATAGGTTGTACTTTTCCCATTCAAAAGATTACGAACCACCAACTGCAATGGTTTCACATTTTTATCGTCATCCTTATTTTCATCTCCATCTTCTTTATCAGAAGCATCATCCGAAGATTTATCTTTTGTATTTTCCAGAAGGTATGCCACATAAGAACCTGCTTTTTCAGGAATTTTGAATGTTTTTACATCAGGAATTTTTTCCGTTTGACCACTCAAAAAATCAACAATAGCAAGGCTGTCTTTTGTTAATTTATTTTTTTTAAGCTTTTTATCTTTTACCGCTTTTATATCTTTATACTGCGGGCGGATTTGAAAAACTGCAAATCTGGAATCATTCGTAAAATCCAGTTTCGTTCCCCTGTCAAATTTCTTTGCGGTTTTATTTTTTACTGAATATAAAGAAAGATTAGAATTTCCTTCCTGAGCATCTACAGAATAGGCAATCCATTTTCCGTCATTTGAGATTTTTCTCGAGCCTATATTTTGCCAGCTGTCGTAGACAGAGTGGTCTAAAGGCTTTTTCTGTCCATACAGGCAACAGGCCATAATGAACAGCACAAAAACTGTACATTTCAACTTCATTTTTAAAAAAATTTTTAAGGATTAAAAGTATGATATTTCTTTGACAAATTCATATCATAAT
Organism: Chryseobacterium sp. FR048; assembly: GCF_056844665.1. NCBI lineage: Bacteria > Pseudomonadati > Bacteroidota > Flavobacteriia > Flavobacteriales > Weeksellaceae > Chryseobacterium > Chryseobacterium sp. FR048. The sequence continues at coordinate 2,405 of NZ_JBXDSE010000012.1, read as the reverse complement.
TGCATCTATACTGTCGAAAAAATGTCATTCTGTCACTTTCTGCTCTCTGGTATTTTTTTTGAGAAAGATTTGAAAATTAAAAATCTAAAATATGATGACTAAAGGAAATATTAATGTATCTGTGGAAAACATTTTCCCGCTTATCAAAAAGTTTCTTTACAGTGACCACGAAATATTCTTGAGAGAGCTCATTTCCAATGCTACGGATGCTACCCTTAAACTAAAACATTTAACCAGTATTGGTGAAGCAAAGGTTGAATATGGCAATCCGAAACTTGAGGTAAAAATTGATAAAGAACAGAAAACACTTCGCATCATCGACCAGGGTATTGGAATGACGGGGGAAGAAGTTGAAAAATACATCAACCAGGTAGCCTTCTCAGGAGCAGAAGAGTTTTTGGAAAAATATAAAGATTCTGCAAAAGATTCAGGAATCATCGGACACTTCGGTCTTGGATTTTACTCGGCATTCATGGTTGCTGAAAAAGTAGAAATCCTTACAAAATCTTATAAAGACGAGCCTGCTGTACGCTGGATATGTGACGGAAGCCCGGAATTTACTCTTGAAGAAACTACTGATAAAACAGATAGAGGTACAGAAATCATCCTTCACATTGCAGAAGATTCTGTAGAGTTTCTGGAAGAAGGAAAAATCCGTGAACTGTTACTAAAATATAACAAATTCATGCCTGTTCCGATCAAATTCGGAACTAAAACACATACGCTTCCATTACCGGAAGACGCTCCTGAAGATGCAGTAGCTGAAACGGAGGAAGTAGACAATATCATCAACAATCCGGTTCCTGCGTGGACAATCGCTCCCAATGAACTGACGAATGAAGATTATATGAAGTTCTATCACGAATTGTACCCAATGCAGTTTGAAGAACCTCTCTTCAACATTCACCTGAATGTAGACTATCCTTTCAACCTTACTGGAATTCTATTCTTCCCTAAGTTGAGCAACAATTTAAATATTGATAAGGACAAAATTCAATTATACCAAAACCAGGTATTCGTAACCGATGAAGTAAAAGGTATCGTTCCTGATTTCTTAATGCTTCTGAGAGGGGTAATCGATTCTCCGGATATTCCGTTGAACGTTTCCCGTTCTTACCTTCAGGCAGACGGTGCGGTGAAGAAAATTTCATCTTACATCACGAAAAAGGTGGCCGACAAAATGGCTTCCCTGATCAACGAAAACCGTGAAGATTACGAACAAAAATGGAACGACATCAAAGTTGTGATCGAGTACGGAATTGTTACTGAAGAAAAATTTGCTGAGAAAGCAGACAAATTTACCCTATACCCTACTACAGACGGCAAATATTTCCTTTGGGATGAACTGGTTGAAAAAATAAAACCTGCACAAACGGATAAAGATAACAAGCTGGTTGTTTTATATGCTACCAATGCTGATGAACAACACAGCTACATTCAGTCTGCAAAGGATAAGGGATATGAAGTTCTTTTACTGGACTCTCCTATCACACCACACGTCATCCAGAAGCTTGAAACATCCAAGGAAAATATCTCTTTTGCCAGAGTAGATGCCGACCACATCAATAATCTGATCAAAAAAGACGAACCTATCATTTCAAAACTGAATGAAACGGAAAAAGAGTCTTTGAAAAAGAATGTAGAAGAAGCCATTCAGGATTCTAAATTCACAGTACAGCTTGAAGATCTTGACAGCAACGATGCTCCATTCACCATCACACAACCTGAATTCATGCGAAGAATGAAAGAAATGCAGGCAACTGGCGGCGGCGGTATGTTCGGAATGGGAGGTTTCCCGGAGATGTACAACCTTGTGGTAAACTCCAATAGTGAGCTTTCTAATCAGATTCTGAAAACAGAGAATACTGAGGAAAAAGAAAGTTTAATAAAACATGCTCTTGATCTTGCGAAACTTTCACAAAATCTACTGAAAGGAAAAGACCTGACGGATTTTATACAGAGAAGCTATAAGCAACTTGAAAAATAAATTACATGAGACTGTTTCATTTTTGGAACAGTCTTTTTTTTTGTTTAAAAAGGATTAGAAAAACGCAGAGACACAAGTTTTTTGAATACTATAGGATTTTATCTGCAATATAATTGTATACCGCTGAATATTGCCACGGATGCACGAATAATCTTCTTTATGGATAAAACTAAACGTATATAATTTATTCGTGTATTCTAAGACATATGCAAATTATATCTTGTTAAATTTACAAAAGGTTCTTCTCTTTTTACCACGGCGAAGATTCTATAGACGAGTTTACAGCATACTGCATTAATAATAGAATTATGAGCTTTTCCCTGCTCTTTTTTTCTTTTATAATACGCTTTGATTTCCGGATCGTACATAATAGCAGAGTTAGCACCACTGAAAAGTACGGTCTTTATTCTTCTGTTTC
>NZ_JBXDSE010000011.1:0-194519 GCF_056844665.1 Chryseobacterium sp. FR048 | reverse complement strand
GCATTATGGGTATTTTAAGGCGCAAGAAGATCTAAGATCTTCAGTAAGTGTTACACTTATTTTTTTTGCACGAATCCACGAATAAAATATCTACTTTATAGTCTCTACTCATGACAATATAATTCGTGCATTAGTGGCCAAAAAACATCTCCAAGTATTTCGAAACTTTTGTATTAAAATCTGTGGCTAAAGAAACTAATTATTCGTATACATCGCCAGGAAATATTCTTTAAAAATAGGCTCAGACGAATCAATGCTTAAGATTTTCACTTTTCTTAATAATCCAAATTTTTTGACGCAAAGAATTATTAATTGGGGTATTTTACTTTAGGGGGCAAAGAGTGGCGACTTTGTCGCTGAAGAAGGTTTATAGTTATTCGTTCGCTTAGTAAGAATCAATGAAATTGATTCAAATCTTTGCTTCCTTGAAATAGTACAGGATGAATATTAAATCTTTGCGTTTATAAAACCTCTCAATAATTTTGCCACTAATTCACGAATAAATTATATGCATTCAATTTTATCCATAAAGAAGATTATTCGTGCATTAGTGGCCAAAAAACATCTCCAAGTATTTCGAAACTTTTGTATTAAAATCCGTGGCTAAAGAAACTATTTTTCTTCCGCTTTTAATTTATTTACCAAAGGATTCGCGTACATCGCCAGGAAATATTCTTTAGAAACAGGATCAGACGGATCAATACGCATTTCTAATCTTCGGATAAACAATTGTTTTTCCTGTTCAGTATAGTGTGAAGAGTAGGTATCTGTATTGTTGATCAGATCGTAAGCTATGTATTTTGTAGGCCAAAGCTTATAATTTTGAATGATAGAATCATCAATCAACTGTGCAATAGCCTGCAATTGCTTGTTTTTATTCTCAACTGTAGAGGCAATTTCATCCAATTCTGTATCAATAACGTCACCGGCATGCAGATGAATTCTTTTCTTTTGTCCTAAAATTCCGCTGAGTATCGTAGTGAAATCTTCGTTTTTTCCTTTAATGTATTCCTCATCCCTGTGCTGTGCCAGCAATTGAGGCATTTTTAGGGAATCTGTTGGATCATACTCATAGGAAATGGAAATAGGAACAATTTTTAATGTTTTAAAATAATCGATTAGAGATTGGTCTCCAGCTGCCATAGCCAACATCTTTAAAACCCCTTGCTGAGTAGCATCATTCCCGTCTTTAGCACGACCTTCACGCTGCGCAATCCATACAGAACGGTTTTCTTCGTGTAGAAGCATGTCAATATATTCAGACAGCGTTTGTGAACTTTTCAGCTGGTCACGAATGGGAAGGCCTCTCTGAACTAAAAAATTACGGTTTAGTTTGGCCAGTACATTCAGAAATTTTCTTTTGACAAGATTGTCCCCAATGGCTGATGCGGTCATAATGTGACCACTTTCCAACAAAACAAGGTTAAGCAGGGAAGTATCCAGTACAATATCTCTGTGATTGGAAATGTAAAGGTAGGAAGTGTTTTTGTCAAGCTTATCAAAACCTGAAGTCGTTAATCCTTCAGAACTCTTGGCAAGAATCTGACGAACGGCATAGGCTACAAACTGATGCTGAAAATCGCTGATAGAATGCACCTCTTTAAACTGTTCCAGCCAAACCTGCTCCTCCCCACCGGGAAAAGTAAAGTTCATCAGTGCTTTCATCATCGGATCACGGGCTATGCTCTGCAATCTTTCATTCACTTCATCATCATGAAAATACCGGATTTCATCAAACTTCGACATGTTATGGTAAAAATTAAAACTTTTTGCAAAAGAACGAAAATTTATCTGGGGATGGGGTATAAAGGTTGTTAAAGTATTATGAATGGCGTAGAACTTAGAGAAATCATCTGATGAACAGGGGCAAACTCTACTATTTATTCTATATTTTAACCACAAAAGTCACAAAGGTTTTTTATTTAAAACATTTTAGTTTACTTTAGAAAGTTTACAATAATGCTGTATAGGTAAGTTCACATTAGAAGAAAATCGAAGATTTTCAAAAACTTCGGTGTACTTATTATGCACAAAGCTTGTCCCTTATTATTACTTAAGTGTTACAATGCTTTTGTAATTAAAAGAATTTAAAACACTTTAGTCCACTTAAGTTAGTTGAAAATGGTCCTGTATAAGTAAGTTCACATTAGAAGAAAATCAAAGATTTTCAAAAACTTCAGTGCACTTATTGTGTGCAAAGCTTGTCACTTATCATTACTTAAGTGTTTAAAAACTTTTAAGCCTAAAAAGCTTAAATACTTTAGTCCCACTCTGAAAACAAAGTTCATTTTTAATGGTGCATAAACATCCCAATATGTGAGGTTGGATTCCTATGGAATGACAAAGTGTACGCTCTGTTTATCCGTGCACTTTGTCATTCCGCAGGAATCCCATTTTAATTGACAATTCAGAATTTCTCCCAAATTGCTTCCCACCTTTGCCCTGTATTAATTCTAATATCACTGTGAAACAAGTAACAATTTTAGTAGCGATGTTGTGTTCAGCGTTAATGATCAACGCACAACAGGGAGCAGGTCAGGGTAAAATAAGCGGGCGGGTTGTAGATTCCAATACGGGGAAAACAATAGATCATGCCAGTATCGGACTCTTAAATCAGGAAAATAAAGAAATCAACGGGACGACTTCCAATGAAAAAGGGGAGTTTTCTATGGATCATATTGCATCGGGAACTTATAAAGTGGCTGTTTTTTATGCAGGATATAAAAATAAAACAACGGCAGATGTTCAGCTTGGTGACAATAATGTAGTAGTTACCCTGGGTGATATTCAATTAGCAAACGGAGAAACGGCGATAGAAGGAGTAACCATCGTTGGTAAAAAAGCGGTAATTGAAAATAAGGTTGATAAAATTGTTTTTAATACCGCTAATGATGTGACTTCTCAGAATGGGGCTGCGATTGATGTCCTGAGAAAAGTTCCTCAGGTAACAGTGGATGCAGATGGAAATGTTGAGCTTCAGGGAAATACCAATATCAGATTTTTGATTAATGGAAAGCCTTCCAGCATATTTGGAAACAGTCTGGCAGATGCGCTGGCTTCCATTCCGGCAAGTCAGATTAAAAGTATTGAAGTGGTTTCCAGTCCGGGTGCAAAGTATGATGCGCAGGGGACAGGAGGAATTATTAATATTGTTCTGAAAGATAATAAAGTAAGGGGAATCAATGGAAGTGTGAATGCTACGGGTGGAACTTTATTTGAAACCGGATCTCTGAATCTGAATTATAAGAATAATAATTTCAGCATGAATGCTTTCTTTAGCGGAAATGCTCAGTTAAAGGCAAAAACTCCTTTTTCCCAGGACAGAACGTCAAGAAATGCAGCTTCCAATACCAGCACCCATTTATTACAGGACGGGTATACCGATTTTGAAAGACATGGTTACCGTACAGGCCTAGGTTTCGACTGGAATCTTACAAAAACCAGTTCATTAAGCGGATCTCTTTCTTTCAACAGTTTTTCGAATAAAAGCACTGGATTAATCAATCAACAGCAATATATCACAGATCATACTACTTCTGATGTAACCTCTATTATCGGATACAGAACTTCTGATAACCAATCTTCCGTTCGTTCTATAGATGGAAGTCTGAGTTTTAGAAAAACCTTTGCCAAAGAAGGGCAGGAGCTTACGGCAGATTACGTCTTTAGTTATGGCTCTCCAAAGACCAGTTATTTGCAGACTCAAAGCTTATCCGGAGCAGCAGGTCCTTACAATGGTATTTCAGGGAGTAATCCAGGAACGGATAACAGCCATAATATTTCAGTCGACTATGTTCACCCTTTGAATGATAATGTTACCTTTGAAATGGGGCTTAAGACAGTACAACAGCATATTACCAATGCTACCGATGTTCATGTTTTGAATACTTCATCAGGACAGTATGAAACAAATCCTTTACAATCCTATCATTTAAATTATGATATGGGAGTCTATGCCGCGTATTTTTCCTCGAAGTTAAAGTTATTGAACTGGTTGGATGTAAGAGCAGGCCTCCGATATGAGTATACTACCCTGAAAATCGATTTTCCTAATACGAATATTCCGTCGTATGGCTTATTGGTTCCTTCCTTCATCTTATCTCACAAATTTGATAGTGGTGAAACAGTGAAACTCTCCTATACAAGAAGGCTGGAGCGTCCGGAATATACGGAACTTAATCCTTTCCTTAATTTCAGTGATCCACATAATATTACTACAGGAAATCCGGCTTTGAAACCTGAAATCGGAGATAATATGGAATTAGGCTACACAAAAAACCTGGCCAATGGAGGGAATATCTCATTATCACTTGTAGAGCGCATCAACAGTCAGGATTTAAAACAGATTACAACCTTTTATCCAACATTTACAGCCAACGGAACAGAGTACACCAATGTATCGGTTAGCGCAAGAGATAACATCGGGAAAGAATACAACTCCGGCGGAATTGTCTCTCTATCACTTCCTTTTTTCCAGAACAAACTGAATCTGAGAAGTAATATTATGGTATTTCACCGATATATTGTAAGCCATATTTATGTAGGAAACTTAGATATGGGAATGCGTTACCGTGCGAATCTGAATCTTAATTATCAGTTTCCAAAGAACTTTGTGTTGGAAGTGTTTGGAAATTACAACTCAGCTGCCAAAAATATCCAGGGGGAAAATCCACAATCTATCACCTATACCATTGCCGGAAGAAAAGAATTCTGGAACAAAAAAGCAAGCTTAGGATTTACCATTACCAATCCGTTTAATAAGTATATCAAACAGGTTACCACCGTGAGTACCGGAGATTATGACTCTTATTCTGTAAGAGAATTACCGTACCGTTCTTTCGGAATCAGCTTCAGCTATAAGTTTGGAAAAATGGATTTTAAAAAGGAAAAGGATATTAGTAATGAGTATTTGAATGGGCCGGGTTCGGGAGGTTAGAATTTAATCATCTTGCTTAAGTATTTTTCGAAATACATTGTGTTTTTATAGTTTTATAATTTAATAATAGTTATTTGGTTTATTTTTTTACATAATTTTGTGTTTTGGTAAAATACTTAATTATAGTAATAGATGCCTGTACCTAATTTTCAGGATAATGATGCAAGTCTGGAATCTCAGTGGAGAGCAATTATTCTTTTTGGAAAAAATTCAGCGACCTATAAATTTGCCTTTGCAAAATCTTTATTAGAACTAATTTCATTAGAAAAGACCTCCGTATCACTTCAGGATATTGCGCCTTCTTATGTTCAAGGTATCCTGGAGCATTTGAAACAGAATGATAAGCAGGGAAATTCAAAATCAAGTATATTCTTGGAAGCTTGCAGAAATTTTAATGATCAGAAGATAGATTACGAACATTTACTAAATATTACCTTAAAACATGGCTTTAATAATGTAGTAGATGCTTTTCATACGGTTAATGGAAGTATTATCAATGATGTCTTTTACTATAAAGACTATAATGGAAATCAAAAGAATTTAGTGATTACAGATAGTCTTTTGTCTCTCAAGGAAAGTCAACAGTTTATTAATTTCGATCAGGAGGTTGATGCCCGGTGGAATCTGGTTGAGACTGCATGGAATTTAGAGATTAATCCAAACTTATTGGAAGTAAAGCTTGATGAAGACCTCAATCTTCTGTTTTTTGAAAACCGGATGATGAAACGGAAGAATATTGCTTCAGCCAGAGACTCTTTAAATGGATATCAGAAAGGAAAATGTTTTTATTCTTTTCAGGATATATCCATCAAAAGTGGTGATGATAATCTATGCGCTATAGATCATTTCTTTCCTCATGTTCATAAAATTCAATTGAACAAAAATGGAGCTAATGTGAATGGGGTGTGGAATCTGGTTTTATCAGATAAAAATATCAACAATGATAAACGAGCCAAAGTTCCCGAAATAAAATACCTGGAAAGGCTATATAAAAGGAACGAATTTTATATTGCCAGTAAGCACCCTCTTGGAGAAACCATTATTAATCAAACAGGAAAAACTCCGTTTGAGCGGAGAATGTTTTTGCAAGAACAATATAATTTATCTGTAAATTTAGCCATTCAGAAATGGAAACCCTATATTGAATTTGAACCTTTATTTTAATGAAAGATTTTACTGAGATCGCAGAGGATAAAATAATTTACAGAGGAAAATACTTCTTTATTATTGAAGATGGCTTTCCAGTATCTCCCGGACATTTATTGATTATTTCCAATGAATTAAAAACAGATTTTTTTGCTTTGAGCGCAGAAGAAAAAAATGCCCTTCCTTTTATGATTGAAAAGGCAAAGGACATTATTTTATCCCAATATCAACCGGATGCGTTTAATATTGGAATGAACTGCGGTGCAGATGCGGGACAAACCGTATTTCATTTTCACTGTCATGTGATCCCAAGATATAAAGGGGATATGGATAACCCTCGGGGAGGGGTGAGACATGTGATCCCTGGAAAGGGAAATTATTAAATAATTTATAATGTAAATATTAGGAAGCAACTTATTCAAAGGTTATATATATTTAATTAATATCTATATAAGTTGTTTTTTTATAAACGCTACCTTTTTTCCAATGTTTATGCATGAAGAAAAAATGGAACTTTATGAAAGGATGCTGAAGGAGAAGGATGCGATGATGGTGAGACTGGAGAGGTTGATAGAGAAGACGTAATATATTTTTAAACACGTGAATATTGACCATAGACGTATTCATATGGTTTCGACCTGTGTAGATATTGACAATGAAAAAATCCCCAATGATTGGACTACCTACACTTGATGACTATTAGTAGAGATATGAAGGAAAAAAGCAACCGAACAAGTGTAGAAGTAAATCAACAAAATTTTAACCCAATGGATGATCAGAGTGGCAGTATTAAAAGCTGTTTTTTTCAGTAATACACCATCTGCTAAATACTACAGTTATTCTATTAAGGAAAGTTATTGTGAGCTTCACTATTAATATCATCGTAAAAGAAGTTATAGGAAATCGGAGCTAACGATCAGATCGTAAATGGTTTGGTATAAATGGCATTGAACAATAATAGAAACAAGGTAAGTAATCTGTTCAAGTCCTCATTATTTGGAAAAGTTACAGGTTTTACACAATTAAATGTAAAAATATTTTGACCAGCCCAAAGAGAAAATGAAAATCACTCATGTAAGAACTGTTCTAAAAACAATAGAGTTTGCAATTGTAATACATACAACAATCAGTTAAATATATTTTGAAAGGCAGTTGATTGAACAAGGTATTAATATCATTGTCCATATGAATAGAAGAGAAAGGATTTATGGTAAGACGTTTATAAACGAAGAGAGTTGTAGTGTTGAGGGAAAATTTGCTCTTAGATAAAAACAATCTGCCAGTAAATGTATCTAATTGTCGATAGAACTGCAGCCATACCAAAAAAATTAAGGTTTGTGTGAGCTGAAAACATAGTAAATACTTTTTTGAGCTTATTTCAAAAGAATATTCTCCTTGCTTTCATATGAAGTTTTTCAGTTTTAGAAAATATAGGTAGTCAGGATTACGAGGAATAATAGTTTGTTAATCAGAAGGCTGTAAGTAGGTTTTATTGTTTTCCTAACTCCAATGCACACTTTAATTTCTTTTTTAAGCTAAATTTATACACAAAAACAGTGTTTTATTACATCGAAATACAGTATATTGCAACATTTCTATCTTTTATATTAAAAAAATAGGAACTATTTATAATGACTTAACTATGAATAGAATCAAAGAGATATTGGAACAAAAAGGAATTAAACAAACATGGCTTGCAGAGCAACTTGGCAAAAGCTATAACATTGTTAATGGCTATGTACAGAATAGACAGCAACCTCGTTTAGAAGTACTATACGATATTGCAAAGATATTAGATGTTTCAGTAAAAGAATTGTTGATTGAAATTAAAGGCGAAAATAACTAATTGATGAGCACAAAGTTTTTCACGAATACAGAAGAAAATACAGTTTTTCATAAATTTAAAGGCATACTTGAAAATATGAAAGATGTATTTGCCTTTCATGCGGTAGTAGGTTATTTTCGTTCTTCAGGATATTTTGCATTACAGTCTTATTTAAATAATATCAAGGATATAAAAATATTGGTCGGTATAAATGTAGATCAGATGTTTGCAGATGCTCAGAAAAAAGGTCTATTATACTTCGGAGATGAACAAAAGACGAAAGAAGAATTTTTAAACTGGTTTATACAAGATTTGAAGGAAGCTAAATATTCCAAGGAAGTAGAAGAAGGTATTTTACAGTTTATCCAAGATATTATTGATGGTAGAATAGAAGTACGAGCACACAACTCAAAGTCGATTCATGCCAAATTTTACCTTTTTTTACCTGAACTTCATTCCCAACATTCAGACGGTTGGGTGATTATGGGATCTTCTAATCTTACGGAAGCAGGTTTGGGTATTAAAAAGTCTCCGAATTACGAATTGAATATCGCACTAAAGGATTTTGATGATGTTGAATTTACCAAAATAGAGTTTCAAAAACTTTGGCAACAATCAACAACTATTTTGCCTGCTGATATTGTAGAGTATAAGAAGAAAACACATATCGGGCAAGTCTTTACTCCATTTAAAATTTATCTTAAATTATTAATCGAATATTTTGGGAACAATATTGATTATGACCCTGACACAGTTGGGGATTTGCCCAAGAGTTATAAAAAACTAAGTTATCAGGTAGATGCCGTTAATCAGGGATTTCAGATGTTAATGGATCATAATGGTTTCTTTTTAGCTGATGTTGTGGGTCTCGGAAAGACTCTTATCGCTTCAATGATTGCTAAGCGATTTCTGGTTGCTAACGGATCGTTAAATACCAAAATATTGGTAGTCTACCCACCTGCGTTGGAAAAAAACTGGAAATCCACATTTAGAATGTTTGGAATTGACAGACATACCAAATTCGTTACTAATGGGCGTTTGGAGAAAATAGTCAATGGAGAGGATATGAATTATTGGGCTAAAGAGGACTATGATTTGATATTGGTTGACGAGGCACACAAATATAGAAATCACACTTCGCAAGCTTTTGGACTATTGCAACGTATTTGCAAAGCTCCAAGAAATGGCGAAGGATTAGTGACAGGAAAAAATAAAAAGGTTATATTAATTTCAGCTACCCCGCTTAACAATAGACCACAGGATCTCTATTATCAATTATTATTGTTCCAGGATGCAAGAAGAAGTACGCTTCCCGTTACTAATCTCCAATCGTTCTTTGGTCCTATAATTCGGGAATATAAAGATGTGATGCGAGAGGACGAGCCCAATGTGCAAAAAATTCGTGATCTCTACAATACAATTCGAGAAAAAGTCATTTCTCAAATTACGGTTAGAAGAACAAGACGAGATTTAGCAAATTACCCAAAATATCTTGACGATTTAAAGGAACAAGGTATTGTTTTTCCTGAAATAGCACCTTTGCGTACTGTAGCTTATAGTCTAAACGCTAAGCTGAGTAAGCTTTTTTATCACACCATATTCTATTTAACTGATGATGATAAGATTAATTACTATCGCTATCAGGCTATTCGTTTTTTGAGAGAAGATTTACAAGACGCTTATTATGATCAAGCTGTATTGATTTCTAAATCCTTGGCTGGAATCATGAAAACATTAATGGTTAAGCGATTGGAAAGTAGTTTCCACGCATTCCAAATCACGCTCAACAATCTTTTAGTATCTACTCAAAGAATGATTAAAATGTTTGAGAGTGATAAGGTCTTGATTGCTCCCGACCTTAATATTAATGAATTGATAGAGAAAGGCTTTTCTATGGAAGACATAGAAAACCTTATTATAGAGTTAAGTACAGAGAAACCAAAGAATAACATTTTCAAAGCAGAAGATTTTGAGCCTGAATTATTAGCAGGCTTAAGAAAAGACCAAGTTTTATTACAAGAGCTTAGTAATGAGTGGGCTAAAGTAGAAGAAGATCCCAAGATTGAAGAACTATTTCAAGCACTTGAAAATGAGTTATTAAACAAAGATAGAAATCCGACAGGACAACTTATTTTATTTACGGAAAGTAATGACACGGCAGATTATTTGGCAGAAAAATTAGAAAAGCGCATCGGAAAAGGCGTATTAAAGGTATCTTCAGCTAACAGAAATAAGATATTTGAAACCATTCAGGAGAATTTTGATGCAAATTATATAGGCAAAAGAAAGGACAATTATCAAATTCTGATAACAACCGATGTTTTAGCAGAAGGTGTAAATTTACATCGAGCGAATGTTTTGGTTAATTATGACACCCCGTGGAATGCCACAAGATTGATGCAAAGAATCGGAAGAATTAATCGAATTGGAAGTGTTGCCGGTGTAGTATATAACTATATATTTTATCCGTCTCAGCAGGGAGATGAGGAGATTAAGTTGTATAAAAATGCATTATTAAAGTTACAAGGATTCCATTCAGCATTTGGCGAGGACGCACAGGTGTTTACACATGAAGAATTGGTCGAACAATTTGAACTTTTCAAAGAAGGGATGCCAGACGAAGAGGATAAAAGATTACTTTATTTAAGATTTATCAGGGAGTTTAAAGACGCTAATCCACGAGAATTTAAACGTATAAAAAACTTTCCGCTAAAAGCACGTACTGCCCGAAAAAATGAAAACACCATAGCAGAAGAAACAAAAGATACTACCCTTATTTTCCTGAAATCACCCTATAAAATGGAGTTTTATGCTGTTACTAAAGATAATGAGGTAACACCTTTGACCTTTTTGGAAGCTGCCGAAAGGTTCGAAGCAAAAGTTAATGAACAAGGATACGGTGTTCCTGCAAGTCACTATGATAATGTACAGGCAGCACTAGAAGAGTTTGATAAGGATTTCTTAGGAGCCACAACAGATACAGTTACCACAACGGATAAAGCCGATGCTATTTCAGCACAAGCAAAGAAATTTTTGCGTGATTTTAAATCAATTACAAGAAAGACGGAGACTAAAAAAGCTTGTGAAGTATTAGCAGACTTAATTGATAAAGGGACATTTACACCTTTACCTAATGAAATAAGAAAATTGAAACGAAGATTAGACAAGAAGGAAACATCATACGGGCAAGCAGACAATTTAATTATTGCTCTTGCAAAAAAATATGATGTGCTTAATGATGGTGAAGACAATCAGTCTTCAGCTAATGATATAGATTTGAATATCACTCCTCAAATAGTAATCACTGAAACATTTATTGACTAATGGACAGAGCAACCTTACATAAGATATTTGAAAAAGCATATAATCACCAAGATTGGATAGAAGTGCTACAATCTGTTTTTGGTGCAAGACAATTGTATGCACAACCCAAACCTATTTTGTTGCCGAATAATGAGCGTGCAACAGAAGCTTTTGAATTGGGAAGTTTTACTACTTCTGACGATCGGATTATCGGTCTATATCGTATCAACGTTAAATCTGACGTATGGTTAGAACGAAACAAAGTCAGTCTTCGTGAATTACTTAGAAACGTTTACAAATATGATGTGGACGGTGCAATTGTTGTTTTTGTTCAGGATGAAAAGTGGAGGTTGTCATTCATTTCGGAGATAAAAGTACTCAATGATGAGGGAGAAATAATCAAACAAGCAACAGAACCAAAGAGATATACCTATTTGTTAGGTAAAGACGAAAAAGTAAGAACGCCATCTGACCGCTTAAGTAAGCTGACAGGCAAAGCTGTATCCTTACAAGACATACTGAACGCCTTTAGCGTAGAGGCTCTGAACGAAGAGTTTTATAAAATTGTTCAGTCGTTTTTCTATGAATTGGTAGGGGGGCAAATTGGAAAAGGAAAAAAAGTTACAGAATACGGGAATGGCATTTTAGAATTACCTGATACTGACCGTAATGTTCGACAAGAATTTGTTGTTCGTTTGATCGGCAGAACGGTTTTTTGTTGGTTTTTGAAAATGAAAAAATCGGATGATGATATTGCATTGTTACCCGAAACGTTACTTTCATCAGATGCCGTAAAACACTACAACAATTATTACCACAATATTTTAGAACGTTTGTTTTTCCAAACGCTTAATACGCCAATGGACGAACGCTTAAGCGACTTACCTGAAGGAACTGAAACAATTCCTTTCCTGAACGGTGGTTTGTTTGAACCAAACATAGAGGATTATTATAAATCAGATAGCCAAGGAAATAATCAAAACAATTTTGGTATAGATGACGATTGGTTTTTGAGATTCTTTGGAGAATTGGAGAAGTACAATTTTACCATTGACGAAAATTCGGTTACCGAAATCGAGGTAAGTGTTGATCCCGAAATGTTAGGGCGTATTTTTGAAAACCTCTTGGCAGAAATTGACCCCGACAGCGGAGAAACGGCACGAAAAGCAACAGGTAGTTTTTACACACCACGGGAGATTGTGGATTATATGGCTACTGAAAGCTTAGTACAATATCTGAATAACGAAACTAGCATTGTACGAGATAAACTCCGTCCGATTTTTAAAATGTTGGAAGCCACCGACCCTGAATTTACAGAAACGGAAAAAGACAACATTTTAGACGCACTTGACAAAATCAAAATATTAGATCCTGCTTGTGGTTCAGGAGCTTTTCCTATGGGAGTACTACAAAAAATAGTACAGGCATTACAGAAATTGGATCCTGAAGCGGAATGGTGGAAAAAAAGACAAATAGATCGTATTAGTAATCCGATTGTAAAAAAGCAACTGAAAGAAAAATTAGAAGTTTCAGGTGTTGAATACGCACGTAAAATTGGAGTAATACAAAACTCATTATATGGTGTGGATATACAGCCTGTAGCTGCAGAAATATCAAAGTTACGTTGTTTTTTGTCTTTAATTGTAGATGAAAATATTGATGAAATAAAACCGAACCGAGGTATAGAGCCACTACCAAACTTGGAGTTTAAATTTGTGACGGCTGATACACTGATCAAACTGCCTGAAGAAAAACAGCGTAGTATGTTTGACAATTTTGAAGAATTACAAAAATTAGAAGATTTTAGAAATGAATATATACAAACCTCTGGCAAAGCTAAAGCACGGGTAAAGGAACAGTTTTTAAAAGTACAGCAAAAGATAGCTAAAGACCAAAATAGCCTTTTTGCAGACATTAATAGTAAAGCATACAAGTTAGGTAATTGGAATCCTTTTAGCAATGATAAGAGCGATTGGTTTGATCCTAAATGGATGTTTGGCGTGGAAAAATTTGATATTGTTATTGGGAATCCTCCTTATGTGCTTTTACAAAACACAAGACTATCTTTAGAAGAACAAAACATATTGAGAAAGAATTATAAAACAGCTCAATATAAAACTGATTTATTTCATCTGTTTTTTGAACAAGGACTTAGATGCTTGAATGATGTCAATGCTATATTGTGCTATATAACTCCGAATACATATTTGAAAAATAAGCATAACAATCTTCTAAGAGAATATATTCTCAAAAATGCACATGTAGTGGAGGTTATTAGATTTTATGTCCCAATTTTCAAAAATGCTTCAGTAGATAATGCTATAATTATTGCAAATACAAAAAAAGAAATCAAATCAGAAACGATTATTGTTAAAGATATTTCCGACAACAACTATTCATCTCTATTTAAAAGTCCTTCTGTGTCACTTTTACAAAAATCAATAATGAATGGAGAGTACTCATTTGATTTTGATTTGATAGGAAGCCCCCTTGCAAATAGTTTTAATAACTTCCCTACATTAAAGGATTTTGGTAGGGCGTATTTTGGAATACAAACGTTCGACAGAAATACATTTGTTTCAAAAGATAAAAAAAATAATAATTACAAGCCAGTCGTAGATGGAGGAAATGTTGGGAGATATTTTCTTAAATCATCTAAGGAATATGTATTCTTTAGTAAGGAAGCTATAAAAAGCGGAGGGAATGAATCAGTATATCAAAAAGAAAGAGTTCTCGTAAGACAAATTGGTAAATATCCTGAAGGTTGTTATTGCCCTCCGAATATTTATACTTTAAATACGATCTATAATATATTTGTTTATGATGATAAGATAAACCTTAAGTATCTTCTTAGTTTGATAAATTCAAATACGGTCAGATACTATTGGATTAAAAACTTTTCGGACAACAAAGAGACATTCCCAAAAATTAAAAAAAATCCTTTGGAATCTATTCCTATACCATTTATCAAAAAGAGTGAACAAGAGTTGTTTTCTAACCTTGTCGATTATATCATTTTAATAAAAAGTAATTCTACTGATAAAACTATAAACGAACAAGTTCCCAACAGCCATATTGCACAATTATTTGAAGAGGTAGTAGACGCAATGGTAATGGAGTTGTTTTTTAAAGAAGATTTTGAAAAAGCAAACATTGAGTTTTTAAAATATGTCGAAAGAGATTTTGAGATTATGGAAGGAAAAGAAGAATCTGGACAGATAGAAATCATACACAATGCTTATCAAAAACTACGTAAGAAAGATAATGAAATACGCAACAATTTGAAACTAATGGATATAAAACTGGAAGACATTGTAATGCCTATAAAAGCTGGTAAGTAATATGCATAAAATAAAAGAAATTACACTAAGCAATTTTAAGTTTTTTCATGGTGAAAAAACTATCGATATCGCTCGAAAAAATGTTTTAATTTACGGAGAAAATGGCAGCGGAAAGAGTTCCATCTATTGGGCATTGTACACATTTTTTCAAAGTGTTTTCAAAACTGTACCAGATGTTCAAAATTATTTCAATCCTAGGCATGACTATAATTTGGTAAACAGATTTGCAAACGGAAATCCGTCCTTTATTGAGTTGGTTTTTGAAGATGAAAATGAAGATTTAAGAACTAAAAGAATATCAAATACAACTGTAAATACAATTGGTGATCAGTTTATAGAATCATGCTCTTTATGTAGTGATTTAATCGATTATAAGTCAATTTTCAATATTTATAATTTCACAAATAGAGAGAGAGTCAAATTATTCGAATATTTCAATAAACATTTATTAGATTTTATAAATTTAAGAGTCGACCTAATCGCTTTGGATGGACGGAATCATACTGCAAACTCAAAAAAATGGTGGGAATATTTAAAGAAAGGTATTAACCCATATCCTAATATAGGTGGACCAGGTTATGATGAATTTCAAGAGTTGGTAAATACTTTTAACAATGAATTTCAATTTTATCTAAACACTATTACAGAAACTGCAAATGATTATTTAAACAAGCATTTTAAGGATAAACTAAAAATTCATTTTGAATATGAAAAGTGTGTTTACAATGAGTTAATTAATAATTCTAGGACGAGAAAGACAAAAGCTCCGGAAGTATTTTTAAATGTTACACTATTAAATGAC
This sequence comes from Chryseobacterium sp. FR048, assembly GCF_056844665.1. Classification (NCBI taxonomy): domain Bacteria; kingdom Pseudomonadati; phylum Bacteroidota; class Flavobacteriia; order Flavobacteriales; family Weeksellaceae; genus Chryseobacterium; species Chryseobacterium sp. FR048. Next base: position 179,166 of record NZ_JBXDSE010000011.1, on the reverse strand, counting down.
AATTTAGGGGAGCTCGAAAGAAATATATTTAGATCCCATACATTTCTAAATGAAGCGAGATTGTCTTCTATAGCTTTAGCAATACGAATGGCAATTCTCAAAGAAAAATTTATTGTTGATGTTCCCAAAGTATTAATCTTAGACGATTTATTATTAAGTCTTGACATGGGAAACCGGGAATCTGTGCTTAACATTATATTGGAGGAATATACTACTGATTATCAACTGTTTTTTTTAACTCATGACAGAGTATTTTTTAATACTGCCTTAAGCTTTATAAAAACCTATAGTGCCAATTTAGCTAGGCAAAATGGAGAAATTGATAGAAATACACTCGACAACTCTTACAAGAGTTCTTGGAAGATTTTAGAAATGTATGAATCTTTTTTACCTTCTGGAATTCCAACTCCAGTAATAATGCAACATAAGTCACATCTACAAAAAGCTCACTTTTATTTTACAGATCTTGAAAGTATTGATTATAACGCATGTGGAAATAATTTAAGAGCAGCTCTTGAAGAGTTCTTTAGAAGTTTTATTCCAATTGAATACTTTAAAGATGGAAATGGACAACCAATAATAGCTAATTCTCAAACTTTAAATCCATTAATTGTAAAATGCATCGATTATTTTAATCATGTAGGTTGGGATATTTCAATATTAGATAAATTGAATAGATATAGAGAAAGAGCATTGAATGCTACATCCCACCATAATCCACTATCAAACTATTTTAAAAAAGAACTTCAAGATACTTTTGAAATTTTGAACAGTCTCCATCAATATAAAGCTCACGCTATAATAAAGAAAGATGAAAAAGTTCAATTTAGTGTCTCAAGTAACTCTGGTCAAGAATATGTTTATACTGTAATTTTATTAGATGATATTAGATTATATAAGGAACCTTTAGCAGGAAGTAATTCGTTCTATGCTGATAATGATAAGAGATCATATGCTATTGTTGGAATGTCACATAATGATAAATCTGATATTTTTATGCCACAGCCAATCAGCAGAAATAAGACTTTAAATGAGCTATATGAAGAAACAATAGCCGTTTTAGAAACTCGGATTGGAGAACAATGTGTGAGAGAAGCAGACGTGTCTATCGTTTTCAAAAATATTTCTGGTAGAAGTTTAGAAGAACTTAAAATATATTAAATTAATCGAAAATTGACATTTTAATATCTAATTAATAAAATGTCAATTTTCGATAGCTGTCTCTTAAAAATTTGCCATGACATTTTGTAAATCCTAAAAGATAAAAACTGATAAGTGATTTAAAATATTTAACAGGAAAACTTATAGGAGATAATATAGCATGATTAGAAATAATGGAAAAGATACTAGAAAGTTTTAAAACAATTGTTCATCTAGGTACACATATTCAATTCTTTAATACAGTAGTATATGCTTATAGAGATAATGAGGAATATATCAATAAAATAAAGTTACCAGGTTTTTATGAAGCAGTACCATTTTCTAAGGCCGTTTCTGGATTTTTACAAAATTATTCAATAATTATAGTTTGTTCTTTTTTGGATGAACTTGATAGGGAAATGACTCCAATAAACTATCCTGAATATGCGGATAGAATTTTGAAAGTAAAAAATGTACTAAAACCTATTAGAAAAAGAATAAACAAATGGACAGACCTTAAAAATTTCAGAAATTATATTTTAGCACATAATCTAAGAGAAAAAAGCGTGTCAATATTTTCAGAGAATTATGTAAGAAGAACATATAATATTCCTTTTTCTAATACTGAACATTACTTATTAGGAGAGTTGATTATATTAGCAATACAAATTATTACAGATGAATTTCAGATATCATAGCATATATTGATCTTGATGAAAATCTTCTTTCAAGAATTGAATTTTCATTTAATGAAATTGATGCGCAAGAAGAATTTGATAGCATTAAAACAGAATGTTTAAATTTACTAGGTCAATATTAATACAACTTCAATTAAAGGTTAGTGGTATCAGATTCTAACTTTTAATTGAAGTTGTACAATTCATTATTCACTTGTTACTACTGTATTAATAATCCTCCTACACATCCACCTCCTCAATCTCCACACCGGCAAATACACAAACACTACAGACAGCACTCCTGCCAATATCCCAACAACAACAGCCATCGCCGTAGCATCCAGCTTATAATCCTTCGAAAAATTATACTGTCCTAAAAAAAGCATCGCTAAGACCAAAGAACAGGTAATCACGCCATGCAGAATACTCAGTTTAGTCATTAACTTTTTTATGTTCAACTGTTCATCTACGGTAAACTCAATGGCGCCTTGTCCGGCGGCATCGGTTACTCTTTTGATGATGTCTATGGTGAGGACAACGGGGAGAAATAAGGCCATGGGTAGGGTGAGGCGGGCCAGATTCTGTTCGCCGGAGAAAAAGTGGGTGTAGCCTAATTCTTTGAAGCTGGCATAGGCGATGATGAAATTGAAAAATACATTCGGAAGGACATAATAAATTGTACGCTTGATGAGAAAGCGTTTAAGGGTAGTTTTTTTGAGCTTTTTAGGCGGCTTCGGCTTAAATTTCAATTTCATGAGGTGGTCATTAGCGCTATGGCTTTCTCTTTTATTTTAGCGGCTTCCGCTTTGGGAAGGAAGTCTTCGTTGGACAAAAATATAAAATCCATCTGATGATTGTACGTACTCGTGACCAAAGTGTTTGAGTTCAGCCATGGGAAGGCTACCGTAGGACTGAAAATGGTTTCAATGCTGAAGTTCTTGTACTCGTTCGGGATGTTGATCCTGCCCATATTGGATAAGGTTACATCATGGCCGCCATTGCTTGATTTCAGCATGGAGATCATACGATCAACAATCGGGTGCATCTGTTCACCCATCCACAGCAGTTCGCGGGCTTCCATTTTTCCTATTTTCTGAACAAGGTCTTCTTTAATGTGTTTAGCGTTGCCCAACAGATCAGAACTTCCTTTTTTAATCACAAGATCAACCGTTGGAGCAAAGGCAAATAAATGATCCTCTTTGATCTCCGGAATAAAATGACGCACATCCACCGGACTGATGACTTTCCCTTTGGCTTCTTTTCCTTTTACTTCCTGGAATGCCTGCATAAATGCAGAACACAATAAAGCATGTACGGAAACGCCATTGGCTTTACATCTTTCAGTGATCTGAGCCGTGGTGGTCGGATCCAGTTTTTGGTGAAGAACATAATCTTTCCCAAGGTTTCTCTTCTTACTTTTTTGCTGAAGCATAAAGAAGAACCTGGCAAAGGTCAGATAAAGTTTAGCTTTGAATTTATTACTTTTTACATTAAAGTTAGAAGGTAAAAATTCATCTACGGAAGTGAAAGGTTCATAAGGTTCTAATTCCAAAGCAGGGTTGTCCAAAAGCTGAAGCAGTTCCTTCATTAAAGTCACTCCCGTGGTTCCATCTGAAATGCAATGAGGGATGGCCCAAAATACTTCAGAAACATCTTGTCCTCTTACCCATACTACACGGGCTAGCGGTGCTTTTTCTTCCTCAAATAAAATTTTCCATTCTTTTTGAGACTCTGTCAACCAGTCCTGGTCTGTTTTTCTTTGTACGATGCGGAGTGGGATAGGAGCAATCTCTTTTTCTTCTGTAAAAAAGGGATATTTCTCAGTTTTAGAGTCTATAACCACTCTTAACAACGCATGTTTCTGCTGGATTTTTTCCAGAGCAGTTTTAAAATTCTGCTCCGGAAGTTCTCCTTTTATTTTGGCTGCAAATATACAGTTTACGGGCGTTTCGGAATCTACATACATGATCCTTTCCACCATCATTAGTTTTCTTTTGATCATGATACGGCTATATATTCCAGTTGAGTTTTAATAATCTTCATAACTTCATCACGGATGGCGAGAGCATCGGTATACGGCAAATACCCTTCACTTCCTACAAATGAAAAATCCATTTTTCCACGGTACGTTGAAACTACCATTGTTGTTGTATTTCCTAACGGACCAATGACCGACGGACTGAAGATAGTATCTACACTAAATTCTTTATACTCATGAGGAATCTGAATGCGTCCCAGATTGGAAAACATACAGTCATTAGAGGATTTTCCGTTCTTTAAAAGTTTGGTGAAATTATTCAGCGCATCATGTCCGGATTCCATCACCATCATGGTAATATAAGGGTCAAGCTTAGAGGTTTTACGTTCTACAGAAGCCTGCATCGCATGTAAATTTTCTATAAAGCTCAGCTTTTCATTGGCGGAAACTACGATCATCAGTCCAAAAGCAAAAATATGATCGCTTTTAACCTGGGTAGCAAAACGTCTGATGTCTACAGGACAGGAAACCTTATTAAAAGCTCCGGTTCCTTTTACTTTTTTGAAAGCCTGAAGCAAAGCAGCACTTAAGAACGTGTTTACGGTAGCGCCATTGGATTTGCAATAGGAAATCAGTTGCTGGCTTACAGTTTCATCTACTTTCCAATTGATTAAATAATCATTTTGACGGTCAATAGATTTTTTACCGGTAGGAATCACCTTAATGGCTGTAGCCGCTAATCTTCCGATGAATTTGGCTTTTAATTTTTTCTTCCGGCTGTTTAAAATATTTGCAGGAACTACGTCCTCAATACCTAGAATAGGGTTTTCTATTCCAATATCTGCATTGGGATTATCCAGTACTTTTAAAAACTCGTAAAGAAAAGCCATTGCAGAACCACCATCACATAAACAATGGTGGAACGCAAATAGCATGTCAGAAACGTCTTCCCCCTTAATCCAGACAAACCGGATAAGAGGTAATTTTTTAGGATCGAATAAAGTATTCCATTCCCTTTTGGATTCTTCCTGCCACTGATCTTCTCCTTGTCTGGCAATAATACGCACCGGAATGGAGATCGGGTTTTCAGGAACATCAAACCAAGGGATATTTTTATCATCGTGAGCAATAAGGGCTCTTAACCACGGATGTTTTTGTTGGATCTGGGCCAAAGCCTGCTGGATATCCTTTAATGCAAAGGTACCTCTGAGCCTGAAAGGGATCACCGCATTGAACGGTTCTGTTCCGTCTCCCAGTAACATTCGCTCACCAAATAATAATCTTCTTTTAATAGGTTGGTTCATAGGCTATACAGACGCTAATGTGGAATGTTCCTGTACAAAGTTTTCCAGTAATTCTACCGCTTTATCATTACCTCCGGCAAGATTGAACGTATTTTGAACTTCTTGAGCGGCAGCTCTGTATTTAGGGTTTTCCAATAATTCAAAAACGGTTTCACGAAGAGCTTCTACACGCAGTCTCTTGTATCGGATGCTGATTCCGCAACCTGCCTGCTCAATTAATTTCGCAATATGGAAATGATCATAAGCAATAGGCGTGATCAACATTGGTAATCCGTTACGGAAAGTGTCATTTACGGTATTGAAACCTCCGTGGCAAATGACTATATCCATTCTCTGCATCACTGCAGATTGAGGAACAAAGCTGTTCACGATAAAGTTCTCCGGCCATTCTTCAAAGATTTCCGGTGGAGTAGCGGCAATCACGGTTACCGGCTGATCTTTAAATGCAGCAATAATCTTTTCAAAGAAAGCTTTTCTGATGTCTACCAGTAAAGTTCCCAGCGATACGAAGATCTTTGGAGTGGTAGAAGCATTTAATTTATCCCAGTCAAATGGAGCATCGTTCGGACGACCTTTTACAGGGCCTACAAATTTCATATGCGATGGTACAGTATCAAAACCGGCAAAGGCTTGTGATGTAAAGACCATATTCAGTTTATGCGAATGGATGTAAATACCTTCCTCATGAATGCCTACTTCTTTTTGCAGGTCTTTGATGAGGTTTTGCTGCCATTCCCAGATTTTAGGGGCACTTTTTTCAGTGTCTCCCATCACGTCCGGTGGAACAGGGGTAGTCGTTACGCAAGGAATATTATGTTTGTGAGCGAAAAGTGCACCTCCAAAAGTAATACAGTCATTCACGATCACATCAGGCATCCAGGTTTCTGTTAATCGCGTTAATCCAGGAATCATCATTTTAGCGAAAGGAACATATGTTTCTTCCAATGCTAATTTCATCACTTCAGGACCTGAACAAGCCGGACCGTCATCCTGTCTTTTTAAAATGCGGGCGATTTCATCCTGATACGGAATAAGATCTTCTTCTGGATAGAAGTAAGATCCTCCTTCCGGAATATGTTTGCTGTCTAAAGGCGTAATTCCAAACCATTTTACTTCATGGCCACGGGCAATCAGACTGGCACCCACGCTTAATGTAGGGCTCACATGTCCGAAAAACGGCGGAACAACGAATAAAAATTTAGATGGTTTTTCCGGTTTTGAAGCCTTTGTGATGGCTTCTTCCAATAAATTAGCTGCTGTAGCTGCACCTCCTGCTTCCATAAAAGATTGTCCTACTTTTTGAGCCGCCTCACGGTAGCTCGGGTTATTTAATATTTGTTGTACAGCCTCTCTCAGGTGATGGGCTTTAAATCTGTTGAAATTCAGTCTCTCACCTGCTTCCGTACGCACCACACGTCCTGCAACATGCGATTGGTCATAAGCAATAGGAATCACGACTAAAGGAATTCCGTTGGATAAAGTTTCAGAAACGGTATTGTGACCGCCATGGCAAACCACGCCATCAAGATGAGGTAACAGATCCAATTGAGGAACCTGCTGATAGACCATAAAGTTATCCGGCCATTGCTCGAAAAGCTGTGGATCAGAAACTACAACAACGGTTAAATCTTCATCTTTAAAAGCATCCACAACCTTTTGGAAGAATGCTTTTTTATGATCGTGATCGAAAGTGGTTCCGATGCTTACTAAAATCTTTTTGTTGGTGGCACTTTTCAATCTGTCCCAATCAAACTCACAAGAGATACGACGCTCGGTAAGAACGGGTCCTGTGAATTTGTATTGAGGTTCCAGATCTTCCATTTCCCCAAAGAAATAATTCGAGGTTAAAACAAGGGTTAAAAGATCTGACGTTGCTAAAGAGCGTTCTTCATTAAAGCCTAATTCTTTCTGCAGATCAATGATCTGATTCACTTCCCATTCGTGAACTTTAGGCAGTTCATTCATGATTTTAATGGCAGCCGGAGCGGTAACGGAAGTAGCACAAGGAATTCCTAATGCTTTGGCAGCTACCGGAGCTGCAAATAACTGGTGGTCACCAATGATTAAATCAGGTTGATATGTTTTTAATAAAGCAACAATTCCATTATAGCAATGTCTGTTCAGTGGAATAAGAACTTCTTCGTAAAGGAACTTCACGCTGTCGATTCCGTAGACTACTTTTTTGGAAATAATATCGAGATACTGTTCGCTTTCTTTCTTTTCTGCGTCGGTCTGATCGTATTGGATCAGTAATAATTTTCCGCCTTCGGGAAGTTTAGCCTCTAAAGTCGGGTCAAGGCTGATCCAGGCTACTTCGTGCCCTCTTTCCAACAGAGTAGCACCGATGCTTAGGGTAGGGTTGACATGTCCTGTCAAGGGTGGAACTATAAATGCAAATTTAGCCATGGTTCTTCGTTAAAATATTAGATAAAAACTGAGCGATCGTCTCTGCGATAAGCTGAGGTTCCTGAATCGGAATATTGTGATCGCCGGAGATTAATTCAAGTTCGGATGAACCGATTTGAGTCTGCAGCCATTCTCCTGTAGGTCTGCAGTTGGAATCAGCACCGTAAAGCAATAAAGTGGAAGCGGTCAATCCATTGAAATCGGCTTCCCCAAGGAAATGTTTTTCCTTAATCATATCTGCTTTGATGCTGGTTTGATTAAACAGAAACTCATACATACGATGGTTCTTTTCCATTTGTCTTTTGCCCATCTGCACTTTGGTAGTATCTGTAAAATTGGCTACATAATGCTCAAGGAATTCCTTGCTGTACTCATCAATGATATTACGGGCTTTTTCGTCCTGAGGATCCGGAGCTTCCATCACCACCAGTTGATTAATACGTTCAGGGTATTTCAATGCTGTTTTTAAAGCAATAAGACCTCCGAAGCTATAGCCTACAAGATGTACTTTTTCCAGTTGAAGGTGATCTATTAAACCAATCAGATCGGATGACATGTTTTCAAGGTCGTACCCATCCAAAAAGCGTTCACTCATACCGTGACTTTTCAGATCGTACATCACCACATGGAAATGTTTTGCCAGAATAGGGGCAATATTAAAATAATAAATGGACAGGTTACTGAACATACCGTGGATTAAGACCACGGTTTGTTCGGCTCCTTTATTGAGTTCCTGTATATGAACTTGTCTGTTATTGACAGTGATTATTGGCATTCGTAGATATAATTGATGATCATACTAAGGTCAAGATTAATAAGCTGGTCAAGATCCATAGAAGATAACCAACCTGTAAAGTCGATCTGATCGCCAAAATGCGCCTTGATCTTTTCAGAGAAAGAGACAATCTCGATGCTGTCCATTTCAAGATCTTTGGTGAATGAACTTTCCGGAGTAATGTCCATCTCCTCTACAAATTCAGCACCTATCACTTCAGTAATAAAACCTTTTAATAAAGTAAAAAGTTCTTCGTGGTTCATTTTTAATGTTGCGTTTACAGTGTCCATCCGATAATATAATTTTTATGTTTAATAGTTTTGATTTCAATGTTGTTGATCCACAAGTGATCGTCTTTTATTTGTTCTACTTCGAAGGCTTTTGGATTTCCTTTCAATCCGGTTCCTAAGAATTTTCCGTAGGCTTCTTTGGCTACCCAGAAACGGGTGGTCCATTCTGCCTGATCTTTTCCTTTTAATAAGGCTAATTCATTGTCTGTAAATACCAGATCATAGAATCCTTCGCTGCGTTCTTCCATAAGCTCCATATCGATTCCTACAGATTTACCATATCTCGCAATTCCCACAGCTTCTTTTCCTTTGTGAGCGAGTGAAATATGAATGTCTTCTGTAAAATCACTGATGAGGTAAGGTTTCCCCACTTCATCGGAACGGATCTCAAAGGTGATCGGGAAGCAGGCATGATTTTTTTCCTGACGAAGAAGGTTTCTCACGGCATCTTTCACGGCAACACGGCTTACCATCCAGTTTTTCTTTTTGTTGGGTAATAATTGCTGGTGATGCTGTTTTTCTGTCTGGTTGAAATATCTTTTCAGGATAAAATCCCATGAAGCAACTCTGGTATAGGCCTGGTGGAAGAAAAATACTTCAGGAGCAATCTCTTTAGAAAGACGGTTATGCAATGGCGACATGGAAACATTCCATAGTGCGGCATCAATTTCCAGTCTTCTGTTCTGCCAGCCTGTGATGGCACACCATACTTTTCCGTCTCTTTTAAGAACGATATTAGCAATGGCAAACTCATCATTAAGCTCAGTCTGCATACAGGTACATTCAAAAATACCTTCCTGATCGTGCATGTCTCCGAAGAATTCAATATCTCTGATCTTCACCGGGAAAGCGATACGGTCTTTCACTAAAGTAAGCTGCAGCCAAAGCCCAAATAACTGTCCGGCATTATCCAATAGAGATCCTTTTCCGCCGTTTCCTTTGATCTTTCCTATGATTCCTTTGGTTCCAACCGCTGAAACTTCAGTAATTCCCTGGTATTTGTCACCATGAAACATATGCATGTCGTAGATTTCTTCAGGGGTTCTTTCAATCGGTAAAAGATCACCAATGGAAAGGTTGAAGGTTGGAGTAGGAACAGGACCTGATTTTAAGGTAACTTCTGCATTGGCGAAGTTCTCAATATCCAGATACGCATGATTTTCCCCACGCCATTGTCCTTTCACGGTTTTCTCAAAAGGCTGCGCTACGTTCATCCATTGGAATACACTTACGTTCATGATTTTATGAACCTGCGTTCCCGGGATTTCTGCTTCTGCAATTTCTGCAAGCTGTTCAAAGATCATGGTCATCGGAATTACCGGTTCCATATCGGCTACATGAGCCCATCCTTTAGGCTGTCTCAATAAGCTGTGATCGATCAGGTACGGATGGCTTTCCAGTGTTACGTACAGATCTTTTGTGAAGGTTGTACTTCTTGGTGCTTGTGTAGCAGCATATTGTGCTACAGGAGCCACCTGAGCAGGACGTGGAAGGGTAATCTCCGGACGGTTTTGGAATAAAGTCAATACTTCTTCCTGCATACGGATCATATCATTAACATTGTCCTGGAATGCCTGTACCAGCGGATGACCACTTTTAGCAGTCCTGGCTGAAGCTGAGGCAGTGTATTGTTTTGGTGTTTCAAAGGCTTGAGCTAAGGCTTTTACTTCTTTAAAGTTTCGGATAATAGGTGAGCCTAATTCCAGTTTAATGCCTTTTCCTGATGATTTTTTTGATGGCTGTTGAAGCTCTAAAAAGTCAAGAGCAATGGTTTTCCCTTCTACAAATAACGAAGCGACAACACGTTGTAGCTGTGCCAATGCAGAACGGGCAGGAACGCTGGAAGGAATCGTACTAAATGCTTTTCCTTTCAAGGTATCATCAATAAATCCGAGCAGACCACCGGTACCCACCTGAATGAATACTCTGGCGCCTTCTTCGTATAGTTTATCTGTCAGTTCACGGAAACGAACAGGTTCTACCAAATGCTCCGCACTCAGTTTTCTGATCGCTGCCTGATCTGCAGGATAAGGTGCTAAAGTAGTTGCAGACCATAAAGGAATCTTCGTTTTCTGGAACTGTGCTTTTTCCATTCCGGCAAGGATTACATCCAGTTTATCAGCGATAAATGGAGAGTGGAATCCAGACTGGAACGGCAGTACCTGATGGAAGATCTGTTTTGATTTTAATAACGGAACCAATTCATCCAATGCGGCATTGCTACCACAAAGAATCACCTGATTAGGGCAGTTGTCATTAGAAATATACAGGTCTGAAATTTCAGAAATAAAAGGCTGTACAACATCAATTCCGGCTCCGATGGCAATGAATTTAGAATCTTTTAGTTCAAAAGTTTCAGGATTCAGAACATCGATTAAGGCTTTTACAGAATTGGCCTCTGCTAACTCTGATGAATAGCCTGCCAGCCATTCTCCTAAACTGTGTCCTGCATTCATGTCTGGGATAATACCCAGTTTTTTCAATGAATTGTCAAGGATACTACAGTTGTTGAAGATGTTTAAAGCATCGGTTAAAAGCCCTTCACCTTCAGTTTCTATAGGCGCTGTTAATCCGAAATAATGGCTAACGCTGTCTACTTCACCTTTTGCCAGACCATCTAAACCAGGGAATACAAAGGCTACTTTGCCGCCATCTTTTAATAATGGGTTAGAAGTGTACCAAATATCCTGTTTATTTTTCCAGATCAGGTTTTTAGAAACAATTTTAAGGGCTTTTTCTATTCTTGCAGGAGTCGGATCAAATATCGCTACTCTGAAATCTCCTTCTCCTAAAGTCGTATCATTATTTTGTAATGCAGAAATTAATTCTGCATGCGTAGGTCTTGCCAATAGCAATACTTTGTCTTTTTTCGGCATATCATAGCCTTCAAGAACAACGTGAGCATTGATTCCTCCAAATCCGAAAGCGTTTACCGCGGCTACTTTTGGTAATCCGGTTTTTGACCAGTTTTTAGCTTCCTGTACCGGTTCAAATCTTGTGTTCTGCATGTCAGCAGTCGGATTTTCACAGTACAATGTTGGTGGTAAAGTATCGTGGTGTAAAGCCAGGCATGTTTTAATCAATCCCGCAATTCCGGCAGCCGGCATGGCATGTCCGATATTGGATTTCACAGAACCGATTCCTGCTACCGGAGCCGCTTCTTCTTTTCCAAAGAACTGTGCTAAGGTCTGAAGTTCTGTTTTATCTCCAAGCGGAGTTCCGGTACCATGGGCTTCAAGGTAACCTACTTTATTTTTATCCAGATCAGCATTGATCCAGGCTTGTTCTAAAGCTTTCAACTGACCTTTTACGGATGGGCTCATCACGCTGGTTCCGTTACCGTCACTGCTTACGCCCACACCTTTAATCACCGCATAGATTTTATCCTGATCGCGAACAGCGTCTTCCAGTCGTTTTAACACAACGAAACCACAACCTTCTCCAATCAGCAGTCCATCAGCATCCCTACTGAACGGCTTGATCTGTTCCTGGCGGGACATAGCTCCCAATTGAGCAAAAATACTCCAGAAAGCAGCATTCTGTCCGGTGTGAACTCCTCCGGCGATCATCATATCAGAACGTCCTCTTTGAAGTTCCTGTACAGCATGATCTACAGCGATTAAAGCACTGGCACAAGCGGCATCCACTGTAAAAGCAACACCTCCAAGATCAAAACGGTTGGCTACCAATGAAGCTACCAGATTGGGAATTAATCCCATGGCAGTATCGGCAGCGAAACGTCCTTTACGTTCCTGGAAAGCATGTTTTACTTTTTCAATATCAGCAGAAGATACCTGAGGCAGCAATTCCTGTAATAAAGAGGAAATCTGTTCTCCGGTTCTTACAATTTCAATGGCACGGGTAGCTCCCGGCCCGGTATAATTTCCTTTCCCGATGACAATTCCGGTCTTTTCAAGGGAAGTATTCTTTTGAAATACTCCGGCATCTTCTAAAGCTTTCTGAACTAAATCAAGGGTCAGTAAATGATCGGGTTCTGTTCCTTCCACGGCAAGGGGTAAAATCCCAAAAGTGGTAGGATTAAACTCATAATCAGGAATAAACCCGCCTCGTTTGCAATAGAAACGATCGACAGGGTTGGTGGCATCGCTAAAATGCACCGGATCTATCCTATCAGCCGGAGCGGATTGGGTAGAATCTACTTTATTGACAATATTCTGCCAAAAAGTTTGGGCATCCTGCGCCCCGGGAAAGACGCAGGATAGTCCAACTACAGCAACATCTGTTTTTTTCATGCTTAGTGTATACAGAGGGTTACCAATTATTTCCTGACATGATAAGCACCTGGCTTTCAGTTCCGTATTTTATTTCGTTAAGGAAGATTTCTTTTCCTTCGTCCAATGGGATCATGGAAATTCCTCTACGTTCGTATTCAGATTCAAGGGTGGAAGAAACCATTCCTGCTCCTTTCCAAGGTCCCCAATTGATGGAGATTACTTTTCCTTTTAATCTTTTATTCAGAGCGTTAGCGTAATCATCCAGTACACTGTTGGCAGCCGCATAATCTGTTTGGCCTTTGTTACCGTATACGGATGCAATACTTGAGAATAATACCACGAACTGGCAGTCTGTACGAAGTTGTTCAGCCAATACACGAAGGGGTTTTACTTTGGTATCGAATACACGTCCGAAAGAAGAGGTAGTCTTTTGTTTGAATAATTTATCTTCTAAAAGACCTGCTCCGTGGATCACTCCGTCTAAACGGCTGTATTTTTCATAAATACTGCTGATTAAATTACTTAATCCTTCTTCGTCACAAAGATCTAAAGACCGATAGATAATAGTGTTTCCAAGCGCTTCCATATCACGGATGGTGCGTAGGATCTGGTTGTTTTTATAAATTTTTGTGGTCTCTTTTTCAATCTCAGCAGGTGAAGTGAATTTTCCGGATTTAATCAGGTAAGCTCTGATTTCTTCCTTAGTTTTCATGCCTTCGAATTCTTTAGCAGAAGCTTCATTTCTTGGATCTGCTGATCTTCCTACTAAAATATAAGTACATGGATATGCCTGAGACATGTGTTTTACCAATTCTGCAGTGATTCCCTGTGCCCCTCCAAGTACCAATACCACTGATTTTTGATCCAACTGAATGTGAGCTTCATTTAAACTTGTTGACAATGGGGAAGGGATAATGTCTACCTTGTGTCTTTGCTCGTTTTTATAAATAACTTCAGCAGGTTTATCGTTGGTTAAGATTTCCTTTAAAGTAATGTCAGCAATCTGATCTACTTCCTGAGGAGTACTTAAGCTGATGAATCTGCAAGTCGTATGATCGAATTCTCTCGCCAAACTTTTGAAAAGTCCAGGATACCCTTGATGATGACGTAGAACACTTACATCAGTTATTTCCTGAATATGAGCAGCAATATCAGAGATTAAATACACCCATTTTGCTTTATCGAAATCCAGTTTTTTAATCAGATCAACGTGATCGATAATGCTTGGTTTATCTGTTGCTGAGAACAGGTCTAACATGATTAATCCGTCAACATGGGAAAGATCTTTGTCTGCGTCTACCAATTCTACGATCGCTCCGTGTTTTTCCAACTCAGTTTTGATGGCTGAGGTTTGTTGAGTGTCATCCTGAGTGATGGCGAAACGCTTTCCTTGAAGAACTTCTGTATTTTGTACTGAAGAAGCATCTGTAGGCGTGATGTCAAAACGAAGACGTGATAATACATTGTTAGTCGGTTCAGAAGTTATTTCTTCCTTTACTTCGTTTTTTGTTTCAGTAGTGTCACCACTCATTTCACTGATCCAGCTTGCCAATCCACGAAGGGTTTTAATGGCTGCCAGTTTTTCCATCACATCATCGGCTTGTTCAAGATTTTCTCCGAAACCGATCTTGTTTTTCAGATCAGCAATGATTTCCATACGTTTGATGGAATCGATACTAAGGTCTGCTTCTAAATCTAAGTCAAGCCCTAACATTTCTTTCGGATACCCTGTTTTCTCGCTTACGATATTTAAAATACCGTTTTGAAGGTCTTCTAATGATAATGTAGATTTAGCCTGTGGCGTTGAAACCACTTCAGCAGCTGTTCCGTTTTTTTCAGGAGTGGTTGTCGTTTCAGCCCCAGAGAATTCAGTAAGCCATGAAACTAATCCGCTTAAAGTTTTAATAGCCGCCAATTGTTCCATCACCATATCTTCATTGGTGTTTCCATTGGCTAATGTTCCTAATTCGCTGCGAAGTGTTCCGATGATTTCCACTCTTTTGATCGAGTCAATACTTAAATCAGCTTCAAGGTCCATTTCCATACCCAGCATTTCTTGCGGGTACCCAGTTTTATCACTTACAACCTGTAGTAATAAAGCTTTTATATCTCTTGTAGGAGCAGCTTTTACGGCAACAGCAGTAGCAGCCACTGCAACAGTTCTTTCCTGCTGAACTGCTTGTACCGGAATGGTACGTTCAGGTGTAGGAGCCGGCATTGGAGTATTGTAAACAGGCATCGGGTTCACCTGAGGATTCTGTCCCATAAAGGAAAGCATCACATCACGTTGTGCCTGTATCATGAGTTTCATGCTGTTCAAATATTCCTGCAGCATACGTTCTGCCGTAGATAGGCCTTCCGGTGCAGGAGCTTGCGTATTATGAGTAGTAAAATTGTTCATAGGAATAGGATTAATGATAGGGAGTGCACCATTAGCAGGCAATGAACCTGTTGTCGGATGTGCAGCTTGTCCGTTAACACGCCAGATGGCAGGGCTTTTCTTATAAAGTTCAGGCTGATTGATGTCAACACGCTGAACGAAACGGCCATCGAAAAGTTTCTCAATATTGAAGCTGCGGCCTGTTCCTAAATACTGAGCCAACATGCAAAGTAAATGGGTGAACTTATTACGGCTGCTGTCTTCAACGTATAAAGTCAACTGATCTTTTTCAAGACATGATTTTGCCAATCCTGTAAGGACTTTTCCTGGTCCTACCTCGATGAAGATTCTTGCTCCATCGTTATACATCGCCTGCATCTGCTCTACGAATCTTACAGGCTGAACTAAGTGATCAGTCAATCTTTCTTTGATGTCTGAAGGATTCGAAGGATATACTTCTGCTGTTGTGTTAGACCATACAGGGATCTGCATTTCCTGGAAAGGAACATCTTTTAATACATCGGCATATAAACCTTTAGATTTTGCCAATAATGGGCTGTGGAATGCACATGCCACTTCTAGTTTTTTAGCAGAAATACCTTCGTGTTTAAGGACTTCCAGCAGTTTATTGATAGCTTCCGTACTTCCAGCGATAACACATTGAGTAGGAGCGTTGAAGTTAACCGGATAACATCCTTCTACCTTTGCAATGATCGGTTGTAAACGTTCGTGAGTAGCACTTGCAGCTAACATAGAACCCGGATCACCACCTTCAACTGAGTTTAAGATAGATTGAGCTCTCTGAATACTTAAATCAACTAACTGATCTTCTGCAAATACCCCTGAGAAACATAAAGCCGGTAATTCACCATAGCTGTGACCTGCCAGCATATCAGGAATAATTCCCAATGATTCTAAGAATTTAGCCAATGCTAGATCAACAATTCCTAAAAGCGGTTGTGCCAGACGGGTATCTTTAATGGTTTCTTTCTGTTGTTTTAGATCCGCTTCATTGAATGTTGTTGAAGGGAAAACCACTTTTTCAAGCTCAGGATAATTGTCAATAATCTGACGCATAGCCGGGAAGACTACGAATAAGTCACGAGCCATATTGATTCTCTGACTACCTTGTCCAGGGAATGTGAAAGCTACTTTACCTTCTTTTTTGTTAACAGTGAAAGTGTCTTTTGTCTCAATCCCTAGCAATACTAGTTCGAGCTTCATCATCAGGTCAACTGCGTTATCTGCAACAATGCTGAACTGAATTGGTTTTTCTGAAGCGATGCTTAAACTATAGGCAATATCTTTTAATGGAATTTCATCATTGATTTCCAATAATGTTTTGATCTGGCTTGATTGTTCTTTGGCCTCTTCATACGTATCTCCACGGAACACGAATAATTCTGAAGGCCAGGACTGCATCGCAATTGAGTCATCTTTTTTCGGATGGTTTGCAATGACAGTGTGAAAGTTAGTTCCTCCAAATCCGAAAGCACTGATTCCTGCATATCTGTTTTTCTCAGTCCATAATCCTGTTTCCGCATGGAAAGAGAACGGGCTGGTTTGTGCGTTATAATAAGCGTTCGGCTTCTTAAGGTGAAGGGTAGGAGGTTTCACACCATGATAAACCGCAAGAGAAGCTTTGATTAAACCTGCTAATCCTGCAGCGCACTTGGTGTGTCCGATCTGTGTTTTCACAGAACCTAAATGCGTTTGTCCCGGTAATGCACCTGAACGGCTGAATAAGTTAGTCAAGGCACTTAATTCTGTTTTGTCTCCAACAACAGTTCCGGTACCGTGAGCTTCTACCAATCCTACAGCTGCAGCACTAATTCCTGCCTGAGTATAAGCACGTTCTAATGCTCTTACCTGACCTACTTTTCTAGGGGCAGTCAATCCAAGGGCTTTACCGTCACTGGATCCGCCAACACCTTTGATTACTGAATAAATACGGTCACCATCGTTGATCGCATCTTCATATCTTTTCAGAACAAGGATAGCGATTCCTTCTCCAAGGGCAATACCGTCTGCTTCACTGTCAAATGTAGCACATCTTCCTTTTCTGGAAAGGGCATGCGTACTGGAGAACATCAGGTAATCGTTGATGCCGTTGTGTAAATCTGCACCTCCGGCAAGAACCATATCGGATTTTCCTAATACAAGTTCCTGACAAGCTAAGTCCAGAGCAGCTAAAGACGAAGCACATGCTGCATCTACGGTAAAGTTTCTTCCGCCTAAATCCAGACGATTCGTAATCCTACCTGCGATCACATTGGCCAAGATACCCGGGAAAGAGTCCTCAGTCGTATGTGGGAAAGCTTCTTTTACTTCTTCGTGAAGTTCTCCGAAGACTTGTTTATAATATCCTCTGAAACTATAGCTGTTGGCAAGGTCGTTGCCGCCTTCAGCTCCGATAATAACAGAGATGTTTTCTCTATTGATATGTTTTTCGCCATATCCGGCATCTTCCATCGCACGTTTTGCTACCAATAACGTAAGCAATTGGGTAGGTTCAATAGCGGCAAGAGACTGTGGCGGAATACCGAATGCCAATGGATCAAAATCAATTTTTGGAATGAAACCACCCCATTTTGAATGAGACACATCTGCTTCGTCAGAATCCGGCTTATAATAAAGTTCTTTGTTCCATCTTTCGTCAGGAACTTCAGTTACACTGTCTTTTCCTAGAATAATATTTCTCCAGAATTCATCCAGATTTTTAGCTCCAGGGAAGATACATTCCATTCCTACGATAGCAATGTCTAATGGTTTTTCACTGGATGTTGGTAATTCTGATAATTCAGCGTTTTGAATATATTCGTAGTTGTTGATGCTAACGTTCTGATGAAGTTCTTCAAGCGTAAGCACCTTGTTGTGCATGGTCGCAATCTGCCCGATCATGTACATTCCAAGATCCAGCTGATCGTCTTTAGGAATATTCACTAACTGATCTCCCTGACGTTCGATTCCTTTAGCGGCAATTCTTAAACGACCTACATTGAGTTTTTCCAGCTTTTCCCAAACTTCTTTTTTATCTGTTCCGGCAGCTAAAAGTTTAGCTTTCTCGGTATTGAAGTGGTTGGCAAATGCTGTATTTAAACAACGGGTTTCGTGACCTGGAGCTGTTTCTAATAAAACAGTATCCTTAGCCTGCATCGCCTGTAGCTGGAACTCTTCCTGAATAGCTCCTGTTTGTACTGCTTCCTGAGTGTACAGATAAGCAGTTCCCATCAAAACACCCACTTTCACTCCTCTGGCAGCTAATGGAGCAGCCATGATAGAAACGAATGCAGTTGAGAAATCATTATGGATTCCACCTGCGAAAAATACACTGATATTTTCCGGATGGTCTTCTTTTAAGATACGTTCAATTTGTTTTTCCCAAAGCACCATGCTGGATAGTGGACCTACGTGGCCACCGCATTCACGGCCTTCGAAAATAAAGCTCTTAGCTCCTTCTTTAAGGAAAATATCTAATAGGGCAGGAGATGGAACATGTAGGAATGTCTTTATTCCTGCTTTTTCAAATACTTTAGCCTGTGCCGGTCTTCCGCCTGCAATTAAAACGACAGGTGGTTTCGCTTCAAGGATATAAGAAGTCTGTTCATCCCTTAGTTCCTGAGGTGCAAATCCTAAAATTCCTACACCCCATGTTTTGTTACCTGCCAGCTCCTTGGTTTCCATTACCAAAGATTTTGCTGAGTTTCCTTTCAATAAGGATAAGGCAACAAAAGGTAAGGCTCCTGCTTCTGCGACTGCATTGGCAAATCCGGGAACATCACTTACACGGGTCATCGGTCCCTGTGCAATCGGATAAGTAAGTCCAAGTTCCTGAGCTAACGGATTATTCTGATCGATCACCTGAAGAGCTTTTGCCTGCTTCAGATGGCCGTACATGGCCTCTTTAAGTCCGAAGGTTAATTTTTTTAATGTTCTGAATTCCTCATACAGATCTACTGCCAATGAGATGTCTTGCCCCATCGGAATGTAATTCTTACTGACATCCAATCCTGTGAAATATGATTTGAGTTCCTCAGCAGTGATGTCTTCAGGTAATGAAGGGGAATTAGGTCTTACCAATACGCGGTGATTGGCAATGATCTTCGTCTCTGTTCCGTTCAGTTTTGATGATAAATCTTTAATATCTTGCGGGACAGAGCTTTCAGGGAATAAAGCAAGTTGGCTGTCCAGAACAACTCCTGTTGCTCCTAAAGCTTTTACAGCTGCAGCGGTATGGAGTCCTATTCCTCCTTGTACCCATACAGGAATGCTTTTTATTTCCTTGATAATGCGCTGGAACAATACGAATGTAGATTCGTAACCGATTTGGCCTCCTGCTTCATTTCCTTTAATAATAATTCCTTTTGCTCCTGCTTGCTCCGCTTGTCTTGCTTCCTCTAAACTGGTTACCTGACAGATAAGATTCAGGTTTGAGTTCTGATTAATTGACATTCCGGACGGTAGGATGGCAAATGTCACTTTCTCGGGAAATTGAAGTGCCAAAAAAATCTCGTTAGAAATGTAAATACCATACGAAGGTATATCTAATTGGTCAAGGAGGCTCAAAGCTTCCTCGGCAGTTGACAATTCATGCCCTAAGCTTAAAACAGGAAATATACCCGCCTGATGCATTTTAGGCATAAGATTGACATCCGGCCTTTCAAAAGGCGTTAGTCCAATAATGGTTAAGTTTTTCATGGCGTTGATATGTTAGTAAAAAATTCCACCACAAACATCAACTCTTTGATATAGAGAGTTAATGCCTGCTATGAACGAATAAAATTGGTTCTTGTTATATCTTTAATTATAAAGTCTTTTTTATAATTATTTTTCAATAAAGTACTGTCAGCCCGGGAATCGTCGGGAGTAAGGTCGGTTTTCGGCTTTTCATAAGGCTTTAGCCTTGCATTGGTCAAGTTTTTCATCTCATCTATAGTATTGAAAATAATATACGGTTTCATAATAAAACTCTAATCCTGTAGGGAAAAAGAGTGTTTTCTTATTATGAGTGAATAAAAATAATAAATTTATGATATATGTTCAATCATAAATGCAATTTAGTAATAATTTTTTAACAAACAAATGTTAATTATTCAAACGCTATTAAAGTATACAGTTTATTTTCTTATTCATGATAAACAAGCCGGCACAATCCTAGTAACTACAATTATAAAGAATTATAGTTAAAGAAATGTTAAGCAAAGATAGGAATAAAAAATAAAATATTTCAAAAAGAAGAGATTTGTTTTATTTAATATTACCAAAAAATAATATACCAATATTGAGGTTAAATGTCTGTAAATCGGCTTTCCGAAAATCGTAAAAATTCCAATTTATTTCACATGAAACTGAATTGTAATAATATAGAAGAAAAATAGGGAAATGTGTTTTGTGAATTATTTGTACAGGTAGGTTAAGAAATTGATAATTTTAATAGGAATAAAAAAATTGTTTTATACATATCATTTTATAGTTTATTGTTATGATCATTTTATTTTATAGTGTTTTTCCTTCTGAAATTTTCATATCAGTTCAAAAATGTTACGGATGAATCCTGAAAGTGGAGTGGCAGAATGAAATTTTCAATTTATTAATATGATTCACTTTTTTTCCTTGCCGGAATTTTGTAATTTTGCCCCGTTATAAACCTATCGTATTCCATGATCTATTGGAAATCGGTTTTATATATGCCTGCCTCAGATAATACATGATTAACTTTTTTAAGTCATTGCTGTTATCAAAATCCATTAATAAATTGTACTGATCCACCTTTATCCGGCGGATTATCTTTCATTATTATCCATTTTGAATGATTTTTATTTGAAAAGAAATGAAGCCCTCCTTTTTTAAGAATGACCAGATGCAGAAATTTATTTTGGATTCTAAATAAAATTTAATTCAAAAATAGGTATATATGAAACAGACTGCTGTTTTTAAATCAGATGATTATAAAGAAAGCGTATTGGTACAGTACAATGCTTCTTTGTCAAATTTCAATGGAAATATCCGGGAGGAAATAGTGGAGACCCGCTTTGGGAAAACGAATGTTTTGAGCTATGGAGATGAAACTGCTCCTAAGTTGGTTTTGCTTCATGGTGCTAATTCTAATGCTACATCATGGATCAAAGATTTTGCTGCTTATGCTTCTGAATATAAGGTGTATGCTGTCGATATTATCGGTGAGCCGGGGAAGAGTGAAGAAAACAGGCTGCCTTATGAAAATGATAGCTACAGTGACTGGCTGAATGAAGTATTTCAACAATTAAAATTAGATAAACTCTCTTTGGCAGGTCTTTCACAAGGTGGGTGGATTGCTGCTAAATTTGCCATAAAGTATCCGGAAAAAGTGAACAGGCTGGCGCTGCTTTCACCGGCAGGAATTGTAAATACAACGGGTAGTTTTATTTTTAAAGCTGTATTGTATTCTCTTCTTGGAAATTTCGGAAAGAAAAAAATCAATGAACTTATCATAGGAAATCAAAAGGTGAATCATCAGGTTTTTGATTTTATGAATCTTATGCAGTCAGCCGTTAATTCCCGGATGGATAAGGAGTATATTTTCTCTGATGAAGAACTGAAGAAACTCACGATGCCTGTATTTTTTATCGGTGGAGCTCATGATGTGGTTCGGGATTCAGAAAAAATCAAGGTAAGGCTTCAGGGGTTGCTGCCCGATTTTGAATATTTTATTGATCCTGAAAAAGGACATGTGCTGGTAGGTCTGGCAGATGCGATCAGCTCATTTCTGCTAAAAGAGAAAAACAAATAATATAAAAGCTCCAAAAAGTTATTGTTTTTGGAGCTTTTTATAGATTGTGACTTCTTGAAAAATTTAGAAAATACTCAGATTATACTGTTTGACCAGATCCAGAATCATATGATAACCTGCCAATGAATTTCCATGCTGATCCAATGCAGGACTGAATACTCCGATGCCCATTTTTCCAGGAACACTCACGGTGATTCCGCCTCCAACACCGGATTTACTTGGTAATCCCACCATTCTGGAATATTCTCCGCTGAATTCATACATTCCGGCAGTCAGCATTTGAGATTCGATAAGTTTGGCTACTTCTGCATTTTTATATTGGGAATCTCCGTCGAAACGAACGCACTGATTGGCAAAGAAATATCCGATTTTTGCAAGGTCTTCAGCGGTTAGTTCAATAGAACATTGTTTAAAATAATTATCCAGCTGGTCTTCATTCCCTGAGATCAGGCCGCTGTTTTTCATGATGTAAAACATTCCACGGTTACGGTGTCCAGTCGATTTTTCAGATTCATAGACTGATTTGTTGTATTCAATACCTGGATTTTTGGTGATGTATCTTACCATATCCAGCACTTTAAGGAACGGTTTTTCACCTTCTCCGGAAATTAAAGAAGTGGTAAGGATCGCTCCGGCATTCATCATCGGATTAAGCGGTTTACCTGTGGTTTCAAGATTGGAAAAATGGTTGAAAGGTTTATCAGAACCAAAATATCCTATTTTGTCAAAAACATTAGCTTCCCCTCTTTCATTGACTGCAACCATCAGAGCAATGATCTTTGAAATGCTTTGCATGGTAAACTTTTTCTGAACATCCCCTGTATTGAATACTTTACCATTCTTGTCTACCACTGAAAAAGCAATAGCTTTGGCATCCATTTTTCCAAGTTCAGGAATATAATCCGCTACTTTCCCCTGGGTGTAATAAGTTCTGTTTTTTTCCAGTATACTGTTTAATGTCTTTTCAGAAATCGTTGATATATCTGCTGTTTTCTGAGCATAAGTAATGGTATGTAAGGAAAGAAACGTTGCAAGAACAATTCCTTTTGCGGAAAATAAAAAGCTATTTTTTTTCATAAAGAATCTTTTCGAATAAAATGTTAACATAAACCTCGAGGAAACAAAGATAAAATTTTTCATCTTCTGTGAGCAATTCTCCGTTGCAATATCCGTTCCATCCCATATGGATTGAGGGAAAAAGTGGGGTAGAGGTCTGTTTTAGACGATTAAGTCTAATGTTATTTTCAGTTTGTTTTGCGATTTGTTTTAAAAGCTCCTCGATGCTTTGATCAGGATTGATGGATAATTAAGAATAAAATTCGTTCCTATAAATGAAAAATATATTCTAAGCCAGGTTCAATAAAAAAGAAATCCGGAAGTTACGATGGAACCGAAACGAATGCCTTTTCAAAGATCTGCATAAAAAATAGGAATCAAAAAAGTTAAAAAATCTCCCCGATATTGGCGAAAAAGCCATGAGAATTATTCTGTCCGAAGGCATAGTCAATACACAGATTGGTATTGCTGTGCTTGTTGAGTTTGATACGCAATCCTGCTCCATATCCGAAAAGGAGTTTTTTGTATTCATCAGAAAGATCGGCTGAGAAAGATTGTACATTCGCAAAAACGACACCACCCAGTAGGCCGTTTCTGGTGATTCCGAAACGGTATTCGTTTTCATAATAATACATATTCCGTCCACGGAACCTGCTTTGGATGTATCCACGTCCTGTATTGTTCTGATCATCCCAGCCGGTACTGGGAAGCATAAGGTAAGGAGGAGCTGTTTTGCTGGTATTCAGCCATGCGAAGCCCCAGAATGCCAATACATTTTCAGACTTTGCCGGGAAACGGATGTATTTTCTGGCATCAATTTGTAAGGATGACCAGTTGGACTGGCTTCCCATAAAGGTAAAATTGGGACGATAGGTAAGACTTAAAAATTCGCCGTTCTGTGGATTGATCTGGTTGAGTCTATTGTCATACAACGCTTTTATTGCCAATCCTGATGCTCTCTCAGCTGTTTTCAGATCGCGGGAGAGAATGTGGCTGATTCTTTTTCCCAGTGAATCGGTGACTTTAATACCCCAGAACTGGTCATAATAAATACCTCCGCCGAGATAAAAATCCTTTAGAACCTTAAACATGATAGACTGATGTAGTTTTATGTATTTAAAGTTCACTGTATAAGCCGTATTGGAATTCGCTTCTATTGAAATTTTCTTTCCTCCCAAACCATAGATTTCTGAAGGATAGTTGAGGTATTTGAAATCACTGATAAGGTTGATTTTGTTGTCTTTTGTCCAGATATTGGCATATAAAGGGAAAATAGTCTGTTTATACTGTGAATAGGTATAGCTTGTTGCAATATTGGAAATTTTCTGATCTCTGGATCTTTGCTGATAAAAGCCAATATTGCCACTTATAACCCCTGCAAAACCTGTCTGAAGGGTATATCCTGCTGCCGGAATCAAAGACCAGTTAAATTTCTTCCCTGCACGGATGGTGTCTCCGTTATTTTTTTTATGAAGTATTCTATGGAGAATGTCTACAATATCTTTTTGAGGTATTTCTGTTTGATGCAAGGTGTCGGATGGGAGTTCGGACTGATTGCTCTGAGCCTGGCAGAAGATAGAAGAGAGAGTAAGGAGGAAGCAAATAAAAGTCCTTTTCATGGTTATGGATTTTTGAGAAAAAGATTATCAAATGACGTCAATAATGATTTCAAAATTGCGGTGAATATTTCAAATAAAAGGTAATAATTGACTTAAAATATTATTAAAAAATTAAAACAGAGAGTAGATTATCCCTTTGATTGATGTTTTTGTTTAAAATATTTATTTTTTTAACGTTTTTATTTAAAATTTTAACTTAAAAATTATATTATGTTTAATTTTTTTATGGTATTAAATTATATGTGTGAAAAATAGAAATTTTAGCTCTCCAGGCCTCTGATAGTGGGTTTTTGTAAAATAATTATAATGCAAGTGAAATAGTATATGGTGTTAAACTTCATTATGTTATTGGTATTCAGTATTGAATTTCGTAATATTTTTCACTTTTAGATGATTTTTGTATTATTTTTTTTATTAATTTGGATAAAAATTAATAACACTTTTTTTAATAACTATGAAAAACAACACCTATTTCAGTAGGCAGCACATCTTCAGATGGCTACTACTATGTTGGCTTTTAGTACCGTGGGCACTACAAGCACAATCAGCTCGAATTACATGGAGCTCCCAGGTCGGATGTCAAGAGTACCGGGGCGAAAAAGGAGGTACCGATGATAACGGAACCACCTACTCATTTATCAACTCTTCCCAATGCCTTCGTGTATGTGAAAACAGTTGGGTTACTTACACCGTAAGTGGCCAGAATATTTCGTACGTACAGTGGACCATTTCGGGGGGAACAGCAACTTATTCAGGGCCTGGCAATACGCAGGCGAATGTCAACTGGGGCAGCACCGGCAGTGGAGCTGTACAGGCGGTCATCACTTATACAGACGGAACTGTTGAGAATCAGAACATCTGTATTGAAAAGATCAACAGCCCTGTTGCTAAATTTGAAATGCTCAATCTGGACTATAAGGTATGTAGAAATACCACGATCTATTTTGATAATACTTCTTATCAGAATGGTGGGTCTGATATTGTTAACTACTTCTGGGAATTTGGAGACGGAACTACTTCCACAGCGTTTGAGCCGTCTCATGCCTATACAGATCCTGGAACTTATTCCGTTATGTTGACTGTAACGAATAAGTGCGGCTGTTCCAGCAGTTACAAAAGAGAACTGGAAGTAATCAAATCTAATCCTGTACAGATCAACTGTGCTTCCGTAGTATGTGAAGGAAGTACTGAGAAATACAATGTTCAGGACGGATGTAAAGGAGAATGGAATGTAGTAGGTGGAACTATTGTTGGCCAAAATGGAAATGAAATTGAAGTGAAATGGGATCAGGTAGATCCGGCAGACGGTTTTGGATACGTGATGTACAGATCTGAATGCGGATGCCCTGAATGGACTACCATTAAGATTCCTGTTATTTTAAATAAAAGTAAGATCAAGGGTGAACCGGTAATATGTATCAACAAACAGTATACCTATTCTGTTCCACAATGGCCTACCACCAGCGTAAAATGGACGGTAACAGGAGGTCAGCTGGATTATAATCAGCAGAGAAATGAGGTTCTTTTCACGGCTTACCAGCCGGGAACTTATACCCTTACTGCAGATTATTTCAATACATTGTTATCATGCAAAGGACAGGCTACTTTTACTATTGTTGCAGAACAGCCGGTAACGATAAGCGGAGGTACAGATGAAATCTGTGTAGGTACCGTTCAGACCTTTAATGCAGTACCTAATGTACCTGTTATCTGGAAAATTTCTTCAGGAAGTTCAGTATATACATCTCCTCCAATGTCAGGACCTTTCAGTTATAATTTTGTAACGGCAGGTTCTTATACGGTTACAGCCACTAAAAATGGGGGCGGATGCGAAAGTAACGCAATCCTTGTAAAGGTATTGCAGGCTCCTATGCCTCCTGCAGGCCCAATCTCAGGAGACAATAAAGTATGCCCGGGAAAACCTTACGTATATAAACTTAATTCACCGATAGATCCTGGAACAGTACCGGTATGGGAAGTTACCAACGGAACAATTCAGGGAAGTAATACGGGGTCTTCTGTGACGGTAATATTTAATTCCGGAGCACCGCAATATGTGGTATCAGTACGAAACAGATTAGCGAATAGTACAGCAGGATGTGTTTCTGCTCCTATTTCTTTCAATGTTACACCATTGGATCTTAATACCATTACCATTAATCCGAATCCGGGACCATTCTGCCCAAGCAGTATGCAGTCTTTCAGTGCCAATCTGAACGGGATTACTCCGGATTCAATGTCATGGAGCCTTGGAAACACTAATTACGGAAGTATCGTTTCCGGACAGGGAACTCCTAATATTAGCGTAAATTTCAATGAAGTTTCTTCATCGGTTCCTACTACTCTTAATTTAAGAATTATTAAATGTGGGGTGATCAAAGATTTAAGTATCCCGATCTCGGTATTAACGCTTCCGACTGTCAGCTTTAATGTTGGTAATATTTGTTTAGGTGGTAACCTTAACTTTTCAGTTAATCAGGGGACTATTACTTCAGCAACCAGTGTTACGTTTACTTTTGCAAATGGATCAACAGCTACCGTGCCTTTCAATCCGTTTGGTAACTATTCTATTGTGAATAACGGAAATATTCAGAATAATACAGGAAATAATATTTCTCAGACAGTAACGGTAACGTATACCGGAACCAACGGATGTAATTATAAACCTACGGCATCAGCTAACTTTATTATTTACCCGGAAACGATTATTACAATTTCTCCGGTATATAATATTGCAGTCTGTGATCCTGCGACAATGGCTCCGTATACCCTTACAGCAAACAGCTCGACAGGTCTTACCAATACTACAGGATGGAAATGGTTTAGAAACGGTGTACAAATACCAAATGCCAATACCAACGTCTACACCATATCAGGACCTAACGCTTTGGGAACTTACAAAGTACAGGCAACTGATCAGAATACTTGTGTGGTTTATTCACAGGAGGTTAAAGTAATACAGTCTTGTCCAACAGGCGGAAACTGTACGTTAAATCCTCAGATTAACTTTACTCCGCAATGGACGGCTTGTAATACGATTAGCGTTACTAACCTAAGCTACGTTGGAACTCCTGATGAGATCCAGTGGGTGACGGATAATGTACTTACTTTAGTTTCTCCTCAGGGTGGCTCTACTGCTACTTATCAGACAAGTCTTGCAGGAGCACATATCGTTTTCGTACGTTTAAGATATGGTTCATGCTGGTATAGCAGAGGAATCGAGGTAAGAAAAAATTATGAGCCTAAGTTTAATATCAGCCAGGTATGTAATGGAAGTGCCTATAATGTTACTCTTTACAACACCTCTACGATATTTGATATTACGGCACCTATTACCTATACGTTCAGTCTTGCAGGACAGCCTGATCAGATTGGTCAGACGGCAACGTATAACAATTTAGCGCCAGGTACTTATACCTTTACGATGAAAATGGTTGCGGCAGGATTGCCACAGTGTATTACTACGCAAACCATTACATTGGCAGCACCTCCGACTCTTAATTTCACGCTTCCAACATCGGCGTGTTCAGGAGAGCCTATTAACTTAACAGTTCCGGGCTATAACTCTGCCAATACTTATACATGGTTCTTTGGAAATAATTCTATCGTTGCTTCTGGGGCAACTACACCAATTTCAATTGTTCCAACAGGTACTACAAATATATGGTTCAGAGTGAGAACTCCGCAGGGATGTACTTATGATTCTCCGATTAAGGGAATTGGGATTACTGCTGCAAACTTTAGCGGTACACTTCTTCCTCCGGTAGCTGTAGCTTGCGTTGGAAATGCTCCGACAATTACCTTCGTGCCTTCAGGACAAGCTCCTGCAAGTTACATCTGGATGAATGGTGCTCAGCAAGTGGCAGGAGCTCCAAACTCAGCAAGTTTTACTCCTACTCAATCAGGATATTACTGGCCGGTACTGATCGCATCAAATGGTTGTAAAACAGAATCTATGAGTACACAGCCATTATCTGTGACCCTGAAAGCACTTCCATATGTAAACATTTCAGGTAAAGCTAATATCTGTGCAGGATCATCAGTAACATTGAGTGGTATTGTGACTGACAATACATTGGAATACCAATGGAAAAAAGGTGGTACAGTAGTGGTGCCATGGGTTGCTTCTTCTTCAGCTCCTATTGTTTATAATACAGGATCATTGACTGTAGGAACTTATGTTTATACGCTGGAGGTAAGAACTCCGGGAGCAGCAGGATGTACAAGTTCTAAAAACTTTACGGTTACCGTAAGCAGCCCTCCGCCAGCAGTTACTATTTCTTATTCTCTGCAAAGCTGCCAGCCTTATGAAGTAAAACTTACGGCATCAGGATCTGCAGCAGGTGATTATAACTGGAGTAACGGTATGGTAGGACAATCTATTGTAGTGAACGAAGGTGGGGCTTATCAGGTGACTTATACAGCGCCAAGCGGATGTAAAGTAACCGGTAATGTACAGGTACCACTGAGTCTTGAAAGTCTGATGTGGGTATTCCCTACAGGATGCTATGATGAATGCTATAGAAAAAGCTACGTTATAGGACCGAAAGGAATATTTGATTACCATGAGTGGCAGTACTTCGGAAGCAATATTCAAAGTGGAAATAACAGTTTTATCAATCCTCTGTATCTAGGTTCATCAGGAACTTATAACTTACAGATCAACCATTTTGGATGCCAGTATACTTCAGGAGCATTGAATTATTTCCCTGGTAAAGAATGTGGTGTTACAACGGATTGTAAGCTGGAAGGTGACGTTTATATGAAGTGGGATAAAGATCACTTTAATATCCACGGAATCCTTCACAATAGTGCAGGTCAGGCTATAACACTTACAGTTTCAAGTGCAAACGGATTTGGAGTTTATATTCCATCTATGATTACAATCCCGGCAGGAGGCTCATACGATATGAATGCCAATCCACTGGTATTCTATCCGAATGCCAATTACCCTGGATGGGAGGAGATCTTATTCAGCAATGAAACTTGTAAATTCAGTACAAAAATGGAAGGTGGTATATGGATGAAAGGAGGTGCAGGAACAGAAAGATCAATGGCTGTGACCTCTGCTTCTTCTCTGAAAATAACACCAAATCCTGCAAAGGAAAATGTGAAAATCTCATACAATACAGGCAGTGAAAAGCTGCAGGCAAAACAAATTACAGTTTTTGATGCCATGGGCAATGTCAAATTCCGTAAGGAACTGAAAGCATCTTCCGGAGAGGTGGGTGTAGAAGTTTCCAGTTGGCTGCAAGGCGTTTATATTGTCATTGTACAGACAGGAGATACCTCATTGCAAGGTAAACTAATTAAAAATTAGTGATTTATAAAGCAGTGTTCTCTTCGGAGGACACTGTTTTTATAATAAATGATAACCAAATGAATTTTTATGACACGATTAAAAAACAAACTACAGGTATTGCTTCTGATGCTGCCCTTATTATCTTTCAGTCAGACTTATCAATGGCAATGGGCAAAACAGGTAGGGGGAGCGACAGGCTCAGCTGATCCGGGATTTACTTATCGGTATGATGAATCAATTCGGGATATTGTTGTAGACAATAATAACAATACGTATTATCTGACGACCGTATGGTCACAGGACCAAAACTTGGATGGGACTACAATACCCAATTATGGGACTCGTGATCTTTTTCTTTTTTCTACCGATTGTCAGGGAAATATAAGATGGTCAAGAACAATAGGGGGAACGGGCCCTGGTGAAAATGCATGGCACATAGAGGTGGATAATAACGGTGGATTATATGTTATGGCCACTCTATATAACGCAGCAGATACTACTCAGCCCAATGAAATTCCTATCAAGCTGGATGATACCCATTCTCTTCCAGCCTATACCTATGTTGACGTCAACACACCAGATCCGGGATTCAAAGCAGCTTATCTGTTAAAATACCATACTTCTAACGGTACATTGGCATGGAGTAAGCCTTTACAGGGAGATGTCAATTTTCTAAGCCGATACTGTGATGTGCAAACCATGTATATGGATGCTTCGAAAAATATTCATGCAATCATGGGCTTTAGAGCAGGAACTCATTTGGATGGGATGATTACCGTACCTTCTACATACACTACAAGCTATCAATATTATCTGGTAAAATTCAATTATAGCAATGGGAATATGACCCTTGCCACTCCGCTGCTGCTTCCTATTACAGGCGGAATAAGTACGGGGGGAGAGGATGGAAAGGTAAATCTGTTGTATGACGAAAGTCTGAACCGGTATTATCTTGCAGGGAGAAGAATGGATGGAAGCTACAGTACATATTTTGAAGATTTTTCATACAATAACGTTCCTTTTACAAAAGATGGCTATTTACTTGCCTTTGACGGAACTACCGGGGAAGAAGTATGGCGAAAGGAGCTTGATACTAATATGCCGGGATATGTGGATAATGAAATTCATTCAATTATTAAAGACTCCGGTTCTTCAGATATTTATATTTCAGGACGGTATTTTGCCGGAACTACTCCCGGAACTTTCGGAACTTACACTTTTCCTTTACCTCCTTATCAGGGGCAGGTACCTTTTGTCATGAGATTGGCAGCAGACGGATCGGTAAAATGGGCTAAGATTGCTGATGGAATAACTACTTATGGCGCATACCGTTTCGTGAAAGGGAGAATTGTACTTAATGGGAATGAACTTGCTTTTGCTAAAGGAAGCTGGAATGATATATGGGGCAGTTATTCGATGGTGCGCCCGAATGGAGATAAAGCAGATCCGTTATTGGTTCGTCTTAATAAAGATTCAGGAGCAGTAATCGATGCAGGTGATATTTATAGCAGTTATTTTTCTCAGGACGAATTTACGGCTATTGCTGTAGACAGAGAGGGTAATTACATATTGGGAGGTTTGTTTCATGACCAGTTATTTACTGATCCTAATGATGGGGTGAATACGATGGGGGTCAATGTAATGGGAGGGAAATCCCAATCTTTTTTTACAAAATATGCCAAGTCGGCATGCAGTCAGATGTCGGTAGAAGAAACGGCTGCTCAGGCCGGTATACAATTATATCCGAATCCTGTACAGGACAATCTTATGATAAGAAGTAAGGACCCATTGGTTTCTTATGAAATCTACGGAGCCACAGGACAGCTGATCAAACAAGGAGCTTTGAATAGTACGCAGGAGCAAATCGTAGTATCTTCTCTTCAGACGGGAGTATATTACATAAAACTTAAAACAAAATCTTCAACAGTAACAGAGAAAATATTGAAGAAATAAAGATTTTGATTCAACACTGAAACTAATAACCTTTATATAGACGGTGCTTTCTTCGGAGAGCACTGTTTCTTTTTAAATAGATCATGAATGGGAAATGATGCAGAATTCTTGAGTTGTTTCACAAAATAAGAGGGCGTAAATCCCGTCTCTTTCCGGAAGACATTTAACAAATACCCGTGGAGTGCTGTACCCGCATTCTTCGGCGAGATAGGTTATTTTGTATTCCCTGTAGATCAATAGCAGTTTTGAAATCCTTCATACTGGCAGTAGCAAGACCGAGATACCCTGAAGCAAGAGCTTTTTTGCGGTAGATATTCGATATATAACCATCTTTATCCCTCTTATTCCGGACAATTTTCTTCAGCCCTTCTCCCAGATTAATAGTTTCTTTATTTCTGCCTGCAGCCCATATAATTTCATCAAAAGGTTGCCACTTTGTAAGATTCCTAAATCATAATTAAGCTTTTCAGATTCGGCTTTTAATTGGAGCAGTTGATTTTCCTGCGATTTTGGATCATCATTGATATGCTTTGCAATCTCTTTTAACTTTTTATCAATAAACTCAATCTGCTTTGCATTTTGGGCAAAAGTAACGTAATAAGAAAAAAAGATAAAGAGTAAGGAGAATAATTTTTTCATTGGAAAGCAGATTAGTTTTTAGAATACGATAATAGGATTTGATATAAAGAATGAATAAAATCTGAGAATGTAGTGGAGCTTTTTTTTGCTTTTTTTCAAAATTAAAGTAAATATTTAAGGTAAAATGGCCAATGTCTATTTGGGCACATCATGCATTTTCTTTTGAAATAAGGATTGTGTTTAACTTGTTGATTTTCAGTTATGCCTATTTGTAAAATGAAATTAGTTACCTATGAAACTTTCAGAATTATTCCTCTATTAACCTTGTGATGCTTATCACGGAGTTCTAATATTGCATCAGATGATAACCGATTCTGAAAATAACATGATGAACAAAATCTTCTCTCTGCATTGGATTGGAGAGGGGAGATTTCTTTTATTTGTTCTGTTATTTCTCAATCTTCAGATGGGGCAGGCTGTGGGCAGGTCAGGCGAAACGGTTTCATCAGACCTTCCGGAACAGACAAAGATATTTATCTTGGATGATGCTGTTGTTTCCGGGATGGAGCAGATCTATGTCTCCGGTTCAGAAAAAGAAAAAATAGAGAAGAAATCTAAAAAGAAAACTTCCGTTACCAGAAACCGGAAAAAGCTCCAAAAAGAACAGCCTGTTTCTTCCGCTGTTCATCGTACCAATAAAACCGTACCCATTTTTTGGCGGCATACAACATCTGATACCTCTTTACTGGAAAGTACCGGTATTACGAAGCAGTTGATGACCCCTGTTCAGTACAGAATTAAATTTTTTCTGCTTCAGCCTGAAAATATCATTCTCATTTTGACTTACTTATTAAGCATTCTGCTTATACCCATTTATAGAAATTACTGGTTTTCAAATCTGCGTTTCTATCGAAACTTCAATAGACCACCACCGTCGTCATTCCCAATATAGTATCTGTTTAATCAAGGTTATCAGATTTCTATATTCTGCTCTCACGCAGGAAAAATCAACGTTATACCTAATTTTCGCAAGGACTATTCTATGCGGACAGGTATTGTCATTCATAAAATCAAATAAAAATACCATGAAAAAAACATCACTGGCAATAGCAATGCTGGCGGTCTGTGCCTTAAAATCACAGGTGGCGATTGGGAAGCAAAGTGTGACCAATACTTCAGTGTCTCTGGAATTCTCCAATACTGAAAACAGAGGTCTTATTCTTCCTTATATCGAAAACAAGACTCCGGTAACAACTGAAGGAGCTATGATCTATGATACTACAGATCATAAGGTAAAATACCTGAAAGATGGATCCCAATGGGTAAACCTGAGTGAAGATGACGGAACCGCTGCAACCATTGGAACTGCTGATCTAAGCATACAGGGAGTAGATAAGTCAGAAAAGGCAACAGCCAAAACAAGCATCGGAACTCCCACCTCTGCAACAGGAATTCTTGTACTGGAAGCAGTGGATAAAGCCATGATCTTACCAAAAGTAGCGAGCCCGCATCTCAACATCATTGATCCGGCTCCCGGGATGATGGCCTATGACACGGTGAAAAAGCAGGTTGCTGTATATAATGGTAAAGTCTGGACTTTCTGGAAACCTTAATGATAAGCAACATCAGACTTTAGATTAAAAATTGATCCCTCTTTTAAAAATGAAAAAAACAATTTTACTGGTTTCGCTTTCTATAAGCATGTCCGCTTACAGTCAGGTAGGTATTAACCCGGAACTTTCATCGGATTTCCGATCAAAAACTACTTAAATCATGAAAAAACAAAACCTCTTTTTATTCCTATTGCTCTTTCTGGGTAATATGATCCTTTACGCACAGTGTAGCGTCAATGCAGGAGGAAACGCCACGATATGCGGCACATCCTATACCCTGCAGGGAAGCTCATCGGGCAGTACCGGCGGGCCTCCGGTATGGACACTCGTGTCCAAACCTTCAGGCGCACCCGACCCGGTAATAAGCAACGTAAATTCTCTGACACCTAATGTCACCGGAATGACAGCTCCCGGCAATTATGTATTTCAGGTGGCACAGAATTGTAGTCCCTCTGGCTCTGCATCGTCCCAGGTAACAATTACCGCACCGGGAGATGTGTCTACCTTTACTGCCGGGACAGATATTACGAATGTCCCTGCTACTACGGGTACTGTTACACTGAATGGCGTTGTACCTGCAGGGTATACCGCATCATGGAGTGCATATAATATATACAGATGGCAGCGAAGTAGTATAAAGAACATGCAGAATGCTATGTTTAGTTCTACTACATCGGCTACAACTACATTCAGTCTCATCAAAAAAGCAGATCACGATATAGATCCGGCTTATCTGGTAACGCTCAGGATAACATCAACTCTTAATCCCAACTGTTGGTACGAAAAATCGATCACAGTAAGATTTATACCTAATCCACAGATAGTACCTGCATTATCACCTTCCCGATGTGTTTCTTCAAGTGGAGGAAGTAGTCATTTCGTATCCTTACAAAGTGCTTCCCCAATTTTTTCTCAGGGATATTCAAGTACACCAGGATCTTCGGGAAACTTTGGTACCACTATTACTATGGCTGTTAACAGTCAACCCGCAGGAGGAAACATAGTATATTCGGATATACATGATGGAAATATATATCTTGGCGGTATAACTGTTCCGGGGGTCTATAAGTTTACATTAACTGTTTCTAATGCAGCAGGGTCATACACAACCCCCGAGATTACCTATACTTTTAATGGTATACAGCCTAACTATCCAAGTTTCTTAGTGGCTTCCAGACCTGAACAGATGATGATTTATGATGCCGGTGATTCGGGAGGAGAAGTTCATTGCAACTTTGCAGGACAGACAACACCTATTACTTTTCTTTTTACACTCAATCCTTCTGATCCAACCTCCCTTATTACTAAAACAACCAATAAGGGCACAACCCCACCTGGTGGAGTTCCGTCTATAGTAGATGCAGGGGCAGGAACAGCGAATAGAAGTGCAATAATAACACCGCCTGCAGGTGGATGGAGAGTAGGAACATACGCATTCACTGTAAGTACCAGTAACGGGACTTGTAACGTTTCTCAAAGCTATTACATACATATTTCTGATGGCAATCGTTCCAATGTCACTGTACCCAATACTACGGTATGTTATCCGGGGTCAGGTGTAGTAACAGCCACTATTCCATTACCTGCAGTGTATAAAGGTGTGCCCAACAGCAGTTATTTACAGGATTTTGACGGACGATACAGATTAACATTAGTTTCAAAACCTTCAGGAGCTGCAAATCCTACATTTGAACCTTATGCTAATACATTATTTACCAATGCTTCTACTACAATTTCCAATCTTGATACGCAAGGAGAATATGTATTCAAAATAAAAGCGGATACATACGTTCCGACAGTAGGTGCTTTTTTAGATAAAGAATACGCCTGTTCAGGGGCTTCTCTAGAAGGTACATTCTCTGTATTCGTATCAGGGCAGGTGGGCGCAAATGCGGGCTCTGCCCAGACTCTGATAGGAACTTCCCAAACTACATTTAATGGGAATAACCCGGGAGTTGCCACGGGCGCATGGACATTGTTATCCAAGCCTTCCGGGGCTACTGATCCGGTGATTGTAACACCATCAGCTTACAATACCAATGTTACAGGATTCAATACTCCCGGAGTATATACTTTCCGATGGACAGTTACCACAGGCACCTGTGCCAGTACCAGTGATCTTACGGTTACTGTTGCTGCTCCGGCTCCCGGAGGTGTAACGGCTGCTGTATGGTATAAAGCAGATGCCGGTGTATATTCCAATGCAGGGACCACTGCAGCGGCGGACAATACTGCCGTTCAGCAATGGAATGATCAGATGGGAACAGGTTATCATCTGGTTCAGGCAACGGCTGCTCAAAAGCCAACTTTCTCTAACCAGACTACGCTGGCTAACTTCAATCCTACCGTAACCTTTAATTCTTCAGGACATGGAGTAGGACAAGGTGGCTTTATGGCTGCAGATCCGGGAACAGGAAATGCAATTATAAATCGTGCTCAGGGAAGTATCTATATTGCCGGTAAAATGACTACGCTGGGAGCTGCCGGATTGGCAGGTTTTGACCAGACAATGGATTATCCGGGTTTACACATTTCCAACAATGCCACTACGGATAAGCTATTATTCTATACGGCAGGAAGTGGCTATACTACATTATCTACCAATTTATTTGCTGCCAGAAGACCTTTTGTAGCAGGATCTTCATGGCTGAATGCAGCGGGTTCTACAGCAGCATATACACTGGCTAAAGCATGGTTAGACGGCAATGAGTCCGTTTATAATAATACGGATATTAACGTTAATACAACTGATAATGCAACGACCCGTGTTTTCAGAATCGGACGTGATACCAACTGGGGAAGCCATGATGGACAGATGAATGAGGCTATTGTATTTGCAAACCCTCTTTCTGCGTCAGAAAAAGCCCGTGTAGATTCTTATTTATCCGTTAAATGGGGATCAACATTGCTAGGTGATTATGTGAATTCTACAAATAGTGTGATATGGAATTATACGGCTGCTTATCAGAATAATATTCTTGGGATTGCAAGGGATAATCTTTCCACTTTATACCAGAAGCAGTCAAGAAGCGAAAACCCTAATCAGCAATTGATCATAGGTGCTGGAAGCTCATTGGCCAATACCAATGCAGCCAATGCCGGAACTCTTGCGGACGGACAGTTTCTTCTTGCTGGAGATAACGGTCTGAAGCAGGTACTAAGCACACCATTGGCATACACGGCTGGCTCTAATGGAGTTACCAATTACCGTTTCGAATCCATCTGGAAAGTGCAAAATACCAATTCGATAGGAACAGTAACGGTTGCATGGCCTAAAGGCGTGAACAACCTTTATCTGGTACAGTCTGCCGATGAAACTTTTGACGGAACCGATACCTTTAGCCCAATGGTTACTGAGGTTACGGTAAACGGAGTGGTATATAATACTGCTAATGTAACTTTAGCCAACGGGCAGTATTTTACCTTTGCAGGTTACCTGAATGCTCCGGGAGGGGTGGTTTCTTCTCTTTGGTATCGTGCAGATAAAAATCTGACTCCGGTGAATGGTGCTGTAACTTCGTGGAAAGACTATTCTGCGGGTGCAATTACACTTACACCTAATTTAGCTACTACCACCTCAGCACCTACGGCAACAAACGGAACAGGGCTGAATCTTAACTTTAACCCTGGGGTGACATTTGTACCAGCCAATGCGCTAGGAAATTCATCTGTACTCAATGCTGTTTCCAGTACCAATTACTCAATATATACCAGCACAACACCAGTTACCGGATCAGGTTATGATAGGGTTGTAGGATTAAATTATTCTGCGCTTGCGGGAGGTAATAAGTATGACAGCCCGGGGATTGCAGCCGTTAATATCAATATGAGGGACAATGCGGCAGGTTCTCATATCAATGCAGCTGTAACACCTGTTGCTGCTCAGTATGCTCAACTAAGTAATACAACTATCGTAAGAAACAGTTTTACCAGCAATCAGTTCCAAAGAGCATTGAACGGTGCGGCTGCTATTTCAACGATGACAATGGCTCCAGCCCTTACCACCTGGCCGGATGGAGGCTTCCTGTTGGGAAGAAATGCGAATGACGGTGGTGATGACAACGGTGTAGGAATGACAATGTCCGAAACCATAGTCTTCGATAAAGCACTTACAGCAAACGAAATCAATAGAGTAGATTCTTATCTGGCTATAAAAGGAGGGATCACTCTTGATATGACCAGTACTCCGAACTACCTCAGCAGTAATTCTCTTTCTGTATGGACATCCGGAAACAATACAGGATATAATAACAATATCTTTGGTATTGCCAATGATAAAGTATCTGATCTGAATCAAATGCAGTCCAACAGTATCAATCCGGGACAAAAGTTAATTATTGGAGCAGGAAGTTCATTGGCGAACACCAATGCAGCCAATACCAATACCCTGACAGACGGGCAGTTTCTGATGACCGGAGATAATGGTCTTAAACAAAGTCTTACAGTACCATTGTCTTATACAGCTGGTTCTAACGGTGCTGTAAATTTCCGTTTCGAATCGATCTGGAAAGCACAGAACACTAACAATATAGGAACTGTAACAGTTGCATGGCCAAAAGAATTAGCGAATTTATATCTGGTGCAATCATCAGATGCTGTATTTGACGGAACCGATACCTTTACTCCAATGACAACGGAGGTTACCGTAAATGGAGTGGTGTACAATACGGCGAATGTAACATTAGCTAATGGACAGTATTTCACTTTTGCAGGTTTTGCACAGGGACCAGGAGGAGTTATAGGGGTTGATTTCTGGGTGAAATCTGACGATGCAGGAACAATTTCTACAGCATGGAAAGACAACTCCATCAATGCAGATCATATTCCTAACGTAGGAGGGGTAACATTATCCGCGGCAGACAGGAACCACAATTTCTATCCTTATACAACAGGGTATACTTCTGGCAAGTATTTCCATAACAATACTTCGAAGATGAACCCGCTGGGTAATGTGGAATACCCTAACATCAATACCTCTATTTTCTCTGCGGTAAGACCTACAACTCTTGCTGCCGGGCGTATTATCGGAATAGACAATGATGCGGCCAATGCTGCCGAGCCAGGAGTTTCCATTACTTCGGCAGGAAATCCAAGACAATATGAATTTTGGAATACAACAACATCATCAGATTTCTCCACGTCGTTCAATATCGGGCAGTCTAATATATTTTCTGCATTAGCCGATAATACGATAGCTAACGGAGGAACTTCTGCCATTGCGGGGGGAGAAAAGCGATTAGGTCTTAACGGTTCTTATCAAGCCTTTTCTGGTTTTGCTGCAGCCAATAAATTCCAGATTTATGGGACAAACCTGAGATTGGGATATGCAACATGGGATGTTTCCGGTGCTTTCCCGGGAGACGTGATGGAGATCGCATGGTACAACCGTACGTTAACGGCTAATGAGCAATCGAGAGTGAACACCTATCTTGCGATTAAGAATGGGGTTACTGCTGCGGAGGATTATCTGGCCTCTAACAATAACACAGTATGGAATATAACCACCAACACAGGGTATAACAACAATATATTCGGTCTGGCAAGGGATAATTCTTCCGCACTGCACCAAAAGCAGGCAGCCAGTACAGCAGCAGGCCAACAACTTGTTATTGGTAACGGAACTTCTTTATTTGATTCCAATGCTGCCAATACCAACAGCCTTACAGAGATGCAGTTCCTTATGACAGGTGATAACGGTCTGAAGCAAAGCCTTACCACGCCATTGTCTTATACAGCAGGTTCTAACGGAGCTACTAATTTCCGTTTCGAATCCATCTGGAAAACACAGAACTCAGGAAACGTAGGAAGTGTAACGGTGGCATGGCCAAAAGGAGTGAAGAATTTGTATCTGGTACAATCTTCGGATGCCGTTTTTGACGGAACAGATACCTTTACTCCAATGACGACAGAGGTTACTGTAAACGGTATTGTCTATAACACTGCTAATGTTACATTAGCCAATGGACAATTCTTTACTTTTGCAGGATTTGGACTTGCCCCTGGAGGGGTTGTAAACAGCCTGTCTTATTGGTACAGAGCAGATAAAAATGCGACCAATACTGGTGCGGGAACAGACGTAACCGCTTGGACGGATATGTGGAACGGAACTACTGTTGCACAAAAAGTAAGCAATGCCTTACCGAAATACGCACAGGGTGCTGCTAATTATTTCAACTTCAACCCAGGGATTAATTTTACAGCCATTACCCAGACATTAGGTAATACAGATGTACAAACGGTTACCAATACAAGTAATGATATATTTACGGTGACTAAGGAGGGAATGACCGCGCCAAGCAGTCCGAATCCGCACTTCCTGAGTATAGGTATGGATAACGTAAATACCACGATCAGCAATTGGGATTATATGGGAATGTATCCTACTACCAACGTAATCGAAAGAAGAGTTGTAAACGGAGGAACGCAGATGGTGAATTCCAACTTGCTTTACTCTTCTACAATTCCGAGTATCATGTACAATACCTTTAGCAATACCACATTGTCCAGAGGATTGAATGGTGCCGCAAACGCAGCTACTGCAACTTATTCTGCGGTAGGATTGGCTTTAGGCGGACATATATTCGGAGATACACGTTGGACGGGTAATAACAGTGACAATGGTGGCTTTATCGGTAATCTTGGGGAAACCATTATTTACGGATCAGGTAATCTTACCGCAACTGAAAGAAGAAAAGTAGATTCTTATCTTGCTATTAAGTACGGAATTACACTGGGACGTGTAAATACGGACCATTACCTTGCCACCGACGAAACCATTGTATGGAACGGAACAACGAACACTGCTTACAACAATAATATTTTTGGAGTAACCAGAGACGATATTGAAGCTTTTGAGCAGAAGGTATCAAAAAGTGTTAACGCAGGAACTGTTCTTACGGTAGCGACTATTAATGATTTTGCTTCTCCTAACCAGGCTGCGGCAAGAACTGGATTTGCTAATGACAAAACGTATTTCCTTTTAGGAGATAATAACATCACTGCGACACCGCTTGTTAATCTTACAGTTGCCGGGAATACCATGAAAAGAATCCAGAGAGCCTGGTTATCTCAACGTCTGAACAATACGGGAGCCTTATATTTCGAAGCTGACCTATCGGCTTACGGAGCGACTTTCACAGCAGGAAATAGTATTCAGATGATTGTAGCAGATGATGCTGCCTTTACAACAAATGTTAAACTTGTACCTGGAGTATTTACAGGAGGGAAATGGGTATTTGCCGATGATTTCAATCCGGACAATGTACTAAGGTATATCACTTTCGTTGAAGGTAAAACATATTGCTACAAGCCGGGAGCTATTGCTACAGCAGGTAATCCTGCATTGCCTACAAAAGTGGGAATTACCTCTATTGGAAGAGCAGGAGCAGGAAATGCTGACAATTGGCCAATGGTAAGAAAGGGCGGTTGGATCGCTCTGGAAGCAAAAACCAAAGGTTTTGTACCGAACAAAGTCAAATTCAATGCGGCTAACCAGCCTGTTGCAGCTGATGGAGTAACCCCTGTTATTACCATTCCTGTAGAAGGGATGCTGCTATATGATACAACCAACAAATGTATGAAGATATACACCCAAAAAGAAGGGGATGCTTCTTCAGCATGGCATTGTATCACGACGCAGACCTGTCCTGATTAATTGATCAGATAGATCAGTTATTTCTCTGAACATTCAAAGAAATAATAAGATCCAGAACCTATAGCCTTGTTGAGGCATTGATTCTCAACAAGGCTTTTTTAAAAAAACAGCATAATACTGAAAAAATACCCTCTCTGATATTTATCGGATTCAATTCTGGGTATACCAATTATATAATGGATAATAATTACAATACTATAGCAGGTAGAGATACAGGAAGACTTATTGCGATAAGTGATGCTGTATTTGGAGTGGCAATGACACTTTTGGTGCTGGAAATAAAAGTACCTGAGGTGAAAGGAACAGATAAAGAACTGATGATGGCTTTCCTGGAGCTTTTACCAAAATTTATGGTCTACTTTCTGAGCTTTATGACGGCCGGTATCTTTTGGATGGGGCAGTCTGCGCAGTTTGATCATATCCGGAAAAGTGACCGGAATCTTAGCTGGATCACCCTTCTGTTTCTCCTGTTTGTTGCCGTATTACCTTTTACAACAGCTTTCTTAGGAGATTATCTGGATCATAAATTTGCTCTGGGCCTGTATTGGTTCAATATCTTTTTACTGGGCCTTATCCTGTATATCAATTGGAGTTATGCAGAAAGAAAAGGACTGGTTTCCGATACAGACAAACAGATTGGAACCGCCATCAAGAGAAGGATTGTAACCGCTCAGACCCTCTATCTTTTAGGTGCTCTTTTAGGACTGATTAATCCTTATTGGGGTATAGGAGTTATCATCATCATTCAGTTAAATTATGCTTTTGCTGTCATTTCAAACAAATAAATACTACCGGCTGATAAATAAAAGCCTGTAATATTCCTCTTTTTAATAGTTATTAATAATGAATTCAAATTTTAGAAATATCCATATCGGAAAGCTTATCAATACCCGGGTGATCGAAACCAATATCGATGTACCCCGTATCTGCAACTTTATGGATTGTACGGAGAGTGAAATTAGAGAAATGTATTTACAGGAAAATCTTCCTACAAATATCCTGTTAAGATGGAGTAAGCTATTGGAATATGATTTTTTCAGATTGTACTCCCAGCATTTAATACTGTATGCTCCGCCCTCAGCTTCGGATAAAGTGAAGGATGGATCCAAACTTCCCAAATTCCGAAAAAGTATCTATACCCGGGAGATCATCAATTTTGTTATTGAGCTGATCAGTACAGGAGAGAAAACCAAACGCCAGATTGTGGATGAATATGGAATTCCTCACAGTACCATAAGCAAATGGGTGTTGAAATATAATAACCGATCATATTAAATCTGATAATGAAAAAAAACTCAATGAAAAAAAATACTCAACCTAATTATAAAAGGATCTATTCTGACATCATAGACCGGAAGTTTCCTGATAAGAAGAAGGAGTGTGAAAAATTATTAAATAAAAAACATCTGTCGGTCATCGATATTTTAGAAATCAATAAAAAGATTTTTGAGAGTACAGATAAAGAGAATGAAAGAATCAATTCCATGCACCGGTCTTACAATGTCTCCGATATTATCAGCGTTCTGGAATATCAGAAAACAAAAAAGATGAATAATAAACAGGTGGCCGAACACTTTGGACTGAGCATGAATACCATGACCAAGTGGCGAAGAATATTTCAGGAATACAGAAGAGTCTGATATTACAGTGAATAAAGTGATTGAAGCTTTATTCTTTATTAAAGGAATGAAAATTTTTACAATAAAGAAATCCTGTGATTTGAAT
This sequence comes from Chryseobacterium sp. FR048, assembly GCF_056844665.1. Classification (NCBI taxonomy): domain Bacteria; kingdom Pseudomonadati; phylum Bacteroidota; class Flavobacteriia; order Flavobacteriales; family Weeksellaceae; genus Chryseobacterium; species Chryseobacterium sp. FR048. Next base: position 135,711 of record NZ_JBXDSE010000011.1, on the reverse strand, counting down.
GCATTGCAGGATTTTTATATAGAGCTGCTCAAGGCTGTACTTACAAAGAAGAATCTGGAAATACAAAGAGAGTTCTGAAAATACTCAATTTATAATGACAACGTAACTCTTTAAGAGCTGAATACACATGATGAAAAAAAATACGCAACCCAACTACAAACGCATTTATTCCGATATTATTGATCAGAAGTTTCCCCATAAGAAGGCGGAATGCCACAAATTATTAAATAAAAAAAATCTGTCCAGTATAGATATTTTAAAACTTAATAAAAAAGTTTTTGGTTTCACAGATCAGGAATTGGAAAAGGAGAGCCAAAAACACCGTTCCTACAATACCGCAGACATCCTTAATATATTGGACTATCAGAAAAATCATAAAATGAATAATCACCAGGTAGCAAGGCATTTTGGTACAAGCCGGAATACCATTGCCAAATGGAAAAAGATATTTGATTATTACAACTAATCTGGAACAGGAGAGCAACCTATAATCCTGGTGTAATCTTATGATGGAATTCTTATTTTTGCAGAGAATAGTGACTCAATTGTCTCTTCTTAATATGACCGATATATTTTCTGATAATGCTCAAATAGGAGTAGTTTCTACTTTTTCCGAACTTGTCAATACCCGTTTCGGGGGAGCTATGAATGCTATTTGCTGGCATAGAAACCTGGCCGGAGATTTTAAAGAAATAGTGTCCATACTTCAGTTAAAAGAGAATATTACAGAAGTTTCTAAAGAAGACCTTTTAGGATTGCAGCTATCCGAAGAGGGGAGTATGGCACGGGAGATTATCCTCAATGATTTGCAGTTGTTAACGGATTTCGGGGCATTGCCTTCTCTTAATTTATTGAAATGTTATGAGCGGGATGATGAGCTGGATTTCATTTCAACAGATGTATATTCTTATCATGTGGACCGTTCACCTATCGGTACAGATACTTTTTTATGTACGTATCATGGTGCTGCCAGCGATATTCTTCCGAATGATCAGGTGGAACAAAAGATTCTGATTCCGGAAATCCGTGAAAAGCTTAGAGCATTGCATGATGGTCCCGAAGAGGAATTTGAAGACTTTCTGAAAGACTATTTCTTCGATTTGCATTATCAGCCTAAACCCAATACAAAACCTGTCAATTTAGGATCAGGACATCTTTGGCGTCTAGCGGTAGATCACCCTGCACAGGAGGTTTTACCTTGTGTACACAGAGCTCCAGTTGAAAATGACGGAGAATATCGGCTGCTTCTCATTTGCTAGAGAATACCAGAAAGAAATTTATTTCAGATTTTCATATAATAGATCATTTGCTTTGTTTCAGATTGTTTTAAATAGTATTGTATTCAAAAAATAATTATTAATTTAAATCTGTTATTCATATAATGTTTTTAATGATATTGTAATAATCGATTGGCCCGAAATATACATATATTTGTAAAGCCTCTTTTTAAACAAATACCCATTCAACTTCAAACTTTAAAATTATGAGATCCTATCCCTCTATTTTATTTTTCATTGTTTTACATCTGTTTGTTTTAGGAAAAAGTCAGAAAATATCCGAAGAACAGCTAAAAAACGAACTGCGTCAAATACAGAACGGAGTGGCCAGCACAGGTATTGTGAATAATACCATACAGCAGCTGGAGAAAAATTACAAAACAGCCAAAGAAAATAAATACAATATTGCTTTTAGCATTGGAGCGGAGTTGATGCTGACTTATTCCACATTAGATAATAATGAGAAAGTGATTGAAGTTTCAAAAGACCTGGAAAAATACATTAATGAGAGCTCTTCTCCGCAGGAAGTATCCAATATGTATAGGATGAAAGCAACCTCATTAGGGGCTTTGGGGTTTCTTGATGATTCCAGAAAAGCTTATCATGCTTCCAGAAACTATCTGGAAAAAATTAAGAACAATGATCTCCGTCATTACTACAGCAGCTTATTGTATTCTAATTATTCCGGGTATTTTGATCAGAGCAAAAAGCAGCCTGATTCTGTACGCTTATGCCTTATAAAAGGATTGAGTGAGGCAGAGAAAATTTCTGATGATGGTTCTGAAATAGCGCCCAAACAAAAATATGATTTAATAGTTTCTATACAGGCAAACCTGGCATTGTATTATTTATGGATCATGCAGCCTGGCAATCCTAAAACCGCAGAAAACTATCTTTTAAAATCATTGAAGATTGCAGAAAGCAGAGATATAAGTCCGCTTAATAAAATGAATTTATACAGAACTGCAGGTGATTTTTATTTGGACCAGAAAAACAACCACAAAGCGATTTATTATGCTAAAGAAGGGTTGAAGCTGGAGCAAAAGATCTCTTCTCCTTCCGGCAGGGAAGTCTTTTATGAGATTTTGACTGAAGCTTATCTTGCCGAAAACAATACGGCAGACAGCAAAAAATACAGTAAGCTTCTTACAGAATTAAAAGACAGTATAAAAACTGCGGAGAAGCACTCAGTCAATAAAGTGACTACAGCGATCAAAAAAGAAAAAGACCTGGAAAAGGATAATACATTGAAAAATTACCTGTATATTTTCCTGATCGCAATCCTGATCGCTTGCGGTGGAGTCTGGTACTATTGGAAAAACAGGAATAAAGTTCTGCAGCGAAGATTTCAGGAACTCATCACCAAAATAAAATCTGAAGCGGAAACCCAAAAAGAAGAAAAAGAGACAGAGGATGAAAAAATAGTAAAAGTTTCAAGCTCAATGGCTGAGGAAACCGTGAATCAGTTGCTAAGCAAAATCGCAAAATTTGAAAAAACGGAAAAATATCTGAAAAGTGATATTACCATTGCTGGGCTTGCGAGTAATTTCAATACCAATACAAAATATCTTTCAGTGGTTATCAATGACCACAAAAACAAAAATTTCAATCAGTATATTAACAGCCTTAGAATAGAATACATTACCAGAAAGCTGTATGAAGATGCCGTGTACCGAAAATATAAAATCAGTTCATTAGCAGAAATATGCGGTTATACTACTCCCAGAGCATTCCAGAATGCATTTAAAAAAGAAACAGGGCTGACTCCTTCCGACTTTGTTGAAAATCTCAAAAAAGAACTGGAATCAGAAGTGCTGAAATATGAAGCGGTCTGAAGCTAGAAGCTAGAAGCTGGAAGAGGGAAGTTATGAAGGCCAGAAAATCATTATTACAGCTATTTTTAATTTTTTAAGAAGCAGTATAGTGAAACTATTGACTAAAAGAAACTTCCATCCTCCAGCTTCCCTCTTCCATCCAAAAACCTTCTATTGATTATATAAATATCTCTCTTTTTATCTCAGACATGTCGAAAATAAGGATTAATTTTAATCAAGTATTTTAAATACAGAGTCGCTGCTGGTTCAATTCACCCGATTTATTAGCCGCACTCAAGATCAATTGACATTCATAAAAATATTTTGAAAATGATTACATACAATTTTGGTATAGTTGGCTTAGGCGTTATGGGCCGGAACTTATTGCTTAATATGGCTGATAACGGATATGCTGTTGCCGGTTTAGATTTAGATCAGGAAAAAGCGGCTTCATTACAGGCAGAAGCGCAGGAAGGCCACCAAATTTATGCTACGGTTCAGGCGGAAGACTTTGTGAAATCTCTTGAGCAGCCAAGAGCCATTATGCTGTTGGTACCGGCAGGAGCACCTGTAGACGGCGCTATACAATCCCTGCTTCCGTTTTTGGATCAGGGAGATATTATCATCGATGGCGGAAACACTTATTTTACAGATACAGACAGAAGATATAAAGAACTTTCTTCAAAAGGAATCCATTTTTTCGGAATGGGAATCTCCGGTGGAGAGAGTGGGGCGAGAAGAGGACCAAGCATGATGCCTGGCGGAGATAAAATTGCTTATGAACGTTTACGTCCCATCTTCGAAGCCATTGCCGCTAAAGTAGATGGTGAGCCATGTGTAGAATTTTTAGGCAACGGATCAGCCGGAAACTACGTGAAAATGGTACACAATGGGATAGAATATGGAATTATGCAGCTTATTGCAGAGACCTATGACATCATGAAGAATGGGTATCATTTGAATCACGAAACCATACAACAGTCATTCGAACAATGGAATAAAGAAGAATTAAATTCATTCCTTATCGAGATTACAGCCGATATTCTGAAACAGAAAGAAGGCGACAAATATCTGGTAGACCTGATTTCCGATTGGGCAAAATCCAAAGGAACAGGAAAATGGACCTCACAAAATGCTATGGATCTGCAGGTTCCGGTACCGGTGATTGATGCAGCAGTAAACATGAGGGATATATCCAAATACAAACCGGAAAGAATTCAAGCCTCAAAAATATTGACCTGGAAGAATGATCAGGAAATAAATAATGCTGATTTAAACCAACTTAAAGAAGGTCTTTTCTTTGCTGTTATAACTACGTATGCTCAGGGACTTGCTCAGCTTAAAATCGCTTCAGAGGCTTATGGGTATGACTTACATCTGGAAACGGTTTGTAAAATCTGGAGAGGAGGTTGTATTATCAGAGCTACTTTACTGGAAGATTTCAGAAAGGCATTCGCGGCACAACCGGATTTACCAAATGTATTGCTTGACCAGCAGATTGCGGATAAACTAAATGCAACACAAGGCAGTATCCGTTCTGTTCTGAAAGAAGCTATTCAAAATGGAACTCCTGTTTCTGCATGGATGAATGCATTGTCTTATTTTGATGCTTATCGTTCAGAAAATTTACCCACTAACCTTATCCAGGCCCAGCGTGATTTCTTCGGAGCACACACCTATGAAAGAATTGATAAAGAAGGAATTTTCCATACCCGTTGGGAAGCATAAAAAATAAATCAAATGAAAAATAATGATAAAAAGCCAACCTCTATTGTCGTCTTTGGAGCGACAGGGGATCTGGCAAAAAGAAAATTGTTTCCTGCATTTTTCAATCTGTTTCTGGAAGGCTGGATGCCGGATGACTTTGAGCTTCTTTCATTAGGAAGAACAGAGCATACCCAGGAAGATTTCAGAAACTATATCTTAGAAAATATCAAAGCCTTCTCAAGAAATAAAAACTTTTCTGAAGATCAATGGAATGCGTTCAAAGAAAAAATCAAATTCATCAGGTTTGATATTACTCACGAAGAATCATTTATCCAGTTAAAAAATCAGCTTGATTATATTGATACAAGTTTAGGAATCAGAGCTAATCGTCTTTTTTATCTTTCAGTAGCGCCTAGTTTTATTGAAAAGGTATCGAAGAGCCTTAAGAACAATGGTCTGGCCGATAATGTAGAGCAGGACCGTATGATTATTGAGAAACCTTTTGGGTATGATAAAGAATCGGCAGTAGCGCTTAATGCAATGCTGGCAGAAACTTTCAAAGAAGAACAGATTTATAGGATTGACCACTATTTAGGGAAAGAAAATGTACAGAATATTCTGGCTTTCCGATTTGGAAACACCATTTTTGAACCACTGTGGAATAATAAATATATCGATTCCGTACAGATTACCGTTGCAGAAACAGTAGGTGTGGAAGACAGAGGTGGATATTACGACGGATCGGGAGCTTTACGTGATATGATTCAGAATCACTTAATGCAGATCCTTTGTATGGTAGCTATGGAAGCACCTACGGAATTTGAATCTACAGAGATCAGAGACCGGAAAGTAGAGGTTCTGAAAAGTGTCAGAAGGATTAATCCGGAAGACATTAATCATTATACAGTCAGAGCACAATATACCGCGGGAGAAATTGACGGACAACCGAAGCAGGGATATTTACAGGAACCGGGAGTTAATCCAAACTCAAATACCGAAACGTATGTGGCTATGAAGTTTTATGTTGATAATGAGCGATGGAGCGGAGTTCCGTTTTACATGCGTACCGGTAAAAGGATGTCAGAAAAAACATCTTCTGTAATCATCAGTTTTAAAGAAGTTCCTTGTACTACCTTTCAGAAAGGCTTAAACAAATTACAACCCAATAAATTAACGATCGATATTCAGCCTGAAATGGACATCAAACTATCGTTTATGACCAAAAAACCAGGACTTGATATGAAATTAAAACCCGCTGAGATGGTATTCGATTATTTTGCATGCTCACCAGATACACCGGAAGCCTACGAAACGTTATTGTTGGATGCTCTGGATGGAGATTCCACACTGTTTATGCGTTCCGATCAGGTAGAAGAGGCTTGGGATGTTATCGCTAATATCCAGGCTGCCTGGGAGAAAGGAGATGTTTCAAAAATGTATACTTATCCTGCCGGAAGTTCAGGACCGGAAGCAGCAGATGAATTACTGAAAAGACAAGGCCATTATTGGCTTACAAACTCCCATGAACCATTGAAAAGTGAAGAAAATGCTTAAGATATTACCATCAACAGAAGAAATTTTTAAAGAAGCGGCAGAACTATTTGTAACAGTTGCCAATGAAGCAATAGATCAGAAAGGTTATTTTACAGTGGCTTTAACAGGAGGTACTTCACCGGAAGGCTTATACAGACTTTTATCAGAAGACCCATACAAAAGCCAGATCGACTGGAGTAAAGTTCTTGTCTTTTGGGGCGACGAAAGATGGGTGCCGCTGGATAATGAGCTGAGTAATGCCAGGATGTCACAGGAATCCCTTTTAAAAAACGTCCCTGTCTTGCCATCTCATGTTTTTCCAATGTTTGAAGAAGGAGTAGAACCGGAAGATTTTGCCGTATCATACAATGCCCTTTTGAAAGAAAAAGTAGGAGAGAGCGGTGCAATGGATCTTATCCTTCTGGGAATGGGTGGTGATGGACATACCGCTTCATTATTTCCTGGAACAGCAGTATTGGACGAAAAAGAAAAATGGGTGGCTGCCTATTATCTGGAGGCTCAGCAAATGTACAGAGTTACCCTTACAGCTCCTTTTTTAAATAAAGCTAAAAAGATCATTGTTCTGACTTTTGGTGATGCGAAAGCCGAAGCATTGAAAGAAGTTTTAAAAGGAGAATATAATCCTTCAGTATATCCATCACAATTATTGAATCCTACTGAAGGTGAACTTTTATTTCTGGTAGATGAAAAGGCCGCGAAATATCTGAATGATCCTATTTAATTTTTATAAGTAATAAGAGAACATGGTTACACACCATCTGAAAGATATACAACACAATTCTGAAAGGGCTATTACGCCCTTTCATATTTTTGATCTGGACAAAGAGGCTTTAGAACAGTACAGAGAGCCCCATACCAAAGACCATTTCTGCCTTTTATTCGTCAAAAAAGGAAAAATGAAAATGCAGGTGGAAGACCGCCGGTATAACATTTCCGAGAATAGTATCTGCGTGATATTTCCGGGACAGTTATCTTCAAAAGAGCAGATCAGCAATAACTTTGAAGGGAAAATGATCTTATTTGATGAAGTATTGTTTTGTTCAGATATTCTAAAAAATGAATTAAGTATCTACAATCATAATATTTCTGTCAAGCTTAATTATATTGAACTGCCTGCAGAAGAAGCAGATGAAGTACAATTGTTATTGGAACAGATTGAAAAATTATATCATGATATAACCTCCATCAAAAAAGAACAGGCCCGATTTTATATCAAAATAACCTTATTGAAATTGGTGGAATTTGTGCATACAAGATGGGACAAAGATAAACTGACCAATGAAAATACAAGGCTGTATGGAAAGTTTCTGGAACTGCTGGAAAGGAATTATAAGACAGAGCGCACCGTTAGCTGGTATGCTGAAAAACTTCTTATTTCACCCAAAAAACTTAATGAAATTACTAAAAAAACAGCTGGCTTAACCTCCATAGAAACCATTCATGCAAGGATTATGAATGAGATCAAGCAGTTATTGTTGCTTTCCCATTATTCCCATAAAGAAATTGCTTTTGAACTTGGATTCAATTCACCTGCGGCACTCAATAAGTTTGTGCGTGCAAAATTGGATGAAACACCTACCCATCTGCAGCAGCAGTTGGCACAGATGTATAAAACCTAGATTTACCTTGGCAACGTCTTCAAACAAGAATTTTACACAAAAATCTGTGTAGATCCACGGTTGAAAATTAAACCATAAAAGGTGTAAATATTTTTAACACTTTAGTGATTTTAAGTTTAAAGCTTCCTGTATAGAAGTACACATAAGTTGTAAAAAACGAAGATTTTTTTTGATAAAAAAGAATATCTTCATCCAAATAAATTCGTGCATTCGTGGCAGATTATTAAAGTTGCAACGAATGCACGAATTTTTTAATGATCATGGTTTATGTGTTTAGTTTTTTAAATAGTTAAAGATATTTTGGAGCTTCTTCGTTTTTACTTCAACTTGATGCGGTAGTAAATGTATATCAGGAAATAGAGTCGGAATATATATGGTTTTAAGAATGTCGATGAATACTCTTTTATTTAAAAAAATATATTTCGGTTGTTTATTTTGAAGGGATCAAATGTATATCATATAGTATCTAATGTATAACATCAGCGGTGTAGGGCACAGTAACTTTGTATCAGAAATTTTAAACAAAAAATATGAGCAAGTTATTTGTTGCCAGCGAAGTATTTCATGGTGCTGGAAGTTTATCAGAACTGAAAAACCTGTCTGGAAAAAAAGCAATCATTGTGACAGGTGGACAATCAATGAAAAGAAGCGGTACACTAGACCGTGCAATAGGTTATTTAGCGGAAGCAGGATTGGAAACTATGGTTTTTGATGGCGTTGAAGAAGATCCGTCATCTGCTACAAGTCTTCGGGGAGCTGCAGTAATGCGCGATTTCCAACCGGACTGGATTGTAGGTCTTGGAGGATGTTCTGCCATTGATGCTGCAAAAATGATGTGGGTATTCTATGAACATCCGGATGCCGATTTCGAAGCGATGACCAAACCTTTCAGCGTACCGACATTACGTCAGAAAGCAAAATTTGTAGCCATTCCTTCTACCAGCGGAACCGGAACAGAAACAACAGGATTAGCGGTAATTACCGACAGAGAAAAAGGAGTAAAATATCCAATTGTCTCTTATGAATTAACCCCGGATATTGCTATTGTAGATGGAGAAATCTGTGCTACAATGCCAGCCCACATTACATCAAATACAGGATTGGATGCACTTACTCACTGTGTTGAAGCTTACGTTTCCAATATCGAAGACAATTATGCAGATGTATTGGCAAAAGGAGGACTGGAGATTGTATTCCAGAATCTGGAAGAAGCGGTAAAAAATCCTGCCAATATCAAAGCCCGTCAGAATATGCATGACGCTTCATTTATGGGCGGTTTAGCGTTCAACAATGCATGGTTGGGAATTGTACACTCTTTATCTCATCAGGTAGGGGCGTTGTATGGAATTCCTCACGGTGCTGCCAATGCAATTTTCCTTCCGAATGTAATCCGTTATAACCAGACAGCTACCACAAGATACCCGGATCTGGCTAAACTTGTTGGGAAAGAATCAGCGGAAGAACTGGCGCAGGAAATTGAGAAACTGAGAACTTCTGTGAACAATATCGGTTCATTGAAAGCATTTGGAATCTCCCGTGAAGATTGGGACAAAAATCTGGATTATATCACCCAAAATGCTTTGGAAGATCCGTGTACAGGTTTCAATCCGCGTAAACCTAGCCTTCAGGACCTGAAAGACCTTTACAACGCTTCTTACGAAGGAGAGGTTTATCAGAATTAATGAAAAGGCTGGAAGCTGGAGGTCTGAAGTTTCATCTATAGAAGGTTACCATAAATTAACGAAATAACTGTTTAAAAAAGATGAAAATACGGAAAAAACCGTTCTTTATAACCTGAATAACTTCCTTCTTCAAGCTTCCATCTTCCAACCTTTAATCATAAATCTCTGAATCTTCAAATAGAATGCTAATGGATACAAAATGCCATTGCCTCTGATAGAATGTATGTTTTATCCATAATATTTTGATACATTTGAAAGTATCTAATAAAAAATATAAACATATTAAACATTCCGATACTTTATGGAATGGATGAAACGCCATTCATAAAAATTTAATAACTAAAAGTATGAAAACAAAAATTCTGTCTATTACAACATTGGGAATTGCAGTTTGTTGCTTTATTTCATGTAAACAAAATAAAACTGAGGCTGGCCGTGAGCATTATATCGAGACAAAAAACATAGATAAATCGGTAAAGCCGGGTGATGATTTTTATGAATATGCCAATGGCAGTTGGATGAAAACCGCAAAAATCCCTGGTGATCAGACCTATGTGGGTGGGTTTTATGATGTGGTAGATTCTACTAAAAAAAGAATTAGATCCATCCTGGAAGATGCAGCAAAAGAGAAGGCTAAAACCGGAAGTATTCAGCAAAAAGTAGGCGATTTTTACGCCTCAGGAATGGATTCGGTAACGATCAACAAACGTGGATTTGAACCGGTAAAACCATTGTTAACAAAGATAGATGCCATCAAATCTGTCCCGGAGATGATGAAATTTGTTGCTGAAGAAGAAAAGAACGGCACTGAAAGTCTTATCAGCTTTATGGTATATGCCGACCAAAAGAACAGCGCGATGAATATTGCCTGGTTGACACAGAAAGGGCTTGGACTTCCGGATAGAGATTATTATTTCAAAAATGATAAAGAAACCAAAGCCGTTCAGGATGCCTATAAAAGCTATTTAACCTCGTTATTCAAACTTACGGGTTCTGATGCGGCAACGGCAGCTAAAAATACTGAGACCGTTTATAATATCGAGAAAAATCTGGCATCATCTCATAAAACCAATGTTGAGCTTCGTGATGTTGCAGCGAATTATAACAAAGTACCCTTCTCCAAAATAGTAAAAGATCAGCCCAACTTAAACTGGAATCAGTTCTTTACAATCTTAGGGACAAAAGTAGAATCATTAGATATGGAGCAGCCGGCTTATTACGATAAGCTGAACACGATGCTGAACACGGTTTCGCTTTCTGACTGGAAGCTATATCTGAAAGCACATTCACTTAATTCTTATGCGGATCTTCTGAGCAGTGATTTTGAAAAAGCCTCTTTTGAATATAAAAAAGCGCTTACCGGGCAAAAGAAACAAAAGCCGAGATGGGAACTTTTGGGGATAGCGACGGATGAGGAACTGGGAGATGCTTTAGGACAACTGTATGTGGAAAAATATTTTCCGCCTGAAGCGAAAAAAAGAATGGACGAGCTTATTTCTAATCTGACCAAAGCATTTGCAAACCGTATCCGACAGCTGGACTGGATGAGTGATGCTACCAAAAAAACAGCCGAAGAAAAACTGAATGCTATCGGCAGAAAAATTGGCTATCCGGATAAATGGAGGGATTATAGTAAAGTAAACATCGACAGAACCAAATATTTTGAAAATACGATTGCCTGTAAACGGAATAACTTCGAATTTCAATTATCCCAATTGGGAAAACCCGTTGACAAAACCTTATGGATCACAACACCGGCAACCGTAAATGCGTTCTATAACCCATATTTGAATGATATTAATTTTCCGGCGGCCATTTTACAATATCCGATGTTTGATAAAGATGCTGATGATGCGATCAACTATGGCGGAATCGGGATGGTTATCGGACATGAGCTGACCCATGGGTTCGATGATCAGGGTTCTCAGTATGACAAGATCGGGAATATGAAAGACTGGTGGTCAAAAGAGGACAAAGCGAAGTTCAATGAAAAAGTAAAACAGATTCAAAAGCTGTACAGCGGCTTCACGATTCTTAATAACCTTCATGTCAACGGCGAATTAACCACGGGTGAGAATATTGCTGACTTTGGAGGAATTGCCATTGCATATGATGCCTTTAAAATGACAGAGCAAGGAAAAGGAAATAAGAAAATTGACGGGTTTACACCGGATCAGCGCTTCTTTTTGGCAATGGGAAATGCATGGCGTACAAAAATGACCGATGAATTGTCCCGCCAGCTTATTAATATTGATACCCACTCTCCGGACAATTGGAGGGTTTTGGGACCTTTAATGAATTTTGAACCGTTTTATAAAGCATTCAATGTAAAACCTGGCGACAAAATGTACAAAGAGCCAAAAGACAGAATAAAAATCTGGTAATAGATTGATCTTTATCCATATGATTGATAATGGATATGGAAATTATATATTCAGGAGGCTGGTCGGAAGATCAGCCTCTTTTGATTTCCTCATTGATGAACTTTTTTAATCACCAAGTTTATATTTTTTCTAACTTAGGTCATGGAAAATCATTGATGGGATGAAGCGCTGAATGAAGTTTACAATTAAGCTCAGTCTTCACTTCGTCAATACGATTCTGCTATCCATAGTTTTTTTAACCATGATGAATACTAAATTATTTCTACTCTTATCACTTATTTGCCTATGTTTTTCCTGTCAAAAAAATTCAATAAAAATCGAAGGTAATATTTCAAACCTTCCTGACGGAAAATTAATCCTCTATGAAGATGTTTTCTCCAATAAACTTGACAGTATCAATGTCAAAAATGGGAAATTTGAAATGAAGCATATTTTCAATGACAGAGTTCCGCATTATTTAGGAATTGATTATTACGCTGATAACGGGAATAAAATTATGTTCCAGTTTCCTATGAATTCATACTTTAATCAAAATAAGGATAAATGGAGCTCCGGGGTTTTTCTTTCCGATGACATCATAAAATTAAACGGATCATTACAATATTCTGAGTTTGGAAAAAACTCACCATTTCCTGACCATATTAAAACAGCAACAATTACAGATTTTGAAGGAGGCGAGCAGTCAAAAGCCATGCAGGATACCAATTATGATCTGTTCACAAGAAAAAGTACGACTCAAGATGCTGAAATACAGAATCTGATTAAAAAACACCCTTCTTCTTTTCATGTTTTATTCGGGATTCTGAAAAACAGGTATCAGTTTTCCCCGATACAAATTGAGAATTATCTGAAATTATTCGATAAAACCGTTCAGAAGGCCCAGCCGTATAAAGATCTTCAACAGTATGTGGTAAATTCTAAAAAGATCGATACCAGGAATGTTTTAAGGCTGAAAAATGCAGATCATCAATTAAGTAAGGTAATAGACAAAAACTACCAAAAGCATTTAATTGTTCTCTGGGCAAGTTGGTGTGGCCCATGCAGGCAGGAAATTCCGATTCTGAAAAAGATCGTTTCTGAAAATAAACTTAACGGAATTGAACTGATTTCCATTTCAATTGATGAAAAAGAATCAGAATGGCAAAAAGCACTTAAAGAAGAAAACATGAGCTGGAAACAATTTATTGTATCAAATGCAGAAAGTGAAAATTTAAAAACGATTTTAAAATATGGCAGTGCCATTCCTTATTCTGTACTGATCGATAATAATATGAAGATACTGACCAACTCAACAGGATTATATAATGAAGCCGAAATACTGGAAATGTTAAATAAATAGAGTATCAGCAAAATAAACAGACTGTCTTAAAATCCGGAATATAATAATTAGTTGAATGAAAAATAATTTATTAAAAACGTGTATATTTATAAATAAATAACCACTTAAATCACAAATTATATGTCATTTCAAACCTACATTAAAAATATTGAAGAAAAAACTAGAAAATCCCGTTCCGATTTTGAAAATTTAGCTGCAGAAAAAGGATTTACCGATGAAGGTAAAGTAAAAAAAGGAATAAAAGCAACCGAAATAATCAATTGGCTTAAAGCAGATTTTGAATTAGGTCATGGCCATGCTACGGCCATGTATGCATACCTCAATGGAAAAAGAGAATAGCGAAAAAATGAGTACTTACAATGGAAAAAATAAACAGAAATCACCCAGCCTTTAACAACAAAAATGCAGAGCCATTTTATCATATCATTATGGAAGGCCTTAAAGGTGAAGTAGATGGCGAGCACTTCTGGGATGCTGTAGCTGAAAATGCTGTATTTGAGTTTATCTATAACATTCCGGGATTTACCAATAAAATTGAAGGCAGACAGGCTTATATGGACTGGTTTGGCGGGTATAGCAATGTGCTTCATTCCTCAGACAATTTACGGGTTTATAAATCTAATGATCCCAACAACGTAATCATCCTGGAATATCAGGTTCATGGTAGAGTGCCTCACACAGGGAAGGCTTATGATAATAACTTTTGTTCCATCATTACCATTAAAGACAGGCAAATCGTTCATTGGCGGGATTATATGGATACACTTGCGGTGATGCTTTCTGTTACAGCTGATTAAATGAGGTGATTGGAGAAACTATCTGGAAAAAATAACCGGAATGAAGGGAATCAGAAATCCCATTAAGGGAGTTCTGTTAAGATTTGGCATCGTGAAAAATAACACCTAAAGTGTGCCTTTCTCCACTGTGTATTGTAGCAACACCATGCTTCATCGTTACTCTATAATAGCCTTTTGTTCCTTTTACCGGACGGAAGTTGGTGGCAAATACAATCACATCCCCTTTTTTAGGTTTGATGACATGAGTACGGGATTGGGCCATCGGAATATTTTCCGTGAGAATAAACTCACCCCCTGTGTAATCTTCGTCAATATTATCAAGGAAAAGCACGATCTGCATGGGAAAATAAACCTCACCATATAAATCCTGATGCATAGCACAAAATCCTCCGGCACCATAGCCCAGAATTAAAGCGGTTGCTTTTTCCTGACCATTTTCTTTACACTGTTCAATAAATTCACTGTGATGTTTCGGATAACGGGTTTTTATCTTCAATACTTCCATCCAGGTATTGGCAGTGGGAGCGAGGTAACCGTAGAAATGAGTTCTCAACTCGGTCAGGATATTGGGTAATGGATAGTTGAAATATTTATAGACGCCTTTTCCAAAACGATAACGTTCCATAACTACGGTCTTCCTGTATTTGTATTCTTCTTTGAACGCTCCAAGCAGTTCACTACATTCCTGATCGTTGATAAGATCGGGAACAATAGCAAAACCTTTACTGTTCAGCTCATCAAGAATAATGTCCCATTTTTTTGTCTTTAACCTTTGTTCTATGGTGTCCATGTTTGTCATCATTAAAAATTGAAATGGGTAAAAATTTTGTATTTGTTTGTTGGGACAAAGGTAGAAGATGAAGTATGGAAATAAAATCCGTTTCTTGCGGTTTTTAAAGGCATTTATTCTCAATTATAGCAAGATTCGGATGGTATAGTGAAGTGTGAAATCTTTATATATCATGTTGTGAAAATCAAAAATCAGGAGATTTTAGATTAAAAAATAGGATGTTTTGATTATAAGTTTTCTAACGCAAAGTTTTAGTTTCATTGTATTTATTTTAGGGAGCAAAGGCTAGAATCAACTTTGTTGATTCGTCGAAGCGTGTGTATAAACATAACGCTTCATCAGCGACGAAGTCGCATTACTTGGCTCACTTAAAATAAAGCGAAATTATTCATCAACTTTGCGTCAATCTTTTTTACAGACTTGAAGAAATATAAAATTTAATTGACTCTTAGATCCTTAAAGGCTTTTTTTGATAGGCAAACAAAATAAAATATAAACCACAAGATTCGGATTGCAGAGACTTATTGACTGACATATATTTGTAATATAAAAAGTACATATTATAAAAGATTTAGAAGCAAATAGGCATGTGCTTTACCTTTCGTAGAAAAATAAACTTACTGAATATGCTGCAAAATCGAGTATCACCCAATGGCTCTTTTATCAAGACCAAAGCAAGAGGTTCATGGCTTGGCAACCGTGGGGTTATCCATAATGAAAACAAAGAAATAGTCAAGACTTATACCATTAAAGCCTGGATTATATGCATGCTGGAATTCCGGGGCAGACATCGCGAGATCATGCAGCCCGGCCACTGGACAGAACTTTTTTTCCTTGATGAAGCAACAGCATTTTCTGCAGGGCACAGACCCTGTTTTCAATGCCGGTATAAAGATCATATCCGATTTAAGGAATATTGGCTAAAAGGAAACCCTCAATACGGATTCGATATGAAGACATCTGTGAAAGCAATTGATGAAATTATCCATACAGAACGCATTGACAAATATGGAAAAAAGGTAAGCTATACGGAGCAGATTAAGAACCTGCCGGATGGAATAATCCTTAATAAGGATGATGAATGCTATCTTCTGTCAAAAGGTAAATTGTATCACTGGACTCCATCAGGTTATGACCGCTATGAAGATGCAGTACCGGAACTTGTTGTTGAGGTTCTTACGCCCCGTTCTGTGGCTAATACTTTTATGGCAGGCTATGATCCGAAAATAGATAAAAGTGCTGAAATATAGAATCATTACTGGATTTTTGTCATAAAATCGTATAACTTATATTTGAAAGGAATATTTTTTCAGATACGGTGATTGCTCGCATAACCTAAAGAATGAACTATTTTTGGCTTTTTTATGAATAATTAGGTTGGCAAGATGTTAGCTGAGCCCATCATGAAAAATAATACCTAAACTATGTCTGTTACCACTATGCAACGGACTTACCCCATGCTTCATACTCACCCTGTAATACCCTCTGCTTCCTTTCATAGGTCGGAAATTTGTTGTAAACAGGAGCATATCACCACGATTAGGCTTTAATACATTGGCTTTAGACTGAGCACGGGGAATTTGTTCGGTGATCACAAACTCACCTCCGGTATAATCTTCATCAGCCTGATCAAGCATAAAAACCATCTGCATTGGGAAAAAAATCTCACCATATAAATCCTGATGCAGCGTATTGAAACCCCCTTCACCATATTTTAAAATAAGGATTGTAGGTTTTTTCTGGCCATGTTCCTTGCAGAGCTTTTTCATTGCTTTATGGGTAGTGGGGAACTTTTTGTCAATATTCAGTTCCTGCATCCACTGATTGGCTACGGGGGCTATTTGGGCATAAACATTCTCCCTCAATGTAGTAATCAGGTCCGGTAATGGATATTGAAAGTACTTATATTCCCCCAGTCCGAAGCGATAACGCTGCATACTGATTGTTTTTCGGTAGGTGTCATCTGCTTTGTAAGCTTCAATGAAATGATTACACTCCGTTTGGGTCAATACATCGGGAACAATTACAAAGCCCTTGTCATGAAGCTCCTGGTTGATGGATGGCCAGTCTTTGGCTGCTAATCGTGTTTCTATAGTTTTCATACCATTTTTATAGAAGTAAAATTAGCAGTAAGAAAGGGGAGAAAAAATCCGAAACTTGCGGTCTTTTTGCATTTATTAAACTAGTTAAATGTACGGGCCGTTCGCGAGCTGTAATTTAGCATAAAAATTAAAGACATGGACAATAGAATATTAGGTCTGCATCATATCACTGCCATTGCAGACAATGCCAAAAGAAATCTGGATTTTTATACTCAGGTTTTAGGAGTAAGATTAGTAAAGAAAACCGTAAATTTTGACGATCCGGGAACCTATCATTTTTATTTTGGAAATGAAAACGGAACACCGGGAACAATCCTGACTTTCTTTCCATGGGAAGGAATCGGGCAGGGAACAAACGGAAGCGGTATGGCAACCCATATTGGCTACTCTGTTCCGAAAGGAAGCCTGGAATTTTGGAAAAACCGTTTACAAGGTCTTAACATCAATGTGGAAGAAAGTGAAATTTTCGGGGAAAAACTGATTTCTTTTAAAGATCCGGACGGGCTTCAGCTGCAATTGATAGAACCATCAACGGAAGACAGCCGAAAAGTATGGACCACTGAAGAATTAAAAGATGAAAACGCTTTAAAAGGATTCCATAATGTAACTTTAACTTTGAAGAAAGCAGAACCTACAATGAAAGTTTTGACGGATATTTTAGGATATGATCTTCAAAAACAGGAGGGAGAAAGATACAGATTGGCAACGAATGCGATTGATACCGCTAATCTTGTAGATATTATTGAAAATGATAAAATACCGGCCGGAAGAAATGCTGCCGGAACCAATCACCATATTGCCTTCAGGGTAAAAGATGATCAGGTTTTAATGCAATACCGTGAAAAAGTATTGTCAGCAGGTTTAAGCATCACTCCGAAGATTAACAGGGATTATTTCTACTCGTTATATTTCCGTGAACCGGGAGGCGTTTTATTTGAAATAGCAACCGATAATCCTGGATTTACGGTAGATGAACCATTGGATGAATTGGGAACTCACCTGAAACTTCCTGCTCAATATGAAGGAATGCGTGATAAAATAGAAGGCGTATTGCCGAAGTTATCATAGATCATTCACCAGGCAGAATAAAGATCATACTTTTGAATAATGATTTTTCACAGAAGGATCATTAAAAATGAACATCAATTAAAAAATAAAAAAATGGAAAGAACAGAAGTTATTCTGGAAGGAAGAAAAGGAGAGATCCAATTGTTTTCAGACGATCATAAAGCAGGAAAAATGGATATTTCAGTGATTGGTAAAAAACTAACGGTTTATCACACTGAAGTAAATCCCGAATATGAAGGAAAAGGATTTGCCAAGATTTTACTGGCGAAACTGGTGTCCTATGCAAGGGAAAACGATTTGAAAATCTTACCGTTATGTCCATTTGTACATGCCCAGTTTAAACGCCATCCGGAAGAATATAATGACGTATGGATGAAAGAAGGATAGTAGGAAAGAGGCCTATTGAAAAAAAACGGACTAATCCCCAATCAATTTGCCCTTTAGCAATTTCACGATTTTGCGATTTCACGATTTTACCATTTCACCCTTTCGCCTCCTCTATCCTCCTTTCAACAAAAAATATAACCTAAAACACAAAACCAATGACACTTATTACAGGACTACACCACGTAACCGCCATTACCGGAAATACTCAGGAAAATATAGACTTTTATACCGGAGTACTAGGGCTGCGTTTGGTCAAAAAAACGGTAAATTTTGATTATTCTGACGTTTATCACCTTTATTTCGGAGACGAATACGGAACTCCGGGAACCATTATGACAACATTTCCTTATGGTAAAGATCTGGTGAACGGAAGACATGGTAAAGGAATGCTGAATACAACTGCTTTTTCTGTTTCTATAGATGCCTTGGATTATTGGTTGAACCGTTTGGATCAGTTTAATATTGCTTATAAACAGCCTCAGCAAAGATTTTCAGAAGAAGTTTTCATCTATCTTGAAGATTTTGACGGACTGGGACTGGAACTGGTTTTCAATAATAAAGATGAAAGAAAAGGATATTTCAACGGATATATTCCCAAAGATTATGCTTTAAAAGGAATCCACCATGCTGAGATCTGGTATGATGCCTATGAAAGAACAGCGGCTCTTCTGACCACTCAGATGGATCATAAAGTGATCTTTGAAAGTCCTGATAGATTGAGACTAGGAACAGATAATCAGCCGGGGAAATATGTGGATCTGCTTTCTATGCCTAATGCACTGAAAGGGCTTGCCGGAAGAGGTACCGTACACCATGTTGCTTTTGCTACTCCGGATGCACAATCACAGCTTAAAATGGTAGAAAGATTAAATACATATGGATTGGAACATACCGAAGTGAAAGACCGCAAATACTTTACCTCAGTCTATTTTAAAGAACCCGGAGGTGTGTTGTTTGAAATCGCGACATCAGGTCCCGGATTCGATGTGGATGAAGAGCAGGCATTTTTAGGGGAAGCACTTCAGTTACCTCAACAGTTTGAAAAACAGAGAGAACGTCTGCTTGATGTGCTCCCTCCAATTAACTATCCAACAGAAAAATTCAGATAAGAAACAACAATGAGTCACACATTAAATATAAAAACAGCAGGAGTACCATTAAGACAGGCAAAAAAAGCACTGATCATGGTCCATGGAAGAGGAGGAAGTGCCCAGGATATATTGAGCCTTTCCCAACATTTGAATGTAAAAGATTATGCCGTATTAGCCCCACAGGCTCTGAATCATACCTGGTATCCCTATTCATTTATGGCTCCGGTGGATCAGAATGAACCCTGGTTGTCATCAGCCCTTGAAATGGTGGAAGAAACAGTAAAAGCAGCTCTGGATGCCGGGATTGCTTCTGAAGATATTTACTTTTTCGGATTTTCCCAGGGAGCATGTCTTACCTTGGAGTTTTTAACCAGAAATGCACAGAAATTTGGTGGAGCAGCAGCCATTATCGGCGGGGTAATAGGAGATAAGATCAATCGTGAAAATTATAAAGGAGATTTTGCAGGAACACCTGTGTTTTTAGCAACCAGTAATCCCGATTTTCATGTTCCGGTAGAAAGAGTCTATGCTACGGCCAATATCTTGAGAGAAATGAATGCTGAGGTTACGGAAAAAGTATATGCCAATTTCGGACATTCCATTAATCAGGAAGAAATTGAACTGGCTAATTCAATTGTATTTAAATGATATTTTAACCAATAAATAACCAGAAAAGGTTGGAAGCTGGAAGAAGGAGGCTGGAAGTTACTTTTAGTTATAGATACGAAAACCTTCGTAAAATCAAATAAGCTAAAAAAGATGGTAATCTGTTATTGATGACCTTCAGAACCTCCATCTTCCATCTCCCATCTTCCAAGCTCTGGTGGTTAGATTTACGTATTAAAAAAACTATGCACGAGAAACTACTTTTAATATTAGGCTTACTGCTCATCGTTATGCTGCTGGTCATGTTGGCCCAGAGAATCAAAATAGCCTATCCTATTTTTCTGGTTCTTGCGGGGCTGGGGATCAGTATGATTCCGGGAGTTCCCGTATTAAAGCTGGATCCTGATATTATATTTCTTATTTTCCTGCCGCCGTTATTGTATGAAGCAGCGTGGTATACCTCATGGAATGACTTTTGGAAATGGAAACGACCGATCAGTTTACTGGCTTTTGGACTGGTATTTCTTACCTCTTTGGTTGTGGCATATGCTTCACAGGCTTTGATTCCAGGGTTTACTTTAGCATTAGGTTTTTTATTGGGCGGAATTGTTTCCCCACCGGATGCTGTAGCGGCAACCACGGTATTAAAAGGGCTGAAAGTACCCAAAAGAACCATCGCAATACTGGAAGGAGAAAGCTTAATCAACGATGCTTCTTCACTGATTGTATTTCGTTTTGCTCTGGCAGCAGTAATGACAGGAGCTTTTTCAATGCATGAAGCTACAGGTCAGTTTTTTTTAGTAGCAGGAATGGGAATCGTAGTAGGAATTGCAGGAGCCCATATCTTTTATGCCATTCACAAATTTTTACCAACCACTCCGGCTATTGATGCGGCACTTACGGTGATGACTCCATACATTCTATTCCTTTCCGCAGAACATTTTCATTTTTCAGGAGTAATGGCGGTGGTAAGTGGCGGATTGTTTATGTCTTTCCGTGCGCATGAGATGTTTAAAACAGGAACGACAAGAATCAATATGACGGGAGTCTGGAACACCCTGATTTTTGTGATGAATGCTTTGGTCTTTGTGTTGATTGGCCTTGAACTTCCCGATATTATCAACGGCTTAGGAGAAACTTCTCTGATGCAGGGAATTAAGTATGGATTAATGATCAGTGGTATTGTCATTGTCGTTCGCCTGTTATGGATTTATCCTGTCGCTCATCTTCCAAGATGGATCAGTGAAAAAGCGCGTCGTGATCCTAATCCCGGATGGAAGAATCCATTGATTATAGGATGGGCAGGAATGAGAGGCGTTGTTTCTCTGGCTACCGCATTATCCATCCCGGTAATGATGAATTCGCAGACTGATTTCCCTATGAGAAACCTGATTATTTTTATCACCTTCGTCGTCATTTTTGTAACATTGGTCTTCCAGGGACTCACGTTACCTTTGATTATTAAATTAACAAAAATAGGAGAGATTGATCCTATTATGCCTTCCCATGAGCAACAGGCAGGAATTCAGATAAGACTTGATAAACTGGCTATAGAAAAACTCAATAAAGAACAGGAAATCAGCTCGAACAGTTTGATTGAAAATCTTAAGAATTCTTTGAAAAATGATATTAAACTTCACCAAAATCACTTAAGCTCTCTGGAAATGTGTACCAACAGGCAAAATGACATGAAGGAATACCATAAGATCATGCTTGATATTTTTGCTTTGCAGAGGAAAGAATTATTTAAAATGAAACGTGAAAAGCTATTCAGCGATGATGAAATCAGAAAAGCAGAATCACAACTCGATTTGAATGAATTGAAAATAACAGGAAACAAACATTTATAACAGCCGGAGTAAACCTTAAACTTTGAACCTCGAACCTTAAACTTTAACCCCTGAACGTTAACCCCCATGAATACATTACATTTTTTAGTGATCGGAAAAAACCAGGAAATTCTGGATGTCCTAAAGCGGATTATAGAAAATAATGAAGGCTGGACTGCAGAAATTCAATCTGATGAAGAACTCAGTTATGATTATCTTACAGCAAATAATGTTGATATTGTCCTTTTAAGTTCCGGATTGGAAGAACAGTTTGAGAAAGATATGAAAGTATTTTGTGAGAATTCGGGTGGTAAAGTAAAAGTTATTGAACATTATGGAGGCGGAAGTGGATTGCTAAAGAACGAAGTTTACAGCCTTTTTCCTAATTTGCATTCATAAAATAATTTTATGTTTGAAAATATCATCAAAAACATTACACGATTTATTACCATTACCCCCGAAGAAGAGAAAATTTTTACAGACTTATTGGTCTGTAAGACATTTCCCAAGAAAACTGTTTTGCTGAGAGAAGGAGAGATCTGTCAGTTTGAAGGGTATATTCATAAAGGATGTTTGCGTATGTATTGTTTAGATGATAACGGAACCGAAGTTACCCTGTTGTTTGCCATAGAAGACTGGTGGATCAGTGATATTGCTTCATTTCAGGATCAAAAGCCCTCCAAAGTATATATTGAAACACTGGAGGATTCTGAAATTTATATGCTGAACCCTACAACGAAAGCAGAGCTGCTTGAGAAAATTCCTAAGTTTGAGAGGGTTTTCAGAATGTTGGTCCAAAGAAACCTTTCCACGCTTCAGGCCCGTTTGGTCAATACCATTTCAAAAGCCGCTTCAGACCGATACCTTGAATTTATCAAAGTGTATCCTTCCATCCCACAAAGAGTAGCCCAATATTATATCGCTTCCTATCTGGGAGTTTCAAAAGAATTTGTAAGTACCATCCGAAAACGTTTGGCCTCCAAAGAGAAATAAGCCTCTTATCTTTCTACATCAAAAATTTCATTCATGCATTTGTGGCAATCTAAAATCATTTTGCTACGAATGCACGAATTTTTTATTGGTCATATGATAAAATACTTCGGATACAGACACTCATATTTAAATCTGCATAAGAAAATAAACCCCTCGTATCTTCCATGCACTTTTTCATTCCGTAGAAATCTCAATGATACTCTCCATCAAAAATTTTACTCGTGTATTCGTCGCAAAAATAATATTCAGCCGTGAGAAAATGCCGAATATAAAAGTATCCGACATTTTTTTTATTGCAAAGTCATTTATTAAACTAGTTAAATGTGTAAGCTTTTTCATCTCTCTAAATTTGTCATATCAAAAACGAACAAATAACAATTGAGATATGGACAGAAAAGATTTTTTAAAAAAAGGATTACTTGGAACAGGAATGTTTGTGGCATCTGCTTCCCTAGGAAATACGATGAAAAATGAGATCGATGAAATCGAACCGCTAGAACCCATCGGCTACAATCATTTGCCTAATACAGAATCAAAAATCAAAGACAATTCTGTAATCCATAAAGCAGACTCAAGAGGGAAAGCAGACCATGGATGGTTATTGAGCCAGCATACTTTCAGTTTTGCCAATTACTACAATCCCGAAAGAATGCACTTCGGAGTATTAAGAGTTCTGAATGATGACAGAGTAGAAGCAGGAAGAGGTTTCGGAACTCACCCTCACGACAATATGGAGATCATCAGTATTCCGTTGGAAGGAGATCTGGAACACAAAGACAGTATGGGAAATACGGCGATCATCAAAAGTGGAGATATTCAGGTGATGAGTGCAGGAACAGGAATTATGCACAGTGAATTCAACAAAAACAGTGATCAACTGGTGAAATTTCTTCAGATCTGGGTATACCCGAATAAGAGAAATGTAACGCCAAGGTATGATCAGATCACTTTAGATAAAACGAAAAGTAACAACAGGTTTCAACAGATTCTTTCTCCTAATGCTGATGATGAAGGCGTTTGGATTCATCAGGATGCCTGGTTTCACGTGGGAACTTTTGATGAAGGGAAGGAAGTCAATTATCAGATCAGAAAAAAAGGAAACGGGGTGTATGCTTTTATCATTAAAGGAAGTGCTGAAATCGAGGGTCAGAAAATAGAGGAAAGAGACGGTTTCGGTGTTTGGGATATTAAAGATATAGATATAAAAACCCTTACAAAAGGTACAGAAATCCTCCTGATGGAAGTACCGATGACCTTATAAAGAACAAAACAAAATCCATATTATTATGAAAAATATCCTAAAAAACACTGTAAACAGATTATTGATAGCTGCAACATTAGCATTCTCAACGGTTACATTGGCACAAACCACCACTACGACGGCTGCAGCAAAAACAACTGCCGTTGGAACCTACAAAAACTGGGGTTCAGTAGATGGGATTTCTATGATAGGATTGGTGCAAGGGCCTTCTTCGGCTGATACTCAGCTTCAGGTAGCCTGTGTTTTCGAATATACAGACGGAGATATTTTCAACGCTCCGGCATTGCCAGCCAACCTGAACGGTCTGGTACACCTGGATGAGGGATTGAAAGGAGAGCTGACTAAAATCAGACAAACAGGACAGTTTCAGGGGCATGCTTTAGAAACCATTCTTATTACGCCACCATCCGGATCTATGTCTGCGAAAAAACTGTTACTGATTGGTTTAGGAGACCGAAATAAATTCACTCCTGATCTGATGACTTCCGTAGGGGAAGTGGCGGCCCGTGAAGCCATGAGACTGGGCGTTTCCAACTTTGCCTTTGCCAGCGATTTAAAAGATGCCGGAATAGATTCTCCAACAGCTTTGGTAGCAGGAAATGTAGTAAGAGGAATTGTACATGCCAACCGTTCCGAGAGTTATTTAAAAGAACATAAGCTTTCCACCACAAAAAAATTAGAAAAAGTATACCTGCTTGCAGGCCCTGCCTTCTTTGAAACTGCAGGAGGCGGAATTTCTGAAGCGATTTCAGAAGCGAAAAAAAAATAATGAACAGGTTTCATTAATATTGTTGATGTGCGGGCTGTCTCAGATATGAGATAGCCTGTTGTGTATGAGTCAATACTTAATCTGACACTTATAATCAAAAATAATAACTTTAAAACGGATTAAATATTGACTCATTCAGTTTAATAATGATCTGTTAAGCTATACTATTTCCATTAATAATCGGGTGCGATCATAAGGGGACTCCCAAAATCTTCTGATTTTTGTTTCTAAATTATTTTCCTTCATTAAGGACTCATTATAAGAATCTTCAGGAAATAAGTTTATATGATGAGATTGAATAGAAATTGAAAAACGATTCATTTGATCTCTAAAATACCCTTCTTCTTTTAAATCGCGCAAGACATCCAAAAACAGTAAATCCAGTGCTTTAAAATCAATTTCCGATTTAATATCTGTCAAAATTTCATCCATAGAAATAGCTTGGTGATAATTCATTGTTTCAGGGTTCCACAATTGATTATAATCTACCTTTTGCTTGTTCATTTCTACTTTGAAAGTATTAAGACTTCCGCCATATAAACGGTACAAATTACCCTCACTATTTTTTGCGATCACAATACCATATAAGGTATCTTGGTTGTTGGTAACGGTTTCATTCAATTGACTAAAACTCTTTATAAAAGAATTTTTCAAAGTATTTTTATGATCTTGAAAACTTTCATAAACGGAATTGACCTGTTGTATGATTTCAAACTTCTTAGAATCTAAAGCTTCTACAGCTTGTATTAACATTTGAGAAAAAGTCATTTCCAGATCAATCAAATGATCATCTTCTATTAAAAATAGCTTCTGATTTTCAATGTGTACAACAATAAGATTTTCATTGTATGCATCACCTATGGCAATATAGTCAGCATATCCTAATTCCTGAATCATCTCATTTTGCTCCACAAAATCAGCTTCCTCATTAAAAACTCCCCCAAATAAATTATCATTAAAGCCAAAGACTTTGAGATAGGATGTAAAAAAGTCAGGAATATTGTTTCCTGAATTCTCATTTAATACTCTAATGTCCTCTAAACTAAGTCCTTTTTCTTCTTCAAAACGGTTCATTTGGATTAACTTATCTATTATCTTATCCATGACGTATTTTTATTGATCTTTTATTTTCAAATTAAGGGTTTTAAAACTTACAAATCACTCCCCATAATCAGTGATTTTATACTTATAAATAAAAGGTAAACGATCTTGTTTTTTGTATAGATGATATGTTTACAAAGGAAAAAAGGGGTGGCAGATACAACATCTAAGGCGAAGAATCTTTATTTTCCGGGCTATCAGGAAATAATGGGGAAAATCGGGAAGGAGAGAGGGTGGTCCACTCCTGCACGGGAAATGTTTGAAGTTCAAGCTGATCCTAGCGGAGCTTATGTTATTGGCGACCCCGAAGAAGTTGCAGAAAAGATTTTACGACATAGTGAAGCATTAGGAGGGATCTCAAGATTTACCTTTCAGATGGATAATCCGGGGCTGAGCAAAGAAGATATATTCCGGGCTATTGAATTAATTGGAACAAAGGTAATTCCTATTGTCAACCAGTCCTGATTACTTTCTGATGGCCCGGGATCGGATTCTGCTCAGGGTTTCCTGGGTAATGCCTAAATATGATGCAATCATGTGTTGAGGAAACCGCTGTGCAAATTCAGGATAGCTCTCAATAAGCATAGTATATCGTTCCTCAGCCGTCATGCTTATGGCAGCATTGATTCTTCTTTGACTGGCGAAAGAATAGTTTTCATCCAACTGACGTCTAAGTTCATTCATAACAGGAAGGGAGAATACTTCCTCTGCCGCCGTCTTGGTTAAAACAAGTAAATCAGTATTTTCACAAGCCTCAATATTGAAGGAAGAAGGAGTGAGTTTTGCAAAACTTTCACGATCACCTACCCACCAGCCTTCAATATAGAGGCTCATGATGTGCTCGGTACCTTTAGAATCTGTACTGTATTTTTTCATGGAACCTTTGGCAAGAAATCCCATATAACTGCTTATATCTCCTTCATGCAAAAAAAATTCCCGTCTTTTGAGTTGATGAGGAACAAAATTATTTTTCAGAATGTCAATTTCATTGGGAGCTAAAGGTCTGGAGACCCGCGAATTGATATATTCGATTAAAGTGTCGTACATGAGTTGTTGCTTTGTCTAAACAAGAAGTAAATATACTGAAAATTTGAATCCTTCACTAGGGTATCATTACCATTAAGATCGTTGAGAATAATCTATATTTAGGACATTGATATTAATTTTCATTTCTAATCATAGAAGAGATATTGAGATTAGTTTTAAACCGATTTCTGATCAATAAAAGTAGCGGACAACTTTGGTAAAGTTGCCCGCTATCATTTAAAAAGAAATGCCTGTTGAATAGAATTCATTATAGCATATATTGAACGAATCTATGTAAGCTTTTTTGTTCATTCTCTCAACTATGATACAGGATGTTCAATAGTTTCAATTTTGGAACTGAATATTATCCATGTGCTTGTTCAGAAACTTCTTTCCATTCTTCAAAACTGGCCAAACGCTGCTCATAAGTACTCTTGACTGATGGGTAGGCAATTTTTCCAAGTAATAGTCGCAATGGTGGGTTTGGAGAATCAACCAGTTTTTCTATTGCTGTCACGGTAGCTTCCGGATTCCCGTAAATATCAGGGGTTGCTCCTTTCATAAATGCTTCCTTCACAGGATTGTAGACTTCCATCGGCTCTGTCTGGAAAGCTGATGCCCCTGACCAGTCGGTAGAGTAGCCATTAGGTTCAATCAAAGAGATATTGATCCCCAGATGCTTTACTTCACTTGCCAGTGTTTCACTAAATCCTTCCACTGCAAATTTAGAAGCATTGTATAGTCCTAATATCGGTAAGGTAACCAGTCCCAGAAAACTGGAAACCTGTATAATATGACCGCTTTGCTGGGCTCTCATTATGGGAAGTACAGCCTGTGTCATCCAAAGCGTACCAAAAAAGTTCGTTTCCATCTGGTCACGGGCTTCTTTTTCAGAAGTCTCCTCAATGGCTCCGAACAGTCCATATCCGGCATTATTAATCAGTACATCGATCTTTCCAAAATGTGCATGTGCCTCTTTCACTGCTTCAAAGGAAGCTTCACGGCTGTTTACATCCAGTTGAAGAGTCAATACATTTTCTCCGTATTTCTCTACAAGATCATATAATGTTTCTTTGTTGCGTGCTGTTGCAACCACTTTATCGCCACGTTTTAAAAAGGCTTCCGCCCAAAGTCTCCCAAATCCACGGGATGCCCCGGTAATAAAAATTGTTTTTGACATGTTTTCTATTTTTTAGAATGTTAATAATATATTTATGACCTTTCGGTCATTTTTGTTTCAAAAAAAATCAGCACAATTGTGCCTCAATCATTTTTTTTAGACTTTTATTGATAATACTCATCTTATCGATTTTCTTAGTGGTATTGCTTATAAAAATACCTCCTTCAAGCATGGCGAACATGATTGTAGAGAATTCTTTGTGATCCCAATCTGCTTTAAAAATATCTTTTTCAATCCCTTCTATAATAATTTCACTGATCAGATACTGACTTTTATTGACCAGATCCGCTACTTTCCCAAGTATTACGGGATTTTGGTCATCAGCTTCCATTCCAAAGTTCAACATGGGGCAACCTCCAGTTACCGGAGGATTTAATGGATTCTTAAATGCATCAATATAGGCAAATAACTTATCTTTCGGATGTTGAAATTTATTTATTAAAGCGATGACTTTACTTTGTAGCTGATCCATATTATAATCCACAGCAGCCTCTACCAATACGTCTTTATTCTCAAAATGAACATACAGGCTGCCTTTGGATAGCTTGGTAACCTCCATGATGTCGCTCATTGCTGTTGCTGCCATACCTTTCTTGTTAAAAAGCGGAGCAGATTGTTCAATGATCATCTGTCTTGTACGCTCACCCTTATTCATTTTATTTCTATTTTACACTGCAAATGTAAATGACCTTTCGGTCATTTCCAAATTTTAGAGTAAGTTTTTTAATACTATTTTTTCCAAAAATGCATGAGATCATTGTAAAACTTCCTTCCGAAAGGGATTGGAAGGAAGTTCGGTATGTTTTCTATCGTAAATGTTTTGGTTTAAGATTTAATGCAGCACTTTCTACGACTTCTTCTATGCGTTTTTGTCTGGTTTCCTGTTTTCTGACGAGGATAATCCAGCTCAATATTATTTTTCTTGTTGATTTGCTCAGGCCTAGAAAATAATCTTTCGAGCCATTATGTTTTTTGAATGCAGTTTCTAAGTCGTCTGGAATGATTACTTCTTCTATTTCATCCAAGATTGTCCAATATCCGTTCTGTTTTGCTATTTCAATACTTTCGTAGCTCTGTTTTGTCATTCTTTTGCTGTCGATGAGCTTCTGAACTTTTTCCTTGTTGATTTTTGACCAGTTGCTTTTTGGTTTACGTTTCCTAAAGAACTGCATAAACGAGATGTCATTAATCTTTTTCATTGTGCTATCAATCCAACCGAAGCAAAGCGCTTCGTCAACGGCTTCACTCCAACTTAATGAAGGAATATTTGATTTTTTTGTATGATAAACAAGCCAAACAGATTGTTTGGACTGATGGTTTTCTTCCAACCATTGTCTCCAATCTGTTTGACTTTGCGGGCAATATGTTTCAATGTCCTTATTATGCATTCTGTTGGGCTAACCATTTTAAAATTGAACGGTTGGTTTCCTCCGGTTTTTCCTGCTGAATCCAATGACCACAATCTAAACTGACAACGTCAAGATTAGGAACGATATTTTTCAGGTTTTCAGACTTTGGAATTGTATCCTGTTCTCCATATATCATCAGAGCTGGCTGATGAATGATTGGCTTTACGTCCGCCATCAGGTGCCAGTTTCTATCAAGGTTTCTGTACCAATTTATAGCTCCGGTAAACCCAGATAATTCAAAGGCAGAAACGAATATAGACAGTTCATTGTCTTCCATTAGAGGCTTCCCAAAAGGTTTTTCTGCTCTTGCAAGATTGATCATCAGCATTCCCGGAGCAGGTGGAGCGGGAGGGACATCTTTGCGGAATAGGTTACGCAGAAATCGAGGTGTATTTTCATGCATTATAGCATCTGAAATTCCCACTTTCTTGTTGAAGTGAACAAAATAGAAGTCTTCTCCAAATAGGGTTTCCATAAATTCAAGCCATGGTTGCTCTCCGCGCTCCTGATAAGGCAGAGCTAAGTTTATGATTTTATTGACCCGTTCAGGATATAATAGTGCCAGATTCCAGACAACATTTGCACCCCAGTCATGACCAACAAAGGTGGCATTCCTGTATCCGTAATAATCGAGTAGAGCAATAAGATCACCAGTAAGGTGCTTTATATCATAATCAGTTACTTCAGTTGGGCAAGATGAGTTACCATAGCCGCGTTGATTGGGGACAATGACATGATAACCTGCTGCAACAAGAGCTTGTATCTGATAACGCCAGGAAAATGCGTGTTCCGGAAAGCCGTGACAGAGAATGATTGGATTCCCTGAATTTTGTTTTCCTGCTTCAAATACTTCTAATACCACATTATTCACTGAAATCATAGTTGGCTTTGGAAATTCGGTTTGCTTGTTGGTTGTACTGGATGGGTCTCTCATGTTTTTATTGTTTAATAAATAATTGTGAGACAAATTTAAGTCTGGTTTATGACAACAAGCTGTCAGTAGGAAAAAGCATTTTAGTGATAACGATCAAAATATCCCTGTAAACTTATGTTTCGGTTCAGGTTTTATCATAGAAGGAAAATACCGTGCGTGCGTAATAGGAGTGAATCGTAATTGATTTCTCTAATCTTTTGTTTTACATCTCTCGTTATATTCTATTTGAAGATTTGTTTTTTTTGCTTGTATAATAGATGATAACTGCACTTAAAATCATCAAAACCGAAGCCAGAAGAAACGGAGCCCCTGAAAATTTAAACGGAGCCTTATCATGCGTAAAATAGTAAAAAAGATGAGTCATAATAGGCGGCCCAATAATTGAAGTGGCGCTTACCAGACTTGTTAATGCTCCCTGAAGCTCACCCTGTTGATTGGAAGGAATACTTTTACTGATCATCGACTGAAGGGAAGGCCCGCAGATGCCACCCAATGAATAAGGAATAAGGAACATCAGCATCATCCAGCCTTCACTTGCAAAAGAAAATAATAATAAACCTAATGCGTAAAAAATCAATCCGGAATAGATGCTTTTTTGTTCACCTAATTTAGGAGCTGTCCATCTTATTAAAACCCCTTGAACTAATCCAAGCAAAAGCCCTAGCACTCCCAACGATAAACCTACGGCTCTTTCTGACCAATTAAATTGATACATCGTAAAGAAATGCCAGTTACTTTGTACTGCCTGGAGCCCGATATATACTAAAATTAAAGCAATCACTAAATTTGAAATTTTTGGATGCTTTGCTAAAAACTTCAGAGATCCAATGGGATTGGCACGTCTCCAGTCAAATGACCGCCTTTTGTTTTTATCCAAACTTTCAGGAAGTATAAAGTAACCATAGAGAAAGTTCAATAAACATAGAACCGATGCAACATAAAAAGGAATTCTGGCACCATAGTGTCCTAGTAGCCCTCCAATGACGGGGCCAATAATGAATCCCAAACCAAATGCAGCACCGATTAATCCAAAATTTTTAGTTCTGGTTTCATCCGTAGATACATCGGCAATATAAGCACTTGCTGTTGAGATACTGGCTCCGGTGAGCCCCGCAATGATTCGTCCGGCAAATAACCACCCAATAGAAGGAGCTACTGCAAGTAACAGGTAATCTAATGCAAATCCCAGAAGAGAAATTAATAGGATAGGACGTCTTCCGTATTGGTCACTAAGGTTACCGACGATTGGTGAAAATATAAACTGAGTGAAAGCATAAGCAAAACCCAGCCACCCGCCATAGGTCGCCGCTTCAGTAATATCACTATGAATAAGCTCACCAATAAGTTTAGGGACAACAGGAAGTATAATTCCCCAACCTGTAATATCAATCAGCAAAGTGATCAATATAAAACCGACTGCTGCTTTTTTATCTGTTTTTTTCATGTCATAAAAGTAGACAGAGCCAAAAAATCAGACGTTGACACGTTAATGGGTTTTACGTACAATTTGTAAAGTGATCTGTGAATTGACTATGGAAGCGTGGTTATTGCATTTTGATTCCTGTATGATTTTGGAGATACTCCGGTTATTCTTTTAAAATATCTACAGAAGATGCTGGTCTCCCCAAAGTTTAATTCATTACTGATTTCCTTGATGGACAAGTTGGTTGATTTGAGGAGTGTTTTGGCTTCCAGTATTAAAATATGATCAATCCATTGCGATACAGATCTGCCCGTTTTTTCTTTCAGAAAGGTGGAAAGATACTGAGGGGTTAAATGAAGTTTCTCTGCATAAAAATGAACACTTCTTTGTTCCTTGGTATGTTTTAAAATCAATTGATAAAAGTCATCTATAATTTCGTGTGTCCGACTTTTTGACGAAACTTTGGAATTGGGCATCTCAGTATATACTTCGGAAATCATATTGATTATTACCATGACAAGATGTCGAAGCATTTCAGCTTTATTGGGGCTCTGCTTTTTATGGTAAAAATTTTTTATCAAAGTGATTAATTCATTTTGTAACCTTATTTCATCCTCTTGAAGCCTGATTACAGGTTGCCATCGTATCTGATTATTCATTACAAATTCACGCAGGATTGGAAATGCTGACATGAAATCTAAGGAGATCCCAATGGTTACTATTTCTGCGTCGTCACTCAGGTATTTTGTATCTATTAATAATTGTGGGGGTAAAACTGCTATATCACCTGCATTGATTTCGTAATCCAGGAAATGGATCTGCATTTTCATAGATCCGGTAATCATAAAACCAAGTAATAATCCGTCAAATAAACGGCTATGTTCAGTATATCCATTACTTGAGTTGGCCAATTGATGAAAGATAATTATTCCATCTGTCTTTTTTGAGGCATCAATATTATATAATTGATAAACGTTATCCAGAGTTATAAATAAAGCCATGTACAAATATTGAAAAATATTTTTGAAAAAATTGGCCTTGTACTTTTATTTTGGGTTTTATGTACAAGATGAAATTCATTTTTCTATCTTGAAGATGTAATTTTTATAAAATCTGACCGAGTAATTTTTCAAAAAACTAAGTAGTACACGGCTGGTAGTCTCTCGCTGGTGCGAGGGTAACGCTTGTTGCTCATTATTTCAAAAAATACAAACAAAAAAAGCGAGTCAACAACTCGCTCTAATTTTTATAAAAATTTCAATTATATTATCTGAAAAATTTCTATTTCCCGATACAAAACTTAGAGAAAATATTCCCAAGCACCTCATCATTAGTAACTTCACCGGAGATCTCACCAAGATGTTCTAAAGCATTTCTCAATTCATACGCCAGCAATTCTGTAGAAATCCGGAAAGAAATAGCTTCTTTTACCTTGTTTACAGCATCCAAAGACTTTTGTAAAGCTTCGAAGTGACGCTGGTTAGTAATGACTACATTGTTTTCTTCGGATTTTAATTGCTCAACATAGGAAGATAATTCATTTTTAAGATCCTGGATGTTCTGGTTTTCAACCGCTGAAATTTTGATGAAGTCAAATTCATGAGAAATGGCATTTCTGAAAATGTCTTCTACTGTTTCATATTTTGTAGGAGTAACTTCATCAATTTTTGTAGCACAGATAATCAGTTTCAGATCATCCCTTAATAAAGACTGAATCATTTCAATATCCTCGGAAAAATCTTCAGTAGCGGCATCGGCCAGATATACCAGAATATTGGCATTTTCTACCTTTTCTTTAGCTTTTTTTACTCCAATGGCTTCAATTTCATCCACTGTTTCACGAAGTCCGGCAGTATCAATCAAACGGAAGGCGTGTCCTTTGATGTGAAGAACTTCCTCAATCGTATCTCTTGTGGTTCCGGCAATATTACTTACAATCGCTCTTTCCTCTTTTAATAAAGAATTGAGTAGGGTAGACTTTCCGGCATTGGGCTTTCCGATAATGGCAACAGCAGTCCCGTTTTTGATGGCATTTCCGTATTGGAAGCTTTCAATAAGAGAGAGCAGCTTTATATCAATCTTATCCAGCAATCCACTTAATGCGGTTCTGTCGGCAAATTCTACATCTTCTTCAGCAAAATCAAGTTCCAGCTCGATCAGGGAAACGAAATTCAGAAGATCAGTTCTCAATATAGATATTTCATTGGTGATCCCGCCTTTCAGCTGGTTGATCGCTACTTTTCTCGAAGCTTCATTTTCGGAGGCAATCACATCAGCAATGGCTTCAGCTTGAGAAAGGTCAATTCTTCCGTTAATGAAGGCGCGCAGGGTAAATTCACCCGCTTTGGCCATTCGGGCCCCATTTTTGATCAGGGTTTCAAGAATACGTTTTCCAATATGTGGAGAGCCGTGAAAGGCAATTTCTACAGAATTTTCTGTTGTAAAACTTTTCGGAGCCAGGAAGATCGAAAGCATTACTTCATCAATAGCCTCTTCTCCGTCCATGAAATATCCATAATGAATGGTATGGGATTTTTGCTTCTCAAGCTTTTTAGCCGGAAAACTTTTCTGAACTACAGATAAAGCTTCATCTCCTGAAACTCTGATAATGCCTAAAGCACCTATTCCGTTGGCTGTGGCCAATGCACAAATGGTATCGTTATTCATGCTGCAAATTTACGTTTTTTAATGCGAATTATAATGAGGCAGATGATTCAGTTTTATAATGAACATGATTGAAGAAATGAAAACACAACACCATTGTAAAATGATTATGATCGGTAAAATATATCATGTAGTATCTGTGTAGTATATCGGATGAATGGCCTGTTTTACGTTTTTTTTTAATGAAATGGCATTGTTGATGAAATAATATTTTATTTTTTTTAATAATAAGGTAATATTAGTGTGAAAATAGTGGTATTTTTAATAGTAAGAAAGTATTTCTCAAATACATAAGCTCTTGTTTTGTAAAGTATTGTTTCGTAGTGGATTGGGCTTGTTTTAAAAATTGATTTATAAATTGTTATTCTTAGATTAAAATAAATTTCTACACAGTATGGTATTATTATTTAAATAATTAAATGAAGTTTGGTATGTTAATTGTTTATTAGGGATTCGATATATTGAAATGATAAATATTTGTCATTAAAATATAAATAATATGTTAAATTTCTACAAATACATATGAATAGTTTAGTTTTTTTAAATATCAATAAGAAATTGATTTTTTTATTGATGATTGCCTTTTACAGTGTGGCCGGTGCCCAATGTATTGCCTATACCGGGCAGCCAATGACCCCCGGGAATACGTATTGCCTTAATGGAAATCTTAATGTTGGAACCAATATTAGTATTCCAAATGGTGCAACACTTATTATTCAGACCGGACAGTTACAATCTGTTAATATTCAGGTTGATGGAGTGTTGGAGATTGGAGATGGAGCAAGCGTCAGATCCAATGGATCTATCCTCATAGGTACTTTTGGAACCAATCAGACTTCAGTAATTAAATTAGGAACCAAATCATTCTTGTCACTGGTAGGGTCAGTAGTTCAGGGAGATACTTCATTTTTTGGAACCTATCCAAATGTAACTTCTACAATGGAGATGGGAACGAATAGTGTGGTGGAGATATGTGGTACATTTACCCAGCAATCAACAACTTATCCCTTTATTAAGTATGTAGGCCTGCCCGCCGGTAAAGCTTATTGTATTGCTAAAGGAGATGTAAGCGGCGGAAATGGGTCGGTTTTAAGTGATGACAGTCAGATTATAGCGATTGCAATGGCAAGTGTTACAAGTCTTGGTCCTGGTGCAGCTAGTTTCTGCGGTCCTAATGCTACGTCTGCTACCTGTCCGTTACTTTGGCCAAAAGGATTATCTGATGATAAAAGCAGTTGTGGAAATGCGCCTACAATTATTGATGATATGGATGGCTTCTGTACCAAGCCGGCAACTTCAGGTACACCGGACGGTTTTACCAAATTCGGAATTACCATACAGCAGAAAAGCAGCTCATGGCCTGAGAACATTCCTAATGGCTTTCTGGCTATGGAATCAAAAGACAAAGGATTTGTCATTACCAGAGTACAGCACGTAAGCCAGACTCCGCAATCCGGAGATGCTATTGCCGATCCAAAAGAAGGAATGTTGTTGTATGATATTCAGGACAAATGTGTAAAGCTTTACAACGGTTCAGAATGGAAGTGTGTGGAGAGAAGCTGTAACGATTAATTTAATTGACAAGGTATTATGAAAAATATAAAAAATATAAGTATTGTGGCTGCGGTTGCCTTTTTTAACTTTTCAGTTGCCCAGGTAGCTATTGGAAAGCAGGTGGTAGACGGCAACAGCACTGTTTTGGATTTCAATAATGTAGCGGGTAATACAAAAGGACTGATCCTTCCTGCGACATCAGGTGTTGCCACCGGAGCACTGGTGAACGGAACCTTTGTTTTCGATACAACAGATAATAAAGTTAAAGTATATGAAAATGATACCTGGAAGTCATTATCAGATGCAGGAAACTCAGCAGCTGTTGTGGCGAATACGACTGCGGAGCTGGGGAAAGGGGTTGTAATGGGTGAGTCATCCAGCAGAGCAGATGGAGTATTGGTTCTGGAATCTCAGGATAAAGCAATGATCCTGCCTCAGATTTCAATGCCGCATCTTAATGTAAAAAATCCATACCCCGGAATGATATGCTATGATACAGCCAGTAAAACATTGGCAGTATTTGACGGATCAGTTTGGAACTATTGGAAATAAAAAAAATCAGATTAATAATCGTACCCGGGAAGCCGGGGCTTAAATATCTCTTGAAAACAGCTGTATAGATCATATGCAGCTGTTTTTTTTATTTTTAAATGTGTCGAAAAATGTGATCTGCTTTATACGATCTGAACAGTTTCTTTAATGCTGTTCATCACAAAGATGCTTTTAGTCTGCCCGATTCCTTCAATCTCTGAAAGCTTGTTGATGAAAAACTCATGAAATTCATCCATATTAGGTGCCAGAATCTTAAGCATAAAATCAAAATCTCCGCTGATGTTGTAAAACTCAACCACTTCTTTCAGCTTGCTGACTTCCTCAATGAATTTTCCTGCGGTTTTCTTATTGTGTACATTCAGGGCAATCATACAAATGACCATCATTCCTTTATTTACTTTTTTACGGTCTACCACAGCAGTATATTCCTTGATAATTCCCTGTTTTTCCATCCGTTTGATACGTTCGTGAGTAGGAGTTGGGCTCAGATTGATCCTTGCGGAAATATCTCGGACGCTCATTTTAGCATCTTTCTGAAGTAATCTTAAAATCGATAAGTCTTTTTCATCCGGAGTATAATTTTCTGTTGCCATTTTGTTCTGTTTTTATAGATTATGATTTGTTGTTTTAGTTGTTTTGTTCTTTATTATTGTGTTTTAATTTTATTTTGTTCCAAATTTAAGGTTAAATTTTTATATACGTTCTGTTAATTTTAATTTTGCAGGAAATTTGAATATATGGATACAAGGAAGAATGTAATATTAATTTTAGCATCGGTTGGGACTTTTGTAGAGGCGTTGGATATTGCCATTATTAATTTGACTATTCCTTCTATTCAGCAGCAGTTTAAGATCGGAGCAGAGACAGTTCAGTGGCTTCAGACCCTTTATGTTTTGTTCTTTGGAGGTTTTCTGATCATTGGTGGGAAGCTTTCTGATCAGATCGGAAGAAAGAAAATGTTCTTATGGGGAGCTTTGATCTTTATGCTGACCTCATTAGGAGCAGGATTATCCGGAAGTTTTGAAGTATTGGCGGTATTCCGGGCTCTTCAGGGATTGGGAGCGGCATTGGTAATGCCATCGGCATTGTCGATTGTAACCAATACTTTCAGAGGGGAGCAGGAGCGGAATCGTGCTATAGGAATTTTCAGTTCATTTGCAGCTATTGGTTCAGGAAGCGGTCTTTCCGTGGGTGGAATTATCAGTACATACCTGAGCTGGCATTGGGTATTTCTTATTAATGTGCCGATTCTTTTCATCACATTGATCTTGTCTTATTATTATCTGCCTTCAGATGAGAAAAATGAAACCTCTCAGAAAACAGATCTTGTTTCTGGGATACTGATGGTATTGGGGCTTTTAAGCTTGACTTACGGAACTCATGAATTAGTTCATATCAAAGATCAGCCATTGCTTGTGGTGGGTTCTCTGGTTCTGGCTGTATTGCTTTTGGTGGTTGTATATTACAGGTTAAAATCTGTGGCAGAACCCTTGTTTGATTTGCAGCTTTTTAAGCACAGATCATTAGTAGTTTCTAATGCGGCATTCTTTGCTTTGGGGGCGTTTTTCATAGGATTTCTGTTTCTGATCTCCCTGATGCTTCAGAAAGATATGGGATATAGTGCAGCGTCTGCAGGATTGATGTTGGTTCCTTTCAGTGTGGTATCTGCATTGACGGCAAAATTTATCCTTCCTCATGTGTCAAAACGTTTCAGCTCTTCTCAAATGGGTGTTTTAGGATGGTTATTTATGCTTACAGGAGGATTATTGTTGCTGACTTCAGTGTATACCGGGCATCCGCTAACTTTAGTATTATTGGGGGCAGCATGTATTTCAGGAGTGGGAATGACATTCTGTTTTACGGCACTTTCAGTAATGGGAATTCAGGATATAGAACCTGTAAATTACGGATTGGCATCAAGTTTGAGTTCTACAAGTTACTTTCTGGGAGCAGGGATTGGATTGTCATTCATGACTTTAATGAGCCAGGTATTTCCTTCAGAATTTGCAGTAGGAAGCCTTAATCTGATTATTTTGATCGGGTACGCCCTTTCAGCACTCGGAATGTTATTCTATTTTATATTGAAAAGCTTAAAAGTGAAACAAGCAAAAATAGCCGTTTCATCATAAGCGGCCTTAAAATTACACAAACTATATGATAAGGAATCGGTGCTTAGGTGTCGGTTCTTTTTTTGTGGAAAGGTGAAAAGGCAAAAGGGCGAAAATGCAAAAATGTAAGAAGGCAGAGGAGATTTAGGTCTTAAAAAAAAGAAATAATAATATAAAGGAATGGATGATTTATTCGAATTGCATGATGTATAAAATTTTATATTTTTTTATTTTTTCTATTCTCCCTTCTGAATCATCTCAGTCTTACTGATGTTCTGAGTGTCTTTCCTTCTTTCCTTCTTTCGCCCTTTTACCCTTTTGCCTTTTTACCTTTTTGCCCTTTCGCTATTTCACGTTTATCCTTTCCTCCTTTCCCTACACTTACTATCTTTGCTTTTTACAAAATATCATGAAAATACAGGTGATTAGTGATCTTCATCAGGAATTTGGAAGTACAGAATTGTGTTTTGATCATGCAGATGTGGTGGTTCTGGCAGGAGATGTGAATCTTGGGACAAAAGGAGTAGAATGGATTAAAAGTAAAATTACTGATAAACCCGTGATTTATGTTCTTGGGAATCATGAGTATTATAAAGGTTCCTATCCGAAAACACTCAATAAAATTAAAGCCGCAGCTGAAGACTCCAATGTTTTTGTGCTTGAAAATTCTTTTGTGGACGTGGAAGATGTACGTTTTCACGGGGCGACATTGTGGACGGATTTTTCCCTCTTTGGTAATCCTGTGAAATATGGGATGATTTGCCAACCTCTGATGAATGACTATAAAATGATCAGACGTGATCCGTTGTATTCAAAAATGAGAACGATGGATACTTTTAAAATTCATCAGTTTTCAAAAACCTGGTTACAGGAAAGCCTTGAAGAATCAAAAGGTCTGAAAAATATAGTCGTTACTCATCATGCACCAAGTCTGCAATCGGTGCCGGAGCATTATAAAGAAGATCCGTTAACAGCTGCTTACGCCTCCAATCTGGAAGAAATGATCCTTGAACATCAGCCTTTGTACTGGATTCATGGCCACATCCATACCCCATGCCGATATAATATTGAAAAAACAGAAATTATCTGTAACCCCCACGGATATATTGATGAAAAATACAATGGATATAATAAAGAACAGATCATCGAAATTATCTAGACTAGAGAAGCATAAAAAGGGGAAATAAAAAGACAAAAAAACATCCCAATCAGCAAGTTTCCTCTTTGCTCCCTTCTCTCTTTCAGTCTCCTTTACCTTCTCAGCTTCCTTTTGCCCTTCCTCCCTTTAGCAATTTCGCCTTCTCGGTTCTCTCAGCTCTCTCAGCTTTCTTCGCCTTCTCAGCCTCCTTCGCCTTTCCTCCCTTTAGCAATTTCGCCTTCTCGGTTCTCTCAGCTTTCTTCGCCTCCTTAGCCCCTTGGCCTTTCCTCCCTTTCGCAATTCCACCCTTCCCCCTTTCCCAACTATTCACTACCTTCGTATTCCCAATTCTCTTTCAATGCCTAAAAAACTCCGGCCGGAACCCGATTTTGTTTCACAACTAGCTTTTGATGAAGTTCTTTCACAGGTAGAATTTGATCTCAGGATTCAGGAATTTGTGGTGATGGAAATCGATAGGGCAAACTATATTATAAAACCAAACATTCCGTATCGGTCAGATTACTTCTGTATTTTTATGGTGCAAAAGGGGAGTGTTAGCTTTAGGCTTGACGACAGGAGTTATGAGGTGTCTAAAGGAGATATTGTTTTTTGTCCCATTGCAGAAACGTTTTGGGTAGATCATATTGCAGATGATTACCACGCGAAATACATTTTCTTTTCCGTTGATTTTATTTCTCAGGCAGGGTTTAACTATAAGTCTAATAATGTACTGAAGAGTCTTTCATCAGATCCTACCCATATTGTACGCAACGAACCGGATCTCTACAGGAGAATGGATTTTCATTTGGATGAACTGAAAGCGTTGAATAATAAAGAGAAAGATAATTATTACTTTAATGAAATGATCTGGCATCACTTCTCTCTGGTGATCTATGAAATTGACAACTATTTCAAAAAGATTGAAAAGCCGCATCTGGTTACTCACAGGGAAGATGAACTTACCACCAGCTTTTTCAAACTCGTTCAGGAGTATTTCAAAGAAGAACATAATGTTCAGTTTTATGCCGATAAACTGTTTATCAGCCGTAAATATCTGACTAAGGTTATTAATAAAACGACTTTTAAATCCCCAAGAGATATTATTCATCAAGTTTTGGCGGTAGAAGCCAGACTGTTACTTAAAAACCCTAATTTGAATATCAATGAAGTTGCTGTGCAGCTGAAATTTTCAGATCAGGCGTCTTTCAGTAAATTTTTTAAAAAACATACAGGCAGGTCACCTTTAGAATATAGAAAAGATGATTTGTATTGAGTATGAGTGAGTTATTTGTATTGATGTCTTTTTGCTAAATTTTTGTTCTTTTTTGATTAAAAAAACCGAATATTATCATTTATATTGTCTATAAATGATATTTCTCATGTTTTTTAAAATTAGGAGTCTTTCTGACAAAACAAGGAGTTTTTCGAATAATTCTATTCAATTTTTTTCGTTCGAATTTTGTGCGGAAATTTAAAAGGATTATTGTTATGCAAAGATTTTTTATTCAGAAATCAACCTTACTTTTCCTCTCACTCATCGTCTTGGCGGGATGTAGGAAAAATAACCCCAACTCATCTTATCAGCAACAGGCACCAGAACTTCCTGTAGAAATAGTACAACAAGGAGACGCTTCTGTTTCCAGAGAATATGCGGCATCGGTAGAAGGGGTTTCCAATGTGGAAATCAGACCGCAGGTAACAGGCTATTTAAGCAAAATTTTTGTGGATGAAGGAGATTTTGTAAGAGCGGGGCAGACCCTGTTCAAAATTGAAGATCAGGTTTTCCGTGAGCAGCTGAAAAGTGCTCAGGCAGCATTGATCACAGCCCAGGCAAACCTTTCTACGTCTAAAATTGATCTCGATAGAAAAAAAGAACTCTTCAGAAACAAAATGGTTTCAGAGATTCAGGTGAAAGAAGCGGAGGCTGCTTATAATGCGGCAAGAGGAGCGGTAAGCCAGTCGACCTCATCCATTGAATCGGCGAAGATCAATCTTAATTTCTCCACCATTAAAGCGCCGGTGAGCGGATTTATCGGAAGGTTCAACTACCGTCTGGGAAGCTTGATGACACCGGGGAATCAGGAACCGATTACATTATTATCAGATATTCATCAGGTGTATACTTATTTCAGTCTGAGTGAGAATGATTTTAATAACTTCCAAAAACAATATACAGGCAGCAGCATTGACGAGGTGATCAAAAATACTCCTGCTGTTTCCTTGTTGCTTTCCGGAGGTGAAAAATATACTGAGAAAGGAAGAATTGATGCTGTAGAAGGCCAGTTTAACAAAACTACCGGAGCGATTACTTTAAGAGCAAAATTTGAGAATCCAAAGAATGTTTTAAGAAGCGGAAATACCGGAAAAATCGTATTGGATCAGTTTTACAGCAATGTTGTTTTACTTCCGATTGCTTCTACCAGAACCATTCAGGATAAGGTTTTCGTATTTACCATCAAGAGCGGAAAAGCAGAAATGCTTCCTGTAGAAGTGGACGGAAAGGCTGGTG
The DNA here is from genome assembly GCF_056844665.1 of Chryseobacterium sp. FR048. NCBI lineage: Bacteria > Pseudomonadati > Bacteroidota > Flavobacteriia > Flavobacteriales > Weeksellaceae > Chryseobacterium > Chryseobacterium sp. FR048. The sequence goes on along the minus strand of NZ_JBXDSE010000011.1, from coordinate 93,044 downwards.
ATCATTTCATCGTATCCAAAGGGCTTAAAGCCGGAGATCAGTATATCGTTTCCGGTTTCGACAGATTGCAGCCGGGAACACCTGTAGTGGCACAAAAGAAAAATGCTCAACAGAAAAAATCGTAAAAAGAAATCATGTTAAAGAAAATTATAAAAAGACCCGTATTGGCAACGGTTATTTCCGTATTGCTTGTCATATTGGGAATTGTCGGTATGGTCAGTCTGCCTATCACCAAATTTCCGGACATTGCGCCGCCTACGGTAATGGTAACTGCAGTGTATCCGGGGGCCAACGCTGAGACGATTGCAAGATCTGTTGCGCCACCATTGGAGAACGCTATCAATGGAGTAGAGAATATGGACTATATTACTTCTACAGCGAGTAATGATGGAACCTTAAATATTACCGTCATTTTTAAGCTGGGAACTGATCCTGATCAGGCGGCGATCAATGTTCAGAACAGGGTGGCCCAGGTGACCAATCAGATGCCGGCAGAGGTTATCCAGGCCGGGATTACAACGCTGAAGAGACAGAACAGTATGATTGCGATGGTTTCACTGACCAGTAAAGATGGTTCAATGAACGATCTCTTTCTGGAAAACTATGCCAAGATCAATATTGTACCGGAACTGAAAAGAGTGAAAGGAGTAGGAGATGCAATGGTATACGGTAATAAAGATTACTCTATGCGTATCTGGCTTGACCCGAATAAACTGACTTCCTATAATCTTACGCCGTCTGATGTTTCCCGTGCCATTCAGGCTCAGAACCTGGAAGCAGCACCCGGAAGATTGGGTGAAAGAAGTAAAGAAGTGATGGAATATGTTCTTCGGTACAAAGGAAAATTCACTGAACCTGAGCAATATGAAAATATTACCATTAAAGCATTGAGCGATGGTTCTGTTTTAAAACTGAAAGATGTTGCCAAGGTAGAGTTTGGAGCTTATAGTTATACCGTTTCTTCCAATTTCAATAAAAAGCCTTCCGTAACGATGGCGATTTTCCAGATGGCAGGATCGAATGCCAATGAAGTGCAGATTGCTCTTCAGGAAAGAATGAAAGAACTGGAAAAATCGTTCCCGGCAGGAATGGATTATGAAATTCCTTATGCCACCAAAGAAGCGCTGGATCAGTCGATAGAACAGGTAATTCATACGCTGATAGAAGCGTTTATTCTGGTATTTATTGTGGTGTATATTTTCCTTCAGGACTTCCGTTCAACATTGATTCCGGCAATTGCAGTTCCGGTATCTATCGTAGGAACGTTCTTCTTTATGAAGGTTTTCGGGTTCTCAATCAATATTCTGACATTATTTGCATTGGTACTGGCCATCGGTATTGTGGTGGATGATGCTATTGTAGTTGTAGAGGCTGTCCACGCCAAGATGGAGCATAAAAAACTGAATCCGAGAGCGGCGACCATGTCTGCAATGAGCGAGATCACAGGAGCTATTGTTTCCATTACGCTGATCATGTCTGCAGTATTTGTTCCGGTAGCATTTATGAGTGGCTCCACAGGATTGTTTTATCAGCAGTTTGCTTTGACCTTGGCTATTGCCATTGTGATTTCAGCAGTAAATGCTTTAACGCTGAGCCCGGCATTGTGTGCTTTGTTTTTGAAACAGCATCATGGTGGCACTCACGAAAAAATGAACTTTAAAGATCGTTTCTTCGCCGGATTCAATGCGAGTTTTAATAAACTGACATTCCGTTATGGAAAAGCGGTTTTATTCCTTTTAAAAAGAAAATGGATCGCATTCATTATGATTGTGGCGTTCGGAGGATTGTTTGCCTGGATGTCTATGACCACTCCTAAAGGATTTATTCCGGATGAAGATCAGAGTTTCATTATTGTAACAGCCAACCTGGCTCCGGGAGCTTCCAAAGACAGAACTTCAAAAGTAGTTTCTGATACCGAAGATCTTTTGATGAAAAATCCGGCAGTGGAAAAAGTAATTTCAGTAGATGGATTAAACCTGTTCAGTGGTTCGATGTCATCTTCAGCAGCTTCTATTTTCGTTAAATTAAAAAAATCAGGCGAAAGAGGTGCTGTTAACAATATTAATGATATTATCGGACAGACCCAAGGGATGCTTTCTCAGGATAAAAGAGCCAATTTCCTGGTGATTAATACACCAACCGTTGATGGTTTTGGGAATACCAGCGGAATGGAGCTTGTGCTTCAGGACCGTACCAATGGCGAGCTTCAGAATTTAGGAAATATTTCTTACGGAATGATGGGCGCTTTGATGCAGAGACCGGAAGTAGCGGTGGCATTTACAACATTTGACGTGACCTATCCGCAGTTTGAAGTACTTGTAGATGAGGTGAAATCTGCTCAGCTTGGAGTGAATGTTTCGGATGTATTAGGCGTGATGCAGGGATACTATGGAAGTATTCAGGCTTCGGACTTCAACAGGTTTGGGAAATATTACAGAGTATTGGTACAGTCCAGTCCGGAGATGAGACAGGATAAAGAATCACTGAACGGTATTTTCGTTAAAAATAATCTTGGTCAGATGGTTCCTGTCAACACGTTGGTGAGCCTGAAACAAGTAACCGGTGCTGAAGTGGTAGACCGTTTCAATCTTTTCAACTCGTCCAATCTTACGGTAATGGCGGCCCCTGGATACAGTACGGGACAGGCTATGGCTGCAGTTAAAGAAGTGAGCCAGCAGGTGCTTCCTCCTGGATATACTTATGATTATAAAGGAATGAGCCGTGAAGAGGCAGGTTCCAGTTCACAATCGGTGATGATTTTTGGATTGTGTATTGTATTCGTATTCTTTTTACTGTCTGCACAGTATGAAAGTTACATCCTTCCGCTGGCGGTTCTGATTGCTATTCCGGTAGGTTTATCAGGAGTCTTTGTAGGGATTACGTTTGCAGATCTTTCCAATAATATTTATGTGCAGATTGCTTTGGTGATGCTGATCGGGCTGCTGGCAAAGAATGGTATTCTGATTGTGGAATTTGCCATTCAGAGACGTAGAGCAGGGAAGAGTCTTATTGCTTCAGCGGTGGAAGGGGCAAAAGCACGTTTACGTCCTATCCTGATGACCTCTCTGGCGTTTATTACCGGTTTGATTCCATTGGTATTTGTAGTTGGTCCGTCTGCATTAGGTAACCATTCTATCGGGTACGCCGCTATTTCAGGGATGCTTTTCGGAACGATCCTGGGGATCTTTGTGGTTCCGGTTCTTTTCGTGGTATTCCAGGCATTGCATGAGAGAATCAGTGGAAAAGTGGTAACGGATGCGGATTGGGAATATTAATTCAAATGACTTTAAAAATGAAAATTAAAAATATAGCATATATCGCATTCATTTCAGGAACCGCCGTTTCGTGTAAGGTTCAGAAATATGAACAGCCTGAAGTGAATATGCCTGAAGCTTTCAGAAGTGACAGCATTGTGGCGGAACAAAATGAAAATATGGCTAAGATCAGCTATAAAGATTTTTTCAAAGATCCTGTTCTGGTTGGATTGATCGATAAAGCGATGGTGCAGAACAATGATCTGCGGATCGCTTTGAAACAGATCGAATTTGCTTCATTGGCTTACAACCAAAGCAAATGGGGGAATGTTCCTGTCATCAGTGCCGGTGCGAATGCGAATATCAACCGTCCTTCGGATAACAGTATGAACGGAATGATGGCCGGGCAGTTTATGGGGAAAAGGTATATGGAAGATTATACGGCATCTGTAAATATTTCCTGGGAAGCAGATATTTGGGGGAAGATCAAAGGGAGAAAAGAGCAGGCTCTGGCAGAATACCTTAAAACCCAGGAAGCGGCGAAGGCTGTAAAAACGCAGTTGGTAGCCACTGTAGTACAAAGCTATTATAATCTGCTGATGCTGGATACTCAGTTGGAGATTACAAAATCCAATTTAATCTATGCAGATAATACCTTGAAATTCCTGACAAAACAACAGGAGCTCGGCCTGACGACTGCTTTGGCGGTACAGCAGCAGGAAATTGTAAAAGATCAGATCCTTAAATCAATTCCGGCTATTGAAAGCGCTGTTACCATTCAGGAAAATGCACTGAGTCTGCTTACCGGTTCTATGCCAGGCAGGATTGAAAGAAAGGAAAGCTTGAATACTGTACAGTCTCCGGATCATATTTCGGCGGGGATTCCGTCTGAATTATTAAGCTACAGATCTGATGTGAAAACAGCTGAACTGAACGTAAGAAAAAGCGCAGCGGCCATTCATGTAGCCAAAATGAATATGTATCCTTCTCTGAATATTACTGCCCAGGGAGGTGTCAATGCTTTCCAGATCAGCCACTGGTTCAGTATTCCCGGATCTCTTTTCGGGATGGCTGCCGGAGCGATTGCACAGCCTATTTTGAATGGTAAGCAACTGAAAACACAGTACGAACAATCAAAAGTACTGGCTGATCAGGCAGAAATTGGTTTTAAGCAATCTGTTTTGAAAGCGGTAGGAGAGGTCTCTGATGCTTTGGTGCAGATTCAAAAGCTGGAAGAACAGCAGAAAATTGCTGAAGGGCTGGCTGTAAAATCAGGAGAAGCTGTAAAAAAAGCTGATTTGTTATTCAAATACAATTCTGCCACTTATGTAGAGGTCATTATAGCACAAAGCAATAAGTTACAGGCAGAAATGGAACTGGCTTCTCTGAAAGCTCAGCGACTGAATGCGATAACGGCGCTTTACCGTTCTGTAGGAGGCGGATGGCAATAAAGTAAAACTGAATCTGCTTCGTCTTTAGTGATGGAGCAGGTTTTTAATCCATTATCATTATGAAAACAAATATACAAGAGGGGATCATTCTTATACCGGATTTCAGCGGATTTACAGAATTTGTATTCAATACGAAGCTGTATACCGGAGAGTATATTGTACGGCAGTTGCTTTCTACGCTGATCGATGTGAATGATCAGTATTTTGAAATTTCTGAGATTGAGGGGGATGCCATTTTATTTTACCGCTATGATGATAGCCCGTCTTATCAAAGTATCTCACGGATGCTCTGGAAAATGAGATCTGCATTCAACAGGAAGATTGCGGAACTCAGCAAAAGTTTAAGTACAACCATTGATCTGTCACTCAAATTTATTGTTCATTATGGCTCATTTTCACAGTATAATATCGGGAACTTCAGAAAATTATACGGAAAGACAATTGTGGAGGCACATCAGCTATTGAAAAACGGTGTGGCAGAGCAGCCTTCCTATGCGCTTTTCAGTAATTCATTCCTGGAGAACAGCCAGCATAAAGAGCCAGATTTTAATAAGGATAAATTTCACCTGCCTGAAGTAGGGGTTATCCATTATTTTGAAAGTATAAACTAGCATATTTTTTAATATTATTCCTTGTAAATTTGCTATTGCTAGCGGCCCGGGTGAGATCCGGGCTTTTTTTGGTTGTATGGGAGAATTTTCTTTAAATAAATTTAAATTAAGAATAAGATATGTTTTCAGTTTATTTAGTATGAATAAAATTAAAAAATAACACATTTTATGATGTCTTTTTTATTGTTTTTGAATTTATGTTAAGTTGAGGTGTTTCTATATTGCTGTTCTATTTATATTTTTTTACAAATTGGTGTAACAAATCTACCATGTAAGTGGTCTTATAGAAAAAACTATAATTTCACATGAAAATAATTTTATTTCCAATAGCAATATTAACAGGTTCTTTAGCACTGGCTCAGACTAAGGCTGCGAAAGATACTGTAAAGGCTCAGGCAAAAGAAATAGAGGGCGTTACCCTTGTTGCCAGAAAGCCTACAGTAGAGTCTAAAATAGACAGAACCGTTTTTAATGTAGCCAATAGTTCTATTGTGGCTGGAAATACAACGTGGGATGTTCTCAGAATGACCCCCTTGGTAAGTATTGATAATAATGATGCTGTAAAAGCAGAGGGACAGACCGTAACGGTTTATATCAACGACAGAAAATCGGTTTTCACCGGAAAAGAATTAAAAGAATACCTTAAGACCATTCCCGCTGATAATCTGATGAAGATTGAAGTGATTACCAGCCCGTCTTCACGATACGAAACTTCCGGATCCGTTATCAATATTGTATTGAAAAAGAGAGACGATGAAGGGATGAAAGGCAGTATCTCTCTAAACAACAGACAGAGTACCAAGAATTCACAAAACGCCAATTTCAACCTGAATTATCATAAGAAAAGCTTCACGCAGACTTTTATAGGCGGCTATAGTGACGGATTTTATGTTCAGAAGAATGAAAGCACGGATACCCGATATAATAATAACAAGGTCACTCATTACAGGATGGAAAATGTGATGAAAAATGAAAGTCCTTCTCTTTCTTCCACCTCAGAATTTGAAATTAATGATAAGAACAATATCGGACTTGTACTGGAATATTACCAGAACAGGAGCTTATCATTGGCCGAATCCGAAGGGACGCTATCAACAAATGGTAATCTGGATGATTCTTTTCGCCAGACTCAGAATACCTGGGGATTTAGCCGGAACTTAGGGACTAATGCCTTTTATAAGTACTATGATAAAGAAAAGAGTAAAATTTTAGATATTAATATCGGGACCAATTATTCAAGTTATAATAATGATAATCTGATTGATAAGCAAGGTTCGAAAATCCAGCAGTTGGGAATCATTAACAGCAATGAGATGCGTAATTATTACCTGAAAGTGGATTATACGCAGCCACTGGGTAAGTCCGGGGGAACTATTGAAGTAGGAGGGAAAACAGAATTGAATAATCATGTTATTCCCAACAGTCTTTATGGAACCAGTTTAAATGATCCCGGTTCTGAGTTTTATAGCCTGTTCAGAAATGATACTTTCCACTATGAAGATAACCTCAGCTCTTTATATGCCAATTATAGCAAGACGTTTTTCAAAAAGCTGGAAGCGAGAATCGGACTTCGATACGAATACATTGATTATAAAATAAGACAGGATGTAGCAGGTACGGAGCGAAAAGATTCATATGGCAATTTTCTTCCCAATCTATTGTTGAAGTATAGTTTCTCAGACAAGTATGATGTGAGTTTTACCTATAACCGCAGTATCTGGCGACCATGGTATGAAGAATTCAACCCTTTCCTTGTCCCTGAGATTAACGGTACCTATTCCAGAGGAAATTTATATCTGAATCCTAACCCGAATGACCGCCTTTATCTGAAGTTTGGAATTTTGAAAAAATACTTCCTTTCTGTAAGGTATATGCATACCAACCAGGATTACTGGACCACCTATGTGACGGAGAACGGAAGAACGGTTTCCCTACCCGGAAACTTCGATGGAAAGGTTGAAAAATATTACCTTTTTGCCAATACCAATCAGAATTTCCTGAAAAACAAACTGAACGTGAATGTCGGATTTGGCTGGTATTATATCAACAATAAAGATTTTAATGAAAAGAATAAGCTAGGCGGAAAAGACTATATCAGCTATTGGGGTGGATCTCTTAATGCTTCCTACACCAATCTTTTCAACAAAAATATTAACCTGAGTGCGTGGATGGAAATTGCCAATCAGAATAACGGGAATACGTATGCCAACAATACAAATGTCTTCCATAATATCTCTGTGACCAAAATTTTTCCTAAGACACAGATGGAGCTGAGCATGCAGCTGATGAATATCTTTAAAAGACCTTATGCCGATAACACCACTTACAGTCCGGACGGGACTTTCAGACAGTACTCGAAATGGGACTGGTACGGAGTTTCTCTTACCTTTGTAAAACGTTTCGGAAATCAGAAAGTGAAAGAAAATACCAAAACCGATGTAGAGAAAAATTCCGGAGGCGGAAAATAATTCAAGATTTGTTAGATAAAAATGGGGAGCAGGTTTCAATTCGAAACCTGCTTTTTTATTCAACCATCTAATCCATAACCTATAAACCCCTCGCTTCATCATCGACGAAGTCGCTCTGCTTTGCTCCTTAAAATAAAGCATCGGAATCACTATACCTTTGCGTCAGATAAAAAAATAGCTACTAATGCCCGAATATTTACTTTGAGTTTCTCCAACTGTCACTAAGTTTTTTCAATACAAATCTGCATAATCTCGTCAATCAGCGAGAAATAAAAAGGCAGATTTCAGTTGGTAATTTGTTTTTACTCAGTCATACAACCCCTTCGCTTCATCATCGACGAAGTCGCTCTGCTTTGCTCCCTAAAATAAAGCATCGGAATCACTATACCTTTGCGTCAGATAAAAAAATAGCCACTAATGCACGAATATTTACTTTGAGTTTTTCCAACTGTTACTGAATTTTTTCAACGTAAATCTGCGTAATCACCTCAATCAGCGAGAAACAAAAAAGGCAGATTTCAATCGAAACCTGCCATAATCAATTCTACAAAATTAATTTCAGAAGTTAAACATCAAGCATTAACTTCATTTTTTATTTCAAAGTAAACTTCACCTTTGTTTTAATAGCATCCGAAGAATTTCCTATCAGGGCTTCAAAATCTCCCGGTTCAGCTACCCAGTCGTGTTTGCCGGCATCAAAATAACTTAGAGCCGTTTTATCAATGGTAAAACTTACTTCTTTGGTCTCACCAGGATTTAAATATATCTTTTCAAAACCTTTCAGCTCTTTTGCCGGGCGTGGAACAGATGATTTTAAATCACTGATGTAAAGTTGAGCAACTTCTGCTCCTGCTTTTTTACCTGTATTTTTTACCGTTACTGTAAAGGTAATGGTATCATCCTGTGAAAGAGTTGTTTTATCAGCTTTGGCTTTTCCAAACTCAAAAGTGGTATAGCTCAATCCATGTCCGAAACTGAACAATGGCTTTATATTTTTGGTGTCATGCCAACGGTAGCCTACAAATACGCCTTCGTTGTAAGTAATATTGATCGGGTTTTTCTGATCTTTACCTTTCCCGGCTGCCAATTCATCTTTTTGTCCGGGATATTCTCCAAGCTGATGCGCTGAGTTGTCTTCAAGCTTTACAGGGAAGGTAAACGGAAGCTTTCCTGAAGGGTTCGCATCACCTGCTAAGATAGAAGCAATAGAATTTCCGGCTTCAGATCCCAGGTACCAGGATTGAAGAACGGTAGGAACTTCCTTGATCCATGGCATGGCCACAGCATTTCCTGATACTAAGACTACAGCCAGGTTTTTGTTTGCTTTTGCAAGAGCAGAGATCACATGATCCTGATTATAAGGAAGTCCATAGCTTTTTCTGTCGTTGCCTTCGCTGTCCTGGAAATCAGCTTTATTCAGTCCGCCCACAAAAATGACATAGTCAGATTTTTTGGCCAATTCTACAGCTTCGTTCAATAATTCAGCTTCAGAACGGGTATCTTTTAAATTCTGTCCGGATTTTACGCCGTTGTATTCACCGCCAATATCTCCTACATAACCTCTCGCATACTGTACATCAGCCTGTTTTCCGAATCTGGCCTTGATGCCATCCAGAGGAAGCGTTTCATATTTAACTTTTAAAGAAGAAGAACCACCGCCAACAGTCATGATTTTGATGGCATTTTCTCCGATAACCGCTATTTTTTTAGCCTTATTTATATCGATAGGAAGAACATTTCCCTGGTTTTTCAGAAGAACAATTCCTTCTTCCCCAATCTCTTTTGCAACAGCCTTATGCTCTTCAGAAGCAATATTTCCAAAAGGTTTGTTACGGTTCATTGTCGTTTTGTAAGCAAGGCGAAGTAGTCTTGTTACTTTATCATCAAGTTCTGTAGTTCCTACTTTTCCTGCTTTGATAAGGTCTAGATAAGGTTTTGCCAGATAATAGTTGTCATAGGCATTTTTAGTTCCTGCAGAAAGCCCGTTGGTCCACGATCCGAATTCAAGATCAAGGCCGTTGTGGATAGCCTGCTCTGTATTATTTACGGCTCCCCAGTCGGATACAACCACTCCTTTATAGTTCCATTCTTTTTTTAGAATATCATTGAGAAGATATTGGTTCTGGCTGGCATATTGACCTTTGTACATATCGTAAGCGCCCATGATCGTCCATGAGTCACCTTCTGTGACAGCGGCTTTGAAAGGAGGAAGATAAATTTCATACAGGGTTCTGTCATCTACAATTACATTGCTGGTATGACGGAACATTTCCTGGTTGTTGAGGGCAAAATGTTTTACAGAAGTAGCAACGCCATTAGATTGTACCCCTTTGATATAAGGAACCACCATTTTTGAGGTCAGATAAGGATCTTCACCCATATATTCGAAATTTCTGCCATTCAGGGGAGTTCTGTAGATATTGACTCCAGGTCCCAGAAGAATATCTTTTTTTCTGTATCGGGCTTCTTCGCCTAATGCTTTCCCGTAGTTCCAAGACATTTTTTTATTCCATGTGGCAGATAATGCAGTAAGAGCAGGGTAAGCGATAATAGAATCGTTGGTCCATCCGGCCTGGTCCCATTCGTCCCACATCACTTCAGGACGTACCCCGTGAGGGCCGTCAGTGGTCCAGAATTCCGGAATTCCGAGTCTTGGTACACCTGGCGAACTGAATTTGGATTGTGCATGGAGCATGGCCACTTTCTCTTCCAGGGTCATTCGCGATAATGCATCCTGAATACGCTGTTCCACAGGTTGGGATTCATCTAAATAAACGGGTAGGGGAGTATTGGTCTGAGCCATATAAGAAGCAGAAATAAAGGTGAGTAAACTTATAATGACGGTTTTCTTTAACATAATTCCTTTCTATTTGATTGAAAACAAAAGTAAAGAAAAATTTTTATTATCTCAAATTGAGAAAATAAATTTTGAAGATAAAAAAACTGCCCGCTTATTGGCAGACAGTTTACTGTTGTATATTTTTATTGGTAAGAGCAGATAAGAAGAGGGCTATAAAAGTAAATCCATTTTCACTCATCCTTCTCCCTCATGCTCTCAAACGCTCTCAACCATCAGTCCCATCCTTTTACAGCTCCTCCTTTGAAGACTTCCAGAGCTTTCTTTTCCACTTCCGGAGACTCATAGGCTTTAACAAAATTTTTGACTTTCTGACTGTTCTTATTGTCATGTCTGGCAACAATCACATTCACATAAGGAGAATCTTTATCTTCAACAAGGATGCCCTGTTTTTTCTGATCTAGGCCAGCCTGAGCTGCAAAATTGTTATTGATTATACCAACCACAACATCTCTGTCGTCCAGAACTCTTGGGATCTGGGCTCCTTCAATCTCCATGATCTTCAGTTGTTTCGGGTTTCCTGTAATATCCGTTACTTTTGGCAACAATCCGACACCGTCTCTCAGTTTCAGCAGGCCGCTTTTCTGCAAAAGAAGCAAAGAACGTCCTCCGTTGGTTGGGTCATTGGGAATCACAATGGTATTGCCTTCCTGCAGTTGGCTGATATTCGTAATCTTTTTGGAATACGCTACAATAGGGTAGACGAATGTATTTCCTACAGGTACAAGGTTATAGCCTCTCTGTTTTGACTGTTCCGTCAAATAAGGAATATGCTGAAATGCATTGGCGTCAATATCTCCGTTGGTTAATGCCTCATTAGGAACTACATAATCGTTGAATGGAATAAGCTCCACTTCCAGGTTGTATTTATCCTTAGCTACTTTTTTTGCCACTTCAGCCACTTCCTGTTCCGGGCCATATGTGATTCCCACGCGGATAAAGTTCGGATCATCTTTTCTTCCCGAACAGGCACTGAATAGCAATACTCCAGCAGCTAGCAGACCAAAAATTTTTATTTTTTTCATTTTTTTTTATTTAAAGGGTTTTGGGGGGAGGAGGCGAAGAAAGCGAATATGGCTGAGAAGGCAAAGAGGCGAAAGGGCGAAATTGCAAAATGGCAAAATTGCAAATAGGTGAAGAAGATAAAATATGGATGATATTAATCTTATACTCTATAGTCATCTTACCCTCAAACTCTCTTACTCTCAAACTCCCCGAGCTTTCAAGCTCTCCAACCTGTACTACCTGTGATCAAAGCTTTTCGATAATCTGTCTCCCATAAACTGTATGATGAATACAAGGAGCACAAGTAAGATCAATACAGTGTTCATAATGACAATATCATATCCTATGTAGCCATACTGGTACCCCACCTGTCCCAGTCCTCCGGCACCTACAGCACCTCCCATTGCAGAGTACCCTACAAGGGTAATCAGAGTAATGGTTGCATTATTGACTAAAGAAGGAAGGGCCTCAGGAAGCAAAACTTTTCTGATAATCTGTAATGGTGAAGCTCCCAGAGCTCTTGCAGTCTCAATAAGACCGTGAGGAACTTCAATAAGGCTGTTCTCCACAAGTCTTGCAATAAACGGGGCTGCTCCTACACTCAGTGGAACCAAAGCTGCATTCACTCCGATAGATGTTCCGGCCAATATTCTGGTAAAAGGAATCATCCATACAATCAGAATAATAAAAGGGATCGCACGGAAAATATTAACCAGAATAGATAGACCTCTATGATAGAAAGCATTTTCCAGCAGTTGTCCTTTTCTCGTTAAAAACAACATAATCCCAACCGGAAGTCCCAGTACAAAACCAAAAAATCCCGACAGAAATGTCATATAAACCGTTTCCCAGGTTCCTTTTGCCAAAAGGGCAATTACTGTATCACTAAGCATATCCTCTTACTGTATTTTGAATTTTATTTTGGTTGAAATAATAAATCGCCTGTTGGTTTTCCTCAGCCTCACCCTGAAGCTGTAGCAAAAGCTTACCAAAATTGGAATTTCCAAGATATTCTACGTCAGCCTTTAAAAGTTTGTAAGGGATTTTATATTGGTTATAGAGTGCTGAAAGAATTTGTTCAACACTGATGTTTTCGTTTAGTTCTATTTCGACCAGCGGAAATAAACCTTCTTTCGGTTCTTTCTGCAGTCTGTTACTGAGTTCCTGTGGCAGGGTCATGATGTCTGAATTTATAAATTGGCGGATGATCGGATTTTCTCTATCCGAAATAATCTCGCTTAAAGTTCCTTTTGTTAATAATTTTCCTTTGTCGATCACAGCAACGTGGTTGCAGACCGCTTTGATCACTTCCATTTCGTGGGTAATCAAAAGGATGGTAATTCCCAGTCTTTGATTAATATCTCTTAAAAGCTGCAGAATAGATTGCGTTGTAGCCGGGTCCAGTGCACTGGTAGCTTCATCACAAAGCAGAAGGTGAGGATCATTGGCCAGAGCTCTTGCAATGGCTACCCTTTGTTTCTGTCCTCCTGAAAGGCTTTTTGGGTAATCATTCGCTTTATCTTCAAGTCCTACGATCTTCAATAATTCATTAACTTTTTTGTTGATCTGATCTTTGCTGATATGGTCCAGTTCCAAAGGAAGGGCTACATTATCAAAAACAGTTCTCGAAGAAAGAAGGTTGAAATGCTGAAAGATCATTCCTATCTTTTTACGCTCTTCAGCCAGTTGTTTAGAATTGAGCTTTGTAAAATCTTTTCCATTAATAATGATCTGTCCCTCATCAGGGCGCTCCAGCAGATTGACGGTACGGATCAGGGTACTTTTCCCGGCACCTGAAAACCCGATAATACCTACTATATCTCCTTTTTCTATATTGAGGCTCACCTTATCCAGTGCTTTAAAAGACTGTTTTTTCTGGTGAAATGTTTTTGAAATGTTCTTGATTTCTATCATTCTGATTTTATATCCTGTTTAAATAGGCTGGTATCGTCTGCCTGCTCTGTTAAAAAATCTTCTTAATCTTCTGATTTTGACCTTCGACCGTTTTGAAAGTTTAAAATACTTGGTGACATTCGTTAGAAGTACTCCCAGCAATATGATGAATAATCCATACAGCTGACCTCCATTGATACTCTGGTGAGCGACAATCCAACCTGCAATCACCGTTACGATAGGATTGATGTAGGTATGGGTGCTTACCAAAGCAGCGGGTTTCACGGACAACAGCCAAATGTACGACAAATAAGCGACTATCGATCCAAAGAAGATCAAAAATAAGACCCCAAACCATGCCGATAATGGAACTTCGGATACCGAAAAATCAGTCCATTCTTTCCTGAAAAAAGCAATCATAAAAGAGGCCGCTCCCGCTACTATAAGCTGTTGTGCGATATTCATAAAAGTAGATTGTGAGGCCGGATTTTTCTTTGAATATAAAGAACCGAGCACCCATGCTATGGAACTTAACCCCAGCACAATAAATGCTGTGATACGAAGATTTTCGGACCCGACAGCATGAGCTGCCGTAGAATGTACACTTCCTTTTAAGAAGAATACCAATCCTATAAATCCTATGATCAATCCTATCGGAATAAATTTATCCGAAAAATAATATTTCCAGTTTTTTCTGTCGATAGCAATGAACCAGAACGGGCCGGTTGCTATGGAAATAGCCGCTTCAGAGGCTGTTACATATTGTTCTCCCCAGGCTACAAGACCCGTCCCTCCGGTAAGAATAAGGATACCGGTAATGGCATTTTTCTTCCAGTTGACCAGAGAATTTGCTTTTTCTCCCTTAGAAAGAAGATAGGCGATCATCAGAATTCCGGCAACCATAAACCGTAACCCGGAAAGAATGAATGGTGGAAAACCCTTTAAGCCAAATGAAATAGCTAAAAACGTAATTCCCCAAATTACATAGATGTTGGTAAACGCAACAGGAACCAACCATTTGTTTTTAGAATTGCTCATTTTTATATTTTTAATGTTGTTCGTTCTCAATGAAAAAAGGCCCTACAATTCAGTAGGGCCTTTAAAAAGTATATTATATTAAAAAGTAAGGTCACCCACCGTATTCTTGATGCACAGGCATACACATATCCTTCATCATGTTTTTGATGATATGTTTACTTGTTGAATTATTCTTTGTTTCTGTGCTCATTTTGTTTTATTTCCTGAATACGGTTGCAAATATATAATATAATTTTTATTAGTCCACTAAAAAAGTAGAGATTTTAAATATTAATTTATCGTTAACAGTGTAAGTTGTTTGTTTTCAGTTGTTTGCTTGTGTTTTTTAATTTTAAGTAGTGGAACAGATGCTATATCTTTTTTATTTCAAATTATCCTAAAATCATACTTTTATTTGTGTTATGAAAAAGATAAAATAAATTGAATATTTTGAGAATTGTGTAAAGTTCTTGAAAGCTCAATCTGAGATCAATCCTGAGGAGTCTTATTTCGCATTCAATAGACTGGACTGTCTTTATTTAGGCGGCACAAAACACCTATGAAACCTGTATTTTTTAAGTTTATAATTACCAGATCAATGGTGATGTTGATGGACGCTTTTTTGTAATAGGCATTTTTTATTATATTTAATTTTTGATTAAGTAAATGAAAAATATACTTTGGATCATTCTGTTGCTGTCCTTTATTTTTTCTGATACATTTACTTCTTTCTGATACCGAAAAAAATCAAAAGCTTTGACAGTCAGAGACTCAGAATCTAAATTAGCTAAAGTCAAAAAAAATCCCGATTTTTGCACTCCTTCAATAAACCCTGAGTTCATGAAATTATGTATTGCCGAGAAACCAAGTGTTGCCAGAGATATTGCCAAAGTATTAGGGGCTACCACGCCTAAACAGGGCTATATGGAAGGAAACGGCTATTGTGTAACATGGACTTTCGGACATCTTTGTACCCTGAAAGAACCTCATGACTACGGTCCTCAGTACAAATCCTGGAATTTATTTTCACTGCCAATTATTCCCAGCAGTTTTGGAATCAAACTGATCCCGAATAAAGGCGTTGAAAATCAGTTTAAAGTGATTGAGAAATTGGTAGAAGACTGTGATGAGGTCATCAACTGCGGGGATGCCGGGCAGGAGGGAGAACTGATCCAGCGTTGGGTGCTGCAGAAAGCAAAATGCAACAAACCGATCCAGCGTTTATGGATTTCTTCATTGACGGAAGATGCGATTAAAGAAGGTTTTGCCAGCTTAAAGCCTGCAGAAGATTACAAGAATCTTTATCTGGCCGGAAATGCAAGAGCTATAGGAGACTGGTTGCTGGGAATCAATGCCACGAGACTTTTTACCAAGAAATTCGGAGGAAATAAAGCGGTTCTTTCTATCGGAAGAGTGCAGACGCCGACATTGGCCATGCTGGTTCAGCGTCAGAAAGAGATTGATGCCTTTACCACAGAAGAATATTGGGAACTGAAAACAAAATACCGTGATGTTCTTTTTAACGCAGCGATCGATCGTTTAAAGACATTAGAACGTGCTGAAAAAGGACTGGAATACCTGAAGGTAAATCCATTTGAAATTGTTTCTTTCGAAATTAAAGAAGGAAAAGAAAAAAATCCCCGACTTTTCGATTTGACCGGACTTCAGGTAGAAGCCAATAAAAAATATGGCTATTCAGCGGAAAACACGTTGAACTATGTCCAGAGTCTTTATGAAAAGAAACATGTAACCTATCCGCGTGTAGATACAACGTACCTATCCGATAGTTTATATCCGAAAATAGAGGGTATTCTTAAAAAAATGTACCCTTATCAGGAGTTGATTGCCCCATTACTGGAAGCTCCGATTCCAAAATCAAAAGCTGTTTTCGACGATACCAAGGTAACGGATCACCATGCGATCATTCCTACGGAAATTCCACCGTCTCAAAACCTGAGCAGGGAAGAAAAGCTGATATATGATCTGATTGCCAAACGTTTTATAGCGGTATTCTACCCGGAATGTAAAATTTCCAATACTTTGGTAGAGGGAAAAGTAGGAACCATTCCTTTCAAAACCAGCGGAAGACAGGTTCTTGAACCGGGATGGAGAGCCGTGTATTCAAAAGAACCTAAAGAAGAAACCACAGATAAAGAAAAAGAAAAGGAGGAAGAACAGACCATTCCTGAATTTGTTGTGGGCGAAACCGGGCCACACGATCCAATGATTCACCAGGGGAAAACAACCCCTCCGAAACCCTATACCGAAGCAACATTGCTGAGAGCCATGGAAACTGCCGGGAAACAGGTAGAAGATGAAGAATTAAGGGAAATGTTGAAAAATAACGGGATTGGAAGACCATCCACCCGTGCCAATATCATTGAAACCCTTTTCAAAAGAAAATACATCGAGAAAAAAAGGAAAAACCTCATCGCTACCCAAACGGGAATTCAATTGATCGACACCATCGAAGACGAGCTTTTAAAGAGTCCAGAACTGACAGGTGAATGGGAATCAAAACTTCGTAAAATTGAAAAAGGCGAGTATGAAGCCAATCTTTTTAAAGAAGAACTGATTCAGATGGTAACAGAACTTACTGAAAAAGTGGTGTATGGAAAAGGAAAAGTCATCATGCTTCAGGAAGAAGAAAAAGAAGTCGTGAAGGAAAAGAAAAAAAGAGAACCTGCACAGAAAAAAGAACTTCAGTCCTGGGAAGAAACAAAATGCCCGAAATGTAAAGAACATAACCTGATCAAAGGTAAAACAGCAGTCGGCTGCTCCGATTTCAAGAATTGTGGTTTCAAAATTACCTTCGAAATTTTTGGGAAGAAACTGTCCGATAAACAATTGATGGATCTTGTTCTGAAAGGAAAAACCTCAAAACTGAAAGGCTTCAGTAGCCATCCGGAAAGTATAGCGGAAGGGGTTTTGGCTTTAGGTGATGATTTCCAGGTACTTCTTAGCTGATGAGTTAATTGTAATCCATTTAACTCCAAAAGTCTCAAAAGTTTTTTAAACACTTAAGTTATTTAAGTTTACAAACTTTGCGTATATAAAGTACACTAAAGCCTATGAAAATCAAAGATTTTCATCTAAAGTGAACTTACTGATCAGTATCATGATAAACTTACTTATGTGAACTAAAGTGTTTTAAAATATACAACTTAAGATTCAACTGCTATTTTGTGGAGAATACGGGATTCGAAACCGTGACCTTTTGACTGCCATTCAAAAGCGCCATTTTTTTACCAATATTAGAATGAAAGGTACTCACATTCCCTTCCTCTGGAGGGGTGGCAAAAATTCAAAGAATTTTTGACGGGGTGGTTTACCAGATCTTCAGAATAAAGCCCCCTACAACCATTACCGGAACAGCTTATGATACCATCCGTCAATATCCGTTTTTATATCCTCGTGATATTTACATAAGATCTTTGCCAGCTCCAGTTCAGATCTTTCAGATTTATAGGGATTCAGAGTAAGATACCCATAAAAATTTCCGTTTTCATCAACGATAGCTGGCGGATAAGAAGCATAGGCACTCCACGGAGAGTAGGTACTGTATGAACTTCCATAGTTCCCGTTAGTATTCCAGATCGATTTTGAACCGAATATATTCCCGAAATCACTGAATTTGTTCCACACTGAGTTTTTATCAAAAGTATCACAGTTCAGACATCCCAGGTATTGATCCTGATCGGCACCTCCATACAAATGTAAAGTCTGCGCCTGAAAACTGCAGCCTATCAGGAACACTAAAAACAGGAAAAACTTTTTTAAACTCATTATGAAAGCTTTACTGCAAAGCTAATCTTTTTTTATCATCCAAAATTTTCACAAAACGTGTCGAGTGCTAATTTTTATGTTTTTAATTCTTTAAATTTTAAATCAATCTCTAAATTTACATTCAAATTATAATCAATGACTCCAGAGAAAAAGAAACTTATCACCGACAGCTTCGGCCGTTCAGAAACTTTGAAATTCTATAAAGCAGAATTATTGGAAGTAGAAACGGATTTCATTTCTATGAAAATTCCTAAAATGGAAATAATGACCAGAAAAGCAGGAATGTTTAATGGGGCAATGATTGCTTCATTGGTAGATGTTTCTTCAGGATATGCTGCTGTGAGCCATTACGAAGAAGACTGCTATGTGGTAACCGTTGAATTGAAAGTAAATTATCTTCGTCCCGCAATAGGAGATGCTTTGGTTTCAAAATCCTACGTCATCAAAGGTGGAGCGAAGATCAGTGTGGTAAGAACAGAAATTTATGTTCAGGATGAAAATGGCAGCTCAGAAAGTCATGTGGCGACTTCATTAGTCACGATGATGAAAATAAAATAATAAATTTCAGGTCAATTTGGAGATAAATATTCCTTCAATAAAGGGTTTAGCGGAATTCTTTTTATGAGAATGGAATAGCTTTTGCTCAACAATCCCCATAAACATTAAAAAAATAACAATATGAACTTACTTATCCGATTATTTATAACGGCAATCGTTGCCTTTTTTCTAACCAAAGTTTTATCGGGAGTACATTTTGACGGATTTTCTTCAGCAGTTATTTTCGCCATTGTACTTGGTGTTTTAAATATATTTGTAAAGCCTGTTTTAAGTCTGTTTGGGCTTCCTCTGACCATCATTACTCTGGGTTTCTTCGCATTGGTGATCAATGCGGCGATCATTATGATTGCTGATTATTTCATAGACAGTATGCAGGTAGACGGTTTCTGGTGGGCATTTATCTTCAGTATCCTGCTGTCGATTGTCACTTCACTGGCCAATTCAATGTTCTCCGATGGAGATTAATTGACTGAATATACAATTTAAAAAGTCCGTTGGTATTGCACCAGCGGACTTCTTTATAAAAAGCTAAAAGGTTTAAGAATCTGATCATCCGGAAACAATAAAACCTCCAAAAATAAAATTAAATAAAGAAAATTAACCTCCCCCAATTCACTTCACCTCCTCAACCTCCCAGCCATCTTTGCCATCTCAGCTATCTTCACCCTTTCACCTTCCTTTGTCCCCTCAGCCCCTTTACTCCCTCCATCCAAACAAAAACCTCCCACAATTTTACCCTTCCTCCCTTTCACCTTTTCACCTCCCCCCAACTTTATTGTTAATTCTTTCGTCCATTTTTATTTTAAATACTAACTTTGGCAATCTTTGAATTTAATGAAAGGAATTAATGAAATCAACAGGATTCCAGAATTCCGTTAAAAAATGAATATCAACATATGAAACTTAAGTACAGTCTGCTGGCTCTGGCAGCTCCGCTTTTAATGAATGCACAACAAGTAATGACGCCTGAAATTCTTTGGACTTTGAAAAAAGTTGGAGTACAGGCAGTTTCACCGGATCAGGCTTCCCTTATCTATAAAGTAGGGCAGGTAGATCTGAAAACAGAAAAGACAAAAAGTGAGAATTATTTCCTGAATGTTCTTAACAGCCAGTCTGCTAAGATAGATTTCGGAAAAAAAGCCCTTATACAGTGGGATAAGAACGGAATCTATGCTCAGGAAGGAGATAAAATCTATCTTTCAAAAGATGCAGGAAAAACCTGGACAGAATTCTATACCATTGGTGAGGTTGACAACATCGTGATCTCTCCGGATGGGAAGAGAATTGCCTTCAGCAAGCAGGTTTTGGTAGAAAAAGTAATGGGTAAGGACAAATACAGCGATACCCCTAAAACTACCGCTCAGGTGTATACCGACCTTAACCACAGACACTGGGATTATTTTAACGAAGGAAAATACAATCATGTATTTGTAGTGAATACTTCCGATAAAGTAGACGGAGCTAAAGACCTTTTGGAAGGAAAAACCTGGGATTCTCCTCAGAGACCTTTCGGCGGAGCTGAAGATTTTATCTGGAGCCCGGATTCTACACAGCTTTTATATGTGATGAAGCCTAAAAGTGGTAAAGAATATTCAACAAGTACGAATACCGATATATTTGCTTACGATATGGCAACCGGTACCACCAGAAACCTGACAGAAGGAAATAAAGGATATGATGTCAATCCTAAGTTCAGTCCGGATGGAAAATCTTTGATCTGGCAGAGTATGGCCAGAGACGGATATGAGGCAGATAAAAATGATGTGAAAATCATGGACTGGAAGACCGGGAAGACCACAAATCTTACAGCAGCTTGGGATGACAGCGTTTCAGGAGATGTTCTTTGGGGAGCAGACTCAAAAACGATTTACTTTACAGCCGCTTACAGAGGAACAAAACAACTTTTCTCCCTGGATTCAAAATCAGCAAAAGTACAGCAGATTACCAAAGGAGATTTTGACGTTAATGAAATCTTTACAGATAATAAAACTTCACTTTTAGTAGGAAGAACAGACGTAAATCACGCTACAGAACTTTTCTCGGTTAACCTTAAAAACGGAGAAATGAAGCAGGTGACTGAAGCCAACAAAGATACTTATGCGAAATTGGCTCAGGGGAAATCTGAACTTAAAATGGTTAAAACTTCAGATGGTAAAGAAATGGGCGTATGGTTCCATTATCCACCTAATTTTGACCCGAATAAAAAATACCCGACATTGGTTTACTGCCAGGGAGGTCCTCAGTCTGCATTGACGCAATACTTCAGCGTAAGATGGAATTTTGCTTTAATGACAGCAAACGACTATATCGTAGTAGCGCCAAACAGAAGAGGAATGCCGGGATGGGGAACAAAATGGAATGAAGATATTTCAAAAGACTGGGGTGGACAACCTATGAGAGACTATCTGGCAGCTACTGATTACGCGAAAACATTACCTTATGTAGACGGTGACAGAGTAGCGGCTGTAGGAGCGAGCTATGGAGGATACAGCGTATTTATGCTGGCGGGAATCCATGAAAACAGATTCAAAACATTTATCGCTCACGATGGATTGTTTGATATGAAATCATGGTATCTGACCACTGAAGAGCTTTGGTTTGCCAACTGGGATCTTGGTTCGCCATGGGAGAAACCACTTCCAAAAGCTTATACAGAATTCAACCCAAGCAACTTTGTAGAAAAATGGAATAAGCCAATCATGATCGTTCAGGGTGGAATCGATTTCCGTGTCCCTTACGAGCAGGGTCAGGAAGCTTTCCAGGCTGCAAAATTAAGAGGTTTAAAATCTAAGTTGGTATACTTCCCGAATGAAAATCACTGGGTACTTCATCCACAAAACGGATTGGTATGGCAGAGAGAATTCTTCGATTGGTTAAAAGAAACATTGTAAGATCAACAAGAATAAAATATGAATAGAAGCGGGCTTTAGCCCGCTTTTTTTATGATGAAAAAGTTCAACGGTTTAAGGTAATATGTATAAGGTGAGGCAAATCTGTAGAGAAAGAAGAGGGAAATTCAATAGAAGTGGGCTTTAGCCCGCTTTTCTCATAATAATTAATTCCGATGGCTTTAACCAAAACCTAAAAAATAGATTGCATTTTTCTTAATCATCAAAAATTAAATTCAATAGAAATGGCTTTTAATCTGTTTTTTATGATTTAAAATTCCATTGGCTTTAATATGAAATATATTTTTTGATTTGAAATCGGTAAATAATCAAATTCAATAGGAGTGGGCTTTAGCCCACTTTACTTAAATTTACCGTTCCATTGGCTTTAGCCAAAACTTACATAAAATGCTTCACTCTCCAAATCAACACAACCTGTGAAAAATAAAACTAACCATAACTAACCCTGCCTCGTTTTTTAATTTTGAAATCCCAAAGACTCTGACCAAAATTAATATATTTGGATATGCAAAACCGTATTTCTTCATTCGCTCCCCTTATTGATGATCAATCTGAAATCATAATTCTAGGTTCCATTCCGGGAGTGAAATCATTGGAAAAACAACAATATTACGCACATCCCCAGAACAAATTCTGGAAGATCATTCTTGAATTGCTTCATGAAGAGTTTACCGAAGATTATCCCGAGAGAATCCAAACATTAAAGAATCACCATATTGCCCTTTGGGATGTCATCGATTCCTGCGAAAGAAAAGGAAGCCTGGATTCTGAAATCAGAAACGAAGAAGCCAATCAGATCGGCGAATTATTGGAAAAGCATCCTAATGTCAAAGCTGTTTTCTGTAACGGTGGGAAATCTTACAAAAACTTGCAGAAGTTGTTAGGGAAGAACTACAGATTACCTGTCATTTTATTGCCTTCCACGAGTCCGCTTCATACCGTTTCCTTTGAAAAGAAATTTGAAGAATGGAAGAGGATACTGGAGTTTTTGGAGTGATTGTGGGGTATGGAGTTTTGGATATTTAGTTTGAGAGTTTTAGAGTCTGAGAGTTTGAGGGGGTTGAAAGCTTGAGGGTTGGTTAGGATTGTAAAAGTGTAGATTCCTGAGATATGGAAAACTAAGAACTACCCACACACTTTGTCCATTCCATAGAAATCTATAGATCGCGTAATTAATCCTTGAAAGAGAATTCTGAGATGTTGAGTGTGAGTATTTTATCACTCAGTCCATTTACCTTTTGGCAATTTAACCTTTTTGCTCTTTCGCAATTTCACAGTTTCCTTCCTGTAAATATTCCCTTAATCCTTTCAACAGTTCCAGCTGGTTTTTCGTTCTGTCCAGATTATGCTCAGGATATTTCGTAGAATAATAAATACTTCCGTTCAGGTAATCGGTTAAAAAACGAACTTCCTGAATATAAATGGCGACCTGTGCAGCATAATCCAGGTGATTATATTCTTCCGGAGTCAGTTTTTCCTTGAGATGGAATAAGAAGCCTTCTTTTACCGCTTTATACATTTCAGGGTTGAAATTATCTTTGGCACTTCCGTCATCTTCATTGGTTGTATTGGTGTAAGACTGAATCATTGTTCCAAAATCATAGAGAATAGTGGAAATCATCATGGTGTCCAGATCAATTACAGCTAACGGATGATGATTCTTATCAAAGAGAATATTACTGATTTTTACATCTGCATGAATAATTCTTTTGGGAATCTGATGGTTTTTCTCCATTGTGATCCATTGATCGGGTAAAGAAAGGAACTGGTTGGTGATCTCTATTTCTGCCTTCGCACTTTCTTTTAAATGGGGAGTGGCATTTTTGAGTGAATTTTTATAATCAGTAATCCTTTTTTCAAAATTGAGAAAATTGGGGAGTGTATCTTCAATAGCAGGTAACTTTTCCGTATTTACAGTGGCAAGGAAATAGCTGAAGGTTTTGGCTGCCTCAAAAGCTATCTGTAGAGAAGGAGCAGTAATAAAGGTTATACTGTCTTCTACAAAACTCAGCATACGCCATGGCTGATTATTCGCATCCTTCACCAGAAGTTGATGGGTAAGAGAAGGAACAGGCTCTATAATTTGGAACTGGTAATCATTGGCTCTGAGAAGTTCATTGATCATTAAATGATTATTGACGATGACTTCCGGCTGTTTGAAAACGTTATCATTGATCTTTTGCAGGATAAACTTTTGGTTCCGGTCCTTATCTTCCAAAAGGTAAGTGGTGTTGATCAGCCCGTCTGTAATAGGAGAGAGGGTGTAGTTTTCCGTACCGATGAATTGAATGACAATATCGTTTAGTTCCATAGATTTTCCGGGTATCTGTTTTTTTGAATTTCTGAGGTCAGAAAATCCTTAATATTCTTTTTGTCGTCGGCATAGGTCACACCCATCCATTGAGAAGGAGATGCTTTGACCTTTACTTTTACTTTATTTTCATCGATCATGCTCTGTACAGCGGAGGGAATATAGAATTCCTGATCAGGCAAGGGATCAGACTCGATAAAGTCATAAAAATAAGCTTCCAGAAAACAGAAAATATGAGGATGGAAAATAAAAAAGTTCATCGATACCAGAGTTTCAGGATCTAATTTTATATTTTCTCCGTTTTGAATATAAATGATAGAATTATTGATTCTTTGAATAGAGGTTTGCTCTTCTACCTTCAGGAGATCGTTTTCAGAATTCAGAGTACATATCCCTCTGGCTACAGCTCCGTTACCACTCAATGTAGTACCTACCGGATAAGCAATCATTCCGAATTGTGAATCTGAAATATGATGCTGATTGATCTCATGGGCGGCCAGTTGATAGGCTTCTTTACCGTAAAAATCATCTGCATTAATCATGACAAAAGGCTCCTGTATCGAATATTTGGCACAAAGAACAGCGTGAGCGGTTCCCCACGGCTTTTTACGTTCAGGATAATCAAAGCCCTCTAGTGAAATAGGAATGCTGTCCATTTCCTGATAGACCCAGTGAAGTTCAAAATCCTTTTTTTCAGCAATGGCATTGAGCCGGTCAATATAACTTTGAGGAATCAGTCTGTTGACGATGATGACCACTTTATGGAAACCGGCTTCCAGAGCATCATAGATAGAATACTCCAAAATCGGAGATCCGTTATCGAGTATTCCATCCACTTGCTTAAGGCCTTTATAGCGGCTTCCTAATCCGCCTGCTAATATGAGTAATGCTTTTTTAGAACTCATCGGTCATTCCAAATACAGGTTTACGGGTTTTCCATTTTCCGTTGGTGAAGTCAGGAATATCAACAACCTGTCCACCTTTGGCAATAGATTCTTCACTCAATGGAGTGATAGAATACCATAAGGCAAGATCATAAACATCCATTGGGAATTCTATATTTCTCTTGATGCATTCAATGAAAGTATTCATCACAAAGAAGTCCATTCCGCCATGTCCGGCTCCGGCTGCTACATTTTCAAATTTCTTCCACATCGGGTGATCATATTCTTTCATCCACTTTTCCGTATTGTCCCAACGGTGAGTGTGGTTCATTGTTTTTTCAAAATAAATATGTCCCTGGTTAAAATCTCCCCATCCGAAATCCTGCCACAATCCTTCAGTTCCCTGTACCCGGAAGCCAAGATCGTAAGGTCTCTGCAAGCTGGTATCGTGGGTTAAAAGAATCGTTTCTCCGTTAGCACAGGCAATTTGAGTGGTAACAATATCTCCCTGGTTGAATTTTACTTTTGCACTAGGATGGTTTTCCCCTCCTTTAGGATGTTCCACAATATATTTATGAAGGCCTACAGATTTGGAAGAGAAAGATGAAAGCCTTGTCAAGCGGTTTCCTCTGTTAATGTCCATCATCATTGCAACCGGGCCTAATCCGTGAGTAGGATAAAGTTCTCCGTTACGTTTTACATAATGCTCGGTTCTCCATTTCGCCTCACTGAAGCCTTTTTCTCCAAACTCAGCCCCGGAATTATAAGGAGTAACCCCGTCATTGAAGAGAACTCCTCTCAGATCATGCTGATAACCGCCTCTTCCGTGTACCAGCTCTCCAAACATCCCTTTACGGACCATATTCAGAATGGCCATAATATCTCTTCGGTAGCAGACATTTTCCATCATGAAGATAGGAACTTTCGTTTCTTCATATACCTTCACAAATTCCCAGCAATCCTGAAGCTTTATTGCTCCGGAAACTTCCATTCCAACAATCTTTTTAGCACGCATTGCTTCTACGCCCTGCGGAAGGTGCCATTCCCATGGAGTAGCGATGACGACAGCGTCTATTGTTTTTAATTTTAAAAGATTTCTATAGTCATATTCCCCGTTCGAAAACTCCTGAGCTGCCGATTTATTATTGTCTTTCAATATTTTTTGAGAAGCAGCAAGCATTCTTTTATCAGGATCAGCAAAGGCTACGATCTCTACATCGCTTCGTTTTGCCAGTAATTTCACGTGTTCCTGCCCACGAAGACCAACGCCGATAAAGCCGACACGGACTTTTTTATCTGTTTTAAAATCATTGGAATACGCAAATAAAGAATTGGGTAAAACCAAGGCTCCAAAGCTTGCCAAAGCTGCTGTTTTTATAAAGTTTCTGCGGGAATTGCTATTGTCCATCTATTTTTTTTCTAAATATATTAAAAGTTTTGCAGACTGCGATGGGGTGGGAGTTATAGAGCTGTAGAGCTTGGTGAGTTTGAGATTCCGGAGGTGAGTTTGAAGGTGGGAGGGTTTGTGAGTAAGAGAGTAAGAGAGTATGAGAGTATGAGAGTATGAGAGTATGAGAGTATGAGGGATCATAGAGTATGAGATTAATTGCATCTATCTTTTAACTCCTTCACCCTTTTCACCCATTAGCAATTTTGCCTTTTTGCAATTTTACAATTTCGCCTCTTAGCCTCCTTAGCCTTCTTCGCTTTCCTCACCTATCCCCAAAACCTACCGTCCTATCCATGCCTCTCTTAAAGCCAGCTGTTTTGCATCAGGATTAGGAGAAAGCTTTACTTTTCCGGTACTTTCATCATAGTTAAAACCAACTTTTGCCAGATATTCTTTCAAAGGAAGAGGTTGGGTACCTTCAACGTAATCACTGAAAAAGGTTCTTATTTCCGGGAAAGTCATTTTAGTAATTTCATCAAACAGATCATCATCTTTAAAGTATTTTCCTGCTCCGTATTTCTTCATCAGCAATTGCATCAGATCCTGAGTTCCCATTTTCCCGTCAGAAAGTTCTCTTAACCTTATATCCAGACACATTCCCAATAATGGTCCTTTTTGATAAAAGTTCATGTATTGATCCTGTCTTTCCATCGAGTTTTTACTCATCTCAGTAAAAGATAAGCTGTTGTCAAACTCTTTCATTCCTTCTATCTTTTCTTCTATGCTTTTTTCAAAATCCTTTAAACTGATCATTTTTTGTTTGATAGGCATATGAATCGTTGCGTACTCCGTCATCCCTTCATATAACCACAGATGTTTGGACATGACAGGGTTCAGAAAGTCGTAATGTTGAATTTCCTCGGAATGAATGTTCAATGGGGTAATAATATGGAAAAACTCGTGAGAAGCCACTCTGTTTAGGGCCATCGGAAGGAATTTCATATCTCCTGAGCGGTACAGGCAGACTGTTGATTGCGAATGCTCAAGCCCGTCGCCCAAAAAACCGTTTTCATTGGAAGATTCATAATAAATTAAAAAAGCATATTTGTTAACCGGCAATGAGCCTCCCAGATAGGCTTGCTGATTTTTCAGAATATTCTCCAGTTCAAGGGCTATTTTTTTTGAATAATGCCTTTCCTTCTTATTGTAGAATGAGACAAGCACTTCCGTATGGCCTATTTTCAGCCATGTTGTATCGGGAACACAGTACATTACCGGAGAATCTACCAGTTTATGGTAGTCTTTGGCCCAGACTATATCTGTGTTTTTATTTTTCTGCTTGTAATCCAGGGCGGAAGAAGCATAAAACCCTTTTTTCTTTGTAACATTGATCTGATAGGGAGCTTCTCTTATTTCTTCAAAATAGCCTACTAAAGAATTGTAATTGATGACAAAAACACTGTCTTTTATAAACGTACTGCCGGCAGATCTGGCCTCATGGCTTTCCTTTTCCAAAGAATCCCAGCCATCAGCTACCTGATAAGATATTTTACTTACACGCTTGAGATCATGTACCATCCAGCTGTTCTGATCCAAACGTTCAACAGGTATTTTCTTTCCGTTTTTATCAGCCGCTGTAAAATGGGAAACATATTGCCCGAAATTCATAGCCTGATAAAATCCGGGAACCAGTTTGGGAATAATAAATTTCCCCTGTTTAAGATTATTCTTTGGAGGAGCAAAAGAAACCTTCACTTCATCATTGGATATATGAAGAAGATCTATATTGTATTCGTAATTTTTCTTTGATTTTTGGGCAATAATTGCATTTGGAAATACAATGAGTACGAAAAGTAATTTTATCAGTTTATTCATTTGTTTTTTAGTTTTATGATAATACAAAAATTGCCCAGGGTTAAGTTGCTTTAAAGTCCTTATTTTTCCATATAATAAACTTCTTCATAAGGCTGGATCAGTACCCATCCGTGTCCTGAAAATTTCATCTGGAATTCTTCACCACTACCTCTTCCGATCAGACTTTTAAAAGATACATTTGTTTTCAGTTCAGGGCTCAGATTTCCGGACCATGCCACAGTAGCATTAGGATCTGTGAAGACAGGAGTATCCGGTGTTACTACCAAAGTCAGAGGATCTCCGTGAGTGGTAATTGCAATATGACCCGTTCCGGAAAGCTTTACCTGAAATAGACCGCCAGACATCATTCCTGCAATGCTCTTAAGCATGGTAATATCACTTTTTATACTTTGTTCATGGGCTAAAACATCATTTCCGTTTACACATACAGATTCATTATTCAGATAAAGAATACGAACTTTTTTCCCGGAATCGGCTACATACAGTTTTCCGGTACCTTCCGCTTTCATCAGCTTGGCTCCTTCACCACTGATTGCTTTCTTTAAAAGATTTCCAATTCCTCCGGCCAGCATTCCCTGTCTTTCAAAATTGATATTACCCACATAGCTTACCATACTTCCTTTTTTGGTCCATACTGATTGGTTATTAAGGTTGATTTCCAGAAGGTGTTTCGTTTCCAGTTCAAAATAATCTCTCTGTTGCGGATTCTCTTTCGTTTCGTTGATAAATGCTTCTATTGAATATTTACTCATAATAATGATTTTTTAATTTGTCGTTTTTATGTTGTTATTATTTTAGTTTGTCGAGCTTATACTCTCTTTTGTTACTTTTAGGATTCAGATCTACAAATTCATAGTCTTCAAAGTGGGCGAGTTTGGCTTTGAACATTTCAGTCGCTTTTTCTAATGACCATGTTTTAGGATAATGAAAACCTTCGAACTCAGCATTGAAAATCTGTGCCTTGAAATCATGCGAAAATTCATGATCACCCGCATAGGTTAATGCTATTTTACCCGTCCATGTTATATCATATTGATTATGGGCTGTTTTTGAAAATCGGATATGATGGCCGGTGCAGCTGTCATGTCCCAGCAGATAAATATTGAAGGCAAGATCATCGTCCTCAAAATGTTGCTCAGAAGGAAGGTCGTTACTGAAAAGATCAGTTTTAACCACAGCATCAAAATCCAGCTTTTCATCCAGATTGTTTATTCTGATTCCTCTCTGGTCGCCCCAATAATTTGAGGATAGAGTACAGGCGTGATAGTTTCCCCATACGATTTTGGAGTTCCAGTCAGACAGATCTTCATCTTCTTCCACACTGTTTTCATCATCATTGGCATAATAATTTTCAGTTTTTAAATGAAAATCGAACCAGATGAATCCATATTCGTCAATCCGGCCGCTCCAGCTGAATATTTCAATTTTATGTCCGTTAGGATACGGATTATCAATGAAGTATATTTTGCTTATAGATTCCATATTGAAAATTGATTTTTTCAAAAGTACTCTTTTTAAGCTTTAAAAATTCCCGTAAAATCACGGTTTTATAGATGATTGAAAATAATACTTGACAAAGGGGTGTTCAATGTCGTATATTTGCACTCCGAAAATTACACCTTGTAATTTCAATAATTTTTAAACCGTAATTTAAAAAATGAAAACATCAGATTTTAATTTTGATCTTCCTGCGGAATTATTGGCAGAACACCCATCAGAGCACAGAGACGAGGCTAGACTAATGGTACTTGATAGAAAAACACAAACTATCGAACACAAATTATTCAAAGATGTAGTAGATTATTTTGATGAAGATGATTTGTTTATCTTCAACAATACTAAAGTTTTCCCTGCACGTCTTTATGGAAATAAAGAAAAAACAGGAGCTAAAATTGAAGTTTTCCTTTTAAGAGAGCTTGATAAGGAAACAAGAGTTTGGGATGTTTTGGTAGATCCGGCAAGAAAAATCAGAATTGGTAACAAATTATTCTTCACTGAAGATGAGTCATTGGTAGCTGAAGTTATCGATAACACAACTTCAAGAGGGAGAACGTTAAGATTCTTATTCGATGGTTCTTACGACGAATTCAGAACGAAACTTAAAGAATTGGGAGAAACTCCACTTCCAAAATATATCAAAAGAGCAGTAGAGCCGGAAGATGCAGAAAGATACCAGACGATCTATGCAAAAGTAGAAGGTGCAGTAGCAGCTCCTACAGCAGGTCTTCACTTCTCTAAGCATTTGATGAAGAGATTGGAGATCAAAGGGATCAATTTTGCTGAAGTTACCCTTCACGTAGGATTAGGAACTTTCAACCCAATTGAGGTAGAAGATCTTTCTAAGCACAAAATGGAATCTGAAGAAATCATCATCGATGAGAAAAATGCTGCTATCATCAACAAAGCAGTAGATGCTCACAGAAGAGTATGCGCAGTAGGAACTACTACTATGAGAGCGTTGGAAACTTCTGTTTCTTCAAACAAAAAAATCTCCGCTTTCAACGGTTGGACGAATAAATTCATTTACCCACCTCACGATTTTGGAGTGGCTAACTCAATGATCACCAACTTCCACACACCGAAGTCTACTCTGATCATGATGATCGCTGCATTTGCAGGAAGAGATTTCGTAATGCATGCTTATGAAGAAGCCGTAAAAGAAAAGTATAAATTCTATTCTTACGGTGATGCAATGTTAATTCTATAAAAAAGATAATAGGTAAAGGTTGCAGGTAGTAGTTACCTGCAATCTGCAACCTAAAATCTACAACCTTACAATGAAAGACATCCGTATATTATCACTTGATCAGCTTAAAGATTACTTTGTGTCTTTAGGAGAAAAGCCGTTTCGTGCGAAACAGGTCTATGATTGGCTATGGAGTAAAAATCTCCATTCGATTGATGAAATGACGAATCTTTCGAAATCACTTCGGGAGAGAATTTCCGAAGAATATACCATTAATCCTGTTTCCGTAGATCTTCTTCAGAAAAGTTCTGACGGAACCATCAAAAACGGTGTGAAGCTTCACGACGGTCTGATGGTGGAATCTGTTCTTATTCCGACAGAAACAAGAACCACAGCCTGTGTATCTTCACAGGTAGGCTGCTCATTGAACTGCGAATTCTGTGCAACCGCAAAGCTGAAAAGAATGAGAAATCTTGAAGTGGCGGAAATTGTAGATCAGGTAGCACTTATTGACAGCCAAAGCAGAATGTACTTTGAAAGGCCACTTTCCAATATCGTTTTCATGGGAATGGGAGAGCCAATGATGAACTACAAAAATGTAGTGGAAGCCATCAGGAAGATCACCCAGCCGGAAGGATTGGGAATGTCTCCAAGAAGGATTACCGTTTCCACATCCGGTATTCCCAAAATGATCAAAATGCTTGCCGATGATGAACTGCGTGTGAAACTGGCGCTGTCTCTTCACTCAGCCATTGAAGCAAAACGTAACGAGATCATGCCTTTCTCCGACAAATTTCCATTAACGGATATTATGGAGGCTCTTCAGTACTGGTACCAAAAGACCGGTTCTGTCATTACTTTCGAATATTGTGTATGGAAAGGAATCAATGACGGGGACGAGGACATCAAAGCTTTAATCAAATATTGTAAGCAGGTTCCTTCTAAAGTGAATCTTATCCAATATAACCCGATCGGGGATGGGAAATATGACCAATGCAACAAACAGGCGGAAGAAAATTACATCCGTCAGCTTGAAAATGCAGGCATTACTGTAATGGTCAGAAGAAGCCGTGGAGGTGATATTGATGCTGCTTGTGGGCAGTTAGCCAACAAAAATGCGGATTAAAATTTCCTTAAAAAAACCTTAAAATTCTCTTAACGCACCGCTTAAAATCCTACCTTTGCACAAAATTATTTTGTGATGATGGATTTTCTTATGAGCGAGGATGGGCTAGAACACGTGTATGCTTGGGCAGTTCCTCTGCACGCTACGGTTATTTTAGCTGAAATGATTTATAGCCATGTTTCAGAGGCTAAGCTCTATAGTGGGAAAGATCTTGCAACGAATATTTATCTGGCATTGATGAATTTTGGGCTCGATCTGATCATGAAGGCTTTTGCGATGGGGGTAATGTTTTTCTTTTACAGCCACAGAATTTTTTCATGGGATCTTAGCATCTGGTATCTGCTTGCTTGCTTTATCATTACCGATTTTGCTTACTATGTCCTGCATTATGTAGACCACCGTTCCAGAGCATTCTGGGCTGTTCATATTACGCACCATAGTTCAGAATATTTCAACCTGACAACAGGATTCAGAAGCCCTGTACTGCAGCCGCTTTACAGATATTTATACTTTTCACCGCTTGCGTTTTTAGGATTCAATCCATGGCATATTATGGT
This sequence comes from Chryseobacterium sp. FR048, assembly GCF_056844665.1. NCBI lineage: Bacteria > Pseudomonadati > Bacteroidota > Flavobacteriia > Flavobacteriales > Weeksellaceae > Chryseobacterium > Chryseobacterium sp. FR048. The sequence continues at coordinate 60,406 of NZ_JBXDSE010000011.1, read as the reverse complement.
AGCTTATGCCATCGGACAGGTATACGGAACCTGGGTACACACCCAGACGGTAAAAAGCATGGGATTCCTGGAGTATATTCTGGTAACCCCTTCCCACCACCGTGTACATCACGCATGTAACGTGAAGTATCTGGATAAAAATATGGGAATGTGCCTGATTATCTGGGATAAAATTTTTGGTACCTTCCAGAAAGAAGATCCTAATGTTCCTGTGAAATATGGAATCTACCCGAAAATGCCGGATAACAGACCAGACACTGTTCTTTTCTATGAATGGCGAAAGATTTGGAAAGACCTTAAGCAGCCGGGACTGAAATTCACAGACAGAGTCAATTATATCTTCAATTCTCCGGGATGGAGACATGATGGGACCGGAAAAACGGTAAGACAATACCAGAAAGAGTATTTCGCCAGACAGGCAAAGAAAAAAGAACAACAGCAAAATCAGAAAGAGCAGAAAACTGCTTAAATTCTGGTTCAAATCAATAGAAATCTGAGGGAAAACGGGCTATTTGGCTCGTTTTTCTATTATAGGGATAAGATGAAAATGTAAAATTTGAACCATTAAGTTTTTTAAGAGGACAATAAAATTTGAAATAACAACTGACGCTATTGGTAAAGCGCTATTCTTAATTAATCTTGTTTGAATCTTAATTTACTTTAAAACGGTCTAAAATACACGAAAAGATTTCATTCTGTGCTATATTTTAAGAGAGCCAAAAAGAGCTATTTTGTTACTGAAAAGGTTTGGTTACTGTGCGTTTGCTTCATCAGATCGATTGAAAATCGATTCCATCTTAGCTCACTTAAAATATAAAAACAAAAAAATAAATCTTTGCGTTGGAAAAAATACACATATTCTACAAAATCTTCACGTACCTTCATTCTCCCCGAAAGATTCTCATTTCAACATAAACTCCTATTTTTGCAACATGAAAAGAACCATTCTGCTATTGGCATTTTTCGCCTTTCAAATTACATTCTCCCAACAAACTGATTTCCTGAAAATAAGAAAATACAGAATTGCCTATCTGAATGATAAAATCCAGGAAACCTCGGGATTGAGTATTCTGAATGGAAAACTTTATACTTTTAACGATAGTGGAAACGATCCGGAATTGTTTGAAATCAGTAAAGCATCTGGAGAAATTGTAAATACCCTTAAGGTGAATGGCAAAAATAAAGATTGGGAAGCTTTGACTAATGACGGCACCCATTTTTATATAGGAGACTTTGGAAACAATGGGGGGAAGAGAAGAGACCTGGAGATTTATAAAGTCCCGTTTCAGAATGACAGCTTGCAGAATAGCCAGATCAAAAAGATTTCATTTCAGTATCCGGAGCAGGATGATTATGGTTCAGGGTATCTGAAAACGGATTTTGATGCAGAAGCAATGATCTATCTTCACGGGAAAATTCATCTTTTTACAAAAGAATGGACTTCAAAAGCAACCACCCACTATGTTATTGATCCGGAGATCGGAGAAAAACAGGATGCCGTGAAAACAGAGTCTTATAAAACCAATTTCGTCGTAACAGACGCTACATATTTTGATAAAAAACTCTATCTGGTAGGATATACCAAAAAAACGGAAGTATTTTTAGATATTTTTACAGAGACAGAACCCGGGATCTTTTTCAAAGAAGTGCCCAAACATTATTATCTTGGAAGTTCATTGTCAGTAAGCCAGATTGAAGGAATTACCGTAGATGAAACAGGAATTTATATCTCCGGTGAAAAATTCAAATCTCCATTGGGAAGCACAAAACCTTCTTTATATTTTATCCCCAAAGATCAACTCAAGTATTAATTTTATCTTAAAATTGAGCGAAAAAAATTATCTTTGTGAGAATTAATAATTATTCACCCAGCATTCGCAGATTTTGGCAAATACAGTAGAAGAAATTAAACGACCGATCAACGAGGAAATGAAACTTTTTGAACAGAAGTTTTATGAGTCGATGCAGAGTAAAGTAGCTTTATTAGATAAAGTAACCCGTTTTATTGTAACCACCAAAGGAAAGCAGATGCGTCCTATGTTTGTGTTTCTTTGTGCCAAACTGGTAGGAGAGGTGACGGAAAAGACATATCGTGGGGCTTCTATGATCGAGCTGATTCATACGGCGACATTGGTACATGATGATGTTGTAGATGAAAGTTTTAAACGTCGTAATTTCTTTTCGATCAATGCTTTGTGGAAGAATAAAATTGCCGTTTTGGTAGGGGATTACCTTTTGTCCAAATCCGTATTATTGTCTACAGACCACAAAGATTATGACCTGTTGGGCGTTATTTCCAGAACGATCCGTGAAATGTCTGAAGGAGAGCTTCTTCAGCTTGAAAAAGCCAGAAAACTGGATATTACGGAAGAAGTCTATTATGAAATCATCCGTCAGAAAACAGCTACCCTGATTGCTGCCTGCTGTGAAATAGGCGTTCTTTCTAACAGTACAGACGAGGCTCTTGCCAAGAAAATGATGGATTTCGGAACCTATACCGGAATGGCTTTCCAAATCAAAGATGACCTTTTCGATTACCTGAGCTCCAATGTGATTGGTAAACCTGTAGGAATTGACATCAAAGAGCAGAAAATGACGCTGCCTTTGATTCATACCCTGAAAATAGCCAGTGAAAAGGACAGGAAATACTACTTTGACACGATAAAACGTTATAATAACAATCCCAAAAGAGTAAAAGAACTTATAGAGTTTGTTAAAAATTCCGGCGGATTGGAATATGCCATTAAAGTGATGAAAGATTTCCAGCAAAAAGCCAAGGACATTCTTAATGAATTCCCTGAATCTGAAGCGAGAAAATCGTTACACATTATGCTTGATTACGTAATAGAAAGAAAATTTTAAATTAAATTATTTTTAGGGTTACAATAATAACCGCTAGAACTATACAAAATAAAGCGATTAAAAATACATAATCCGCAATAGTCTCAAACGTGTATTCCCGCTTTCTATTTCCTGTTCTGATGGCCAGAAAGGAAAAGAAGCAGCTGCATGCAAAAAGGATACATGCAAAACCGGCAAATTCATCTAAATGCGTATTCTGACTTATCTTAGCGATTTTCAAAGAGGTAATGATGATCAGCGAAAACCCTAAAAGATTGCTTGAAGCATTCAGAATATGAGGTGACTTTTTTTCCATCTTTACAATTTTTTTCAAAATAAAGCACAATTTTTTTTATTATCAAATTTTTAAAAAAGATTATTAAAAATTAAAATTAATTTAAAAATTGTATATTAGCAAAATACTTGAAGATTAAAAAACTTTTTTACTTAGCTATGCAAACAACCTATATTGAAACACAGCAAATATCCTTTCAAGATTTTAAAAATCAAATACTTGAAGACTACAGGTTAGGAAGGATCTCCCGTGAAATGTCTTATCTCGGAAGAAGAGAAGTACTCACCGGAAAAGCTAAATTCGGAATTTTTGGGGATGGTAAAGAGCTTCCTCAGTTGGCTATGGCGAAAGTTTTCAGAAATGGGGACTTCCGTTCGGGATATTACAGAGACCAGACTTTTGCATTGGCTATTAATGCTTTGACGGTAGAAAGTTTCTTTGCACAGATGTATGCAGATACAAGCGTGGAAAGAGAGCCTGCTTCTGCGGGAAGACAGATGAACGGGCATTTTGCAACAAGAAGTTTAAATGAAGATGGAAGCTGGAAAGATCTTACCGCTCAGAAAAATATCTCTTCTGATATATCTCCTACAGCAGGGCAGATGCCTAGATTATTAGGATTGGCTCAGGCTTCTACAATCTATAAAAGTGTAAAATTCGAAGGTTCAGAAAAATTCTCAAAAGAAGGAAATGAAGTGGCTTTCGGAACCATCGGGGATGCTTCTACAGCAGAAGGGCATTTCTGGGAAACATTGAATGCAGCATGTGCGCTTCAGGTTCCTATGATTGTTTCTATCTGGGATGACGGATATGGAATTTCAGTGCCTACAAAAAATCAGAGAGCAAAAGCTGACATCAGCGAAATGTTGAGCGGATTCCAGAGAAAAGAAGGCGAAAAACAAGGTTGCGAAATCATTCAGGTTAAAGCCTGGGATTACCCTGCATTGTTGGATGCTTATGCTAAAGCAGAACATTTTGCAAGAACGGAAGGCGTTCCTGTAGTGGTTCACGTAGTAGATGTTACCCAGCCTCAGGGACACTCTACATCAGGGTCTCACGAAAGATATAAAAATGAAGAACGTCTTGCCTGGGAAGCTGAGTTTGACGGATTGGTAAAATTTAAAGAGTGGATCTTAAATTATTCTATTGAGATCGACGGAAAAGAAGAAGTGATTGCTACAGCTGAAGAGTTGGAAGCGATTGATGAAGAAGCTAAAAAAGCGGCTAAAGCGGGACAAAAAACAGCTTGGGATAACTACCAGACCGCAATTAAAGAATTAATTCAGTCTATCGTACCTTTAGTAGAAAACCTTAAAGGTCAGAATGCTGAAGTAGAAGCTGCCCTTACTCATTTCAACAAATTGGTTTCAAAAGCTAAGAAAGATGTATTCCATCTGGCAAGAAAAACTTTATTGGCAACAAGAGGAACAAATTCTGCGGAAAGAAACCAGTTGATGCAAAAGTACAATGAAGTTGCTGAAATTGAAAAAGATAACTATTCCTCTCACTTATACTCTCAGTCTGAGTGGAAGGCTGAAAACATCAAAGAGATCAAACCTGTTTATTCAGACAGCTCAGAAGATGTAGACGGTAGAGTAGTGATCAGAAATAACTTTGACAAAATTTTTGAAAAATATCCTGAAACTTTAATCTTTGGTGAAGATACCGGAAATATTGGTGACGTAAACCAGGGATTGGAAGGAATGCAGGAAAAATACGGTGCATTGCGTATTGCTGATACAGGAATTCGTGAAGCAACAATTCTTGGACAGGGAATTGGTATGGCGATGAGAGGTTTGAAACCTATCGCTGAAATCCAATACCTGGACTATGTTCTTTACTGTTTACAGGGGATGAGTGATGACCTTGCAACCGTACATTACAGAACTAAAGGAGGACAAAAAGCTCCATTGATCATCAGAACAAGAGGACACAGACTGGAAGGAATCTGGCATTCAGGTTCTCCGATGGCGGGAATTCTTAACCTGTCAAAAGGTATTCTGGTATTGGTTCCTAGAAACCTGACTAAAGCTGCTGGATTCTATAACACAATGCTTCAGGCAGACGAACCTGCGATTATCGTAGAATGTCTGAACGGATACAGGCTGAAAGAAAAACAACCTGATAATTTAGGTGAGTTTACTGTTCCTGTAGGTAAAATTGAAGTGACCAAAGAAGGTAAAGACGTTACCTTAGTTACTTACGGTTCTACATGGAGAATTGTAACGGAAGCTGCTAATGAGTTAGAAAAACTTGGTATTTCTGCAGAAGTGATCGATATTCAGTCATTGATTCCTTTCGATTTATCTCATGAGATTGCCGAGAGCGTTAAGAAAACGAACAGATTAGTCGTGATCGACGAAGATGTGGAAGGAGGAACTACAGGATTCATCTTACAACAGATCTTAGAAAAGCAGAAAGCATTCAGATACTTGGATTCAGATCCGTTGACGATTGCTGCCAATGATCACAGACCAGCTTATGCAAGTGATGGTGACTACTTCAGCAAGCCATCTGCAGATGATATGGTAGAAAAGATCTACGCTATGTTTAACGAAACAAATCCTCAGAAATATCCTGCGATATACTAATTGGATTTTAGATAAATTTTGAAGCCGCTTTCTTTTAGGAAGCGGCTTTTCATTTATATTTGTTAAAACCATTTAATAATCAACCATGAAGCTTAGACTTTTATTTCTGATTCTATTAATAATAAGCTGTAAACATGATAAAAAAGAAGTCTTGCTGGCAGACCGGGAAGCTCCGTTAGGCTGGATTTATCTGAAAATGTATGATGATAAAAGCTTTGAATTTATTTCACAGGGGATGATACACGATAAAAATGTGTTTAGCGGAAGCTATGAGATAAGGAATGATACTCTTTATTTTAAATATAAAGATTCAATTCCAAAAGCGGGCTCAAAAGCAGTGATAGACCATGGATTTGTAAGTTATCTTAATGGCAGCTATCCCGAAAGAGTTCAAATAAAGCTTGATAAACTATCAATTGACAAATAAAACGATCAATATGGGTTGCTTAATCCTCTTCTGCCAAGGTAATCCGCAGTTTATTTAAAGCACTAATAAGGTAATACACGTCGTAAGTTCAACAATTTCTCTTTCAGTAAAATGCAGGAATAGCTTCCCTTTGATTTCGCACCCATCCGTATTGTTGTACGTGACAGCTTCTGCCCAGCTTAAAACAAGTTTCTGCTTTAGATCAAAGACATTGGTGTGCTTCCAGCCGGGAAGCCTGTTGATGACATCCTGTTCAAAGCCAAAGCTGAGAAGCTCTTTAGCATGATAGCTGCAGCAGTAGGCACATCCGTTGATTTGAGAAACCCGCAGTTCGGCTAATGCGATCAGCTTTTCATCAATTCCGGATTTTCGGATGCTGGTATGAGCTTTATACAGATGACCAATACTTTTTTTTGCAATTTCTTTGTAATTCATAATGAAATTTTTTCTGCAAATTTGAAGCAGAAATACATGAAAAACGATATACTTACTTTTTCGTACTATACTTACCCTTTTGAAAGTGCCTTTTGGAACAAAGTGGGGGAGATGGAATCCATGAAATTCGTACATTTGAAAGACAAGTCATTTGCATACTGAAAACTACCATGAAAATTACCCGGTTAGTCATCCTTTTCAATTACAAAAAGATCCTTCTTGGAATCGTTATTTCACTGTTTCTTTTTATCCTGTCATTTCAGATAAAATCCGATGTTTTGATGATCTTGATGCGAGGACTGGGAATTCTCATTATTTTGAACATCCTAGCGTCTCTTGTTGCTTCTTATATACTGTATGATACCTCTGATCTTTATGAGTTAAATGACCTGGATGATGTAGTTAATTGGGAAACAGCAGAAAATGCGGTTCTCATTCATGCGAGCTTTGATCCTTTATCACAAAGACTGGAAGAAAAATATCCTCATTTGAATCTGACGGTATGTGATATTTATGGAAACAGGCACGAACATGAAAGCGGGATTGAAGTTTCTAAAAAGATGTTTCCGCCCAATCCAAAAGAAATAAGGATCTCACCGGATAAACTGCCTTTTGAAAGTGAATCTCAGGATCTTATTCTTGCTGTGACTGCTCTTCACGAGATTTTAGATCATGAAAAAAGGGTTTTGTTCTTTAAAGAAGCTAAAAGAATCTTGAAGAAAGGAGGTCTGATCATTGTTTCTGAGCAGTTCAGAGATACGACCAATTTTATTTTCTTTAATATCGGGGCATTTCATTTTTTAAGCTGGAAACAATGGCAAAACTCAATAGCTCCCTCCGGATTAAAAATAGCCGGAAACAAAAAGATTACTCCGTTTGCAAATACATTGATCATAAGAAAAGAAGCTGTTTAAAATTTTCCTATCCATTGATAAAAAATTCGTGCATCCGTAGAAAAATAAGACATACTTTTTTGTCACGGATGCACGAATAATATATTTCAGGTTTGCTTAAAAATAAAGCTAAGCGTTCACCGCTTTTTTCTTTTCCTTACTCAAAACACCACAGTGCTCAGATTGTAATCCCTTCACCTGATATTTTGCCTCCCATTCTTCCAGCAGATATAAAATAGGCAGCAGGGCCAGTCCTTTTTCTGTCAAAGAATATTCTACCCTTGGCGGAAGTTCCTTAAACTCTTCACGGATGACCAGTCCATCAGTTTCCATCTCCCTCAGCTGATCCGTAAGAACCTTTCTGGAAATGACATTAATTCGTACGGCAAGCTCCCCGAAACGAAGCTTACGGTCTTTAATCACCAATACAATGATAGGCTTCCATTTGCTTCCCAATGCGGCCATAGCCTTGCCAAGCGGACAGCTGTACTGCATCAATTCATTCTTTTTCATAGGAGTTACTTTTATGTTACTAATGTAAGTTACTGCGAAGTTACCACTATTTTTTTAATAAAAGATACAAAAACGAACTATTATTAGTTACTTTGTGTAACAATTATAAAACATAATTTTAAATATGGACACATCATCATTATTTAAACCGTTCCAATATAAAAATCTACAGCTTAAAAATAGAATCGTAATGGCTCCCATGACCAGAGCACAATCTGATAATGGAGTTCCTACACAGAGCATTGCAGACTACTACGGAAGAAGAGCTGCTTCAGAAGTAGGATTGATCCTTTCAGAAGGAACTGTCATCAACAGACCCGGATCGAAAAACCTGCCAAACATCCCTGATTTCTACGGAAATGAAGCTCTGAACGGCTGGAAAAACGTAATCGATACCGTACATCAGAACGGAGGGAAAATGGGACCTCAGATCTGGCATGTAGGAGATACCAGAATGTCGGAAGAATATCCGTTGGTAGCAATGGAAAAGGCTTCCACAATGACAATTGAAGATATTCAGGATACGATTGCCCAGTTTGCAGCTTCTGCCAAAGCAGCAAAAGACCTTGGCTTTGACTGTCTTGAAATCCACGGAGCTCACGGTTACCTTATCGATCAGTTTTTCTGGGAAGTAACCAATACCAGAACTGATGAATATGGCGGTAAAACGTTGAAAGAAAGAAGCAGGTTTGCAGTAGACGTTGTAAAAGCAATCAGAGCAGCAGTAGGAGAGGACTTTACCATTATCATTCGTCTTTCGCAATGGAAGCAGCAGGATTATAAAACTCAACTGGCACTTACTCCAAATGAAATGGAAGACTGGTTATTACCTTTGAAAGAAGCCGGAGTTGATATTTTTCACTGTTCACAACGCCGTTTCTGGGAACCTGAGTTTGACGGTTCTGACCTGAATTTTGCCGGATGGGCGAAAAAAATTACCGGACAGCCAACCATTACAGTAGGATCTGTAGGTTTAAACGGAGATTTCCTTAATGCCTTTGCAGGACAGGGAACAGAAAAAACAGATCTTACAGAACTAATCAGAAGACTTGATAATCAGGAATTTGATCTTGTAGCAGTTGGACGTGCTATTTTGCAGGATTACCAATGGGTACAGAAGATCAAAAACGGAAATACCGAAGAGATTCTGGACTTTAACGCAGAAAGTATGGGCGTATTATTTTAATAGAGATCGTGAATCATTAATGAGGCTTCGTTGTCAATTTTTTTTAACAGCATATTTTACTCATTAACGGGGCAGAATTAACCATTCACTATTTCTATTAATCAACATAATTCACTTTATTTTATATTTAATTTTCACCTATTTATTAAATGACGGATTTTCAGATTTCTGGAAGTCCGTTATTTTTTTATTCATTTCTGAAATTGTATTTAACCTAAAAAAAGCAAAATAAGAATTCAGGCAATTAATTAAAACTCAATAAAAATTTCACATGATTTTTATTTTAAAGCCGTTTTATAAAGTGGATCTCAAGATTCATTAAAATTCAGTTTCAATACTTTTGCCAATGCATAAATGATTGATTAAGTGAGGTTTTTATTAATTGTGAAAATTGATGAATTCCCCCCTGAAACAATTTCTATTGAACTGTTTTGGAAAAAAGAATTTTTGGTTTTGATCTGATTCGCTCTCTTGCTATTGTGTTGGTAATGACGGGGCATGTTCTTGGGTATATTTACACCGGTGAGTATTCCTTTTTTATTGCTTTTTTCAGTGGTTTGTTCGGAGTAGAGCTTTTTTTTGTATTAAGTGGAGTGCTGATAGGTGGATTATTGATTGAGGTCTTTAATCATGAAGATGTTCAGAAGAGATTAAAGATTTTTATTTTCAGAAGGTGGTTTCGTACTTTACCGCTATATTTCATAATGCTTTTTATCTATTGGTCAGGCAATAAATATGCTGATTCAGTAGAAAATACAGATGTTGCTTTATGGAAATATTTTCTGTTTATTCAGAATTTTTTTCATGTCCAGCCTACTTTTTTTGGTGTTTCCTGGAGTTTGAGCATCGAGGAATGGTTTTATATTTTATTTCCTGTCTCTTTATTTTTACTTAAAAAAGCAAGGATTGATTTTTCTGCCAAAAGAATATTCAGTATTGGAATTTTTATATTTCTGTTCTATTTTCTTTTCATACGGATAATAACCTTTGATCATTATGATTTTACCTTTTATGAAGGTGTACGGAAAATCGCTTTTCTTCGTTTGGATGCCATTGTTTTTGGAGCTGCAATGGCTTTTGCTTTTCATTTTTATGAGGATAAAATTTCATTAAACAAATATGTTCTGCTTTGTATTGGAGGTATAGTATTGCTCGTTAATCAATATTTTATTTTTAGGAATAATTATTCAGATCTATATTACTTTAATACGATTTATTATTCTTTTTTAGGACTGGGATTAGCCCTTGTTTTTCCGTTTTTCAAAGAGATAAAATGTTCTGGTGCTTTATTTTCAATAATCATCAGATATACCAGTAAGGTTTCCTATTCTTTGTATTTGCAGCACTGGTTGGTATTTAAATTGCTGGAGCTGCCTTACTTTAGTTTTCTTCCCGGAGTAATAAAATTTGTTCTCTTCTTCACCTTCTCTTTTATTATAGCTGGAATATCCTATATCTATATCGAAAAGCCTGTGATGATGTATCGGGATAGGACATTCCGGAGTAATAAAGACTAACCTGGATAGGGGATTGATGAAGATTCAAATAAATCTTAAACTCAAAAAAACAGCTTTCAGAATTACTGAAAGCTGGGATTTTTAGATTCTGCATCCAAGAGTTTCTGGCTCACAAGACCAATAAGCAGGGATGCCGGGTTTAGCCGCATGACGACATGGTATCTCTCCTTCCGGGCAGAGAGGTGCTCCACCGCCATGAATTTTTTTTAGCTCTGACTTTACTAATTTTTTTAGATTTTTCATATTTGATATTTTTTGATTACAAACAAATGTAGTGTTTTTTTATAAATAATGTAATACTTTGATAGAAATATGAGGTATTTGTTATTTTTATAGGTTCTTCATAAAAATAACCCCGCTCCCGGAATTTCCGGGAGCGGGGTTTAACAGATTTAAATATCTAAACTGCCCTATTAAAAAAAGCAGAAATGATTTTTTTACAAACCAATATTTTTAGTTGGCTTAAGCTGTTTCAAAATGTTTTTAGGAATAGCATTTTTGTGTACCAAAATAGCTGTTGATTTATATTCAACATAAGGTCTGGTTACATAAAGATACCCTGCAAAGTCATTCGTTACTCCCCATGAGTTTTTCACCATATAGTATTCTTTACCCGTCTGATCTTTTGCCAATCCTACGATGTGCATCCCGTGGTCATCCGTTGTAGAAAGGTTGTTAAGCCCTTTCTGACGCATATCTTCCGTAATGGTTTTATCTTTTTTAGGCTCTGTGAACAAAGTCTGCTTATTGTCTGCGTTGATCTGGTCCAGATCCATATCCGGAACATAGGCTACCCCATTTTTGTAAGAGAAATAAGGCTCAGAAACGTCAGTTGCCCAACCTACAGAATATCCTTTGGTTACAGCATTATCAATAATTGCCGTAAGATCTTTCATCGGAACATTCCAGTCAGAATCGTGGCTCCAGTTATCAGGAATCGGAACTACGAATTTCTGATAGTAAGGATAATCTTTGTAAGAAGACAATTCTACATAATCTTCAGGATTGATTCCTACCACTTCTTTGGCAAAAGTTTTTGGAGTGTAGTTCTTCCCTTCATAAGTAAAGTTGGCAGGTACTTTTCCTAAATATTCATCAAGGATCACATCTACAGAATCCATCCAGTTATCGGTAAGCTTCCCTTTTGAAGAAGCCTGAACAAGGCTGTCAAGAACCGGCTTCAGCTTCCCTTGCATTTCTTTGAAGTTGTTGGTAGTCTGACCCGCCTTTAGTCCTGTATAAACGTCCTGAGGAACTGCACCGTATTTTTTATACATGTTGATTACATCGTGAAGTTCACCTCCATCGCCCCAGCTGATCGCTCCGTTATTCAATACATATAACTTAGCTTTATCATGATAAGAATTTCTTGCCGTAAAAATTTCAGCAAGATCTACAGGTTTTTTGCCCATTCTCTGCATTTCAGATTCAAGGAAAGAATTTCCGGAGTAGCTCCAGCAGGTCCCTGATGAACCCTGGTTCTTTACAGAAGTTGCGCCAACGTCTTTCAACGTGGTGAACTGAAAATTAGCATTTTGTGAGTGGTTGTTTTTTAACTTGTTGATTAAGTCATCTTGGGCAAACATCATACTTCCTGCAGACAAAACAAAAAGTAATGATGCCATTTTCGCATTTTTCATTACTATAAAAAGATTATTTGTATTAATAGTCGTTCATAGTAGAGATTTGTTACAAGAGGAAAAGTTAAATTTGGAATAGGAAGTTTTTTGTTGGAAGGGAAAGAAATGAAGAAAGCTGATAATGGCAAAGAAGGCTGAGAAAGTATATAAAAATAATGAGCGAATGTTTAAAAACTCATACACAATAAAATAACAGCATATTCTCTTTGCTTTCTCAGCCTTCTTTGCCTTTTGCAAAAAAAAACATATTTCCAACCCCAACAAAAGTTTCCGCATCTATACTGATATAACCTCCTGACTATGGAACGAGAATTATTATTAGAATGTCAACGTAGCGACCGCAATGCGCAGCGGAAGGTCTACGAGAAAATGGCGGGCAGGCTGTACTCGGTATGCAGACGCTATTTAAAGAACGACGAAGATATTGAAGAAGTATTGGCCGATACGTTCTACAAAATTTTCACGAAAATAGGGCAGCTCCAGAATCCGGATACTTTTGAAGCGTGGGCCCGGAAAATTACCGTGAATGAATGCCTTCAGAAGCTAAGGACGAATAAGGCGCTGTTTATCTCATTAGAAGAAAACCACATCGATACTTCGGAAAGCAGTACAGAAAGTCTTTCATTAGAAAAAGATATTCTGAATCTGCTGAACTTTCTTCCGGAAGGCTGCAGGGCTATTTTTAACCTTTTTGCTATTGAAGGTTATCCGCACAAGGAAATAGCAACGATGCTTTCCATCAGTGAAGGAACATCAAAATCCCAGCTCAATTTTGCAAGGAAAAAACTACAGGAACTTTTGGTGAATCAAAACATTTAAACTTTTACAACAATGGAAAATAATCATATAGATCAGCAATTCAATGAAGCTTCCAGGCTTTCAGAAGAACCAACGGTTTTTCCTGGTTTTGAAAAAGTGTGGGAAAAGGTTGAAGAAAAGCTGGATGCCAAAAAAGAGAAAAAGAAAACGGTCCCTTTTTGGCTTCCTTATGGGGTTGCTGCAAGCCTTATTATAGGTTGTGGAGCTTTTTACTTCATGAGTAAAAAAGATACTGTGGAACATATAAAGCCTGTAATCGCTGAAAACAGAACTCCACCAAAACCCGTCATAAAAACAGATATTAGAGGGATAGACAGTCTGACAAAGAAGAATATCCTGAAAGAGAAAAAAAATACAGAGCCAGTGGTAGAAAAATTGGCGATACATGTTGCCCCGGTTCCGCCACCTAATCCTGTTTTGCTTCCTTCAGAAGGTTCAACAGCAGTTGGTATTTCGCCACCACCGATAGTCCGTCATATGGAGACTTCTACTGGTTTGGTTAATAATATTGATGAAGTAGTGGTAAGAGGATACGCACCTGTTAAAAGAGCAAAAAGCCTCACATCATCAAGCTCAGTTGTTTCTTCATCCGACATTTCTGTAGCAAAAGAACTAAGTGGAAAGGTGGCCGGATTATCAGTTTCTAAATCAGGAAAAGAGATGAAAATGATGATCCGAGGGATGAGTTCGGTGGGAAGTTCAGCAAATCCATTGGTCATTATTAATGGAAAACCTGCCAATATGGAAGCTCTGAAAATATTAGATCCGGAACGTATTAAGAAGATGTCTGCGATCAAAGGAGCGGAGGCTGCAGCAATATATGGAAGCAAAGCAGGTCATGGAGTTCTTATCGTAAAAACGAAACGTCTGAGTCGTGCGGAAAAAGAAAAGATCAGCGAATTACTGGCAAAACCTGTTGAGGAGACTGAAAAGGAAATCAAAGAACCGGAAAAGGAACTTCCTAAAGCAGGACAGCTGACAGGAGGAGAGGTAAACGATTTTTCTAAATGGGAATATTGGAAAGATGTTGCCGTTCCTGAGCTGGACCGATATAAAAATACCTGGAAGTTTTTCCCGGACAGAAGAGTCTCTGTACAGTTGGTGAATAAAGACAAAAAACCGGTAATCGGGGAAAAAGTAAGGCTTTTGGATGAAAAGAAAAATGTAATCTGGGAGGCTGTATCTGATAATTTGGGAAATGCCGAATTATGGATCAGTCCAATGACCAATGAAAGCTCAGATTCCGGTAAATATTATCTGTCAGATGCTTCCGGACAGGTGATAAGTTCCAATATCAGAGAATTTAAAAACGGGCAGAATGTGATTATTCTGAATAAATCCTGTCTGGAAAAACGAAAACTAGATCTGGCATTTGTAGTGGATGCTACAGGATCTATGGGAGATGAAATTTCTTATCTACAGTCAGAGCTGTTGGATGTATTGAGAAAAGTGGAGGCAAAGCTAAACAATACGGAGGTAAGGTACGGTTCGGTTTTCTATAGAGATAAAGGAGATGAATATGTCACAAGAAAATTTGACTTTTCTGATAAGGCAGAAGATCTGATTGGTTTCATCAAAAATCAGAGAGCCACTGGCGGTGGAGATACCCCGGAAGCTGTAGTGGAGGCGATGCAGGTTTCTATCGATGAATTGAAATGGAGCAGTGGCAATTCTACCAAAATTATGTTTTTGATTTTAGATGCTCCACCTCATCAGTCAGAAGAGAACATCAGAAAATTGTATGATAAAATAAAAACGGCGGCTAAAAAAGGAATCACCATCATTCCATTGGCGGCAAGTGATACCAATAAAGAAACAGAATACCTGATGAGAACTTTTGCTTTGCTTACCAACGGAACTTATACCTTCCTGACGAATGATAGCGGTATTGGGAATAACCATATTAAACCAACTACAGATTCTTATGAAGTTGAAAAACTTAACGACCTGTTGCTAAGATTGATCCTTCAAAGAGCTACTCTTCCTGAATGCAACAGTGGCATTTCTAATGAGAATCTCAATAAGAAAATGGAGACTGAAATAGAGAACCAGGCAGAGTCGAAAACGGTTCTGTTTCCGAATCCTACAAAGGGACCTGTTCAGATCAAAACGAAAAAAGCTATTGATGAACTTTTTGTGTATGACATAGCCGGAAAGATTATCATGAGAAAAGAACATCTGAACGAAGGTAAAAACACAATCGACATGACTTCATATCCGCAGGGAGTTTACCTGATTCGTATTCGGTCTGGTGAAGCCTGGGAGACCTTTAAAGTCATTAAAAATTAATTTAAAATCAAAAAAAGAAATTTCTCCGGGAATTTCTTTTTTTCTTTATCTTGAGACATATTTTGATTGATGAAAAAAAGCTACTTACTGCTGTTGTCTTTTACCATTACCGGATTACAGGCACAGGATTCACAACTCTATTATTCGGGGACATTTTTAGGGCCTAAAAATAAAGCTCAGAATTTTCTGAAAGTTTATAATAAAAATACAGGGATCTATGAACTGACCGATGAAAAAGGTTTTGCCATCATTGCAGCAAAACCTTATGATACGCTGACATGGAACCAGGGCAAAAATATTCAGGTAATTCCTTCCTACCAGCTGAGAGAGCTGAAAACAATCCTAAAAGATCAGGTAGATGAAAAGTATGTAAAAAATATTCATAGTAAAGCTTATGACAGCCTGACTGCCAGAGACGAAAGAGATTATTTCAGTATTGAAAACACCAAAATAGCCTTAAGTAAAGGTTCAAATCGATATGTAAACAATGTAAGAAAGCTGCAACAACGGAATGACAGCATTTATATTCTGAAAGATTTCAGGCAGAGAACTTTATATTTTAACGGAAGTTTTACGACTGCTATGGAAGTGAAAAACAGAAATAGGATTCCCGAAACACAGAGGCAATATGTACAGGGAAGATCTGAGAATGGGAACCTGGTATGGAGGGATCCGGAAACAAATGAAATGTTCAGTTTCGGACCGGATATTTCTACATTGGGATTTGATGGGCAGCCTTATCCCTATGATCAGAATGGGAGGTTGATTAGCTGGACAGCTGGATTACCACGGGCAAAAGGGTATCAGAATGACCTTTTTAAGAGTACGGTAGGTTACAGCAACCGGCTGAATGCAAATCTTTTTATAAAAGAAGGATATACTGAGAAACTTCGGCTTTCCCTTGATCTGGGGCAGCAAAAAGAGCAGATGTATTTTATCGATCAGTTTAATAATACCAATACATTCAAAACAAAACTTACAACCAATTTGGGTGGCTATATTATGAATGTCGCGTTCAATTATGAAGAAAACAAAGCCACAAACGTTAATCGGATAGGGCTGTTCAATAGGGTATACCAAAACTCACTGCTTACTCCTGTTTCATTTTCAAATGCACAACAGCTTCTGTTGAATGATGGCTCACAGAGACGATATAGCCAGTTTGCGGATAACCCTTCATTTCTTTTGGCACAAAATAATAAATACCATTATCAGAATCATCAGAAACAGCTGAGCTTCAGTGCTGTGAAGACGTGGAGAGATTTTAAGCTGAGTATTGCTCAGTCTTATGAACATAATACGATCTGGAATCTGGATCAGTATAAACCTTCCACCTATGGATTCAATTATGGAATTTCCAATGAAAGAAGCCAGAATAACAGTTTGTATTACTCTAACATACAGGGGGCGTACACACTGCCGGGTGATTCAGATTTTCAAAATAGTTTTCTCTTCAATTTTATTTTAAATGATAAAAAATCGGAGATTTACAACAGTCTTACAGATCGGAAATACAGCTATCAAAGAACTTCACAGGATTATATATTGAATTATAATATGGAGTTTCATGGGAGGGATTTTGAAACCGGAATCAATCTTGGAAATTCATTTTACGTCTCCAATACATCAAATAAAAACAGTTATTGGCTTCCACAGGCGAGTGCTTATGTGAAATTTGAAGATATTTTCGAATGGAATAATATTAATTTAAAAATCCTGGGAAGCTATACCCGGTTGAGCTCCGAACCGGAAATCACCAGATCTTATGCTTCTTATTCAACTACTTTACTCAAAGCAGAAAACTATTATCAGTATTTTCCGATACAGGAGATAGAAAGCTTCAGAGGTTTATCCAATATCAATACCCGCGAATGGAAAGTGGGGGGAAGAATGAATATAGGCTATCATCTAAGTCTGGAAGGAGAATATTTCAGAAGAAAAATTCAGGATGATGTTTTTCCTTTCTTTGAAAACAATCATTTGAAAATAAAGAACATGGCAGATCATACCTACAGTGGGTATGAGTTCAACTTTGCTTATGAACGGTTGCGTTTAGGAGATAATTTTTTTACCACCAGCAAAATTTCATTTTTTAAATACAGGGATATTGTAGATCGTGTTACTCCGGGAGATAATAACCGGGCGGTTTCAGGATTTCAGGATATTTACAAAACATTGACAGAAGGTGAGGTATTGGGGGCCGTCAGAGGAAGTTATTTTGAGCGGAATGGTAACGGACAGTTAATCATTGATGAATTTGGATTTCCCAAAAAAGCTGACGGGATGAAGATTATTGCTGATCCTACTCCTGATTTTGTGATGAAATTCAATCATAACCTTGCTTACAAATGGCTTTCTTTAGATATAAACTGGGAATGGAGAAAAGGCGGGCAGGTTTGGAACGGTACGCAGGCCGTTCTTGATTATTATGGCCGTTCTTATCAGTCCGGTGAAGAACGGAATATTAAAAATTATGTTTTTCAAGGGGTACATTCCAATGGAAATGTCAATCAGATTCCTGTGGATTTTTATGATCCGAGCAGGAATGTTCAGGAAAACAGATGGTCAAGATACGGATACCTTGGAGTAGCGGAAGACTATGTCCAAAAAGCGGACTATATCAGAATCAATAATATTTCCCTATCTGCAACTTTACCCATCAATCACAACCGGCGTTCTCTGAAACTTACTTTTTATACGAACAATATAATATTGTGGCAAGCTAAGAAAGGCGCAGATCCCACTCAAAATTTTTACGATACGAATAATGGAAGAGGCCTGGATTTTTTTAATCTGCCATCTTTTAAAACATTGGGATGTATTGTTTCATTCAAATTTTAACCTATGAATTTCAAATTGACACCATATATTATTTTATTCTGTATTCTGCTATCCACTATTGCGGTAAAGGGGCAGAGGATCATACAGGATTTTGAAAAAGAAAAGACTTATATTCAGACGAATCATTTTTTTTATAAGCCTGGAGAAGGAATGTATTTTAAGATTTACGTGGTAAAAGGAGTAAGTAATCTTCCGGCAGAAGACAGCAGAGTTGTTAATCTTGAAATTCTTGATCCGGCAGGAAGCCTGGTGAGAAAGATGAAGTATGAAATTACCAATGGCTATGCTCAGGGGTATTTTCATTTTTCTGATGATATGAAAGGAGGAATCTATAAGATCAGAGCGTATACCAATTGGATGCAGAATGAACAGGGGAAAAATGTATTTGAAAAAGAGATTACCCTTCAGAAAGTTGTTTCTCCGAGGGTTTTAATGAAACTGGACTTTCCTAAAAAAGGATATGGTCCCGGAGATGAGGTGACCGCGGATTTTTCTATGCGAAGCCTGGGGAATTTGCCCATCCCTTTTTATGAAGCGGAATATAAGGTGATGCACAATGGCGAAGATATTTCAGAAGGAAAGCTGATCACCGATAAAGAAGGGAAAAAGATCTTGAAATTTACACTTCCTGGAGTGCTGAAATCTACTGATGTCCTGTTAAACATTAAAGTGAACTTTGATGGCTTTACAGAATCTATTTCCAGAAATATTCCAATTGTTTTAAACCATCTGGACGTTAAACTAATGCCTGAGGGAGGAACGCTGATCAATGGGATAGAACAGAATATCGCCTTTAAGGCTCTGGATGAATTTGAGCAGTCGGTAGACATAGTTTTAGGGATCTACAATCAGAATCATGAAAAAATAAAAGAAGTTCCAGCTTATCACTTTGGGATGGGAAGCTTCCTTTTGACTCCCAAAAAGGAAGAAACCTACTACGCTAAGGTGCTGAAGCCGGAAAATATCACACAAACATTCAATTTCCCGGTGATCAGGAATGATGGAGTGGTGCTGAATATCGGAAAAGAAAATGGGATGTTGAAATTCAGAATCATTTCCACTCAGGAACGGAATAGCATGATAAAAGGGAGTTTCCGTGGAAAAGAAGTGTATACTTTGCCTCTTCTATTGAAGAACGGAGCTAACTCCTTTGAAATCCCCGAAAAAGATTTTCCCACTGGAATCATCCGGTTTACCATTCTGGAAGGTAATTCAGCACTTGCCGAGCGTATTCTGTTTGCCAACAAAGCGAATCAACTTCAGATAAAAGTAAAACCAACAAAACAGCATTATCTTCCAAGAGAAAAAGTAGTGCTGGATATTGAAACTACAACCGAAAATAACAGACCGGTTCCTGCTAACCTGGCTCTCAGCGTGGTAGATGACAAGCTATGGACTTACGCTGATGATCAGCAAAACCATATTGTTTCATGGTTCCTTATGGATTCTGAACTGAAAGGTAAGATTGAAAGACCTCAGTTTTACTTCGATAAAAAAGAAGAAAAAGCTGATAAAAGCCTTGATCTTGTCATGCTGACAAACGGATATCGATACTTTGAGCTTCTCCCGGAAATCATGACTGCCAATACGTACAAATATCTTCCTGAAAAGAAGAATACAGTCTACGGAATAGTGGAGGATGAAAACAAAAATCCTGTAAAGTCAGAGGTTTTTCTGGTAGATGTAAAGAAAAGTAAAATCCTTAGACAGGCTACTGCGGAAGATGGAAAATTCTATTTTTCAGATTTAAATGGAGGTAATGCATATAGGATCATTGCCAAATCTCTCCTGCCTAAACATAAGGTGAAAATCAGAGTTTTATCTTATAATCTGGACATTAATCCTTTGGTTAAACAGAAATTGAGCAATATAAATGTAGAAGAAATTATCAGAGAAGCGGAAATTAAAGAAACAGTCAGTAAGGAATCTAAAGAAGTAATCAGTACTCCCAAGCGTAATAGAGCAAAATCAGATACCATCAGAAGTAGCCGGGTTGAGGAGGTTATTGTAACAGGATATTCTATTTTAAAAAAAGAAAATAAGGCCAATTCTGTTGCTTCGTTATCAGTTCCTCAGGAAATTCAGAATACCAATATTACTTCATTACTAAGCGGAAAAGTAGCAGGAATAGTAATTACTTCTAGCGCTCAGCCGGTTACTGGTGGAGAGATTCATATAAGAGGGGCAGGTTCCATTTCTAACAAAAATCCTTTATTTGTTGTAGATGGTATTCCGGTAGAAAATTTTAATACAGCTATAAATCCCAATGATATAAACAGTATTATAGTCCTTAAAGATGCTGCTGCTACAGCGATCTATGGAAGCCAGGCTGCGAACGGCGTCATTCTTATCAATTCTTCTAAGAACAACAATACTGAGAATCAATGGGACATTACCCCAAAATCTTATTTTGCTGTAGAAGTGATTCCGGAAGAAAGTCTGACTGAGTTCTCCGAGGTCAGACATTTTGCTTATCCGGAATATAAAACCACCAATACTTCCTACAGATTTGATTACAGAGAAGCCCTTTACTGGAATCCTGTGGTAGAAACAGATAAAAATGGCAGAGCAAAAGTTGAATTCTATAATTCTGATGCCAATTCTACCTTTAGAGTGATGACAGAAGGTGTTTCTGCAACCGGAACCGTAGGAAGAGATGAAACGACTTATGCTGCACAGAGCATGATCTCAATAGATGCTAAAATACCGCAATACCTGACAAGAACAGACCAGATGCTGATTCCGGTAGTTATAAAAAATAATTCTCAGGAAACCAGAAAAATGACTATGGATGTTGTGGTTCCCAATCATGTGAAACTAATGAATGCTGACAGTCTGATTACTTTAAAACCATTGGAGTCCGGAAGATTATTGGTCAGAATACAGACAGATGAGATTATAAATTCCAATATTCAGTTTACCGTAAGATCTGGAGATTTCCGGGAAACCATGATTTTGCCGTTTCAGGTGGAAGAAAAAGGTTTTCTTCATCGGTATTCATTGATCAATAACAAAACGGAGAATATCAGGATCAATATTCCGGAATACATCAACGGAAGCATGCTTTCGTCTTATTATGTATTTGAAAATGCAGCATTGCAGATGTTTGAAGATCTGGAGAGACTGAAGAAAGAGCCGCATGGATGTTTTGAGCAGCTTTCTTCAACCGTATATCCTAATATTTTTATTCTGGATTATTTAAAATCAGCCAAAAAAATTGATGCTTCAACCGAAAATTTGGTCTTGAAAAACCTGAAAAAAGGATTCCAGAAAATGCTGAGCTACAAAAATAAAGATGGAGGTTTTGGATATTTCAATACCACAGAATCTGATGTGGCACTTTCGGCATTTGCGCTGTTGGAGTTTACAGAACTGAAAAAATATGTAGCCGTTGATCCGAAACTGATCCAGGAACTTTACTCGTTTATTCTGTCCAGGAAGAACGGAAACGGTTTATTTGAAGTGAGAAGAGACTATGAAGCAAAAAACGGCTATCCAGAACATTTGTGGTCCAGAAATATGTATGTTTTGTATGCTTTGTCGAAAATGGGCATTAAAAATGAAATTGAAGATTCCTACAAAGTGATGCTGAACAGGGCTCTGGCAACAAAAGATGCTTATCAGCTTGCATTACTGGCCAATGCCTCTGCCAGTCTTGGAAAACATAAAGAATATGGAGAATTGATCACGATTTTGGAGCAAAAATATATAACCCAAGATGTAAAAACACAGATTACCTTTACCGGTTCAGGCGGTATCTCAGCAGATGCAGAAACCCTTTCGCTGTATATGATGGCCTTGCAGAAAGATGAAAAATTGAATAATCTGGAAATTGCAAAAGCTGCAGATCAATTGCTGGGCTATAATGGCTATTATGGGTTTGGTTCTACACAGGCGACAAGTCTGGCAATAGAAGCTTTGTCTGCTTTTTTCTCTAAAAATGAAAAACTTTACAAAAATGAAGTACCGGGTATTAAAATAAACGGAACCTCAGTTCTCCCGGGGATCAGTATTTCATCAGCTTACAAAACAGGAGAGAATCATATCAATATAACGTATCCAACTGCAAAAGGACTTCCTTATAAACTGGACTATCAATATTACACCCTGCAGCTGCCAGCCAGCAATGATATTCCTGTAACCATGGAAACCAAACTGAAGGCTGCTCAGTCTAAGGTAGGAGAAACAAACAGAATGACAGTGACCATCAAAAATAAAGTGAATAATCAACTTCCTATGACCGTTGCCAAAATTGGTATTCCAGCAGGGGTGACGTTGCAGAATGCTCTATTGAAAGATATGGTCGACAAAAAACAGGTTTCTTACTATGAAATTTTTGATAATTACCTTATATTGTACTGGGAACATTTGGATGCTGAAGAAAAAAAAATAATCAATCTCGATCTGAAGGTGGAGTTTGCAGGAGACTATACAGGAAAAGCCAGCAATATTTATCTATATTATATGCCGGAATCTAAATATTGGAATCAGGGGGCTGCTGTTACAATTGCACCTTAATATTCAGGCTTGCTGACATGATCAGATAAACCTCTAAAACAGGCATCCAAAGCGATGTCTGTTTTATTTTAAAATTAATTTTCAAAAATTATTGAAAATTCGGAAAATATAATTATATTTGTATCAGAAACTTAAAAGGGAACACAAAAATGCAACTTTCAGAAGCAAAAGAAAAATACATTCAGACTTGGGGAACCTTTGCGACGAACTGGGGAATCAACCGGACAATGGCACAGGTGCATGCATTGCTTTTGGCAAGTGGTAAGCCTTTGTCTACGGATGAGGTAATGGAGCAGCTGGAGATCTCAAGAGGAAATGCCAATATGAACCTGAGAGCCCTGATAGACTGGGGAATTGTAAAAAAAGAATTCATTAAAGGAGACCGAAAAGAATATTTTATAGCCGAGAAAGACGTCTGGTATCTTTTCAAGCAGATCACTAAAGAGCGCAGAAAAAGAGAAATAGAACCTGTCATTTCTTTCTTGGAAGAACTGAAGAATATTGATGATAAAGACTCCGAAGAAGCAAAAGAATTTATCAGACTGATGAATGACTTCAGCTCAGTTACCGGGAAGATCAACAATATTATGGATCTGGCAATAAAAAGCGATGATCACTGGCTGGTAGGAAAGATCACTAATCTGTTGAAGTAAATTCTTTGAATATGAGAAATCTTCTGTTATTATTTCTTTTTGGAACCATGATCAGCTGTAAGAAAAACGGAAATGCAGTTTTTTATATTCATATACAAAATGCAGATCAGTTTGATAAAGCGTGGCATGATTTGTATACCATTGAAATCTATAAAAATGACAGGATTTTTAAAATATTAGAACCAGAGGAACACGCTCCCTCCTTAAAATCGCAGATAGAAATAGATAGCCTGGAGGATGGGAAATATGCATTTGTATACGAAAGTATCTTTGGAGATAAGATAAAAAAAGAAATAGAAGTGGATGGCTCTAAAGTTTACCAGGTCAATATCAATCCGGACACTTTGAGCAGGAAAACTGAAAAGTCGGTTTTTGGGAATATAAGAGATGGAGTTGTGAAATTGGTTTATAAATCAAGCGGATGTTTCCATAAAGAGGAAGACTCTCTTGTTATTATCAACAAAGCGAATAATTATTTTATCCGGCAGCGAAATGGCAATATAAAACCAATCGATAGAAAAGTATGGTCTTACTTCGTCAGAGCTGAAAATAGAATCAGACATATTCCTAAAGATGGTGAATGCACAACGAAGGATATATACATTTTTTATGATAGAGGAAAGATCGATACCATTAAAGATGGAACATGCCATTTCTCAGTATGGAATACTCTTGAGAACTATCTTAAAAAGAATAAGCTAAAATAAATCAGGATGAAAATCCTTTTTTATTTCAAATGAAGTTTCAAAAATTATTGAAAATATAATATATTTAAAATGTTCAATATTGTTTCATATCTGCTTTTCCTTGGCATCAGTTCGTATATCACGATCGATGTAGGAAGAAGATGTTTTCAGGCAGGGAAAATATATCTGAAATATGTTCTTCATGATGATGCCCTTTGTCTGACGATCAACAGAATACTTCTAGGCTGTTATTACCTGGTAAATCTGGGATATATTGCCATAAATCTTGCTTCCTGGGAGAAAGTAAATAATATGGAGGAGGTAATAGGAGTAACCGCTGTACGCATTGGTAGTATTGCTTTGATCCTTTGCGGGCTACACTATATGAATGTTTTTGCCTTATTCTTTTTCAGAAAAAAAATAACCTTAAAATAATATCATTATGGAAACTACAGCTTTAACAACAACGTACAATTTTTCTGCGTACATGATCTATCTGCCTATCGTCATTACCCTTACCGTCTTTGTTTCCCAGTTCCTATTTAAAAACTCAAAAACATTTATGATCGATATTTTTCATCAGAAAGAAGACATTGCCATGGCAACAAACTCCCTCTTCAAAATAGGATTTTATCTTTTAAATATTGGCTTTGCCCTGTGTATTAT
Source organism: Chryseobacterium sp. FR048 (assembly GCF_056844665.1). Lineage (NCBI taxonomy): Bacteria > Pseudomonadati > Bacteroidota > Flavobacteriia > Flavobacteriales > Weeksellaceae > Chryseobacterium > Chryseobacterium sp. FR048. The sequence goes on along the minus strand of NZ_JBXDSE010000011.1, from coordinate 35,596 downwards.
AGAATTTTTTCAGATTGATACCGTAGAAAGACTGGTGGTTGCCTTAAGTGAAAAAATCGGGGGCTTTTCAATCTATCTGGGAATCATGATGCTTCTCAACCTGCTATTGTTCCTGAAAGGACGTAAACATGCAATCAATAAAGAAAACCGAATCAAAAATGAAAACCCTGCTCTTTAAAATCTGGATGTATTTTACTTTCAAAATGCAGCATAAAAGAACCAGAGGAGATTTCCTTAATCTTTAAAATAAATTGCGATGAAAAATTTTACCAAATATGACTTTTATATTCAGTTTTCCTTTCTGATCATTGGCTTTCTTGTCGCTATGAATGAAGATTGGGGCGGATGGATACTGTTTTATTTTGTTGTAGGAATTCCTCAGCTGATCAGTTTTTTAGTCAAAGTTTTTCTTAAAGTAAAAATATCACCCCTTTTCCTGATCTATGGAATGGCAATATTGCCTGTATGGATTTCTTTATTGATGCTGACCGTCGGGATTGATGCCCGTATTACAGAAATCCCCGGATTTATCGTAATAATGGCGTTCTTCTATAGTCCTTTTATGGCGTTATTATATGTCCTGGAAAGTCATAATCTGTATATATCCTTAAAATAATTTCCCATGAAAACGCTCAAAAATCACACTTTGATTTACGATAACGAATGCCCGATGTGCAATCTGTATTCCAAAGGTTTTACCCACTGTGGCATGCTTGATGAAGATGGGCGGGAAGCCTTTACGGAAATATCCGTGAGAAACAGAACACTGGTTGATTTTAACCGGGCCAGAAATGAGATCGCACTGGTAGACCATACCAAAAATGAAGTGGTTTACGGATTAGACAGCCTTCTTCTGATCATTGGAAACTCTTTTCCTTTGTTGGAGAAAATAGCAAGAATACAACCTCTTTACTGGTTTTTCAAAAGACTGTATTCCTTCGTGTCCTACAATCGGAAACAGATTATCCCATCTGCGAAAGACGATACTGAAACCTCATGTATTCCTGATTTTAATCTTAAATACAGAATCGCTTATATTGCCTTTGTCGTCATTTTCTCAGCATCTATTTTAAGCCTGTTTTCCGGAAGAATGGGATTGAATTTAAAGCCGGATTTCATAAGAGAGTTGACTGTTTGTTTAGGCCAGATCCTGTGGCAGACAATTTTCCTAAGAAATTACCTGAAAGATAAGATCTGGGATTACCTCGGAAATATGATGACCGTTTCCCTCATGGGAACATTACTTTTAATCCCTGTGCTGTTGACTGATTTTGCCCCTGTTTTTTATCTTATTTATTTCGGGATTGTAGTATTGGTTATGTTTCTGGAACACCTGAGAAGATGTAAAATTTTAAAACTGAACTATAAACCTACTATTTCGTGGATACTGTTCAGATTAACCGCTTTAGTGATCATTATTTTAATAACCATTTAAAAAACTAAAACATGAACCACCTTGAACTCATCAGAACAGTAGAATGGAAAGACCTCCGGAAACTTTCAATCAAAGAAATGCTGATAGAAAACAATATCAGTCTGCCATGGCTTTTCATTTCCTTATTTTTAGCTTATAAAGGATATTATTGGGCCGCAATACCATTCTCGGGATTCTATTTTCTGACCGCATTAAGACAGGTACACAATGGCTTTCACAATTCTCTGGGAACCGGAAAATGGCTGACATGGCTCTCTCTTTATCTTAACAGCCTTACGATGATGGCTTCCATCCATGCCGTAAAATTCAACCACATCAGACATCACAAATATTGTCTGTCCGAAGAAGACTATGAAGGGAAATCAGCCTCTATGAAATGGTATGAAGCCATTCTCTACGGCCCAAAACATATGTTCCTGATTCATTGGATGACCTTTAAAAAAGCAAATAAGATGTATCGGAAAAATATGTTTCTGGAACTTACCTCGATCGCTCTGCTTATAACGGCTTCATTCTACTTTCAGATTCATTTCCTGATCTACCATATATTGATCATGATTTTCGGGGAATTTCTGATGGCATTCTTTGCGGTCTGGACCGTTCACCACGATACCCATGAGAATCCCAACATGGCAAGAACACAAAGAGGGTTCTGGAAAAACAAGTTGACTTTCAGTATGTTTTATCATATGGAACATCATCTTTTTCCCGCAGTTCCTACCATCAAACTTCCGGAGCTGGCAGAGAGAATAGACAGAACTTTACCGAAATTGAATAAAAAACAAACCTTTTGAAAAATGTCACGAATTTATTTAGAAACCTATATCAATGCTGACCTTCAAACAGTCTTTGATCTGGCAAGAAATATAGATCTGCATCAGGAATCAACGTCAAAGACTCACGAAAAGGCCATCGCAGGACGTACATCCGGACTGATTGAGAAAAATGAAACGGTAACCTGGCGGGCTAAACATCTGGGAGTTTACCAGAACCTCACCACCAAAATCATCAGTATGGAGAAACCTCATCAGTTTACCGATGAAATGCAGAAAGGAGCTTTCAAGTCTCTCCGTCACCAGCATATTTTTAAATATGTAAACGGAAAAACAGTGATGACAGACATCTTTGAATTTGAATCTCCACTAGGAATAATAGGAAAAATTTTCAATAAGATCTTTCTGAAAAATTACCTTAAAAACTTCCTGCTGGAAAGGAACCGTTTAATCAAAGCAAAAGCAGAATCTACAGCAGTACACTAAGTAGCGGCTTATCCCACGATAGAATACAATGTTACTATCAACCTATAATAAAATTCCATCATCATGAATTTTTTAAAAGCAGAATGGCGAAAATTAGCCATCATCAATTACGAAATCAATCCCGATATACTCACACAATATCTGCCTGAAGGCACTGAACTCGATTTTTATAAAGGAAAATGCTATGTGAGTGTTGTAGGATTCATGTTTTTAAATACCAGACTATTGGGATTGCCTATTCCTTTCCACAGGAATTTCGAAGAAGTAAACTTAAGGTTTTATGTAAAGAAAAAGGAAAATGGGGCATGGAAAAGAGGAGTGGTATTTATCAAAGAAATCGTTCCCAAACCTGCTTTAAGCTTTGTGGCCAACTCCATTTACAAAGAAAACTATCATACCATGCCGATGAAAAACCTGATTCATGAAAAAGAAGATGAATTGCTGATCCGGTATTCCTGGAAAGATAAAAGCTGGCACTCCCTTCAGATTACAGCAGAAAATAAAGCCCTGCCAATGGAAGCTGATTCAGAATTTGAATTTATCACAGAGCATTATTGGGGATTCACCAAAAATGAAAATAAAACCTCAGCATATGAAGTCTGCCACCCAAAATGGGAACATTATCGTGTTAAAGATTATGAATTGGATATTCACTTTGGTAAAATATATGGAAAAGATTTCGGATGTCTGAACGATCAGGAACCCATCTCTGTCATGTTGGCTGAAGGTTCCGAAATACAGGTGAAAACAAACAAATACATGAGCTGAGCATCTGGAAAATGCCAATATTAGTGAGTTAAAATCAGAATCTTTAAAATAAAAAATAATGACCGGAATGTTTCCTGACATAGGATATGTAATCGTGCTGGCATCCATTGCGACAATAGTTCTTCCTATTCTTTTATTGATCGTGATGAATAGGATTCTTCACCGAAATAAAGCAAAAACAATATATCATGCCTGTTGTAATTTTTCTTTTATCATTCTTTTCTTTTGGGTTCAGAAAAATATCAATGCCAACAGATCGAAGTATCTGATTCCTGTTTTAGAAACTGAAAGCCTGATTGCTGCGGGATTACTCATTTTCTTAGTCTGGAAATTTTCAAAGAAAGGATGATTTTAAAAATAATACTCAATCTTCAACTTTAAATACTAAACAATGAAAATACTCATAGCCGGAGGAACCGGATTTCTCGGTGAAAACCTTGAGAAATACTTTACAGAAAAAGGAAACCAGGTATCTGTTCTGACCCGCAAACCCAAAAGTAAAAATGAAATCTATTGGAACGCCCGAACCATAGATGATTGGAAAACGAGCCTTGAAGGAGCCGATGTACTGATCAATCTTACAGGGAAATCTGTGGATTGCAGATATACCGAAGAGAATAAACAGGAAATCTATTCCTCAAGAATAGACAGCACAAAAGTCTTACAGGAGGCCGTAGACCAGTGCCTGAATCCACCAAAGATCTGGTTGAATGCAAGTTCTGCCACCATCTATGTACATTCAGAAAGACATCTGAATACAGAAGAAGACGGAGTCGTTGGAGATGACTTTTCAATGAATATATGCAAAAGCTGGGAAAACAGATTTTTTACCATTAACAATGAAAAAGTAAGAAAAGTAGCTCTTCGGACCTCTATTGTTTTAGGTAATAATGGCGGAGCCTTTCCCAAATTACGGATGATCACAAAACTGGGGCTGGGCGGGAAGCAGGGGAGAGGTAACCAGATGGTAAGCTGGATCCATATTGATGATTTTTGTAAAGCAGTGGAGTGGATCATTCAGCATGAAAATATTACGGGAGCAATTAATGTGACGGCTCCTACACCTTTGTCCAATACTGTAATGATGGAAAAATTAAGAAAAAAACTGAAAGCTCCTTTCGGTTTGAATGCTCCCGTTTGGCAACTGGAAATAGCCTCCATATTCCTGAAAACAGAAACCGAATTACTATTGAAAAGCCGTAATGTATATCCTGAAAACCTCATGAAAAGCGGATTCAAATTCTATTATCCCACCTTCGATGATGCCCTCAATAACCTGTTAAAATCCTGATATTTGTACATTAGCTACAGGTTAATTAAATTAGCGGAAACTACTTTCTATGCTAATCCGGTCAAAAGCCAACTTCCTTTTTTTATCACTTTTTACAGGTTCAGTACTGTTTTCGCAGGCACATAACGTATCAGAAGGCTATCAGAAACCTACAGATCCCCTTGTTATTCAGAATCTGGAACAATGGCAGGATCTGAAGTTCGGACTCTTTATGCATTGGGGAACCTATAGCCAATGGGGAATCGTAGAAAGCTGGAGCTTATGTCCGGAAGATGAATCGTGGACTCAGAGGAAACCTGAGCATGGAAAATCTTATGATGAATATGTAAAAAACTATGAAAACCTTCAGACGACTTTCAACCCGGTACAGTTCAATCCTCAGAAATGGGCCGATGCCGTGAAAAAAGCGGGAATGAAGTATGTAGTGTTTACCACGAAACACCACGATGGTTTTGCCATGTTTGACACCAAAGAATCCGATTATAAAATAACCTCTTACCAAACCCCCTTTTCAAAAAATCCCAAAGCAGATGTTACCAAAGAGATTTTTAATACATTCAGAAAAGAGGGATTTAAAATCGGGGCTTATTTTTCAAAACCGGATTGGCATTCCGATGATTACTGGTGGCCTTACTTTCCACCGAAAGACAGGAATGTCAATTATGATCCGAAGAAATATCCTGAACGATGGGAAAATTTTAAAAAATTTACGTTCAATCAACTGAATGAAATTACCTCCAATTATGGGAAAATTGACATTCTATGGCTGGATGGTGGCTGGGTGCGCCCTTTTCATACCATCGATCCGAAAGTAGAATGGCAGCGTACCATCAAGGTAGAGCAGGATATTGATATGGACAAAATAGGGATGATGGCCAGAAAAAATCAACCGGGAATCATCATTGTAGACCGCACTGTTCCGGGTAAATGGGAAAATTATGTTACCCCGGAACAAGCCGTTCCTGAGCATGCCCTTTCCATTCCGTGGGAAAGCTGTATCACGATGGGAGATTCCTTCTCTTATGTTCCCGATGATCACTACAAAACTTCCCAAAAGATCATTGAAACATTGGTTAAAATCATTTCAAGAGGGGGAAATTATCTGATGAATATTGCACCGGGCCCTAATGGGGATTATGATGCCATAGTCTATGAAAGATTAAAGGAAATTTCCGGATGGATGGATCAAAACCAATCTGCAGTATTTGCTACAAGAAGCGTAGCTCCCTATCATGAAGGTAATTTTTACTATACTCAAACTAAAGACGGCAATACACTGAATGTTTTTCATCTTGACGAAAAATCAGAATATCAGGCACCGGCAGAACTGACCTTTACACTCCCTGAGCAATTTAAGCCCAAATCATTAAGTATTTTAGGACTTTCCAAAGTTCACTGGAAGCAATCAGGAAATACCATTAAAGTGAAGCTTGCTGAGAACCGGAAGAACCTGAAATATGCTTCGGTAATTCAATTAAAACAATAAAAAAGAGCAGAAATACATCCGCTCTTATGAAAAAAAAATATGTAAATTAAAATCTTTAATATTTTCTGGCCAGCAGTACGTTTAGTAGGAATGTACCGGCCCAGTTACTGTTATTACCTCCTTCAGTTCCCACAAAATCTACACGGGCAACCGATACCGTAAGTTGGGTTTTCCCACCTACATTGGCAAGGCTTACAAATGAAGCTGTAAAAACATCAGGATAGCTTGAGTTATTTCCGGCGGTAAGGATAGGGTACATATTGGTCACATTAAAAGGAGCCCCTTGATATTCATAAACAAGAGTCATTCTGCTGCTTTTGGTAAAACCGGAAGTAATAGGACTCCCATTTACGGCACCAAATGACGAGTTTACAGAAGATTTACTGATAATCCACCACGCATCCGCTCCTGTTCCGGTATCAAAAGAGGTATTGGTATGATTCGTCCAATCTGTGACTCCAGGACTTGCACTGTTGTGGGGCGGTATTGTAAGCTGCGCCCCATAAATTTCAACGTTACTCGGTTTTGGAAGCACGGTGAAAGACAGATCCCAGGTTCCGCCTGTAGTATTGCTGTTGTTGACTACTTCTGCGTAAGCTCCTGTAGGAATCACAAAAGATGAAACCGGAGTATTGTCAATTCGCAGTGTATTTCCACTGGAAGCCTGAAGGGTAATACTGGAGGCAGAGATATTTTTAATCTTATAGATCCTTCCCGTATAACTTGAGGTTCCGGTTCCAATGACTGGAAGAGTAAAGGTAGCATTACCTGCTCCATTATAAGTAATGTAGTGATCAGTGGCCAGAATGCTGTAGTTGGTTGCAGTAACTTGAGTATAGCCTGCTCTGAGGGAACCGTTGATTGCTAAAGTACTATTCGGAGTAAGTGTATTAATACCTACTTGCGCAGCCAGGGGAACAGCTCCGAATAGAAGAATCAGGATGTATTTTTTCATATTTTTAAAATTGGTTTAACAAAAATATGAAAAAAGTAATATAAAAAATCACTTGATAATGAATAAATTAAATATTTAATTTAAAGTCACTATTGTGTGATAACATGCGGCTTTGAAATGCTAGACTAATCTGCAGGGAACTTCTAAATCTTCGGTCAGATAATAACTGCAACATAGCCGATGATACCCATCTGCAATAATCAATTCATTTTTTCCTCTTACCAATAAAATGGGCGAAAGTTTTTTATTTTTCTCTACCTTTTTTAGGTTTTCCTTCACATGAATATTGGTCTCCGGTAGCAGAGCAAGCTTACTGGCACGGAGAATATCTTTCGATTTTTTGATGATAGTAGGAGCAGCTTTCAATTTCTCTACTGTTTTTTTTACTTCAGCAGGCTCAAAAAGAAGTTCCAGGTAGTCTTGGGCAGCAGGGAAATCATGGTCTTCAGGTTCTTTCAGCCATAGATTATCTCTGGTCAGATTCTTGTTTTTTGCAGGTGTTTTCATAGATTTTAAGTTAAAAAAGATCAATAAATTTATAGAAAATATGCCGTAATCAGCATGGCAATTGTCTATAAGCCGAATGCCATATTTTAAATCTCTGATCTTTGAATCTCAGCTTTTAATGCTGCAATTTGTGCACCATTTCCCACACCGTGGATCTTAGAATTTTAAAACATGCTTTCCATACCCTGAAATCCACAATTGTAATCCCACATCAAAAAAATGGTATGATATATGCAAGATTCATGATGAACCGGAATGAATTTAATTAAGAATATTGAATTAATTGAAATCATTCAAAAATATGAACATTATGAAAAAGTTATTCATTTCAACACTATTAGTATTAGGTTTCACCATGAGTGTTTCAGCCCAGAGACGTCCACCTGCTCCGCCACATCCTTCAAAAAGCGAATTGGTGAATATTAAAATGCAAGAGCTTACCAAAAAATACAACACTGAGAAAAAACTGATTCTTAATCACCCGCTTGCTACCAAACAGATGAAAAGAGATCAGATGAAAGCTTTAAATAAAAGATTTGCGATGGAAAAACAATTGCTTAGAGAAGCGAAATAATATAGATTTTCTGTTATTTCTAAAACCATAAGAACAGGTTTTTATCTTTTTGATTTTGATAATTTTCAAAGGTAAAGTAAGATTTATTGAAAGAGAATGCGTATTGCGTTCTCTTTCTTGTTTATAATTGAATAAATGAGGCCTGTTGATGCATTTTCAGATCGATTCGCAGAAATGTAAAACATCCAATATTTTTCCTTAAATTCGCATAAAAATTTTTAAAGTAATGAATTACGATATTATTGTCATTGGAAGTGGTCCTGGTGGATATGTTACTGCGATCAGAGCAGCACAATTGGGTTTCAAAACCGCAATTATCGAGAAAGAAAACTTAGGAGGAATCTGCCTGAACTGGGGATGTATTCCAACGAAAGCTTTATTGAAATCTGCTCAGGTTTTTCATTATATCAACCATGCTGAAGATTATGGATTAAATAAAGTGGAAGCAAGCTTCGAATTTCCGAATGTGATTCAGAGAAGCCGTGGTGTTGCCAGCAAAATGAGCAAAGGAATCGAATTCTTGATGAAAAAGAACAAGATTGACGTAATTCTTGGTACTGCGAAAGTACAGAAAGGTAAAAAAGTTTCTGTAATAGATAAAGACGGTAAAGTAGTAGAATATACAGCAAACCACATTATCATCGCTACAGGAGCGCGTTCAAGAGAATTACCAAACTTACCGCAGGATGGTAAAAAAGTAATCGGATACAGACAGGCATTATCTCTTCCTGAGCAGCCGAAATCTATGATCGTTGTAGGTTCTGGTGCTATCGGAGTAGAATTTGCTGATTTCTATAATACAATGGGAACTAAAGTAACTGTTGTTGAATTTATGCCAAACATCGTTCCTGTAGAAGACGAAGAAATCTCTAAACACTTAGAGAAATCTCTGAAAAAATCAGGAATCGAGATCATGACTAACGCTTCTGTAGAAAGCGTAGATACAACAGGAGAAGGCGTAAAAGCTAACGTTAAAACGGCTAACGGAAACATCACTCTTGAAGCTGACATCCTTTTATCTGCTGTAGGTATCGCTGCCAATATCGAAAACATCGGTTTGGAAGAAGTAGGAATCCAGACAGATAAAGGTAGAGTATTGGTGAACGAATGGTATGAAACTTCAGTACCTGGTTACTATGCCATCGGTGATATTATCCCAACTCAGGCATTGGCTCACGTTGCTTCTGCAGAAGGAATCACTTGTGTTGAGAAGATCAAAGGGATGCACGTTGAGAAAATCGATTATGGTAATATCCCTGGATGTACATACTGTCACCCTGAAGTAGCTTCTGTAGGTCTTACAGAAAAGCAGGCTAAAGAAAAAGGATACGAAATCAAAGTAGGTAAATTCCCTCTTTCTGCAAGTGGTAAAGCTACTGCAAACGGAAATACAGACGGATTTATCAAAGTAATCTTTGATGCTAAATACGGAGAGTGGTTAGGATGCCACATGATCGGTGAAGGAGTAACGGATATGGTTGCTGAAGCAGTTGTAGCAAGAAAACTTGAAACGACAGGTCATGAGATCATCAAATCTATTCACCCGCACCCAACTGTTTCTGAAGCGATCATGGAAGCAGCAGCAGCAGCTTATGGTGAAGTGATTCACATCTAATATGAAATACAGAAATCATATAACAAAAGCCTGGAGAAATCCGGGCTTTTTTTATTTATACAGCTATTTTATGAATTTTGTGTTTCGTTATTCAGGTTCTCAAGCGTTTTCTGATAGCTGCTATAGCTTTTAAATCCCGCGATATAGATCAGCTCTGTCACAGGTAATCCTTTATATGCAGGGGACGATTTTAGCTCTTCTATTTCAGCTAATCGCAGTCTGTTGATATAAGTACTGAAGTTCAGACCATAATTTTCATTAATAAAACGAGAGAGATAAGTTCTGTTGGTTCCAATATCCCGGGCAAAATCTGTGATTTTTAAATGACTGTTCAAATGGGGTCTTTGTTCCGCTATATATTTGTCAAACTTCACTTTATCAATAATCTGTATGAGCTTTTCATCACCGGTTTCAATATTCTGATAGGGGATTGCTGAGGATGGAAAATTTTCGGTAAATATATTATAACAGAGACTGGTAAATAAGAAAAAAGAAAGGAAACTTAATGAAATTGTGACAATATAAATACCCACTGGAAGGATAAAAGACAGATTCGGTAAAAAGTATAAAATAACACTCGTTGCAAATAATATAGAGGTTGTCAGAAGCCACCGCATGTCACCTTTAAAATAAGGGGTGTGATTAAACTGAGCAAGAAAAGTAGTACTGCTCTTTAAAGACAAGAAACAGAAAAACAGAGCAGACAGTATACTTACATACATTCCCGGCTCTCCAAGATAATGGAACAGCCGGAAACCATTAATAATGTTATATTTTTTATTGGATACAAAGATTGATCCTTCCTGCGAATCAGAATTATAAATCATCCATATACTGTATAAGAGAAAAAAAGTGATGGGGATAATATAAAACAGAATTGAAAAACGCTTTCTTGTAATAAGATAAATATTGTGGCAAAATAGGATAGGAACTACAATAACACATAAAAAATTCAAAATAATGATGCTTATCAAGTTTTGAAAAGCTATGAGAAGTATATTGAGATAAAAAACTGCTGATAAAAGGAGAAAACATGAGCTTACAATAAATAAAGCGCTGTTTTCAGAAGTATTCCTGTTGAGCAGTGACTTGATGACTAATAGCAAAAAGCAGAATAGACTTCCTATTAATGGAATATAAACCGAGAGATGAGCAAGATGTTCCATGATACACTTTGAAAAATAGATTAAGTATTATTTTTTACCGCTCTCCAATAGCTTCGTACACTTCCAAAACCAGCCATTCTGGAGATTTCTTCAATGGATACTGTACTGTTCTCATCAAGAGAAGAAAGTACCTTTACTTCATGCACCCTCCAATTGTTGGTGTACTGGCTAAAACTCATTCCGTATATTTCATTAATAAATTTTGAAAGATAAGATCTGTTGGTACTGAAAGCGGAGGCAATATCTGTAATTTTCAGGTCCGGGTTCAGATAAGGCTTATGATCCCTGAAGTAATCTTCAAATGCTTTTTTATTGATAATAGTTACCTGTTCGATCTCCTGTTTATATCCGTGAATAATATGACCGGTAGGAGCAAGCATTGCGTTGTTGCTGGCTGGAGTCAAAAACTGATAATTTCTTTCCAGAATATGGTAGGTGGTAAAACAGAAAAGGAATGAGGCCGTAATAAAATTAAGCATATATAATATATCCCCGATTTGAGGGGAAGTAAAAGGAAAAGTAAAGGACAATAAAAATGAAAAGGTTTTGAGGACAATAATTCCGTATAGCCAATACATTTTTCTGGGAAGCTTTTCTACGGACTTACTTTTAATAGAATCATAGTATAGATTGATATATTTTAAAGAAAATGAAGTATAAAATATGAGATAGAATACAAGTGAAAATGCCGTATATGGCTTCATGTACCTATTTATTTCAACTGGAGAAGGGGTCTTATCATTGAGTAAAGTAAAAAAGAACCAAATGATAATAAACATGACAACAGGAAAGATGTAATGAATCATCGGAATAAACAGTTTCTGGTCTTTATTGGTTATTACATAAATATAGTGAAATGACACTACTTCAAGAAGTTGAATATATAAAATTAAAAAAGGATAATCTTGAATTTTTTGAGGGATTATGTGTATGTCACGTAATGATAGATAAAGACCTAATATGGCATTCATTCCAAAATAAACCATTAGAATTATTCTTACTGCTTTTTCTCTTCTGAATTCTTTTTTATGATAAGAATTGAAAATTAATGAATAGCAAACCATCCCTGAAATCATAAAAATCAGAAAAAAAATAAGTTTATAGCTGGATGGTAACATAAAATAATGTATTTTGTAATTTATTGATAATCAATTTTTTGTTTTTTAATTTACGATTTGTCACTCATGTTTTTACGCTTTATTCTCTATCAAAGTGTATTTATTTATTGCTTTGTATCCAGTAACAAACCCCATACATGATGAAAAAAAATAACCTTTATTTTTTCTGCTTTCCAATGCTTCCCCCTTCAATTTCCAACATGGAAATGAAAAATGAAATTCCTCTTTTTTTTAGTGAATATACTAAAATTGACAGGATAAAATGGAACCCTATTTAAATTAAACTTTTAGAATGTTAAAGTACTGTTTTACATCCATATAAAACATTGAAAAGCTGTTTAGTATAAACAGTAGTCTATCGTCCTTATTCCCTTTTACCCTCACTTTATCTTTAAAACAATCATAAAATTTCTGCTTAGAATAAAAAGCGGACGCATACACTCATGAAAAAAAACACCTACACTTCTGCCAATACACTTCCTCCGGTTCAGCTAAAAGACTTCATGACTAAACTTCAGATAAAAAATGCAAACAATGAAGAACAGCTTGAAAATTACTATCATAAAGTCTCAGGAATGGTGAATAACATCAGAGATCTTGCTTTGGGATCGTTCTTTTGGTACGTGCTGGATTTTAGTCAATTAAGAGCAAGATGGATGAGTGATGATATTGGACATATGACTTCATATCCGTCAGAAAAATATACAGATTCTCAGCTTGGTTTTTTCCTGGAATTATACCATCCTGAAGATCAGCCTTATATTCTGTCAGCGATCTTATCCGCCGTGAACTTGAGTACAGATATGGATCTTTATGAAAAAGAGAAAACACGATTTAATATCTACGGAAGAATGCTCAATTCCCAAGGAGAATACAGATGGACGCTGATGCAGCTTTCCAAACCTTTGCTTAATAAATACAATGAAATAGAATCTGCACTGGCACTGGTTTATGACCTTGCTTACCTCAGAGGGTGCAGTCTTCCATTACTTTCTGTAATAGACTGTACAGGAAAAGAAGCCTTTTATTATAAACGTTACAAAAATGAAGATAATGAGGAATCTGAAGAACAGTTTGTCACCAAAAGAGAGAAAGAAATACTTTATCTGATTGCAAAAGGATACAATACACCACAGATTTCTGAAAAACTATATATTTCCTATCACACCGTAGAAAAACACAAATGCAATCTCAGAAAGAAGACCAATACGAAGACATTATCAGAGTTGATGGTCTATGCACTTACGCACAACCTGTTGATATTGTAGTTTTTTAGAATATTTTAGGTAGGAAGCAGGAAGGGAAAACAATGATGGGTATTTATAGTACCCATAAAACTCCCTATTATCCTGCTTTCTTACCTCAATATTTCACGGTTCCCAACCTCAGATTTCCTGAGATGATTAAAGCCAAAAATTGCTTACCACGGATTCCCTCAAAGCAGATTTTTATTAAAATAATTTTAAAATCGACAGATTTATAAAAATTAATCATGTTATATCAACCTGTTTTCTTAAATTTATTCAATGAATTTTGAGAAAGTAGGACTTGTTTTATCAGGAGGTGGTACCAAAGGAATCGCCCATGCAGGAGTATTAAAATTCTTAAAAGAGAAAGACATAGAAATAGATATACTTTCCTGCTGTAGTGCCGGATCTATTGTTGGCTGTCTGCATGCTGTAGGAAAAACCCCGGAAGAGATCCTGGAGTTTTTCAATTCGGTGTATTTTTTCAATTGGAAACACTTTACATTCAATCAGCCGGGACTGGTTTCATCGGTCATTTTCAGAAACTATCTTAAACCCATTTTTCATGAGATGAAACTGGGAGACCTGGATATGGAAGTGAAAATTGTAGCCACAGAGCTGGTTTCAGGAACTCAGAAAATTTTTGATAAAGATTTTGAAATCGTTGATGCGGTCATTGCTTCCTGCTCGATTCCGGGAATTACCACACCTTATATCATTGGAGAAGAGATGTATTGTGATGGAGGAGTACTCAATAATTTTCCGGCAGATATTATCAGGGATGACTGTGATAAGCTAATTGGGGTTTTTGTATCTCCGCCGAATGATGCAAAGATCAAAGACCTGAATTCTATCAAAGCCATTGTCTCCCGTTCCTACGATCTTCTTTCCTATAGAATCGAAAAAGTGAAATTTGATTACTGCGATTGGTTTATCTCTTCTCAGAAACTCTCCACTTACGGCACCTTTGAACGAGGTAAAGACCGTCTGGAACAGATCTTTAATATAGGTTACGAAGCTGCTAAAGACAGCTACGAATCAAGCCGTTTTCTTACTACGCTCAGACATTCCGGATCATAAAAAAATCCTGCACAAAAGTACAGGATGGTATCTTTTAAAGAATATCAGATAACTATTTTTTAACTACATAGCCGTCCTGACGTACGATTTCACGGTCGTTCGCATCATTCACGGTAAGCGTATAAGGGGCTTTTTTTGCAGAATCAGTCAGGTAGTTTCTCCAGACCTGATAGCTATGACCTTCATTGTTGAAGACGATATAATAATTACCTCCTGTCCCGTCAGGAACAAGTTCTCCATCGCTGATGATCATGCTTGGCTTGGTGGTAAGACTGGCATTGGCATTCCATGACTGATAAAGATATTTGCCATTAGGCTGTTTATCAATTCTTATTTTAAATTTTTTGGTTTTTATAATGACCGTCTTAGGTACCTGTTGAAAGGCTGACATGTTCATAAAATTTCCGGTAACCGGATTAGTAGACGTTTCTTTCGCATAAGCGAATGAAAACTGAGCTAAACAGAAAGCTCCTAATAAAATAGGTTTGATCATATTGAGTGGTTATTGGTTGATATTTCAGATTCTATCAAATATGAAGCCATTTTTCAATATTAAAAATAGATAGAGCTTGAAAATGTTGGAAAGGAAACGTACCTGACATTAGAAATTCCAATTTTTGGAACAGTTTGAGTGAAAAATGAAGAAACATCGCTGCAGTGGAAGAAAAACGGATAAAAATTCTTACCTTCAAGTTTAAAATTAATTAACCCACAATTTCGAATACGATCTGAGATGATTTTTATAGTTCAGTGTATGGTCACCCTTCTGATTATCACTTTTTTTATTTTCTCCATTATTGTAATTTATTCTAAAATTTTTAAAAAAGAATCCAAAGCTTTTTTTGGGATGATGATCAGCTTTATTTTACTTTTAGGAGTAACAAAAATGAGTCATCATTTAATTAAAAATGAGCTTGTAAAAAATATAAAGCATTCAAAAATAGAGCAGAAGGATTCAGCTTTTTCAAAAGAAGAGTTATCAGATATTACGGTGAGTGATGAAAGAAAAAATACAATTGATAAGGATATTTATCTGATTCTTTTACCTGAAAAAGATACGATCTACCTTAATCAGGATGCTCGTGACAGGAACAAATTTTGGATTCATTATAAGAAATACGAAATTTTAAAAAATACTGCATCCATAGGGTATATAATGAAAAAGTAAAAATCGCCCGAAAAAATTTTCGGGCGATTTTCATATGATTTATACAGTATAACTCGCAAATGCTTCTTCCAGACTGTCGAATTTTCCTTTAAACTCATCAATCGGACAATCCTGAAGAATATTTCCTTTATGAATCAGAATCACTCTGGAGCAAAGCGCTTCCACTTCCTGCATGATGTGCGTGGAAAGTAAAACGGTCTTTTGCTGTCCGATTTCCTTTACTACATTTCTGATTTCAAGAATCTGGTTAGGATCCAATCCATTGGTAGGTTCATCCAGAATCAGAAGGTCAGGCTGATGAAGAATTGCCTGTGCCAGCCCTACACGTTGTTTGTATCCTTTGGAAAGCTGTCCTATTTTCTTAGATTTTTCAGGAGTAATGCCTACCAGTTTGATCACCTCATCTACTCTGGATTCAGTGATTTTGTGAATATTGGCCACAAACTGAAGATATTCTTTCACATACATTTCCAGATAAAGCGGATTGTTTTCCGGCAGGAAACCTATTTTTTTCTTGCTTTCAATCTCATGGTCGGAAATGTTTAAGCCATTAAAGATGATCTCCCCCTGATCAATTTTCAGGGCACCTACGATCGATTTCATGAGGGTAGATTTTCCGGCTCCGTTGGGGCCGAGAAGACCGATGATCTCATTTTGGTCAATAGAGATGTTGATATTGTCAAGAGCGGTCTGTTCACCGAATTTTTTGGTTAGATTGATGATCTGAAGCGGCATATGTTTTTAATGTCTTTCTGCAAAAATAAAATAAAAAAACTCATTCAATGGAATGAGTTTCGTAATATTTATAAAATATGATTATTTTCTTGATTTTTTCCCGCTTGAAGGGGTAGCTGTAGAAGCAGTACTGGATCCGGATTTATTGGCACCCGGAGCAGGCTTGTCATACAGCACATACTTTCCATTGGTTCTTCCAAAGACTTTATCAACCTGTTTCTGGGTAAGAAACTGTGATTTTCCGATGTACTTTCTGTTTTTATTGATCACCTGAATAAACTGTACGGTTTGCTGGCCGTAGTTTTTTTCATAATGCAGCTCAATAATGTCATTAGGAAGTTCCAGGATCACATTTTCATCAGGAGCTGATATAAAACCATCCATAATCAGTTTATATAACCCTGCTACATCTCCGTTAAGGTTCTGGAATGAAAAAGATCTGATCGTATTCAGGTTGCTGGTGTTAAGGTCCTGGTAATTGATTGTAAATTTATCTTCCTTTTTATAGAGACCAACGGAATTATCTTTACCAACTTCCACCAAACTTTCATTTTTCAACACTTTGATCTGTGAGAAAACCGAAATACCGAACATACATGTAATAAGTAGAATTATTTTTCTCATGGAATGAATTTTAATGTTTTATAAATTGGTGCACTTAAATTTACTAATAAAAAGGTAAATACTTTTATTAACTTGAAACAAAAGTAACACTTTTTTTTAATATTTATAGGGGATTGGCTGCGAATACTATGGATGTCATTGGTGTTGCAAAATATTGTCAATCATTTTGTTACATATTTCTTATAGAATGGCTATAGAACACGTTTTGGTGAAATAATCTAAATCAACATGGTGTAAGGTGTTGAAAAACAGATTAGAAATAAGCTTTTCAAGAGGTGGTGTTAAAAATAATTTAAAATAAATGTTAAAAATGATGACTGACGAGATAAGAATTCATTTTCTTCAGGCATTAAGTACTTCATAGGCAGTTTATAGCAGCCGTTTTTTTAAAATGAGATCCGTGAAAGAATCATATTCCTGTTTATAGCTTCTTCCTACCGGGATGTGATGATCGCCGAGAAGAACTTCATGGCTGCTGAATGCGGTAACGAATCTGGTATTGATGATAAAAGATCTGTGAATTCTTACAAAACCTTTACCGGATAAAGCTGTTTCAAGATGTGCAATCTTAGTTTTGGAAATAACGTTTTCCTGAGCAACGGAAACAATTTTGACATCATTTCCCTGACTTTCCAGATATAGGATCTCAGAAAGAAGGAGCTTCCTGTGCATTCCTTCAGTTTTTATGATGATGAAGTCTTCTTTTGTATCCGGAGCATTTCTCAGAATACGTTCTACCGACTTGAAGAAACGTTCAAAGGTGATCGGCTTCAAAAGGTAATCTACAGCTTCAAGTTCAAACCCTTCAATGGCAAAGTCGCGGTAAGCCGTTGTGAAAATGGTTCTGGGCTTTTGAGGAAGTGATTTCAGAAAATCAATTCCGCTCAGATCCGGCATCTGAATATCGAGGAACATGAGATCTACTGTCTGATTCTGAAGGATCTTATAGGCTTCGATCGCATTAGCCGCTTTTCCGACAAGTTTCAAACCGTCGATTTTAGAGAGATGATTTTCCAGTAATGCTGTAGCTAAAGGCTCGTCGTCTACAATGATACATTTAATCATGGTGGGAAGGAGTGATTATTTCAACTTTAAAAATATTGTTTTCCTGTGAAACTCTGAAATCAAAATTTTCATGGTAATGATGCCGGAGTTGCTTCCTTATATTTTGAAGTCCTATTCCACTTTCATTATTGCTTTGATTTCCGGTGCAGGTATTCTCAATTTTGAAAACAGAATACTGACTGTTGGTTTCTGCCTCAATTTTTATTTCAGTCGTTGCTGAACTTTTTCCCGCTCCATGCTTGAAGGCATTTTCTACCAAGGTAAGATATAACAATGGCGGAATAGCATTAGCAGAATGAATGGCCACCTGTTTGCTTATTTTTAATCTTTCATCATGATACCGGAGACTTTCCAGGGAAATATAATGATCGATAATCGCCATTTCATCAGAAACCGAAACCCATTTCTTCTGACCTTTGTATAAAATATAATCCAGAATATCAGAAAGCTGGCTGATCGATTGAGATGTTTTATCAGACTGGCTTACAGAAAGAGAATAAATATTATTCAGGGTATTAAACAGGAAATGAGGGTGAAGCTGGGATTTCAGAAACTGCAGTTCAAGTTCGGTTTTTTCTTTTTGCAGCCTTATCGTGTTTTCTTTTTCATCTTTATACCGTAAGATAAACATGATGGCAATGAATATAAAGGCTCCGCTGATAATAGGGAAGGTATAATGGAACAGAAGATACTTTATATCGGTCAATATACTGATGATGCTGTCTTTAGGCAGATCTGTAAAAAAGGGCTCGGCGAGATAAACAATGAAAATTCTATTAATAACGGAGATAAAATAAAGACTAATCACAAGATATACTACAAACTCAATATACTTTTTGCGATCAGAAAACTGACGGATCAGAACATAATAAATCCAATTGGCTCCCATGATCTGAAAAATCCAATGACAGAAATTGTAAATAATTAACTCTTTGAAAATGCCTTCCGAATACTCACCATAAGTTCTTGCTACTCCAAATAGAAATAGGGCAGTCCAGAAGAATAACTGAAAATACAGATGCTGTCTGATATGAATCTTTGAATAGGGTTTCGCCATGATCAAAAATATAAAAACTTAGTGTATCACCACCGAAGCGGATGCCAAAGGATACAAAAATAAGATGAATAACCTGATGATGGATGTAAACTGCAGGTTGTACCGTTGACAGCAGATTATAGGTTGTCTGAATGCCGGACAAAAAACCGATTGAAGATTGCTCAATCTTTGCTGGAAAAAAATGACAGAAGAACCTTCAGAAAGACTTTATGGGCTGGATCACCTGAGAGCGGCAGCCATTATACTGGTGCTAATGTATCATTACCGGGCGTTTGAACATCCTTTATGGATTGACCGTGTGGGAAGATTTGGCTGGACCGGGGTAGATCTATTTTTTGTCTTAAGCGGATTCCTCATTTCGGGGCAGTTGTTTAAAGAAATTGATGCCAAAGGGAGTCTTCGTTTAAAAATATTTTATATCAAACGTTTTTTCAGAATCATTCCGCCTTATCTTTTTACCCTTTTCCTGTATTTTGCGATTCCTTTATTCAGAGAGCGGGAAGCATTATCTCCCTTATGGAAATTTTTGACATTTACCCAGAACTATGGTCTCAATGTCATTGACCGGGGAACCTTCTCTCATGCATGGTCACTATGTATCGAAGAACAGTTTTATCTTATCCTTCCTGTATTACTTCTTATCGCAGCGAAAACCAAACGTTTTAAATATCTGCCTTTACTGATCATAGTTGTGATTGCTTTTTCAATAATGTACAGATTGATGGTATGGAATGAGTGTATTACCACTTTGAAACCCGGTTCTCTGGATTTCTGGAGATTATGGTATATGAAGATCTATTATCCTACACATACAAGGCTGGATGGGCTTAGTGTCGGAGTTTTGATCGGATATTTAATGCAATATTCATCAGGATTTAAAAAATGGGTTCACCAGAACGGAAATATGATCTTTCTGGGGGGAATGCTGTTGTTGGGAATTTCCTTTTGGGTGTGCGATGATCAGGCTTCAGAGCGGGCTTCATTATTCGGATTTACGATCGTGGCGGTAAGCTATGGAATGATTGTGATGTCTGCAGTCTCAAAATCATCATTTCTGTACCGGTCGAAGTCTTATATAACCTCACAGCTGGCGGCTCTATCTTATGCTGTCTACCTTTCACACAAAGGAATTATTCATATGACTCAGGCTGCGCTTGAACGTTGTGACATTCAGACATCGGGTCATATCAGTCTGGTTTTTTGTTTGCTGGCTTGTATTACAGGTGGAATTTTGTATCGGTTTCTGCTTGAAATTCCTTTTTCGCGGATTAAATTCCGGATATTAAAAAGAGAGAAATAGGTAGGGAAAATTTATCTTACAGGTTGGGTGAATTCTTCCGCGGGCATTTTGGGATCCCGTCCCCTTTCAAATCCTTTAATAAACAGATAGATGGTCAGAAATAGAATACTGATGATGATACAAACCGACCACAGAATTTTTTGTTTTCCCGGTATTTTTAACTTTGAAACAAACAAAACAGCGATAGCAGTTACTGAGAAAATAAGTAATAGGATTCCCATAGTCGAATAGTGTTTCTATAAGAATTGGATGTCATCATTATTTAGAAGTCATAGTTTTCAATACGGTATTTTTGATGGCAGCTTCCTGAAAGCTCCAGTTTTCACTCTTCTTAGGCATTTGGTTTTCGAGGATAATTAAAGAGGTATCCGTAGAAGGAAAATATACATTAAGGCATGTAAATCCGTCTCCAAGCCCGGTAACTCCATAATAATCGAGGCCGGCTTCTTTGATGAATCTTACATTATAACCAAATCCCATGCTTTCTTTACCGAAAACGTTATGTTGGGCAGTGGTAGAAGGAGTAAGCATCAGTTTCTGAAACTCCGGAGATAAAAGTTTTCCTTTAAAGAGGGCTTCATCCCACTTGGCAAGATCCTGTACAGTAGAAATGACGCCTGCTGCAGGGGCAATCTCTTGATTCAAAAATGATTCTTTCACCTTTTCAAACTGATTATTATCGCTTCTGTAGCCGGATACAAGAGACTGATTATTCTTCACGTTATAGATAAAACTCTTGTCCATTTTCAGTTTTTTGAAAAGGGACTGGGCGAGTTCCGTAAAATCTTTGCCGGTAGTGCTTTTAAGAATTTCTCCCAACAGCATATAAGAAAGATTTCCGTACTTAAACTGTGAACCGGCTTTGAATGCAGCAGGTTTCTCTGTATCTGTAATGCCATGTGTATGATTCAGGAGATGATGGACAGTAACAGTGTCTGCCCAGGACTGCGTAAGAGAAGGAAGGTATTTCTTTATAGGAGTCTTCAGATTAAGCTTTCCCTGTTCTGCAGCCTGTAAAACCAAAACAGCAGTGATCTGTTTCGAGTTGGACATGATTTCGAACTGGTCATCCGTCTTCAAAGGAATCTTCTTTTCAAAATCTCTATAGCCATTAGCTTTCAGGTATTGTATTTTACCCTTTTGAGAAACCAGAACAACACCATTGAAGGTGAGTGGAGAAGAGGCTGTCATAATGCTGTCGATCCTATGGGTATAATTGGGTTTCTTTTGTGAAAAAAGAGGTGAGCTTAAAAACAGGATGGATAATGCAAAAATGGTCTTCTTCATGATAAATAGTGGTGTTGAGTGTTTTTGCTGTCAAATATATCTATTTTCTGACCTTGTTTTGAAAGATTGTGAAAATTTAAGAGATTAATGATAATTTTTTTGAACAGAGAACGTTATAAAACTGTATTCTGATAGTTATGATGTTTAAAAACTGAGATCAGAATTGAAGAATCAGGCTTTATCATTGACCCCTTATTTTTAACAGGAGATTCATTGGAAATACTGGTAGAATTTGAGTTTTCTGTGTTCCGTATCGGAATTCATTTTATCTGAGTCTTTTACTTATTATGACCAGAAGCATAAATCACCTTCATGAAAATTTGTATTTTTATGCTAAAGACTTTGATAAACTTAAAGAACCCCAAAATATAAGCAGGATAAAAACTAGTTTTATTGAATATCAAATTGTATAGAATGGCATCATTTAAAATAATGGTGTCATTTGTTTTTACCTGAATTTTTGCCATCATGATCAATGGAAGAGAGAAAAATAAATGATCTTCCTATTTTTATATTAAATGATCCGTGTGAATTTTTAACCTGTCAATAACAGATACCAATACTATGAATGAAATGCGAAAGCGAATAGAAAAATATACAGAGACAAGATTAGCTCTTGTAGGTAAAACCATCTTTAAGCTACTGACATCCGTAATGCTGCTGATGTCTGTTTCAGGATGGGGGCAAACTCATAATTCTGCATTTGAAAATATATACAGGCAGATAAAACAGAAGAATTTTTTCAAGGCCCGGAATCTTTTTGAAGGAACAGAGAAAAAATTATCCGCAAATGATAAGTATTTTATAGAAGCCATTCTTGATAATGCTTTTAACAAACCTGAGGAATCTAACCGTAAGATTCTGAAGCTTCTGGCTTCTGAAAAAGAGCTTTCGGATTCTCTGATGCCTAAGATTTTGCATATTAAAGAAGACAACTGTATGAAACGCAGCGACTATGCCGGAGCAAAAAATGCAGTAGAGGAAGCACTCCATAAATACGATCATCTGCTTACAGAAGAAGAAAGAACTGATCTGAAAAATAATCTCAAGATCTGGACGGCCCTTGAGAAACAGCCGGCACAGAAGATTACCAAAAATGGAAATACCCGTCTGAAAATGCAAAAAGATGTTGCAAATCTGAAAAATCTGAAAGTGAAGACAAAAGAAGATTCTATGAACTTTATTTTTGATACCGGAGCCAATATATCTACGATTTCTGCTACGGCTGCCAGGCGGTTGAAAATGAACATTATTCCTGCCGATATTGATGTGGATGCCATCACGGGTATTGCTGTAAAGGCAGATCTTGCAGTCTGTGAAAAACTGATGTTGGGAAATATTACGATTGAAAATGCAGTATTCCTGGTTCTTGCAGATAAGGAGCTTAGTTTTCCGCAGATCAGTTATCAGATTAACGGAATTCTTGGATTTCCGGTGATAGAGGCTCTAAAGGAGGTGCAGCTGACGCAGGATGATTATTTTATGGTTCCCGATCAGGAAACGAAAATAAACGGAACTTCCAATATGGCCATTGACGGACTGACTCCGCTTATCTTTGTGGATGGTCAGCATTTTACCTTTGATACCGGTGCAGATCATACCATTTTATACGCTCCCTTTTATGAAAAAAATAAAAAGAGTATTGACCGGCAGTACAAGATCTCCAGAATCAGTATGGGTGGGGCAGGAGGAAAGGTTGAATATGATGGATTTAAAATAAATCACACCTTTCATATATTGGGAAAACAGGTGCCTCTGAAAAATATCAGTTTGCTGACATCCAAGATCAATAAAGAATATGTTTACGGAAATATGGGGCAGGATGTGATCCGCCAATTCAAAAAAATGACCCTGAACTTTGATCAGATGTTCATTAAATTTGATTAAAGATAAAACCCACTTCGTTTCGGAAGTGGGTTTTTATTATATAGTCTGAGATTATTACGGTTTCCAGTAAGACCATTTGCTGCCGTTGTAAACAGCTAAACGTTTCGCTCCTGCTTTATTCACGTAAACCATCATTCCTGGTGAAGGACTTGGAATATTCTGTACATCAGCTACAATAGGCAGAACCATTGATTTGGTCGTAGATTCTAAAACCAGAACTCCATTAGCTGTGCTGGATTTGGCCCCTACAATTACTTTTGCAGATGGAAATTCCGATACTTGTGCAGCAGTGGGCTGGGTTGCTAAGGTACTTGTAATATTCGAGTCTTGTCCGCTTAAGTCTACCCATGCACCGTTGTAGTATTTTATACGGGCTTTGGTAGGGTCGGTAGCATCAAGAAGCAGAGTTCCTTCGGCCGGAGTGGCAGGAAGAGTTCGTACATAGGGCAAAATAAGTCCTTTGTTCTGGTTGGCAGGAAATTCTAAGAGAACAGATGTTTTTACAGCTGCTGTGCCGATAGCATTTCCAATCACAACCTGTGCATTTGATAGAGCTGTTGCTCCTATAAAGATTGTTAATAGTATTTTTTTCATTTTCTTTAAATTTTTAATTCGATGGCGATGATACTATATAAATTTTATGGACAGGTTGGAGTACTGAAGCAGTTCCATGCGGTTCCGTCGTATAATTTCAGGCATTTTGCCGTTGTGTCATAGACCATCATGCCTTCTTGTGGAGATACAATAGCGTTGATCTGAAGTGTGGTTAATCTGTTGATAACGAATCCCTGAGTATTTGATTCCAAAACAGCATGAGCTGATTTTCTCAGCATTGGCCAGCTGCTGCTGTTACCTCCCGCTCTTTTTAAAAGGGTAATACCAAACTTAGAGTCTACTCCTGCAGTTCCGGTATTGGCGTCATCATAGCATATACATCTCTGGATGATATAATTATTGGTAGTAGGATAATACGTGTCACCAAATACAGGAGATGATGTTGAAACAAAATTGTTGGTAGAACCATTTGTTCCCTGTTGCTTGATCTCAAACTTAAAGGTTTCGTTGGGTTCATCAATTCCGTCATTGACTGATGCAATATTAATGGCGATTCCATCTTCGTCGTTATTGGGACTTGCATACCCTGGAATAACACCCCCGTCATAGTTCCCTGGTGGGATGGTAATCAGGTAGATTGTACTTCCCGGAGTGTGGGAAATTGTTGGCGTACCGTTGGAGTTGGCAACCGGAGTTAAAGTAATGTCACTATCTGTAGCAAATGCAGTACCATTCGCCGGGTCTACCAGCTGAACAGCTACTGTTGTTGCTGCGGCTACGGCACCACTGATTCTTAAAAACAGGTTACCGTTGCTTGAACCTTCACAAGATGATAATGCATTAGAGAATTTTAAGTCAATAAGCGGATTCAGTGAGATTCTGATGTCATCCAAAAAGTTTCCTAAACCTGGAGATCCTCCATCAACCAATGCTCTGAAACCTACACGGTAAACACCTGAAGCACCGTTGAAAGTATAAGTACCCTGATAATTAGTCCAGTTGGTCATACTTGCAGGGGTAGTGGTTGCTCTTACTGTAGCAATATTTACCTGATTCTGATCTTCAATAACCATTGCTGCCTGTTCCGCTGTACGGGATCTTGCTCTGTGCATGAAAGAATACGTAATAATGTCACCCGTTGCCAGGTACATATTCTGGTAAATCATTGAACTGACGAATGCATTCAGCTCAACAAAGTTAGTTCCCTGTGAAGCATTGACTCCGTTGAATCCTGAACCCCATACTTCAATAGGGTGACAGTCTCCGGAACCACCGGCAGAACAGGCACCTGCCTGTGTAGGGTGTGATGTATACCATGGGGAAGTTACCGGAGCTCCGGCATCAAAGGTCGCCCCAAATCCAAAATTCGCATCAAGCTGGTTGACTGTACCATTGGGCATCCCAAACTCAAGGCCGGGATTCACGACAACTCTTGTCTGTGCAAAACCGGTTTGCGAAAAAAGCGAAAGAAATAAAGCCGTAAAGGCCAATTTTTTTGCCTTCAATGAGAAGAGGGGTGTTCTGATAGATGTTTTCATAATTATATGCTGTTTTGTGCAAATACCAACGTGTGCATTTTAAAGAGGTTTTTTTGAGAAAGAATCTTTTAGGAAAATAAATGAAATGGGAAAATATGAAAAATATTCATATTTAAAAATGTTAAAATATTCCGTATTTGTGCTTGTATGGAAATAATTTTCTCAAGTATAAAGATTTATTTTCACAAAAGTAATAAAAATAAATAATTACACCTCTTATTTTAATATATATAATTTGTTGTAATACAAGTGTTTTATATCATATTGCAAAAAAAGAATAATATAGCTATCTTAGACTTATTTTTATCTGCATATTTTTTCTTAGTCCTATCTTAGGATTTTAGACCAATCGTTGTATTTTATTAAATTCTTTCTTAAAGTTGGCGACAATCTTTGCTGATCCTAAAAAAGATTTTCTCTCATTAATAGCTTTCATTGAACTTTTAATCAGAAAAGTATAAGGCTGCAATTTTATCAGCAATTTTTTATAAATTGACAGATATTAAAAAGGCAACACTCAGCAGATCCTGACAAATTATTATGAGGCACAGAGTTTTATCTATTGGTTTTAGTCTGAATTCATTTTACCTTTCGTTTTTATACTTCCGTTTGTTTTGGCTCTCGGATGGTAAAGAAACAGCGGAACTTCTGACGTATAAGTATATGTTGTACTCCGTTTTTTTAGTCTATCCCTTATTTATTTTTTCATCGTTTGTTTTTTCTAAAGGGATTAAAGCAAATTTTTTTCTGAGACTGTTGGTATGGCTGATGTGTCTTTCCGGTCCGGTTCTCTATTTCTATACCTTTGATCTGTTTGATCAGAAAGAGCTTTTTTACGGATACGTAATGATTCTGATTCAATGTATGATCCAGTCACTGATGGTGAAGGATGAAGAGATGACAGCGCGGATTGCAGGAGTTTTTGCAGCAAAATTATTGTTGTGGTTTGTGGTTTTGCTGTTGTCTATGTTTTCACTTATATTCTATTCAAATAGAGACATTCTTATGAATATGCTGGCTGGTGGTCTGTTTTATTTATGTGCGGGAATTCTGGATATTCTGATCGGTAAATACAAATTTCTGTCCGAAAAATAAAAGTAGCTGATACCAGATTTTGTATTTCTCAACCACAAATACTAAAGTAAAAAGGGTTGTAGCTTTGTTTTGCCACGGATACATGAATTATATTGTTATGAGTAGAGACTCTACAGCAGATATTTTATTCGTGGATTCGTGCAAAAAAAAATAAGTGTAACACTTGCTGAAGATCTTAGATTTTCTTGCGCCTTAAAATACCCATAATGTATATAATCCTTTGCGCCTTTGCGATTTCCAACAAATCTACGTCATTTGCAAAATTTTAATAGAGCTCAAAAAGCTTAACAGCATAGAAATAAAAAAGCACTCCCAAAATGAAAGCGCAATATGAAATAGAAAAGGAAATTCTGGAGTGCCGTTATTTTGTGCTGTTGAATTCTTTGGATTGACTTTTATTTTCAGCGGATGACATTGATTTTAATGAAAATAAAATTATTGGTTCGCAGGTTTTACAGATGACCAGGGTTCTGTGCAGAAAGTATGAAAGGTTGGAAATCGCAAAGGCGCAAGTTCTTTTACATACAAAGTGTTGTAAGGCACAAGGATTTTATCTTCGATAAAATTGTATACCGCCGAATATTGCCTCGGATGTGGTATGCTGTAAACTCGTCTATAGAATTTTCGCTTAGGTCGGTAGATCAAACAAGAGGCGGTCCCATGAGACCGCCTCTTCTTCAAAATATATTAAAATTTGTTGTGCTTTTCAGCTAATGTTCTTTTTATTTACTCATTCTGCTTGATTTGTGGGTTATTATTAATCTCTTTATTCGGGATCTGGAATCTGAACTTATCCGGTGTGAGGTTAAACCTTCCAAAAGTATGGTTGGTGCCCGGATATATCCTTTCCAGAGGGGTATTTAATCTTTTCATATCAAACCATGCATAGCCTTCACCCCAAAGCTCTATTCTTTTTTGAAGAACGATCTCATTGATAAGCTCATTGCCTGATTTTGATGATAATAGATAGCTTTTATCTCTTTTGGAGGTAATGTCAAACAGAATCTGTCTGGCTTCAGCCTCTCTTCCCTGTCTCGCAAGAGCTTCAGCTTCTATATAATAAAGAGAAGATGCTCTGATGTAGATATAATCTCCTTCAAAAAGGCTTGGGTCCTTAAACTTCCAGCTTACATAAGCCGGATAATTTTTTGTTTTTCCGTTGAACGTATAAGAAGCGTTCTGGCTGCCATTAAATACTTTTTTACGGTAATCCGTTGCCGGGATCGCTTCATAAAGACGTTTGTCGATAAGCTTTCTGATCTGGGCAGCACCGGCATAGCCTTCATTCGTATTATCAAACATTGAGAAGAACGAAGCATAATAATTTCCGATACTCATCGTAGAAACATTATTATGAAAACCCCATATCACTTCAGGATTATTGATATTCGAAAATCCGGTGGTGGTGTAGTCGTCTTCAGTCATTAGAGGGATTCCCTGCTTACCTTCTGCTGCATATTTTCCGGCTTTTACATAATCTCCTGTCTGTAAAAATACCTCAGCAGCAATGGCTTTGGCTGTTCTTTGGTCAATCTGTGCTCTTGATGGGCGTGCAAAGCTATCCAGAAGTACAATAGATTCTTCAATATCTTTGATGATCTGTCCGTAAACCTCGGATACTGTAGATCTTGGAAGTCCCTGGCTTTGGTTGCTGCCTGTAAGAACAAGAGGAAGTCCCGGATCAGATGGATGTCCTTTATAGTCATTAGCATAGAAACGAACCAGATAGAAATAAGAATAAGCCCTCAGTGCAAGCAATTGTCCTTTGATAGCTCTGTTCTTTGCACTTGTATCTGTCTGAAGATCGTCAAGTAGTTTGTTGATAATAAATATTCTGGCGTAGAACGTTGTCCATACAATTTCTGAAGCCAGATTACTGGCATTGGTTGCTTCATAATTATAAAACATTCCCAGGTGCTGATTGGTCGCCTGAATCACATCATTAGACATCAGGTCAGCTCCTGCTTTAATGGCCATGATTCCGAAATCTGAGTGAGAAGTTGTTCCTCCGGCACCGTTACTTCTGAGATCAAGGTAAATTCCGCCTAATATCTTTTCAGGTTTTGACTGATCATCATTCAGCTGTTCACCGGAGATGTCTCCTTCCGGCAGTGTATTCAGATCACTGGAGCAGCTATTGATCACGGTGGCAATCGTAATAGCGGCTATAAAGTATTTTATTCTTTTCATTGTTTTCTTTTAAAATGTTAATTTAAAGCCTAAAGAAACGCTTGATAACAGAGAGTATTTGTAGGCATCCGAAACTCCGGTCAGAGAAGCTCTCGGGTCATATCCCTTTCTTTTAGACCACAGATAAAGATTATTTCCTGTGAAATAAATTTTTAATCCAGATAGGCCTGCCTGTTTTGCAAACGCATCAGGAAGCTGATAAGATAAAGTCACGTCCTGAAGGCTGATGTAATCTGATTTGATCAGATACAATGTAGAATTCCCGTTCTGATTCGTAGCAGTAAGGTCTACTCTTGGCAGGGCTGCAGTAGGATTTTCCGGAGTCCATGTTTTATCCAGATCAGTTGAATAATTGGATCGGTACATATCCGAATGGAATAAGCTTCTGTAGATGTCATCATAGCCGTATCCTCCAAACTGGTAGGCAAAATTGACCGCCAGGTTGAATCGTTTGTACGTTATATCAGTTCCGAATCCACCATATACCTTTGGAATTGCTGATTTCCCGGTGTTGTAATCCGTTGCTTCCTTATAATTGCTGGTGATGACTCTTTCTTCCTGTTTGGTATCAGGATTGATGATGGTACGGTACCACTGTGCATCTCCGTTTTCAGGATTTACCCCGGCAAACTCTTTCAGATAATAGGTATAGCGGTCGCCGCCTTCCGTAAGGATAAACAAACCACTAACGAGGCCTGTATTTCTCTGTTCGGCAGGGAGTTTTGTAATGGTATTTTTATAATGAGTTGCATTGGCATAAACATTCCATTGAAACTGCTCTGTGCGGAAAATATCTACGCTGATGTTGGCCTGCACCCCTCGGTTGGTCATATCACCAATGTTTCCGTATTTTACATAAGAGCCCGAATTAGAGGGTGGGAGGGGAAGGGTATAGATCATATCCGATACCTTTCGTTCAAAATAATCGGCATTCAGATTAATCCTGTTATTTAAAAGAGAAATTTCAAATCCTGCATTCAGGTTTTTGGAGGTTTCCCATTTCAAATCCTTGTTTCCCTGTTTTTTAAGAGATAAAACCGGCTTCCCATCCCCGAAATTATTGATCCCGTAGATGTCCTGATAAGCGTAATAGTCTCTTGTAGAGCTGTCCAGAAGGATATTGTCATTCCCCTGTTGTCCGTATGAAGCTTTTAACTTTAAAGAATTGATTACCCTGTTGTCTTTAAGGAAATCTTCCTTTGCAACATTCCATGCTGCTCCTAATCCGTAAAAATTCCCCCATCTGCTTTCCGGTGAAAATACAGAAGAACCGTCTCTTCGGATGTTGGCATTGAAGAAATATTTTCCGTCATAATTATAAAGAAGTCTTGAGAAATATCCTTCCACGGCATATTCATACCCATTTCCTGACAGATCCGTTATTTTTACCGCATTGTCAAAAGATGTTGAATTAGGCAGTAAAAGCTGCTGCTTTGATCCGGAAATTCCTTCATTTTTTATTTTATTCAGTTCATGCCCTACAAGAATGTTGAAGCTATGCTTGCCCAGTTTTTTCTGATAAGTAAGCAACTGCTGATGATTCAGAGTGTATTTGAATATAGAACTCTGAGAAATTGTTCCCCCTACAGAAGATGAAGTTCCCCCTTCTGTGTTTCCGAACTGAAGATTCTTTACATTTTCAAGATAAGCCCCGAAATTATAGGTGAAGTCAAGCCCTTTAATGATCTCGTAATTCAATCCAAGGTTAAGATTGGTAATGTTGCTGGTGGTTTGTGACTTATCCTTTTGAAGATTCCCTACCGGATTTTCAAAAACCGCATACGATCTTGCTGCTCCGTTGGGACCTTGCCCGTCTCCGTAGTCATATAAGGCATTTCCGTGGCTGTCATAAAGCCTCTGGTAATTGTCATCCCTTAGATATACCGGATAAAAAGGAGCGATGTTTCTGGCAAACTGGAATGGGTTGGAAAAACCACCGGTCTCCCCAAAATTCTGCTTACTATAGGTGTAGGAGAGGGCACTCGTTAATTTTAATTTTGAAGTAATGGTATAATCCACATTGGATCTGATCCCGAATCTTTCAAATCCTGAAGAGATAAGGTATCCTTTATCATCCAGATAGTTAAGAGAAGTATAAGATTTTACCTGATCCCCATTGGCATTGATCCCCAGTGTGGCTTCTCTTCTCAATGCAGGTTTGAAAAGCAGTTTTTTCCAGTCATCCTGATACAGAAGTTTAGCATTAGGATTAAACGAGCCGTCTTTACCAATCAGCTGATTGAAAGGGAGATTATAAACATTATAACCCAGTTTACTTAATGCAGAAAGACCTTCCTCATGAGGCGTAGTGCCGGATGGTAAAGCTCCCGGCTGTTTTAGCCTTACAATTTCCCCGATTCTTCCTCTATTGTAGAATGCCGTATAATAATCCTGTGGTGAAGTATATACCGAATAGTCTTCAATCGATCTGAAATTGACCCCCGTTCTGACATCTGCTTCAATGCTCAGTCCTTTATTTTTACCCCGTTTAGTATTCACAATGATCACTCCGTTGGCTCCTCTGGAACCGTACAGAGCGTTGGAAGAAGCATCCTCAAGGAAAGAAATACTTTCGATGTCTGATGCCGCAATACTGTTCAGGTTTCCACTGTAAGGAATACCGTCCAGTACAATTAACGGGTCGCTGGATGCGTTGATAGAACCTATTCCTCTCATTCTGATGGTAGGCTGTGAGCCGGGCTGTCCGGAGGATACCACCTGTACTCCCGCTACTTTACCACCAATTCCCTGAAGGATGTTTCCATTTTGAAGATTAGAAAGATCTTTGGCTTTCAATGATTGTACAGATCCGGTTATTTCTTCTTTTTTCTGCTTTCCGAAGGCTACCACCACCACTTCCTTGATGGAGGTCTCCTTCGAAAGACTGTCTTTGGTTTGTGCAAAAGCATATTGAGCTGATAAGATCACAGCCAATACACCAATTTTGCATTGTTTTCTTTTCATTATATTAATCTTAGGTTTAAAATTGAATGTGTGTATTACTGCCGGTCTCTGCGGTTATGAAAAATAATTCCCTGCCTCCCTTTTCAGAGAAGATATAAGAGAAGATTGTTAAAATAGTACAGGAGAGAATTCCGGATTAAAGAAGCTTTGAATTCATCTGCTTCAATTCCTACAGTAATGAATGTATTTCCGGGAAGATTATGACATCATCATTTTGCACATCATATCAAAACACATTTTCTTAGAAGAAGGATGGTGTTGTGAAAAATCGGCTGCTGTACAGGGCTTCTGAACAGATTTTGCTGCCGTGATGTTGCATAGGTAAGAATCAAAGTTGTTCTTATTCATGAGAATAAAATTTATTGTTTTTTTTAACTGGGTCAAAATTATTTAATAATTCATAAAACTTTGTTAAAATAGGGTATGAGAAATATCATACAAGTCTACTAATTTAGTAGGATAATAAATATATTGCATTTAATGTGTTGTAATTCAGTTTGTTATTTGATGTTTTAATCTTTCGTTTATTATCATTTTTTAGGATGAATAAAACTTAACAATATAAGTCTATTGTTTTTATAGACTTTTTGTTTATTTTATTGCACAACTGTTTCTTATCGCTCTGGCCGGTATTCTTTTTCAGAAGTCTAAATTTTATGGTAAACCGTAAAATATACCAGGAAAAGAAACGTACATTTGGCGCTTAAAAACAAGAGTACATCGCGTCTGTTCAGTTTTGAACAGTATTCTTTGAAGAAAGATGTATATTGAAATCATCGTCATTTGAATAGCATTTAAGAAAATC
Source organism: Chryseobacterium sp. FR048 (assembly GCF_056844665.1). Classification (NCBI taxonomy): domain Bacteria; kingdom Pseudomonadati; phylum Bacteroidota; class Flavobacteriia; order Flavobacteriales; family Weeksellaceae; genus Chryseobacterium; species Chryseobacterium sp. FR048. The sequence goes on along the minus strand of NZ_JBXDSE010000011.1, from coordinate 2,825 downwards.
AGGAGTGTATTACAGAGAACACAAAAAGTATTATTTTAAAATTGATACTGAAAATAAAGAAGGAGTTGAAGTTTTTGTTGGGCAAAACGCAGGAAATCAAGTAAATAAAGATATTCTAAATGCGCAGGAAGAAGTTTTGATCATTTCACCTTATATAGACGAAGTCAAAGTGGATGATCTTCTTATGCTGAAAAGCCGGGAAGTGAATGTAAGGCTGGCATTCAGTGATCTACGGCCCGAGCAGTATGATGATGTACTCAGAAAACTTATCCATCAGCATAAAGTAACAGATGTAAAGAAAAAAGAAAGGAGAGAAAGTCTGAAAAGTATCTATCTGATGTCTTCTGTTGTTTTGCTTTGCGTGGGGATCTTTTCACTCGCTTATTTCGGACTTCATATTATTGATGACCTGATCAATGCCAATAATTTTTTTGCCCTTCTGATTGCAGTGGCCACTCTTTATGGATTTTACGTATGCTGGGAAAAGAAGACGGAAGTGGAAAAAATGGAAATTTATAAATACCATTATTCTGAAAATCTGAATTTCAAATTCATCCGGAACAACCGCTATGAGAGTAAATTCCTCCATTCAAAAATCTATGTGATCGACAGGAAAGTGGCCTATCTTGGTTCATTGAACTATACGAAGAGCGGTTTCACCACCAATTTTGAATCCCGGATCAGAATTACCCAAAAGGAAAAAGTAAATGAGCTGGTCAGCTTTGTTCATGATATTTTTGAAGATAATGTAAACCTTAAAAAACACGAGCTTTTTTATCTTGGGAGAAAAATCTACCACGAAGAACTCTACTAATCACTAATTTCGTCAAATATTACTTATCCTTAATATTGAATTGATAAAAATTTAATTTCAGGAATTATCGTCTTATATCAACAGATTTAAGAAATTTTTTTTAATTTTATCACAATAAATGAATCAGACGGTTCGATGATGAAAAGTTTTCCCCGGCATTTTTATCGTCACTGTTTTCTGCATTGTAATGATAGGGCTTATCATCAATCTTATGATTAAAAATATAGATCCTATCCGGCATGCTGATCTTTTATTTACCATGACCACCCCAATATAAGTTTTATACTCACTGGAAACGGTCATGATCAATATCCCTGTTTTACCAGAAAAATTAATTATTATTTTTGGAAATTATTGTATACATGTGAACCTTCATTCAAAATAAGAATGACGGTCATATAAAGCAACACCCAATAGTATTATGAAAAAATATCTTACATATATCTTAGTTTTAGGATTCCCGCTGCTGGGAGCCCAAAATAAAGTAACTGAAGGTTCCTCTTATCAGCAGAAGTGGACGGCATTGGAGAAAGAAAACGAAGGATTGGCATTTGATGCTGATCTGAAGCTGTCTGAACCGGAAAAGATATTGGACCAGAAACTCTTTAGACTGCGCAAAGATTTGATCACTGAAGCAGGAAACAAGAAGATGCCTTTGTACAACCTTTCCTTTAACGAAATAAAACCGATGATAGAAAGCAGTAAATTGTTTGAAGTCATTCGTTCGATGCCTAAAGGAGGATTGCTACACACCCATAGTGGAGGAGTTACCGATGTGAAATGGATGATTGCAACAGCAAGAAAATATAAAGAATGCTATGTTTATGATCAGAAAGATAATGATAAGTACATTTTCGGGCAGCTTGCTTTCTTTGAGAAAGGAAAAGTTCCTGACGGGTTTGTCAGTCTTGATCAGAAACTCAGAGATAAACCAGGTTTTGAAAAAGAATTACAGGATCTTCTTATCCTGAAGCGGGACAACCTATGTACGTATAACAATTATTGGATTGAATTTGAAAAACGTTTTCAGCGTATCGGCTTACTGTTACCGTATCGTCCCTTTTTTAAGGAATATTACACCAAAGGATTCCAGGACCTCATCAAGGATAATGTGCAGCATGTGGAAATCAGATTTATCTTTGATGAACTTTACGATTTTCAGCATGGAAAATATCCGCTGAAGACTTCCATTACCGATTTGCAGGATATTGTGAAACAAATCAGACAGTCTAATCCTCAGTTCAGCCTGAAATTAATTTATTCAAGCTTTAAGTTTCTTAAAAATGCAGGGATTGAAAAACAACTGGAAACCGCTTTCGAACTTAAAAAACAATATCCGGATATGATTTCCGGGTTTGATCTGGTTGCCGATGAAGCGGCAGGTAACAGCATCAATTATTTCCAGGATAGCTGGGCGAAGCTGAATGATCTTTCTAAGAAATATGGAGTAGAAATGCCTCTTTTCCTCCATGCAGGTGAAAGTAATTCTGTTTTCAACAAAAATGTTCTGGATATTGCGCTGCTGAATAATCAGAGAATCGGTCATGGGCTGAACCTCATCTATTTTCCGAAGGCAATGGAACTGATCAGAGAGAAGAACAGACTTGTTGAGGTAAGCCCTATCAGTAATCAGATTCTGGGCTATGTAAGTGATATGAGGAATCATCCTGCAAGAGTTTTACTCAGCAATGGAGTGCAGTGTTCCATCAGCAGCGATGACCCGTCAGTCTATGGCTATGAAGGACTCAGCTACGATTTCTGGATGGCTTATGTATATTGGGATCTGGATGTAAAGGCTTTGAAAAAACTGGTTTTTAATTCGATCAATTATTCTTCCATGAATGAAAGTGAAAAGAAGCAGGCTGTTGGAAATCTTAGCAGACAGTGGGATGACTTTGTTCAGAAGAGCAATCTTAAATTAAATGGAATCAAGTAACTAAAGCTACTTAAAATAAGTGTAACACTTGCTGAAGATCTTAGATCTTCTTGCGCCTTAAAATACCCATAATGT
>NZ_JBXDSE010000010.1:0-202706 GCF_056844665.1 Chryseobacterium sp. FR048 | reverse complement strand
AGACTACCTTTGAATTACTTAACACACAGCAAATTAATCAATTTGCAAATATTAGGAAAGCAAAAGCTTTCCTTTTTTTATGCTCAAAAAAAAGACTGCCTCACTTTTGAGACAGCCTCTTTTTATTTTTTATAGTAATTTGATCTTATCTTCCTGAATATCGATAATTTTATCTTTATAAAGTCCTCCAATGGCTCTTTTGAAGTTCTTCTTACTCATCTGAAGTTCATCTTTAATCTCTTCAGGAGAAGATTTATCTGATACATACAGCAGACCATAGTTTTCTTCCAGCCTGTCCAGGATTTTCTGTTTGAATTCGTCAATATTTTCAAAACCTTCCGGTTGTAAAGAAATATCGATCTTTCCATCTTCACGGATTGCTTTGATATACCCCTTTTCTTCTGATAAAGGATATAGCTTTTTGAAAACATCGGAAGCATACACCAATCCGATATACTGTTTGTTGATCACTACATTCCAGCCCAGTTCACTTTCGTTCATCATGATCAGATCCACTTTATCACCTTTTTTGAAAGGCAGATCCTGATATTGTGGGTTTCTTTTGAATTTTGTGGTTCCGGTGATCAGTTCCATATCTTCATCTACATAAAGGTAAACCAGATACCTTTTCCCCTCAATGATCTTAGTCTTCTGCTGTTTGTAAGGGATAAACAAATCTTTGATGATTCCCCAATCCATAAATGCCCCGCTCGGAAGACTCTGCACACAGCTCATTACCGCAAATTCTCCTACTTCAGCCAATGGAATCTCCGTCGTAGCCTTTAGTTTATCATCATCCTGATATACAAAAACCTCAACATATTCTCCTGCTTCCTGCTCTTCGCGAATGAATATTTTAGGAAGAAAAGCTTTTTCACTGGATTCTTCATCTATTAAGATCCATCCTGAATTGATTTTTTCTGAAATTTTTAAAGTCTGAGTTTTTCCGAGTTGCATTGATGATAAAATTAGCTGACAAAGGTACGGAAATTTGAAGATTTTAACCTACTGAATATTTTCAAGAATCATTTTATCTTTCAATCCACTTCGAAAACCTGTACATTTGAATAAAAATACCTTACGCATGAAAAAGTATTTTGCCCTCCCCCTTTTCCTGTTCAGCATTATTTCCTATGCGCAAATCCTGGAAAAAACAGCTATTAATGTTGGTTATCGTTACACGGGAAGAAATGTTTTACAAGCCGGGTTGGCATTCAGAATCGGGGAATCTAATTATAAATCAGTCATTCTCGGGCCGTCTGTTCTTTATACCCGCATCGACCGGACAGATAAATTTGTTCCTGAAGCAAATATCAACTTTATGAATAACGGAGCTATGTTTGGTATATCCGGGAACCGCTATTCATTGGAGCCCAGAATCGGGATTTCATTATTTAATGCTATTTTTCTCAATACGGGGTATGCTTTTCCTATTCATAAGGAAAAATATTTTAAAGGAATCACTTTTGGAGTGCAGCTGAATATTGCTCCCAATGGTTCAAAATTTTATGATAAGATGAAAATAATGTGATTATTTCTAGAGGAAATTTTTGTTGCTTTTTGTTGCTAATACTTTAATTTTAATCGCCACGGATGCAAGAATAAAAAAGGATTTTTGCATAGGCTGTAATTATAAAACAGCATTCAATTTTATCGTAGATAAAATCCTTGCACCTTAAAAATAATCTGCTTTAATATCCTCTCGCGTCTTTGCGAAATCCAACATGATAGGAGCATATAATATTTCATTTCTGAAATTGCCTTACTCACATTGATAGTTACTAAAATATTCGTGCATCCGTGGCAAAAAAGATTATTCGGATTTCGATATATACTCCATCACTTCCCGCTTGCTGCTTTCAAAATCAAAAGCATCGTACACCAGGAAATATCTGTTTTTGTCAGCACAATTGGAATACATGGATTTTGCCAAAGCTATTTTATTATTATCAAAACTCAGTGCTTTTACAAGATCCCTTATCTGGGCAGCAGTAAACATAGAACTGCGCATCTGTTGTTTGATCATTGCCAATTTACCATCGTCAAACTTCTCATTTCTCTGCAGCATTTCAAAAAAACGTCGGAAAGAATTGTTATCCATAGTGTTTCCTGAAGGATACCAGTCTCCTCCGGATTGGTTTTCATAGGGATTATTCCAAATATCATCCCAGTCATTAAAACCGTATTGCTGATTTTTAAGAGGATAAGAGTCTAATAGAAACAAGCCTTCATGAGTAAAAAAGTCAAGAACTGTCCTATTGTTATTGCGGAGCATCAAGGTAGTTCTATAAATCAGAAAGCCGTTTTCATAAATTGATACAGGCATTGTTCCAGCCTGTAAATCGAAGAAACGGTATTTCCCATTTCCATTGGCTATCATCTGATCTCCCACCTCAACTGTGAAAAAACCTCGCTCAGGAATTCGCAAAAATACTTCTGCATATCCGTAATTTTTCTGTACGGGTTTATAGTTTTTGACTCTATCCGGAATGATAGGCCCCCAGCTCTTATAATCAGAGGTTCTATTTTTATCATTTATTCCATCAGGAGCCTTCATCTCGCTCTTAGAGGCTTCATTCTTTAGTAACTTCCCTACTTTTCCAGCTTCCTGTGCCCATGAGCTGATGCTTGCCAAAAGCACCCAACTGATAAAAATCTTCTTCATACCTTAATTTTTCAAAATTGAGTCTCCATTTTTATGCCAAAAAAGGAATTATTTCAAAGATTATTTTTTACTACAGGTATATAGCATTTTCATCATGAAATAAAATACAAAGAGACTGCCTCAAAACGAGACAGTCTCTTTATTTTTCAATATCTAAATGATTAAATCTTTTTAATCAATATTACATATGAATAGGTCTTTTCGCTGTAGCATCCAATGCAGCTTCTTTAATCGCTTCTGCATAAGTTGGGTGAGCGTGAGAACTTCTTGCAATATCTTCAGCACTTGCACGGAATTCCATAGCAATTACTCCTTCTGCAATAAGGTCAGCAGCTCTTGCTCCTACAATGTGCATTCCTAAAACTTCGTCAGTTTTTTCATCTGCAATGATCTTCACAAGACCGTCAATATCACCACTTGCACGGCTTCTACCTAATGCTCTCATTGGGAAAGAACCTACTTTGTAAGCTACTCCTTCTTCTTTCAGCTGCTCTTCAGTTTTACCAACTCCTGCTACTTCCGGCCATGTATAAACAACACCAGGAATCAGGTTATAGTTGATGTGAGGTTTTTGTCCTGCTAATGTTTCAGCAACGAAAACTCCTTCTTCTTCAGCTTTGTGAGCAAGCATTGCACCTTTGATTACGTCTCCGATAGCATAGATGTTTGCAACGTTAGTCTGAAGGTGATCGTTTACTTTCACTCTTCCTCTTTCGTCAAGTTCTACTCCTGCTTTTTCAAGACCAAGACCGTCTGTATAAGGTTTTCTACCTACAGAAACTAAACAGTAGTCTCCTTCTACTACTACTTCTGCTCCTTTTTTATCTTTCGCTGTGATCTTTACAGTATCACCATTTCTTTCAACTGCAGAAACCGCTGTAGAAAGCATGAACTTCATTCCTTGTTTTTTAAGAACTTTAGTCAATTCTTTGCTTAAAGCTCCATCCATTCCAGGGATGATTTTATCCATAAATTCAACAACCGTTACCTGAGCTCCTAATCTTAGGTATACGGAACCTAATTCAAGACCGATTACACCACCACCGATTACTACCAGGTGCTTAGGAATTTCTTTAAGGTTTAAAGCTTCTGTAGAAGTGATTACTCTTTCTTTGTCTAAAGAGATGAAAGGCAATGTAGAAGGCTTAGAACCTGTTGCAATGATTGTATATTTAGATTCTACCGTTTCAGAAGAACCGTCATTTTTAGTAATTTTGATCTGAGTAGCAGACTCAAAGCTTCCTACTCCTTCAAAAACCGTAATCTGGTTTTTGTTCATCAAATAGCTGATTCCATCTGTATTCTGCTTGATCACTTCGTTCTTACGCTCGATCATTCTAGCAATATCCGCTTGAGGCTCATTGATGATAATTCCGTGACCTGCAAAATTGTGTTTTGCGTTTTCGAAATGCTCAGAGCTGTCAAGAAGTGCTTTTGACGGAATACATCCAACGTTAAGACAAGTTCCGCCTAAAGTTGAATATTTTTCAATAATTGCTGTTTTGAAACCTAATTGTGCTGCACGGATCGCAGCTACATAACCACCAGGACCGGAACCTATTACGGTAACATCGAATTGACTCATGTTATTGTATGAATTTGTTTATTATTATCTATCTTAATTCTCACAAATTTACATATAAATTACTAAGCACCAAAGTGAGTTTTATCAATTTTAAAAATGATAATTATATGCTTTATTTTTATGAAAAGTATTATTTTATGAACTTTATAGTTTCTTCACTCCCCTCTTTCAGGTAAATGGCCGTAAAGACAAGTGGTTTTTCAGCTGACGCATTATCAAAATGAAGGATTTTCACATTTTTGGGCTCATAAAAAGCATCTCCTTCATGAAGTATTACTTTTTCCTGGCCTGCTATCTGAAAAACTGCTTCACCAGAATTTATTATTCCTAAAACGGGACAGGGATGCAAATGCTCAGGAGCCCCTTGCCCTGCTGCCATTGTTATCTCCTGAATTTCTGTGGATTTTACTTTCTGATCAACAGTGGTTTTTAACAGTTCTTTTCTGGAAATTGCTTTCTGCTGCGCAGTTATTACAGCAGAATTCAAGATCAAAACAGTAATGACAAGCCGTTTCATTATTTTAATATTTGATATTAATTTTACTTCTATTTTTTGATAAAACCAGCATAGAATATTACAGACTAATATTCAGTTTTCCTTGTCCAAATGTACCTGTGCTTTCAAAAAATGAACCTCCATAAACATACCATTCAAGACTTTCCAGATATTCTACTGCATTTTCCGGTGTAATCTGGGAACGGTCTTTTTTGGAAACTATTCCTTTGTACCATCTTCCTGAATTGGAATAATGTTCGTATTCAACAAAGTAATGAATCCATATTCTTTGACATAGCTTGCATTGTTGAATACTTACTTCGCCATGTCTTCCGTTGGTATGATCTGTTCCTAATTCAGAACTTCTATATTCAGTATAAGTGTGATCAGGTTTTTCACAGGCGCATCCTATTTTAGGAATCATTTTCATTGCATTTCTTATTTGAGGTACAAAAATACTAAAAACCTACCAACCTAAAGTTTATGACCAAAGTATAGTATAGCTGATTTTATGATAATCTTCCGTTTTTCAACCGGATATAAATTTTAATATTAAAAAGAATCATAATCAACGTCATCAACAGAGACGGAAGAATCTGGCTATAAGGTTTAAAATCCGGTAAAAGAGTTCCCACAAATGCGGATAAAAGAGCCCCCATTGCGCTGATCATTTTGCTCGAATGTTCATACCGCCACAAATTGCCATATCGGGATACCGGAATAAAGTATCGGAAAATATCATAAGAAACTACCAGCAGCAAATATCCTACTCCTGAATAAATAACCACAGGATTCCAATAGAAACCTATCAATTTAAGGTAATATATAAAAACGATTGCTATGGTAAGAGCTGCCAGCATTGCCAAAAGATCTTTCACATAAAAACGGTTGGTTTTCTCCTTTAAAATCCTGAAACCCGAATAGGTATTATACCCCGCCAGAATAGTGATCAGCAAAAGAAAGAGGTTTCTCTTGAATACGATTACTCCGAAAGCTCCTGTTGTTACCACAATGATCATGCAGTACATGAAAACGTAACCTAGCTTCCGGTGTAAAGGAGTTCCTTTTTTCTTTAAAAGGATCACGAATCCGACAATGAGCGCTATTGTTCCACTGATGACATGTACGATAATGTTACTTAAATGAAGAGGAGTATCCATACTTTTTTAATGGCAAAAGTCCTCTAAAATACAGGTCCGGTCGTCCTATATGATCGGTTAGGACTCTTTTCCAGTGGACTCGGATCGCTTAAATTCGGAAGGGGTCATCCCGGTTTCTTCTTTAAAGATCTTGTTGAATGTTGATTTGGAATTAAAACCGGATTCGAAGGCTATTCCCAGAATGGAATATTTTTCAAACTCAGGATTTTTAAGTTTTTTCTTTACTTCCTCTACGCGGTAGGCATTCACAAACTTGTAAAAATTCGTATTGAGATTTTGATTAATAGCCTGTGAAAGCTGATGGGTCGAAATATTCATTAGCAGAGACAGCTTCTGAAGACTCAGATCTTCCTCCAGATAAGGCCGATTGTCTTCCATAAACTTCAGCAGCTGATAAGATATTTCCTGGGATCTGCTGTCATTCTGAGCAATATTTTTCTCCGTTTTTTCTTTCTCCACCGGCGGATCAAGAGAAACCGGCTGATTAAAAACAAGACTTTGCCTGAGACTGAAGAATACAATACAGAACAGGTATCCGCTCTGTACCAGTGCCACAGCCTGAAAGATCTTATCAAAAGGAATCACATCAGCCTGGGTTCCCAAAGCAATCATACAGAAAACGCCGATAAAAAGGATGATCAGGGAAACTATAATATACTTTAGCCAGTTGAGATTAATTTTTTCCAGAGCAGAATAGTATTCGGGAAGCTTTTTCTGGTATTTCTTTAAAGCCAAAAAACACAGAACAATATAAAAAACAGGAACAACGGCCATCGGGATGGTCATCAGATCCAGCAGCCCATTCCGGTTTTCTTCTATGAAATAAGGAATGCTATTTCTAAATCCTATCCTGCTGTATAATTCGGAAACAGCAATAAAAAGTAAACTATATGCAATAAAGAATGCAGAATGCCGGATCAGGTATGCGGAACTGAACTTGATATTGAACGTAATTGAAATGACATACAGATAAAGTATTCCCATGCTCAGTACCGGAAGTGCAAAACCAAAAGGTTGGAATACTTCGGAAAATAAGGATGGAAACAGATAGTAGACAAGGTTGGCGGAACATACCAGCAGCCAGATGATAAGGTAGTAGTCTGCAGAAATATTTTTCTTTTTAGACAACAGCAAGGCTATGCACATCAATGCCACTGTAATCCCTGAAAAAGAAAGACTTTCCAATATCATAAGCTGATCATTATTCGGTGATCATTTTTATATACTGAAGTTTCTCAACCAGGTCTTCACATTTCTGTATAACCAGATCTCTGTATTTTTCTTCAATGGCAGCTAACCTGACGTCCAATTCGGATAAATAGACCTTACTATAAAGTTCTCTTTCAGATGGTAAAGGGAAAAATCCGGTTGCTGAGGAGAATTTCTTAAGAATATTTATTTCGATATTCTCAAAAGGCTGTACATAGTCTGCCTGTTCATAAAGGTATTCCATTTTATGACAGCATTCACGCAGATCAACCTGCCCTGTCATCATAGCAATAGCATTGGAATGCATTTTTTTGATATACCTGTTTCGTTTTAGCTCCTCAAACTTATTCATATCATTTGACCAGATCCAGCAGAACCTTTTCATATTTATCCAGAATTATATTTTTTGAGAATCTGGATTTGATGGAGTTTTTTATCGCATCACGATTATAATTTTCATGCATCACTTTGATAATTTGCTGGGCAAAATCATCGTAGTTTTCAATATTGGCAATTTCACCATTTATATTATGCTGAATAATCTCATTGATTCCTCCTGGACAATTATTGGCTAAAGAGTAAGTTCCACAAGCTCCCGCTTCCAAAAGGACATTGGGAAAGCCTTCATATCTTGAGGAAAGAATAAACAGATCTGCATATTTCAGAAACTGGTAAGGGTTTTCATGTCTGCCATGGAAGATCACATTCTTCAATCCCAGAAATTCTTTCATCTGCAGCAGTACGTCTTTATCTTTTCCGTCTCCCAAAATATGAAGCAGAATATTTTCATTTTTAAGCCTTGAAAAAACTTTCAGCAGATTGTCAAAGCCTTTTCTGGCAGAGAGATTTCCAATAGCTACTACATTTTTATAATTATATTTGAAGCACTCAGGTTTGAGTGAGATACTCATTTTTTCATCAATAAAATCAAAATCTACAGGATTATTGATCTTGACAATTTTTTTCTTTTTAATGTTAAAATTATCTACCAGGTCTTTCATCATATCGTCACTCTGAGCAATGATTCTCTGATAGTTGTTGTAAAAATTATAAAAGAATTTGATCTCTTTACGGGTAACGTGCTGCGTGACCACATTGGTTTCTCTTGCAATGAATTTTGTCCTTGGGAAAAGCTTGATAAATAAAGATAAGTAAGCATTCACTTCTCCAAACCCGGAAAATACAATATCTGGTTTTCTTCTGTAGATTTCGCCTAAAATAGGTTTCAAAGAATGTCTGATTCTTTCAGTATTGATGTCGATGATTTCAACATCTTTTTTCAGAAAATTAAGGTATCCGCCCTGTTTACGCAACAGCAAAATCTTGGGTTCAAAACGATCCCTGGAAAGATGATTTGCAATGGTGGTAACAATCCTTTCTGCGCCTCCGGTTTCTAAGTCCGGCAGAATAAATATGACTGATATTTTTTTCATCAGTTAAAGTTACTAAAAAGTTTCATTATGTTTCAAATATTGGAATGCCGAAGATGCTCTACAATGAATTTATCTGGCCTCACTCTAAAAATAGTTCTCAAAGAAAAATCCGGCACCGGGAATAGAATCTAATTTCGGCTTCATTTCCTGATGAATCGACATCCATTTTTTTAATTCTGTATTACTTTTTATACCATCGTCAACAGGAATCGTTATATAAAGAATATTGTTATAAATATTGTGTTTCAAATACAACACCAGAAATCTTTTATCTATATTCTTTGGGCCTCTGGAAAAAGGTAATTCCCCGTCACATCGGCCTTTATATTCTTTATCACCGACCTTAAATGTATATAAATAATAATAGCCTGTGCCTCTGCCATAGTTTTGGATTCCATGTATCTTACCAATCGCATATTCTCCGGCTGTTTTATAGTTTTTTTTAAAATCTTCTCTTACAAAATAGTCATAGACAAGGATGCCTATCATGAAAAAAAATAAAATAACAAGATAATTTTTCTTAAAAAATTGCATCGACATCAATTATTAGCTTTCTCTAAATTACAATAAAAAAGCTCTTCAATTGAAGAGCTTTTTACTATTTTTTTTAATTTCAGTCCTTAGTTTGCTACGTCGCTGATAAACTTGATTCTCAGCATTCTTACTTCTTCATCAGACAGCTCATCTCCGAACTCATCCAGAAGCACTTTCATACTATCGCTTTCAGATTCGTTCATAAATTCCATAAAGCCGTCTACTATATCTTCATCAAAATTGTCTTCGATGTAATAATCAATATTTAGTTTTGTACCCTGATACACAATACGCTCCATTTCTTTCAGAAGTTCATCCATAGAAAGATTCTTGGCTCTGGCAATGTCTTCAAGGTCAATCTTTTTATCAGTGCTCTGGATAATGAAAACTTTATGGCTGGATTTATTAGCCACCTGTTTCAGTACCATATCCTGAGTACGTTCTATATTGTTGTCTTCAACATAGGTTTTGATATAATCGGCAAATTCTTTACCATATTTCTTCGCCTTTCCTTCTCCTACTCCATAAATCTTGGTGATTTCATCTACCGTAATCGGATACTGAACCGTCATATCTTCCAGACTCGGGTCCATAAATACCGTATAAGGCGGAATTCCGTGTTTCTTGGCAACCTTCTTCCTTAACTCTTTTAAAAGGTTAAACAAATTCTGATCGAGACCACCGCCAGCCTGCTGCTGCACCTGGTCACTTTCTGCCTTAGTCTGTGAAAGATCAAATTCTCTGTCTTCAGCGATTAAGAAGATTTCTTTGGATTTTCCACTCAGGACTTTTTTTCCTTTTTCGGTAATTTTTAAAACCCCGTACGTTTCAATATCTTTCTGGAGAAAATTCTGAACAGTGGCCTGTCTGAGAATTGTTTTCCAATAATTGTCTTTTTCATCTTTCCCGAATCCAAAGTGCAGACTTTGTTCTAGTTTATAGGATTTTGTTACTGCGTTTTCCTTTCCTACAATTACAGAGATCAGGTCTTTCGCTTTAAACTTTTCTCCTGTATCACTGATCAGTTCCAGCGCTTTTTTCAAATCGGCAGTAGCATCTTTTAATTTTGGCGGATTCGAGGAGTTGTCACACATTTTTGCTCCGTCGCCGTTTACAGGGTCAAAGGTTTCTCCAAAATAATATAAAATGTACTGTCTTCTGCTCATTGAAGTTTCAGCATAGCCTACTACCTCATTTAAAAGCTGTAGTCCGATCTCTCTTTCAGAAACGGGTTTCTGTGCCAGGAATTTTTCCAGCTTTTCAATATCTTTTGGATCGTAGAATGCCAGACAATGACCTTCACCACCGTCTCTTCCTGCTCTTCCCGTTTCCTGATAATAGCTTTCTAATGATTTTGGGAAATCGTAATGGATTACAAAACGAACGTCCGGCTTGTCAATTCCCATTCCAAAGGCAATCGTAGCTACAATTACATCTACTTCCTCCATCAGGAATTTATCCTGATTGGCCACTCTCACTTTCTGATCAAGACCGGCATGGTAAGGCAGTGCATTGATCCCGTTTACCTGCAAAAGCTGGGCAAATTCTTCCACCTTTCTTCGGCTCAGACAGTAGACAATCCCTGATTTTCCTTTATGCTGGTTGATAAATTTAACGATTTCCTTGTCTACATTGACTTTCGGACAGACCTCATAATATAGATTAGGACGGTTGAAACTCTCCTTAAATACCAAAGCATTCGTCATTCCCAAAGTCTTCTGAATATCATCCTGAACTTTAGGAGTAGCCGTGGCCGTCAAAGCGATCACCGGTACACTGGCAATCTTGTCTATAATCTGTTTCAGATTTCTGTATTCCGGTCTGAAATCGTGTCCCCACTCTGAAATACAGTGTGCTTCATCAATAGCAAAGAAAGAAATCTTTACTTCTTTCAAAAAGTCCAGGTAATCATCCTTAATCAATGATTCCGGCGCTACATACAGAAGCTTGGTCTTGCCGCTTTTTATATCGTCAAAAACCTGTTTGGTCTGCGTCTTATTTAATGATGAATTCAGTACGTGTGCTACCCCATCATCAGATGAAAGGCCGTTCACTGCATCTACCTGGTTCTTCATCAACGCTATCAAAGGCGAAACGACTATTGCCGTACCTTCCGAAATCAGTGCCGGAAGCTGATAACATAACGATTTTCCACCTCCCGTAGGCATCAATACAAATATATCCTTCCCGTTTAATAGGTTGTCTATGATCTGTTCCTGCTGCCCCTTAAATGTAGAAAACCCAAAATACTTTTTCAATTCGCCTGATAAATTGGCTTTTTTTGCGCTCATCTAATTTTCTATTGCTAAATTTGCATCTCACCCAAAGTTATAAAAATTCTGCTTAAAATAAAAGCGAACGAATTTATAAAAAATAAAATTTATATTAAATATTCTTTTTAAAATATAACGTTCTTTAAGAACTTTTTTGTATACCTTATTGTCATAAAATGGATAGAACCAACATTATATCAATTGCTAAAAGCACTTTAGAAATAGAAATTTCTGAACTTGAAAAATTAAAAAACAGAATTGATGACCAATTTGCCCAGGCCGTAGAAATAATTCACTCCGCAAAAGGGAAGTTAATTGTAGTAGGAATAGGGAAATCGGCTCACGTTGGTAACAAAATCGTAGCTACGCTGAACTCTACCGGTACCCCATCACAGTTTCTGCATGCTTCCGAAGCTATTCACGGAGATCTTGGGGTGATTCAGAAGCAGGATGTTGTCTTATGTATTTCCAATTCCGGAAATTCTCCAGAAATTGCCAATCTGGTTCCTTATTTAAAGGACTATTCTTCTGCCCTGATCGGAATGACAGGAAACAGGAGCAGTAAACTGGCTGAGTTCTCTGAAGTGATTCTGGACACTCATGTAGATGTTGAAGCCTGTCCTAATAAGCTGGCACCGACAAGTTCTACAACGATTCAAATGGCATTGGGAGATGCTTTGGCAGTTGCTTTAATGGAGCTTAATGATTTTAAAGCCAATGATTTTGCCAAATTCCACCCGGGAGGAAGTCTGGGAAAAAATCTTACTTCAAAAGTGGAACAGTTCCTTTCTTCCCAAAAACCTCAGGTTACAGAAGATTCATCCATAAGAGACGTTATCATTTCGATCAGTGCATCAAGCCACGGTATTACGGTTGTTACCAATGAAGACCAGATTATTGGGGTTATTACCGATGGAGACCTGAGAAGAATGCTGATGAAAGGTGAAGATCTAAGCAAAGTTCTGGCTAAAGATATTATGTCTGCCCACCCAAGAACGATTGAAAAGGATTCGCTAGCCAAAGAAGCGATGAAAACGTTAAAGGAAAACAATATAGGCCAGCTGGTGGTAACTGAAAACGGAAAATATTTCGGAATTATAGACCTGCATAAATTACTGGACGAAGGAATCAATTAAGTTTCATACATTGGATGTCAGATATTGAAAATCCTAAATCAGGCAGCTATAAAGAGAAGTGTTTTATTAATTTTTTCTAAGAAATATGATGATTATCCTTTACTTAATGATTCTGACTCCTTTATTTCTGAAAAAATATCTGGACTATCAGGATTCAAAAAGATCTGTAGTACCGGCACCCTATCATCCAACGGGACCAGAGCATGGCAGTGATGCTTATTATGATCAATACAGCCAGGCTCATTATGACCTTTTAGTAAGATGTCTGATTTTTTGTTCTTTCGATGCTGAAAAATTCAAACCGATTGAAGAGAATTTATCTTTAAGAGACATTGGTAGTGATTTAGATAGTCTTTTTGATGACAACAAAATGGAAAGCCTGTTCAGAAATGAGTTCGTTGAAAGGTCTCTGCAGCCTAAACTGCTGCATTTCAAAAATGTCACTTCCGAAATTTCAGAATCTGAATGGCTTTTTGAATCTGTGGATGTAGCCAGCGATGAGCGGTGGAAAGTAATCAATGACACTGCAGAGGAACTTTTAACTGAAATGAATATTAAAGAAAGAGGATTTGATTTTGCCTTATATGTTCCTCAATAATTTTAGAATCCAAACATCGGCCATTTAAGTAAATATTTTCATAAATTTGCCCATTAAAAATTTTATTCTGTGAGTGAAGGTAAAGACATGTCCTTTCTTGGGCATATAGGAGAGCTAAGAGGGCACCTGATCCGATCGATTATTGCTATCATAGTTGCTGCTTTTGTAGTAGGCTTTAACATCAACTGGATTATGGACCATATCTTTTTTGGACCTACCAGAAATGATTTCCCAACCTTCAGACTTGTGAATCATTTTTCGAGAATGATCTTAGGAGAAGACAGTATTCATCTTCCAAAGGATTTCCCTGTCCGTGTACAAAGATTGTATCAGCAGTTCAATGTGATGATGGCGGTTTCTATTTTTGGAGGTATGGTGGCAGCATTTCCTTATATTGTATGGGAATTGTGGCGTTTTATCAGCCCGGCCCTGCATCCGAGAGAGAAAAAGAATTCTATCTATATCATCAATGCAGTATGGATTCTTTTTATGACAGGCGTGTTATGTGGTTATTTTTTAATCCTTCCTTTCGCGGTCAACTTTGGGGTAATCTTTAAAATTTCGGACATTATTGTTCCGCTTTACGATCTGAGTGATTATACTACTTTATTTTTACAGGTTGTTTTAGGAATGGGAGTTATTTTCCTCTTCCCTATTCTGATCTATTTCCTGACCAGTATCGGGATCCTGACTCCTACATTTATGAAAACGTATCGCCGCCACGCTATTGTACTGATCATGGTTGTTGCTGCTATTATTACTCCTGCAGATGTCCTGAGTATGCTGATGGCTGCATTCCCACTGCTTATCTTATATGAATTCAGTATTATGATGTGTACTTTCACTTATAAAAAGGTACAGAAAAGTAACGGAAATCTTCCGGCAGTACAGAAGTAGATTCTGATCCAAATAAAAATAAATTTACCATAAAGACAGGTGTATTTTCATAGTAGAAAGTACACCTGTTTTTTTATTAAAAGTGAAAAAATACAGCAATTCATATTCTATTAGTTAAATAACACCAACAATATCTGCAACAACGATGTAATTAATAAACCTCATATTCGTTTTTGATTAAAAATCAAATAAAAACACTTTTTTGTGATTTATACATAATCAAATAACCAATAAAATACATTATATTTACAAACACTAATCCTTATTTATAATAAATATGAAAAAGAGAATTATTTTTGTCTGCGCATTAGCTCTAAGCTTAACAGGCTTAAAAGCACAGCGTTGGGAACCTGTCTCGGAAAGAATTACTCCTGTCAGGAAAGAAGTTAAGGTTTTATATGCCTATAAATTTGATCTTGCCGCTCTGAGAGGTATGTTGAAAAATGCTCCTGAAGCTGGACAGGGAGGAAAACCTGTAGAGGTTTCTCTTCCGACAACTGATGGAAGGGTTGAAAGATTTTCAGTGTACAGCTCGCCATCAGTAGAAAAATCTATGGCGGAAAGATACCAGCTTGGTGCTTATGTAGGTATTGGCCTGGACAACCCTAATAAGCAGATCAGATTCAGTACTGCTCCTAATGATTTCCAATCGATGCTTTTCGACACTACTACCGGAAAGTATGAATTCATTGAACCGATCAATACGGCAAAAGATGTCTATGGGGTATTTTTCAAAACTGACAAGTCTAAAGATAATCCTTTTAAATGTGAAACTTCAGAACCGGAAGCTGCAAAAAAGGAGATGAATAAACTGCTGAAGTCCAAAAATGTTCTGAACACCTCAGGCAGTTTCAATAAAAGTAATGATCAGAAATACAGAACTTACAGACTGGCAGTTTCCGTAAATGGTGAATATACTCAGCTGGCAGGAGGTGTTCCTGGGGCTGCGGCCCGTATTAATGCTACAATAAACAGGGTAAACGGAGTATTTGAAAAGGATCTGGGGATCCACATGATTGTTCAGGATTTCCCACAGGTTATTTTTGACAACCCGGCAACTGACCCTTATTCAAATGTTATTGCAAATGCTAATGGTACTTATAGCGCACCCGATGCGTGGAATTTACAAGTTCAACAAACCCTATCCAACACTGCAGGTATTGGTAATGATGCCTATGATGTGGGACATTTCTTTGGCCACAGAGGCGGCGGTGGAAGTGCAGGGGATGTAGGAAACGTATGTAGAAACCCTGCCAACAATAATGACGATACTTCCAAAGGAGCAGGAATTACCTCTCCGAATATTGTAGACCAGCCTTATGGAGATACTTTTGATATAGACTTCGTAGCACACGAACTAGGCCATCAGTTTGGGGCTGCCCACACCATGTCCCTTGCCCTGCACGGAGCTCAGATGGAACCAGGTTCCGGATCTACCATCATGGGATATGCCGGAATCACCAATGCGAACGTTCAGATGAATTCGGATGCTTACTTCCATGTTAAAAATATCGAAGAGGTACAGACCTATGTCAATTCAAAAACCTGTGGTATTACAACTCCTACCACCAATACCCCTCCAACGATACAACCACTTATCCAGAAAACAATTCCTAAGGGAACAGCTTTTGTGCTAACGGCTTCAGCAACCGATGCTGAAAACGATCCAATGACCTATACATGGGAACAATATGATCTTGCAACCTCTACTTTCGGCCCGGTAAGTCCTAACCGAACTAATGGAGCCAACTTCAGATCTTTAATGCCTACCACTTCCCCGACCCGTTATTTTCCAAAACTTTCAAGTGTACTTAATGGAGTGCTTGTCAGCACAGCAGACTGGGAAACCGTATCCAACGTAAGCAGAGATATGAACTTTAAGGTAACAGTAAGAGATAACAACCCTAATGTAACCCAGCAACAGACTCAAAGTTCTGCTATAAAAGTAACTGTAGGAAGTGACGGACCTTTCAAAGTAACCTCAACTTCTGCCTATAATAATACTCCGGGAGCAATTAGCTGGAATGTAGTCAACACCAATGCTGCTCCTTATAATGTGCAAAACGTTAAAATAGATTATACGACAGACAACGGAAATACATGGACGGTCGCTATCCCATCTACTCCTAATGACGGTCTTGAACCTTATTCATTCTCTTCTCTTGCAACAGGTGCCAACGTAAAGATAAGGATAAGTGCTGTAGATAATATTTTCTATGCAATAGGCAATGCTACTGTCTCTGCTGCTCCGGCATGTTCTCCATCTGCTCCAACAGGAATTACATTTGCAGGAATTACTAAAAGCTCTGCCGGTATAAGCTGGCCAGCAGCCCAAAGCGCCACTTATTCATTAATGTACAGAAAATTAGGAACAACTGCCTGGACAACAGTTTCTGTACCTACAAACTTTTATAATCTTTCCGGATTAGATGAGGCCACCCAATATGAAGTACAGATAGCGAATGTGTGTGAAGCTGTAGTAGGAAATTATTCTACAATTTCTGTTTTCAATACACTTTCATATCCAGCCTGCCTAGTCTCTTCAAACCCAACAGACGAATTTATTTCCAATGTTACAGTGACACCAGCCGGAATGTCTGCTATTTCAAACAACAGTGGAGCATCAGAATACACAGACTACACAGCTGACTTCAACAAACTGATTACTTTGAAAAAAGGTGCTACAGGGAACACGGTAAGTGTATCTAAACAATGGACAGCTACTACTTATAATGAAGGAGTGACGGTATGGATCGACTATAACAAAGACGGACTATTCTCTGCTTCTGAAATTATCTTTACCAGCGCTCCTAGTAAGACGACTCCAGTTTCAGGATCATTTACAGTTCCAACAACAGCCTATACAGACGGTAATGTTATCATGAGAGTGATGATGGCGTATAATAAGCAGCCAACTGACGGATGTGTAAGCCAGCAATACGGTGAGGTAGAAGATTATCCTGTTCGTATACTGGATCAGGCACTGAGTACTCATGATGTGACAAAAGATAATGCTACCATCAACATCTTCCCTAATCCGACAAGTGATGTACTAAACATCACTAACGTTTCATCCAAAGCTGAATTTATCATTACCAATATGGCAGGCCAGAAGGTAATGAACGGTCAGATCACAGACAATAAGATCTCTGTTTCAAGACTGAGCACGGGAGCTTATATTATTTCGATTGAAGATAAAGGAACAACTTCCCATCTGAAATTCATCAAGAAATAAACCTTATCATTTATATAAAGCCTGGTTATCGCCAGGCTTTTTTTATACCTTTTAAAAATCAGCAGCCAATTTTTATTTACAATGATCAGGCTGTTAATTTAATTTTATATTTTTGAATAGATTATTAATAGAGTTTAAAAATGAAAAAGCTATCATATACACTGTTATTTGCATCAGGGCTTGTTTTCGGACAGTTCTTTGAGAAAGATAAAGTTTTCACCAAACAGGATACATTAAAAGGATCCAACACTTCATACCGTAATTTTTGGGATGTCAAAAAATATGATCTTTCTGTAGAACCGGACTTTGCTCAGAAAAGCATTAAAGGAAATAATAAAATAAGCTTTGAGATCATTAAAGATGTTAATAATCCCGTATTTCAGGTCGATTTGCAGCATCCTATGAAAGCAGATAAGGTAACGGCTAATTTTCCTATTTCCAATTATAAACAGGATGGTGATTTCATTTTTATTACTACCAACAAGAAATTTAAAAAAGGCGAAAAATATACTATTGATGTCACTTACTCCGGAAACCCTACCATCGCAAAAAATGCGCCATGGGATGGAGGCTGGGTATTTGCCAAAGATAAGAACGGAAATCCATGGATGAGTGTGGCTGATGAAGGAATAGGTGCTTCCATCTGGCTTCCTACCAAAGATATATGGAGTGATGAACCTGATGAAGGTATTATCATGAAAATCGTTACTCCAAACGATCTTGTAGGAGTAGGAAACGGGAGGCTTATCGACAAAAAGACGAACGGCAGCAAAACAACTTATACGTGGCAGGTTAAAAACCCGATCAACGCTTATTCCATCATCCCGAATGTGGGTAAATATGTCAATTTTAAAGATACTTTTGACGGTGAAAAAGGAAAACTGGATCTGGACTACTGGGTGCTGGACTACAATCTGGATAAAGCCAAGACACAGTTTCAGCAGGTAAAGCCTATGCTTTCTGCCTTTGAATACTGGTTTGGACCTTATCCATTCTATGAAGACTCCTACAAGCTGGTTGATTCTCCTTATCTGGGCATGGAACATCAAAGTAATGTAGCTTACGGAAACAACTACGAGAATGGCTATCTTGGAAGGGATCTTTCCGGAACGGGAGTGGGACTCAACTGGGATTATATCATCATTCATGAAAGCGGCCACGAGTGGTTTGCGAATAATATTACGGCCAAAGATCAGGCAGATATGTGGGTGCATGAAAGTTTCACCATGTATTCGGAAGTTCTTTTTACAGAAAAATATATGGATAAAAAATCTGCGGATATTTATGCAGTAGGTATCAGAAGAATGATCCAGAATGACGTTCCCATTATCGGAAAATATGGGGTAAGAAACGAAGGAAGTGGTGACATGTATCCTAAAGGAGCCAGTATGATCCACACCATAAGACAGGTCATCAATAATGATGATAAATTCAGACAGATTTTAAGAGGCCTCAATAAAGATTTTTATCATCAGACCGTAACCACGCAGCAGATTGAAAATTATATTTCTTCAAAATCAGGAATCGACTTCTCAGGTGTTTTTGATCAATACCTGAGAACCATACAAATTCCTACTCTTGAATATTCTCAAAATGGAGACACTCTGAAATTCCGCTATACAGATATTGTAAAAAACCTGAAGCTCCCTGTAATCATCAATGGAGACCAAACCATAACTCCAACTGAAAACTGGCAGACGGTGAAACTTAAAAAGAATACCCCTGTTGAATGGAATCAGAACTATTACATCAACTATAAGAACGTTCAATAAATAAAACAAAAGGCAGATTTGCATCCAGCAGATCTGCCTTTTTACATTTCATCCTTTTTACCTCATCATATTTTATGAAAAGTTTAAGACTTAAGAGTGTAACAAAGTGAGAAAAATTGCAACTATTTAATTTTAAGATTTAAACATAATGAGAAAAATTGCACTTAGTTTGGGACTTTTCGCTGCCTTTGTAGCGAATGCACAGTCTATCAAAACCACTATCGATCTTGTCAATGTAAAAGATGACAAGGTTGCCGTTACCATGGAATTTCCGAAAATGAAATCCGGTGACGTTAAATTTCATTTTCCAAAAACGGTTCCGGGAACCTATTCTGAAGATGATTATGGAAGATTTATAGAGGGAATCAAATTCTATGATAATAAAGGAAAAGAACTTACCTACACAAAAGTAAATGACAACACCTATTCGTTGAAAAACGCTCAAAACCTGAGTAAGATCTCTTATCTGGTGAACGACAGTTTTGATGAAGAATTGGATACTTCAAAGCATAAAGCCGTATTTTCTCCGTCCGGAACAGATATTGAGCAAGGGAAAGTGTATATGATCAACACCCACGGATTCATTGGATATATTGACAATATGCAGGACGTTCCCTATCAGCTGATCGTTCAAAAACCTACTGATTTTTACGGCACTACAGCTTTGGTAGATCAGGATAAATCTGAGTCTACAGATACCTATACATTGGCTAACTATGCTAAAGTAACCGATTCGCCACTGATGTACACCAAGCCTGATTATATTACCTTCAATGCAGGAGGAATGGAACTGGTACTTGGGGTATACTCTCCTACCGGAAAATATAAAGCCGCAGACTTTAAAGATAATCTTGAGAAAATGGTTATTGCCCAAAAGAAATTCCTGGGTGATATGAATACCAATAAGAAGTATGCGATCATGCTTTATCTTTCGGGAGGTGACGGACCAAAAGTAAAAGGATTCGGAGCACTGGAGCACCATGAGTCTACCAGCGTAGTTCTTCCTGAAGCAATGCCGAAACAAGCCATCGACAATACGATTACCGATGTGGTTTCTCACGAGTTCTTCCATACTGTGAACCCTCTGAAAACGCATTCTGAGGAAATCCATTACTTTGATTATGCAGATCCTAAAATGTCTCAGCATTTATGGATGTATGAAGGTGGAACGGAATATTTTGCCAACTTATTCCAAATTCAGGAAGGCCTTATCGACAAAGAACATTTCCTTCAGAGAATAGGCGAAAAAATCGCTAACTCTAAGAATTATGACGATACAATGCCGTTTACGGTAATGAGTAAAAATGTATTGAAAGAGCCGTACAAAGATCAATATAGAAACGTATATGAAAAAGGAGCCCTTTTGGCCATGTGTCTTGATATTGAACTGAGAAAGCTATCTAATGGAGAAATGGGGTATCGTGATATGATCAGAAAACTGTCTCAAAGATTCGGAGAGAATAAGCCGTTCAAAGATGATAAACTTATTGATGAACTGGTAGCAGTGACCGGATACCCACAGGTAAAAGATTTCTACAACAAATATATTGCAGGAAGCCAGCCTACTCCTTATGCCGAATATCTGAATATGGTAGGGATAGATATAAACAAGCAGGAAAGCAATCCTATTTTCTGGTTCATTCAAGATCCTAACCAAACCGGTTTTGATGAAAAGAACAATGCATTTGCTTTTGACGAAAGTTCTGCTCTTTCTCCTTTTGCCAAGAGCATAGGCTTTAAGATCACTGACCAGGTTCTTGCTCTGGATGGGAAAAATGTTGATGTCAAGAAAATACAGGATTTCATCAATTACACTCATACCATCAAAGAAGGACAGGAAGTTTCGGTAACGATCTTGAGAGACAATGCAGGTAAAAAAGAGAAGATGACTCTGAAAGGAAAAGCGATTCTGGCCAAAATGACTTTGGAAACGCCGGTATTCAAAACCAATCCTACCCCAGCAGAACTGAAGTTACAAACGCAGTGGCTGACAGGTAAAAAATAAATAAGTAAAAAAGCGGGGAAATTGATTTCCCCGCTTTTGTTTTTTTGATGATGATAAGATCGAAAAATTATGCTTTTCTAATGGTTATCCTGAAAGTACTTCCTTTTCCTACCTCCGTCTGAGAGATCTTAATGTCACCGTTGTGGTATTCATGAATTACTCTTCTTGCCAGTGACAGGCCTAATCCCCAGCCTCTTTTTTTGGTAGAATACCCCGGCTTGAAGGCATTTCTGGCCTGCTGTTTGGTCATCCCACTTCCGGAGTCCTTTACTTCAATCAGAATATTCTTGTTTCTTTCAAAAACAGACATTACAATAGCTCCTTCTCCTTTCATAGCGTCCACCGCATTTTTCACCAGATTTTCAATCACCCAGCTCATCAGAATTTTATTGTGGGGAACCAGAAGTGTATAGGTAGGAAGATGTAAGGTAAAATTGATCTTTCTTGAGATTCTGGTCTTTAAATAATCATAATTTTCCTGGATGGTTTCGTTGAGATCTCTATCATTAAGCTCAGGAACAGATCCTATTTTTGAGAATCTTTCAGAAATGGTCCTTAGGCGTTCAATGTCTTTTTCAATCTCCTGCACTCCTTCAGATTCCGGATTATCCATTTTCATGATCTCCATCCAGCCGATCATTGATGACAAGGGAGTACCGATCTGGTGAGCCGTTTCTTTAGCCAACCCTGCCCAAAGATACCCTTCATCTGTCTTTTTGATCGTCCTGAAGAACCAGAAAGAAAAGCCGAAATACAGCAGAATGAATAATCCTAAAATATAGGGTGAATATCGTAGGTTATTCAGCAATCGGGAATTGTCATAGTATACAAACTGATTGTTGCCATCGGGAACCTTGATCTCAATGGGATCATAGTTTTTCTCCATATTCTTTATCAGATCCTGCAGCTTTTCAGGGTTCTTTATCGTGCTTTCAGGAATATTTCTGTAGTAGCCCAGATCAAGGATAGGATTTTTGTATTTGTCCGTTACAATAAACGGAATGGTATTGTTGATATTAAGTATATCCGGCAACAGATCCAGGACATCCGTATCCGGAGTTTTTACTTCCTGCTGTATCCTGATCGCCTTAGAAAGAAGGCTGATCCTTTTGATCTCCTCTTTTCTGAGGAAATTGATAAGTGATGTAGAAGCCACTACAATGGCGATGA
Source organism: Chryseobacterium sp. FR048 (assembly GCF_056844665.1). NCBI lineage: Bacteria > Pseudomonadati > Bacteroidota > Flavobacteriia > Flavobacteriales > Weeksellaceae > Chryseobacterium > Chryseobacterium sp. FR048. The sequence continues at coordinate 180,538 of NZ_JBXDSE010000010.1, read as the reverse complement.
CCAAAGTAGTCATGACCACAAAAATGATCCAGTTATTCAGCCTGGTGAGTATGGATTTCCTCAAAGTTATTTTATTTTAAAACATTCAGGATTTTCTGCAGCTCTGTACTTCCGCTTCCCTGATAATTGTTGATAATGATCGAAAACACATATTTTTTACCATCCTTTGCCGTATGATACCCTGCAAAAGATTTGGTATCTCTCATCGTCCCGCTCTTCATTTTCATGCCATTGTCCTGCATCGGAAATCCATCATAATAAGCCTCAAACCATGATTGTTTTTTTGCGTATAAAAGAGCCTGTACCTCAGCTTTGGCTGCTACATAATTCTGAGGCGACAATCCGCTTCCGTCTGCGAAATTGATCATATTAGGGTTGATTCCTTTTGATTTCCAGAATTCTTTCAGATAAGAAATCCCGCTTTTGAATCCCGGATCTCCTTTTTTCTCCTTTCCTAAAGTCTTTATTAAAGTTTCTCCATAAAGATTGATGCTTTTTCTCAAAAACCAATAGACAATTTTATCCAGGGTTGGAGACTGATAAGTAAGGATGACATTGCCTTTAGGAGCTTCCAATGCTCGCTTCCCCTCTACTTCCAGCTGTGAATTGCTCACGGCTTTTCCTGTAAGTTCAATTCCTGATTCTTTCAGCCATTGTTTTACTTCTGCTGCCAGCTGTAATGGCGGATTGGGAGTAGCACCGGATACCGTTACCGTTTTTCCTCCCGGCAGCATTCCGTTGATCAGTGCCACTTTGGAATGTGGAGCGGTAAAAATCAGACTCTGATCCGAACTACCTCCTGTTTTCAGGTCATTCAGCCATTGTACTCCCTCCAGAGGATAGGAAAAGCTTTTAAATTCTTTTCCATTGATATTGATGTCAAACTGGTTTTCTCTCCAATTGGTTCCCCATACTCCTGCTCCATAATAATTTCCCAGGTCATCCCACGGCCATCCTCCGGGAATCGTTTGATGATCAAAATAAGAATCGTCAATTACCAGATCTCCTGATATTTTTGTAATTCCTGAATTCTTTATGGCATCGATCAGTTTCTTTTTAAAATTTTCTGGTTTATAGGCCTCATACCGCCAGCTTCCCAAGGTAGGATCACCATTGGAACTGATAAATAGATTCCCGTTCAAAGTTCCTACGGATATACTTCCGGAATAGCTTGAGGTAGTGGTATAGGTATAGTTTTTTCCTAAGGTTTCCAATGCTGCTCCTGCTGTAAAAATCTTCTGTGTAGAAGCGGTAGAAAGCCCTTTGCTTCCCTGATATTCATAGATAAAGTTACCATTCTCATCCGAAACATAAAATGACAGATTAGAGGAAACGGCCCCCGAAGAATCCATAAGGTCTTTGGTGACTTTATCCAGTTTCTGAGCTATATTCTGGGCAGAAACAATCTGTACCGTAAGTACGAGTCCTGCGAGTGTTTTTTTCATTACATTGTAGTTTGGTTCTTTACTTCACTTATGTTTTTAGGATCCTGCCTCTTATCATCACTTCTAAAAGCCCGGGCAGTTCCTGTTCATTTTTAATCAAAGATAACTAAAAATGTATCTTTTCATATTCCCTGAGATCATGATGATTGAAAAGGATCTGATGATCAGGAGATTTTTCGAATGACCGGTCATATTTAAAATATTTCTCATAATCATCTTCATCTGTGAAAACATCCATCTGACAGGCTTTGATATAATTTGACTTCTCGCCGTAATCTTCAACAAATACAGAAGATTCAAACCACTGATCGTGATGGCAGCGAAGACATGATTTTTTGTGGACCGCTTTATGACCACAGATCTCACAGAATTCCAGATGCTGAAACAGTTCTGAAATTTCATACTGCTGGTCCTCTGCAAATAAATGCAACGGAACGGTTCTCAAAAGCAGATAATAATTGGGTTCCTGCCATGAAAAACTTTTCGCTTCAATGCTATGAACGGCCTGCTTATTTTTATAAAGATGTAATCGCTGAAGATCATAATCAATCTCTGCTTCAGCAATATCCTTGATATTTAAAACTACTTTGCTTCCGACTTTAATATTCAGGTCATCATCAATATCAATTATTGATTTTTGATCCAGATAATGGTTCAGGCATAAAGTTGTTTCCCAGGAACCTACTCCTCTTTTTTTACCTTCACTTCCACAGATCTCACAGGTTTCTACAGACAAAGCCAGGTATTTTTCGGTAATACTTTTGATGGTTGTGTTCAGTTCCGGATTTTCGGAATAGGTATAGCAGCGTAATTCACCAAACTTTTCTTTTCCGAAAACATCTTTTTCAAGATTCCAGCCTCCTATCGCAAATTCGAACAGCATCTGTCTGATGATTTCGTTCCATCCGGTACTGTTTACAGAAAAATTTTTAAGATTATGCTCTATAAACCGGTCTATGTCTTGCTGTTTCATTACAATAAGCTTCCGCTTTCTATTTCGTAAGGTTCTTTATCTTTTTCAAAAATTCGGGTCAGCTCATTTCCTTCAACGGTAATGGTATCCCCTATTCTTCTGATCCAGTTTCCTTCTCTCAATCCTACGACCTTGATGTCATTTTGGGTAAGAAATTCTTTGATTCGGGTTTCTCTGGTTTCTCCGTTGTGCTTCAGATCCGGATTCGGGTCCAGATAATGCGGGTTGAGATTGAACGGAACCAATCCCATACAGTCGAAACTTGGCGGATAAACAATCGGCATATCATTCGTTGTCTTCATATTCTGTCCACCAATATTACTTCCGGCGCTGCATCCCAGATAAGCTTTTCCGTTTTCTACATTTTCTTTTAAAACAGACATCAGCCCTTCTTCATGTAAGGTTTTTACCAATAAAAATGTGTTTCCACCTCCCGTAAAATAGCCTTTTGCCTGGTTCAAAGCTTCTGTTTTATCTTCAAATTCGTGAAGGCCTTTTACTTTGATATTGATGGTTTCAAAAAATGAACGTGCTTTGGCTGTATAATCGTCGTGGGAAATTCCTCCCGGTCTTGCAAAAGGAACAAAAACGATTTCGTCAATTCCTGTATATAATTGGATTAATTCTTCTCTTAAATATTCCAGATATTCTCCACCGAAAAGTGTAGAAGTAGAAGCTAATATGATATTCATAGGGTATTTTGATTATAAAATATAGACTTACAAAGATAGGTTCAAACATCAACGAATCAAAAATTAAACTAAAAAAAATAGGAATCCCGTTAATATTTTCTAAAAAAACTTAAAGCCTCTAAAATTTGAGCTTTTATGGAATTATTATTGAATTTTAGAATCTAGAATTTTTAAATATAAGAATATGAAAATGGCTAACGTTAATATTAAAAATCTATTTTTAGGTTTGTTGCTTGCAGGAGGTGCAAGTTTTGTGAATGCACAAACGACTCAGACGGACAGTACCAATAAAACAGCTACTACAGCAGCTGTGAACTCAACAGGTAATCCGGTTATTGATGGTCTCAAAAAACAAATTGAGGCGAACCCGAAAGACACAGAATCACTGGCAAAGCTGGCTGCCGCTTATCAGGAGGCATCAGACTGGACCAATGCTATTGAAACCTGGAAAAAAATATCCGCTTTACTACCGGATTGGGCTCCATCCTATTACAGCCAGGCATATGCCTACCAGTCTGCTAAAGATGATGCTAATGCCAAAATAGCTTACGAAAAGTATGTTGCTACAGTAAAACCTGAAGAAGTGGAACAAAATAAAAAGAATCTGGCTTACGCTTATTTCTATATTGCTTTTGCAGAACAGCAAAGCGATCCTGCTAAAGCGAAGGAGCATATTGCCAAATCTATCCAATATGACCCTACTAATCAGGACGCAGTAAAGCTCAGCAAAGCTTTAAATTCATAAAACAAAAAACCGGAAAATTTCCGGTTTTTTTTATGCTCTACCTTAGATTCTGGCTTTACTTTTTCTAAACTTAATATCTCAGTCGTTTCTTTTACTCTATTTTCTTTCCAAAAAAATCTGTTTCTCCATGCAGATGCCTGATGATCTTTTCAATATTTCGCTGTATGCTGGCTTCCGTTTTCAGATTGTTGATATACCGAACCAGCTCATGTCTTCTCGATGGGATCAGTTTTTCAAAATTGGCTTTGGCAAGTGTACTTTTATGGATCGCCTGCTCCAATTGAGGATGAATACTAATACTTCGGTCTGCATCATCATATTCCAGGGTCACTTCAATCTCTTCTCCGATTCTTTTAGGAGAATTTTTCAACATGATTAAATTTACATACAGCCTCCACTCGCCCAGATATTTCATCAGATTCTGCTGAAATTCTTTCCCATTCACAGTCCCTTTTACCGGAATCGGACTTTTATTCCTTCCGGAATCTTCAAAAATCGTTTCCAATATTTCTTCCGGAACAAAAACAAAGGGATTGATTCCGATAATGTCCAGGTTTGCGGTAAAGCTGTTGTTTTTCATGGATATGATGTTAGATGTTAGATGTTAGATGTTAGATGTTAGATGTTAGATGCAAAATTAACGAGTCAGTTTCGGATAAACTATTTTTTTCTTTGTTTCATCTGGTCTTTTTTCTTCTTCTGAAATCTTTCAACCTTGCCATTTTCAGACTCTTCATTCCAAAACGTGTATCTATCCTTTACTGAAAACAATCAGGCTCTCAGTCTCTTCATCAGTCTCCTGTATCCAAACTCCCAAAACTCTCCCGCTCATATCCAAGAACTCAATTAAAACCCTTATCTTTGTTCCAATAAATCTATTTATCAAAATGAAATTTTTTATTGACACAGCTAATTTAGAGCAAATCAAGGAAGCTAGAGACCTTGGAATCTTAGATGGAGTAACGACGAACCCATCACTAATGGCTAAAGAAGGTATTCAGGGAGCTGAAGCGATCAAAAACCATTATAAAACGATCTGCGAACTTGTAGACGGAGATATTTCTGCAGAAGTACTTTCTACTACTTATGAAGAAATGATCAAAGAAGGAGACGAATTGGCTGCAATCCACCCAAATATCGTAGTAAAGATCCCAATGATCAAAGACGGGATCAAAGCTTTAAAATATTTTTCTGACAAAGGAATCAAAACAAACTGTACATTGATCTTCTCTCCGGGGCAAGCTCTTTTGGCAGCTAAAGCGGGAGCAACTTATGTTTCTCCATTCCTTGGAAGATTAGATGATATTTCTACAGACGGATTGAACCTTATCCAGGAAATCAGATTAATTTTCGATAATTATATGTTCGAAACTGAGATCCTTGCAGCGTCTATCCGTCACTCAATGCACATCATCGACTGTGCTAAAATTGGCGCAGATGTGATCACTTCTCCACTGCCTCCGATCTTGAGCTTACTAAAGCACCCATTAACGGACAGCGGATTGGCACAGTTTATTGCAGATTCTCAGAAATTAGCATAATAGCTGATCCTTATTCAGATATACAAATCCCGGAACAATGTTTCGGGATTTTTTGATTTAACTACGTGACCCTAAATGAATCCAAAAAATAAAAGATCATGAAAAAGTTTATATTCCTGATCACATTGCTTTCTTTTGTTGTAGGGTTTTCACAAAATATAAATTTCTCAAAAGAAAAACTGGAACAGCTTAATCAGTTCAACCTTGAAAATAAAAGCCGGGCATTCATTATCTATCAGGACGGAAAAATCATTAACGAAGAATATTTTGGAACTAAAATCATTGGAAAACAACCTTTTGATAAAAACGCCTATTGGTACTGGGCTTCTGCCGGAAAGTCTTTAACTGCAGTTCTTATCGGAATCGCTCAACAGGAACATTTGCTCAATATCAACGATCCGGTATCAAAATATCTGGGAAAATGGACCGGAATGGACCCAAAAAGTGAAGACAAAATCACCATCAGACATCTTCTGACCATGACTTCAGGAATAGATTATCAACAGGATTCAAAATGCCAGTCAGGAAAATGTTTTGTTTTTAAGAACCCCGCCGGAAGTTTTTGGTATTATGACACTTCAGCCTACTCTCAACTGGCAAAGGTTATTGAAAAAGCAAGCCATAAAAGTATTGATCAATATATTGCTGAAAAACTTTCAGGCTCAGGGATTTCCGGTAAATGGGTTCCTTTTGAAAACGGACTCGTATTTTCAAGTCCTGCAGAGAGCTTTTTACAATTCGGAAAGCTTGTTTTAAATAAAGGAAAGCTGAACGGAAAAACCTATTATCAGTATGATGATTATTTCAGACAGATGACCGATACTTCGCAGGATCTCAACCTTTCTTACGGCTATTTGTGGTGGCTCAACGGAAAAAACAGCATCAGGGTTCCGGGTTTTGAGGAATCATTTGATCAGTCATTGGTTCCCGATGCTCCTAAGGATATGTTTTGTGCATTGGGCAAAAACGGACAAATCCTGGATATTATTCCCAACAAAAATCTTATCATCCTGAGAATGGGCGAAAATCCCGGTTCATACAGCAATATGATCAAATTTCACAGGGAACTCTGGGAGAAAATTTTGCAATAAAAACAAAACGGCCCCAGAAGTAATAGCATTCCTGAGGCCGTTTTATTGTATTGATCGATGTTGAATTACTTCAGCAAATCCAGTTCAATGATGTTGTTATCTTTCTTTATATCATTCAACAACTTTGTTTCTCTCTCTCTTTTTGATTTATCTGTGGCCAGTTTCATTTTACCTGTTTCGTCTATTTCGTTGATAATAATACCCTGGGCCGCCATTTGTTTCTCACTTTTCATAGGATCGGCTCGATATTCTTTGAAAGCCTTCCGATACTTGGCTTCATTCACCGTAATCATCTTATTAAAATGATGCGTTTCTTTGGAGCTATGCCATTCATAATCTGCCGGAAGTTTTTTATTTCCTTTTAGTTCGAATGAATGACTGTGGGTAACATCTTCAAGTTTTACAATCAATCCGGGAAGTCCATAGAATTTATAGGGGCCATCCTGAATAGGAAGATCTGTGGTAAACCAGGCAACCCATTTTCTACCGCCAAAATTACAGACCGCTTTCTGTGCAGTAAATCCTCCTATTTTTTCTTTTTCTGAAAGAATTTTCCAGTTCTGCTTTCTTTCGTCCTGTACCATATATTCATCAGCAGCCAGATTGTTGAAGAAATTGACAGCATAGTCAGGGTAGCTCTTTTCTACACTGTAAAGTATTTTCCCTTTGAACTTCACGCCCGAAAGATCGATTTCTGAACTTTCGGCCTGCATCTGCTTTTTCATCGTTGCTTCCATCAGAGAATCTGACTCAAAACTTTCTTTGCTGTAAAACTTTGATCCTTTCGGTATGACATCCAGAAGCATGATTTCAGTCTCCGGCTTATCTTTAGCCGTAGAATCTGTCACATACTTATATTCATAGATAAATCGCTGATTCTGGGCATTTATAATCACAGCCAGCAGCAGTGTAAATGTAATGATTAGCTTTTTCATTTTATATTTTGATTGTGTGGTTTAGTCCTGTTCAACAATATTTTTGACGACCCTGCAAGGATTTCCTACTGCTACCACATTTTCCGGAATATCTTTCTTCACTACACTTCCCGCTCCTATTACAGAATTATTTCCAATAGATACTCCCGGAAGCACTACCACATTACCTCCCAGCCAGACGTTATCGCCCAGTTTGATCGGATGTGCATATTCCAGACCTTCATTTCTCTGTTTTGCATCGAGGGGATGCCCTGCAGTGTAGAAACTACAATTAGGTCCAATAAAAACATTATCCCCAAATTCTACCCTGGCACAATCTAAGATCACCAGATTATGATTGGCGTAAAAGTTATCCCCCACCTCAATATTATACCCGTAATCACACCAGAAAGATGGTTCTATGCAGATATTTCCTTTTATACTTCCAAGAATTCTACTGAGTTGTTCACTTCTTTTTTCAGTATCGGAGTTTTTTAATCCGTTGTATTCCTGACAGAGATCTTTGCAGGCAATACGCTCCTGAATCAGTTCTTTATCATAATTGGCATTGTATAAAAGTCCGGCAGCACATTTTTCTTTTTCTGTCATGATGGGGGTAAAATAGGGATTTGGTTTGATGTTTTATATTCTTTGAAAGGTAATAAATTTACTCTAATTAATTGACATTCTACTTAGTGACCTGACATCTATCAACTGATCTCTAAAAACACAAAAAACAGGATGCGTCAATGCGATCCTGTTCTAATCAAAATGAAATAGTTTTATTTTATCAGATCCAATTCAAGAATATTATTCTGTCTTTTAATATTGGCTTTGGCAATGGTTTCCTGATTTCTTTGGGATTGTACCGGATCCAGCAGATTTCCTGAACTGTCTCTTATTTCAACGATAGTTCCCTGTGCCAGCATTTGTCTTTGTGTTTTCGTCGGGTCCAGGCGGTAGTCTTTGAAAGTTTTTTTAAATTTTGCTTCGTTGAGGGTAACAAGAGGATTATAGCGCTCTTTATCTTTTGTGCTTTTCCAATCAAATCCAGCAGGGAGTTTTTTGCTTCCTTTTAATTCGAATGAGTGAGAATGGGTATTGTCTTCCACTTTCACAATCAGTCCCGGAAGTCCATAAAACTTATACGGCCCATCCTGAATAGGAAGATCTGTTGTAAACCACGCTGTCCATTTTCTTCCGGCGAAATCGCAAATGGCTTTCTGCGTATTGAACTCTCCTATTTTTTCTTTTTCCGGAAGGATTTTCCAAGCCTGTTTTCGGTCTTCCTGAATATGGTATTCATCAGAGCCAAGGACCGTAAAGAAGTTGATCGCATATCCCGGGTACATTTTTTCGACATTGTATCGTATTTTACCTTTAAACTTAAAATTTCCAAGGTTAATATTGATGCTTTGATTATCTTTTTCTACAATGGCTTGCATCGTAGAATCAGATTCAAAATAATCTTTACTATAAAACTTAGATCCCTTTGATGCAATATCCAGATACATCGTTTCGCTTTCCTGCTTATCTTTAGCTGTAGAGTCTATGATAAATTTGTACTCGTAAATGAATCTTTGATTCTGGGCATTAGTCATTACAGCCATTATAAGGCTGAATAGAATGGTCATTTTTTTCATGGTTAGTCTGATTTAGTTTTTAATTTTTTTCTATAATATTTTTTATCATTTTACAAGGTTTTCCTACCCAGATCTTTACACTCTATCCACTCCTTAATAAACTCCTGATCCTAGTTGACACCCCATAAAAGATCGGCTGTACATTTTTCTTTCTCTATTATGGGATATAACGTTGATAATTGTTAACTTATTGTTTATTGAAGGATAAAGAATTTAATAAATTGATTCGCATCAATTGAATATTTTTTGTTTTCTGCAATAAAAAACAGGATGCCATCTCCTGACATCCTGCTAACTATTACGTATGATATAATTTTAATTCACCAAGTCCGGTTCTATCGGATTGTTATCTTTCTGAAGAGCCTCTTTGGTTCTTTTTTCCATTTCTCTGAAGACCTGATTAGGATCTGAAATTTCCTTTCCGTCTGCCGTTTTCACTTTAAAAGCAACCTTCGTATTGTTCTCGCCGCCGTTTTTCATCATCAGCTCTCTCATGCTTTTAGAAGGATCATTCACATAAGCCTTCCATGCTTTTTTAAACTGATCTTTTGTTACTTCAATTTCTTTTCCGCCCATTCCCAGCACTTTTACCTGATCCGGCACCTGAAGTTCTCCTTCCGAAGCCATTGTTTTCACAGTTTTATTGCCTGCCAGAGTCATTTTGTGAGATCCGGTGGCATCTTCAATTTTCACGATAAGCCCTGGAAGTCCATAGAAAATATAAGGACCGTCCTGGAAAGGTAAATCAGTAGAAAACCAGGCTGTCCATTCTCTGCCGCCCAGCTTTGTTACTGCTTTCTGAGTATTATAATCTCCTATTTTCTGTTTATCCGGCATAATTTTCCATTCCGGTTTCTGATCTTCTCTGATTTTATACTTATCCATAGAGATACTCCTGAAAAGATAGGTTTTAAAATCCGGATACTGCTTGGTCACTTTATAAGAAACCTGCCCCGGTTTTTCTCTTCTGTTGATGCTGATGCTTCCGCCACCTGCTTTCAATTGTTTCTCAAGCTCTGCTTTTCCTATGGAATCTGCCACAAATTTATCATGGCTATAATAATTGGATCCGCTTTTATCAATATCCAGCAGCATGATTTCTTTCTTCACGTCTTCTTTGTTGTTAGAATCCGGGATGAAGGTATATTCATAGAAAAACCGGTTGATCTGGGCATTCCCAAGCACTCCCAGAAACATAAAAAATAGAATTTTGCTTTTCATAATACTCAATTATATAAAAAAGGCTTCGTCAGCATGGTACTGACAAAGCCTGATGGAACTTTATTTCTTTGTCTCAATTCTTATCTCGCCCTGTGTTCCTTTTACAAGGCTTCCTTTGATAACATTCATTCTTACAATATTTTCAGGATTTAAAGCATTAAGATCTTCTTTAGAACTTTCTCTTCCGTCTATATAGTATTTGTATCTGAAGTCATCCCCACCGCTTATATTGAATCTTTTTACACCTTTCATGTCCATGTTTCCATTTCCATCCTTTTTAACGAAATCAGCATTCATTACCATTACATTGGCATTACCCAGTCTGGTAAAATTAATTTCCTTAAAACTTTTCATGGTTTCGGCAGCAGCTCTTTCGGCGTTTAATCTCGCCTTTTCAGCATCTTTTCTTATTTTTTCTGTATCAATTCTTATTCTACCGCTCTCTGCTCTGGCTCTGTCGGCTTCCGTTCTTGCTTTATTGCCTTCCATCATTGCCTTTTGGCTTTCTTTCATCGCTTTGGCACTTTCTTTCATTGCTTTTTTGGCTTCTCTCATGGCCTGGCGTACTTCTTCTTTTTCTTTAGGTCCCAGATCATTATATTGTACAATACCATTTTTAAAGTAAATTACCTTTGGAGCATTGAGAGCTTGTGGTGGTTCCGGTACATTGGGTGGTGTAGGAGGCACCGGCAGAGCATTCCCTATTCTGGCAGCTTCTCTACCTATTTTTGCCGCTTTTCTGCCTGCCTTTGCGGCTTCTTTCTGTATTCTGCGAACTTCTTTTTTATCAAGAGGATCCATATTTTCAAGTTCCTCCATTTGTTTTTTCCATTCAGGAGAATTGAAGTATTCTTCTGTGCTTCTGGTTACCTCATCAGTAATATCGGTCATTGATGACACCAGTTCATCAATTTCTTCCATTTTCTTTTCGAAAGCCTTACTATCCGGGTCCAGATGGCCTAGCTCTTTTTGCTTCTTGTCAATCTCTTTTTGAAGCTCATCCAACTTTTTATCAGATTCTTTAGGATCAGTGAATCCTGTTTTATCTTGCTGTGCTGCTTTTTCTTTTACGGTATCTTTTTTAATCTCTGAAACGGCTTTTTCAATAGAAAGGTTTGTTTCTTCAATTTCTCTGTTCTTAGCATTTACCAGATACGCAAAGGCTATTGAAAATACAACCGGTAATGCAAAAATTCTTCGCGCATACCCGAATTTGGTTTTAGGTTTTTGTAACATCTTAAGTCTTTTTTTAAGGTTTGAACTTAGAAACGGACTGGCAGCAGGCAACTGTGTTCCGGAAAAGTGGCTTGCTAAAAGCATCTGCGCAAATGCTTTGGTGTCCGAATGCTTCACGGCTTTTTTATCAGCCAGGTATTCATGGATTAGGTTAATTTCTCTTTTAATGATATGAAAAAACGGATTGAACCAGAAAACAGCGGTAATGATTTCGATAAGGATCTTATCAAATGAATGCTTCTGTTCAATATGTACCATTTCATGCTTTAAAATCTGCTTTCCGACCTCAGAATTCAATGTGATGGTATTCTTCCAGAAAAGGTTTTTAAAGTAAGAAAAGGGGGCTTCGGTAAGGTCTGTACGGTAAAAGTTGATCCCGTCAAAACTCTCTTTCTGAAACTGTTTTTTAAACTTATGAATCTTAAAGATTCCATACAGCAGTCTTCCTAAAAAATAGAAAGAAACCAGTCCCAGAGCTGAAAAAATAATGTTAAAATAAAGGTTACCATTGTCTATGTTTTTTTCTGTATTAAAACTCTGAATTTTATCAAGAAGCATATAAATATCATTATTGACCTCAATCGTAAAATCATCGATCCTGATCAATGGCAGCAACAACGATATGAGTATGGCGGCCAGCAGGTAGAATCTGTTATAATGATGAAATGTCTTGTCTTTTAAAGACAACTGATAATACAAAAATGTTACACCTGAACATAAAATAGTTTTTCCAAAGTATAAAAGTATTGCTTCCATGGGTACTAGTCTTTGTTTTTCAGTTCATCCAATAGCATTTCAAGATCCTCCACAGTCATTTCATTTTTTTCTACCAGAAATGAAACGGCACTTTTGTAAGAACCTTTAAAATAATTTTTTACCAGACTTTTCATCGTCTTTCCTGAATACTGCTCCTTGGAAACCAATGGAAAATACTCATGCTGTCTTCCGTGTACACGATAATCTACAAACTCTTTATCTTTCAATACCTTTAATATGGTAGAAACAGTATTGGTATGCGGCTTTGGTTCCGGAAAAAGATCCAGTACATCCTTAAGGAAGCCCTTTTCTATTTTCCACAGATACTGCATTACCTGCTCCTCCGCTTTTGTTAAAGTCTGAATTTTCATATCCTGATTATTTATCATTATAGTGATACAGAAACCATGAAATCCTATATCACTAAGAAATTAGTTATACAAATGTAGAAATAAAATCGATTCAAACAACTATTTTTTTAGTGATAAAGCACTTGAAAAACATAAAACATTGATAATCAATAAGATAAAATTAATTAAAATATATTAAATATGTAATAGAGTGAAATTATATCCTGCTTTATCCACAGTAAAAAAGGTATTTCAACTACAAATTCTTAAAACTTGTTAAATTTTATTAAATAAAAATTAAAATGAATTTGTTAAAACCGGGAAATTATATTTATTTTAGTGGCTTAAAAATTTCTCATGAAAAGATATAATTTATTGATTGTACTATTACTGCTCATTTTCAACGTGACTACCGCACAGAAGAAAAATTCTCCGGCTGCTGATCTTAGCATACTAAAAGATACTAAATCAAAGATCGAAGCAACAGTTCCGTTGGTAATTCAACATCTTCAGACCATTTCAACAAAAGAAGGTGATAACAATATTGTTAACAACGGGAAAATTGCTGTAGGCAAAGAATATGCTATCCTTGAATCCGAATGGTTCTTATACAGAAACAACATGAAAAACTGTATCCTGAACAATTCTTCGAAAAAAGCAAAAAAATGCATGGAATACCATACTCAATATCTGAGAAATACCTTTATCAATTACAATAACTATATCAGCAACCTGACAAGAAAGAACGGTTACCTGGGAGTGGAAGGTGATACTAAATTCGACTTCAAACCTGCTGATATTGCCACTAAACTAAGCGAAGCTTATTCTAATGCCAATGCTGCTGCAGGAAGAATGAAAGCAGACCAGAAAAGAGACTTCCTGGGACAGACAATGTCTGACGACAATAAACTGACTCCTTACGCTCAGTTAGCTCAATAATCTCAACCACATAAAAAGTAAAAAGAGAACTGCCAATGCAGTTCTCTTTTTATTTCGCAAAAAATCTCCGTCAGAAAAAGCAGTTTTGTGGTACTAAACATAAAACTTGGGGAAAAAGTAGAAAATAAGACGGAGATTTTATTGCTTATACTCTGCAGAACCAACTGTCCTACCCATGGCCTGCAAGAGCTTTACAAAAATAGAATTATGCTTTTGTCCCGTGAAAGAATAGCTGTAGAATTAAATATCGGATAATGTAGAAGTAATTCTACCTTATGAAGAAAGATCAGCTTTACATTGAAAGAATAATTCAATCTACTTTTACAAATTCATGAAACCATCAAATTCTATTTCCACCAATGATAGTAATTGTGCAGGCCATCATACTCAAATCCACAACGGGGATATAAAGTATTTCCAATATCATTGGTCTTTTCCGTTTCAAGCATCAGTCCGCAAGCTCCTGTCTCTTCGCACCATTGCTTACTGCGGTCTATTAAAGCCACTGAAAGCCCTTTTCCTCTGTAGTCTGGATGTACAAACAAATCACTCAGTAACCACTGTTTCTGCAATTTGGTATAATGAAAAAGTTTATAAAGCTGTACAAATCCTACTGCTTTCCCCTCTTCCATCGCTAGAAATATATCTGATTCGCTGTTTAAAAACCGTTCTTTAAGAAAAGCTTTTCCTTTTTCAACATCCGATTCCTGTCTGTAAAAAACACGGTAAAGATTAAACAATTCTGCCGTTTCATCAAGGTCCTCAAGACTTGCCTTTTTAATAGTGTAATTCATCGTTATATCTATTTTTTAATTAACACTGCAAAAGTACCCTTAAACTGGAATGCTTATATCATCCAGATTTGAGTTATACTCATGGTCCAGCATATGCACAAAACGTTGAAATAAAACTCTAATTTTCCAGGAAAACCATTTTTACAAATGCAACATATTATCCGGAAATATACGGGTGATAATGGTATAGAAACAGAAGAAGAACCAATCAGGTTCAAAAGTTGGGAGAACATTACAAAACATATATTATTTTGTTAAATAAAACAATGTATTTTTTAAAAACACAAAGAAAGTTCATTTGAATGTTTTATTTTAGGGAGCAAAGAAGAGCGACTTTGTCGCTGACGAAGCTTCATGAATATGCATTTGCTTAGAAAGAATCAATGAAATTGGGATCATGCTCAAAAGCTGTGATAAAACAATTGAATAGCGATTGATTATTCTAAATTTTATACACACAAACAGTTAATGATTAGAATACTTTATTTTAGGAGGCTAAGTAATGCAACTTCGTCGCTGAAGAAACTTTGTGACTACACGCTCGCTTCTTCAGATCGATTAAAATCAATCCCGTCTTAGCTCACTTAAATAAAGCATACACAAACATAAAGCTTTGTGTGAAAGCCTATCTCTAAAACTGTTGATTCTAATTGGTAAGAAACAGAACATTTTTTCTATTCAGATGAACTCAACTTTTTGCTGGGTCCACAACCTTTGGTACTGATCCTGGTTATGCGTACGCTTCGTAAAAATCAATGAAATTGATTCCCTCTTTGCTCTCTCGAAATAGTACAGCATCAAAATAGAAACTTTGCTTTGAAAATCCATTTTCAATCATTGATTGAAATAAAAAAAGAGAAGCAATAATAATATTACTTCTCTCGTTTAGTAGCGGGAACCGGACTCGAACCGATGACCTTCGGGTTATGAGCCCGACGAGCTACCTACTGCTCCATCCCGCGGTATATTTTTAGAGTGTTTACCGAAAACACTTGCTTAGTAGCGGGAACCGGACTCGAACCGATGACCTTCGGGTTATGAGCCCGACGAGCTACCTACTGCTCCATCCCGCGGTGTATTTTTAGAGTGCCTACCGAAAGCACTTACTTAGTAGCGGGAACCGGACTCGAACCGATGACCTTCGGGTTATGAGCCCGACGAGCTACCTACTGCTCCATCCCGCGGTGTATTTTTAGAGTGCTTACCGAAAGCACTTACTTAGTAGCGGGAACCGGACTCGAACCGATGACCTTCGGGTTATGAGCCCGACGAGCTACCTACTGCTCCATCCCGCGATATTGGATTGCAAAGGTACGAATATTTTTCACAAATCCTAATTTTTCTTTTAAATAAAGGACTTTCATGAAAACTATTTTATTATTTGTATCTTTGTTCTATGGCAAAGATATTAAAAATTTATCCGGACAACCCACAGGAAAATCTTGTAAATGAGGTTATTAAAACTTTAAACAATGGCGGGCTTATTATCTATCCTTCAGATACGATTTATGCCTTAGGCTGCAATATTTTTGATATAAAAGCCATGGAAAAGCTGGCTCAACTCAAAAAAATGAAGCTTGAGAAGTCAAAATTCTCGATCATCTGTAATGATCTCAGCCATCTTTCCGATTTTACAAGACCTATTGACACGACGGTTTTCAGATTTCTGAAAAGCCACCTTCCCGGCCCATTTACCTTCATTCTTGAAGCTAACAAAAGCCTACCTTTAGCCTATAAAGGGCACAAAACAATTGGTATCCGTGTTCCGGATCACCCGATTCCGCAGCTTATTGTTGAGAAACTAGGACATCCTATTGCCTCCACCTCCATCAGAGATGATGATGAAATCATTGAATATTCTACCGATCCTGAACTTATCGCCGAGAAATATGATCATCTGGTAGATATTGTGATTGATTCCGGGTATGGAGATAATGTGGCCTCTACTATTGTAGACCTTACTTCAGGAGAACCGGAAATCATCCGTCAGGGAAAAGGAATTATTTAGTTTAAAATTCAAGGTTCAAAATTCAAAGTGTACGGTTGACAGATTAAATTATGGGGATTAATGGGAAGTATTCTATAGGAATTGTACTCACTTTTATTCTTTTAGTTGCTGCAATGCTTTATGCCTTCCCCGCAGCTACGTTGATAACAGGAGTACGAGGGATCACAGAACACAATTTTTTTCTTACCCGACTTATTATCTGGGGAGTTTTACTTATTGTATTTCTCTACAGTCTTTTTATCGAAAAAGGACCATTTCTATTAAAAAAAGAAAGTCGGTACCCGATTCTGTTTTATATAAAAGCTGTTCTTGGGCTATATCTTATCTATACCATTGGCGGAACATTTCTGAATATACTGCTACAGTTTCTATTTCATGAGAAAATGAGCACCAAGCTTTTTGAATTGAGCACAATTTTTAAAAACAATTATTTTTTAATTATTTTTACATGCCTTACGGCTGCTGCTGTGGAAGAATTTCTGATGCGGGGCTATATACAGCCCAGGATCGAAAAGATCTATAACAGTCCGTTTTTAGGAATTGCTGTTTCGGCTATTCTTTTTGGCATTCTGCACAGTACATACGGAACCATCGGACAGGTAGTTATTCCCTTCTTTATTGGAGTCGTTTTTGCTGTGTTTTATAAATTTTATTCAAACATTAAAATTCTGATCATCTGTCATTTTACGATTGACTTTGTGTCGCTGATGGCCATGAATTTTATTGATATTAAACATTTATCTGTATTTTAACATTATGAAAATTATAACATCTCCTGCGAAATTAATGAATGTAGAAAATTCAACAGAACTGTTGAAATCTACTACCCCGAAATTCATTGAAGACGCAGCATTGATACAATCTTATTTAAAAGAAAAATCTCCAAAATATCTTTCCGAGTTGATGGAAATTTCGCCTAAACTGGCTGATGAGAACTGGGAAAGAAACCAAAAATGGAAGTCTAAACCTACCGCAAAAGAATCTGCTCCGGCCATGTTTGCCTTTACAGGAGAAGTATACAGAGGTTTAGATGCTAAAACACTCGATAAAGATGCAGTAGATTATCTGCAAAAGAACTATAGAATGCTTTCCGGACTATACGGATTGTTGAAACCGTCGGATAAAGTAATGCTTTACAGATTGGAAATGGGACGTCCATTTGCCTTTGAGCAATATAAAAATCTTTATGAGTTCTGGAGAGAAAAAATCACAGAACAGCTAAATTCAGAAATGAAAAAAGGTGAAATACTTCTACACCTTGCCAGCAACGAATATGGAAAAGTCATCGACAGAAAAAAACTGAACCATACAATTGTTGATTTCGATTTTTATGAACTTAAAGACGGTAAACTGAAAACCATCGTAGTGTATACCAAACATGCCAGAGGTCTTGTGGTAAGATTCTGTGCAGAAACGAATGCCCAAACCCTAAATGATGTAAAAGCCTTTAATTATGAAGGATACAGAATTAATGAAGAAAAATCTACCGATACCAAATTAGTTTTTACAAGATAAATGAATCATTCAGAGATCCGAAATATTGTATTTCCCAAAGCGCTTAAACTTATCTTTTCAATAAGTTTTGTGATCAGTAGTGCCCAGGAAAAGACCGTAGTCATGAATGGATCTCTTGATAATTATATTTTTAACAGCCAGTATAACGACTCAATAAACTTTGTAACAAAAAATATTTTTTCAGTTACAAAGTTTAGAAAGGCTGAAAAAAAAACCGGCAATACTTTACTTCGTGACGGGCTTCCCTACCTCCAGGAATCCTATACAGAATATCTTCCGGATGGTAGAAAATTGTATCGAAAGACGAATGATGACATACATTCTACTGTAGAAAAATTTCATTATAAAAATAATCTTCTTGTCCTTAAAGAATCGATTGAGAATAAAAATACAAACAGCTATAACTGGCTTTTTTACAATAAAGACAATCATCTTCAGGAAGAAATAGATTATATCATAAATGATAAGAAATCCTTTGTATACGAAGGATATACAAAATACAGCTATTCTCCGGAGCCCAAAAAGACAACCGTTAAGATTACCGATTACAGTTATGATTCTTTAGCCGATCCTGAAGAAGAATATATTTTTGAGTATCCATTTCTCACCAAAAAAACGCCTTTATACCAATCCAAAATTCATCGTTATCAATGGATGAAAGGGGCTTACAAGCCTGTTGACATTAAAGATTATATCATTAAAGACCGGGATGTGACTTTCAGTTACGATAAAAACGGCTATCTTCTTTCGGAAATATGGTTTTCCAATCATAATGCTCTGGAAAATAAAACCGAATATTATTATTCTAAAGACTATCAGGAGCGTATTGAGCAGCAATACCACATGCTTGGAACGGAAAAGTCAACAAAAACCATCCGAAGGTATGATGATCGCAACAATCTTGTTTTCGAACAAAGCATAGAATATACGGGGCATTATCAGTATGCAGATTCTTTTGAATATACTTTTGACCAACAGGGAAACTGGATTTCAAAAAAATTTTACAGGCAGGATCCTGACGAAGGTGTCAACAGCAAAAAGAAACTCATTGATTATGAATACCGGGAAATAAAATATTATGAACCGAATTCTGTACCAAGAAGTTATACTTTGCCTGAATTCCCTAAAGATGCAGAGAATATCAGAACAGACATTCCTAAAATATCCAATGAAAAACAGAATAAAATAGGCGCTTTTCAGGAGGCTGTAGAAAGTGGGAATTTCGATAGTGAAATCACTCTGAAAAAAGCAAAAACTCTTGAAGAATTTACTCCAAAATTCTGGACTTTAAAAGAAAGAGCTTTTGGAAATCTGGATGACAGTCCTGAAGATGAAGCAGTCTGTGTGTATGAAACCCCGATAGAAGGTGATTTGGGATTCGCCCAAAGTTTGGCTATTTATAAAAAAGAAGGTGAAAACTGGGTATTATGGCACCAGTCAACCAACCCTATTCTTTCCACCGAGCATGGCGGGATGATGGGAAATCCATATCAAGGAATCAGCATTAAAAACAAAACCATTATTATTGATCATTTCGGAGGAAGCCGACAGAAATGGAATTATACCCATCGATACAGGTTCCAAAACAAGAATTGGCATCTGATTGGGGCCAGTGTAACTGTAGGTGCACCCTGTGATTATTTACAGTCAGTAGATTATAATATATCCACAGGTGATGCCATATTTGAGTATTCATCCGAAAATTGTGATAAAAACAGTCCTGTGAAAAGAAAAAGCTGGAACGAAAAAATCAATAAAAAAATACCTCCGCCACTGATGGATGAGTTCCTGGTAGGTGAGAATAAAATTGAATTAAAAAGTAAGAAAACAGAAATGTTTTATTAAATACGATGACACTATCAGCACTGAAAACCCAGTTTTCGACACAACTTTCAGAAATTTATACAGAATCAGAAAATGCATTTATCTTTCAGATGTTTGCAGAACAGATCTTAGGATTCAATCATATTCAGCAGCGCCAGTTTGCTGATCAGGAAATATCTTCAGAGATTGAGGAAAAGTTCCATCCTATTATTTCCGCGTTAAAAACAGGGAAACCTTATTTACAGATTTTGGGAGAAACGGAATTTTACGGAATGAAATTCTTTGTCGACGAAAATGTACTGATTCCTCGTCCGGAAACTGAAGAACTGCTTGAAATAGCTATCAAAGAGATAAAAAAAGCACAAAGCTTACAACCTGCAGCCCATGTTTTAAAAATTCTGGATATTGGTACAGGAAGCGGCGTAATTCCATTGGTTCTGAAAAAATATTTTCCGAAAGCCGACGTTTCATCCATAGATTTTTCTGAAAAAGCATTGGAAACCGCTAAAAGAAATGCGGAATACCATCAGTTATCCGTCAATTTTATCCATGCCGATTATCTTCATTTTGAACTGACGGAAAAGTATGACGTCATCATCTCAAACCCGCCCTATATCGGTATTGAGGAAGAGATAGAAATTGCCGACTCCGTGAAGGAATTTGAACCTAAAATGGCTCTTTTCTCCCCTACTGCCGATGCATTGATCTTTTACAGAAAGATCGCCGAAGACGCTAAAGAACATTTGAATGATGGCGGACTTCTGTTTCTGGAAATCAATCAGAAATTAGGTCCTGAAACAAGAGATCTCTATCCCTATTTTTCTACCGCTCAGTTATTGAAAGATTTGTCTGAAAATGACAGGTTTGTATATGGAAAAAAATAAACAATCAATTTTCAATTAAAACCATGGAAATTCAATCACACAACATCAACACTATGAAAATTGCGGAAATCATTTCCGACGAAATTATTATTCAATCTCCACAGGATGGGCTGGATCTCATGGGAAATGTATATTATCAGGGGTTTGATAAAGTGATTCTCCATGAAAAAAACATTACTCCCGAGTTCTTTGATCTGAAAACCAAAATAGCCGGAGAAATTCTTCAGAAATTTTCAAACTACCGTATAGGGCTGGCTATTGTAGGTGATTTCAGTAAATATGAAAGTAAGAGTATGAAGGATTTTATTTTTGAAAGCAATAAAACAAAACATGTAAATTTTGTAGAAACAGTGGAAAAGGCTTTGGAAAAATTTTCGAAATAGTTCTTATATCTTCAGTCTCTAAAATAATATGACTGGTTATTTCGTTATAGAGAAAAACTAATATTTCCCTATCATGAAAAAAATAAGTCTGCTATCTGGGCTTTTTATCTCTTCTGTTCTATTGGCCCAAATGGAATATACCACCTATAAAAACGGATTGATCTACAATGAAAAAACAATGGCAAAACTTGGGAAAATTGTTGATTCATTGAATTTAAAATATAAAACCTGTGATCTGACTAAAGTATTTTATTCAAAGCTTCAGACAAAAGGATATATTATCACCTTGGATTCAGGGAATGTCGCTCAGGCAAAAAACGATATTGATCATCATATTTCTTTTGAAGATTTTGTTAAAAAGTATCCTAATTCTAACGTTAAGAAAGACAATCTATTCATCAAATCGAAACGGAAAGATTACCGGAAACTAGATATTATTGAAGTACAGGAAATTGGGCTAGGTGATAACAGAGGATTTTATTTGGATGAAGATTATACAGGTGAAAAGTACAATAAACCTGCTAAGAACACCTGGATGTATCGTTACTATAAAGGCTCCAACACATCAGAAGAATCGTTATTAGCCTTTTACTTCCCAGACAATTTTGAAAGTCATCCTTTGGATTTACAATACAACCGTCAAATAATTTATTCCGATTGTCTGATTGATACTGCATCTGCTAAATTTAAAAACACATTAAAAGAGCCAACTATACAGCTTCCAAAAAACTGGCAAAAGCTGTCTGTAAAGAGTAAAATGAATTTACTTGAAAAAATGCGAGGATATCAGGCATATGGTACATGTAGCCAGGACGAAAGCCCAAGGATACAAGCCATCAATATAGCTTTATTATCTGCGAATGTCAATAATTGGGAAGTTTTTCTTAAATCACATTTGGACATCATGAATGACCGATTCGAAAGAGTCTCAGATGCCAGTTATGCACAACAACAGCGCCAAACCTATATAAAGGAATTGGAACATCTTAATATCAATGTTCAGGACCTTATTTTGGGAATCGCTTTCCGTATCGAAAACCCCGTCAATAACCATTATTTTGGAAGTATAGGAAGATTAGGAAGAGCCATATCAGAATCTGAACATATGAATCTATTTTTAACCAAGCTCCTATCTATGATAAAAGATGAAAAACTGGATGATTATAATAGAGTTATAGCTTATTTTTTCTATGAAAATTGTAATTCTTACATAAAAGATGATCATGAGAAGAAGATTAATAATACCCGATTAACAGAAGCTATTGAGAAACTTCCGAAATATATATCAGAGAAAATCCTGACTGAAAAAATTTAATCTAGATTTTTATTTTCGAAAAACTGAACCGCCTCTTTTATAGCTTTTTCAATAGACTGATATTGGATTCCAAGGTCTTCTACTGATTTCTGATTAGAATAATAATTACAAATCTGCAGTGCCTTCATATTGGAAGTACTGAGGTTAGTCTTTATTTTTAGTTTTCTCAATGCATCACCTGCCCATCCCAGCAAACTCAAAACGTTATTGGGAATGGGCAGCATCACTGGTTTTTGATGGGTAATCCTGTTGATCTTTTCAAAAAAGTCTTTATAGCTTATATTTTCATTTGCTAAAAGATATTTTTCACCGTTTCTGCCCTTTTCGATGGCATTCAATATCCCGTTGGCAGCATCTTCCACATGAACAAAGTTCTTTCCGCCCTTCGGATAAAAAACCAGTTTCTTTTTCCAGACCCAGAAAATAATCTTCCCTGAGCTAGGTTTAGTGTCATAAGGTCCGATCATAAAAGTAGGATTAAGAATGATTACCTCGGTATTTCTTCGGTTTTGCAGAAGGTAGTCCTCCGCGGTCAATTTACTTTGGGCATATAAAGAATGGGTAAAGGGATACAGCTGGGGTGCCTTTTCAGTTCCCCAGAACGCAGTATTTCCATAACCTAAAGTATTTGCCGTACTTACGAATAGAAACTTCTTAACATGAGCAGCCTCCGCATGGCTAAACAGGTTCACGGTTATATCATAATTCACTTTTTTATATTCATCATAGCTCAACAGATTCTGACGGGTTTCTGCGGCAATATGAATGATACAATCGACGTCTTTGAGAATACAGGAAAGATCGGATGAAAAATCGGTTTCAACCTGCATCAGATTTTCGTTTTCCTGGCCCAGCAAGCTGCTTTTCTGGCGCACCAGAGCAATAACAGAATAACCATCTTTTAATAATTTTATGATAACATTAGTTCCCAGAAGCCCGGATGCTCCGGTTACACATACTTTTTTCATAGATTGATGATACTTTTTTCTAAAGTAATAGCGCCGTACTTTCGACGGGGTTTATTTTATGCTTCAATTTCTCTTTTTATCGCCTGTGTCATGAGGGGAAGTTTGATCCATATCGGCAGAATTTTCATCACCAGCCAGCTTATCGGATTCACCATAATGACAGAATCTTTCTTAAATAACTGATGGATGCTGTATGAGGCCACTTTATCAGGATTTAAAAGAGTCAGCCTGCCCCAGAACCCCTGTTTTTCAATTCTCTTACAGACATCCGTATTGGTCTTCATGGCACCGGGATTCACTACACTTACAAAAACATTGGTGTCTTTCAGTTCTTCATGCAAACCTCTGGAAAATGAATGGATAAATGTTTTGGACGCCGGATATACGGTTTTAAAACCTATTGGAGAAAAGGCGGCCATGCTGGAGACATTCAGTATATAAGCTTTGGGCTGCCTCAGCAGATTCGGAAGCAGTTGGTGAGTGATCAGGGAGGTAGCCGTTACATTTACCTGCAGAATTGTATTGATATACTCCGATGTGGCTTCTGTAAATTTTTTTGTCCCTCCAAGACCGGCATTATTGATCAGCAGATGGATTTCAAAAGAACGGTTGAGCCATTCGGTAAGCTTCATCACGTTTTCGTTCACAGAAAGATCTACTTCATAATAGTGGGCCTTTATGTGATAATTTTCTTCAAGTTCTATGGAAAGTTCTTTCAGGTTCTGATCCGGAAGACTCACCAGAATAACGTTGATCTTTTTCTTCGCCAGATTTTCAGCAAATGCTTTTCCCAATCCCTGGCTAGCTCCTGTAACCACAGCATATGATTCTTTGGTATCCATAAGTTTAAATTTTACAGTACAAAGCTATACTTGAGAAAGCGCTTTAATGTTCAGGATTATCTGAACGAACTGATTTTAAAGCAAAAGGGCAAAAAGGAATAATCAATTAATAATCAACGCATTAAATTTTAAAAAAGTAAAACTTTATAAATCGGAACTTATTTTCTGAACTCAGATGGGGTCTGTCCGGTCAGTTTTTTGAAGGTCGTATTGAAGGAAGTCTTAGAATTGAATCCGGATTCATAGGCAATTCCAAGAATGGATAATTTGCTGTTGGATTCTTTCAGAAGTTTTTTGGCATGGTCTACCCTGAATTCATTAACGTATTGAAAAAAGTTTTTTCCACAGCCGGTATTAATCACATAAGACAGATGATGGGTAGAAACGGACAGCATTTCTGCCAGCCGGATAAGATTCAGCTCACTGTCAAGATAGGGCTTTTGAGCATCCATAAGGTTTTCGAGAGCTGTTTTAATTTTGAACAGTTCTTCGTCAGAAATAAGTTTCCTTTTCACTTCTTCCGAATCCTTATCTTCATCTATGGAGATCAGTTCTTCCCGCTGTTTCTCTTCCAAAGGATAGATCTCTTTCTGCTTCAACGAATAATAGCCTACCAGATAAATAACCAGCAGAAAAACGGTATTGATAAAAAAGTTCAGAGATTTAGGATCATAAAACAGATTGTAGATCACATAGATGATATTCACCATAAAAAGTACCAGAATGATATATTCCAGCCAGTTCAGATCGATCCCTTCTGTATTGGAAGAAAACTGCTGGATCTTCCGCTGGTGCCTTCTGATGGTAATATAAGATAAACCGGTATAAAACAATGCCTGAATCAGGATCAGAATAACACTCAATGATCCCAAGAAAGTACTGATACCTAAAGCAATACCTACCAGACAGATCATAAAGACAGCAGGAAACAACAGAAATTTAAGGTCTGATATTTTGAACCTGAAAGAAGGATTGGTATAAAACAATATACTGAAGTAAAAGAAAATAGGAGTCAGAAACTGTATGAACCGGACTCCAAGTAAAGAGTGGAATTCTATCGTTCTTCCTGTAATCAGAAACAGAATTTCGTCCATCCAGTATGTAGACCACAAAAAGAGAAAGAGTCCGAACCAGAAATTGGCTTTTTTATTTACTTTTAAAGGATTGGCCAGGGTTAGTAAAGACAGCAAAACCAATGAACCATAGATAAGTATCACGATGAAACTATTGAATTCTGATGTGTTCATTGGTTTTGATATTTTAGATTAAAAATAATTTTATCTGATCTTCTTCCTGACAAAGATCTGGTAACCCAGATAAATCAGCGGCAGTGACATCGCCCCCAGGAAAAGAATATTGCTCATGGCCTGTTGCGGGTGTAATGCAATGGAATAAACAAGTCCGAAGAAAGCACCTCCCAGGTGAGCAGCATGGCCCAGATTGTCCCATTGTTTCGGGTTCAGCATCATATATACCGAATATCCGAAATACAGGGTTCCAAAAAGCCATCCCGGCAAAAAGTTGACACTGATCTCATTCGGAGCCATTGCTATGGATGCAAAAATGATTCCTGAAACAGCTCCCGATGCGCCAATGGCAGAATACCACGGTTGTTTTTTATAGATCATCAGGCTGAAAAGGTTCCCCAGAATCATAGATCCGAAATAAATAATCAGAAAGCCTATGTTTCCAAAAAAAACGGTCACAGCAGCCTGAAAGAAATATAAAGAAAGCATGTTGAAGAACAGGTGCATAAAATCAGCATGCAGGAATCCTGAACTGATCAGTCTGATGTATTCTTTCCGGCTTTCAATAGCCCCTACATTGAATTTATATTTCTCAAATAAAGCTATATCATTGAAACCTCTGTAGCTAAACATACAGGTAACGGCAATAATAATTAAAACAGGTATACTCATCATGTATTATTCTTGGTTTTCAGACTCATCACTCTGGAACAGATCTCCGATGATTCCGCCATCTTCATCACCCTCTCCTGTCGGTTCCGGATCTTCATATACTTCAGGTTCTTCTTCTACAGGTTCAGGAATGGTAATATTAATGGCTTTTACTTTAAATTTTGTAAACTGATTTCCGATCGCTTTTATTCCTTTCACAGCAATGAATTCATCAATATTTACGGTTTCAGGATCACGCTCTTTACCTTTATCTTTTGCAAAAATGATTTCGGCTGTGGCATCATTGGCTACAATAACGTTTTCAATGAACGATTTCGGGTGTTCAGATGGCATGAAAGTCTGTACATTCACTGTATTCTCCAGCAAGAATCTCTTGATAAAGTAAATGTCTTTCTCTCCATCATAATAAATACAGGTAATGGGCTGTGCAGGTCTCCATTTTTCCAATACCAGATATTCATCATCAAAACGGTTCCCCAGATCAAAAGACACCAGCTTTACTTCGCCGTTGGTATTGATGGTAAGAATTTTGTCATCCCCTTTGAAGCTTCCCAGTAAGGTACCTCTTGCATCTGCATTCAGTCTTCTCACGGTATCGTCAAACCAGATCTTTCTCGGAGCCAGTGTAGAAACTCCTTCTTCTTTCATATCTACCTTTTTAACGGCGTATTTGGTCACCAGATTTCCTTTGGAATCTCTTCCTTTGATGGCAAGATCAGAGAAATTGATTTCCATTTTATTTTTTCGGATTCTTGGGTTAGGTTTCAAAAGTACCGTTACCGTTTCTGCTTCTCCGTTAGGGTTGGCTGAGAAATATAACGTCTCTGAACCTTTTTTATCTGAAGCAAGCGGATAGTCTGTATTTCTTGTTACTCCGGTTACGGAAAAACGTTTCATATAATAAGGACCTTCTCTTCCTTCACGGTAGATCATATTGTATACCGTTCTTTTATCGTTTTTCTTCCATATGGCAACGTGAAGTATATCTTTTCCGATAAATGTTTTGGCCTCCACTTTTACCACTTTCATACTTCCGTCTTTTCTGAAAGTAATAATATCATCGATGTCTGAACAGTCGAACAGATACTGGTCTTTCTTCAGAGAGGTTCCTATGAAACCTTCTTCGAAATTGGCATAGAACTTTTCATTGGCTACGGCTACTTTGGTAGCATCGATCGTATCAAATATTCTAAGTTCCGTCTTTCTCTGTTTGTCTTTTCCGTATTTCTTCTGAATATTCAGGTAATAGTCAATAGCATAGGCAATCAGGTTAGCCAAATGATGCTTCACCTGTTCTATTTTGCCTTCCAGAGCGGCTATATTTTCTTTAAATTTATCTAAATCGAATCTTGAAATTCTCTTGATTCTGATCTCAGTCAGCTTCAGAATATCTTCTTCGGTTACTGCTCTCAGAAGGTGTCCGGTGTGCGGTTTCAATCCTGCATCAATTGTTTTCAGTACATCTTCCCATGTTTTTACCTCTTCAATATCGTGATAGATCCTGTTTTCGATGAAAATTCTTTCCAAAGAAGAGAAATGCCAGCTTTCCTGAAGCTCATGAAGCTCAATTTCCAGCTCTTTCTTCAGCAATGAAACAGTATGATCCGTATTCATTTTCAGAATATCGGAAACATTCATAAACATTGGCTTGTCTCCCACGATTACGCAGGCATTCGGAGAAATGGTTACCTGGCAGTCTGTAAATGCATAAAGCGCATCAATCGTCTTATCCGGAGAAACATCATTATGGATATGAATCAGGATCTCAACCTTATCCGAAGTATTGTCCTCGATCTTTTTGATCTTGATCTTCCCTTTCTCATTAGCTTTCAGGATAGAATCAATAAGATCAGTGGTTGTCTTCGAATACGGAAGTTCTGAAATAACCAGTGTATGTTTATCAGTTTGTGTAATTTTTGCTCTTGCTCTTACCTTTCCGCCTCTGTGCCCGTCATTGTATTCGGAAACATCCAGGTACCCTGCGGTCAGAAAGTCAGGATAGAGTTCGAATTTCTTTCCTTTCAGGTAAGCTACTGATGCATTGATAAGCTCATTGAAGTTGTGCGGAAGTATTTTGGTAGAAAGTCCTACTCCAATCCCCTCTACTCCCTGCGCAAGAAGCAAAGGAAACTTTACCGGTAAATCGACCGGTTCATTATTTCTTCCGTCATAGGATTTTGTCCATTCCGTAGTTTTTGGGTTAAAAACCACTTCCAGGGCGAATGGGGTAAGCCTTGCTTCAATATACCTTGCTGCTGCGGCAGAGTCTCCCGTATAGATATTCCCCCAGTTTCCCTGAGTATCTATCAGCAATTCTTTCTGCCCGATCTGTACCATGGCATCGGTAATGGAAGCATCTCCGTGAGGGTGGTATTTCATGGTGTTTCCCACGATATTGGCGACCTTATTATAACGGCCGTCTTCCAGTTCCCGCATAGAGTGCATGATTCTTCGCTGAACGGGCTTTAGCCCATCATACACCGAAGGAATAGCCCTATCCAAAATTACATAGGAAGCATAGTCCAGAAACCAATCTTTATAGAGACCGGAAACTTTCTTCAGGCTTTCTCCCTCATGCGAATATTCTTCTGTCGTCATCTGTTTCTTTAATCTTTTTTCTCTTTATTAGCTTTTACTACTTTATTCAGAGAGATTTTTAAATCGTTTACTTCTTTTCTTGTCAAATAGGAAATCTGGTACTTTAATATGGTAGAACCATTATTCTTACTTGAAACGGTAATGTATAATCTTTTGATAAAGAGCATACTGATTACATCATATTTTATCAGCTTATATTTCGGAAACTCATCATGCAGCGGCTTGCTTAAAAAAGGAACTACATTCCTGTTTTTGAAGTTCAGCGCTTCTCCGTCACTATCATACTCAAAGATCTGCCTTCCGGCAAGATGAAAGATAATCAGCATCAGAACCGGAACGAGAATCAACAGATAGCTTTCTATTCCTAATATATTGAATCTATATTTATTGACTATAAAGAACAATATTCCAAATACTATGATCATCAAAAGCAAAGTGCTCAAAGAGTTATAAACTGATGCTTTGTTACGATTACTTAGTCTCATTTTGATTTTTCGGGTGTTGTAAGTGTTTTAAATTTCCACTTCATCCAAAATGTGTTTTTTTTCAGTCGTTGTGGTCATTTTTCATGACCAGTTGTTTTGATTTTAAGTTTTTTTAGTTTTCTACTTCATCCAGAATTTGTTTTTTATCAATATCTGTATCATCTTCCACTACAAGGTTTTCAAGAATGAAGGTTTGTCTGTCCGGGGTATTTTTTCCCATATAGAACTCCAGAAGCTGGTCTATGGTCTGATCTTTTCCTACCACCACCGGCTCCAGGCGAATATCTTTCCCAATAAAATGTTTGAATTCATCCGGAGAAATCTCTCCCAATCCTTTGAATCGGGTAATCTCAGGGTTTTTACCCAACTCATTCAGGGCTTTTATTCTTTCTGCTTCTGAATAGCAGTATCTTGTTTCTTTTTTGTTTCTCACCCTGAATAACGGGGTCTGAAGGATATAAAGGTGACCGTTTTTGATCAGATCCGGAAAGAACTGCAGGAAGAATGTAATCATCAGCAGACGGATGTGCATCCCATCGACATCGGCATCGGTAGCAATGATCACCTGGTTGTATCTCAGGTCTTCCAGACTTTCCTCAATATTCAAAGCAGCCTGAAGAAGGTTGAATTCTTCATTCTCATAGACTACTTTCTTGGTAAGGCCATAGCAGTTCAACGGTTTCCCTTTCAGCGAGAATACCGCCTGTGTTTCTACATCTCTGGACTTAGTGATGGATCCTGATGCCGAATCTCCCTCGGTGATAAAGATCTGGGTATCCCCTTTTCTTTCAGCTTTCTGATCGTTGTAATGCTGTCTGCAATCCCGAAGTTTTTTGTTGTGAAGAGAAACTTTTTTAGCTCTTTCTCTGGCCAGTTTCTGAATTCCCGAAAGTTCTTTTCGTTCTCTTTCGGAAATCAATATTTTTCTTTGGATGGCGTCTGCTATTTCCGGGTTCTTGTGCAGGAAATTGTCCAGTTTGCTTTTAAGAAAATCGATGATAAAGGTTCTTACCGTAGGACCATTCGGTCCCATATCGTTCGAGCCCAGTTTGGTTTTGGTCTGGGATTCGAAAACCGGTTCTTCAACGTTGATGGAAATAGCTGCAATGATCGACTTTCTTATATCTGAAGCGTCAAAGCTTTTATTGAAAAATTCACGAACCGTTTTTACATAGGCTTCACGGAATGCGTTAAGGTGCGTTCCTCCCTGTGTGGTATTCTGTCCGTTTACGAATGAAAAATAGGTTTCCGTCTGAGATTTATCAGAATGGGTAATCGCCACTTCAATATCATCATCTTTCAGGTGAATGATGGGATAGAGAATATCGCTTTCCAGCTCTTCTTCCAGAAGGTCCTTAAGACCGTTTTCAGAGAAATAGGTTTCTCCGTTGAAAAGAATTTTCAGCCCCGGATTCAGATACGCATAATTGCGGAGCATTCTCTCGATATACTCTTTTCTGTATTTGAAATGAAGGAAAATATCTCCGTCGGGAATGAAGGAAATTTCCGTACCGTTTCTATCTGAGGTTTCTTTTTCTTCAAAGTTTTCTTTTATGAGACCCCGGGAGAATTCCGCGGCTTTCATTTTCCCATCACGGAAAGAACGCACTCTGAAATAATCGGAAAGTGCATTGACCGCTTTGGTACCGACCCCGTTCAATCCTACAGATTTTTTGAACGCTTTACTGTCGTACTTTCCTCCGGTATTCATTTTAGAAACGGCATCTACTACCTTTCCGAGTGGGATACCACGTCCGAAGTCACGGATGGTAACTTTCCCGTCGTCAAGTTTTATTTCGATTCTTTTCCCTGATCTCATCCTGAACTCATCGATGGAGTTATCCAGGATTTCTTTAAGCAGAATGTAAATACCGTCATCGGCGGAAGACCCGTCACCAAGCTTCCCGATGTACATTCCGGGACGCAGGCGGATATGTTCCTGCCAATCGAGGGTTCTGATATTATCTTCTGAATAGGTTGGATTTATTTCTTGTGACATATATGATTTCAGCAAACATACAAAAGTACGAAATTGTATAAAATTATCCGAATTTTTTAACGCTGTTTTTTTCAATATTTCCTTATAAATATTACAGTATTATCAAACAATTTCTATAATTTACACGATTATTCCATTGGACGTGAAAAAAAGGATATTTTTCTGTTTATTTTGCTTCATATCACTATCTGTCTCATTATGCAATGCACAAATTCCGGGAATGGTACATTATAATGAAGGAGATGGGCTGAACAGCTCATATACTTATGGTATGAATCAGGATAAAAACGGGTTTATCTATATTGGAAGTGACAATGGTTTTTTCAGATTTGACGGGACAGAATTCAAACAGTTCGGGAGTAAAGACGGATTAAAAAACATTGAAGTTCTTTACTGTTTTCCCATCCCCGGCGGTGAGGTGTTTATCATTCCTTTTCTGAATGATTTTGGTTATATAAAAAAAGGAAAAGTAA
Source organism: Chryseobacterium sp. FR048 (assembly GCF_056844665.1). Classification (NCBI taxonomy): domain Bacteria; kingdom Pseudomonadati; phylum Bacteroidota; class Flavobacteriia; order Flavobacteriales; family Weeksellaceae; genus Chryseobacterium; species Chryseobacterium sp. FR048. The sequence continues at coordinate 148,985 of NZ_JBXDSE010000010.1, read as the reverse complement.
TCAACTCTGAGCTTAACCCTGAGCTAAAAAAATTGAAATTTTCCTATACAGCCAGCGTAAATATTTACAAAGATGCCTTATATCTGTATGAAGGAAGTAATCCAAAAAACATTTTGATTTATAAAAACGAAAAAATCAGTACCATCCCCCTCAGAACCAGTGCTGATCCTTCAGATTCTCATTATGCTTTCGGACTCGATCCGGAAAATGGACTGCTTTATTTATCGGATAAGAAGAAGAAAAAAAACATTGAGGCTTACAATATTTTCACTCACAAGAAAACAGTTTGTAATCTTCAGTTAAAAAAAACAATATCCGCAATGATAGAAGGAAACTTCCTCATTGTGAAAGGTGAAAAAACGATTGACATCTATCAGATTCACAACAAGTTTTACTTCAAAAAAGTACATTCTTATACCGCTCCCGAAAATATTCGCAGGCTCGCCATGGGTGAAGATTCACGGATTTGGGCATGCCTGGAAAATGGCGGTGTCTTGTATTTCCGACGGCCTTTTATGGAGAAAAACGGCTTATCAGACCCTATAAGACTTATGGACCAATACATTATTCATGATGTACTTACAGACCAGGATAAGAATATCTGGTTTTCTACCCGGAACAATGGTATTTTCTTTATTTCAGAAATGTTTTTCCGAAACTATATTGATTTTCCTGTACAAAACAATTCCGCCTATATCACCGCTATTGCAAAAAATAAAAACCAAATTTATCTTGGTTACAATGAAGCCAAAGCCGGAATTTACCATAATGGAAAAATCACTGATCTCCGGTTGGAAAAAACACACTCCAAGATGGAAAATAAGGCTATTTTTTCAGAAGGAAATACCATCATTTTCGGTCTGGCCAGAGATCCGATACAATACAATACGGCAACGAAGGAAACACATATTCTGAATGGCAATGCACTAAAAAACATTGTCCCATACCTACCCGGATCTGCACTTCTATGTACCTTAGAAGGTCTTATTGCTTATAATTATTCTTCCGGAACCTATCAAAAACTCATCTCTGACACCAGAATTTATACTGCACTTCCTTATGCCAAGGACAGCCTTTTCGCAGGAACATTTAAAGATCTTTATAAGCTGAATACTGTTACCCTAAAGAAAAAACTTTTTCTGGAAGGCTATTATTTCACCGATATAAAAAAGCTCGCACCCAATCTGTATGCCGGCTCAACCAATCTCAAAGGGATCGTTCTTTTTAATCATTCAGGGATTGTAAAAACCATCACGGAAAAAGACGGGCTGGTGGCCAATCAGGTCAAAAAAATAGAACCGGAGAATGAAAGAGTATTCTGGGCAGGAACCAATTCCGGGCTCAGCAGGATTGAAATCAAGGGTAAAATGGTAAAGATCAATAATTTTACCCGTACAGACGGGCTTCCCTCTAATGTGGTCGCCGGATGTGTACTCTCGGGAGATACCATTTATGTCGCCACGTCAAAAGGACTGGGCATCTTTTCGATCAGGAATCTGCTCAGCCAGCAGGAAACTATTCATAAAAAGGTCATCATTAATTCTATAAAAACCGGAAATAAGGAAATTTTCGACTTTAGCACACCGTTTACAACCCAATCCCCTAATAACAGTCTGACCTTCAATCTCAGCTTCCCCGATTTTGTATCTCAGGGAAAAATAAGCTACCAGTATAAAATTGAAGGTTTAAGTGACGGATGGCAGACCGGAAGTTCCCCGAACATTACATTCAATGCTATTCCGCCGGGTGAATACACCTTTAAAGTTTTTGGAATTGGATACAACGGGAGAAGGTCCTATACATCAACTGATTTTCATTTTGAAGTCAAGCCTGCATTCTGGCAAACCTGGTGGTTTAAATTATTACTGTTTTTGATTGGAGATTCTGTTTTGTTTCTGCTGATCAGATGGTATTTTCAGAAAAAGAGAAATAAAAAACTGGAAACGCTTTATTATGAGAAGAAAATTGCAGAGCTTGAACTCCAGGCTATTAAAGCACAAATCAATCCGCACTTTATCTACAACTGTCTCAATTCTATTCATTTTTTACTCTACAAAAAAGATTATGAAGAGGCGGAAAATTATCTCGACACTTTCGCCCGGATGATCAGGAAAACGCTTCATTATTCTGAAAAAACTTTTATGCCGATAAAAGAAGAAACTGAATATCTGAGATTATACCTGGATATGGAAAAGCTTCGTCTGAAAGATATTTTTGATTATAAAATCATCATTTCCGAAAACGTCGATGAAAACTGGGTAGTACCTTCCCTTCTGATCCAGCCTTTTGTAGAAAATGCCATAAAGCATGGTGTTGCCAGCCTTCAGGACAGAAAAGGAAGTATTGAAGTTCTGTTTCAGCACACGGGAACTGCCCTGTGTATCATCATTGAAGACAACGGGATCGGGATTGAAAAAAACAGCCACGGAAAGACTGATTCTTTTGGAGTAAAATTATCTGAAAAAAGGATTGAAACATTTAAGCAACTTTTTGAGACTCATATTGTATTGGAAATTACCGATCTTCAGGAGAAAGAAAAAAGACCGGGAACCCAGATCAAACTTTATATTACACCTTATGAAAACTAAAATACAAGCATGCATCATTGATGACGAACAGGATGGAAGAGATTATATCGCTCTGCTTCTGGAGAACGAATTTCCTGAAATACACAATGCCTATCAGGCATCCAGTGTAGAGGAGGCTTATATTTACCTTTCGAAAAACACTCCTGATATTCTTTTCCTTGATATTCAGCTGAAGGACGGCACTGCATTCGACCTCCTTTCCAAGTTCAGAGAAATTGATTCCCAGATTATTTTTATTACCGCTTTTGAACATTTTGCCATCCAGGCGATCAAAAACGGCGCAGCCGACTATCTGCTGAAGCCCATCAAAAAGATGGATTTCATTATTGCTGTTAACAAAGTGCTTGAAAACTTCAGAAAAAACAAGAGCGCAGCAGTTCTCCAGAGTCACAAAATCAATCTTCCGACGCTTCAGGGATTTAAAATCACAGACATCAACGATATTATCCGCTGTGAAGCCGATTCCAGCTATACGACATTCTATCTTACCGATAAAACCAAAATTATTGTCTCCAAGACCCTCCATGAATTTGAGGAATTGCTTTTGAAATACAATTTCTTCAGAATCCACCATAAGCACCTGATCAACCTTTCACATCTTAAGGAATACATCAAAGGAAAAGGTGGTCAGGTCGTGATGGCAGATCATTCTGTATTGGATGTTTCCGTCCGCAAAAAGAACGATTTCCTTCACCGGATAGAATATATAGAGTAAAATGTCGTAATTCTTAATCAGGTTTATTTTCTAATTGATTGATCATTCTTTTCAGCATGGAAGGAACGATCAGTTTATGAAAAGGTCTTACAGGAAGAAAATACAATACCCCAAGCCAATTATGGAATTTCACTGTCGTAGAAATCGTTAAAGAATTTTCTTTATTTTCATCCTCTGCGTTATCATAAAGCAGAGAAATTCTGAAATCAAGATGTTTATCGTCTTCACCAAGAACAATCTCATTATTGGTTTTACCAAAGATTTTAAAAAGCCCCACCTGATCGCCAACTTCACAGGTAAAATCCTGATGATCCTGTATTTTACCATTCTCCGCTCCTGTTTTCAGTCCGAACAACTTAACGACATTATTCCTGAAAGCAAACATTTTCTTGCCCCATTGAGGCCCGCTGGTAAAGAAAGCTTTGCCCATTTCGGAGCTGTTGATGCATTCATTCCTGATCTCTCCTTTAAAGCTGTCGATATAATCAAAATCTTTTTTCTCCTGGGATAAAACCGATTTTTCAGGAAACTCAATCTTCCTAATTTTCATTGTCATGGATTGTAAGTTGGTTATTGTCTAACAAATGTAGCTAATTACAGGTTTATTTAAAAGAAAATTTCAAACAAGTGTTTAAAATCATATTTTTTTAAAAAATTTAACCAAAAATCTATGTAAACAATTAATTATAGGCAACTTACCACCTACCTCAGTTTCAAAATTCTAGCTCCTTATAGCTTTCCAGACCTCCTTTCAGTTTTAAAATCTGTTTTTTTTAAAATCATCATACTACATGTTATCTCAATTTTTATCTAAGCATATTCAAAGTGTTTTAATTATTTCATTAAATTCGGTACCGATAAAATTGCATTTATGATACAACTTCCTCTGTCAAAACTTTCCAATGTAGGTACTACTATTTTCAGCCAAATGACTCAACTTGCCAATGAAAATGAGGCTATTAATCTTTCTCAGGGTTTCCCGGATTTTATGCCGGACCCGGAACTGCTGAATCAGGTAGACCATTTCATTAAAAAAGGGTTCAATCAGTATGCTCCACTCGGAGGAATGATCGCCCTTAAGGAAGAGATCGCCAGAAAAATCGAGAACAGTCATCAGGCAATTTATCATCCGGATACTGAAATAACCGTAACTGCCGGAGGGACTCAGGCAATTTTTACAGCCATTGCCACCTTTGTAAAAAAAGATGATGAAGTCATCATTTTCGAACCCGCATATGACTGCTACGAGCCTACCGTAGAGCTTTTCGGAGGGATTGTAAAGCGTTTTGAAATGAAAGCTCCCGATTATGAAATCGATTGGAAAGCTGTTAAAAATCTGGTCAATGAAAAAACCAGAATGATTATCCTCAACAATCCGAATAATCCATCAGGAAAAATCCTGAAAGAAGAGGATATTCAGGAGCTTATTCAATTGGTGAAAAACACTTCCATTCTTATTTTAAGTGACGAAGTATATGAGAATATTATTTTTGACGGAAAGCAGCATTTAAGCATCTGTAAATATCCCGAGCTCAAAGACAGAAGTCTTCTGGTCGCCTCTTTTGGTAAACTATTCCACGTTACAGGCTGGAAAGTCGGTTATTGTGCCGCTCCTAAAATTTTAACGGACGAATTCAGAAAAGTACATCAGTTCAATGTTTTCTGTGTGAATACACCTATCCAGCTGGCTCTCGCCGAATATATGAAAGATGACACTCACTATATTCATCTGAATCAGTTTTTTCAGGAAAAAAGAGATTTCCTGAGAAATGGACTGTCCGGGACTTCTTTCGAGTTACTTGATTGTGAAGGAACTTATTTTCAGGCGGTGAAATATGGGAAAATTTCAGATAAAAACGATTTTGATTTTGCTACAGAGCTGACGATTAATCATAAAGTAGCCAGTGTTCCTTTTTCTTCTTTCTACAAAAATAAATTGAATGAACATGTGATCAGATTGTGTTTTGCCAAGAAACAGGAAACGTTAGAAAGGGCAATTGAGAATCTGTCGAAGATTTAATCACCTAGTTTTAAAAACTTAATTAGCTGCAATCGAAGAAATTATTCGTGAATTAGTGGCTTATAATAAACGTTTTATTTGACGCAAAGTTTTAATAAGCTTAATGTTTTATTTCAGGGAGCAAAGGAGGGCGACAGGGTCGCTGATGAAGCGAGGTGGCTATCCAGACAGACTAATGTTCATTTTGAAACATTAAGTTTTTTATAAGGATTAAGAAGTAATCAAGAAGGAAGGCTAGCTCAAAATTTTCAACAACCTAATTAGCAGTAATCCGGAGGAATTATTCGTGGATTTGTGGCTTATAATGAAAGTTTTATTTGACGCAAAGTTTTAATAAGCTAAATGTTTTATTTCAGGGAGCAAAGGAATGCGACAGGGTCACTGATGAAGCGAGGTGGCTATCCAGACAGAGTAATACTATTGACTTTCTTATTATGTTTAGTGTTTTTCTATTTTTTTCTACAATTATAATTCATAAATAAATAGGATTTGGAATCTCAAATAGGGTAAACATTGTTTATTTTTTCCTAAATGAGTGATTTATCATTATATTTTCCTTATATTCGTCAGACTAACTCATTAAAAATCAAAACCATGAAAAGCAAATCTTTATTAAAAGGAAAACTGCTCGGCAGATCAGCTTTAAGCTTAATGAAAGGAGCTGGTTTTAAAATATGCTAAGATACAAGGCTGGGCGAATGCATAGATCGTGGCAGATTTTGTGAGGAACCTCAATGCAAAACCCCTTTTCCATAACCAGACAAACAATCATTAAAATAATTATTATGAGAAATCAAATTCTACAAAAAGGAAAAAAACTGAACAAAAAACAATTGAACGTGATCCATGGAGGTCGCAAAATATGTATTCCTCCAGGAACTACGGAATGTGCTGAATATGGAAAATATTGCGGTGAGCCTCAATGCCAGGTACCTCCTTTCATTATCTCTTAATGAATCAATCTGTAAATTAACATTATAAACAGTAAAAAGATGAACAAAGGAAAAAAACTAAGCAAGAAAGAGCTGAAAGTAATCAGCGGTGGCTTGAAACCGCTACAATGTACGAATTCATTAGGAAAATGTAAAATTTACGGTCCCGAATGCCTAGAGAAAAAATGCCAGCCATTGGAACCTCTGGAGCCTTTAGAGCCTTTGGATCCCATTGTAATTGATTAGTCCCTAATGGCATAAATAATAAAAATAGGCCGTCTCATACATTTCGAGACGGCCTATTTTATTTTAAGAGAGCTTAGAGCTATTTTTATAAAAACATTCCTCCTGATGCTTCAATTCTCTGCCCATTGATCCAGCCTGCATCTTCTGTACAAAGGAATGCCACTACCCCACCTATATCATCCGGAAGACCTACTCTTCCCAGAGCGGTAGCACCGGCTACCATTGCATTTATATCTGCATTATCTCTCACTCTGCCTCCACCGAAGTCAGTTTCTATGGCTCCCGGAGCAATCACATTGGCTTTGATCTTTCTTGATCCCAACTCTTTTGCCATATACTTTGTAAGCATTTCCACTCCTGCTTTTATCGATCCGTATACCGATGATCCCGGTGTTGCAAATCTGGCCAGCCCTGAAGATATATTAACGATTCCTCCCCCATTATTGATGAAAGGCAACAGTTTTTGGGTCAGGAAAAACACTCCTTTGAAATGGATGTCTACCATATCGTCAAGCTGTTCTTCGGTAACTTCAGTAATCGGTGAGTATAAAGCTGTTCCGGCATTATTAACCAGGTAGTCAATATTTGTGCTGCCTGTATTTTCCAGCAGATGTGTGGTAATGTCTTTTACAAAAGCATCAAAACTTTTAATATCTTTTGTATTCAACTGAAAGGCTGCTGCTTTCTGTCCCAAAGCCTTAATTTCATTCACTACGGCTTCTGCTTCTTCCTGATTGCTTCTGTAAGTAATGATGACGTCTAGTCCTTTTTGAGCAATTTTAAGGGCTGCATTTTTTCCCAATCCACGGTTTCCTCCGGTTACCAGTGCAATATTTGTTTTTGTGTCCATTTTTATTTTGATTATTTTGATGTTACAAAGTTGGGGTATTTCTATGATCAGGCATTTGTCCGAATCAATCTAAAATTTGCAAAATTCAAATCATGAACGAAATTCCAGAGGAGTAAAAGAAGTTTTTCTTTTAAAAAAATTAGAAAAATGGGCAATCTCCTCAAATCCTAAGGCATAAGATATTTCCGACACATTCCATTTTGTCTGTCTTAAAAGAATTTTCGCTTCCTGAATGATACGGTCAGAAATAAGTTCTGTTGTCGTTTTTCCGGTACTTTCTTTAAGCCTTTTGTTTAGATAATTGACATGTACTGCCAATCGTTCTGCATAGTCTTTCGCTGTCCTGAGCTGCAGCTTCTGATCCCAGGATTCAATCGGGAACTGTCGCTCCAATAGTTCTATGAATAGGGATACCACTCGCATTGAGGCATCGTTGGAGGCTGATATTTTAGTGGCTGGCTGTAGTTTTTGGCCGTAGTGGATCAGTTCCATCACATAATTTCTGATCAGATCATATTTAAAAACATAATCGGAATCGATTTCTTTTTTTATTTTGTTGAAAACGGCTTCAATCTCTTCTGCAAGGTCATCGCTTATTTCAAAAACAGGAATAGCACCTGGCTGAAAAATGGGCAGGTCTTCCAGATTATAATACGATTTATCTTTAATGAAAAAATCTTCTGTAAATACACAGAAACTGCCTGCCTGCTCAGGATCTTCAGGAATCCAATGATAAGGAACTTTCGGGGTAGCAAACAATAACGCATTTTCTTTTATTGCAATCACCTTATCCGCATATTCAGCTCTGTTTTTTCCCCGGATAAAGCTTATTTTGTAATATTTCCTCCTGTTATAAGGCATCTCAGAAGTAGTTTTTATTTTTTCTATGGTCTGGGCAATGTCAAATACATTAAAGTGTCCAATGTCTTTATGAAGCCCTTTCGGGAAAATGCTTTCCAGATCTTTACCCAGTTTGGCCGCCATTTCTCTGTAAAAATCTTCCAATGAAGTATGAGCTATTTTTTCCATAGCAAACGATTTGTAAAATTCAAATATACAAAGTTATGGAGATTCAATAGCCGAATATTTTCAAAGAGAATATCTATTGAAATATTCTAAGCTATCAATTTGTTAATGTATTTATTATTTTCTCCATATAAAGTGATATATGTTCATTTATTTTCATTACATTCGTAATAACTAACTCACTAAAAATCAAAAACATGAAAAATTTATTTGCAGAAATCGGCAAAAAGCTGAACAAAAAAGAATTAAAATCCATTACCGGAGGACTACTCAATTGTATTGAACCCACCCCTACTTTTTGTCCGGATCCTCCATGCCAGGGCGGTAGCCGTTGTAAAATCACCTCGCCTTCATGTGCGCAGTTGGAATGCAGACCCAACCATCCAATAGAGTTTTAACTATTCTAATAAAACCAACAACAAAAATTATGAAAAATCAAACTGTAAACAAAGGAAAAAAGCTTAACAAAAAAGAGCTGAGAGTAATCACCGGAGGAAAAGAAATGTGCTGGCTGGCTGAGCGGGTATGCAGCAAAATATCCTTCAGCTGTGCAGAACCACAATGCCAACCGAGCATTGAAATTGAATAATTCAAAAGATAGGGCGTTTCCTTATTTTCAGGAGGCGCTTTTTTATCTGTTATTATTTATATTCATCCTAAAACTAAAACCATTAAAAATTCAGTAAACATGAAAAAACAAATTTCAGAAAACGGAAAAAAACTAAGTAAAAAACAACTGAGAACAATCGCTGGAGGTGTAAAACTTTGCAAGAATGGCGATGTATGCATTCAATATGGTCCTTCATGCTATGAACTGGATTGTAGAACTGATGGAGGAGGATCAATAAAATGTGCAGATATTGTTAATAACTGTGTGATGTACTCTATAGAATGTATAGAGGCAAAATGCAGGTTTGAGATCCCCATGTCCATGTAGGAATACAATAACTGCTCTCTGATTTCAGGGAGCAGTTATTATATACGCCAAAATTTAAACAACAGTTCCACCAATATTTTCCAAGATCCATTTCCCTTTTACATACTTTGCTTTATAATCATTGGTAAAGCTGCTTCCTGATTGATAGATATAGACTGTATCCGGATCTTTATCGTCTTTCTGGATTTTGGAAATGGTTCCATCTGTGACATCGGTCATTCTGGTATAGTATGTCTGTTTACTCTTACTTTCAGGCATAAATAAAATCCTTAGTTCAGGATTGATCTGATGGAAATAATCACAATCGGTCTCATAGACCTCAAAAGTATAATTCAACTTTTTAAGGTTTGTAGTTCCATAATTGGGCAGTAACAATTCATAAAGCTGAGTGAACTTATTTTTTTCAGAGGCAAACATGGGATTCAGATCTTCAAAGTCATTGATCCCGTCGCCATCTGTATCTTTATTGTCTGGATTTAAACCGAAACATTTCTCAAAAATATCGTTATATCCGTCGCCATCTGAATCTTTCATCAGATCTTTTAAATTGATTTTAAACAGTTTCCCGTCTTCGATTGCCGAGTAATCATCATAACCGGGAAGTCCGGCTACTTTTATAATTTTTACAAGGCTTCCTTCAAACTGAAGAAATCCATCTTTTATAATAGGATTTTGCTGAACAAGGTTGACATAATAATGACTAAAACTTAAGCCTAGAAAATAAGCTTTGGGCTGATTGTTTTTGATTGTAAGCAGCCAGAATCCCAATCTGTTCTTTCCTAAGCCATATAAAGTATTTCCTACCTGCTGTTGGGAATAGAACAGGAACTGATCTGAAAATTGTTCTTTCAGTACTTTAAACTCCCGGTCCTGCCTTGACCATATGCTTTCAGATTCCGAAGAATAATCGTAAGAGTGGGTATCTGTACTGTCTTTCTTAAAAGCCCGGTACTGCTTCAGGTTTACAACTTCCAGATAATCCGGTTTGTCGTTTAATATCTGTTTTGCGGTGTAAGACTTCGGTTCTTCATAGCCCTCAAATACATCGTCCCCTTTGTTCATAAAACACTTCTGTTCGATAGATGGGGAGCAGGAAAAAAACAGGGTGCATACCGCGAAATATAGAATTCTCATGATGATAGTTTTCACCTATGCATGCAAAAAGCGCTCCCAAATTCATGAAAGCGCTTTTTATTATAAACTAACTTTAATATTTTCTTATACATTGAATCTGAAGTGCATGATGTCTCCATCCTGAACTACATATTCTTTACCTTCTACAGAAAGTTTTCCGGCTTCTTTTATTTTCACCTCAGATCCGTAAGTGATATAATCATTATATTTGATTACTTCTGCACGGATAAATCCTTTTTCAAAGTCTGTGTGGATTACTCCAGCTGCCTGCGGAGCTGTCCATCCCTGCCCGATCGTCCAGGCTCTTACTTCTTTCACCCCTGCCGTAAAATACGTCTGAAGTTTCAACAGGTCATAAGCTTTTCTGATCAAACGGTTTACTCCCGGCTCTGTAAGACCTAGTTCTTCAAGGAAAATCTCTCTTTCTTCGAAAGTCTCAAGCTCGTTGATGTCAGCCTCAATCTGAGCAGCCAATACAACGATTTCAGCCCCTTCATTTTTAGCCATTTCTTCGATCTTTCCAATCCAGTCGTTTCCGTTTTTGATAGAGTTTTCGTCTACATTACAAACGTAAAGTACCGGCTTATTGGTCAAAAGCTGAACTTCTCCGATAATAGATTTTGTAAAATCATCTACAGCAAATTCTCTTGCATTTTTTCCGTCTTCAAGGAATTTCTGTAGATTCTGAAGGGTTTCATAGGTAAGAATATCTTCTTTTTTACCTGATTTGATGAACTTTTTAGCTTTTTCAACTGCTTTTCCTACGGTTTCAAGGTCTTTCAGCTGTAGCTCAATATCAATAATTTCTTTATCTCTTAATGGGTCTACTGAACCTTCAACGTGAACGATATTTCCATTGTCAAAACATCTTAATACGTGGATGATCGCCTCACACTCACGGATATTCGCCAGGAACTGGTTCCCCAATCCTTCTCCTTTGCTGGCACCTTTTACAAGACCTGCAATATCAACGATTTCAACCACAGCTGGTAAAACGCGCTCAGGTTTTACGATTTTCTCCAGTTCAAACAATCTCTGATCCGGTACAGAAACCGTTCCAAGGTTGGGTTCAATAGTACAGAAAGGATAGTTTGCCGACTGAGCCTTTGCGTTACTCAGACAGTTAAAAAGTGTTGATTTACCTACATTCGGCAGGCCTACGATTCCACATTTCATATTGTAAAATTCAAAGTTTAAGGTTTAGGAGCAATTCAAGGATTCTACAGCTTTAAATAAAACCCGAACCTTGAATTACGAGTGTGCAAAGATAGTGATTTTTGAGGGAGTTTCATAATAAAAAAATCTGTCAGCATTCTGACAGATTTTCAAATTGTTTTTACAGGACCATTGACATTTACGGATTGTTCCCTGTTGCTTCCTGAGCCAGTGGCGCGTCATTCGGAGCAGCCTGCATTGCCCTATCCAGCGTGAATAATGATTCGTCTGTAGCACGGTCTCCGCCTGCAATTTTTAATTTATCGATTAAGTTTTGGGCCAGTGTCTCTTCTTCGATCTGTTCCTGTACGAACCACTGCATGAAATTCCATGTTGCCCAGTCTTTTTCTTCCATTGAAAGGTCTACTATTTTATAGATGGCCGTGGTATTGTCTACCTCATGTTTGAAAACTCCGTCAAAACAGGCGGTAAGGTTTTTGGGATCGGCCGGAGGAGCCGGAATTGCTGCTACTTTTGGTTTTCCGCCTCTGTTTAAAATGTATTCCATGAATTTGATCGAATGGTTTCTTTCTTCCTGAGCATGGCGGTAGAGAAAATTGGCAATTCCCTGATAGCCTTTATCATCGGCCCAAATTCCATACGATAGAAAAATGTGTGATGCATGAATTTCCTTGTTCATCTGATCACTAAGTGCTTTTTCCATATTAGCGGAAAGTCTTTTAGTATTCATAATGTTATATTTTGGTGATTATGATACTGATGATGCAAAAATGATTCCGATAAGATTTTATTTTCAATCCCATTTCACTATAATACATTATATTAAACTGAAAATCATCATTTTAAACTAATAATTTATAGCTATTCTAAAATACAATCCTTCAGTTGGCTCCTGCTATCGAGCCATTAGGATATTACATTCTCTGATGGTTTTCAGGCTATCTTTTATTTTAACCCAGTATACCAGTATGGAAAGAATCAGGAAGAATCCGAAGAATCCCCATTTGCCTATGATAGTAAATATACCGTACATCAGTTCGGATTTGAATATCAGCCGGATCTCAGACTCAGGGACACCGGAACTGTAAGTACTTTCTAACGCAGAGACCTCTATCAGGATCTTAATTCCTGCGTAAAGAAAAAAGACGATGATAATTCCGAATATCAGTACACTGCTTTGCGCCTTTGATTTTATTTTCTGCAAAGCTTCTCTGTTGTTTTGAGAATCACCATTGTAACGGGATAACTCTTCATTTTCTTCCATAGCGATTATTTTTTAGGGGTAATGATCATCAGATATATAATCAGAAAAGTGAATAAAGCGGTAATGAATAAGGATGTACCCACCAATATCCATATCCATCCGAAACGGATCCGGAAAGGCGGTCTGTATTTTATTTTTTCTTTTTCAAAATATTCTTTTATCTGTTGAGGCCATTCTTCGAGGGTAAGTATTTTTCCTGTATCAATATCTTTTACTACTGCATATTTTTTCCCAATCATATTACTTGGAACCTTTCCCCAAAACATGGCTGCATAGCCCTGGTAAAAGCTAATATTGAGATGCTTTCCGCCAGATATACCGGAAGGCAACACTTCTGTATGAAGATGAAAAGGATATACGGTAGTTTTGCTAATAAAAATCATTCTTTTTATACGATTAAAATTCTCTTGGATAAAATTGCAAGAATCTTTTCAAACCTGCGATCATTTATCCCCTACAGAATTACTACAGACTCCATCATCTGATGTCTACAAAGTGTCTACATAAAACATAACCAAATGATTTTCAGAACCACAAAAAAACAAAAGGAGCCTGACTATTTTAAAGTCAAGCCCTTTGTAAGGTTACAAAATTTAAACGGTTACTTCCGTTCTTAATTCCGGTTGTATTTTATTTGATCTTTTTTGCCATATAATCACTTTCGTTTCCAAGTCTGTCGATGGCTTTGATGGCTATGGCATTCAGCTTTTTACCATCTTTAAACTTAGGAATATCTTTTGAAAGAGTATCCAGCGTTAAGATTTCTGTTTGCCATACTCCGTTGTACTGGGTGAAAAGTACCCATTGGAAAACATCTGCTGCATTTTTAATACTCCAGCTTGTCTGGGCAAAACTTCCGTTATCTGCTATAAATAAGGTTGGCGTCTGCAGAGGAACAGCTTTGATCCATGGAGATTTAGGAATCAATGCTTTTTCACTGTACGGACCATTCTTCAATGCAGGAAGCATTCCCGGATTTTTGGAAAGCCCTGCAATACTCCAGTGAATTTCTCCGGCGTCATTTTTCAGGATTTTTCTTGAAATGTCAATCTGATTTTTGATTTCCGTCGGACGGTCAGATACTTTGATCTCAACGGTATTCAGTCCTGGCCACAAATGACGGTTCATGGTGTTTTCAGACTGCCACCAGCTTAATAAAGCTTCAAAACCTTGTCCTTTGGAATCGATCGGCCAGTATAATTGTGGTGAGAAATAATCTACCCAGCCTTTATTGAGCCATAATTTGGCATCTGCATACAGCTCATCGTATTGTGAAGATCCTACAATCCCTGCCGGGTATCCCGGTTTCCAGATTCCGAACGGGCTGATCCCAAATCTTACATTATTTTTTTCGGCATGAATTTCTTTATAGATACGTTCTACAAATTTATTCACATTATCTCTCCTCCAGTCTGCTCTTGACAGGGTTCCTCCACTGCTTACATAGGCATTCCAGGTTGCGTTATCCGGGAAATCGGCCCCTTTATTATAAGTGGCATATGGATAGAAATAGTCGTCAAAATGAACGGCATCAATATCGTATCTTTTTACGATGTCTTTTACTACATTCGACACGTGACCCTGTGTTTGCGGGTTGGCAGGATCAAACCAGTACATCCCATTTTTCAGCCTTACAACAATATCGGAAAGTTTATTGGCCATTGAAAGTTTGTTCACTGTACCACCATTGGTATGATGGGCACGGTAAGGGTTCAGCCATACATGAAGCTCCAGGCCTCTTTTATGGGCTTCCGCGATCCAGAACTGAAGAGGATCATAGTTTGGATAGGGAGCAGTTCCTGTTTCCCCGGTCAGGAAATAAGACCACGGCTCAATATCACTGGTATATAAAGCGTCTGCTGAAGGTCTGATCTGGAAAATAGCCGCATTGAAGTTATTATCTTTCAGCATATCAAGCATGCTGATTGCTTCGGCTTTCTGTTGTTCTACGCTCAGGTTATTTCTGGAAGGCCAGTTGATATTGGCTACACTGGCAATCCATGCTCCTCTGAATTCTCTTTTGATTTCAGGAAGGGTGGTTCGGAAGGTTTCATCAGCCGTATTACCTGTAGTAGGTTTAGGTACCGCTGTCTGGTCTTTAGGTTTAGGAGGGTTGGTATTAGGTCTTGTTGTATTCTTAGCAGGCGGGGTTTTCGTCACGTTGTTCTGAACAGAACATGAGGTAGTGTATGATGCAAAAACGCCCAATAAAACGATAAGTTTTAATTTATTCATTCTCATAGCCGCAAAACTACTTTAATTTATATTTTATTACTTGGGATATTTTTTTGAAAAAATAAACAATTTTTCCTGTTTTCTAGAAAAAAAGCCCCGAAAAATTCGAGGCTTTTCTATATATTTTAAATTTAAATCGTGAACGATTAAGCTTTCGCTGATCTTTCCACTCTTTTTCTTTCTTCTTCTGAAAGGATTTTCTTTCTCATTCTGATGAAGTTTGGCGTTACCTCAATGGCTTCGTCACCCTGGATATATTCCATACATTCTTCAAGAGAGAATAAGATTTTCGGAGCAACACCAGTATCTTTATCTTTTCCGGAAGCTCTCATGTTGTTCAACTGTTTTGCTTCTACGATGTTTACTACCAAGTCTCCAGGCTTGTTTTGCTCACCGATGATCATCCCTGTGTAGATTTCCTCACCCGGATCAACGAAAAACTTCCCTCTATCCTGTAGTTTAGCAATAGAATATTCTGTAGCAGGACCTGTAGTTTTGCTGATCAATACTCCGTTGTTTCTTCCAGGAATAGCTCCTTTGAAAGGCTTGTATTCTGTGAAACGGTGTGCCATGATAGCTTCACCTGCAGTAGCTGTCAACATCTGAGAACGTAGTCCGATCAAACCTCTTGAAGGAATTTCAAACTCCATGTGCTGCATCTCCCCTTTTGTTTCCATAATGTGAAGATCTCCTTTTCTCTGGGTAGCCAAATCGATTACTCTTGAAGCAAATTCTTCAGGAACGTCTACTACCAAAGATTCATAAGGCTCACATTTTTCACCATCAATTTCTCTGAAGATAACCTGTGGCTGACCAATTGTCATTTCGTACCCTTCTCTTCTCATAGTTTCGATCAAAACAGATAAGTGAAGAATACCTCTACCGAATACAAGGAAAGTGTTGGCATCATCAGTCTGCTGAACTCTTAATGCTAAGTTTTTCTCTAATTCTTTTGTTAATCTTTCTTTCAGGTGATTGGAAGTAACATATTTACCATCTTTACCGAAGAAAGGTGAATTGTTGATAGAGAACGTCATGTTCAGAGTAGGCTCGTCAATCGCTGTTCTTTCCAATGGTTCAGGATTTTCAAGATCTACGAAAGAATCTCCGATCTGGAAAGCATCGAAACCAACCACAGCACAGATGTCTCCTGCTTTTACTTCAGTTACTTTTTTCTTTCCTAAACCTTCGAAAACGTAAAGTTCTTTTACTTTTCCTTTTACAATTTTACCTTCTGCCTGTGCAAGACCGATCCATTGAGATTCTTTGATCTCACCTCTTGTCACTTTCCCGATGGCAATTCTTCCTAAGAAAGAAGAGAAATCAAGAGAAGTAATCTGCATCTGAAGGTTACCTTCTGTTACTTTTGGTTCAGGAACATATTGTAAAATACCATCCAATAATGGTAAAATATCTTCAGTCTGCTCTAGTGAAGTGTTGAACCAACCTTGTTTTGAAGACCCATAGAATGTAGGGAAATCCAATTGCTCTTCTGTAGCATCAAGGTTGAAGAACAAATCAAATACTTTGTCGTGAACTTCGTCAGGACGACAGTTTGGCTTATCTACTTTGTTGATAACCACTAATGGTCTCAGTCCTAATTCCAAAGCTTTCTGAAGTACGAATCTTGTCTGTGGCATTGGTCCTTCGAACGCATCCACCAACAAAATAACTCCGTCAGCCATTTTTAATACTCTTTCTACTTCTCCTCCGAAATCGGCGTGACCAGGAGTATCGATTACATTAATTTTTGTGTCTTTATAAGTAACAGAAATATTCTTGGATAAGATGGTGATCCCTCTTTCTCTTTCAAGATCATTGTTATCCATAATTAATTCCCCACTCTCCTGATTTTCTCTGAAAATGTTGGTAGCGTGGATGATCTTGTCAACCAAAGTTGTCTTTCCGTGGTCAACGTGTGCGATAATCGCAATATTTCTAATGTTTTGCATATAGGATTTTTACGGGTGCAAAAATAGTGATTTTAAATGAATTAATTAAAAAGTTTATGCAATATTTAACAATTTCATAATGAGAAAATTAGATTATTTTCTGAAAAAACGTCTGAAAAAATATAAGTTGGAAGCCTCTCCTACCCCTTTATTTCACCTATAATCACAATAAAATTCATGCAGAAATATATTGTATTTATTCTTTTTTCTAAAAAAAACATCTTTTGAAGAACGAATATCTGTCTGTATCAATGTCTTATAAATCGGTACAGCAATACAACATCAATTAAGAGCACCAGAAAAAATTTAACCAGAAAAGATTTTTTGGACACTTTATGATTGAAGAGGATCATTCCGGAAGCAGCTCCTATCGCTCCGATAAGGGAAAGTCCCAGAAGAGCATTCTCAGAAATTCTCCACTGGTGTTTTTTGGCTTGCCATTTGTCAAACCCAAAGACTCCGAATGTAATAAGGTTAGCGATCAGCAGAAAAGGAAACATCTACAATTAATTTGCTGCAAAAATAGAGTTTAATTTAAAGATAGAAAAGTCTGCAGGTTCATATCTAGGTTTTGAGATTTTTTAAGCATTATCAAAGTAAGATTTTCTTACATTTGCCTTCCAAAAAAAACAAATCAATGACAGTACATGATCTGGCAGGAACTTATTCTATTAAAGGAAGCAATCAGGAGGAATCTGATCAGCATTCTTATAGTGGTATATTGACTTTATCTGTTGATGAAAACAACCGGATTGTTGCCCAATGGATCATCGGTGATCATATACAAAACGGAACCGGATTCTATAAAGATCAGATCCTGGTCCTCAACTTCAACTATGAAGGGGGTGATCATACAGTATATAAAGGTGTAGCAGTGTACCGCTGCCTGAATAAAGATATTCTGGACGGATTCTGGTCTGAAAAACATGGCAACCCTTTATATCTGGGAAGCGAATATTGTGTACGTGTTCAGAATTCATGGATTTTTAATTGATTCCGGCTGCATTATTTCAAAAATATCCTAATAAAAAAGTGACCTCTAGAGATCACTTTTATTTTTTGCTTAAACTGTGAAGGTTTTATTTTTTAATAAATTTCTTGATAATGGTATTTCCGTCATGATGAATTTCAATATGATAAGTTCCTTCTGCAAACCATGAAACATTGATCTGATTTCCTGCCCCTCCTGTCTGAATCAGCCTGCCTGCAGAATCCCATATAATATAGCTATTAATAGGTGTTTTTGATCTTATATAGAGGTAATTTCCTGTAGGAATGGGATAAATTCCAAATTCATCTTCGTCTTTATTGTCACCAGGTGTTCCCGTTTCTATGGGTGTTTTATCAATAATTCCTGTAAGTTTATAATAACTAAGACTCGTTGTAAACCCTGAGCTATTGCTATAAATTCCAAATTTAGGGTCGTTATCAATCTCAGTCCAGGTTAGGCCTTTATCCAGGCTATACCTTGTTTTTTCTCCGGCAGCCAAAAGAATATCGCTATTGGGCACTTTTATAATATGGAAATTGGCACTCCCCGTTTCTATCTTTCCCTGAGTCGTCCATGTCAATCCGCCATCGGTTGTTCTATGAAGTTTCCCGGAGTTATATTCTACCATATAAGCATTATTTTCATCTTCAAGAGTAAAAGGTCCCATGCTATCTGCGAAGACCCCCGTCACACCGCCATAAATGTAAGGTGATGAAACTACAGACCATGTAAGTCCTTTATTATTGGTTTTAAAAATCCGCCCGCTATTTGTGCCAAACCAGAAAGTATCTTTATAAGAGGAAACAAAACCAAAAAGATGCGCCCCTGTCTCATATCCGATCGTTGAAGGAATATGGGCAGGATCAACTTTTTGCCAGCTGTCCCCTGCATCTGTAGTTCTATAAATTTTAAACTTTTGAGAAGTATCTTCCCGGCATATGACAATTCCATTTTTGTCATCAAAAAAGTGAATGGAATAAGGGTAAGTATCAAATTGTCCTGTAGTCTTCCAGGTCATGCCACCATCTGATGTTTTAAAAACTTTTGCATAGGAATCTTCTATTGCGCACAAATAAAGTCCCATGCTGGTTGAAAGAGGCGTAAATCCCAAAAAAGTAAATCCATAAGGCTTAGTGCTTGCCATCGCAAAAGGAAAATACCCTTTGGTTGACCAGGTATTTCCGCCGTCTGCACTTATTGAAAAGCTCATTGCCGTTGGCTCTTTAAAGGGGATCGATCCATCACAAAAAGTAGCCCAAATAAGTTTTTTTTCACCCAGAAAAATCGCAGAACGGTAAGGAAAGCCCGGAGGCGGTGTGGGAGAAATTTTTGTCCATGTAAGTGGCTGTGCGTTCAGAATTATTGTCCATAACAGCAATAAAAAAAGATAAATTTTCGTCATGATTATGTAGTTTTGAATATTATCCTTAAATAATTAAGAATTGGCTAAAATTAATAAATAAAAACCAAATTAAACATCATAAAAAAATAGTATTATCAGTGAAATACAAAAAACAAACAAATCAGACTTAAAATTAAAAGCCAGATTTTTTTGAACACCCAACCCCGATAACCGGAAAATAACAAAAGCTGCCTTGAATAAGACAGCTTTTCGTTATTAAACGTGTAATAACTTATTTTTTAGCTTTTACATCGATATTGATCTCGATATCTTTGCTGATCATCCATTCTGCAGGATCCGCTTCTGAAGTACCAAACTTGATTCCCCAGTCTGTTCTGTTTACCGTAAATTTAGCCTGAATAGCCGCTGTATTATCAGCTACATCTACTTTAGCAGGGAAAGTAACGTTCATTGTTTTTCCTAATAATGTAAGGTTTCCGCTTACTGTTTTGTTAGCTCCTGCAACAGCATCTTTTGGTGCTTCTTTCAAATCTGCCACACTTGTAATTTTAAAGTCGGAAACAGGGTTTTTCTCTGTATCAAAGAAATCAGCACTCTTAAGGTGAGCTTCAAGTTCTTCAGGTTTTTTATCTTTTTCTGTTACTGAAGCCGGATCAACTTTGATAGAAGTCATATCAATATTGAAGTTACCCGCTACAACCTGTCCGCCTTCAATGCTTAAATCACCTGATTTTACATTAAGAGTTCCCCAACGAGGAGCAAATCCTCCTTTGTGAAAAGCCTTCCAGTTTACCATAGAAGTTGCAGCATCTACTGTCAACATTTCTCCTTTGCTTTCAGCAACAGCCTGCTCAGTAGCTACTGCTGTATCCGTTTTTTCTTTACTATTACATGATGCTGCCAGCAATCCTACTGCTACTAATGCGATTACACTAATTTTTTTCATATTATTGAATTGTTTAAAAAAGTTTATTCATTGTTTTCGGGTACAAAAGTAGAAAAACTCTGTCTGGGTTTCCTTAACATACATCAAGAAATGGATATTTCATTTTTTTTTTCTTATTCAGAGTATCTTATTATTCACTTTTTCCTACTGATTACAACCTGTATCTCCCTTCATCAATCAAGGCCTATCCATTTTGAGATTTAAATATAAAAAAGTTTATTCAAAGAATACTCTCATTTGTTTTCAAAACACCTGTAAAAAAGGCTTTATTGTATTCATTAAAAAAAACATAGAAAAAATCACAATTATTAAAAACAAATATTAATTTTACATTAATTAATCAATAAAAATATTTTTTAACAAAAATAAATCAAAAATACAAGCAAATAATTAAAAACAATTTAAAAAATAAAACAAAAACAATTAAATATTATAAATTCTACTATACCAGACCATTAAACACAAAAAACGACAAGCATCTTTCTATTATCAATCCTCAGTAAAATTTATTAAAATATGAAGATGTAAAATTCAATTGATAAAAAAACCATATCAGATATGAAAACAACATTATTTCCTGATAGAAAAATCTATAGCTTATTGATTTTTCTATTTTCAGTTTTTCATTATTCTTTACTGAATGCCCAGTCTCCTCCTACCTGTGCCGGCACATGGGGCCCTCCTATTGTTAATCAGACTTTCGGACAGGGAAATGCAACCAGCGATTGGTACGGGCCATTAGCAAGCTACGCTCCCGGCGCGACTACTTCAACAACTTTTGTAGGAACGGCGGGCCCTTCCGGAGGAACTTTATCAGATGGGTATTCCGGATTAGTAAAAACCCCCAGCATAGGAGGCAATGGCTTTTTAAACTCTCCTGACCACACCGGAAATCCGAACGGACTCATGTTACTGATCAATGCACCTTCTACTGCTGCCACTGTTTTTTTTGAATATGTGATGAATAACCTATGCTCCAATACCACATTAAAGCTTTCTCTATGGATCCTTAATGTAAATCCTCCAGGCACCTGTGGTACCGGATACCAGTATCCGAATGTGACGCTTCGTGCTGTGGATCCTGCTACAGGAAATATTTTAGGGACCTCAGCTACAGGAAATATTCCTACCAGCAGTACCTGGACAGAATATTCTATTGTTTTCAACAATTCTTCGAGTTCATCGGTAAAACTTCAATTTGTGAACAATTCTGTGGGAAATGGCTGCGGAAACGATCTGGCTATTGATGATATTACGGTATCTCCCTGTATTCCTGCAACAATTCAGGCCATACCTAATGCCAGCACTACATTATGTCCGAATAAAAATGTTACGGTAGGCCTTACAGCAACTCTTACCGGAAGTTCATATAATCCCGCTGAATATCAATGGCAGTACAGTAATAATTCCGGAGCAACATGGACGGATCAGGGAGCTCCAACCACCAATCCGAATCATACTTTCAATTCAGCAGGACAACCACCGGGCAATTATTGGATAAGATTTAAGGTTGGGCCCCAGGGTTCTTCATTAAATCCACAGTGTAACGCTATAAGCCAAACCACCGTAATTACTGTTGGAGCTCTACCCATCGCTAACAATGCTGTTATTGAGTCCTGCTATATTGAATCTAATCCTTCTACCGCCTCATTCGACCTTACATCCGCCAATGTAACCAGCCAAGCGGGCAATATCAAAAACTATTACCCCTCTTTAAATGACGCCACGAACGGAACCCAGGAAATAACCAATCCTTCAGCCTATATTTCTTCTCATAATAGTAATGTTTATGTAAAGGTAACCAACAGTAATGGTTGCTTTGTCATTGTGAAAGTCACATTGGAAGTTCTGCCCCCTATTCGTTCTTCTGTATTGGTGGATCAATATATCTGTATTGAAAATACAACTGAACTGGATGCCGGCCCCGGCTTCAATGGCTATGAATGGAGCACAGGAGCTACCACACAAAAAATCACGAATGTAGGCATAGGGACTTACTGGGTAAAGTTAAAGACCGGAAATTGTATTACCAAACAAACGGTCTATGTCTATGCATCTCCTCAGCCTGTTATTAAGTCTATTGATATTTCAAATAACACAGCAACAATCAATGTTATTGGAGGGAAACCGCCTTATCAATATGCCTTAGACAAGCCATCCAACTGGCAGAGTTCGAACATTTTCAATAAGCTTTCAAGGGGACAGCATTTATTCTATGTAAAAGATTTCTATAACTGTGTTCCTGTTGATGTGGAAGTTACCGTTCCCAATTTAATCAACGCCATTACCCCCAATGGAGACCTCACCAATGATGTGATCGACTATTCTGCTCTGGAGTACAAGAAAAACCTGATCTTTGAAATTTATGATCGTTATGGCAATAAGCTTTATACTGCCGACAAAGTCAGAAATTTCACTTGGAATGGCACCGCATCCGGTAAAAAAATTCCAACAGCCACTTATTGGTACACCATCTCCTGGAATGAGAATAATAAAAATAGTACTCCAGTGCGATACAACGGCTGGGTTCTTGTGAAAAACAGAGATTAGTATTTTGCCATATCATTACGCCGGACTACTTTGAAATCTAGTCTGGCTTTTGTTTTTCAGAAATTGGTGCATGGCCTGCAGAAATTACTAGACTTGTGATAAATAACTACTCTGGGCATTGTATTTTGATCTAATAATTTACTATGAGGAGCTTTCAAATTTTAATAACGTTGCGATTATCTACAACTTGTAAATTAATAACGTATAAGCCTGCTTTTTGAAATAAAAATGACAGTTATTCAAAATAATTGTTTAAATTCACAATACATAAAATACTAATAATCATGGAAAATTTAAGAAAAATTACAAGAACCGGATTGAAATCAATTCAAGGAGGAATAGAAAGATGCATTCAGGACTGCTTCCAGGAAGGATACCGAAAATGCTGTATCAAAGGAAAGCCTTATGTATGCATTCCGACTAACCAATTGTGTGCATAAAATACATTGAGTATAAATTTAAGACCATTTAGTAGATGGTCTTTTTTTATTAATAGCTTTATAATTAACCACAACACACTTCCAAAATAAAGCCCCTGAATTAACGTTGTGAACTGCTTTCAAAATTTAATATCTTTGTGATTAAGCACAACTCAATCAACTTTTGATCCTGATGATCTGGAGTTGTGAACTGCTTTCAAAATTTATTATCTTCGTGATTAGTCACAGCGCTGGATACTACTATATCCCTGGTGCAAATGTTGTGAAGAGCTTTCAAAATTTATTATCTTCGTGATTAGTCACAGCACGAAGATTCCGTGGACGCCCTAGACGTCGGTTGTGAAGAGCTTTCAAAATTTATTATCTTCGTGATTAGTCACAGCTGACTGGAAAGTCTTAGCTAATGGTTCAAAGTTGTGAAGAGCTTTCAAAATTTATTATCTTCGTGATTAGTCACAGCGAAATAATCATGCTGCCATGCACGCTTTCTGTTGTGAAGAGCTTTCAAAATTTATTATCTTCGTGATTAGTCACAGCGTTGCCTTTCTAAGATCATTGATAGTAGTAGTTGTGAAGAGCTTTCAAAATTTATTATCTTCGTGATTAGTCACAGCTTCCTGAAGGTGTAAATACCGAGAAAGCCAGTTGTGAAGAGCTTTCAAAATTTATTATCTTCGTGATTAGTCACAGCGTAGAGCAAAAGAGTAGTTTTTCATACAATGTTGTGAAGAGCTTTCAAAATTTATTATCTTCGTGATTAGTCACAGCGGATTTTCAATCGGTAACAACGATTTTTTTGTTGTGAAGAGCTTTCAAAATTTATTATCTTCGTGATTAGTCACAGCCTATCTATCTGGCTGAATAGATCATAAGTGGTTGTGAAGAGCTTTCAAAATTTATTATCTTCGTGATTAGTCACAGCCTTCTTCAGAAAATTGATGATGAAGGTATTGTTGTGAAGAGCTTTCAAAATTTATTATCTTCGTGATTAGTCACAGCCAAGTTCAGCTTTATAACCGATTGGAGTCCGTTGTGAAGAGCTTTCAAAATTTATTATCTTCGTGATTAGTCACAGCCCGCATTAGAATATCTTTGCGATAACGGTAGTTGTGAAGAGCTTTCAAAATTTATTATCTTCGTGATTAGTCACAGCATATTTAGTTTTATAAACACAGGAATTCTTGTTGTGAAGAGCTTTCAAAATTTATTATCTTCGTGATTAGTCACAGCTGTAAGTCCTGATACCCTACTGTCTGCACAGTTGTGAAGAGCTTTCAAAATTTATTATCTTCGTGATTAGTCACAGCTTTTCGGTTGAAAACCTCTTGTTTGAATATGTTGTGAAGAGCTTTCAAAATTTATTATCTTCGTGATTAGTCACAGCTTCTGCTTTGTCTTTTACATATCGCGCTTCGTTGTGAAGAGCTTTCAAAATTTATTATCTTCGTGATTAGTCACAGCGGTCTTACATTCCAATACCTCACGAATTACGTTGTGAAGAGCTTTCAAAATTTATTATCTTCGTGATTAGTCACAGCTTCGAATTTGTTAATCATTGATTTCTTCATGTTGTGAAGAGCTTTCAAAATTTATTATCTTCGTGATTAGTCACAGCGAATCCGTTTAAATATGAATCTCTTTCAATGTTGTGAAGAGCTTTCAAAATTTATTATCTTCGTGATTAGTCACAGCTATTTCCCGGCAGGGAGTCACGGAAACGTAGTTGTGAAGAGCTTTCAAAATTTATTATCTTCGTGATTAGTCACAGCTTCTCTTTGTCTAATCCATCAAGGAAATAAGTTGTGAAGAGCTTTCAAAATTTATTATCTTCGTGATTAGTCACAGCTATGAGTGGGAAAAATATAAAAGTACCGGCGTTGTGAAGAGCTTTCAAAATTTATTATCTTCGTGATTAGTCACAGCGTAGAGCAAAAGAGTAGTTTTTCATACAATGTTGTGAAGAGCTTTCAAAATTTATTATCTTCGTGATTAGTCACAGCTTTAATGACTTCATTTTGTTTGATTGTTTAGTTGTGAAGAGCTTTCAAAATTTATTATCTTCGTGATTAGTCACAGCGCTATGAATATTAATTATAATCCCTTCCATGTTGTGAAGAGCTTTCAAAATTTATTATCTTCGTGATTAGTCACAGCTCTAAAACTTTGGTTGTTAAAACGACTGTCGTTGTGAAGAGCTTTCAAAATTTATTATCTTCGTGATTAGTCACAGCAAAAACAGGTCTTAAAATGACATTTAAATAGTTGTGAAGAGCTTTCAAAATTTATTATCTTCGTGATTAGTCACAGCTTAATATCATACTTACTATTATCCTTAATAGTTGTGAAGAGCTTTCAAAATTTATTATCTTCGTGATTAGTCACAGCCCTTCATTCTGAATTGATGCATAAGGCAGTGTTGTGAAGAGCTTTCAAAATTTATTATCTTCGTGATTAGTCACAGCTTCTGTACATTATTTACCTGTGCAATGACTGTTTTGAAGAGCTTTCAAAATTTATTATCTTCGTGATTAGTCACAGCAACACTATTTAAGTAAAAGCCGTGCCCTTTGTTGTGAAGAGCTTTCAAAATTTATTATCTTCGTGATTAGTCACAGCTGCGTCGTCTATCTGCTTGTTAGTGTAGAAGTTGTGAAGAGCTTTCAAAATTTATTATCTTCGTGATTAGTCACAGCGTAGAGCAAAAGAGTAGTTTTTCATACAATGTTGTGAAGAGCTTTCAAAATTTATTATCTTCGTGATTAGTCACAGCGGATTTTCAATCGGTAACAACGATTTTTTTGTTGTGAAGAGCTTTCAAAATTTATTATCTTCGTGATTAGTCACAGCCTATCTATCTGGCTGAATAGATCATAAGTGGTTGTGAAGAGCTTTCAAAATTTATTATCTTCGTGATTAGTCACAGCCTTCTTCAGAAAATTGATGATGAAGGTATTGTTGTGAAGAGCTTTCAAAATTTATTATCTTCGTGATTAGTCACAGCCAAGTTCAGCTTTATAACCGATTGGAGTCCGTTGTGAAGAGCTTTCAAAATTTATTATCTTCGTGATTAGTCACAGCCCGCATTAGAATATCTTTGCGATAACGGTAGTTGTGAAGAGCTTTCAAAATTTATTATCTTCGTGATTAGTCACAGCATATTTAGTTTTATAAACACAGGAATTCTTGTTGTGAAGAGCTTTCAAAATTTATTATCTTCGTGATTAGTCACAGCTGTAAGTCCTGATACCCTACTGTCTGCACAGTTGTGAAGAGCTTTCAAAATTTATTATCTTCGTGATTAGTCACAGCTTTTCGGTTGAAAACCTCTTGTTTGAATATGTTGTGAAGAGCTTTCAAAATTTATTATCTTCGTGATTAGTCACAGCTTCTGCTTTGTCTTTTACATATCGCGCTTCGTTGTGAAGAGCTTTCAAAATTTATTATCTTCGTGATTAGTCACAGCGGTCTTACATTCCAATACCTCACGAATTACGTTGTGAAGAGCTTTCAAAATTTATTATCTTCGTGATTAGTCACAGCTTCGAATTTGTTAATCATTGATTTCTTCATGTTGTGAAGAGCTTTCAAAATTTATTATCTTCGTGATTAGTCACAGCGAATCCGTTTAAATATGAATCTCTTTCAATGTTGTGAAGAGCTTTCAAAATTTATTATCTTCGTGATTAGTCACAGCTATTTCCCGGCAGGGAGTCACGGAAACGTAGTTGTGAAGAGCTTTCAAAATTTATTATCTTCGTGATTAGTCACAGCTTCTCTTTGTCTAATCCATCAAGGAAATAAGTTGTGAAGAGCTTTCAAAATTTATTATCTTCGTGATTAGTCACAGCTATGAGTGGGAAAAATATAAAAGTACCGGCGTTGTGAAGAGCTTTCAAAATTTATTATCTTCGTGATTAGTCACAGCGTAGAGCAAAAGAGTAGTTTTTCATACAATGTTGTGAAGAGCTTTCAAAATTTATTATCTTCGTGATTAGTCACAGCTTTAATGACTTCATTTTGTTTGATTGTTTAGTTGTGAAGAGCTTTCAAAATTTATTATCTTCGTGATTAGTCACAGCGCTATGAATATTAATTATAATCCCTTCCATGTTGTGAAGAGCTTTCAAAATTTATTATCTTCGTGATTAGTCACAGCTCTAAAACTTTGGTTGTTAAAACGACTGTCGTTGTGAAGAGCTTTCAAAATTTATTATCTTCGTGATTAGTCACAGCAAAAACAGGTCTTAAAATGACATTTAAATAGTTGTGAAGAGCTTTCAAAATTTATTATCTTCGTGATTAGTCACAGCTTAATATCATACTTACTATTATCCTTAATAGTTGTGAAGAGCTTTCAAAATTTATTATCTTCGTGATTAGTCACAGCCCTTCATTCTGAATTGATGCATAAGGCAGTGTTGTGAAGAGCTTTCAAAATTTATTATCTTCGTGATTAGTCACAGCTTCTGTACATTATTTACCTGTGCAATGACTGTTGTGAAGAGCTTTCAAAATTTATTATCTTCGTGATTAGTCACAGCAACACTATTTAAGTAAAAGCCGTGCCCTTTGTTGTGAAGAGCTTTCAAAATTTATTATCTTCGTGATTAGTCACAGCTGCGTCGTCTATCTGCTTGTTAGTGTAGAAGTTGTGAAGAGCTTTCAAAATTTATTATCTTCGTGATTAGTCACAGCTACTACTTCCGGGTGGACTAATCACCAGGTGTTGTGAAGAGCTTTCAAAATTTATTATCTTCGTGATTAGTCACAGCTTTTGCAGTTGGAAGCCCCGCACTGTTTTTGTTGTGAAGAGCTTTCAAAATTTATTATCTTCGTGATTAGTCACAGCTCTATGATATTGGCGTTGTTTGAAAAGACAGTTGTGAAGAGCTTTCAAAATTTATTATCTTCGTGATTAGTCACAGCTGTGAAAAATCTGTTGTACAACGCGCTATAGTTGTGAAGAGCTTTCAAAATTTATTATCTTCGTGATTAGTCACAGCTAAACTCATCATTATTAATCGCAGAATAGTGTTGTGAAGAGCTTTCAAAATTTATTATCTTCGTGATTAGTCACAGCTCAATACTATAACGCATGATACGAGGTAACGTTGTGAAGAGCTTTCAAAATTTATTATCTTCGTGATTAGTCACAGCATTATTCTATTATTTGATAAAGTGCGTCTAGTTGTGAAGAGCTTTCAAAATTTATTATCTTCGTGATTAGTCACAGCGATAGCAAAAATATGGTTGCTGGATAAGGAGTTGTGAAGAGCTTTCAAAATTTATTATCTTCGTGATTAGTCACAGCACTCTTGAAGAACTTAACAAAGTGATGGGAGTTGTGAAGAGCTTTCAAAATTTATTATCTTCGTGATTAGTCACAGCTTGACGACGGCAATTACGATTATAGCAATGGTTGTGAAGAGCTTTCAAAATTTATTATCTTCGTGATTAGTCACAGCCTCAAAATTTAATCCGTTGAAATTCAGCGGATTTATCATTTATTTAGGATTCAAAATTTAGAATAATTCGAGTTGCTGAAAGGTTGGTGGAGGTTCTTCTTTATTCCTAGCAAAAAAGATTTCTATATCGCCAAATTGTTTATCTGTAATGCACATAATGGCTACTTTCCCAGCTTTTGGAAGCATAAATTTAACTCTTTTAATATGTACTTCCGCATTTTCCCGGCTGGGACAATGTCTTACATACATTGAAAACTGAAACAAGGTAAACCCATCATCAAGCAAGCGCTTTCTGAACAAATTAGCATCCCGCATATTTGCTTTGGTTTCAGTTGGCAAATCATACAAAACTAATACCCACATGATCCTATATGCATTAAACCTTTCGGCATTCATAATAATTCGGGATAAGATATCAAACGCTTTTCACCTGTATAGCATTTATACAGCGACGAAGCTGTCATTTTTACAGCAATCAGAAGCGGCCGGGTTTTATCATCAATCCTTACATCTACGGTTGCAATTTTCAGAATATGAGCTTTAAACTCTTTATCAAGTTCTTCTGTTACTGGATTTCTCTCGAGCCATTGCATCACCAAGAGATCTACAAACGGACGAAATGGTTCCATCAGATCATCTGCCAGGCAATACGCATTGTATTTGTTCTTGTGAAAGATTCCTAATACTGGCAACAAACCTGTTTCCACAATAGCTCTTGCGACAATACTTCTGAGAACCGAATACCCGAAATTAAAAAACTGATTTGGAGAATCACCAAAACGCTGTCTCAGAAAGTCCAGACTGATCAGATATTTCCAGTAATGCTGCGCAGCAATACCCTCCATATTGCTCATATCACCGCTTTTCACATTTCTTTGGTACTCGATCATAGGTTCATAATAGTTTCCCAATCGCCTGAGCACTTCTTTTTGATTTTCAATTTTACACTCGACGGTTTGCTTCCACAACTGCTTCTTTAAGGGCTCACTAGCTTCCAACTGATCTTTTACGCGATCTGAATGTTCTGTATGTCCATAAATCGGAAGCATTATTCCATGCGGCAAATGATGAGCATCACAACTGATCACAACCACATTATTCCCCATCATTTTCTGGATCAGCTGATGAGAGATTGTGATCTGAAAGTGATCCAGCATCAGCAATCCCAGATCCTCTACCGAAACTTTACCTTTTAAGTCTTTGGTAGAAGGATCGAGGATATACATCTGCTCATCTTTAAGCTTCAGATATGCAGGGTTACCGATGTAAATAGAACGAGTGATCATAGTAATTCTCTAATATTCGCCTATCTGAACGATCTTTCCTAAATGATTAAGCCTTACTTTTACAATATTCCTTAATCCTTCAAGGCTTTTCAACTGTATATAAGTCATATTACGAAGTTCTTTCCGTTCTTCAACTGTTGTTTCCAAATGGTGTCTGAAAACAAAATCCCTGACAAAAGAGTTTCCATAACCGACCTTAGAAATCTTCTGAACTCTAAACAAGTGTCTGGAGATCTCCTCTAAATTTTGTTCATCCAATAAGTCAATTTCATTGGGATCAAAATCCTCATCGGGAAATACAAACATTTCATTTTGCTTCAGTGTCATCAAGAAACTATATCCTTTTTCTGAATTATAATCTTTATCCACGATTGGCAACCCTTGATTCACTCTTATTACCGCTTCATAAAATGTGACCATCTTATCATCAATATTTCCATTTTCATCCAGGTAAATTGCCAAATGATGGTTATTTCCCGTACTTACAAAATCAACAGGAACTCTACCTCCATTATCATCCAGAATCTCCTTGCCTAAATGATCTTTTTTAAAGTGCAGTGCCTCCGCATTGCTTACTCCTGTAATGGTTACTGTCTTTATAGCTACTCCCTTATCTTTATTTAACCAGATGGGGTCTTTATCCAGATTGGAAAATGCTTCTTTTGCATTTCCATTGAATCTGTCGAGACGGTCTTTCAAAATTCTTCGGATTCCAATATCTGTTACTTTTTCCAGATTTTTATAATCTTTAAAGTTTTCTGGACTAACGGCTTTTCGAATGGTATATCCTGTTGTATACCAGGAAAGGTTAACTTTTTCAGGCAGTATATCAGTCTTTGAGTCATTCAGATAAACAGGATTTTTATTCACTGCATTTTTACCGGCAAAAGCTTTTTTAGGATCATTCCCATTTTCCAGCAATCTATTCAGCAACACATTTCTGTATATTGGATTAGTAACCATTAATATTGTTTGCTTATCAAATTTTGCAGATACTTTTTCTTCTCTGGTTTGTAAGAATTTTCTGCTTCCGTATATCGTTTCTTTATGAAGCTGCCCTCTTGGGGTTAGTTCTGATTTCTTCTGAAAACCTCCTTTTTTCTTGCTTTTATTGATATTAGAAGTAACTACTTTATTTTTGGTTTTATGAGAAACCAACACTTCCTTCAAATGTTGTTTGGCCTTATACCGGAATTGATCCAGAGGTGTTTTGAACCTTCTTACCTTTGAACCATTCTTTTTCTCTATAACTTCTGTAATTACATTTTCTATGGCATAAATATTCTGGTGTTGTTTATGTTTTTCATCTTTTCTGGCATTAAGATAATTGAGGTACTGAATATGATTTCTGGTAGTAAAAGCGACTGTTAAAGCATCCATTGCGTGATGACGATGATCATTGCGTTTAGTCCAGTCCTGAATAATTTCTTTCTCCTCTCCTTTCGAGTTTTTAACCATCTCAGTCAGTCCCAGTTTTCTATATTTATCCAGATTAAGTTCTTTCATGACATTGACAAGATCCCAATCTTCCCTTAGTCTATCCGTAATACTTCCTGAGGTAGAAACTATAGAATTGGTAATTCCAAAAAGAATTTCTTTGGCTTTTCTGGCAATATACTGAGTATCTCTTAAATCCCGTTCTATAAATCCATCTCCTATTTCTGTACCCTTTTTCTTTAGTTTTTCATATTTTGCTTTGGAAATATCTCCTTTATCTGCCAAACTTTTGATAGCGTTCAAAAAATGTTCTTCTCTTTCGGCTCCTTTATTAGACATAAAATCATATCCGGTCAGGTTCCCTTTATCAAGATTTGCCTGTCGTGGAACTAACACTTTATTCGAAAAACTATCATCAAAGAATCTAGACTGCGGAATGATATGGTCTATATCATATTTCTCGGTAAAAAGATTCTCTTTTTCTATTTTTGTATTGGTATACAGATCTTTAAATCCATTACCCGCGAGTTCCATATACAGCTTATATCGGATAATATCATTTCTGGACGGATTAACCACTCCAAATTCCTGCTTTAAAACAGCTGCATATTTTTGGTGAAGGAGAGTTGCATCATTGATGCTTTTTGTCATATCTTCACGTTCCTTGGCGCTTTTTTTCAATTCTCTTGCCAGCTCTATTCTTACCCCATTCAGTTCTCCATATTCTGAAATTGTAGCATTCACAAGATTGATCATCTGATTGAGAACTTTTTCAACAACAGGATTTCTCAGTGAATTTTTAGGTAAAACTTCCAATTGTTTTTTAAGTTCTCGCTTATCAAGGTCTTCTCTGGTCCAAGAATGTTTAGAATGATTATACCCAGCAAGAACACATGCATCACTGTATTTATTTTCTTTACTATAAGGATAGATTCTTCTCATTGCCTTAGCACTAAGATTACCATATTCTTGCGGAAAAACGATTGTTGATAGCACCTTGGAATGCTCTTTTTTAAAACCAAATTTCTTTTCCAGTAGTTCGTACAACCTTTCATTCCCTGATGGGGAATCGTCTCCCTCATAAGAATACATCAGGTGCCAAAATTGATATGAAGACTGATTTTCAAAATCTTTCTCTTCAAGTTCCGCATTAAAATCAAGGATAGAAGTATCAATAGCATTTGCATCAAAAATCTCTCTTACTATTTTCTTAATTTCGGAAGCAGAAGCTTTCAACTCAGGCAATTTGGCTTCGTCTTTGTCTTCTCTTATTTTTAAAAGTTCAAAAACATTATATCCTTCAAGTTCAAGTATTTTCAAAAAGGCCTCATACAATCTTTCATTCGTTCTGTTGCCTTCTACGACTCTAAAATTAAGTTTGGTATCTTTTGAAGTAAAGCCTAAAAGCTCAAGGCATTTCTGTGCATTAAGATTCCCCTTAATATTCAACTCACTGAAAAGCCGCTCTTTTTCTTCAGGATCTAAAAACCTTCGTCCCTCATCATTCTTAATTTCTATATTATTAAGAATCTGCCAGATTTTAAACTCCTGAAATAAAGGTGAAGACTTGGGAGTCACTTTTAATCCGATCCGTTTTCTTTTCTTTTTCCCGTTTTCTTCAATCTCTATTTCCCGGCTTTCAAATTCACAGAAACTAATTAATCCTTTTTGTGATTTCAGTTTCCTTTGGTAGAAAATAACAACATCCCGGATTTCTTCTTTCAGTTCTTTGGTTAATTGAGAATGGAATTTTGACTGTACTTCCCAAATCTTTTCAAATTCGTCCCAATAATCCTGACGGTAAAATACCTGATTCTTTAAACGGGTATGAGGGTTTACAGAAAGTTCTTCATAAAGATACTCTCCTATGGTCTGTCCTTTAAAATACAATTTTTTGCTCCTGTCACTTATCGCTCCCAGGTATCCACTGGAATTATTAAGGTTATTATTGATTTCCGTAATCACATAAGCAACTTCCTTGACATCTAATTCCTGAGAAAGTGCTTCAGCTCTCCATTGATAGGCCTGAAGTTTTTTTTCTTCCCTTGTTCCCTTGTTATCAGCAGTATAAATTTTATAGTGACTCAGAAAAATAGCAGAGGTTGCTCGCTGTCCTTTTCCTTCAAGTTCTTTTTTGAAAGTATCAGTTAGAATATCGGGATGAAATTTTTTCTGAAATTCCCAAACCCTATCCAGCTCATTCTGAAGATCTGATCTATAAAAATCAGGAACCTGTTTTTTACCTTTTTTCAACAGATCATGTACATATTGTCCCGGGGTATAGTTTTTCTCGTACAGTTCTTTTGCTATTGTCATTCCGTCAATTGCTTTCCCTTCGTCATCATTCTGAACCTTTCTACTGCTTCTGTATCCCCTTTTTTTATTGATCAGAAAAAGAACTCTTGCCAATTCATCAAACTCAATTTTATCCTTGGCAGCTTTTGCCCTAAGGTATTGTGTCTGAAAAGTGGAGTCTGAACCTGTTTCAGCCAAAATTGTATCGCGTGTTATAATCTTATAATGAATCAGAATATCCAGCAAGTTTTTTCTTCTCAGTTTAAAACGCTGAAGATTTCTGCGGGCACTTCTTGCCAAAGTTCTCACCGCATTTGTTGTAATAGACTTTCCTTTCTCAAAATTAGTCTTCTCATCTATCGTTAAGGGATTAACTCTTACTCCTAATTTTACAATTCTATTATTTTCCGGATTCTCGGTATCCTCTTCCACCAGAGCCCATCCGATAGAAGAAACTCCTAAATCCAAACCTAAAATTCTTTTCACCATAGCAGTTTGTTATTAGTATTTCATAAATGTAAGAAGAAATAAAGAATATCATTTACGGATTCCCGTATTGTATTTCAATTTCGATTTTATATCTTTGACTTAATAAATTTTGAAAGCACTTCACAATAAGGATTATTCCGTTGTGAAAACATTCAAGGCGGGGAAACTCGCCTTTTTTCGTTTTAAAAACCCTATTTTAGCTATCCGAAAAACAAATAATGACGACCGTAGCATTTATACAGAAGCAGCTCAATATTTCTGAGAAGAGCATCAACAATACTTTACAATTATTAGCAGAAGACTGCACCATCCCTTTTATTGCCCGTTACCGAAAGGATAAAACCGGAAACCTGGATGAAACCCAGATCGAACAGATTGCGAAAATCAGCAAACAGTTTGAGGAGATTGTAAAGAGAAAGGAATCTATTTTAAAATCTATAGAGGAACAGGATGCGTTAACTCCTGAACTTCAACAAAGAATTGAAGACAGTTTTGATCTTCAGGAGCTGGAGGACCTCTACCTGCCTTTCAAAAAGCGTAAGAAAACCAAAGCGGATGCCGCTAAAGAAAAAGGACTGGAACCTTTAGCCAAGATCATCATGAGCCAGAAGAATAATGATCTTATGTTTCTGGCTTCAAAGTACCTGAACAATGAAGTGGCCTCTGAGGAAGAAGCACTTCAGGGAGCCAGAGACATCATGGCAGAATGGATCAATGAAAATATGTATGTCCGTAAAAACCTCCGTCGGATATTTCAGCGTAAGGCCGTAGTGACTTCTAAGGTTGTAAAGGCTAAAAAAGACGAGGAAGATGCCCAAAAGTTCTCTCAATACTTCGAATGGGAAGAAAACCTGAGCCGAACTCCTTCTCACAGGCTTCTGGCGATGTTGAGAGCAGAAGCTGAAGGTTTTGTGAAGACGAATGTAGGGATTGACAAAGATGAAGCGATCGATTTCATAGAAAAAGCAATCATTAAATCGAATAATGAAAGTTCTGAGCAGATAGCGATTGCCATCAAAGACAGTTATAAAAGACTTTTGGAACCTGCCATTTCTAATGAAGCATTGCAGGAAGCTAAGGAAAAAGCAGATCAGAAAGCGATTGAGATCTTTTCTGAAAACCTGGGCCAGCTGCTATTAGCCCCACCTTTGGGCGAAAAAAGAATTCTGGCCATAGATCCGGGATATAGAAGTGGTTGTAAAGTGGTGTGTTTGGATGAAAAAGGGGATCTGCTCCATAATGAAACCCTCTACCCTCACGCTCCCCAAAATGAAAGCGGAATGGCGATGAAAAAGATCCGTTCGATGGTGAATGCCTATAATATTGAAGCTATTTCTATCGGAAACGGAACGGCGAGCCGTGAAACGGAATTCTTTATTAAAAAGATCGCTTTTGATAAGCCATTGCAGGTCTTTGTAGTTTCAGAAGCGGGAGCCTCTGTTTATTCTGCAAGTAAGATTGCCAGAGATGAATTTCCAACATATGATGTAACGGTGCGTGGTGCGGTTTCAATTGGGAGAAGACTTTCTGATCCGCTGGCAGAGCTTGTAAAAATTGATCCGAAATCTATCGGAGTGGGACAATATCAACATGATGTGGACCAGACTCAACTGAAAAACGAACTGGATTCTACCGTGATGAAATGTGTAAACTCGGTAGGAATCAATTTAAATACAGGCAGTAAGTCTCTGTTGAGCTATGTTTCCGGAATCGGAGAGAAAATGGCGGAGAATATTGTGAATTACCGTGCTGAAAATGGGGCTTTTGAAGACCGAAAGCAACTGAAGAAAGTGCCAAGACTTGGCGAGAAAGCATTCCAGCAGGCAGCAGCTTTTGTAAGGATTTCAAATGCTAAAAACCCACTCGATAATTCGGCAGTACATCCCGAAGCTTACGGAATTGTAGAAAAAATGGCCAAAGATCTTGGCATTAAAACGAATGAACTGATTGCCAATAAAGAAAAAATTGCTTCGATAAAACCGGAGTCTTATATAACAGGAGAAATCGGAATTCTGGGGATCAAAGATATTCTGAAGGAGCTTGAAAAACCAGGACTGGATCCCCGAAAAGCGGCGAAAGTATTCGAGTTTGATCCGAATGTAAAAAGCATTAAGGATTTAAAAGCAGGAATGATTCTTCCGGGAATTGTCAACAATATTACCGCTTTCGGATGTTTTGTAGATCTGGGAATTAAAGAAAGCGGACTGGTTCATATTTCTCAGCTGAAAGACGGCTTTGTATCTGACGTCAACGAAGTGGTAAAGCTTCACCAGCATGTAAGGGTAAAAGTAACGGAAGTGGATGAAGCAAGAAAAAGGGTTCAGCTAAGCATGATTCTATAGTTGATTGGACTAGGAAGCCAAAAGAAGGAAGAAGGAAGCTATTTAAGTCGTAAATACCACTGTCTGGCTTTTCTATATTTTGAAAATGACAGTTTTATTCATGATCAACTGTAATAAGACGGACAGTGACTTCCAACTTCCTGCTTCCAGCCTAACTAACCAATAATATAAATATCACATTTTGAAATATAAAAACTTAATTTTCGATCTGGACGGGACATTATGGGATCCCAGAGCAACCATCATAGGGATATGGAATGACATTCTGCATCAGCATCAATTCATTGAAAGGGAATTAAAGCCTGAAGATATGGATCAGTATATGGGACTTCTGGCTAAAGATATTCTGAAAGACATTGTACCGGGCATTTCTGATCAGCAGGTGAAAGAAACCCTTTCTGAAATTATAAAAAAAGAGAATACCGTTCTCCGTACTCAGGGTGGAATTTTATATGAAAAGGTGGAAGAAACCCTGAAAGCGCTTACCCATGACCATCGTCTTTTTATTGTAAGCAATTGTCAGGATGGATATATTGAGGCATTTTTAGACTATTATAAACTCCATGATCTTTTCACCGATTTTGAATCTCACGGGCGGACCACAAAGCCTAAATCAGAGAATATTAAACTCATTATGGAAAGAAATCATTTATCAGCTGAAGACACGGTGTATATTGGCGATACTCAAACCGATTATGATTCTTCAGCATCCAATAATCTTCCTTTTATCTTCTGTAAATATGGCTTCGGGAAACTGAATACGGATCATTATGAGCCTGCAGTTTCAATTTTTTCAGATTTGGCACTGTATGTGTAAGCTTTTACTGGTTTTGATCTGAAAATAAAGAACCACTATAACCATTATGAAAATATCTGAACTTAAAGAGAAAAGGATTATCCGCAGGGCTACCCGTGAGTTTGATCGTGAAGGAAACAGAATATACAAACAGCTTGAATATGAATTTCCATGCAACCCCTGGTATAAGAACTACCAATGGGAAAGACTGTTGGCCAAAATGATCGACTTTCTCCCATTTTTAGTTATTTTCTTATATGTATTTTCTTATACAGCTTTTATGGGATTTTTATATTCCATTCCTCTTGTCATTATTTCAGGAGCTCTATGGGAAACTTACCACGGGGCAAGTCTTGGCAAAAAGCTTTTCAAAATAAGGGTTATTGATGATTTTGGAAATACGCCGGGCTTCTTAAAATCTTTACAGAGGAATGTATTGTCTCTCTTTAATTTCTGGCCTGTTTTGACAGAATATTATCCACCCATCAATGAAACCTGGGAGGATGAATCTATCGAAAAAAATTTCAGCATGAACCTCAACAATAAGATCTGCAAAACGTATATTGTCAAGGAAAAGAAAATGCCTGAAATAAGAGAACTTCTTAAGGAGAAAAGTTTAAAGATGGTTTGATACTCTTTTCAAATCAGGAAAATCAATAGCTTCTGTGGAGGCAGTTGCCTGAAAAAGAATGCCTTTATTTATTTTTCTTTTTTTAATGGGTAGGTCTTATTAAGTTTAACCAATTCTATTTTTTTATGTACATAATATCTAACTGATTATTTTGATTTTTCAATCGGCATTTCAATAACTCCATTATGAGGAGGGGAAGTAATCAAACTATGTATAAAATATTCTTTATTATTTTTTGTCAGTGTCAATAAGGGTGATAAACCTTTATTTCCTCCTACTATTATCCTTTTCGTGAAAAACTCAATTGAATCTTTATTAGTTGTCGCATAAATCCCTCCTATATATTCCTGATAATTATCATTCTTATTATACCTTTTTCCATTACTATCTGCCAGCCAACTTTTAAATATACAACTATCAGGTTTTATCATATTTAGCTCTGCATAAAAAATGGATTCTCTTCCCCAACCATCTATTATATCATCATTTTCCATACTATATAAACCTTTCCATGCTTGAAATAATTTAAGAGAAATAAATTCGTCTTCTCCTTCCAGTTCATCGCCAACATCCACTGCATTTCTATTTTCTTGCTTTATATTATTAGCTATCTTGTTTGTTAATGATACAGAATCTTTCTGGCTTTCGTTTATGGTTCTATATTTTGTACATGAAAGCATTCCTAAAATCAACAATATATACAGGTACTTTATCATTTTTTATTACTTTCTTGTTTATTTTTATTAGGTGCTATAAGCCTTACATAAAATGCAGGATTTTCTCTATTATTTAATCCCTCACCAGCAATTTTTGCATCGGTAATTTCAAAATGCAGATGCCTTGCTTTTATGCTTTGCTTAGAGGCATTTCCACTATTACCACTTTTGCCAATCACAACCCCAGCTTCTACCTCTTGTTTTTCAGCTACATTTATTTCACTAAGATGCCCATACCTTAAGAAACGTTTATCAGAATCTCCAAAACCTGATCCTTTCTCTATTTCCCCTTGGTATTGTAATTTGTAATCTATTCTTGCCTGATCAAGGTCCCTCTTATCCACTTCTATTACAACTAGTTTTCCAAATGCTCCTGCATTTTCAGAAACCAAAACGACCATACCTTTTAAACAAGCTTTTACAGGAGTTCCTTTTGGTGCAAAAATATCTAAGCCCTGATGATTTTTTGGAGTTCCATCTGGATGTGTTCTAACTAGTCCAAAAGAAGAGCCTTTGGGTTTTTCATTTCCACCGAAATTGAACAGTGCTATCTCTGGATAGTCTATGGGATCATGCCATTTGGAATATTTCTTATTTCTACTCTTATTTTGAACATCTTTTTGGCACGAAAAAACAGAGGCTTTATTGGCTTCTCCCTTTTTATACCACTTTTCAATCTCTTTTGATATTTCCCACACATAAGTCTTTCCATCTTCATTGTCAAATTCTTTATGAAAAACAGGATTTTTCGCATAACCATTTTTCCTCACCCATTTGGTGTTTTTAATGACCTCACCTTTAGAATTATAATCTAATGTTAAGTTTTTATTGAATACAATATGATTTTCTTGATTTCCTTTCCCGCAATCAATCGGCATTAAGATAGCTAGATAAAAATCAACAAGGGTATTTAATTTACCCCTAAAGGATTCCAGATAATACTCTACATAAGTCAGCTGTTCCAACTTAGTCATGTTTTTTAAATTTCCACTCTTACCTGCTTTTATATTTGTTCCCTTCCTTCTATTGATGTCATTTGCGGCATCACTGCCAATCTGAATTAACCCCGTGTATCCGGAACCATTAACCAAACTTGGGTCAAACTTACCTCCTGTCTCCAATGCCATTGCTGAAGTCAAATGATTGGGATTACATAACAATCGTTGTGAAATTTCTATAATCTTTTTACGTTCCTGACATGTAAAGTATTTTCCCCAATACAGTTTATTTTCTTCACAAACACATACTTTCTCCCTTTTCGGCTCCTTAATCATCACAGGAGAATCATTAGGATCTACTTTCACAGGTTCAGCATCCGGACTTATTGGGATCACTCTGGAAGTTACAGAAGTATTGAGATGCTCAACTTCAATGAAATATTCCTGTGAAGATCCTTCTCCCCACCCGTTCCCTTTGGTATACATTTCTTTGGTAAGAATAATCCCATTGATAAAGTTAGTGGTATCATAGGCCAACTTTACAGATCTTTCGTACAAAAGATCATTGCTGTAACGGGACAGATCTTCTTCCCAGATCCTTACCTTTACATTTTTCCCTTTCATATTTTGGGAAGTTATTTTAATGGAAACGATATTTCCGGTTTTTGCATTCTTCAAAGGTTTTCCCGTACCATTTGTAAATTCTGCGCTCAGGACCTTTCCTTCAGGGTCAACCTGTTGCCTGGCTTCAAGGGTTTGTGGAAATTTGGCTGTATTTTCTTTCGGTTTCGGCTGATCCTGTTTTGATCCGTTATTTCCGGGAGGAATATGCTTCGGTGGATTGGGTTTTTCAGATGCCGGAGGGATATAGGTAGGATTAGCTACATTTACGTTCGGACTGGTCTTTAGAATATGTTTGGAGACCATTTCGGCAGTCACATAATATTCGTGGGTTTTACCTTCGTTTTTATCTCCTTTTGCAACTCCTGCATTGGCGATCTGAACAGCCATTGTGTAAGATGACAATCTGAAAACAACCCTGGCAACCCCTTCATGATCCACCTCACCGATGACAGGAATCTGATTGATCTTATTCATCATATTCACCAACGGGTCATGCCCTTTTCCTATAGCATCATCTTCCCACAGAGTAAACGAAACTTTTTGCCCAAACATCCCTACACAATAGGCTTTAGCTATTATTGTATCCGTATAATGCAGAAGCTTTCCTTTGGGAATCCGCCTGGAATTAATATCCAGCAATTCTACACTGACTATTTTTGGGCTTTCGGCAGCCTGTGGCCTGATATACAAATCTCCCCTATCCTTTCCTCTGACAACTTCAATCTTCAGAGCCTTGTATTTGAGACTCTTATTCGTAAATGTATAGGAAACCATTTTGCCTTCCTTCAAATTTCCATTCGTTATCCGCCATCCTTTTTTATCCTGTACATGGATGTTCCAGCGTATCTTTGTCAACGGAAAAGACACAGGATTCGACAACGTAAGACTATCCGCTGCAGAAAGGGAATATATCTCTGTATTTCCGACTCTGGGCTCGGTATTCCCTGTAATAGTTAGCTTTGCCATGCCTCTTAATTTTTCAAAATTATTCATAAACCGGATCAGGATCTTCCAGCTTCTTTTGTGACTCCTTCAGGTCTAAGAATGGATTAATCATCTGATAAGTTCCCGGATCTGCCTGTGTTATATTCTGCCGGTTCATCACAGAAGTCTGGCCATGTTCCTTTATCGTGATTTTCCCACCGGTACTGCACATCAGTTCAGAAATCTCAGAAAGACAGCTCTTATCCATGACCTTGGTTTTTTCATATGCTTTTTGCCACTTTCCTGCAGGAGCAAAATTGCATGGCAGATAGCCTCCTGATGTAGGTTTTAATCTACAGGTTCCAAAACTTGGCCCGGGAGGATCAAACTGTACATCATCTTCGGTTACGGCAAGATGATCAGCTATGGCATCCTGGGTATTCCAATAGTGTTTTTGATGGGAGGTTACTCTGAAGTGGGGAAACTTATTTCCCTGATTACATTGAGCTTTGCCCTTTTGAATGACAAAGTGTTTGCCATCATGAGCTGATAAATTTTCTGACATCATCGTGTTTGTATTGGTATCAAGGTTGTTTTTCTAACTCAAAAGTCATTTTTTTCTTATAATCAGGCATCTGAAGATCAAACTCTGCTTTAATTTTGTGTATAGAAAAGTCCTTACCATCTAAAATATATTTTGCCTGATGTTTGGCCTTTACAGAATCTGAATGAGGACTGATGCTTTCATCATACCCGAAATCTGTATAAAATAATTCCTGAGCAGTACGATAATCTACGGACTTTCCGGTCTGCAAAAGTTCAACAAACTGGTGATCTGTCTGCAACAAGGTCTTATGAATCATTTCAAGTTGAATGGGAGAAGCTGGAGCAAGCCATGAAAACTCATCCCGATAAGGCCATGTGGTATCTTCTGAACGATATTCTGCCTGATAAAACCTATTGAAAACAAACTGCAGTGCCAGTATCTTCTTTAAGCCCCTATACATATTCTGTGGATCTGATATATTTTGTTTCATCTGGTCAATATGGGAAGCGGCATAAGCTCCGGCATGATAAGCTTTCAAAGCCTCTATTTCACGGATCATTTCTTTTACTTCTTTATAAGATTCTGCTGCTACAAAGTTCCCGGAGCTATCCAGGATCAAGGTTACCGGATACATTATTTTCACCAGATCTGCCGCCAGATGATTGATTTTCTCTTCCGGTTCTTCACCGTCTTTTTGGAAACTGCTCATGGAGAAATGGATATAATGTCTGTCCTGTATTGTTTTGAGATAACTGAAATGCAGCTTATAAGCATACTCATATTTTTGTATCGCATCATCACTTTCGGTCTGCCTTACAAAATAATCTCCATTGATCAGGCTAATATTCAATGGAATTTTCCCATTAGGAAGAAGATAACATAGGCTTTCT
This sequence comes from Chryseobacterium sp. FR048, assembly GCF_056844665.1. Classification (NCBI taxonomy): domain Bacteria; kingdom Pseudomonadati; phylum Bacteroidota; class Flavobacteriia; order Flavobacteriales; family Weeksellaceae; genus Chryseobacterium; species Chryseobacterium sp. FR048. The sequence continues at coordinate 106,240 of NZ_JBXDSE010000010.1, read as the reverse complement.
CCATTCTCCCGGATCTGTCTGTTAATCCTTAGTATTTCATCAGATACAGGAATGTGAAGCTTTTGCAGAAGTCTTAATGTTCCGTTTTCCGGAACTATATCTAAAGGGCTGCATCGTGCATTATGATATTCACGGAGATAATTAGGGTTTTCGAGATGTAAATCCCATGAAATACTTTCCAGAGTCTCTCCCGATTTCACAAAATAGACATTCAGATTCACAGGAGGACGGCTTGTACCCAGAACAGGGTCCTCCCGATTCGAGATATTTTTTTTCATAATTTGATGTGTTTTTTATTCCTATAAGGTTTTTAAAATTAAAAATCTCTATCCTACATTATTTTGCATTCACATGTATTTTTATTGCAATTTATATGAGTAAATATGTACAATAAGAAGAAGTTCAAAAGCAGATCAAAAGTTGGGAAGCAGATTATTTACGTTGATAGAAAATGATGCGAAATAAACCTAACAGGTTTTAAAAACCTGTTAGGTTTGGTTATTTGTAAAAAATTATTCCCTATTGTATAATGCAAAAAGAGACAGCTCAAAGCGAGGCTGTCTCTTATTTTTGTTTAGTCATATGTACACAAATTGTACAAATGACCAGAAAAAGAAGTATTGTATAAAAAGAAGCTGAAATGAAAACAGTTTCTTTTTACTGAAATCTATGAAACTTTATTTTATTATTTATCCAAATGTAGTGATTTATTTAAAATAGTTCATATTAAATTTTAGGTATTTTCTTCCATGCCCCATTTTCATAAACAGCTGTATAAGGAGTATAGCCAATCGTACCCTGAAGGCCGGCACCATCATCACCCGGATAGCCTGAATTGGCAAATGTGGTGATCATCCCATTCTCAGCTCCGGTCACCGCATTATACTGATATGGAGATACTGTATTCAGATTCGTAAGGAAGGTTCCTGCCAACTCGTGCCCGGAAGGATAAACAATCTGTATCCTTCCTTTTCCTTTTTTAAGTGATGAAGAAGTAATGGAGGTATAAGAAGAGCCTGCCATCAAATCGTTTTTATAATTATCCCCTGAAATGTCAACAGTATACTGTTCAAAATTAGTGGCTTCAAATTTATACGTTGAAACGTACGATCCGGCTACATATTCAAAGTAGTTATTTTTAGAATAAATATGAGCCGAAGCTACAACAGGTAAAGCATGAACGAATGAACTTGCACTCTCATTTTTTAGATAAGCATGGCAACTTATGGTAGTTGATCTGCAATCATTATTCATGAATCTGATACATGATGTTTTGTCGTTCCCATATTCTGCTTCAAAATACACCCCAAGACAAGAAACTCTTGACGAATAAAGACTAATACCCGCTTCAGTAAAGCTTTCTACACTTCCTCCATACATGGTCAGATTGGTCTCATTATATAAAACGATTCCCTTATCATTTAAAGTCGGTTTTTTATCATACCCTGCCCTGATTGACAATGATGAGGCAAAGGCATTATAACATTTATCCAGCACAAGGCATGTACGACAATGTCCGATATAAGAATTTACGAATCTGTTATAATAACCTTCCGTTATTTTTACTCCAATTTCAAAATTCTGTACTATTGATGAATCCAGGGTAAGAGTGTTGTCAGGTTTTGCACTAATATTGGTCACATTCACCCCAATTTTTCCAGGAAGCTCATTTCCATAAATGACAAGATTTTTGATACATAAACTCGCAGAAGCTTCAATACAGGAATTAATGGTATGATTGGTAAAGTCGTTAAAGACAAGTCGTGAATTTTGGTTACCTCCTACGTCATTACCATTGATATAATTCTGCCCTAAAAGCATTAAAGCTTTATCAATTATAATCTGTTCAGAGCATCTGTATTGTCCTCTTATAAGAATGGTGTCATTTCTCGTTGCTGCATTAATGGCTTTCTGAAGTTCAACATGTGTTTTTCCCATACCAAACCATTCGGGGTTCATCACTCCGTTATAAGCTCTTTCAAACACAATTCCATCTTTCTGTAAGTACATGACTCCATCTACCGTTGGTGTTCCCGATGTAACTTTTGTAAAGTTGGCAAGTTCTTTTGTTGAGCTGTCAAGTAAAGTAACTGTTGTTACCTGGTTAACATTAATATTTGATGTAGGAAAATCATTGGTTTCCAATAAATTCAGTGTATTCATAATGGTAAAAAAATTAAAGTTTAATCTGTATTATTTCTTGCAAGAATTTTATTGAAACAAATATAAAAGCGGGCAGCGACAAAACTTGACGTGTATTTTTTAAAATAAAAAAGTCGCCTTTTCGGCGACTTATAGTTGATTTATAGGAACAATATAAACTTTTATTTATAATCCTTAGAGCTTCTTCTCGGTTCTTTCAATTCAGGCCATTTCATCGTTTCGCCTTTGTCATCCTGCGGCATTACTCTTTTTTCTCTGTTTGAGAATTCAGGATCTTCAGAAGCCATATATGCTAATGCTGCGGTCAGAATAACATTATTCTTCACCTCATCAAAAACGATTTTGTCATAAGTATCTTTTGTAGTGTGCCATGTATACCCAAAATATCCCCAGTTCAGAGAACCTAATGAAATTCCCGGTACTCCGGCCGCCACAAATGAAGCATGGTCAGAACCGCCACCGCCAGGCATGCCCGGGAAGTCTGTTTTGATATGCCCTCTTACCGCTTTCGGAACTCCTTCAAGCCATCTTCCTACATAATCATAAGCTTTTACAAACCCCTGACCGCTGATATTCACCACTCGACCTGTTCCGTTATCCTGGTTGAAAGCAGCCTGTACTCCTTTTATGATCTGAGGATTATCAGCCACAAAACCTCTGGAACCGTTCAATCCCTGTTCTTCACTTCCCCAAAGTCCTATGACGATGGTTCTTTTGTTGTTTGGATAATACTTTTTCAGGATTCTCATAGCTTCAAGCATCGTAAGAGTTCCCGTTCCGTTATCTGTAGCTCCCTGAGCTCCGTCCCATGAATCAAGGTGAGCAGAAAGAATTACATATTCATCCGGTTTTTCCTTCCCTTTGATCATCCCAATGGTATTGAAACTTTTTGCTTCAGGAAGTATTTTTGACTGCGCATCGATCTTAATTTTCGGCTGTGCTCCTTTTTCGGCCATTCTGTAAAGCATCCCATAGTCTTCTACATCAATATCAATCATTGGAATTTTTGAAGTTTTTGCTCCAAATATTCTGTTAGCCCCCATGATTCCCGTCCAGTTCGAAATAGCAATCCCTGCAGCTCCGGCTTTTTCCAGGGCTTCAGGAAGGGTATTATTGTCATAACCGATATTTTTTACATAGGCCGTAAAATCTTTTGTAGCCTGTTCTTTTTCTGCTTTCAGTTTTTCATATAATTCAGGAGTAGCAAATTCTTTAATTTGCTCATCAGAACGTCCTATTTTCTGATATTGTGCCATAAGAACAATCTTTCCTTTTGCAGAAGGAAGCCAGCTCTCAAACTCTGCTTTGGAAGATACTTTAGGAAGAATGATCACTTCCGCTTCAATCGCTTTTTTAGTTGCCGGGCTCCATGCCAGCTGTGTGGCTGATAATGATTTTACCCGTGGATAGGTCATATCGACATGGGTAGTCCCTCTCTGCCACCCTTTCCACGTTCCGAATTGCTGAAGATTGGCATCTACTCCCCATGAACGAAGCTTTCCTGCACTCCATTCATTGGCAGCCAGCATTTCCGGAGTTCCCACAAGACGTGGTCCGATACCATCCAACAGTTCATAAGCCATATTCTCCAATTGAGAATTGTTATTTACTTCATCTACAAAACTTTTTACGATAGGGTTCAGCCTCTCTTTCGGGTCTACTTTTACCTGAGCCCATGAAAATTGGGCAGCCAGCATTACGGCAGGCACTGCAAAAAATCTATTTATCCTCATAATTTTATTGATTGGTTTAAAGATAAAGGAAATTAGGGAGATGATGAAGGAATGGAGGCAAAAAAGTTCCTGTACAACGATATTGTGAACGTTTTTTCTGTTTATGAGATTAATTGATAATAAATTTCAAAATGAGATGACTCTGATTTTTTTTAACCTGCTTAATCAACTACTATTCTTCAATATTTTTTAGCCACTAATATTATTCGTGCATTAGTGGCCATTAAAAAAGCTTTTAGCATTAAAGAAATTCATAAGGGATATTGGAATGAAGTGGCTCTAATCTATTGAACCCACTACCCTGCTTTAATATTATTTAGCCACTAATGCACGAATAAAAGGGAGTCATGCATTAGTGGCTATTATAAATGCTTTTATCGTTAAAGAATCAGTTTGTGAAAGGGTTATTTTCCATTCACAAACGCTTTTTCTTCTTGAGAGAGCAATGTGGTGTTTACTTTATCTTCTTTCACCGCCATGTTTTTCCAGATATTGATATTGAAATCTATCTTTGGATTAAGACCTTTCTTATCGGATGGGGTAAATGTATTGTATACAATCTCACGGCTGAACTTTCTCACATGGGACTCTTCTTTATAATAAGTGGTAAATTTATCTCCTTCCAGCCTGCTCATTGCAGGAACATAGGAACCGTTTTTTTTATAAAAATCAAAGATCAGCGAAGCATCACCCAGCTTATAGTCAAATTCTCTTCCATCCGTGGTTTTCTTTTTCAAAATTGGGTAATTTTCCTGGAAATAATGGGTTTCAAGATAGGTAATCACCTTATCTGCGGTATTATATTTAAACTCACCATTCATCTGAACTCCATTGCCAGAAGTAATTTTAAAGGTGATCAGCTGCTCGTTTCCTTCTTCAAAAATCAGTCTTCCAACACATTTGGTTGTTTTCATATTCAGATGTTGAAGCTCTCTGTATAGTTCAAAATTCATGAAAAAATTCCCCAGATATTCATGAGAAAACTCATCGGTTTTACCTTTGAAAATACTGTCTGACTGAATGTTTTTAAAATACTTTACATTGTTCAGCTGCATCTGAAGAATTTCATCATAGTCTTTGCGGAATCCCTGTTTGAAGTTATACATATTATCCCTGGTCCACCATTTCGCCTCAGCGATCACCAGGAAATGCAGTTTATTGTTATCAAAACTTTTCTCTTTGTAAACCACATCATACAGAGATGGATCATCATAATATCTTTTATGATAATTTTTGAAGACATCTTCAAAGATCTTTTTGACATCCACATTGACAATCTTGATTTCCCCAATATCTTTATAGAGAGGTTTAAGCCTGATCAGTGAACTGAAATTTGAAACTTTTGTCTTTTGATAGCCCGAAGCCGAAATTTCAAAGGCCGCCGTATTTTGACTGACAGGAGCCACGCCGTCTTCATTGGTATAAACGATCTGATCTGGAAGAAGAATTCTTGCATTAGCAATGGGACTTCCACTCTCAGCATCCACCACTTTAAGCTGCTGGCTGTGAAATAATCCAAAAAACAGGATGAAGAATAAATAAATGTGTTTCACGGTCATTGATGCATTAGTTTTAAAATTAGCTGCACAAATATATAAGCTGAAACATCAAAGAAAATACTTATTTAGCAGAATTTAATAGTATTTAACTTTTGGAATTTAATTTTAGGAAGGCGGGATGAAAACTGGGAAAATTTAACCTGTAAAACGGACGGGATGTACAGATCCGGACATAAAAAAACCGGTTCAGAATGAACCGGTTCAGGGAACGAATTATTTTTTAGCTTCTTCTACAGAAACTTTTCTAAATTCTTTGAACAGTTTGCTAAGTTCTAAAGCTGATTTACGAGCTCTTGTACCTGCTGCTTTGTTTCCTTTTTCTGCCTGTTGGTTAGCTTCAGTTGCGAACGCTTCAAATTCCGCGTTGATTTTTTCAATTAGTTCTTTCATTTATTTAAAAATTTAGGCTGCAAATATAGGTTTTATGGTGATTCCAGCCTAGCTGGAGCGAAAAAAGTTTGGATAAAATGACTAAAATCTTCACTTCCAAATCCATAAAAGAGGTTTTTTGATCAATTTAAACCCTAAAACCAGTCACACAGCCTCTTTTAAGGCTTATCATGATGTATTGTTTCCGGGATCTCAACCGATGAGATCGCACATTGATTTTCCTTCCAGATTTCTATTTTTGTAATATATCCTTTTTTACATGAACAACCTGTTTCTAAAAGTTTTGAAGGCTTTAAATAGGGGTTTCCTTTTTCATCCAGCTGATAAGAATTGTTCACAATATACTCCCGGATCTTTTGAGTGTAGGTATTTTTATAGTCTTCATAAGAGTATTTTTCAAAAAGGGCTTTATTTTTATAGACTGTCGAAATCATTTGTAAATTGTAAAGCGTAGTATATTCATACCGGTATTCATCAAATTGATTTCCCCGCTGATGGAAAGAATAGCTGAGAGTTCCGTCATTATTATATATGAAATATTCCGCTTCATAATTTCCGTCTGTTTCTTTTTCCTTATTATAAAAAAGCGGATACTTTTCTGCCCGATATGAAGCTACTTTATAGGAAACACTTTTGTCATAAGGAACCGTTCCTTTATAAAAGACTTTCGATTCATAGAACCGGAAATAAAATTTTCTGTCATCATTAATATCCTGAGCGTAATAATATTTGAATTGTTTATCGTAAGGAATTCCTTCATATACTTCATCAGCTTCATATTTTATATTTTCATTACATTTTTTCTCCACTGTATTTTTCTCAAAAAAGCCCTCAGATCTGATTTTACTAAGATCTTTAAACCTTCCGTATACCCGAACTTTATCAGCCAACTGTATTTCTGAGATCACTTCTTTGCTTCCTGCACATGTTGTCCTGAATGATTTATAATGACATCCTACAGCAGCAAGGTCTTTTTGCCCTGAAACAAAGGAGAAAAATGAAACAGCGAAAAAAACATAAAATTTCATAAAACCAAAATATAAAAAAATAAATGATCCTCTATTATTCCTGTTTTTTTATTTTAAATTTGAAAAAACGACTTATCCATGGTACAGAAATTATTCATTCTGGCTTTACTTTTACCCCTACTCGGCTATTCTCAGAATACGGTAAGGTATAAGGTATATTATGATAAAAATCTTGAGCAAAACGGATTAAAAGTTCAGGTTGATTACACCCTTAAAAAGCCATCAGATACCATTTCCTTTTATTTCGCCAATGAAGACTGGGGAGAATCGAATCTATTCAATGCTCTTTCTATTCTGAAAAAGGATAACCCTGACCTCAGTTTTGAAACCCAACCCGAACGCAACAAGATAAAAGTCGGCATGAAAAAAGGGAAAAAAGTTTCTCTTACCTATCATATCAGGCAGGATTTTAAAGATCCGAATTATCAAATATTCAACCGTCCCAGAATGAACAATACGTACTTTCATGTTTTGGGTAAGAATCTGTTTATTGTTCCCCAATTACTGACCAAGCTTCCGGACGACAAAGAAATTGATTTTTTCATTGAATGGATCGATTTTCCGGCTCAGTTCAAGCTTCACAATACCTTTATGACGCAGGTTCAGAAACAGCACATCAAAGCAACTCTCTGGAATGGGTTTTACAACTCATTATTTATTGGTGGCGATTACAGGTTTTATTCTTTTACGGTACAAAACAAACCCGTTTACTTTGCCCTTAGAGACCAATGGCTGAACGGATTTACGGATGACTTTCTATTTTCCAACCTTAAAAAAGCGGTACAGTCTCAAAGGGACTTCTGGAAAGATTATGACCAGGATTATTTCACAGTCGTTATGACACCTACTGTTTCGCAAAAAGACAGTCTTTTCAAAGGATACAGCACAACGGGCTCTGCCCTTAAAGGTGCATTTATGATGCAGGGGACCAACAATCCTTTCAACAATAAGAATGCTTATTTCAATCTTATTCATCATGAGCTGATGCATGAGTGGATTGGAAATAAGATTCAATGTAAACATGAAGAATTCAATTACTGGTTCAGTGAAGGTTTTACTGAATATTATGCTTTTAAGAACAGACTTAGAATCAAAGATATTTCTTCAGACGAATGGCTTCGGTTATTCAATAATGAGATCATCAAAAGGCACTGGAAAAACCCACAGCGAAATATCCCGAATTATAAAATCAAAGACGGTTTCTGGAAAAGCCGTGAGGTGGAAAAAATTCCCTACAGACGGGGAGCACTTTTTGCTTTCTGGCTGGACAATCAGATTCTCTTGAAGACCCATTACAAAAAATCTCTGGATGACCTGATGCGGGAACTATTGAAGACCTGTACGGAAAAGAAACTCAAATTTACGGATGAGCTCTTCCTTGATCTGGTACAGCAATATCTGGATGAAGATATTACCTACTTCTTTCAAAAACATATCTTGTCAGGGGAAGATATTGAGCTTACCAAAGAAAAATGGATAGATGGCTTTAGTTTTAAAGTCACTGATACGATTCCACAACTGGAAATGGATAAAAGTAAGCAGGTACCATATGGTCTCAACTGAAGATTATACAACTCCTGTGGAAAAGCAATATAAGTTCTGCCCTTTCTATAGGAGTTGATCCAATATAAAGTTTCAGTTCTTCTGACTTTTATGCTCCGGAAAGCAGTTTCTGAGCTTGTTCGCCAACATCTTTTATCAATGCAATACTTTCCTGCGTAATTCTTTCTGCAAAGATGATCCTGAAATAATGGCTGTATTTCTCTGAAAAAGAAAACGTCGCCCCAGGAGTAAATAAAATCTGCTGCTTTTCACAATATTGGTAAAATTTACCCATATCTACCTTTTCCGGCAGTCTTACCCAGATGCTGTAACCTCCCTCCGGTCTCTGAAAACAGGAATCTTCCGGAAAATATTTTATTAATGCTTCTGACAACTGAGCCTCCTGTCCGTTTAATTTTTTCCTGAATGAACGCAGATGTCTTTGGTAACTGCTGCTTTGCAAAAGTTTGAGAACCAACTCCTGATAAACGGGAGAAACCGATCTTCCCAAAACAAACTTTGCTCTTTCCGCCTTTGAATAAAAATTCCCGGCATACAGCCACCCTAAGCGGATACCGGGTGCCAGGGTCTTTGAAAATGAAGAATAGGTCATTACCAGCCCTTTCGTATCAAAGCTTTTGATGCAACGGGGTCTTTCTTCTCCAAAATAAAGATCAGAATACATATCATTCTCTATGATACATATCTTTCGCTCTTCTGCAATCTCCAGAAGTTCTTTTTTAGACTGCTCACTCATTACCGTCCCTGTAGGATTATGAAAATTAGGAGTGATAACCAGTGTACGGATATTGTGCTCTGCACTGGCTTTTCTGAAATACACCCCATCAAAACCTGTTTTTGGGTCTGCGGGAATTTCAATAACCTTAAGATCCAGATTGGTGATTACCTCCAATACGGAAAATACACATGGACTGTCTACTGCAACTACATCTCCTGCCTTTGTCACAGACCTTAGTGCAATGGTAAGGGCCTGCAATGCTCCATCAGTAATGATCAGTTCATCAGGATTCAGCTCACAGCCGTATGCATTCATCTGCCTGGCGATATGCTGTCTTAAAAGTTCAAGTCCGTTTGAAGGATAATAACGGAGAAGGGCAACTCCTTTTTCACGGATCACCTCCTGCATCGTTCTGAGAATTAATTTCTGAGGAATCAGCAGATCCCCCGGTACCGCTGTATTGAAAGAACTGACTTCTGATATTCTTTTGGAGGTCAGCATCATATTTTTCATAAATAGCTCATCTCTGACTACCGGTGAAGTTTTTTTTCTTTTCTCTCTACGATCTTCGTCCTTGGTATCAGCAACAAAATAACCTGATCGTGGGCTGCTTTTGATCAATCCTTTGATCATTAAATGCTCAAACCCGCTCTGAACGGAACTTGTACTCAAAGTATATTTTCGTCTGATCTCCCTCACTGACGGAAGACGGTCATTTTTCTGTAAAATACCGCTTCGGATCTGCTCTTCGATGACCGTTGTAAAAATTTCGTATTTATAGGACTTCATATTAACCCTTCAACTGTGTTAAACAAATTTACATGTATTTTTATAAGTAAAGAAAATAGATTTCAATCTGTACCGATCACATTTTCACAAACTGTATCCTTTTTCAATGCATTAATCTTCTAATTTTGAATAAAAAAAGACTCATGGAGATCATTTCAAAATTTACAGTTGGTTCTGAGGAGGGAATTTCTGATCTTATAGCCATTATCGATTCTTCCGTTTATACGCTTCACAAAGACTTCGTTTCTGAGGAAGACATCCAAAAATACCGTAACCAAATAGATCCCAGAAAAATGATTAATGATCTGAACGATCTGTCGAATCAACTGATCATGACCTATGCGGATCAACGGCCTGTAGGCTACAGCATCATCAAAAGCGGCTCTCTCTATCCGGGAATTGGGGAAGGAAAAAGAGCTACGGAAATCAGCTTTGCCATTATCTCTGAGTTCAACACTCCGGAAATCAGGCAGTCGCTCTGGAAAAAATGCAGATCTGCGGTGAGCTTTACAGACGTGATATGGATCAATATACTCGCTCATGATCCACTTCTGGAATTTTTAAAAGAATCCGGTTTTGTTGCGGTTGCAGATTCCCAATCCGGGCCTTTTCAGCTTCCTTCTCATATTTTAGCAATGGAAGTCGGGAAGAATTAATTGCATCCGAGGCAAACAACTTTTGTCAACAGCAAGGTAAAAACAGATCAGGTAAATCTGAATACAAAAGATTTACCTATCTTTGATTTTTATAATTTACATGTCATGAGTGATCAACTGGAGACCATAGCAGATTATTACAACCGCATCCGCAAAGATCAGATCAAAATATTTGATACTGAGGATTTTGAAACAGGAAAGTCTCACTTTAATATTTCTATGCGAAGATATTGCAGTTTCAAAAGTCCTTATAACCGTCGTGATTATTATAAGATCAGCTTTATTATTGGAAAAGGCACCATCCATTACGGAACACATCAGCTGTATATCGACCGGCCGGCACTATTCTTCCCCTCCCCCAGCATTCCCTATTCCTGGGAGTGTGAAAGTGATTTTCAGGAAGGCTACTTCTGTCTTTTCAATCAGGAATTTTTTAACGGAAACTCTGAGTTTAATCTGTTTAAAAAGACTTCTCTGTTCAAAGAATGGAGCAAACCTGTCGTATTTCTGACAGAAGAACAGACCCAGCTGGCAACGTTGTATTTTGAACAGATCTATAAGCTGAACCATTCTACCTATCCGTTCCGTTGCAGCAGCATCAAAAGCCATCTGGCCTCGGTACTGCATCTGGCGCTTGAACACCGTGTAGAAGATATTCATCCAAACGAACTTCCGGCCAACATCCGGCTGTATAAGCTATTTGACGAACTGCTCAACAAGCAGTTTCCGCTGGATTCTCCTGCCTATCCTCTGGCCCTAAGATCTCCTTCTGATTTTGCCAGCCATCTGAATGTACATGTCAATCATTTAAATTCATCGGTAAAATCTGTTACCAATCTTACGACCACGCAGATCATCAAAGAAAGAATGTTTGAAGAATCCAAAAACCTTTTGAAGTATACCAATTGGGATATTGCACAAATAGGCTATACACTGGGATTTGAACAGCCTTCCCATTTTAATAATTTCTTTAAAAAACATGCCCAAACTTCACCTCTGAAATTTAAGAGCAGTTTTTAAATATTTGAATTTTGTAATTTTTACTTTGTCTTTTAAAACTAACCTCAGTATTTCTTATCTTATTTTTGCATGGTAAAAAAAGAATGAATATGTTGAGAGAAGCATCTGAAAAACGAATCAGATTAATTACCATTATGGCCTTTGTGTCTATCCCGCTTTCGGGTTTTGTCACAGATATTTATCTACCCTCATTCCCTTCTATGGCAAAGGAAATGATGGTTTCTGAAAAAGATATACAGATCACATTAACGTCTTATCTGCTGAGCTATGGAATTTCCCAATTATTCGTAGGAGGAATTCTGGACAGCATCGGACGCTACCGCCCTAAGCTGATTGCCTTGTTTCTTCTGGTCCTAAGCAGTATTCTGATTACCATGACGAACAGTATTTTATTGATCTGCCTGCTCCGTGTTCTTCAGGGGATTGCGGTCTCAGTACTTGTAGTGGCCACAAGAGCTATTTTTGTAGACCTCTATGATTCTGAAAGGGTAAAGCATTACTTAAGTTATTTTACCATTACGTGGTCTTGCGGACCTATTCTGGCTCCTTTCCTGGGTGGGTATCTTGAAAAGCTTTTTAACTGGCATGCTAATTTTTATTTTTTAGCGGCCTATGCCGGATTTTTATTTCTTTTTGAATGGTTCTTCAGTGGGGAAAGTTTGCCTCAGAAAAAGAAACTTGATCTTTCGGAAAACATAAGCCTGTATACCATGATGCTGAAAAACAAGATCTTTATGCTGGGGATCTTTATTTTAGGATTAAGCTATTCTATAGTAATGCTGTTCAATATTACCGGACCTTTCATCATTGAAAATACGTTTCACTTCACTCCGGTAGTCATTGGATACTGTACCCTGATCCTGGGCTTTTCATGGATGATAGGTGGTTTTATCGGGAAGCGCAGACTTACCCTGGACTTTCAGCCAAGGATTTTACAGCCCATCATGCTGCAATTGTTCCTGATCGTCAGTCTGATTATTACCAGCTATTTTGCAGAAAGTCTTTTCATTATGATTCCTTTTGCCTTTTTTATTCATATCTGCTCCGGGATTTTATTTACCTCATTCTTTACCACAAGTATGCTGTATTTCCCTAAAAATGCAGGAACTGCGGGAGGGCTGATGGGAGGATTGGTATATGTGATCACCTCTGTTACCAGTTTTATTATTTCTGTAAGCGGAACAGTGACTGAACAAAAAGGTTTATCCTGGCGCTATCTGATCATCGCCTGTCTGCTTCTGGGGATCATCCTCATTATGCATCAGGCCGTAAAAAAAGAAAAAGCAGAGAATTGATCTCTGCTTTTTTTAATGTAGTCTATTCATTTTCAAATTTACATTTTAATAGAATAATCGTACACTGTATCTTCGTTGAGATATAAATGTAACTTCAGTTTAATCATTCCAAAAAGGTATTTCTTCAATACATAAATACGTTCAGTAGGGTGTAATCGATCTACCTGATAGGTGGAAAAAAAACCTTCTATCTCATCCATCTCTTTCCCTACCAGGTCATGTTCTGAAATACTGATGCTTTGATTTCTATCGTAGAAATAATATCCTTTGTCATCCATAGTAAAAAGTGTTTTTTTGAATCTGTTAAATTACGCAATTTGACAACATGTTTGTCTTTAATTACTCTAATTTTTCACTTATTTTTTTGTACCGGTTTATCATTATTTTTTATTCTTAATCCCTCTCGCAGTATCCCAATGAAAATCAATCACATATACGTATAACGTTTATTTTTTTCAACATAAGTGCATGATCATATTTTCATTTTCTTTCCATCAATACACAAATAAAAAAATTCGTGCATTCTAAGACATATGCAAATTATATCTTGTTAAATTGACAAAAGGTTCCTCTCTTTTTACCACGACGAAGATTCTATAGACGAGTTTACAGCATATCGCATCCGTGGCAATATTCAGCGGTATACAATTTTATCGAAGATAAAATCCTTACGTCTTCCAACACTTTGTATGTAAAAGAACTTGCGCCTTTGCGATTTCCAACCTTTCATACTTTCAGCACTTTTGCAAATGATGTAGATTTTTGGAAATCGCAAAGGCGCAAAGGATTATATACATTATGGGGTATTTTAAGGCGCAAGAAGATCTAAGATCTTCAGCAAATGTTACACTTATTTTTTTGCCACGAATCCACGAATAAAATATCTGCTGTAGAGTTTCTAATTATAACAATATAATTCGTGCATTTGTGGCCATTAAAGACTTCAAATTAAGCTGAAAATTCAAAATAAAAATACTGCTCCTCTGCATTGAAGCTATAATTCCTATTGTTCAGCTGATCAATATTTTCTGATCTGTACAGAAGATATGCCATGCATCTTTACTTTACCTCTTAGTCTTTTCAGCAGACCTGTTTCAGCATTCCGTTTGAATACAGTGGCCGTTCCGCTTACCGAATTGGTTGTAATCACAAATTTTCCGGTACTGTCAATAGCAAAAACTCTCGGATGCTTTCCTCCTGTTGGTTGGTATCCAATGGCTTTCAGTGTTCCATCATTCTGAATGGCAAATATGGCAATATTATTCTCCACGCCCCGGTTTGATGCATATAAATACCGCCCGTCAGGAGAAATATGAATGTCTGAGCTTTCAAAATCTTCTTTCAACTTCTCGGGATGGGTATCAATCCTTTGAATACTTCTTAATGTTCCGTTTTCGTATGCATAAGCACTCACAGCACCGCCCATTTCTTCAATGCAATAAGCAAATTTACCGTTAGGATGAAACGTGAGATGCCTGGGACCGCTTCCTAAAGTAGCCTGTGTTGCCGGGACTTTTGCCGGCTGTAATGGTTCATTTCTATCGCTTTCAAATTTGTAGGCCCGTATCTTATCAGCTCCAAGGTCAGGTAAAAAGACATAATCAAAATTCGGTGAAAAGACTGTTGAATGAATATGTGCTCTATCCTGTCTGCCCGGATTTACACTGCCTTCCGTAAATTGAAAGTTCTGTACTGCCGGCTCTATCCTGCCCTTCTCTGAAAGCGGATAAACAGAGGTACTGCCTTCAGTGTAGTTTCCTACGACAAGCCATTTCCCGTTTTGATGGGCTGATACATAGACCGGATTTTCGCCACCGCTTTTCTGGCTATTGATAAAGTTTAAAGTCTTTTTTTCAGGATTAAATTCAAAGCTGCTTACACTTCCACCGTTTTTTGTCTTACTTTCGGTACAGGCATAAACATATTTTCCGTTGGGAGATAAGGTCAGAAATGACGGGTTCAGAATGCCTTTGAAAGAAGTAACCTTTGAGAGCTTACCTTTGATGGTATCCAACTGATAGACGTAAATTCCTTCTGTTTCTTTATCCCGGTTGAAGGAGCCAAAAAATACATAGGTATCCTGCGCCAATAGTTTTACACCTGACAAAGTCAGAAGCACCATCATGCTTAGAGTTTTCTTCAATTTTTTATTAGTTTTAAATATTGGGGAAAAATTCAGTAATTGAAATGCAAATATAGGGAGCTGCTTTTATTTGTGGTGTTAAATATTTTATAAATTATTGATCTGGCAAGCAGTATTTTCACATACAATTAGTTTTAATTAAAACTAATTTTGCGTATATTTGTTAGAGAAGTGATGAAGTAAATTTTTCTTTGGATCTGTATTGTAAATGATCTTATTTATATTAAAAAAATATGTCTGCAGAACAACATACGATTTCGGTACTGGCTCTGGAACTTGGCCTGGCAATGAGTGAAATGAAAAGTCGTTTGCGGCAGAAGATTCAGACCACCATCAATGACTATGATCCGGATCTTTCTTTTGAACTGATTGAGATTCTGGGGTTACTCTCACGCCATGACGGAATCAACCAACAGGAAATCGGAAATAAAGTAAGTAAAGACAAATCAAGCATTACTTACCTGATCAATAATCTTGTTAAGCGTGACCTTGTAGAACGGGTCGCTTATCAGAATGACAGAAGAAACAAGCAGATCTTCCTCACCTTAAAAGGCAAACAGGTTGTAGAAACTGTTTATCCATGGGCGCTGGATCTTTATAAAAAGGCAGCCGGAGACCTTCATGAAGCAGAAATCAGCCAAATGCTTCTCTTAGTAAAAAAAATGACTGCCAATCTGGAATAATCAGGCTTTAAAATGAATACAATATGAGAACAATCCTTGTACCTATTGATTTTACATCAACCACAGAGAATGCTGTAAAAACTGCAGCAGATTGGGCAAAGCAGTATGAATATCAACATATCATTCTTCTAAAAACGGCAGGAGAATCTGAATTCGATTACCTGCACATTGCAGAAGGCCATTCATTTGCCAATGAAGAAAGTATCAATGCCCTGCTGCAAAGAACGGAATTACTGTTTGATCAGATGACTCAGATTATTGCAGAAAAAGCCCCTGATATAAAAGTTTCAACGGTACTAAGTGACTGGGCCATTACCAGAAGTATCAATGAAATTTTAAAAAATCAACCGTCCATAGAGCTCATTATCCTGGGAAGTGATGATGAAACCTCAACGCATGAAAGTTTTGTCTCAGATCATATTATCAGTATTGCAAGAACCAGCCCTGTAAAGACTTTGATCGTTCCCAACAGCTATCACTACACTCCTGTTAAAAACATATTTATCCCCTGTGATCTGAAAGGAATCAAAAGACTGGAAAGACTGTTTCATCATAAGTATCTCATTCATAAACAGGATGTACATCTTTTGTTTTTAAATATCAATACCCGTGAAAAAACGGAGATCAACGAGGATAAAAAAAGAGAACTGGAAGATTATATCCAACAGCATTTAACTGAAATTCCGAGCAGTATCTATTATTCTTATGATGAAGACATCATCAATGGAATTCTGAATTTCGCAGCCGGGCATGAAACAGATCTTATCATTGCTTTGCCGGGCAGACACAGTTTTCTGTATTATCTGGCCAGCAGAAGCATTTCTGAAGGCATTTATCAAAATACCAGCCAGCCGGTTCTGATATTGAAATAATATTATTCTGAATATTTAATAATAAATTTTAGTACTTTCCAGCCTGACGAGCTTTTGCTCCTGCATTTTTTTTACATATCGGATCACGGTTTCCACTCGAAGACCGGTTAAAGCGGCTATTTGCTGTCTTGTATAAGGAATCAGAAAAGAATAGACCTCTTCAAATCCAAAGTATTTTTTGAGATGGTCAAAAAGTTTCTGAAGTTTTATAATAGGGTCTGAAATGGCCAGAAAACTGGAGATCATATACCGGAAATGCAGTCTATCAGCGGTATATTTATTTAACGCCAGCATCAATTCAGGGTTTTCCAGCAGGATCTTCAAAAATTTATTTTTGGGGATTTTAATGATTTCACAAGGGGTGACAGCAATGGCATTAACGGCATAGTGATGCCCGGTAAATAAGTAGCTTTCACCAATACAATGCCCGTCAAACGGAAGTCCGTGTACAAATTCTTTTCCGTCTTCCAAAAGGGTATTCAGCTTTATGGTTCCAAACCTTATCTGAAAATAATATTTGGCCGCTGTTCCCTCTTCAAAAATAGAGTCTCCCACATTATATTTTTTTGCCTTAGCTCCATGGGAAAATAACAAGTCTTCGCATATAATCATCATTCCATTATTAATTGCAGTAAAAATACTTAAAGTATTATGAATATTGCAAATTACTAGATACCACAGGTAAATATACTGGATTAACTGAGGATTTATTATGTATTCTACATGAAGCCAGTTTTTTTCATAATTCACTTCTACCCCAATACATAGACAATCTGTTAAATTCAATTTCATTATTTAAATTAATTCTAAACTAAGTGAATACATAATTCCTCACATCCCTTTATTGAAAGCCTTTTCCAAAATATTGAAAAGAAACCAGAATAAAAATTACGTAGAAATACGTAATCTTATCTGCCCGGATCTGCCTAATTTCGGATAAACAAAAATTGATAACAATGGATCACTCAAAAAACAAGAAGCCATTTCTGAAAAAGGAGATCGGTTCGTTCTGCAAGGGTATCCCGGAAGATCTGAACGTTATAGACCGCTCTTTCATGATGGAGAGCCCAAGATAGATTAAACCCTCAAATTTTTACGAAATGGTTATTAACAAAATCCTCAACGTCGATGATTATTATTTCGATGTCTTTATGTCGATCTCGGAAGCGCTCACCGGCTTTTCTGTGAACGAATTGCAGGCTACCGGCCTGGCAGAAACCTATTACACTTATATTCTGGGAAATTTGCAGGCTGCTACTTTTGTAGAATTCCTGACGGTTTCCAAAAATATACTTGAAAATTCTCTTACCGGAGATCAGCTAAAGAATGGCATTATTTCCGAAATCATGGCCGATCCCGGATTGAGCTACATTTCAGATAAGGTGATTACCCTCTGGTATTTAGGAACCTGGGAAGGGGCTTATATCAATGATCTGTCGTATAAAGAAGGACTTGTCTGGAACGTAATGCATTCGCATCCACCGGGAGCCAAGCAGCCTGGTTATAAATCCTGGGGCATTAAACCTGTAAACAGCAACTCATGAGCAAAATCAACAACAAAAAAGATGTGATCATCGTAGGAACGGGGATCGCCGGATCACTGATCGCAAAGCTTCTGACTGATCACGTATTCGACAGCAAACAAGGGAAAATGATTCACCGTGCAGATGCAAAAAAATCTGACGATACTCGTGAATTGTCTGTATTAATGTTTGAAGCAGGTCTTGAAGCCGGACTAGAACTGGATTCTGTATCCTCTATGACCGCTTACAATGAGTACATCCGTACTTTTTATATGCAGGAAGCTAAAGTTCCGAACTCACCTTACCCTAATTTAAAACAGGCCCCTTCTCCTAATGTACTGGATATGGAACCAATCACACCTCCTTTTCCTGATAAAAAAGGTTACCTGGTGCAGTTTGGTCCTATGCCGTTTGCCAGTGATGCGATCAGAGTAGGAGGTGGAACAACCCTCCACTGGCTGGGAACAACTCCGAGAATGCTGCCTAATGATTTCAGACTTTCCGAAAAATACGGTATTACTATAGATCATCCTCAGTCTAAAGAAAAGACACCTATCAACTGGCCTATAGACTATGATACCTTAAGGCCGTATTATGAAATGGCAGAATTTGAAATCGGTGTTTCAGGAGATGTTTCAAAACAGGAATACCCTATTTCTGAAAGCATGGAAAAATATTACGGCGACTACGTTTTCCCAATGGAAGAAATTCCTCAGAGTTATATGGATCATAAGATCATCAAAGGGCTTAAAGGAACAAGTGTTCGGTTAAACTTTGAGGAAATCCCTTTGCTTCTTGTGCCTTCACCACAGGGAAGAAATTCTATCCCCAATCCTAAATACGGAAAAACAAAGATCATCAAAGCAGAGACCGGGCCTTCAGGCTATCAACTGGTATTGGACGGTTCAGGAAAAGAAGAATATAAAGCACTTGGCTCGGTTTGGAATCCTTATATGGGTGAACGATGCGAAGGAAACGCTTCTTGTGTTCCTATCTGCCCGGTGCAGGCAAAATATAATGCTTTGAAGACCCTGAAGAAAGCTTTGTATAAAATCAATGACAATGATAATCTTTCCCGCAATCCATATATGGAAGTTCAGGCTCAGAGCGTTGTATACCGACTAAGCGTAGATCAGAACGATAAAGATAAGATCTCAAAAGTGCATTTGAGAAGGTATATTTCAAAAGAAAAAACAGACTTTGTAGAGGAAGTTATTGATACTTCAGACTCTATTGTCATTCTGGCGGCCAATGCTTTTGAAAATCCAAAGATTTTATTGAATTCAAAATATACGGTAACAGAGAACGGGAAAAAGGTTGAAAAAACCGTTGCCAACCGCAGTGATCAGGTAGGGCGAAATCTGATGGATCATATGGTGATGCTTACCTGGGGATTGTTTCCGGAGGCTGTATATCCTTACAGAGGGCCTGGTTCTACGACCAATATCTCGTCTTTCCGTGACGGAAGTTTCAGAAGTGATTTCTCGGCATGGATTTCTCCACTCGACAACTGGGGATGGGGATGGCCGGCATTTTCTCCCGGATCTGACGTTTCGGAATTCTTAGCAGATGGGCTTTTCGGAGCTGAATTGAAGGAAGCACTTACCGACAGACTTTCAAGACAGGTTTTATTTCATTTTGAAATCGAACAGCTTCCTAATCCCAATAACCGGGTGACGATCAATGATCAATATACTGATGCATTGGGTATTCCGCGCCCTGTTATTCATTACGAACTTACCGATTATGAGAAAAAGGCAATGGAACAGGCAAAACTGGCCTCAGATCAAATGTTTGAAAGGCTGGGAATTCAGGACTTTACGTCTTATAATGCAACAGACAACAACACTTTTATCTATAACAACGTAAGGTATTCTTACAATGGTGCAGGCCACATTGTAGGAACTCACAGAATGGGTTCTTCTCCTGATGATTCTGTGACAGACAGCTATTGTAAATCCTGGGATCACCCGAATTTATACATCGTGGGAGCCGGAAATATGACCACACTGGGAACTTCGAATCCTACCCTTACTTTATCAGCATTTACCATCCGTTCGGTAGAATCTATCTTAAAAGACCTGGAAACACAATTTAAAAACTGAAAACATGAGACAAAGACTTATCAATAAATCAGCTCCACAAGAAACTTTACAGACTAAAGCAGCATCAAAAGGAGCTAAAACACTAAGCAGAAGTGCAGTGGTAGACGAAGCTCTTTCATTGCAGTCCTTATTATTTGATTCAAGCATCAGTAAAGAAGACTGGACTGAGGGATTGAAATACCACATTAAAGCACTGACGAACTATCTACTGAACGATCAGACCAAAGGTTTTAATCAATATCTGAGTGCTCAGTTGGCAACAGGAATTCCGGAATTATCAGATCAGGTCAAAAAAAGATTGAGCGCCATCGATTACCGCCCTGTTTTGCAGGACCTTTTACAAACGGCCATCCTTATTGAGCATTCTACGATTCCGCCTTATCTTACGGCATTATACTCCATTAAAGACGGGACCAACACATTGGCTTCCCAAATCATCAGAAGTGTTGCTGTAGAAGAAATGCTTCACCTGATCATGGTGTGCAATGTACTGAACGCAATCAACATCCAGCCTTCCGTCAACAAGCCTCAAAACTACCCCACCTACCCGATGAAATTACCGATGAATGTAGATTTCTATGTAGGACTTGAAACCTTCTCTACCAACAGCATTGCTACTTTCATCGCCATCGAGAGCCCAAGTAAGCCTTTGGTAAAAGCCCCGACATTCACCATCGAATCTGAACCTGTCTCTTCATTTACCCAAAGAGCTGCTATCCAGGAAAACAATTTCTGGACTCTTGAGAATATGAAAGGCTTTATCATGGAAAATGTACATACTATCGGTGAATACTATGATGTATTATTTTTCTATATCGTGGTATTTCAAATCATTGCTTACTATCAAGAACATGGAAGTCTTCCTCAGAATTTCAAAGAACTGAATATAGGAGGAATCTTTACAGGAGATCCGTCTAAACAGATCCGTCCTGAGCAATACTACGGAAGTGGCGGAAAGCTTCATTCTGTGGAATCTCTTGAAGGGGTAATTGCTGTTTTCCAGGAAATCAAAGGCCAGGGAGAGGGAGCGGACGATTCTATTTTTGATGTAGATCCTTCCCAGTTTGAAGAAGGGGTTGAACTTGCCCATTATTTCAGATTTAAAGAAGTTTTCCATGAACATTTCTATGTGGGCGGCGATTACGGTCCTTTCACGGATGAAGACGGAATGATGCCTGTAACCACCCCTCCAACCGGGAAACCTCTTCCTGTAGACTGGAATGCTGCATATCCTATGAAAGCCAATCCCAAATTAAGCGATTATACAGAAAACAGGGAGCTTTATGAACAGGGGCTTGAATTTAATAAAACCTACAGAAGATTACTGGATGCCATTCAGCATGCGGTGGAAGGAAATCAAAAGGAACTAGAAAAATCAATTATGTATATGTATGCATTGAAAGAACAGGCTGTAGGTCTAATGAAGCAGCCACTGGATTCTCAGAGCAATGCTGGACCTACTTTCGAATATACCAGCTTATAACCATAAAAACTATATATCATGCTTAAACGTAAAAAAGAAGGCCTCGAAACGGGAGGTCAGTTATTCCGCAAAAGCCCGGGAGCTGATCAGAAATCTCTGGCTCAGATAATGGATGGATATTCAAAACTGCTTATCGATGATCCGGTAAGGCCATTCAGAGAAGAAAATCTGAGTGAGATAGAAAACAATGTAGACTATGGTGTTCTGGCAGCACTGAACGGAACATGGGTGAGTTATAATGTCAATTATAATAAGAACATTACCAAACCTTCATTAGCCAGTGGCATACATACTACCATCATGCCTTCTCCCGGAGGCAATCCAGGAACGATTCCCGGAAAGTTCAGTTTCGATTGTGAAGAATACATTGAAAAGCTGACATTTGAGATTGTTCCCGGCGGTGTCCGCAACCGTGGTGGAGCAAGTGAATTGTTCTGTGGTGCTGTGAAATATGAGCAGTCCATTAAAAGCGTCAATGCGGTAAGAGGACAGGATACTTTGAAATACACTCCTATTCATGAGGAAAACGGAATGTATCTGTGGCTAAGTGATGTTTACAACCATGCTGCGACTGAAGAATCAATTAAAAGAGATCGCGGTATTCATGCTGTTTCAGAATCGGATGAAATAAAATACGGATATAAGGGAAAATACAGAGACGAGCCTCTTCTAAGGGTATCTCCGGACGGACAGGAAAAGAAGTATATTCTTCAAAGTGAATTGCAGCCGGGGCAGCCTTATTATGAGATCATCCCGGCTCAGGAATTCAAACCCGGTGCGGGGCTTGATGGTCCTTATTTTATTCCTGACTACTCTATTTCCCGAAGCGGCGTTATCCCTCACGGCAGCACCATTACTTTATTAGGAGATATTGTGCCTCAGAATACGGCTGATACTACGAATTATTTAATTCAGGGTTCTCCTAAATTCCCTTATGGTAAAGAAGCATGGGAGTCTGATCATCTTTCGATTTCCCGTACAATGGGTAACGCCGGAGTAACTCCGGATAATATTATCGATCTTGACGAGCCGGCACCAGCTTGGGTACACGAAGAACTGACCGACCAAAATGATAAAGGATCAAACAAAATTTATACGCAACGTATACTGGCTAATGATCTGTATCCTTATTCTGTACGGCCTGATCTGAGACTTCGGGATACCTTAAGAGGTCAGGAAGTCAGCAACTATGTACATATCAAAATGTCATCCAAAATGAAGACAGGAGCTCAGGGAGGAATTCTTAATGTTCCGTTTGTGAACCGTTTTGTTCCTACTGTTGAAGTGGATATGCATATGTGGATCGAAACGATTAAGGAAAATGGAAAAGAAATCCTGCAGCTGCAATATGAACAGATTGTATTTTTTGAATTTGATTTCGGTAATGACGGTGGTACGACAAGCTGGCCCCATATTCAGACCAATACGCTGCGTAAGCTGGAAGATATTCCTGAAGATCAGAGGAAAGTGATTATGGAACAGTTCTTTAACAAAACCGGAGAAACTGCCGGTACTGCAACGGGCTGTCCGTATCATCAGGGATAAAGTTACTGATTCACCAAGTATACTATTGAAGGGGCAAATTATTGCCTCTTTTTTATTTTTGCAACTTCTTATAGGTCTGTTTTACTAAAAAAGAGATTGCTCTTTTGATATATTCCCGCCCTTTAGGGGTATTGAGATCCAGCCCGCAAAAGATACTGCCGTTCATTGAGGCATACAGATTCACATAATACATCCCTGAAACCATAATGGCCATTACTGCACGAAATTCATCTAAACGTTCCCCAAAAGTATCCTTCATCAGTTTAAAAAGACGTTCTCCATTTTCCTCCCGTGCATCAGATAGTTTTTTTAATGCCTTCCGAGGCTCAGACAGGCCCCAGATCAATAGTTTCTGGGCTTCTTTATTATTGTAAACATACTCCAATTGTGAAAGCAGCATATCTTCCACAAATGATTGCCCGTCGATATTTATTTGCGGTTTATATTTTTCAGCTTCTTCAGCGGTTGCCTGCATCCAAAAATCCTGTGAACTGATATATTCGTCTATAAGGCCATCCATTCCGCCAAAATATATGTAGATCATTTTCTTATCCACCCCTGCTTTTGCTGCGATGTCATTTACCTTTAACCCTGTAAAACCTTTTGTTTTGAGAATTTTTCCAACAGCATCCAAAAAATTTTTTTTACTGCGTTCCTTGTTCCTGAGGCTGCCTGCGGCTGGTTTTCTTTCCATAATTAAACATTCAAAGTACAAGTTTATCATTTTTTTTCATACTAGACACTAACAAGTGTCTTATTTTTATATATTTGCACCAACTAAAAAACCATTCTATATATTTTCAAACACAATCCGGGTGGAAAAAAATTTCGGACACTAAGGTAAAAACACTAAAAATGAACGGCACATTAGGAAACCTAATGATGCTGTTTTTATTTTTTATCCCTTTGGTAACGGAGTATCCCGGAAATTCAAGAAGATTCTCAGGATTTAAAAACGGTGTGAAGAAACCGAGATGATTTCTTTTGTTTTTCTAAACATCCGAAGTATAATTTTATGATTTTTTTCATACTAGACACTAAATAGTGTCTTATTTTTATATATTTGCACGAACTAAAAACCATTCTATATATTTTCAAACACAATCTGAGTGGAAAAAATTTCGAACACTAAGGTAAAAACACTAAAAACGAACAGCATCATTAGGAAATCTAATGATGCTGTTTATATTTTATGCCTTTTCTGGTTCAGGAGCATTTTAAAATTTGAAAGTACTGAGAAAGACTGAGATTATCTCTGATGATTTTTAGAACCTTACAGATTTTCATAAGTTTTTCCAACTAAAAAAGAAATTGCTTTCTTTATTCTGCCCCGGCCTTCAGCAGAGTTCATGTCTAGCCCGCAAAAGATACTTCCGTTGACAGAAGAAAATATGTTCAGATAATATAATCCTGCTACCATGATCGCCATGACTGCCCGGAGATCTTCTGACCGTTCTTTAAAATATGGTTTGAAAACGTTTTCAAAAACATACTCTCCGTTCTCTTCCTGAGTATCAATCAGTTTTCTTAATGACTTACGAGGTTCAGATATACTCCAAAGCAGTAGTTTTTGTGCCTCTTTGTTATCGTATACATAATCAAACTGTGATAATAACATTTCTCTGATAAATTGTTCTCCTCCATCATTGATGGTCGGGATAATCTTATCCATTTTATCTGTAGTCACTTTGATCCAGTAATCCTGCGAACGGATATATTCGTCTATAAGACCATCTATCCCGTCAAAATACGTATAGATCATTTTTTTATCTACCCCTGCCATACCCGCAATATCATTCACCTTTAGTCCTGCATAACCTTTTGTTTTCAGAATCTTCCCCACTGCATCCAAGAATTTCTTTTTACTGCGTTCCTTGTTCCTGACACTGCCTGCTACTGATTTTCTTTCCATAACTAAACATTCGAAGTACAAGTTTATAAATTTTTTTTCAAACTAGACACCTATCAGTGTCTTATTTTTATATATTTGCACAAACTAATAACCATTCTATATATTTCAAACACAATCTGGGTGGAAAAAACTTAGAACACTGAGGTAAAAACACTAAAAACGAACAGCACCATTAGAAAATCTAACGATGCTGTTTTTATTTTGTAACAATACTGGTTTCCATACTGTTGTAGAAAGCCCAGAAATATTCTCATCAAGATATGTGAGATTATATTTGAAGATTATGACTCTGAAATCTACAGAATACTATAGATTCTCATAGGTTTGTTCTACTAAAAAAGAGATGGCATTTTTAATTCTGCCCCGCCCTTCGTCAGTATTCATATCCAATCCGCAAAATATACTTCCATTCATATTTGAAAACATATTCAGGTAATACAGCCCGGATACCATGATGGCCATAACTGCCCGGAAATCCTGTGACCGCTCTTTAAAATGAGGTTCAAAAATATTATCAAAAATATACTCTCCGTTTTCTTCCTGCGTATCAATCAGCTTTCTTAATGACTTGCGGGGTTCGGATATACTCCAGAGCAAAAGCTTCTGGGCTTCTTTGTTGTCGTATACATAATCAAACTGTGATAACAACATTTCTTTGATAAACCCTACTCCTCCGTCATTAATGTTTGGAATTATTTTATCAATTTTATCGGTTGTCACTTTGATCCAGTAGTCCTGTGAACGGATATATTCATCGATCAGACCATCCATACCTCCAAAATAGGTATAGATCATTTTCTTGTCTACTCCTGCTGTTTTTGCTATATCATTCACTTTTAATCCTGCATAACCTTTTGTTTTCAGAATTTTTCCAACCGCATCCAAAAATTTCTTTTTACTGCGTTCCTTATTTCGGATACTGCCTGCTGCTGCTTTTCTTTCCATGATTAAACATTCAATGATACAAGTTTAAGAAATTTTTTTATCATTTTAGACACTACATAGTGTCTTAATTTGTATATTTGCACAAACTAAACCATTTTATATATACAAAACACGATCAAAAATGAAAATTTAAAACTGATTCTGATTGCATTATGATAAATTTTAGGACAAACCGCATTCAGGCACAAGGAAATCAGATTCTTGTTCAAGAATAAAAAAAAGTTAGTTCGCCGGAAATATGGCCGTTTCGCCATTTTCCACTTCCGAAGGCTTTTGAATGCGAAACTAAAAAAGAATGAATCAGTCAGAATTCCAAATTTCGGGCAAGAGCACTTATATAAGGCAATTCTCCCGTAAGATGGTTCCCTCAGTTTAATGGTAAAACTGCAAGGTGATTATTTGACACTATTGATGATGAATACTTGAAACAGCAAAAAACTGTGACAAAAAACAATTTTGTATACCAATCACTAAGGTAAAAACACTAAATGCAAACAGCATCATTAGATTTCTAATGATGTTGTTTTATTTTTCCGCCATAAATTTATGGGTATATTAATAATTTGAAGGATCTTCATAAGAAAAACAAAAGGATATAATGAAGCTTCCATATGATTTGGAAACTCCCCGGAAAACTAGTTTTTGCCGCAGCCCAGCTCTATTGGGTCAAAACCATGTAAGTACAACAGAAACAAGCTTTGTCTTTTCCTTTGAAACTTTTACCCAATATTGAAATTATTTATGAAATACTTTATGCCTGAAAAATAAATTAATCCCGTATATTTGGACTCAGATATAAAATTCAGATACATAATATAAAAATTATGCACACTATTGACTTGATAATCTATCTATTTCAATGTATACATATTCTTCAATATTCTGTATTATAACAGTTGAATGATACCACATAATTAAATTATGGGAATAATCTATCAAAATGAGCTGTGATTTGATATAATTAAACCTATATTTACCAAAATTTTAAATTAATGAACTATAAGCTTGAGCTCAATACTCAGGAGCCTAATTCTAAAATTGTTTTTAACAACATCATATTCGATTCATTTAAGATCAATATCATTGAAAGGTACATTGGATCAATGAAGGCCCGTCCTGTACTATGTGAGGTTTTATTTAAGGTAAGAACTTTAGATAATGTACTGATTCAAAGAAGGGATGGTAATATGAGAGTAAAAGTAAAAGGCGACCAGTTTGATACCTATCAGGAGTTGTCTAGAAAGCTGGGTTCTTATGAATATAAAAACAAACTGATCAACAGAAAAGAAGCTGATCAGGACTATGTTCACTTTATTCTGAGTCTGGTTATTTCCAATTATGACCTTAATTAATCTGTTTTTCCCGTATTGAATTTTCAATACACCATTGTTATACCCGCTGTATTTAAGCCATCCAATGATCAGCTTCAGCAAAACGGTATTTCAGGCCTCCATTGTGTAATACATTTCTAAGATAGAACAATTGATTCTATCCGGATATTAAAGCATACCTCTTGATCTCTCATTATTAATGGGAGATCATTGTTAATAACAGAACTGACTTCTACAGTCTCTGCACTCCCTATTTTTCAAATATTAATTATTTATAAAAACCACTTTTCAGATTTGATAAAAAATTTCTGAAAGCATTGCCATTGGTAGGTATTCTCTAAAGGACAAATCCTGTAATCAAATGGTTTTTAAATAATTTTAATTATTTTCGTTGCCAAAACAATAACCAAAACTTTATACTACTATACATGAGAAGAATTTTTCTTACGGCCATTCTTATTTTCGCAGGTAAAATATTGAATGCTCAACAGGCCCCGGCTATTGAATGGGCGGTCTGCCTGGGTGGCTCAGGAACCGAATCTGCTGCCACAAATGTAAAAAATGCAGGACTGTTTGGTTTACAGGTTCTGCGTACTCCTGATGGCGGATATGTAGTTGCTGGAAGCACGAATGCAAACAGCGGGTATGTAAGCGGCGTACATGGCAATAACCCGGATATGTGGGTTGTAAAAACAGACCAAACCGGAAATTTTCAATGGCAGAAAGCATTAGGAGGAAGTGGGTTTGAGGAAGCCGCAGCTATTACACTCACCAATGACGGCGGATACCTTATGGCAGGAAGCTCTATGGTAGATAATGGTGATGTACTTGATTATTTTGGAGGTGGAAGCGACCTATGGATAGCCAAAATAGATGGTTCAGGAAATAAAATGTGGACTAAAAATATGGGGTCTACAGGCACTGAAGCGGCATATTCGGTTCAGCAGACCTCAGACGGCGGATTCATTATTGCGGGAGCTTCCAATGGCAATGATATTGATGTGACAGGTCATCATGGAATCTGGACAACCTATGATATGTGGGTCATCAAAACCAATTCAACGGGAGATATAGAATGGCAAAAAAGTTTGGGTGGAACAGGTGATGATGTGGGATATTCGATTCAACAGACCTCAGATGGCGGGTATATCGTTGCAGGCTATTCTGACTCCGCAAACGGCGATGTCACAGGTAATCATTCTTACTGGGATGCCAATGACTGGGCCTATAAGCCATCAAGAGATGCCTGGGTGGTAAAATTAAATTCAACCGGGAGCATTCAATGGCAAAAGAGTCTGGGCGGCAGTGGCGAAGATTCAGCCAGCTCTATTCAGCAGACCTCAGACGGCGGCTATATTCTTGCAGGTTATTCCAATTCTGTGGACGGCCATGTTACAGGTAATCACGGAAGTCATGATTTCTGGATTGCCAAAATGGATGCCAACGGCTCATTGACCTGGCAAAAAAGCCTTGGAGGCAGCAAAACCGATAAAGCCTACTCTATCAAACAAACTCCGGACGGAGGCTACGTAGCTGCAGGATATTCATTTTCTATTGATGGAGACGTTGTAGGCCATCATGGATATGACACCGGCACAGATTATTGGGTAGTAAGATTAAATGCTACCGGTGATTTACAATGGAATAAATCTTTAGGGGGCACTTTTGGTGAGGCTGCTTTCTCTTTAGACCTCGCATCAGATGGAGGATATGTGATCGCCGGCTATACCAATTCGAGAGACGGTGATGTAGTGGGGCTTCATCAGAATGTTGATGCTACAGATTTTTGGCTCGTGAAATTGGGATCAGGAACTTTAAGTACTCTGGAAAATAAATATTCAACTGATATTTCAATTTACCCCAACCCAACAAAGAATACTGTAACCTTCTCTGAAAACCTGAATCATATTGAGGTTTCAACATTAGAAGGAAGAGTTGTACTGACCAAGCCAAGTGGCAATCAGGTGGATCTGCATCCATTACCAGCCTCTGCTTATATCTTAAAAGGTGTAAAGAAAGACGGAAGTACTTTTACGAAAAAAATTATAAAACAATAGTTTACCTTTACAGTACTATTATAAATATCAATCTCCGGCTTTCAGCCGGAGATTGATCGATTATAGATTAAAAGATATATGTTTAATGTCCCAATTTGTCCAGAATCAACTGCATCTTTTCTTCTGTCACTATTCCAATAACTTCTTTTACTTTACCATCTTTCCCAATAATAAGGGACATTGGGAATCTCTGTACCGTTAAATATTCTTTCAGTTCTTTTCCTGCATTGGTAATCTGCTCAAAATGATAAGGATGTTTCAGGATAAATGCCTTTACTTTCTGTGTATCATCGTGGGTAATACCAATAAAATTGGAATTAGGTAAAGATTGTTGCAGTTTATTTAAAACCGGGAGCTCCTCGATGCATGAGGCACATGTGGAAAACCAAAAATTAACAAGGCTTGTTTTTCCTTCTAAATAACTGACAGGATATGGTTTCCCATTCTGATCTTTAAAATGTTCAATCGGAAAATGAGTATCAAGCTTCGATTTCATATCGGGAAATGCACTGACCATTTTTTCCTGAGCTGATAGAGAAATTGCGCTGATCATCAGAGTACATACGGCTAGTTTCCTCATAATATTCTTTATTTTATATACCATTTGCTTTTGTTGTATAGGTGGTAACTTTATTATTTATGCAATTTGTGATGATGGGCATATACTATTTCTCCTTCTGTAGTTTCAGGGGAAGGAGCCGGTCCTCCTAAATAGATAATCTTTATATCATCATGATAAGCGACACGGGTAATATCAGGAGGCGTTACATATATTCCCCATTTTATATATCCGTGCTGTCCTCCAAGCCCGTCACCGGGATACGTCCGGTAGTTAGTTTTTTCATCTACCAAAGCATAGCTCCCCTGGTTTGGCAGTTTCATATAGGTTTTCATATATCCGGTATTCGTATCGGTCCATTTTACATCAATCCTGAAATGAATCCATTGGTTGACATAAGTTCTTATATCCGGGATAATATCTATAGGAGGAACATTGTTCTCTACGGCAAACCTCAACCGCATTGCATTTCGCTGTGTTCTGACCTGAAGGGGAACTCCTGCCCCGCCAGAGACCTTTAACTGGAAAATATTGGTTTCATTAGTAGGATCTCCGGCTTTCCAAGGGGTCCAGTCTTTCAAAAGGACACTGAATTCATAACGGCGTTCATCACCCGGTAAAAACCGAGCTGCTTTGAAACGGTCTGCATCACTCTCACTTCTCCAGTTCTCATTAGAATAGTATCCCTGATCTCCGTAAACTACTTTATGGGCAACAGCATAATTTCCCGTAGCTCCGGGCTGTACCATATAAACCGCATCGGAAGCGGTCGCATTGGTAGGATTTACTCCTGTGATACCGGAGTTGAGTGTTCCATTTTCATAATTAATATTCAGCAGCACATCTCCCGGAGATTGGGCATAGACATTGGCAGACAGAACCGTTAAAAAAAGCAGTCGTATACATTTGCTTTTGATCGGTAAAAATTGGAATTGAATTATTGTTTTGAACATTATTATTAGTTTAAAATATGAAGTAAAAAGGTGTTTTAATCATCGGTTTATTTTTATCAAATTTAATCTAATTTATGCTTAATAGGAAAATTTTCATTTTAGGACATCAATAAAAATCATACGCCTCACATCTCTAAAATATTCATTTTCACTACTGATACAGAGTCGTAGTTTTACTACAATTTTAAAAATATATCTACATTTCTATAAGGTGTATGATATATTTGTCTAATTTTAGTGAAATAACACAAAACGCAAAGCAACATGAAGAGAATTATTTCGAATTCTGAAAGAATATCGGAGAATGACATCGCAGGGATCAACCGGGTTGTCAGGCTGGATATTGTTGCTGATGGTAAAACAATCAGTAGATTTAAACATTTTCGTTTACAGCAGAGCGCAAGAAAGCATCATAGCTTTGAATTGATATTAGCTCATGATTCTTTGGAAGAAATCCAGGATCATAACCTTGAGAGCGCACAACAGTTTCTGGGAAAACGGCTCACCGTAACTTTCAGATATAAAGATCCTGAACACGAAAGCCCTGAGAGAACTTTTGTAGGGGTCATAACGAAAGTAGCCTTCAGTCAGGAAAAAATGAGTTTGGGAAATATTGTACTTAAGGGATACAGTCCTACTATTCTGATGGATTCAGCACCCCATACTCAAAGCTTCGGAGGCAGCCAATCCGTCAATACCCACATTATTGCAGATAGAATTTTCAAAGAAACTCTGGAATCAAGTCAATTTGATTTCCGGGTAGATACACAGAATAAAAGCTACATCAATTACAGTACACAGTATTGTGAGACGCATTACAATTATCTTGCGAGACTGGCAGCAGCTTATGGAGAACAGTTTTATTATGATGGCTACATCTTGCACTTCGGAAAGCTTCCTCCCAATGAAAAACCTATCAATCTTACATACGGAAGTAATGTTACAGATGTACAGGTAGAGTTAAAAGCCACTCACATAAAACCTGAATATTTTGGCTATAACAGCAGCAATCATGCTAAAATGCAAGGCTCGGATCATACTATAAAACATCTTGGAGACCTGTCAGCCAAAGCCTATCAACTGAATGCGGATATTTTCAGGACACGATCACTGACTCCCACCCCTATCAATGCCAATATGTTTATGGATGTGGATGATTCTCAGAAAAGTGCAAGGGGAAGTAAAGCGGTAGAAGTTTTTACGGTATCGGGGAATACATCACTTCCTTTTCTCTATATTGGCTGTGTTGCAAACCTCGATATGAGGAAACAAAACAACAATGAAACCTCACATTTTACCACGCTGATGATTACAGAGGCCAACCATGAAGTGGATGCCAGAGGATACTATACAGGAAGTTTTGAAGCCATCGCTGAAGGTACAGGATTCATGCCTAAGCCTGAATTTATTATTCCTAAAGCCGAACCTCAGATAGCCACCGTAATCTCCAATATCGACCCTCTGAATCAGGGAAGAATACAGGTACAATTCGATTGGCAGCTGAATGACACCACCCATTTTATCAGAATGATGAGTCCTGATGCCGGAGGAACAGACATTGTAAGTCAAAACAGAGGATTTGTTGCCATTCCTGAAATCGGAGACCAGGTGATGGTAGGATTCGAATACCATAATCCTGATTTTCCTTTCGCAATGGGCGGAATGTTTCATGGAGGCGTTGGATTGGGAGGTGGCATGGACAACCGTGTGAAATCTCTTCAGACAAGAAGCGGGCACCGTCTGGTATTTACAGAAGATGAAAGTATTTTGCTGACGGATAAAAGCGGCAATGTCCTTCAATTTGATACTGAAGGGAGCAATATCAATATTACGGCTCCTGAAACCATCACTATAAAATCAAAGAATCTGAAATTTGATATTGAAGAAAACATTGAGACCAGAGCTGGCAAAAACATGGAAACGAGTATCGGGCAGAACATCAAAATCATCGCAAAAGAAGAAATAAGCCAGGATAGTGGCAAAAAGACCATTATTTCAGCCGGAACCAATACTGAAATATCCGCCAAAGCGCATCTGGACCTATATGGAAAAGAAAAGTTCATCGGTTATACGGATGGACAAACTGAATTTGGCGCAAGAGACAGAATGCATGTGTATGGAGCCAATTCGTTATTGACCGCTAAAGATAAAATTGAGTATAAAGCTCCACAAATGAATAAGCTTCCTGCCAACGGAGAATTTGATTATACCAAAGAAAAACAGATTGTAAGCGCGAAATGGATGGATGCAGAGATGGAAAACAATATTGACAGCGCCTATTATGGCAGTAAAGTAAGTTTATTGGTACAAACCAGAAATTATGAAGAAGGAGAAGCCGTTGAAGTTATTGTTGAAAAAAATATAGATGGGAAACAAGAAGAGGTATCTTTTGCCGGAAATGTCAATAAAGAAGGATTTGCCGAATTAAAAGAAAAAATAGAGGTTAGTAAAAACATTTAATCAATCAATTTATGGCAGATAATAATACATATACCGTTAAAGACCCTTCCGGATCTCTTCTCAAAGAGGTTTTAACGGTCGAAGAATGTCCTTGTAATACTTGGGAAACAATAGCAGCTGTAATCCCTGCAGAAAAATTTGTAGGCTATACAACTGATTGTCATACTGCAACCAATAAGCAATTATCCAATGCAGGATACAGAGAAAGTGGCAAAAGACATTTAATAGCAACGGCAACTTATCCGAAGAAAAAGGAAGAAGCTTATACATTCAACTACCATAAAGCAGAATTTAATGCAGGAGTAGAATATATAAAAAAAGCATTGAAGAGTGGACACCCTGTAACGGTAGGAATCGATGATGTAGATGACAGAATAAAAAAGGCGAGAAAAGAATATATCAATCCTGATGGGATTACGGACCATTTTGTGGTGATTGTGGGAATGGGTTCAGACAGCAAAGGAAACTACTTCCACTTTTATGACAATGCAGTGGGAACCGCAAAAGCCGTATTAGAGGTTGGAACCTCTGCACACAATAAGCTTTACTGCCTATGTAATAAACCTGCACTCATTGGGCAGACGGATGTGCGAAGTTCCTATGGCAACGGACTTACCTATGTAGTATCCACCATAAGAGAGAGTGCGGCAATACCTAAAGCAATAAAACAGAAAAAATGATGACAAAAAAGATCATATTATTTTTATACCTTCTATTCCCTCTCGTGTTATTTTCTCAGAAAAGTGACAGCATTACCCTACTAAACAACAAGATTGTTCATCTATCCCCTCTCAATGAAGAAATACATGATAAAATAACCCGTGTAAAAGTATCAAAGGTCAGATTCAAAGGTAAAGTGGAGGGCTATGGCAGAGCTAATGCTATAAGAATTGTTGGATTAAATGATTTCTTGCGAAAAAACAAGTACAAGCCAATAGGGAAAATCTCATGCAGCAATTATGTAAAACAGGGAGATAATACCCAATATATAAGGGCTTATACCTGCTATAATGGGAAAAAAGAATCTGTGTTCAATGGGTGGCTATATGAGATCACAACAGAACAGACAAAATATACATTCATCATTATGAATTGAAAAAACAGCTATTCTGATGGAAGATAATTATTTGAAGATCAAAAAGATCAATGGAAATGAAAAATTCCAACACGTTGTTATAGATATATTAACGGAAGGAATATTTATGAATGACGGGGTTGCACTGTTGCCTTTGATGAATTCAAAGTATTACTTTGTTAAATTAGAAAAAGCAGAAAGCGGATTCAACACGGTAGAACCCGATTACGTAAAATTCTTTTATAAAATACGAAAAGCCAATAGAGCATCAAAAAAAGGGAATGAAAAAGGAAAATGGATCAATGCCAATTTCTTTTCTGATCGTGCCCCAGGCCAAATTGGTTTAATAGAAAGAATATTTATTGGTGGAAAAATATTTCCCAAAATGATGTTGGCTTATAACAACGGATTTGTTGGATTTTCCCGGGAATCTGCGGATACCGGTAAAATATCCATAAAAAAAATAAATCTTAATACGGCAACAGGAAAATTGGTCTCCGGCTCAGTACATTACGATGAATTCGACAGTCGTTTCATCAGTATTGATAACGAGAAAATATCCATCATACTTCCTAAGATCACTGCTTTAGGAATCGATTATGTAGCTTTGATGTATGATTTTCTCACCAATGGAAGCAAAACAATGGTAGCAGCATCTCATGGAGAGTTTCCCAGCCTGGAAATGTATGAGCTGGCTACAGATAGAAAACAGTTACAAAAAGGATGCTGGCTGACAAAGGATAGAAAAGAAGGCAAAGTTGGAAATCTCACCTTCCAGTTCGCCTGTAATTATATCATTGAAAATAAACTGCAGGGAGTGATTGCTCCTTTTGCCCAAATTCATACATTTTATGAATTTGTAGATCAGGCAATCCCTAAATTTAAACACAAATGCAGATGGACAAAAGGGGCAAAAAAGCTGGTCGGAAAACTGGCACAAAACCTGGAAGGCGGTTCTATGCTGATAAGCAATGATGTTGAAACCATATTGGCAGAACTCAATCTTGGCATATGCGATTATGCCATTACTCAGTTTTACGAGCTATTTAACGGGAAATATGCCACAGAGCCTTTAGACACCTATGAGAAAGCCTATCAGTTTGACAAACAATTCATCAACCATGAACAGGGAACGGTAGCTGTTCCTATCTATGAGAAAACTTCTGCAGCAACCATAGCCAAATTTCAGGCGATGGCAGACAAAAATATTTCTGACGGATACTATGGCCTTGGTGGTAAAACGAGCAGCGTTACCCCCCAGTTTGACGAACCATGGAAAGCTTCAGTGAAAGATGCAGGTTTTCGGATAGACCTACCACTACTGATGTTGTGGCTAGACAGGCATCAGCCTACCTCAAATGCTTTTAAAGGAAAGACCTATACCAGTGACACCTATGAAGTCATTAAAAGGAAATATAAACAGGGAAACAAAATCATTGAAAAACAGGAAAAGGAATTCAGACCCAAAGGAACTTTAAAAGAAGAATACCGTAAAATAATAAGAGCTTATGACCCACTCAAAAACTAACAAAATCTGGATCTTTATTTTAATATGGCTGGTACATATTATAGTCTATTACTTTATTTTTGGAAATATCGACAACCTGATTAACAATTATTATTCTGACTGGGATTTCTTTTTCGAAGAATCTATATCCCGATCTTTATCCTCTCCTATTACAGGCCTGTTTGGATGGTATGACGGTCTTCCTTTTTTTGTAATGATTCCTATTGGAGTTATGCTGATCCTGGTTTTGACAATGATGAGAAAGAACTGGTTTATAGCATACACTATATCATGCGTCAGCAGCTATCTGGGAATGTATCTTTATACGATTCTCATTGATAAAAGCTCTAATTTGTACCAATCGGGAATAAATGGTCTGGAAGATCTCACCTTACAGCATATTTTCCTGATCATACCTTCTCTTATCATTTCCATTTTAATTAATAAGTTGATTTTTAAGAATAAGTACAGAATTATAAAATCTGAATAAAACTATGCCCAATCACATCACCGACACCACCCAATTACAATGTGATAAAGGGACAATCCCATCACTGATCACTGTTACAAGCCAGACTTTTATGACCATTGAAGGTAAACTTCAGGCCACAGAAGAAGACAAACAGCCCAATACCAATATTAAACCCTTCGGGCAATGCAAACTGAAACCTTCTTCAGGAGGATTTTTACCCTGTATTCCTGCTCCTGTACAATGGCAGGATACTTCCGTTTTTGAGATTGATGGAAAAAAAGAGCTTTTAGACCACTCCACCTGCCCCTGTTCTGTGGGTGGTAAAATATCGGTTGTAAAATCAGCCCAGAGTTTTGTAAAGGAATAAAATGGATCAGCTTATATTGAATTTTACATAAGAAAGCCTCAATGAAGAGGCTTTTTTAATTTGTCTACAATTTCTTCAAAACGATCGGCAAAATATGGGATTGTTAATGGGAAATATTGAGGAACCGCATCGAAATAAAAACTTTGAGTTGGAAATCCATTTCAACAACTTTTCCAGAAAAAAGTAAAATGTTTAATTAAAATCTTTATTGATTTTTTACCAGCATCCATAGTTGAGGCCCATCAAGTATAATTAATCGCTTATATAAACGAAAAAAGCCCCTTAAAAAGGAGCTTTTGTGACCGCAGAAGGATTCGAACCCTCACTGTCGGAGCCGAAATCCGAAGTTCTATCCATTAAACTATGCAGCCGTATTCATGAGTAATGAGTAAATGATAAAATGAATGTCATATTACTCATTACTTATTGCCTATTACGTATGATTTAGAAAGTGATCTTCACCCCACCCAGAATCTGTGCACCTAAGACTTTATAACCTTTGTACGTCTGGTATTTTGAGCTTAGAAGATTATTTCCGAGTGCGAAAATACTGAAATTTTTGTGAATTTTATACTCTGCGGAAAGATTTAAATCAGCATACCCCCCAACTTTATCATTTGTGTTCTCTGTAGACTGGAAAATCATGCCCGGATTCGCTACACCTTCGATGGTATAAGAGTTTGTTGTTCTGTCACTTGCAAAGATTCCTTTGAACCCTAACAATAATTTCTTGTCCAGCATTGTATATTTTGCTCCAATGCTTGCATTTAGTAAAGGAACGTTATAAATATTCTCGTAATTCTTCAAATTGTACTTGGTAAACCTCAATTCTCCGTCGATGATCAGGTTTTCAAGAGGGAAATATTGTACACTTCCTTTGATGTCACTTACGTTTCCGTCATCATATACTGCAGAGAATGTATTGGCAAAATTGTAAGCAGAACGGTTCAGTGTATACACATCATCAAACAGGCTGTTTGCTTTAAAGAACATAATGTCTCTCATTTTTCCGAAACCTGCAGAGAAGTCGTATTTCAGCGTTTCATCAATATCTCCTCTCAATCCTACATAAAAATGATATTTGGTCTCTGTTGGCTTTAAATACTGGTCAGAAAGCACAAATGGATTAGCCTGTAAAAGGTCTCCGTAAGTGTTCAGCTTAAGACCGCCGTCTACCCCACCATAGAATTTGAATTCTTTAGCAGCAGCAAACTGGAACTCAGCTTGTGGAAACCAATACGTTTTGTTGTTCTTCAGCTGTTCTGCCATCATATCGTTAGAGTTCTTGGCATTCAGGAATGAGAATGAAGAACCTAGCATCAAATAAGAATCTCCTTTTCTGAACGTTACTTTAGGAGCAAGACTTGTATTGAAGAAGTTTGCCGTATTTTTGTCTCTGATTGCAAAATCTGTTTTTACAGCTTCCAATCCAACACCTAGATCAGCATTCAGGTTGATTCCTGATTTTCCTAATTCCACAGCATGTTTGGAGAAATTAGCCAGGATGGAAACCTGATTTTCCTGAGCATCGAAATGATCTTTAAGGAATGATGATTTCACCCTTACATCATTTAAAATTTCATTGGAATAAAAATCATAATATCCGTTTACTTTAAACTGATTTACCTTTTGTTTCAGATCCACATCAGCTGAAGGGGTCATCGCATAGATCCCATAGTAATTATAATTATTCAGCCCATATTCAGCATTAAGGTTGAATTTTCCTTTTTCTCCATAAGAATTAAGGAATGCTGCGAATGTAGCTGAGGTTTGCTTTGAGTTCCAGTCGTAGTCTTTTTTAAGCCCGTTTGTAGAAAGAACGTGTACATCACCTCCTACTTCAAGCTTATTTTCAAGGGTCTTGGAAATGTTTCCGTCAAGCAGGATCTTTCCATAGTTCCCCATTCCGAACTGAACGTAATTGTTTTGTGCCGTTCCATCAAATTTCGGTGCCACATCTTCTCCCTGAATGGTAGATGTTTTGAAGTCTGAAACCGCAGGTACATCTGTGATGGTATATTTCACAGGGTTCTGGGATTTCTCTTCCGGCGGGTAATTTTTAATAGTCTCCACTGAGGTTTTCTTCTTCTCAATCTTCTTCACCTCCGGCTCTCTTTTCTTATTAAGAACCAGTTTCTCCTCCTTGATCTGAGCAAACGCCACCGACGAAATTCCCAGAAATAATATAGATAATATTTGAATTTTCTTGTTCATACTCTTTAATTTTAATCACAAAGGATTTAAAAATCTATTGAATATTATTGTTTATTTTTTGTATTAACCCTCCTCCTAAAAAATCATGGAAGATGCCACTACTTTGATTCCGTTTGTATAAATATTCGTAAAAAGTACCTTCTGACTTCTTACCGTTACTTAAATAATACCCTATAAAATGATTAGGATTAAATCTAAAATCATTAATCACCATATAGGAAGTATAAAAATTAACCCCTGACCTGTTTAATGGGCCATAGAAATTACCTGCCCAACTGCCTCCGAATATTCTAAGAAGACTTTCTCCCACATAAGCTGTCAGAAATTCCTCTAAAATATTCAGTTCCTGATATTCAATTTTTGAATATTTTTCTAAAACCTTATCAATTTCAGTCTCCAGGCTTTTCAGTGAAAAATCCAGTGTATATCCTTTCTTACCCATTATATCTGCGAAATGCTCTGCACAAGATTTCGGATCTGCTGGTTCAGTAGCTGGATATTCGTGAATATTTTCTCCTAAAAAGATCATTTCTTGATTAATTTCTTCACTTCTTTAGCTTCAGCAACAATTTCAGGGAAATCCTTGTAATTGGTAATGATCTGATCACAAGTATAACTTGCCTGATAATTATCCTTCAGGCCGATATAGTTCTTCGCCATCAATACCAAAGCTTTTGCTCCCCAGAATTCTTCTGATGCATAATTATTCGCAAGCTTAAAGATCGTCTCATTGGAAGATTTGAAAGCTTTTCCTTTATTCTGATAATACGCTTTTGCATACAATGCTTCTGCAGCTACTGAGGTATTCGATGATTTTTCAAGAGAAGTGTAAGCCGCCTGAGCATCTTTATCCTTTCCTGAATTCATCAGACTTCTCGCCTTGATCACTTTTGCCGTTTCAATCACAGCAGCAGAATTCTTGGAATTGGCAATTACTGCATTCGCTAATTTTTCAGCTTCAGAGAAATTCTTTTCTTCTGCATACACTTTCATCAGCTCAACATTGGCGTAGTTCTTAATGCCGATATTTGAAGAGTTTTTAATGTCTTCCAAATACTTTTTAGCTTCAGAAGTATTCCCTTGTGCAATGAAGATTTGAGCTAAACGAGTTTTTGCATCATCCTGGTAATCATTCTGAATTCCAGCAACTTCCTGAAGCACAAGTAAAGCTTTTGTTGAATTATTAGTTTGATAATAACTTTCCCCTAATTCATACTTCGCCTGGTACAATCCTTCCCCTGTAGGATTCTGTGTCAGATACTTTTCATAATAAGAAATAGCGTTCTTATAATCTTTCTTCGCAAAATATTGTTTACCGGTAGACAGGTTGATTTCATCAATTTCTGAAGCCGCTACATTCACCCCGATATTTCTTGCAAAGTTTTCATATCCTGAAACATCTCCGTTTTTCGTAAAGAGAGGTTTTGCAGCCTGAACGATCTTTTGAGCATAGGCTGTATTTTTGTACTGCTCACCCAAAGATTTAAGCTCAGAAAGAGCTTTATCATTTTGGTTCTGATCAATATAATTCTGCGCTCTATAGATTGAAGCATTGGCAATCAGATCTCTGTCTGAAGAGGTCTTGATCACCTTTCCAAAATAATCGTTAGAGTTGGCAAAATCATCCTGAGCCGCATAAGCAGTTCCTATTTCATATTGTGCATCATCATAATATTCGGAATCCGGATATTTTGATAGTAAGTTTTTAAGATTGGTAATCTTGGCCTGGGTATCTCCCTTGAACCCTAAAGCCATTGCTTTTTGGTAAAGCGTATAATCCGTTGCATCCTGGTTTTTGTCGTAGATCGCAATCGCTTCGTTCAGATCATTATTTGCATAATGGATGTCTGCCAAACGTAGTTCTGCATCATTTTTAAACTCAGGTTTCGGATTGGCCAGATATTGTTTGAAGTAGGTAGCTGCCTGATCAAATTTTTTGGATTTGAAATAAGCATATCCTAAATCATATGGCAACTGTTGTTTCTCCGGGAAATTCTCGTTAAGAAGTTTTTCATAACGAACGATCGCAGATGGATAATTTCCTTTCTGGTAGTACACCTGTGCCAGCCAGTATAAAGCTCTGCTGTTAAATTCTTTATTGATGTTGAATCCAAGACTTCTTAAGAAATATTTCTCAGCTTCGTCATAATTTCCTTTGTTGAATTCCTCTGTTCCCAATAAATAAGAAACTTCCTGATCCACTTTATTGATGTCCGGAGTAGAACTCTGCAGTCTGTCGATGGCGTTCAGTGTTTCTTTGTAATTTCCTGAATACAGATATGATTTTACCAATAATGATCTCATTTCTGAAGCGTTGGTCGCATTCTGATTATCATTGATATAACTTTGAATTACTGCAGACGGGCTTTCAAATGGGTTTCCTATATCGTAACTTAACTTAGCGTACTGTTCGTGAGCCAGCTTTTTCACTTTCGCATCGTAATCCATCTGATAAGAGGAACGGAATGCAGAAAGTGCTTCCTGCTTTTTATCTACTGCCAGATACGCGTTTCCTAACTGGTAGTATGCATTCTGAGCCAGAGCAGAATTGCTGTTCAAAAGCTGGTTGTAATAAGAAACCGCTTCGTCGTATTTTTTCAGCTGAGCGGCAACAAATCCCATTTCATAAAGGTCATTTTCAGACGGGTTCTGCTGTACGTTCAGATAATCTTTCAAATGGGGATAGGCAGAAGTATAATCATTTTTCATGAAATAACTCTCCCCGATGATCTTATGAACCTCTGCTTTATAAGAATCAGAAATATTTTCATTCAGCAAAGCATTTCCTTCGGAGATTGCCTTGTCGTAATTCTTATCATTGTAGTACATCTGTACATAATAAGGACGAACTAATTTTGAAAATTTACCCTGATCTTTTATCGAATCAAAATATTGGAATGCTTTATCATTCTGCCTGTTGCTGTAGTACAGATGCCCCAGCATATAAGCAATATCTCCTTTCTGAGACTGATCTGCTGTTTTGTATGCCTCTTCCAGAGCATCAGTAGCTCCTTTAGAATCACCGGTCATGAATTTGGCATATCCCAATTTCAGAATATACTGTGTATTCTCTTCTTTTGAAAGTTGATATTGGTTAACCTTTTTCAGAGTTTCCAATGCTTTGTCAAAATCTTTCTTCGCCAGGTAATAATCCGCTAACGGTAGGTTGGCCTGAGCAAAATAAGCAGAGTTCGGATATTCTTTCATGAAAGCGGTAAGTCCTTCTTCTGCATGATTCTTCTGAAGGATAACACCAATCACATTATCAAAAAACTGCGCCGCCTCCTTTTTCGAACGGGACAAATTCTGGTTGTAGAAATATTGTCTTGCGTATTCGTATTGGGAGGCGTTGTATATCTTGGTCTGGTAAAGATTTTCAGCTAGATTGAATCTGTAATTTTCTTTCTGGGTAAAATATTGGGACTGTTGAGCCTCGGAGATTCCGAAATAGATCACTGCAGCCGCTAAAAGTATTTTTTTTGATTTCATTCTTCTCGATATAAGAAAATTAGTCTAAATAAGTTAACGAAAATATTAAAAACTTATTGTTTAAGCAAGTTTTAACAGATTTAATACCCTAAAATTATAAATCATGCAACAATGAAAACATTTCACCCTCACATGATAAAATTTCTTAATTTAGTCTGATAAAATGCAAACAATTTTTGTAAACAGTTATCAAAAATATATTTTGAACTGACACTTCTTCAACAGCAGCGAAAAACAT
Source organism: Chryseobacterium sp. FR048 (assembly GCF_056844665.1). Taxonomy (NCBI): domain Bacteria; kingdom Pseudomonadati; phylum Bacteroidota; class Flavobacteriia; order Flavobacteriales; family Weeksellaceae; genus Chryseobacterium; species Chryseobacterium sp. FR048. Next base: position 63,393 of record NZ_JBXDSE010000010.1, on the reverse strand, counting down.
ACCATAAATCCAGTATTACATGAAATTTAAGATACTTTTAGCATTAATTTTTGTAAACCTGATGCAGGCTCAAAAGTTTTATTTACCGAAAACCGCTGTAACTGACTCTCTTATTTTAGAAAAACAGATGCCGGTTATCGCTTCACAGGTGATCCCCTATCTTCAATCGAAGAAATACAGACCCAAGGATGATATGCTCTATACAGATGCTCTTTTCCGGTTACAGATCCTTTCCAAAGATTATAAAAAATCATTTTTAACATTGGCTGATAACCGTAAACAGTTTGCAGATCACAATATGGCTGATTACCGGTTCCTGGGTTATGAATTGTACAGCATGGCTAAACAGGCTGAAACGGAAAATAAGATTTCTTTTTCGAATGCCCTTCAGACTTCATTTAACAAAAAGTATGAAAGCCTTCCTGAAAACCTGGTTCCCAGAATTGAACTTGCTGTAAACGGAAATGTCAACGAAGCCCGAAAGCTTTTGAAAAAAACATTGGATAAGCAGAAAGATAAAGACAGCATAGATTATAGTTCTGCATTGGCTTTATGCAGAAATTATCTGAACTATAAAGTGTATTCCGGCATTAAGCCTCAGGTGATGCAACTGCTAGCCACAAAAGATCAGCAAAGGTTCATCATTGAAACAAAAGATCTCAAAACAAAGAACGGCAATACCCTCACCATTACCATTGTCAGAAAAAGAGAGAACAAATCCCCGCTTCCCGTTATTCTTTCCAGTAATATTTATGCAGGGCCAGTTGATGCGTTCTTTGGAAAAAGAGCTGCTGCTTACAACTATGTGGGAGCAGTAGTTAATACCCGGGGCAAAAGGAACAGCAATGATGAGAACAATCCTTTCGAACATGAATCTAACGACATCTATGAGGTGATCGACTGGGTAAGCGAACAACCATGGAGTAATGGCAAAGTGGGAATGATTGGTGGCAGTTATTTAGGCTTCAGTCAATGGGCAGCAGTAAAAAAACTGCATCCGGCATTAAAAACCATCGTACCCCAGGTTGCCGTAGGAATCGGAATTGATTATCCTGCCCGGAATAATATTTTCATGAGCTATATGCTTCAGTGGATTCAATATGTCACTAATAATAAACTTACAGATGAAGTTGATTTTGCTAATGCTGCAAAATGGGATTCCATTAATACAAAATGGTATAAAAGCGGGAAATCCTTCAGATCTTTGGATACGATAAGTGGCAAACCCAGCAAAATATTCCAACGGTGGCTGGATCATCCGGGATACGATCAGTACTGGCAAAAGATGGTTCCTTACAAAGACGAATTTGCCAACATCAATATTCCAATTTTAACAACGACCGGATATTATGATGATGATCAGATCGGAGCGCTGTATTATTTCAAGAAACATCATCAATACAATAAAAATGCAAACCATTATCTGGTGATAGGTCCTTATAATCACGGCGGAGCACAAAGCTTCGGGTTTACGTACGTGAACGGCAATCCTATTGATCCTGTAGCCAGAATCAGTATTGATGATCTTGCTTTTTCATGGTTTGACTATATTCTGAAGAATGGGAAAAAACCGGAGCTTTTAAAGGATAAAATTAATTTTCAGGTCATGAATACCAATACCTGGAAGCATGTTTCTGATCTTGATAAAATGCATACTTCAACTTTTAAATTCTATCTCCAGGACCACAAAAATGCCGCATCAGTGTTTAATAAACCCGACACCCAGAATTTTACAAAGCAAACCATCGATTTTAAGGACAGGGAACAGAAGGATACCTACTATAAGATCAGCAAAAATGACAGTATAAAAATGACTCATTCAATTGCTTTTGAAAGCGAGGTTCTGGATAAGGATATGATCATCAGTGGAAATCTGTCTGGAATCTTTAACATTTCCATCAACAAAAAAGATTTTGATACTGATACTTCACTCTATCAGATCCAGCCGGATGGGAAATCATTTTTGTTATCCACTCATATGGTAAGAGCCAGCTATGTAAAAAACAATGAAATACGCCAGCTACTTGAGCCTGGCAAAATGGAACAGATACCGATTAACAATTCATATTTCATGAGTAAGAAAATAGAAAAGGGAAGTAAACTTCTGTTATTGGTAGGCGTTAATAAAAATCCTAACTGGCAGATCAACTATGGAACCGGAAAAGATGTAAGCAATGAAACGATAGAAGATTCCGGAGAACCTCTCGAAATAAAATGGTATAACGACAGCTATGTGGAAATACCTGTTTATAAAGACTAAAGTGCTTTGATTATGCATTTTTACTTAAATGTTCTTAACGACTGTTAACATCAAAATAAAAAATCATTACATTTGCTTTTTTTCAAATCAAATATAGTTATTGAATGAGTCAACTTTTTAGAAGAAAAATCTATTCAGATACAGATACTTCAACGGGACTTTTGAGAGTCTTAGGTGTATGGGACATCGTATTTTTTGGTATTGCGGCCATTATTGGAGCTGGGAGTTTCAGCAGTTTGGGAGAAGCCGTTTTCAGAGGTGGCCCCGGTGTTATCCTTCTATATTTGATTTGCGGTTTTGCCTGTGGTTTTACCGCCTTATGCTACGCTGAGTTTGCCAGCAGAATTCCTACGGCAGGTTCCGCATATACTTATGCCTATGCCAGTTTTGGGGAACTTATCGCCTGGGTAATAGGTTGGGCACTTATTATGGAATATTCCTTTGGAAATATCTATGTCGCTTTCTCATGGTCTGATTATTTCACCAGTTTCCTGGGACGTCTGGGAATGCATATTCCTGATTATCTGACCTGCAGCTACACAGAAGCCAGAAAAGCGTTTCAATATGGCTCAGAAAATAAAGAATTATTAAATGCCTGGAATACGGCTCCACTGATCGGAAACTTAAAATTCATTGTAGACGTACCGGCTTTGGTAATCAATGGTTTGATTACATGGCTTTGTTATGTAGGGGTAAAAGAAAGTAAAAACTTCAACAACTCTCTGGTTATCCTAAAATTGGGAGTGATCGTACTGGTAATCCTTGTTGGAGCGTCTTATGTTACTATAGATAACTGGACCCCTGTAAGTCCTACAACAGGAGCACCGTCCTTTATGCCTAACGGTTTTGCCGGGGTAATGAGTGCTGTTTCAGGGGTATTTTTTGCTTACATCGGTTTTGATGCGCTAAGTGTACTTTCTGAAGAAACAAAAGATCCGCAGAAAACACTACCGAAAGGGATGATCATCTCTCTTGTATTGTGTACTGTGATTTATATTGCACTAACGCTTGTATTGACAGGAATGGTAGATTACAAGAAATTTGACGGTGTAGGAGACCCTCTTTCATTCATCTTTGAAAAAACTAATGCCAATGTAGCCTGGATGGAACTTATCGTTTCTTTTGTAGCGATTGTAGCCATTACAACAGTGCTATTGGTATTCCAGATGGGACAACCAAGAATCTGGTATGCAATGAGCCGTGACGGGCTGATGCCTGCAAGGTTCCAGAAGGTACACCCTAAATACAAAACGCCTTCTTACGCTACGATCGTTACCGGAGTTGTGGTAGGAATTCCTATCTTATTTACAGATAAAACATTTATCCTTGACTTTACGAGTATCGGAACTATTTTCGCATTCGTTCTGGTATGTGCAGGAGTGCTTATGCTTCCAGCGAAAGAAAAGATAAAAGGCAGATTTCACCTTCCTTATGTGAATGGTAAAATTATTTTCCCTGTTATTTTCATTGGCGGTTTACTGGCTTTCTACAAATGGCAGCCAGAGTTTTTTGACAGCCTTATGAACTGGTCAGATCCTAAAGAAGGAGAATTCAGAGCTTCTATTTTCTTCTTTATTATCATCAATCTGATCCTGTGTGTGGTAGCATTTATCAAAAACCTTTCATTAATTCCACTGATCGGCTTAAGTTCATGTTTATACCTTCTTACAGGAATGAGCCATGAGAACTGGTTCTGGTTCGGAATGTGGTTCCTGGTTGGAATGGTGATCTACTTCTGCTACGGATACAAGAACAGTAAACTTGGAAAGGAACTGAGAAATAATTAAATAAAATAGCTACTCAGTAGCGAAGCTGCGAAAAGGCAAAATGGCAAAAAAGCTGATCTGTAAAGAGGCTGATTTGTGATTTTGCCTTTTCGCTTTTTTATGGGTCTATAAAATCGGCAGAATTATTGCTGTAACTACAATAATATCAATAAACTAAACTACCATGTCTGAGAGAATAAAAACATATGGTGAATTTTACAGGTTTTACCTTACAGAGCATAGTAAAACAGGAACCCGGATCTTCCACTTCATCGGAACTCTGCTTGTTTTTGTCGTTATAGGATACGTCATCAGTTCAGGAAAAGAACGGTTTTTATGGTATATTCCTATCGTAGGTTATGGATTTGCCTGGTTCAGCCATGCTGTGATTGAAAGGAATAAGCCGGCTACTTTTAAATATCCTTTATGGTCTTTGATTTCAGATTTCAGGCTGTTTTTTGAGCTGTTGATCGGTAAGCAGAAATTTAGGGAAACAATCCCTCAGAATCAGTCTGTGGAAGAATAAGGTGAGTTGAAAACCGCGAAGGTTTTGCTGATATTTTTGCAACGAATGCACGAATTATATGGTTTTTAGTAGAGACTCTACAGCAGATATTTTATTCGTGGATTCGTGGTAATTGTATTTTTATGACAGTTCAGGTGAATGGTGCTGATGTTTGTGAAAAATCTCTTTTATCAACTTAGTGCTGTTTTTGAGAATGCATCTTCAGTCCTATTACATATCCTAAAGAAGGGAGAACAAAAGAAAGCAATACTGGAAGTATCAATGAAAAACCACTTCTTTCCAATTCTACAATCAGTGGAAATAAGTACCCATTATATACAATCAATGCTAAGGTGAATATAAAACTGTTTCCGTTACCTGTCGAAAAAAGGTTAAAGTTATTTCCAAACTGATCGAAAAGTCCGGACATTCCAAATAGCAAAAGGTTTACAAAGAACATCCAGAGCACAGACCTGTACGTCATTCTTTTCTTTGCATTCAGGTATCCTGCACCTATCAGGAAAAGAGCAAGAACTCCTGACAATATATATTCTCCATTAGAAAAATGCACTTCACTCCCACTTTTACAAAAAAAGTAAACGCCATATATAAAGAGGTTCAGCAGATAGACAAGCGTAACATAATTCATTGTTTTATCTTTCTAATATTGTTTTTCAAGAACATCATAATGGATCATATTCAGTACCTTTTCAAGCTTTGGATCAGTATCTTTAACCGGCACCGGAATATAGCTTGAAAAAGTCATGGTATTGTCTTTCCTGTTCAAAGTCACCATTACTTCTTCAATAATGGTGTCTTTTCCTATATAAAACTGAATCCTGTTATCTACTATTTTCCAGAAGCTAAGTCTCGGTTCAGAAGGCAAACAGTTCCCTGTACTCCCCTCAATATAGTTATAGATTGCAAATCCATCGTCTCTCAATGTATAGTTTCTCATTAAAAGACAGTTATCAAAATCTTTTTTAACTCTTATTTTGTTTTCATAAGATCCGGATTCTTTAAGTTTCCAAAATCCGGTAACATCTTCTTTCGTCAGTTTTTGCGCACTCACAAGGGAGGTGAAAATCAAAAGAGAAGTAGCGGAAAGTATTGTTTTCATCATTATTTTTTCTTTTTTTTCTTCCGTATCGGGGGGGGCGTTTGGGCCGCCGATACGGAAGATTTCACACTTCAAATCTTAAATCTGGAACTTAAACTCTATTTAAATTTCTTTTTAAAACTGAATTTAAGCATATTCATTAGTCCAGGTTCTATAATATCAATCCCCAGCCCGAAATTACTGTCAGCCACTGTATGATGATCCGTTCTGAACTGTTCAAACTCAGCCTGCGGAATATCAACATTCACCAGTGGGTTGAATTCAATAAAGGCAGAAGCCCCATTTTTCGTAACCTTTTTTCGGCTCTTATAATCAAAGTAAGGATTTTTAATCGTACTTTCCTGAACGGTATATTTTTCTTCCGTATCTATTTTCTGATCGGTATACAGGTTGATTTCATACTTCTGACTGTCGAAATTATGCCAGAAAGGTAAATCCTTATGCATAAAATCTCTTACATTCTCCTTTACCAGATTCCGGTCAAAATACATCAGAAAACGGGTTCCCTGTGGATCTGTGTAATAAGGTTTTTCAATGGTTGCTGTATATTGAATTTTTATTTCATTCTGTCTTTTATCATCGCTTACAATATCGATAGCAGCATCTTTAAATATCGTCCTTACATCGGTTCCATTCCGGTCATTAGCGTAATTAAGGCTATAAAAAAGAAAACTGTTCCAGCTGTCTATGATCTCTCTTTTATTGGTCGTTTTAAAATACCTTCTCATCGCATTGGCCCGGTTACTTTTGTAAGTTGTGGTTAGTTTCAGTTTTCCGGTGGTACCCTGTACATTGAAGTCTATTTTTTCGTCAATACAGAAATAAGGATACTGATGAGCCTTTCTCAACTGCAGTTCCTGATCCCGTTTTATTTCCAGATAATGCATAAAATAGATAAAGCTTCTGTTTTCTATCAGCCCGAATTCATCACGAACCGTAGCATCGATGAAATATTCCTTTCCTTTATGATTTACTTTTACCACAACATGATTGAAACTTAACAGGGATGGTAGATAATGTTTAATATAATAATCGGAACTAAAATTCACCAATACCACCGATGCATCTACTCCGATATAATCAAGGATTACTTTCAGCAGAACGGATTTTGCTTTACAGTCTCCCTGCTTATTTTCATAAGTAACGGATGGTTCCTGTGGCTTGTGCCCGTTCATTTCATCTGCATTGAAAACGTAGTAAATATGATTCTGAACATATTCTATCGCAAACTGAAGTTTTTCATCCAGATCAGTGATAGCGTCCAGTTTTTCGATAAGATTTGGGGCGAAATCCTGTAGAGAAGATTTATTGAAAACCTCTTCATACAGTGGAACAACATAATTGGAAAGATCCTTCCAGTCTGCATCTGTGGCAAAATCTATATAAGGAAAAATCTCACGTCCCGAATCTACGGGATTAATATAATTCTGTTTTTCAATAACAAAGCGCTCCCCTTTCTTTAGGTAATTAATTTCCGGCTCAAGAATATTTCCCTGTTCATCTCTGAAAAATGTCTTTTTATACGCAACTGTCTGTTCCCTTTCATTAATAAAAGAGAAGGCAAAACTGCCATAAGCCCAGTAATTATCGGGACTCACCCAAACATATTTTGAAAACTCTTTTCTGAGGAAATCGCGGTCTGTAAAAACTTTGACTCTGGAATCTTCGAGAATCAGCACATCATATAATCTGAGATCTTTGATCGTAATATTGATCTTCTTATTGCTGCTCAAAACCCCACCGCTGCTTTGAGTCTCACTGTCTAATACTTTAATTTTCGTATCCGGAATCTTATCGATCAGCTTTCCGTCCCTCCATACACTGATTCTGTGGATCTGATACACTTCATTTTCTTCCACAACAACATCAGAAGCAGAAGCCCTTTCAAGGTTCCCTGGCTCATTCAAAGTATAAGCCATACAGGTATATTCGCTGTTTTCGGTATTGCTGGTATAATATTTTTTATCTAGAAAGTAGCAGTAGTCTCTGCCTTCATCGGTTTGTTTTCTGGCAAATTCGGAATCCACGATCTTATCCAAAATATCCTGATCTCCAATAGTACCCGCCCACATTTCAGGCTTTTGAATCCTGTAATTTTCCATTTGAATCTGATTTTCCATATTGATATAAGAATTTTGTGTTTTTGGTTATGAATTTAAGAATCTCAAAATAAGTGATTAAAAAACTAAAATGCAATAGCAGAAGTACGACAAATGCATGAAAAAAAATTTCGGCATGGTAATTGCGAGGTATGGGGCAAAATCAAGTTTATGAAAATTATAGCAACAATTCTAAAAGGGACAGCTCCCGCATTAGCATTATTCGCAATGACACAATGTACAACTACTGCCGGAGCATCCGCTGCTGATGAAAAAACATTCATCGTAGGGCCACAAACAGCAGACTGTACAGGAGTAGCTCCTATGAAATGTCTGCAGGTAAAAGAAACGGCTTCAGGAGACTGGACGAATTTCTATACCAATATTGAAGGCTTCACCTATGAACCCGGGTATGAATATGTTTTGAAGGTAAAGACTGAAAAAATTGCCAATCCGCCAGCTGACGGTTCTTCTATAAAATACACATTGGTAAAGCAGGTTTCCAAAACAAAGAAAGAAACAGCAGCAGCCAATGAGAAAACATTAATTATCGGAGCACAGACGGTAGACTGTTCTGCAGGAGCCGGACGTATGAAGTGCATGCAGGTAAAAGAAAAAGCTACTGAGAACTGGAGTAATTTCTACAGCCAAATTGAAGGATTTACGTATGAGCCCGGATATGAATATGTTTTGAAAGTAAAAACAGAAAAAATCGCCAATCCACCGGCAGATGCTTCTTCCATAAAATACACCCTGATCGAACAGGTTTCTAAAACGAAGAAATAAAACAAAAAAGCTTCAGGAAAAATCCTGAAGCTTTTTTTATTGTCTGAAAGTCTGAAAACAGTTCCTCATTTCTACTTTACGATACAACACCTTCCCTCTTCCAGCTTCCAGCTTCCTTTCTTACTTAATAACCTGTTGCTTTTTCAGGTGGATCCGGATATTTTCCCTTAGTTGCCTCTCCTACTGTATTGGCCGTAGTCATTGCTACTACCAGATCATTCAGCATATTGCTTGCCGCAGTTGGTGAATTGGGAAGAAGTACAAGATTACTTCTATTGCTCGCTCCTACAGAGTGCAGGGTATCGTAATGCTGTGTCACAACAATCAATGCAGAAGCCTCATGTGAATTGATGTCAACATTATTCAGCATTCTTACAGATTCTTCAAGTCCTTTTGCGATTTCTCTTCTTTGATCGGCGATCCCTTGCCCTTGCAGCTTTTTAGATTCAGCTTCAGCTTTTGCTACAGCAACAATTCTGATTCTCTGTGCTTCAGATTCATATTCGGCCGCCGTTTTCTCTCTTTCAGCAGCATTGATCCTGTTCATGGCGTGTTTTACCTGTTCATCAGGATCAATATCAGTAACAAGTGCCTTAATAATGTCATATCCATAACTGTTCATGGCTTCCTGTAGTTCACTTTTTACCGCGACTGCAATATCGTCTTTTCTTACAAAAACATCATCCAGTTTCAGTTTCGGAACTTCTGCACGTACCACATCAAATACAAAAGAAGTGATTTGGTTTTCAGGATTTTCCAGGCGATAGTAAGCATCTCCTACCTGATTTCTGATTACCTGATACTGTACAGAGATTTTCATTTTGATGAATACGTTATCCAGTGTTTTCGTATCGATCATTACATCCAGCTGCTGGATTCTGAGATTAAGTCTTTTTGCGATCTGATCAATAACCGGAAGTTTAAGATGAAGTCCGGAATGTTTTACAGCCTGAAATTTCCCAAAGCGTTCAATAATGGCTGCCGTCTCCTGCTTTACCACAAAAAACGAAGCGAATAAAATGATAAGCCCGAAGAAAATAACAGGCGCCAGATAAATACCCATAGTTTAGTTTTTAATATTGATTCTTATAAAGATAGAAATAATATTTAAACCTGGGAAAATTTATAAGAAAGGAAGTTTGAGGCTGGAAGCTGGGAATTATTGAAATATGGAAAAACAACTTCCAGCTTCCAGCCTTAATTATACTGTCATTCCAATATCGATTCCTTTAATTTTCCTGTAAAGGTCTGTAGCGTAATTATCAGTCATTCCTGAAACGAAATCAATAATTCCGAGGACTTTCTGATAATCTGTTCCGTGGTCATATACAAACTGTCTCGGAAGCAGTTTCAGTGCTTTTTTGTCGTACGATTTTCTTTCGTCCTCAGGTTTAAGAATAGAAGGAATAAAATGATCCAACAATTCATACATTACATTATAACCTGCATTTTCGATTTCTACTACCGCCTTATGATTGTAAATTTTTTCAATAGAGAAAGATTCTATATCCTGCAAAGCATTGTTTTCAGACTTATAGATGTCCAGAAGTCCTTTATCCAGGTTTCCTGCGAGAATGGTTTCAAAATTCTGCTTATAAATTTCAAGTGATTTATTGATCAGAGCATTGATGGCTTTTGCTCTCAGGTAAGAGATCTTTTCATTTTCATTGGAAATGGATGCCAGTTTATTTTTCACCCGGTCCATATCATTGTTCTCGGATCTCACCAGTTCAAAGAAAAGGTTTTCGCAATCGGAGGTGGATACAATACCCAATCTGTGGGCATCCTCCATATCAATAATATTATAGCAGATGTCATCAGCAGCTTCTACCAGCCATACGAACGGATGTCTTTTGAAAATATACGGTTCTTCACATTCTGCAATCAGCTGAGTTCCTTTTGCAATTTCAAGGAAAATATCTTTTTCATTCTGAAAAAAACCGAATTTCTTTCTGTGAATGATTCCTTTTTTCTTGGCAACCGCCTCACAAGGATATTTGGCAATACTTGCCAACGTTGAAAAAGTAAGCTGAATACCTCCAGCATCTTTCCCCTGCTGCTGCTGAGCCAATACTCTGATCGCATTGGCGTTTCCTTCAAAGTTAACCAGATCTGCCCATTCTTTTTCGTTGAATTTTGATTTCAGATCTTTTTCATTCCGTTCAAAATAGCTTGCAATGGCATCTTCCCCGGAATGTCCGAAAGCCGGATTTCCCACATCATGGCAAAGACACGCTGCAGCAATTACATTTCCTAAATTATAGAGATAAAAATTCTTTGAATCTTCAGTAAGTTCGTTTTTAAAATCCTCAGCAATAAATTCACCAATAATACTTCCTAAACTCCTCCCTACCGATGACACTTCTAAAGAGTGTGTGAGCCTGTTGTGCACAAAAACACTTCCCGGAAGAGGAAAAACCTGCGTTTTGTTCTGCAGTCTCCTGAATGCGGAAGAGAAGATAATTCTGTCGAAATCTCTCTGAAAATCAGTTCTTGAAGCTTTGGTATGTGGATTATTTCCTGTACGTTGATTGGTGAAAATCTGGTTTAAATTCATCATTTTTCAAAATTACTCCAAATTTTAATTGTATGGAATAGTATTTAGATTTTTATTGGTGAAGAATTGAGGGATTGAGGAAAGGAAGCTGGAAGGGTTTGAAGTCAAAAAGTACCCATGAATCTCCTCCTCAATGCTTTTTACCGCTAAATCATCATAGACACCCGAATGAACGGTAATTCACAATTTATCTCTTATTCAAAAAATCTATCATTATGAATGGTTTTTCAGCATCGTAAGAAAGAGAAAAATAGTTTACATTTGACTCTGATCAACCGGATAAGAAATAACAGAAAATGACAAACAATACATGGCTCAACAGGTGGGATGAAAGATATGATAATGAACAATTTGCCTACGGTACGGAACCGAATATTTATCTGAAACAACAACTGGATGCAATCCCTCCCGGCTCAATCCTCTTTCCTGCTGAAGGCGAAGGACGGAATGCTGTTTTTGCCGCTACAAAAGACTGGAATGTATCCGCTTTTGACATCAGCAGGAATGGTCAGAAGAAAGCCATACAGCTTGCGGAACAAAATCAGGTCTCCATTGATTATCAGGTGGGCGAATTATCTGCTTTGAATTATCAGAAAGAACAGTTTGATGCCATTGCTCTTATTTATGCTCATTTTCCGGCTGACATCAAATCTTCAATGCATCAAATGCTTCATCAATATCTGCGTAAAGGTGGTCTGATCATTTTTGAAGCTTTCAGTAAAAAACACCTTGAGTATATTGCCAAAAACGAAAAGGTAGGCGGCCCTAAAGACATTGAATCTCTGTTCTCCATAGAAGAAATCAAAGCTGATTTTCCGGACTATGATATTATAGAGCTTACGGAAACAGAGATTGAACTTAATGAAGGACTGTTTCACAATGGAACAGGCTCTGTGATTCGGTTTGTAGGGCGAAAGCAATAGATAAAACCCTATATTGGTTTATTCTGTAGGAATCCAGTCCTGTGACATTATATTGGAATACTCCAGAATGCCAGATGGAATGACCAGATGTGTATTTAAAGTTTTGGCTAAAGCCGGATGATTTTTTGATTTTTATTTTTTGAGTGGGCTAAAGCCCGCCCCTATTGATGAAGCCAAGCAAATATTGAAATATAACAGACTACATTATACATTATACATTATACATTATACATTATACATTATACATTATACATTATACATCATACGTCACTTATCACAAACTAATCTGCGCCCAAAAGTCCGCCGGCGTATTTTGTAAAGAATTCTGATCTGTAGACCTCTCCCAGGGGAATCTCAGCGTCTTCGATATAAATATTATGATTATCAAATGAGTCGATATAATCTACATTCACTACATATGACTTGCTAACTCTTATAAAGGAGTCTCCGGAAATTTTCTGATGAATGGTTTTCAGATTCATTGCTGTGATCAGTTTTTGCTGCCGGGTATGAATAACGACATAATCTTTAAGCCCTTCAATAAATTTAATATCTGCAAAACTGATTTTATAAAACCTGCGGTCTGCTTTGATGAAGAGAAAGTCTGCGGAATTGGATTCTACCGTATTTTTCACGGTATCTTTAGACAAAAGTCCGGTATACAGCACTGCTTTATCAATGGCTTTCTCCAATCTTTGAGGATCAATGGGCTTCAGCAAATAGTCTACTGCTTCCAGTTCATAGCTCTTCAAAGCATATTGAGAGTAAGCCGTAGTAAAGATGATCAGAGATCTTTTGGGAAGCATTTCTGCAAATTCAAGACCTGTCACCATGGGCATTTCTATATCAAGAAATATAAGATCTACCTCATTATCTTTCAGAAATTCAAGAGCAGATAATGCATTGGAGAACTCACCAAGTACGTCAATTTTTGCTGTTTCATCGATCAGGGATCTCATTTCACCTCTTGCCAGGGGTTCATCATCTACTATAATACAATTCATCACACGGGAATTTTTAAGTTTACAATATATTCTTTATCTCCTGATTCTATATTCAGTTCAAAGGTATCATGATACAGCAGCTCCAGTCTTCTGGTAATATTGGCAAGTCCCAGTCCGCTGTTTTTCTTATCCGGAATAGAATAGCCTGCACTTCTGGAATTGGTGCATATAAAATGAAGCTGTTTATGGTTTATATCAATTTCTATTTTCACATATGATTCTTTAGCGCTTATATCAATACTGTGTTTTACCGCATTTTCAACAAAAGTGGTAAACAAGTTTGGCGGAATAAAAGTACTATTCAGGATTCTTTTATCCAACCCGGTATGAATATCAAATGTAAACTGATCACGTCTTATTTTTTCAAGGTTTAAAAAATTGGAGAGGAAATCAATCTCGGAAGTCAGTAAGGTTTTCTCTTCGCTGTTTTCATAAAGCTGGTACCTGAGAAACTCGGAGAGTTTAACGATCACCATGGAAGCTTTCGCCGGGTCTGTTCTGATCAATGCTTTTACATTATTCAGCATATTGAACAGGAAATGGGGATTGATCTGATTTCTGAGTTCATTCAGCTCCATATTCAGGGTAAGGTTGCTCAGTTCGTTTATTCTTTTATTATCGTTGATCCATTTCTGCAGAAGTTTTACGGTCGTTGTGGTCAGGATAATAGGAATGCACATCAGGATTCCTTCATAGATCCCTCCTTTTTCATTTTCTTTATGAATAGCTCCTATTCTAAATTCAGTAAAAAAAAGTTTAAAACCATATCCAATGATATTAAGACCTACCACTCCCATTAAAACCAGCAGAACCAGATAGGTTACATATTTTGTTTTGAAGAAAAAAACGGGTACCAATACATAAATATTAATGTATACCATGGCAATCAGTATGGAGTATACAAAGAACAAAACGTAGTACTGATACATTCCTGAATATTCATGCCAGAACCTGTCACTGTAGAGCAAAAAGAAAAAGAACACCAGAAACAGCAGATGCCTGAGAGGTTTGAATTTTCCTTCCACAAGAAAATCCATTACCAGTATTTCTTCAAATTTCCACGGACTGTATTTCATCTGATCAGGCTGATTAATTCATGACAAAAATAGGCAATAACGCAAATTTCAGCTATTTTATTATACAAAACCCATATTTTATTATACCAATGATGACATCTTCTGTTTTCGTATAAAATACCGGGGGTTTTGTATAAAAACAAATGTATGCAGTCTTATTCAGGCTTACTTTGTATTGTTCAATTAATGCATATGGAATTAGCAGCCTTTGAGGAATTAACCAAAGAAATAACCACAGAATGTTTTTTTATGACAGCATCACAACAGGAGGAAAAAGTAATACAGCTTATCGATCTTCATCATTTTATAGAATGTTTTGATCCGGAAATAAAAGTCCTGAGCTATCTCCGGCATCCTATCAGTATTATAGAACACGAAGGAATAAAAAAAGGAATTGTATTTTATGATCTGAAAAATACTTCGTTTCCGGATTGCAATGATTCTGAGGAATTCAAAAGACAAAACGGGCTTTCGGAACTGTGGTTTACCTTTGTGGAAGAAACTTTCGTTACCGACACTACCCTTCATACCGACTGCATTATTGAAAACAGTCTGGATATTTTCTATGACCGGATTTTCTTATTCAATTTCTTTCAGTCATTAATCTATTCATTAAAATAAAAGATACACAGATTCATTTTCAGATACATCGTCATTGACATTTGACAAAATTAAATAAATGTTTAATTTTTTTTGATTAGCTATTTAACCATCCCGGTAAAATACTATCAAAATACTGAAGCCACTTTTAGAAAATAATATAACAACAAGCCTTTAATCTGATTAAAAGCCTGTTTAAAAATATTGATAATAAAAGCATATGGCCATACCCAAACAAATATTTCAAACTTTTAAAACAAAAAAACTTCCTCTCATTACCCGATACCATGTCTGGAATATGAAAAGAAAGAACCCTGAATATCTCTATTTTTTCTACGATGACAAGGATATTGAGAAGTTTATTACCGAAGAGTTTCCTTCCCGATACATCGAAAATTACAATAAACTCACCATAGGTGCTGCCAAAGCTGATTTTTTCAGATATGCAGTCCTGTATAAAAAAGGAGGAGTATATCTGGATATTGACAGCACAATAACCAAACCTTTGAGAAAGCTTATACAAGAGAACGATCAGGCTGTCATCAGCAGAGAAAGGCATGACAATTTATACGTACAATGGGGGCTTATCTTTGATAAAAACCATCCATTTTTAAAGAAAGTGTTAGAACTGATGCTTGACAATATAGAAAACCACCGTTATCCGAACAATATACACGCCACCACAGGCCCTACCGTATTCAGTGAAGGAATCAGGCAGGTACTACAGGAAGATCCTGATATTTCCTATACTCTTTTTGACGGCATTGAGTTTCGTGGATATTTACAATTTAAATATAAACTGGGGAAATTCTTTTTATACAGAAACAGATCTCAACACTGGAAGAACCTCCAGACTACCCAGGATATTATTGCTTAGTGGGTGCCCATCTTTGAAAAGACATTGATGATAATCACCCCGATTACAATCAGCGCTATTCCGATAATGGCCGGAAGATCCGGAACCTGCTTGAAAGCAACCACTCCTATTATGGTGATGAAAATAATCCCTACCCCTGACCAGATCGCATAGGTAATCCCCACCGGAATCTGACGAAGGGTCAGGCTCAGAAAATAAAACGCACAGGCATATCCTATTACCGTAACCACAGAAGGCCACAGCTTTGAAAACTCTTCAGATTTCTTCAGAAAAGTTGTGGCTATAATCTCAAATACAATTGCCAGGGCAAGGAAAATATAACTGCGTCCCATACATTCATTCTTTATGCAAAAGTAATAAAACCGTTCCGGTACTCCTAAAAAGGAATATAGAAGTTCCCATGAAGTATCGGAATTTCATCCCCGACTAAAAACGTCATAAAAAATCTGGCTCTATGACATGCTAGCTGTATTTTATTCTTTTACAGTTAAATATATCAATCTATCCCACTTTTATAATTAATTTCTTCCATCATATTCAGACATCAAATGTTCAATATGGCACAATTCACTCTATTTTGACATAAAATTATCGGCCAGCGGATGTCACAAAATCAGACAGACCCTATGAACTTAAATTGAAAAATCACAGGGAAGAATAAGTTTTCTTAACATAAAAAAGTCTGTTCACGATTCAATCTCGCATTATAAAATTGCATTTAATAAAGGTATTATGCAACACATTATTTATTTTTTGTTTTATCAACTCCAATATAGAAGCAGGAAAACCCTTAGCGTTTTCACATATTTTTACAGACAGAACAATAAATATATTAATAAATTCACAATAATACATTAACTTATTGTAAACAAAAAATCACATTAAATTTAAATAAAACACACATAACACACTGATATACATCATAGTGTTTTACTTTGGCACGTGATTTGAAAGTAGTAATATTGCAATTGAAAAATTGATAAAAAAAAGTCAAATAATTAAAAATACAACAAAATGGTAACTTACATCGGAATTGCAACATGTGTAATCGTATTCGCTTCATATTTTACAACAGCAAGAAGAGAAAGAAACTAATTCTTCAAAATAAGACAAGCCTATAGCAAAACTATACTAATTATATTGTTTTATGTTTTTACTCTGAGAAATCAGACGCTCTTTTACTCATTGGGTAAAAGGGCCCAAAAACATAGCAAAAAGATCTTAGTTTCATAACAAATTTTAATATCCAAATGAGTCAAGCCGGGCAATAGTCCGGCTTTTCTTTTTTTATCAATACTTTGTTTTTCTATAGACTATAGATTAGAATCAACAGTTATGGAAATAGGCTTTCAATACAAAGTTTTTATTTTGACACTGCAATATTTCAAGAGAGCCAAGAGAGCATCAACAAGTTGATTCTTACGAAGCGTACACATAGCCACAGCGCTTCATCAGTAGCGAAGCTGCCATATCTTAGCCCCCTAAAATAAAGCATTTGAATCATTATAACTTTGCGTCTATGAAATTCAGAACGACCAACCTGTATCCAATTACTAACCCACCTTTTGAAGCCGCCCACTCTTTACTCTTTACTCTTTACTCTTTACTCTTTACTCATATTCCTGGCCTACCCGTTTATTATCATTCAGGATGTTATACCTCATACAATAAAGCTTTATCTTTGTAAGATTCAAAATATGTAATTGTCAATATGAATCTGTACAACCTTATTATTCAGGATAAAGATCCGGTAAATCTTAATGAAGTATTTCTCGACGCCAACAACAGGGATCAACTTGTACAGCTTATCAAGGAACATACCTATATTAAAGAACTTCAGGAGTACGGCCTTCCGGTCAACAACAAAATTCTGCTTCAGGGAAGTTCAGGCTGCGGAAAGACAATGACGGCAAAAGCCGTTGCAAATGCTTTAGGAAAAAACATTATTATTCTGAATCTAAGCAATATTGTTTCCTCCAGAATCGGAGAAACCTCTCAGAATATTAAAATGATATTTGATAAAGCGGCTAGAGAGAGATCTGTCCTTTTTCTTGATGAACTTGATCAGATTGGAAAAGCAAGAGGCAGTGATGATAAAGATGTAGGCGAAATGAGAAGACTGGTGAACACCCTGATCCAGCTCATCGATTATTATCCGGAAAATGCACTTTTAATTTGTGCTACCAATCATCCTGAAATTATCGACACCGCCCTATTAAGAAGATTCCAGCTCAAGATCAATTACGAAATGCCTTCTGCTGAATTTTTGGATACGTTCTATGATCAGCTGCTAAGTCAGTTTCCTGAGAACATGAGGACTATTGAACGGAGGTATTCCATTTCTTTTGCCGAAGCTAAAGATTATGCTTTAACTTCTGTAAAAGCTGCTTTAATCAAAAAACTGGAAGCTAAAGAAACCACCCGATCATGAAAGAAGACCTTCTTCACAACCTGGAAATCATCAATACCCGAATTCAAAACGCCTGTGAAAAAGCAGGAAGAAGCACTCATGAGGTAAAACTCCTGCTGGCCACCAAAACGGTTTCTACAGAACGCATCAGGATAGCTCTGGAAAACGGACATAGGCTTATTGCGGAGAATAAAGTTCAGGAGCTGAAAGAAAAATATCAGGATTTAAAAGATCTACCTCATGAAAATCATTTTATCGGGCACCTTCAGACTAATAAAATTAAGGAGATTCTCAGGTATGAAGTAACCTGTATTCAGTCTTTGGACCGTCTGGACCTGGCAGAAAAGCTTCATCAAAGACTTTTAGCCGAAAACAAGACCATGGAGGTTCTGATTCAGGTCAATACCTCGAATGAAGAAAGTAAATTCGGAGTTGCCCCTGAGCAGGCGGTTGAGCTCACTAAAAAAATAGCTGAATTTTCTACTTTGAAAATTAAGGGTTTGATGACCATCGGCCTTTTCAGTGCTGAAACAGAAAAAGTAAGACCTTGTTTTAAGATTTTAAAAAGCCTTCAGCAGGAAATCATCCGGGAAAATATTCCCCATGTGGAAATGAAAGAGCTTTCGATGGGAATGAGCAGCGATCTGGAAACCGCTATTGAAGAAGGATCTACCATTGTACGGGTAGGAACAGCTGTCTTTGGAGCAAGGATCTATCCGGACACGTATTACTGGAATGAAGGAGATCCAAAATAAACGACTCACTACTTTCATATAGTCTACAAAATCGGTACACTTTTTGATCATAAAACTTTAATAACCAAACAAATGCATTTTATGACTAAAAAATTACTATCGGTATGTCTATTTATGACATTATTATTCTTTTTTTCATGTGAAAAAGAAAACACACAGATGAAAAGTGGAATTTCCATTGAAACGATTTCAATAATAACCGTGGTTACCATGGGTGTAGCCATTCTGGTTGCCTATAGCTTCAAAAGAAGATAACGGAAGATAAAAGAAAATAAAAACCACTTCAAAGATTTTTGAGGTGGTTTTTTATTCATTTTTTGAATCTTAAACAATAACCTTTGGATCTAGATTTTAATTATAAACAGTAATCAGTGCTTTATCTTTGGAATTCAGATAATTTCATCCATTGTTCTACTACTGATCCTTTATAAAAAATTTAAATTCATAAAAATAACTTTTACTGTAAATTACATTTTTCCCACACATTTTTTTATCTTTACTATTCAAACCTTCAATCAAGTTTAAAAACTACAAATGGAACAAAAGATACATCAGGGAAGAAATGTAAAAAGATTCAGAGAAATGCTTGGCATCAAACAGGAAGTTCTGGCATTGGATTTAGGTGATGACTGGAATCAAAAGAAAGGCTCTTTATTGGAACAGAAAGAAACTATTGAAGACCCTCTTCTTCAAAAAATCTCTGAAGTCTTGAAAATCCCTGTGGAAGCATTCCGGAATTTTGATGAAGAACAGGCTATAAATATCATTTCAAGCAACTTTCATGATAATGCAACAGGTGTAATTGTAAATAATTACAATCCTATTGATAAAATCATCCAGCTTCACGAAGAGAAAATTGCGCTTTACGAAAGAATGTTGAAAGAAAAAGATGATATGATGACTAGACTTGAAGAGCTTATCAAAGGAAAATAAATATAAATTCTATTCTGAGCACGAGCTAGAAGCTCGCGCTAGCTAAAATTGTATACAAAAAAAAGACATGACTGAATTTACAAGTCATGTCTTTTTTTAAAACGGTACGAGCTTTTTTATTTTAAGTATTCAACTACAATCTGGAATTAAATTTAATCTGTCCGGCAATGTCTCTTGAAAAATGATTCATATCACCAGGACCATTGAGGTAATTATAGATAATACCTTTATCATAATACCCGTCAGCCGAACGATATTGATAATTTCCATTATAACCGTTATTATTAATCGTTGTAGATTTTACGCCTGTAGGCCATGAGTCTTTTTCATAAATTACATAATTGAATGCATCTCCCTGCCATCCTCCAACATTCCCCGGTCCCGGATCCCAAGACCCTGCATAGCCACACACGACATACGATGCGGTATTAGGAATCATATAGTTCATAAACTTCTTGATAAATACATCTCCATTGGGATTATTAGTCCACATAATACGAGATAACGAGGGATTGCAAGGATTTACACTATTGGGAGTATTCCATCCGGTATACGTTTTAGTCCATATATCACTTTTTCCTCCAAAGAATGATTCTTTTTTATCTCTGATGGTCATATATTCAAAGTATGGCCAATAATGAATCCCATCCGAACATCGGTCATCCGGTGGTCCTGAAGGTCCTTTTTGAGCTTTTGGAATAGAGGTCTTCGGTAGTATCGATAAATCGATAGTATCCACAAAAGTCTCATTCAGTGAGAAGACCCATACTTCCTGGCTATTGATAACATCTTCAGTAACCATTTTTACAAATTCCCATTTTCCTGATGCGTTGAGCTGGTAAGCCTTTGCAGACATCTGAGTTTCATCACCACTGTAGAAAACTGCTAAAATCGGATTGGTAGTTCCTATTCTTCCCGAAGATTTTAAATTTCTGTAATTAGAAATAAAGATCTGTGGAAAATATTTATTTCCTTCCAAATCATTAAAAGCAGCAAGACTGTTTTTAAATTCATCACTATTATTCAATGTCGGAATATCTTTATAAAAAATATCAATCAAAGCATTATCATCATCATCTATATTTTTCTCCAATTCCGAGTATATTGTATTCCTTGACTCAGGAATCTTTTGAGCTTCTAAAACAATATACTTAGCACAGTCCATTAAAATAGATTCCAGGAAGACCCTTTTATCATCTACAGACATGTTAGACAGATCATTCTTCATCATTGTTAAATGTTCTTTTTGATCAGCTGAAGGAGGATCAGAATCATTATTACAGGATGAAACAACAAAGCCGAAAGCGACTAATGATACGATAATTTTTTTCATGGCTTTAGGATTAAATAATTAATTCAACAAATGTGGAATTTAGTTTCAAAAAAACAAATCCCAATTTAGTAAGTGTAGAAGATTATTAAGCAAGTGTAACTTTTCAAAAGCAACGTGTATTCTCGTGAATGATCATTATAATAAAAAGGCCTCGATGTATTTCAAACGAGGCCTTTCCTTTATTTCCCTTCGCTAGCGTGAGCTTCTAGCTCGTGCTAATCAAACGTATTTTTATAAATTTCCATGCTCCGCAAAGTCTCCCGACTTTGCGGAATCAAAATAAACCACAATGTAAATCCTTCATATTTTATAAGATTTTATTAAGTACATTTGATAAAAACCAAATATGAAAGAAGGATACATCATCCGAGATCAGGAAAAACCTCATTTTCTAACATGTACAATTGTTGATTGGATAGATATTTTTTCCAGAAAAACATATCGTGATGTTATTATAGAATGTTTAGAATTTTGTATTAAAAATAAAGGAATGGTTCTTTATGGTTATGTGATCATGAGCAACCATTTACATTTTATTGTACAATCAAAAGATGGAAAACTTTCTGATCTGATCAGGGATTTCAAAAAATTTACAGCCAAACAAATATTAGAAAAACTACAAACAGAACCGGAAAGTCGGAAAGGCTGGATTTTAGAACGTTTTGCCAAAGCTACTGAAACCCATTCAAGAAATAAAAACTTTCAAGTTTGGCAGTATGGAAACCATGCTGAAGAAATCTTCGGCCTAAAATTTTTATGGGATAAATTAAATTATATACATCTAAATCCAGTTCGTGCAGGAATTGTAAGTAAAGCTACTCAATACATTTATTCTTCAGCAACTAATTATTCTGATGAAAAAGGAATAATTAACTCCATTGAAATTGCAGAAAATCCTGTTGTAAATGTACACAAAAGCACTGAGTTTTGGAAATTCAATAATTATGATGAAGAATAGTTTGCTCAAAGTCAGGAGACTTTGCGCAGCTATACCACCTAATATTAAAGGAAAATCGAAATACATTTGAAGACCTTACTCCTCGATGAATGAAATACCTTTGCAGACAATCTATAAAAAATAAGTAATCAAAAAAAACTGCATTAAAAAAGCTCTTTTCCTCACCTACAGTGTCGATAAAATACAAAAATCCCTCTCATTACTGAAAGGGATTTGTTATATCTGGAAAAAATTCTGATTACATATAAGCTTCAATCGGCTCACAAGTACATACTAAATTTCTGTCTCCGTAAGCTTCATCTACTCTTGATACAGAAGCGAAGAATTTGTGGTCTCTTACCCACTCTAGCGGATAAGCTGCCTTTTCTCTGCTGTATGGTTTATCCCAAGAATCAGAGATCACCAATTGCTCTGTGTGAGGAGCATTTTTCAATACGTTGTTTGCCTGGTCAGCCTGTCCGTTTGCAATCTCGTCAATTTCCTGTTTAATAGAAATCAGAGCTTCTGCAAAACGGTCGATTTCAGACTTACTTTCAGATTCTGTAGGCTCAATCATTAATGTACCTGCAACCGGGAAGGAAACGGTAGGAGCATGGAACCCATAATCCATCAATCTCTTCGCCACATCAGCCACTTCAATTCCTAAAGACTTGAACTGACGGAAATCTACGATACACTCGTGAGCTACTCTTCCGTTTTCGTTTGAATATAAAATCGGGAAATGCTCTGCTAAAATTTCTTTCAGGTAGTTAGCATTCATGATCGCGTGACCTGTAGCTTTTTTCAATCCTTCTGTTCCTAACATCTTGATGTAAGCATAAGAAATGTTTAGGATCAATCCTGAACCGTAAGGTGCAGCAGAGATACCGTCGATCGCTTCTTTAGCTCCGATTCTGATGTTGGCGTTAGAAGGAAGGAATGGTACTAAGTGCTTCGCAACACAGATTGGACCTACTCCAGGACCTCCACCTCCGTGAGGAATTGCAAAAGTCTTGTGAAGATTCAGGTGACAAACGTCTGCTCCGATGTTTCCTGGACTTGTAAATCCTACCTGAGCGTTCATGTTGGCACCATCCATATATACCTGTCCGCCGTGCTCGTGGATCAAGTTTGTAATTTCCTTGATGTTAGCATCAAAGAATCCGTAAGTAGATGGATAAGTGATCATTACAGCTGACAAGTTCGCTGAATGAAGTTCTGTTTTTGCTTTAAGATCTTCGAAGTCGATTTCCCCGTTTTCAAGGTTTTTCACAACAACGATTTTCATTCCTGCCATTGCAGCAGAAGCCGGGTTGGTTCCGTGTGCAGACTGAGGAATCAATACTACGTTTCTGTGGTGGTCACCTCTTGAAATGTGGTATTCTCTGATTACCATTAATCCTGCATATTCTCCCTGAGCTCCAGAGTTTGGCTGTAAAGAAGTTCCTGCAAAACCAGTGATTTCTGCAAGGTCTTTTTCAAGCTCTGCAATCATCTGTTGATAACCTCCAGCCTGATCTACCGGTACAAATGGGTGTACACTACCCCAATCTGCCCATGAAAGCGGAAGCATCTGAGTAGCAGCGTTCAGTTTCATCGTACAAGATCCTAAAGAGATCATTGAATGCGTCAATGATAAATCTTTTCTCTCAAGACGCTTGATGTAACGCATCAATTCTGTTTCCGTATGGTATTTGTTGAATACTGATTCTGTAAGAATTTCATCCTTTCTAAGGTTTTCTTCCGGAATACTGTATCCTTCTTTGATTTCTAATTTGAAAGTCTGCTTGTCTTTGAACTGCGCAAAAGAAGCCATCAGATAGTTTAATTTCTCTAATGTTGTACTTTCATTGATCGCAATACTTACCACACCTTCTGTGAAATAGTTAAGGTTAAGTCTGTGATCCTGCATCATTCTCATCAGTCTTCCTTTCTCTTCTTCAGGCATAGTGATTTTTACGGTATCGAAGATTGGCTCTTCTACGACCTGATAACCTAATGCCGCAAGACCTCCTTTCAGAGCATTTGCTTTAAAGTGGATCTGATCAGCGATATAGTTCAATCCTTTAGGACCGTGATAAACAGCATACATTCCTGCCATTACTGCCAAAAGAACCTGAGCTGTACAGATATTGGAAGTAGCTCTCTCTCTTTTGATGTGCTGTTCTCTTGTCTGTAAAGCCATTCTCAGTGCACGTTTTCCGTACATATCCTGAGAAACCCCGATGATTCTTCCCGGAATATCTCTCTTATAATCTTCTCTACAAGCAAAGAATGCCGCGTGAGGTCCTCCGTATCCTAATGGAATACCGAATCTCTGAGAAGTACCTACTGCACAGTCAGCACCCATTTCAGCCGGTGACTTTAACTTCACCAATGCCATTGGGTCACAGGCAACTGCTACCTGAAGGTCTAGTTTTTTATAGTCTACGATGTTCTCCGTATAATCAAGAACAATCCCGTTTTTCCCTGGGTATTGTAATAAAACTCCGTAGTAAGAAGCGTCGAATGCATGAGTCTTGTGATCTCCGATTACAATTTCAATTCCTAATCCTTCTGCTTTGGTTTTCAATACAGAAATAGTCTGAGGCAATACAAGGTCAGAGATAAAGAATTTGTTGGCATCTGCTTTTTTCTGATCTTTAGTTCTGTTGTTGAAGAACATGTGCATTGCTTCTGCTGCTGCTGTAGACTCATCCAATAGAGATGCGTTGGCTAAAGCAAAACCTGTAAGGTCACATACTACAGTCTGGAAATTAAGAAGAGCTTCAAGTCTTCCCTGTGCAATTTCTGCCTGATATGGTGTATACGCCGTATACCAGCTAGGGTTTTCAAAAATATTTCTTTGGATTGCTGAAGGCAAAAGGGTGTTGTGGTATCCGAAACCGATATAACTTGTATAATCTGTATTCTTAGATGCCAGCTCTTTTGAATGGTTCAACATTTCGTATTCAGAAAGTGGTTCTGAGATCTCAAGATCTTTTTCTAAACGGATAGAAGAAGGAATCGTCTGAGAAATTAACTCTTCAATACTAGAAACGCCAAGTTTTTCCAACATCGCCTGTTTATCGGCTTCATTAAGGGAAATGTGACGGCTCACAAACTGTTCTGTATTCATTTTTATTTATTAGATTTTGTTTGTAAAAAGATGGGTAAAATTACAATTTTTTGAACGATTGTACAAGAGTATAAAATTGACAATAATTCACTAAACTATCGATCAGCATTTATAGGATTCTCTTTTGACAAGCTTCTCAACGGTTTATTCTGTTTTAAACAACCATTACAAAGATTCGCTGTATAATATTCATTAATAAAAACAATTTAACAGCAATACTAAAATCACACTTTCATTGAAAATGATGTATTATTTCCGAATAAGCTGGCAACTTTGATTAAATTCAGAATAAATAAATTTTCATTTTCCCTTTTAATTCTTAATTTGAAAATAAAAATTCAGGGCCTGATTATGGACAATTTAGTAACCAATTCTCTCTGAATTTCACGACAATTTACACCCTCAAAAGTCGGTATATATTGCTATTCATCAGGTTTTAAGAATTTTATGAAAATTTATTAATTATATTTATTCTAAATTAATATATTTGCATCATGAATATGATTGTCCCATTTAAAGTTCCGCCATTGGCTCCTGTGTATGCATTCAACAATGAAGAGATGTTCTGTGAAAAGAAATCCTGCTGCAAAAAATTCAAGAAAGGGAAAAGATGTAAAAAATGTCCCGGAAGAAAGAAAATGGCTTAGGCTAATTAAAGGATTTTACGAGGAAATATAAAGCAGCCGCCAATATAATAATTCCCCAAAACAACAGCATAATTTTAGGCATTCCATATCTGTTTGCAACTGTTCTGGGCTGCGGTTTAAACATTTCTTCCACCGTATTTTTGAATTTCTCGGTATCATTTTCAAAAACTTCAGTGATTGTAATTCCCTGTACTACGGTTTTATGCAAAAGTGAGTTGGTTGCATGAAGCAGAAGCTGGAATTTACCGTCTTTAAACTCTGTGATCTTAAAGATCCTTTCTCCGTAAGGCTTTTCTAACCCGAAAGGCAATACTTTTACCACATCGGCATTACTTGTCTGCCAGTTGATAATAATCTCCTCTCCTTTTTTCGCATGGATCTTATTTGCTGTAAACGTCTTTATAGCCGGTGGAATATTATACCTGAAGCTTCTCTGGTGACTTTCCAGGTTCTGGTCATAGCTGCGTCTTCTTACCGGATCACTCAATGTTTCGTAAGCCTCCTGAATCTCACGGAAACGGTCGGCAAAAAAATCATCATTTTCATTTTTATCCGGATGGTATTTTAAGGACAGCTTACGATAAGCTTTTTTGATGTCTTCTTCCGAAGCATCCTGGGATATACCGAGAAAATAGTAGTAGTCTTTCATTGAGCAATACAAAAATAAGGATTTATTTTTCTTTACGCCTGAACTTCAAAGGTAAAATTTGGTTTTTAAGGCGAATGATTCATCCCCCTATTCCCCACCTTATTTACCTGCCCTAAGGCTCCATTCAAAATAAAGTTTTGTTTTTTTGCACAAATATTCCCTGAAAGCCCTTTCACATCTGGCTTCTGACCTGTATTTTCCCTACTTTTGTATAAATTTCAAATTATGTCACAATCTATCCGCCTCGCCGATCCTAACGATTATCCGAAGATTATGGAAATCTGGGTATCTGCTGTAAAAGCCACTCATGATTTTCTTGCTGAAGAGGATTTTAATTATTTTAAAGAAGCTATCCCAAGAGACTATCTTCCTAATCTCGAAGTTTATTTAATCACGGAAAACGATGAGGCTAAAGGATTTGCCTCTGTAGCAGAAGGCAACCTTGAAATGCTATTCATTCACAACGACAGCCGTGGAAAGGGCTATGGAAAAAAACTCTATGAGTTTATGAAAGAAACAACAGGTCTTACCAAAGTAGACGTTAATGAGCAGAACCCACAAGCGATCGGGTTTTATGAAAAAATGGGATTCAAAAAAACCGGAAGATCAGAAAAAGACGGTTCAGGAAAAGATTATCCAATTATTCATATGAGCCTTTAAATGGAGCCGTTTACATTTACCAAAACAGCCAAAGATTCGGAGATTCCTTATGAATTATTGCTGTTAGCAGATGAAACCACCGAAGCTATTGATCAGTATATTTTCAATTCTGACATTTACCTTTTACATGACGGAACTGAAAATATTGCTGTCATGGCGTTGTACAAAACCAGTGATACCGAGCTGGAGATCAAGAATATTGCTGTTGTTGAAGCCTACAGAAGCAAAGGGATCGGAAGTATTCTGATCAATAAAGCAAAAGAAATTGCTAAAGAGAGTCATTACCCAATCCTGACCGTAGGAACTTCCGATACGGGATTTCAGCAGATCAGGTTTTATGAAAGAAACGGGTTCAGAAAAACAGGAATCCGTAAAGATTTTTTTATAGAAAATTATCCATCCCCGATCTATGAAAACGGCTTGCAGATGCGGGATATGGTTATTTTAGAATTTCATGTATCCTAAGTTTACCGGTCTGTTTTTTGAATTGCATAGATCAAGCCTTTATGCCCGTCAAAATCAAATTCCTTATCAAAAGTCAGCCCAAGCTTCTGCAATACCGCTATAGAAGCTCTATTTTCAGACATGGCCCGCCCAACAATCCTGTTAAGATTCAACTGTTCAAATCCATATTTTAAACAGGCAGCCGCGCTTTCCGTGGCCAACCCTTTGTTCCAATGTTCTTCAAAGAATCTGAAACCTATATCTGTTTCATCCTTAGAGCGGTCATATTTTAAACCGCACCAGCCTAAGAATTCACGGTCTGATTGGTCAATGACGGCCCATCTTCCATACCCATTGACTTCATAATCTTTGTAGTTTTCCAAAAAAGTATAGGCCTCTTCAATATCTTTAAAGGGTGAATCTCCGGTATATCTTGTGACATTAGGATTTTCATTCAGTTTATAAAAACTAACAGCATCTTCAACAGTTAATTCTCTTAACAAAAGGCGATCTGTTTCTAAAATTTTCTTCATTCTAAACCGGGTTTAGCTTTTCCCCATCATCTTGCGGAATAATCCTTTAATGTGTTCTATTTCTGTCTGATAACTGGTCTTTTTTCTGCATCCGAAATATAAGGTATTCTCCAGTTTTTTCTTTCCTTCCCAGATGAGTTTTATTTCTCCGCTTTCGATTTCATTTTTGCATAAGAAATCAGGAACGACGGCCAGTCCCGTTCCTCCTTTCAGACAACGGATAATTGAGTTTAAGTTTGGAACGATATAATTCGGACGGAAATTCGGTTTGTGCCCGAAGTTTAAAGTCCAGTACTGGAAAAGATGTTCCATATCTCCGGTGGTTCCGTACCATTTTTCATTCTTCAGCCAGGCTTCAATCTGTTCTGCATCTTTTGTTTTTAAAACCTTTTTGAACGCTTCTGTATCTACATCTTTCCCGCCTACCAATATAATTTGTTCAGAAGAAAATGCTTCGTGTTCTATATTGGGAGAAGATCCTTTTTTCGGGGTAATGATAAGATCCAGAATTCCTTTATCCAACTGATCCAGCATTTCAGGATATTCTCCAAAGCTGATGATCAGGTTAAACGGAAGTGAAGAAACATACTGTTCCAATGTGGTCTGGAAAGTTTCAAAACACATTCCGACACTGATGGTTGGGGTATGCTTCTCTGTAGATTTCTGAAAGTTTTTCTCTACATCTTCCAGTTTGGTAATAGGTTCTGCTACGGCATTGAACAGTACCTTTCCCCTCTCTGTAGGAATCATTTTTCTACCGGTTCTGTCGAATAACTTATATCCAACATATGCTTCCAGTGAACTTAAATGTAAGCTCACCCCGGGCTGCGAAATGAATAGGGCATCAGCTGCGCCTGTCAATGTCCCGGTTTTATAGATCGCCTTAAACGTACGATACCATTCTAAATTGACCATGACTTATTTATTAATATTCTGATACAAAATTACAAAATAATTATAATATTAATACATTTTCATTTCTTAAAAAGCGGGCATAATAATCAGGAATTCCACTTTCTTCTATCTGGCGGGCCGTTTCTTCAAGTGGATAGCTCAGCTGTACAATTTCAGGAATAATCTTTTCATCATCCAACGTCAGGATTACATAGGATGCCAATCTGTTGGCTTCCTTAGATCGGCCTACTGAACCACAGTTGACAGCCCATTTCTTGTTTTCAAACTGTTTTGTAAAGGATAAATGAGTATGCCCCATCACAATCAGATCAGCTTTCGCATCTTCCAGCATATTTGTAAAGACCTCATCATTTTCTGATTCATATAAATAGGTATCATTGCTTTCAAGGCTTGAATGGACCAGCTGAATATTCCAATGTTTATTCCCAGTTTTATAGTTTAATTTTAAATAAAAAGGAAGTTCGGAAAGATACTTTTTGTTTTCTTCTGTAATATTTTTCTTAGAATGATCGATTGCTACAAATCTTGCCTTTGTTTCTTCTTCGGAATGTTTTGATAAAGGAAAAACAGGTAAATTGAAAGCGATTCTTTCATCATGATTTCCCAGGATACAAGGGATGTTTAAGCTTTTAATCTTTTCTATCACTTCATTTCCCCAAGGCGCAAAGTCTACAAGATCGCCCAGACAGAATTTCTGATGAATTCCCCTCTGCTCAATGTCCTTCAACACTACTTCCAATGCCGGAAGATTACCATGTACATCACTGAAAACGGCTATCTGTATCATTATCTGTCAATTTGTTAATCAAATTTACAAGACGAAAAGGAATTTCAGAGGAAAGATAACATGACATTTTACCATGAAAAGATGAATTTTTGCTTCACAAAGTCAATCGTCCATTTTAATTTGCAAGTGAATCAGTGTAAGTTATAAAAATTGACAAACGAAGCGAATTCCCCATTCATAATACCCCCAAATCAATAATATAAATATTCTGATACATTACTATAATTTATATTATTTTTATTATACGAAACTCCATAGTAACTTTGCAGAGTAAAATTTAAACAATCATAAAAAAATGAAAAAAGTATTAATCATCAACGGAGGACAGAACTTTGGACATTCCGGAGGAAAATATAATCAGACTATCGCAGAAAATACATTGGCCGTTCTTAAAGAATTTGACAATGTAGAAGTAAAGGTTACAAATGTAAGTGAAAATTATGACAAACATGAAGAAGTACAGAAATTCGTTTGGGCAGATTATATCATTTACCATACTCCTATCTGGTGGTTCCAGCTTCCTAACGGACTGAAAAAATATATTGATGAAGTTTTCACAGCGGGCCATGCCAAAGGTATTTATATGAGTGATGGAAGAAATGCCGCAAACCCAGAGATCAACTATGGAACAGGAGGCATGCTTGGCGGAAGAAAATATATGCTGACAACGAGCTGGAATGCGCCTGCCACAGCCTTTACGCTTCCCGGAGAGTTTTTTGATGAGAAAAGTGTAGATGAAGGACCTTTATTTGGATTCCACAGAATGAACGCTTTTGTATCTCTGGAAAAAATGGACAGCTTCCACTTCCATGACGTAGAAAAGAATGCTAATGTAGAACGAGACATGAAACTTTACAGAGAGCATGTGAAAAATGTATTTGAAAAAGAATTAAAACCAGAATTAGTATAATGAAAATTCACCTTACCGCAGTTATTAAAGCCAAAGAAGAATACCGTTCAGAAGTATTGGAAGTTCTTCAGAATATGGTAAAAGAGACCAGAAAAGAAGAAGCTTGCGAATTGTACAATCTTCACCAGGGCATTGAAGACAAAAATCATTTTGTATTCTACGAAATCTGGAAAAGTGAAGAAGGATTGGCACAGCATAATGAACAGCCTTACATTAAGGCCTTTGGAGCTTTGATTGAGGAAAAACTTCAGGAAATACCACAACTTTATATTACCAGCCTTATTTAAAGAATGAAAAAACTAACGCTTTTATTTCTCAGCCTTTTCGCAATAGGCCTGATCCAAGCCCAACACCAAAAATCTAAAGATATGAAAAAGAAAATTTTATTCGTTGTAACCAGCCATGACAAGAAAGGCAGTACAGGAGAAGACACAGGATATTATCTGGGCGAAGTTTCCCATCCCTGGGAAGTTCTTCACCATGCAGGATATGAAATTGACTTTGTAAGCCCGAAAGGCGGAACTCCACCGGTTGACGGATTTGATTTGAAAGATCCTGTCAACAAAGAATTCTGGGAAAACAAGGAATACAAAAGTAAGATTGACCACTCTTTGACACCAGCACAGGTTAATCCTAAAGAGTATTCAACCATCTTTTATGCTGGCGGACATGGAGCGATGTGGGACTTTGCAGACAATAAAGAACTGGCAAAAATTGCTTCAACAATCTATGAAAACGGAGGGATTGTAGCAGGGGTATGTCATGGTCCGGCAGGTCTGGTGAATATTAAGCTTAATAACGGAAAATATCTGGTAGACGGAAAGAAGATCAATGCTTTCACGAATGAAGAGGAGGCTGCCGTAAAATTAACCGACGTTGTTCCTTTCTTATTGGAAAACAAATTAAAAGAGAGAGGGGCAAAATTTGAAAAATCCGGACTTTGGCAGAATCATGTGGTAACCGATCAAAGGGTGATCACCGGACAAAATCCACAATCTGCAAAATCCGTGGGAGAAGCAATTTTAAAAGAATTAAATAACAGATAAATTTTAACCAAAAAGTCACAAAAATTTTTAAACACTTAAGTAAAAATAAGTGATGATGCAGGCTGTTGAGAAGAACACTTAAGTTTTGAAAATCTCCGATTTTTACTAACATTTCAATCGAAGGACTGAAAATTCCCCTCCTCTGGAGGGGTGGCGAAAATTCAAAGAATTTTTGACGGGGTGGTTTACCAAGTGCCTACAACACCTTTTATGACTTTCATAGTACAACACACAATAACAAATTTTAAAAACAAGAAAAAATGGAATATAGAACATTAGGAAACACAGATTTAGAATTATCAACCATCACTCACGGAGCTTTTGCTATCGGTGGTAATATGTGGGGTGGTAATGAAAAACAGGATTCTATTAACTCTATTCATGCCTCATTGGATCATGGAGTAACTTCTATCGATACAGCCCCTTTCTATGGGTTCGGATTAAGTGAAGAAATGATTGGTGAAGCGATTAAAGGAAAAGACCGTTCAAAAATTCAGCTTTTAACTAAATTCGGTTTGGTATGGGACGGAAGCAACAACGGAAAAGGAGAATTTTTCTTTGATGCTGAAGATGAAGGAAAGGTAATACCTGTCTATAAATTCGCTTCTAAAGAAAACATCATCAAAGAGGTTGAAGAAAGTTTAAAAAGACTGGGTACTGATTATATCGATCTTTTACAACTTCACTGGCCGGACAATACAACAGCGATCAGTGAAACAATGGAAGCGATGGAGTTACTAATCCAACAAGGAAAGATCCGTACTGCCGGCGTAAGTAATTATAGTGTTTCCCAAATGGAAGAGGCCAACAGAACGTTGAAATTAGCAAGCAACCAGGTTTCTTACAGCATGCTGAACCGTGCTATTGAGAGTGATCTTGTTCCTTATTCTTTAGAGAACAATTCAGGGATCATTGTGTATAGCCCAATGGAAAGAGGTCTTTTAACCGGTAAATATTTCAAGGATAATAAATTAAAAGACAATGACCACAGAAACGGCTATTTCTCACAGTTTGATCTTAATAAAGTAAAAACCTTCCTGGAAAAAATTGAACCTATTGCTCAGGAAAAAGGAGCCAGCCTTTCTCAATTGGTATTAAGATGGACTACTTTACAACCCGCCATTACAGTAGTATTAGCAGGAGCCAGAAATGCAGAGCAAGCTATTGATAATGCAAAAGCAATGGACATCACCCTTTCTCAGGAAGAATTGAGCTTCATTAACACTGCTTTAAGCGAGATTTAATGTAAAAGCTGGGAGATGGAAGCTGGAGGATTGGAAGTACTATCAGGTTATCAGGCACTTTCAATCTTTTGATTCAAATGATTATAAGGCTGTAAGGTGGAAATATGAAGTTGAAAACACTAACGTGTGTATGATAAACTTACAGCCTGTTCAATCTGACACAATCTAATCCATACAATATCAGTTGTTGAAAGACTTCAAGAACTTCCAACTCCCATCTCCCCGCTTCCCTTCTTTTATCCAAGCAAAACCGGAAGCCTCATTTTCAAGAAACGAAACGCCAGTTGTTAAACGACATCAACAACTTCCCTCTTCCAGCTTCCAACTTCCTTCCTTTTTACCCAGGGAAAGCAAAACCGGAAGCATTATTTCAATAAACGGAACGCCAGTTGTTAAACGACATCAACACCTCCCCTCTTCCAGCTTCCAACTTCCTTTCTTTTTACCCAGGGAAAGCAAAACCGGAAGCATTATTTCAAAAAACGGAATGCCAGTTGTTAAACGACATCAACAACTTCCCTCTTCCAGCTTCCAACTTCCTTCCTTTTTAACTATACATCATAAAAAAATGAAAAAGAATCTGATCAAAATATTCGGGTTAGTCACCCTATTGACCATAAACAGCATTGCATTAAACGCACAAACCCTTGTTAATCCTGAAGATAAATCATGGTATCCGTCCGCTTACGGAGCACAGGATGAAATCGGAGCCGCTAATTTATTAACTCCTGAAGTGGTAAAACAGGCACTTGGATTGGTAAAACAAGGTAAAACATTGGCTCTTGCAGTTCCTATTGATAAAAACTTACCTGCTTTCAGACACAGAAGTTTCAATCTATACAACATCCAACCGGGAGAACAAGGTGGAAAAAGTATTGGTCCTAATAAGTTTACCTTCAACGATGAATTGGTGAACGGATGGACAGGGGTAGGAACTCAGCTTAACGGCATCGGACACATCGGTATTGATAATGTTTACTATAACGGAAATAAAGCAACTGATTTTGTAACTGTAGAAGGGGTAAAAAAATTAGGGGTCGAAAAAGTACCTCCTTTCGTTACCCGAGGGGTAGTTCTTGATATGGTGGCTCATTATGGAAAAGCTATTGTACCGGGCGGAACAGAATTTACCGTTGAAGATATTAAAGCTGTTTTAAAGAAACAGGGACTTACCTTAAGAAAAGGAGATGTGATCCTTTTCAATACAGGATGGCTTGAATTGATCGGTAAAGACAACAAACAATTCTTGGAAACTGAACCGGGAATCGGAATGGATGCCGCAAAATGGCTGGCTGATCAGGGAATTGTTGCTTTCGGTGGTGACACCTGGGCTTCTGAGGTTTATCCCAATCCAAAAAGTAAAGAAGAGTTTCCGATCAACCAATATATGCTGGCAAAAAAGGGAATCTACAATTTAGAATTAATTGATACCCGCCCATTAGTAAAACAAAAAGTATGGGAATTCCTATTCGTATTGGGACAGCCTCTATATGTAGGTTCTACTCAAGTGAATGTGAATCCGGTAGCTATTTATTAAATATAATTTTGAATAACAAAGCAGTGAAGTATTTCTCATACACGAACTTAATCACCAACCATTAAGATTTATTTTAGAATTAATACCTAGGGAAGCTTCCCTCTTTATCATTCATCATCATAAAAAAGAGCTCTTCATTATTGAAAAGCTCTTTTTTGTATGGTAAACCGCGGTTATTACACCGTCTTCATTAACTCCCAGCCTCCATCTTCCATCTTCCCTACCTCATCCCTATTTTGCAATAGGCAAATGTGTACTTATTGCAATTCTGTTCCATGCATTGATGGTGATAATCGCCATAATGATCTGAGCAATCTGAGCTTCATCAAAGAATGATTTGGCTTTCTGATATGTTTCATCCGTTAATCCTTTGTGGCTGATTAAAGTGATTTCCTCAGTCATCGCCAAAAGCACCTGCTCTTCTTCTGTAAAAAATTCTTTAGCTTCCGTCCAGCCATCCAGAATAAAGATTCTTTGAGGGGTTTCTCCATATTTAAGGGCATCTTTTGTATGCATATCAAGACAGAAAGCACATTTATTGATCTGTGAAGCCCTGATTTTAATTAATTCCTTTTGAATATGGGTTAAAGAAATATTTTGTAAATATCCTTCTAATCCCAACATTGCTTTATAAGCGGCAGCATCTGTAGTTGCCATGTTAAATCTTGCACTCATTATATTTATTTTTTGGTTAAATGATCGATACTAAAAGAATATTGTTGCTGAACAGCCAATAGAAGAGCCGCCGCACTTCCCACCCAAACCGAATAATTGAGGGGAGCTTTAGAACCCAATGCGATAGTCATTGAAACAGCAAAAATCAATAGTAAAATACTGCTTCCATAGGCTGCAATTCTCGTTTTAAAGCCTGTTATAAGCATCAATGGAAAAAGAATTTCGAAAAAGGTGGCTGCATAGACTGAAAAAGTACTCAAAGTTTCAGGAAGAAAAAAAGTCAGTGATCTTGTATATTCTTCAAAACTCTTCATATTTCCCCATGAAGAATTTTCGTCACTCCACCATCCGAACCGATCAGCCACAGCTGAAAGCATGGTTACAGAAAGAGCCAGTCTTAAAAATAGCTGTGGGAATTGATTTCGTTGATCTGTCATTACATTAGCTTTTAATTACATGACAAATTTCCGGTTTATAATCTGTAAAAAACTTAAACTGGTTTAAGAACGTAATTTTGCTTTAATTTCACTTAAATATTCCGGAGTAAAACCCAGAAATGAAGCAACAAGATATTGAGGCATCCTCTGAATAAACCAAGGATACAGCGTACTGAAATGAACATATAACTCTTCCCGTGAATATTCTGACAGGTATCGGATTTTTCTTTCAGAAGCCGCATAAGCCCTTTGATAAATAATTCTGAAATATTTTTCCATCACAGGATGTTTCTCAAGTAATAACTCCTGACTTTTAAAATCAATGACAAGAATGGTAGATTTTTCTACAGACTGAATATTAAAATCTGTCTGCAGCTGTCTTTCATAAGCAAAGGTATCGGTAATCCACCAGTTTTCTATGGCAAACTGAGTGGTATGCTCTACTCCTTTTTCATTAATAAAATATTTTCTCAGACAGCCTTCCACTACAAAATACATATTTCTGCAAATTTCGCCATCCAGCATCAGACTCTGTTTCTTCTTCACCTTCAATACCTCGAAGAATGAAAAAATTGAAATGTATTCTTCATCCGTTACGGTAATGAATTTATTTAAATGTGCCTTGAAATTGTCCATTTTTAGAATTGAATACCCAAACTTAACTTTATTTTTTTAGTTTTACAATGACAAAAAATATTAAATCATGGAAGTCATTGCCAAAATTCTGATCGCCGTTGTTGCTCTGGAACATCTATACATTCTTTGGATGGAAATGTTCGCCTGGGAAACCAAAGGAAAGGAAGTATTCAAAGCTGCCCTGCCGGCAGAAATGTTCAAGCCAACAAAAGGATTGGCTGCGAACCAGGGATTGTATAACGGGTTTCTGGCAGCTGGCCTGATCTGGTCTTTTCTGATTAAAGATCCGCAATGGCAGAATAATATCGCTTTATTCTTTCTGGGCTGTGTAGCTGTAGCAGGAATCTATGGAGCCATTTCTGCCACAAAGAAAATATTTTTCGTTCAGGCCCTTCCTGCCCTACTGGCAATTGCTGCCGTTTTACTGAAATAGTAGGTTGAAAATTCGACGTATTTTTATAAGATATGCCATTTTCGAAATATAAAGATTTTAGCTCCGTCTGCAAATGATAAGGACGCCTCATCAGCGCCCTTATCACTTTACTTCAAGCAAGGTAAACTACCAGTCTATTTACGATAGACCCAATTCTTAGCAGGAACAATCCAGTCTTTCAGAGCTTTGAATAAAAAGCCGTGATGCAAACCTGTATTAAGTTCCAATTCTTTAAAATCTTTAATATCCGATCTGATAAAACGCTGTTCCTGAGATAACAGCACATGCCCATCGTCTGATTTCTCCGTAATGGAAAGAATTCTTCCATACAATTTGAAATTGCTCTCTTTTTCCAAAGAATCATCTTTAAAACTGGCCCCAATGAAGACAAATTTCAATTGCGGATTCTTCTTATAATAGGATACATATTGTGCAATATATCCTCCCTGAGAAGTTCCCACCACCGCGATCCTTCCCGCCGGGATTCCTTTTTTCATCAGGCTGTCGATTTGCTGTACCACCTTTCGGGCATACACCGCCGGATCAGTATTCGGTTTTCGCTTTTCAGAAATGATGACGGTATTCTTTTCTTTTAATTGATTAAGAATCGCTCCATATTCTGCCACTCCATATTTGGGATGGGCTTCCTCAAATGTATGATCTTCTAAAAATTTATTATGCAGAAAGAAGATATAATGCTTTTGTTTAGAGTTCTGACCATACATAATGATCGAGAGAAATGACAATACTGTGATAAAAATAGTTCTGAAATTCATAAGATTAATAAAGAATCACAAATTTACTGTTTAAATACTTTGGTTGGCTTATGAATAAAAAAAATTCCGGCTCGGGAAGCGAAGCTTCCCCGAGCCGGAATTAAACAATTTCAATTTAGTCTTTTACTTCCTATGCTTCGCAGGTATTATCTTTTCTGCAACATCTTGAATGGAATTCTTTTTTGAATTTTCCTTTCAGTTCCTGATACTCCTCCTCATTCATTTCTCTGATCTTATCTGCCAACCCGAAAGGGGACTTTTCTTTGATTCCATATTCATCAAAAATACCTTTGATAAATCTTTTTCTTTGTATAGCTTTTTTAGCGATTAAGGCTACACCCACAACGGCTAATGCTCCAAGAGCACCTTTTAATGCTGAATTTTTCATTTTTTCAAAATTTTAAATTTTACTACTTCTTGTTTTTTATAGAGACGAATGAATTTTAATTTTACTTTACTACTTCTTTAAAATTTTTAAATTATTCGTTATTTCTGTTGAAGAATCCTCCGGAGCATTTATTTCTCCATACTTCTTTAAATTTTTCTCTTTCTTCGGGAGACCAGCCCGCCATTTTTTCTCTCATTTTTCTTTCTTTGAGGTCTTTCATTCCTTTACCGAAATGGAAGCCTCCAAAAAGAATTTTACTCAGGATCAGAATTCCCATCGCCTGCCAGAATGTAATGGACTTTACGCCTAATATTTCCGGAAGCAGGCAGTTCCAAAGCAGCATGACAATCCATGTAACAGCGGCTAAGATCAATGGTGGACATAACAATAAAAAAATCCAACCCTTTTTGTGTTTATAATTCATAATTTCTTTTTCTAACTTTTTAAATCTTCGTATAATCTTCTCAGTCTGTTTCTTAAATGCTTCACAGCATAGTTTTTTCTACTGATAATGGTCTTGATGTTTTCTCCCTGTTCATCGGCGATCTCCTGGAGGGTTTTGTCGTTCAGTTCGTTTTCTACGTAGACCAGCCTTTGTTTTTCGGGAAGTTCATCAAGTGCTTCAAACAATTTTTTCCAGATTTCATCCTGAAACATCTTTACCTCAGGACCAGCGCTTTCGTCCATCAGCAGGATGTCCTTGATAGAGAAACTACCATCTTCATCCTCATAGACAAAGTCTTCAAGATTTTCTGTTTTCTTTTTACGGTAACGGTCCGTAATTTTATTCGCCGTCACCCTGTACAGCCAGCCTCCCACATTCACTATCTCGGAAAGATTAGTAAGACTACTGAACTGATACCACACTTCCTGCAGAATATCTTCCGCATCTTCTGTGTTTTTCACTTTGGGACGAATATAGGACATCAGCTTCCCTCCGTAGTTGGAAACGGTCTGTGAGATGATGCTTTCTTTCTCCTTTTGTGGCATTGTTATTTTTTCGACAACCTCCATATTGCTATGACGGTTATCCTTTTGGTTTTACTTTAATAAATTTAATTTTTTTTTGATTTCTCCTTGGGCAGGGTTGAAAACCCTGCCCAAGGAGAAATCAAAAAATGGTCGGAAAGATTTCCGACCATCAATATCTGATTCATTTCTCTTTTTACATTAAGCCAAATAAATTCCGAAATACCATGTCCATGCAATCAGAATAATCTGCATTGGGATTCTCTGATAATAAAGATATTTCATGCCCGGCCCCGTATAATCCGCTTTAAAGATATTGATCTTCTTTCTGGAAGAATTGATATTGGCAATAAAGACCAATATATAAAAAACGATTAATAAAATAGCAGTAAGCTCACGAATCGAGGGAATCATCAGCCCAATTCCGGCAGCAATTTCTATCAATCCTGTACAATATACCCAAAACATTTTGGCAGGAATAAAATCCGGGATCATCATCGCCATTCCTTTTTGGAATTTAAAATGAGAAAATCCTGTAAATATGATGAAAACTGCCATTCCGAGATTTCCAGAAAATACAAGATCCGGCTTTCCCTGAAATACCATAGTACCCAGCAAGGCCAGTATAAAAGTCGCAAAAAGGATGGTAAGTAATTTCATATTTTACTGTAAATTTAGAATATTCTTAATCCCTTTATACAGAACTAAGATTTACACCTTCTGCCAGGCTTTTCACCACGATCAGCCCTTTGGTAAAACCTGTATTCATATGATCCTGCCATTCCTTCTCCACCTGAACCTCAGCATGAAGCTTGGTTTTTCCGCCAAAATCTATTAAAAAATACTTTTCAAAACATCCGCTCCATTCCATCACTTCCTTGCTGTGAATATCTTCATTGCCATCCTTATCAATCATTCCCAGATGTTTAAAGATGATTTGATTCGGTTCATCCAGACTGTCAATGGTAGAAACCATTCCTTCTCCCTGAGCATTCAGAAAATACGTTTTTCCGCCTACTTTCCAATCAGATTTCATGATAGATCCTGCTCCAAAATACTGCGTCCATTCGCTATATGTTTTCGGATCCCAGAGAATTTCCCAAACCTTCTGTAAGGGAGCATCGATTATTGTTTCATAAGATAAGGTTTCCATAAATAAAATTTTAGTGATTGATTTGAATCTTATATTATGTACAGCTTCGGGTGAGTTCTCATTCAGAGCTGATTTTCTGAAAGATGTTTAATGATCGTCATTGCTTTCGGAAATTTTTCTTCAAAAAAATCTTTAAACTCTTCAGGGGTCTGAATTTTTATTTTCAATAAGGTACCTTCTTCATTTTCCTCAAGAAAATAAGCCTCCGTCGCTTCGCCCCAATCCTTAGGGACTTCAATACCCTCATAGATTTCACCAAGATGCAGAAATTTTATTTCCTCATTAGGAATCACTTTTTCAACACGGCTGTACATCCCGTTATGCTTGGGATCAAAAAATTTAATGATATTCTTCTCTTCCAGAACACCTTCATAAAAAGAGCCTTCTGTAAAAGCTGTTGTCCATTGTCTGTAGGTAATACCTCCCCACAGGACACTCCATACCTTTTCCGGCTCTGCATTGATCTCAATTTCGTATGATAATTGTTGCATATTGTTGTTTATTTTTAAAGCATTTAGATTTCAGGTAATAGATAACAGGATAGAGAGTTTCAGCGTACCTTAGTAAAAGAGCTGTCTGAATACAACTTCTATACTTCTGATAAAGCCGCTTCCCCCAATCCTCTTCTATATTACATCAAACAATACGCCGAAAATAAATTATGAATGGTAAGCGTCTTCCAAATCCTGAATAATAATTTTCTGCATTTTCATCATCGCCTGTACGACTTTATAGGCTTTTTCCTGATCAGAATCATTCATCAGCTGGATCAGTCTTTTAGGAACAATCTGCCAGCTAAAGCCAAATTTATCTTTCAGCCAGCCGCACATACTTTCCTGCCCTCCGTCTGAAGTAAGTACATTCCAGTAATGATCGGTCTGCTGCTGATCGTCAGTCATGACAACCATTGAAATTCCTTCATTAAAATCAAATTGATGATCATAAGAATTGTCCATACAAAATAGACTGTAATTGTTGATCACAAAATGGGCATGCTGAACATTCTCCGCCGGTTCCTGAATATCATGACCTTCTCCTCCTGCTCCATAAGTCAGTATATTTCCTATGTGTGAATTTTGAAAAGTCTGGGTATAAAGTTCCATAGCTTCTTTAGCTTTCCCGTTATTCTGATGAATAAACATCAGGGTCGGCACTATTTTCTGGTCACTGGCATTTTCTCCCAAGAACAACTGCCATGTAACCCCATACTGATCCTGCACCCAGCCATATTTTTTACTCCAGGAATAAGATCCTAGCTCCATTAAAGCCATTCCTCCTTCAACTAATTGATTCCAATACTTCTGAACCTCATCTTCAGTGTCACACATCACCATAAAAGAAACTGACGGATTTTTTTTAAAATGCGGACCACCGTTCAGCAGCATCAGTCTTTGTCCAAAAAGATCAATATTCATTACTACAGGAGTATCTGCGGTAATTTCACCATCAAAAACTTTACAGTAGAATTCTGCAGACTGTTTGGCATCTCCATCATACCAAAGGCATGGAAAAATATCGTTATTCATAAGTTTAAATTTTAATATTGATTATCTATAGTTTTATTATTTTTCTTACTGAACGAACAGATCAATCTACTTATCTGTATGATCTGTATAAGCATTTTTGTTTTCCGGATTGTATGTTACGTATTGCTTGATTTGTAATAATAATGCTTTATAATAAA
This sequence comes from Chryseobacterium sp. FR048, assembly GCF_056844665.1. NCBI lineage: Bacteria > Pseudomonadati > Bacteroidota > Flavobacteriia > Flavobacteriales > Weeksellaceae > Chryseobacterium > Chryseobacterium sp. FR048. The sequence continues at coordinate 21,811 of NZ_JBXDSE010000010.1, read as the reverse complement.
GAAAATATAAAGCAAAAAGAAACCTATGCCTTTACATTCAGAAGATGTTTATTTCGTTCTGACTGCAATGGCACTATAAATTTTTTCTCACTTTATATGTATTTATGCTTCCTTAAAAAACACCTGATGCTCCTTCATATAATCTTTCAGTTTCATCATTGCATTTTTTCCGAAACCATGAAGCTGTAGAATTTCTTTTTCAGAATATCCGGACAGCTTTTCCAAAGAATCTATTTTTTCCTTTTCCAGAGCTCTTCTTGCCGGGATCGCAAGCACTCCATGAAGAAACCCTTCTGCAGGATCATAATTCACTGCATAAATAAAATTTAAACTCTTTGACATGATAACTAAATTGATCATGGCTACAAAAAATATTTTTAATGATTCTCAACATACTTGTGGAAATTGTTGAGAATAGCATACCAGCCGTCTCTCTGCATTTCCACAGAATTTTGTTTCTCCGGATCAAAAATTTCGGTAACTTTTGTCGTATTTTCATCTACTTTATCAAAAATCACTTCTACTTTCCTTCCATCTTCCATATGATATTTTATATTTTCATGGGGAACCACTTCGTCATATACCCCTTCAAAATCAAAGGCAAAACTTTTATCCTTAGCTTCCATTTTGTTTTTGAATTTACCTCCTACCTTCAGGTCATTTTCAGAACTAGGACAATGCCAGCTTTCATGGGCAAAGTTCCATTTTGTAATGTGCTTCGGCTCGTTGAAGTAATTCCAGACCTTTTCTACTGGTGCTAAAATCGTAATGTCTATTTTAATTGGATCCATAGTTCTGTTTTTTAATGGTGGAACAAAAGAGCTGCCCAAAACGGGCACCTCTTTTAATAAATTGAGTTAAATATAAGATTATTTTGCGTATTCCTCATTATAATTTACCATCCAATGAACCCCATATTTATCCTGGAAACTTCCAAAGTAATCGCCCCAAAACTGGTCTTCAATCGGCATTTCTACGTTTCCACCCTCAGAAAGACCTTTGAAAAGCCTGTCTGCTTCTTCTCTGGAATCCGGGAAAATAGAAACATAATTATTGTTTCCTACATTCAGCTTCTGTCCAAAGCTGGGAACAATATCAGAAGCCATTAAAAGGTCACCACCAATCGGCAATGCGATATGCATCACTCTGTTTTTTTCTTCATCTGAAAGATTTTCTGTACCGGGAGCATTTCCCATTTTATGAACTTCTCCCACGAAGTCTCCTCCAAAAACAGATCTGTAAAAATTGAACGCTTCCTCAGCAGTTCCATCGAAATTTAAATACGGATTTAATTTAGCCATGATTTTTAATTTTAAATGTTATTATTTTGAATATTAATTGTTTAAAAATGTCTCTACTTCTTTAACAGTAAAGTTGATTAAATTTTCATTGATGCTGCCATCAAAGTCAGCCATCATATAAACCCCATGTGTACCGGGAAGGATCATCATCCGGGCATCTTTCACAAGCCTCCACATCGCTACTGTATGCTCCGGTTTCATAACGTCTCTATCACCACTGATAAATAGAGTCGGAGATTCTATGGATGTGAGCACCTTGTCATCCCAGTCTTCAAAAGTCTGCATCCTTTTACAGTCTTTATCGAAAAGGTTTTCCAGTTTTGAAAAATCGGGATTAAGGTTCAAAAAATTGATTTTAAGGGGTTCAGGCATCGATTCAAAAGTAGCTTCCATCATGCCTTCGAAAAAACCATCGATCATTCCTTCCCGTTTATAAAATGCTGAAGCAACAATGAGTTTTTCTACGATTCCCGGATAGTGGTGAGCAATCTGCATCACCGTATTTCCTCCATTACTGAATCCCCAGAAAGAAGCTTTCTCAATATGGATTTCTTTTAAAAGTGCAGCAACGTCGTGAGCATCCTGCTCGAAGGTTTCAGGAATATCACGGTGCTCACTTCGCCCATGATTCTGCAGATCAATCCCAATCAGCTGAAATTGGTTATGCAGCCTTGCAATGACTTCTTTAAAATCATACAAAATAGATGAACCTCCACCATGAATAAGTACCAATGGTTTTCCAGAGCCATAGATTTCATAGTACAGCTGGATTCCATTAACCTTTTTGTAGCCTTTTTCTACGGGATCCATAGATTAGTATTTAAGGTTTTCATCTACATCATATTTCATACCCGGATAATTCAGAATTCTGCGCATCAGGCCTATCTGACCGCTGAGATAATCTTCCCTGCCGATGCACATTCCTACAAAATTGAGTTTAGTCTCTTTGATGAAAGGAATATTCATCCCGATTTCAAAAATCTCTTCCAGCTCTTCATCTGAAACCTCCCATAATCTTTGGTAAACTTTGGCAGAGATGTCATGAAAGTTTTTCTTCAGATCAGCTAACGTTGGGTATTGAATACTTTCATCCAGTGCTTTCCCCTGGAAGAAAAGATCATTATTAGGATCCTGCTCCTGTAATCCAAGCACCCAGCCCAGTCCATAGCGCATGTTGACGAAGTTTCCCGCCATCCACACAATATGATTGGTTTTATTTTCTATTCTTTTTAATGCATCTTCTTCGGAAATACCTTCCAGAACATTCATAAAGCTTTGGCTGTGCATTCTGTATGCCGGAATGACAAGCTCCATTTTTTTTGATTTTGGCGTGTCCATTGTTTTGTTTTTTTGATATTGAAAATTAAAGAGAGTTGGAAAACGCAAAGGCGCAAAATGATCGATAAACCGTATATTTTAGGCGCAAAGATTTTATCTGCGATAAAATTGAATCCTGCACATTGAAATTGTCACTGCGAATACATTAATAAAACAATTCGTGTGTTTGCAGCAATAAAAGCTGTATCGTAAACCTTTGATTTCACTGTAATCTATGATTGAGAATATTTTACAGTTTTCCAGCCACCGGAAATTTTCTGTTGATTTATTTAATTCCTCCGGGTTTTCCCAGAAGTCTGCGTATATATCCAAGCTGCCCGCTATGATAATTTTCGTGAAAACAAAGTGTTGCAATATCTGCAATCTGCTCAGCACTGAAATGTTCAAGAGTATTCAGCTTTGTGTCTAATTTATCCTGAGACTGCTTTAAATAAGACTTGAATTCTTCAAAATTGACAAATTCCTCTTTTCTCTCCAAAGCAATTGCTCCTCTGTTATATCCTGAGAATAACTCTTTGTCCCATATCGGTTCTTCGCCCAGAATATTCAGCAAACCGTTTCGAATGTAGATCAAATGTCCCAGAACCCAATTCATGCAATTGGCTTCTCCATTGGGAAAAATCATCGATTCTTCATGAGTGATCCCTTCTGTGTTGATAGAAACTACTTTGTAGGTAATATCGATCTGGTTTTTCACTAATGCTATTTCGTTTGATAGTGTTTCCATATTGATGATATGATGTTGGTGGCTACATTGATTCTGCAGTAAATTGAGAAGCATCTGCAAACATCAATTCCCACTGATGCCCGTCTATATCAGCAAAAGCACTCTGATACATCCATCCGTGGTCCATAGGCTCACTATATTTGGAACCTCCGTTCTCAATGGCTGTTTTTACGATCCAGTCTACTTTTTCACGGCTGTCTACACTGATGGCAAGAAGTACCTGTGTGGTGTCTCCTTTCGCAGAAGGTCTGTTGGTAAAGGTTTGAAAAAAATCTTCTTTCAAAAACATGCCGTAGATCTGCTCTTCTTTCATTACTACAGAGACTGCTTTGTCATTTGAAAACTGTTCATTGATTGCAAAACCCAGCGTTGTCCAAAAGTCTCTGGTTTTCTGTACGTCTTTTACGGGTAAGTTGACATAAATCTGATTGATATTCATATTATAATTTTTTTGGTGTTAAACTTTGAATCAAAGTTATGAAGAGGAGTTAACAATCTACTTGTCATACGGCAAGATTAATATTCTCCATAGTGTTGATTATTGTGCCGGCATTTGGGAAAGATCTGCAAATGTGATATTCCAGCCATGTCCATCGGGATCCCAAAAAGAATTCTGATACATCCATCCGTAATCTTCAGGTTCTTCATGTTGATAAGCACCATTCTCCAGAGCAGTATTCACCACACGATCTACTTCTTCCCTGCTGCTGAGTCCTATAGAAACCAAAACCTGCGTAGTATTGGCAGGAGCAACAGGTCTGTCGATAAAAGTCCGAAAATATTCTTCCACAAGAAACATGATATAGATGCTGCCTTCATTGATCATAACGCAAGCAGCTTTATCATCCGAAAATTGCTCGTTAATAGAAAAACCCAGCTTTGTCCAGAATTCTCTTGTCTTCTGAACATCTTTCACCGGAAAGTTCACGTAAATTTGATTCGCTTTCATTCTCGTAATTTTTGGTGTTAAACTTTTAACCAAAATTACCAAGGCAGAATGAAAATCAACTTGTCATAAGGCAAGATTTAATTTTTTCTGGAATGGGAAACCAGTTCTTTACGGATACGGCTCAGCGAAGTGTCTGTAACTCCCAGATAAGAAGCAATCTGTTTAAGGGGAGCAAACTGTATGACTTTGGATTTCTGCTCCAGAAGGTTCAGGTATCTTTTCGTTGCAGAAAGCGTAAACATTTCTACGGATCTTTGTTTATAGGCGAAAAGCTCTTTCGACATCCATGCTCTTCCCCATTCTCTAAGGTTGGGAATTTTATGGAACAGCTCCTGAAAGGTATCATAATCAAGCTTCCAGCATTCACAGTCTGTAATGCAGACAATATTTTCCTGAGACGGCACCCTTTGGAACATGGATAAAACCTCAATAATCACCTCATTCTCTACAAAAAAGTGAGTCGTCACTTCGTTTCCGTTAAAATCATTAACGAATGAACGAGCCAGCCCGCTGTCCAGAATATAGTATTCATTGGCTGTTTTCCCTTCTTCCAGGATAAAATCACCTTTTTGGAATGATCTTTTCTCATGGGCTTTAAATATTTCATCAAGCTCTTCCTGCATAAAAAATGGAAAATCATAGCATACTTCCAGGGATTTATTGGTCATCAGGTCTATTTTTTTAAGTTATTAAAATTAATTTTTTTAATTGAATTAACGGTAATAATTATTAAACAAAATGCCAAAAATATCACATACCACACTGTAATTAAAGTATTTTAGCTAGAATAAAAATTAAACGGGATAGTATGCAGGACCACCCCGTCAAAAATTCTTTGAATTTTTGGCACCCCTCCATTGGAAGGGAATGGTTATACGGGAATTTGTCGTTGTTATAAGGAATGTTAAGATTTGAAATGGATTCATGGAGGATGAATTTACACCTCGGAACATCATTAAAATAAAGACAGCTGAATCGCTTTTGGAGGAGTTGGTTTCTGAGCATCTCCCATCACCGTTTTCCCTCCGAAACGCCAGGAGTTCTCTCTTTCTTCTCTGATAACTTCCTGAATATCAAAATCCGGAGTGAAATCTTTTTCTGTTGCTGCAACAATCTGATGAAGTTTATTTAAAGAGTTCAGTTTATCTGTATTTCCCAATTTGGATTTTTCAATTCCTTTTCTGAGAATACTGATGCTTTCATCATATGTATGGGTAGGAACGGGAAAAGGATGTCCGTCTTTCCCTCCGTGAGCAAAAGAAAACCTTGCCGGATCAGCAAATCTTGAAGGCGCTCCGTGGATGATCTCACTTACCAAAGCCAAAGACTGCAATGTTCTTGGCCCTACTCCTTCAAGCATCAGCAGATCTTCAAAATTCTGAGGCTGCTGTTCCCGGGTCACATACAAAAGTGCGCCCAGACGCTTCAGATCTACATCAGATGCCCGAACATCATGATGCCCGGGAAGGACCAGTCTTGAAAAGTCTTTCATTACTTCTGCAGAGTCTGTGTGGGAAATATCCAAAATACCTTTTCTGTTCCCTGCTGCTTCTGCATCGGTAAGGTTCATAATATTACCTCTCGAAACCCCATTGATTCCGGTATGGGGTTCTTCAATGAATGATTTTATATTTTCAGAATGCCAATGGTAGCGTCTCGCTGTACCGTCAGATTCATGCATTCCCTGCTGAATAACGCTCCAGTTTCCGTTGTCTGAAAGAATAAAATTGTGCAGGTACAGCTGGTAGCCATCCTGAATCGCTGTATTATCTACTTTAGCAGAAAGTTTACTGGCTTTTACCAGCTCTGTTCCATTCAATCCCGTTTTATCGGCAATCCGGATCAATTCTGCCGGAGTTTCTCTCGAAAATTTACCTTTTCCGCCACAAATATAGAGACCCAATGATTGCGAATTAGGATTAATAGAGCGCTTCAAAGCTCCCATAACTGAAGTGGTAATCCCTGAAGAATGCCAGTCCATTCCCATCACCGCACCAAAGCTTTGAAACCAGAACGGATCTGCAAGGCGGCGAAGCACCTCATCTTTACCATAATCCATCAGGATCACTTCTATGATAGACAGCCCAAGAACGGACATACGCTCATACAGCCACGGCGGTACTTTGCCGTAGTGTAATGGTAAATCTGCTGTTCCTGAACGTTTCATTATATTATTTTTAAAATGTAAAGGTACGCTTTATTCATCTTAATCTTTAATGATCAGAATCATTTGATCAGTATCCTGAAGTACTTGAAACTTCTGATTTCTTGTGTAGGCTTGATTACTCATACGAATACAGTTCCAGGTCTTTGTGTTTTACTTCATCGTATGGCTCTTCGAATGTAATTTTATTCCCGAAAGGATCAATAACGGTAAAGGAGACTGCTCCATAGAATGTTTTTTCAAGCCCTGGGCGGTTGTATTTATATTTTTTGTCGATAAGTTCTTTATGGTATTGCGGAACGCCTTCTCCCCAGATTGCAACTCTGGTTCCGGGTGTCCCGTCTCCATGATGCTCACTTAGATGGAAAATGATGTTTTCTCTTTTCACTTCCATATACACGGGAGTATTTTCATCAAAATAATGTTCCCAGACGATCTCAAATCCCAGCCAGTCTACATAGAATTCTTTGGTTTTCTGATAGTCGAAGATTCTGAGAATAGGAATAATACGGTTTGCTTTCATAATAAGTCAGTTTTACAAATGGGTAAGTATATTGATCAGCTTTCCAAACGGGTCTTCAACAAAGAACCTTCGGACTCCCCAGTCTTCATGGGTCAGCTCGTACTTTATTGCAAAACCTGCGTTCTTCATTTTATCATAGATTTCTTCTACATTATCCACTTCAATGGAAAGATCAGGAACTTCGGTTTCATTTCCGCCCTGCTCAGCAAAACTGATCTGAACTTTTGCTTCTTCATCATTTCCCAGGGTTTTAATCCAGCCGTGATCCATCAAAACCTCCAGCTCCAGGATCTCCTGATAAAAAAGATCTGCCTTCGACAGATTATTCGTTCTGATATTGGCTACAATTCTTTTTACCATGTTGAGTCTATTTAAAAAGCCTTGTGAAATTACGTAAAATTCCCCAAGGCTTTATAAGTGACTGATAAGTATTTTAAATTTTATAATGAAGAAGCTGCTTCTAAAATAAGCTGTGTAACTTCTTCAGGGTGTGATGCTAATGAAGCATGTCCTGCATCTAAAGAAATTATCTTTTTCGGCTGAAGGCGTTCTGCCATTTCTTTTTCTGTTTCTGCAGGAATCATACGGTCCTGCAATGAGATCTGATACCAACTTGGACGTATTTTCCAGGCAGGTTCACCCGCTACATCACCAAAACACTGACCGTGGATAGGTTTTTGTGATAATGCCATTACCAATGCTTTTTCATCATCAAGATCCTGGCAGAATGCAGACTGAAATTCATCATATCTGATCCATAAAAACCCTTTGCTGTCAGGATAGATACTTGCCCCACCCGGAGATTCTCTTCTTCCTAAAAGAGATCCCAGACTGTCTCCTGCATCCGGTGCAAAGGCTGCAATATATACCAGTCCGGCTACCTTATCATGGTTTCCAGCTCCGGAAATCACGGCCCCACCATAGGAATGCCCTACTAAAAGAACTTTCCCATCCTGAGCATCAATGAGATCTTTTGTTTTATCAATATCGTTCTGCAAGGAAGTCAGTGGATTCTGAACACTTCTTACTTTATACCCCGCTTGTACGAGAGACGGAATGATGTATTGCCAGTGAGAACCATCTCCCCAGGCTCCGTGCACCAAAATAATAGTTAAATCTTTTTGTTCCATAATGATTAAAATTTGATAATAGTAAAGCTACTATCTAAAATCTGATCGGGCGTTAACTTAAGTTAATTTACGATTCGCCCTCTTATACGACTGAGAGATTGTTCAGTAATTCCTAGGTAACTGGCAATATGTTTCTGGGCAATTTTCTGGAAAAGGAGTGGTTCTTTTCTCAGGAGGTTGAGGTATCTGTTTTCGGGTGAAAGGCATATTAAATCATCAATCCTTTTTTTGGCATCCAGATAAATTTTTTCACTCATCACCCGTCCGAATTTTTGCCAATAGGCTTCTTTTTGATATAATGCCTGCAAATGATCTTTGCTCAGCAACAATATCTCACAGTTTTCCAGGGCCTGAATATTCATATTGGAAACGGTATCGCAAAGTATACTTTCATAATCCGTAAAAAATTCATTTTCAAAATAGAATCCGAAGTTGATCTCACGCCCCTGATCATTGATATAGAAACATCTGATCGTTCCTTTTTTTATAAAGCCTAAATACTTGCATTTATCGCCCTGTTTCAGAAAAAAGTCTGATTTTAAAAGCTTTGTATCCTGAAGTAAAGCGTAGAATTCATCAAAGTGATCTGAGTCTACCTGAAAAAGTTCCCCATATTTTTCATAATGATTAGACGTCATTTGGTGTTATTTTTAAAGTTTTATATTCAAAAAAAGCCCTGCAAAAAAATTTCACAAGGCTTTTTACAAAGATTATTTCTACTATTGGTTTAGTGCTGCCAATGCTGCATCATAGTTTGGCTCGTCAGCAATTTCAGAAACCTGTTCTGTATATACCACTTTGTTGTTTTCGTCTGTTACGATTACCGCACGGCTCAACAATCCTTTCAATGGTGAATCTGCAATAGTCACTTCATAATCGTCACCAAAGCTGCTTCTGAAGTCTGAAAGAGTCTCTACATTATTCAATCCTTCAGCGGCACAGAATCTTCCTAATGCAAACGGAAGATCTTTTGAAACGTTGATGATTACTGTATTGTCTAATTTTGAAGCTTCTTCATTAAATTTTCTTGAAGAGGCTGCGCAAGTAGGGGTATCAATACTTGGGAAAATATTGAATACTTTCTTTTTACCTTCAAAGGTCTCAAGAGTCTTTACATTCAGACCTGAATCTACCAGTGCAAAATCTTTTACAGTTGCTCCTACAGATGGTAAAGTTCCTATTGTGTGTACTTCGTTTCCTTTTAAAGTGATTGTCGTTGACATAATATTTATTTTTTTAGTTTTTCAAATTTAATCAAAAAAGAAAATTTTTCCCGTCTTATTATGGTTAAATTAATCTTAAAGTAAAAATAAAAACCACCCATCTGATAATCAGACTTAAAATATAATTCCTTATAAGTCTGTAACCTTAAAAAAAATAATGATGCAACCGGAAGTGATGCAATTACACGGATCTGAAGTTAAAGATTCAAAAGCCTCTATTTTTTATGGAAATATCTTAAATAAAACAATGATATTTACTAAATTTGTGGGACTTTAATTTTCAAATAAAAAATAACAGTATAATGTCAGAAAAATCAAAAATCTATTACACACTTACTGATGAAGCTCCAATGTTGGCTACACACTCGTTTTTACCTATTGTAAAAGCTTTCACTAAATCAGCAGACATTGAGATCGCAGTTCCGGATATTTCTTTGGCAGGAAGAATTTTAGCTAACTTTCCTGAGTTTTTAAAAGATGACCAAAAGATTGGTGATGCTTTAGCAGAATTGGGCGAATTAGCGACTAAACCTGAGGCTAATATCATCAAATTACCTAATATTTCAGCTTCTGTTCCTCAGTTGGATGCAGCTATCGCTGAATTACAAGGAAAAGGTTTCGCCGTTCCAAATTATCCTGCTGAGCCTAAAAATGATGAAGAAAAAGCCATCAAAGCTAAATATGCTAAAGTTTTAGGTAGTGCTGTAAACCCTGTATTAAGAGAAGGAAACTCTGACAGACGTGCTCCAAAAGCTGTTAAGAACTATGCGAAAGCAAACCCTCACAGAATGGGTAACTGGGCATCTGACAGCCAAACTGACGTAGCACACATGAACAATGGTGATTTCTATGGAACAGAAACTTCTACAACATTAGAAAATGCTACAAAATACAGAATCGTATTCAAAGGAAATGACGGTTCTGAATCTGTATTGAAAGATTTTGCCGGTCTTCAGGCTGGTGAGGTGATCGATTCTTCTGTAATGAACCTTAATGCTTTGAAAGTATTCGTTCAGGAAGCTATTGAAGAAGCTAAGAAAAGAAATGTACTTCTTTCTGCTCACCTTAAAGCTACGATGATGAAAATCTCTGACCCTATTATTTTCGGGGCTATCGTAGAGACTTTCTTCAAAGAAGTATTTACAAAATATGCTGAGACTTTCAAATCTTTAGACATCAACCCAAATAATGGTCTTGCTGATCTTTTCGAAAAAATCAAAGGAAATGCTCAGGAAGCTGACATCAAAGCTGATATTGAAAAAGCTCTTGCTGACGGGCCAAGAGTAGCAATGGTAAATTCTGATAAAGGAATTACCAACTTCCACGTTCCTTCAGACATCATCGTTGATGCATCTATGGCTGCTCTTGTAAGAGGCGGAGGTAAAATGTGGAACAAAGACGGAAATGAAGAAGATACTGTTTGTATCATTCCAGACCGTTCTTATGCAGGTTTCTATCAGTCTGTAATTGATGATATGAAAGCACACGGAAAGCTGGACCCTACCACAATGGGATCTGTTCCAAACGTAGGTTTAATGGCTCAGAAAGCTGAGGAATATGGTTCTCACGACAAAACTTTCCAATTGTCTGCTGACGGAACTGTAGAAGTTCAGGATGAAGCTGGAAATGTTCTTCTTTCTCAAAAGGTAGAAAAAGACGATATTTTCAGAATGTGTCAGACTAAAGATGCTCCTATCCAGGACTGGGTAAAATTAGCGGTGAACAGATCAAGATTATCTGATACTCCTGCTATTTTCTGGTTAGATAAAGGAAGAGCTCACGACAGAGAAATCATCAAAAAAGTAGAAAAATATCTTGCTGATTACGATACTACAGGTCTTGACATCAGAATTCTTGATGTAAAAGATGCTATGACTGAAACGCTTAAGAGAGCAAGAGAAGGAAAAGATACTATTTCTGTTTCAGGAAACGTATTGAGAGATTACTTAACAGACCTTTTCCCAATTCTTGAGCTTGGAACTTCTGCAAAAATGCTTTCTATTGTTCCATTGATGAATGGTGGTGGTCTATTCGAAACCGGAGCTGGAGGTTCTGCGCCGAAACACGTTGAGCAATTCTTAGAAGAAGGATATTTAAGATGGGATTCTCTAGGTGAATTCCTTGCACTACAGGCTTCTTTAGAGCATTTAGCACAAACTCAGGGGAACACAAAATCTCAGGTTTTAGCGGATGCATTAGATGAAGCAAATGCTAAATTCTTAGCTACAGATAAATCTCCTGCAAGAAAAGTAGGTCAGATTGACAACAGAGGTTCTCACTTCTATTTAGCCATGTATTGGGCTGAAGCTTTGGCTAACCAGACAGCTGATGCTGAACTAGCGGCTCAGTTTGCTCCGGTTGCACAGGCAATGCAGGAAAACGAAGAGGTAATCAACGCTGAATTAATCGGTGCTCAGGGTAAACCTCAAAACATTGAAGGGTACTACAAAACGGATACGTATAAAACATACGCAGCGATGAGACCAAGCACTGTTTTAAATGAAATTATTGACGGAATCTAATTTTTCAGGATTCTCAATTGATAATACAAAAACCTCGCAAATTGCGGGGTTTTTGATTTTGGTAACCTATTCTTGAAACAGCACAAGCCTTTTTGTGCTTCCTATATATTCACAAAAACTAAATTTATTATCATGAAAAACTCACTGCTTCTTTTATTCGCAGCCCTATCAGCTCTATCCTATATATAAAGGTAAAAAATCAGAAACCAGCTCTGATACGGAAAATAGTATCAATTTCGATGGATTGATCGGAAAACGGAATCTATTTATTAAAACTTCGGTAGCCCCCCTATTGAATTCAAGAAAGCCGAATAATCCACATATAAGTTCCCTATTAAGGGACTTTCTTATTGAAATCTTCTCCCAATGTAATCAAAAAATAAAAATCGACAACAAAAGAGAAGAAAAATAAAGAAAAGAACAAAAATTTAAACAATAACCGACATACATATATAAAAACATTGTTTTTTTATGATAAAAAAACATATTTTTACATATCAAAAAAAACAAACATGAAATTAAAATATATTTTCGGAGTAGGGCTTACTATAGCCTCACTATATCTTAATGCCCAGCAGCATTCTAAACAGAAAGAAAATTCAGATTCGAAAGTAAACAAAAAATACCTGAAACACATTCAGGATATTACCACAGCTTACCAGAAAAATGTAAAGTTCGCCAAAGAACATCATCAGAAACCTCCTGATGAATATTATCTGCAGGATTTTATTGCTACAATGGATCCGGAAACAGGAACGATAAATAACCAGAGCTATGTGGATCTTGAAAAAAAAGTAGAAAGCGGAAAATTTCAGCCTAAAACAGAGTTGAAAATCTTCAACGGAGCCAAAGGAAAAGGAAATACCGCTAGTAAAAACATCACTAATCTTTGGGTAGAAAGAGGTCCTTATTCTGTAGGCGGAAGAGTAAGAGGCATTATGTTTGACCCTAATGATACCACTGGCAAAAAAGTATGGGCAGGTGGAGTTTCCGGCGGACTATGGTACAACAACGACATCTCTGATGCAAATTCTGAATGGACATTGGTAGATGCTTTCTGGTCTAACACAACGGTATCATGTATTACTTCAGACCCTAACAATCCACAGATCTTTTATGTAGGAACCGGTGAAGTAGAAACCGGCGATTTCAGTGGATTAGGAATCTGGAAAACAACCAATGGAGGAGCTACATGGCAGCAGGTTTTCAATTTAGAAAATGGATATACGTCCGGAGTAAAAAGAGGAATGTATAATGTTCCTTCTATAAAAGTAGTCAACAACAATGGGGCTTCAGAAGTATATGCCGGAGTTTCCGGAACTTACTTTGGGGATACAGCAACATTTGCCGGCTTATATGAAGCAGGTTTGTATAAATCTACTGATGGTACCAACTTTACACTATTAAACAGTTTGCTTTCCACGGCTACCCGGGGATATGACATACAAGATATAGAAGTAGGTGCAGACAATTCTATCTGGGTAGCGACAAGACAGAGCCGATTCAGTGGATCTGCTTCCGGAGGAAGAATTTTCAAATCCACAGATCATGGTGCTACCTTTACGAATGTCTATAATGTAGGAAACAACAGTTCAAGGGTTATGGTAGAGGTTTCCAACACCAATCCTTTAAAAGCTTATGCCCTCATGCAGGGAGCATCAAATGCAGAGCCTGTCAGAATTGCAAAAACTACAGACGGTGGTACGACCTGGATCTCTACCAATGTAGCAGGATCAGGAATAACATTACCTAACCCCATAGATACGGGACAACCTGACAATGATTTTACCAGAGGGCAAGCATTCTATGATCTTGTTATTGAAACAGATCCTGACAATGATGAACACGTGTATGTAGGAGGGGTAGATTCTTATAAAAGCACCGATGGAGGTGCTACATGGACCCAGTATACCAAATGGTCAAATAACAACGTTATGGGAACTACCAATATATCCCTGGTACATGCCGACCAACATGCACTGGTTTTCAACCCAAGAAATCCCAACCAATTTGTAATAGGGAATGACGGTGGAATCTTCTTTGCTTCGGATAAAAACAATCTGGCTACCACTACTGCTCTTGGAATGAGAAATAAAAGGTTTAATGTGACCCAGTTCTATCATGGTACGCTAAACCCCGCCTCTACATTTGCTAACGAGCAGATGATCATGGGAGCACAGGATAATGGAACTCAGCAGCTAGCAGGTGCCGCACAACCCAATAATTTCTATACCAGCTCCGTAGTATATGGCGGTGATGGAGCTTATACCGGCTTTGATGATCTGAATAAGTATTTAATCGCTTCATATGTTTATAATAATCACTTTGTTTTCAATTCACAGGGAGGGTATTATCTGATCGACAGTGCTCTAAGAAATGCAGGACAATTCATCAATCCTCTTGCCATCGACAGAAATCTGGATATTGCCTATACCAACGCCAACGCATCAAACTCCACTTCAATTGTATTGAACAGGGTAAGTGGTCTTCAGACTCCTACGAGCCTGGTAAGAAGCCAGATTACGATTGCAACAGTAGCTTCGGGAGAATTTATTACAGATATTCTTGCCTCTACTTATACTACAGCAAGTACTACTCTTTTCATTGGCCTTTCCTCCGGAAAACTATATAAGGTGACCAATGCAGATACTACACCCGTTACTTCATTGATCAATTATAATTTTGGAGGTTATATTTCGGATGTTAAACTTGGATCTTCTGAAAGTGAGATCATGGTCACTGTTTCCAATTTTAATAAGACCAGCGTATTTTACACTACCGACGGCGGAACCAACTGGGCATCCAAAGAAGGTAATCTTCCGGATATTCCTGTAAAAGCCATATTTATGAATCCTCAAGATAATAATGAAGTGATTCTTGGAACGTATTATGGGGTATGGGGAACTTCTAATTTCCAGGCAGCCTCTCCTACATGGGCATTATATTCTGACGGCTTAGGCAAATTTAAAGTCAATCATTTTGATTACCGCCCATCAGACAAGACGATTCTTGCGGTAACTTACGGAAGAGGAGCATTTACGACCAGAATAGATAACACCAGCCTGTCTGCATCAGACGCTCCTCATAATCTTCTCAGCAACAAGGTATATCCTAATCCCACCAGAGGTCCCCTTCGTGTCAAGCTTGAAAACGGGAAGTCTATGGATATAGAGATCTATGATGCTTCCGGCAGATTGGTGATGACTAAAAAGAATATAAAATCTGATGAAGAATTTAATATTGAAGGTTTAAGTAAAGGAGATTACATACTGAAAGCTTTACAAAACGGAACAATGCAATACACTTCTGTAATCATTAAAAAATAACAATAAAAATTTTACAATAAAAAAACAGAAAGGAAAGATGATCTTTCCTTTCTGTTTTCTAATATTTAACGACAAGGTTAATGAAAAAAAACTACATAATTGCTCTTTCATTATCAATGATAGGTTTCGCCCATGCACAAGAGAATGAAAAAAATATTGACGAAATTGAAATTCACGCAAGAACAAAAGTAATAAAAGAGCGGGAAGAATTCAAAAGACATGCACAGTCTGCAGAAATCATTTCCGATTATGAACTCAATCGTAGCAACCCCTCATTTATAGAACAAAGTCTTGGTACAATGGCTGGAGTACAGGTTGAAAAAAGAACACAGCTTGGTGGACAGAGAATTATTGTGAGAGGATATGGTAATGATCAGAAATTCAACAATTGGGGCATTAAAATGTATCTTAATAATATTCCGCTTACGGGAGCAGATGGGGTAACCGTCTTAGATGATGTTAATTTTGGATTAGTCAACCGTGTTGAAGTCATCAAAGGACCCGCTGCTACATTATATGGTGGTGGCTCCGGTGGTGTCGTAAGATTTTACATACAACCTGAAAACAAAAAAGGAACTTCTGTTTCGGAACAATTCAATACAGGTTCTTTTAAGCTGTTTCAAAGTTCAACTTCCGTTACCAATGTTGGTGACAACTACTCTATTACTGCAAACTATGGACATATTGGGAGTGACGGCTACCGTCCTCATGGGAAAAGTATTAAAAACTTTTATAACATCAATGGAGAGTTTAAACTGAATCAAAATCAGAAACTTACCCTACTCGCTTCACATGGCAACTCACTGGAACAGGTTGCCGGCCAGATTTCTTACGATGACTATTATAATGGGATTGACAACGGAAACTTTGCTTATATCAGAAGAGGAGCCAAAACAAAATTCATCACTTCAAGAGTCGGAATCGGGCATATCTGGCAGATTACCCCTAATTTTAAAAACCATACTACACTATTTTATACAGGGACTACTGGTGACAGAATTGCTGCCGGCGCCTATGAAACGTCTTCATTTTCTAATTATGGGCTCAGATCTGTATTTAATTTTGATAAAGATTGGGGACATTTCAAAAGCCAGACAGAATTTGGACTTGAAATACAGCAGTCTCAGTCTACCATTACCAACTATCGTTACAAAAGTGTAACAAGTACAGAGTCTCCGGTTTTGAGACCTCTTTCAGACGGTTCTTATTTTAAGAATTTAAATAACCAATCCAATTATTTTGCCGTTGAGAAGATTACTTATAAGCCATGGGACTTGATGTTCCTTGCCGGGGTTAGTATCAATCAGATCAATTACAGCAGAAAAGATTTGCTGGCAATTCCTGGTTTATTTGTAGTCAATAATGAAAACCTTTATAAAAAAGATCTGTCTTTTGACAAACAGTTCAAAGCGGTAGCAACCCCTCATTTTGCGTTACAGAAAATATGGAAAAACCAGATATTCAATCTCAGCTATAGTGAAGGATATAATGCTCCTACTTCGGCCAATGCTTTTATCTCCGGGCTCAATGCAACCAATGATAACCTTCTTCCGGAAAGAGCAAAAATGTGGGACTTCAGTATTCAGGGACTTATAGAGGATACATCTATTGATTATCAGTTTTCTTTATTCAATATCCATATTAAAGATAAACTTACCCAGCTAGGAGCTAGAATGTCTAATCCTGAGAAAACACCTTATACCTACTGGGCCAATACGGGAGATCAAAAAAATAAAGGGTTGGAAATGAGTATAGGCTACTCCTACCAGCCTGTCGGTTCATTGATTTCAAAAATACAGCCCTTTGTCAACTATACCTATAACGACTTTAAATATTCTAATTTCAGCACTTATTTAAAAGAAAGCGGCAAGCCTGCTGATGTCTACAATTATGATCATAAAAACGTAGTTGGAGTTCCCAAAACGAAACTATCTGTAGGCCTGGATTTTGACACCCGGTTCGGATTATATTTGCAGAATACCTACAGCTTTATGGGAGGTGTATACACTGATTTTGCCAACACCAATAAGGTAAAAAGTTTTGGCCTTTTAAACTCAAAAATAGGCTATAAACATAGTTTCAACAAATGGGATGTGGATGTTTTTGTCATTGGAAACAACCTGACCAATCAGATCAATTACACCTTTCTGTTTTATGGAAACAGTATTAATGATTCGGATGCAGACAATCAGTACAACTCTTCTGTTTACACCGATGTCAGCCCCGGTCCCAGTAAAGCTTACTTCTTTACAGGATTTAATGTGAAATATAATTTTTAATATTGAAAGCTCTTTTTTAGACTGCCCCCTTAAAAGTTAGACATTTTTAAGGGGCATTTTTATTAATGATTAATGAAAGGACAATTGTCAGTTCTTAAACTCTGCAGCCTATTATTTATCTTAATTCATAAAACTTTCAGCGATCCATTCATAGGCAGGCAGTGTTTTCTTTGTAAATCCCAGCCCTGGCCATGGCAAATGAGAAGCTAATGCTCTGGTTTTGGTATCTGCTAATTGCTGCAGTAATTTCTTTCTCGAAGCGGTTGCAATATCCAGATCTGTATCGCCGGAAAAGCCCCAGTCAGGATGGGGGAAAAGTATAACATCTGAGTGAATAAGATCTGCAATATACAACAGCTTTTCATTCCCTGAGGATATTGTAGTGACAGTTAATCCGGGAGTATGTCCGGGAGCCAGCTGAAAATTGAAATGATCATACAATGCGTTGTTCAGGTCATAGAATTTCAATTGTGGCTGAATCGCTTTCAATATGTTCTGAAGTGCCGGAATAATCTGATTGAGCTTTTCCGGCTGCGCTTTCAGAGCACTGTTATGAAAATCTTTGATGGAAGCATTCATCCAAAAATCATGCTCAATCTTCGATATAAAAACGGCAGCGTTTGGAAAAACTGGATTATTCTGCTTATCCACTATCCCACCGATATGATCAGGGTGGGCATGAGAAATAAAAACATCGGTAACATCTTTCGCAGAGAAACCAGCTTTCTGAAGGCTTTTTAATAAGAACCCGGTTCTTTTATCAGCAAATATTCCCATACCTGTATCCATCAGAATCAGTTTTTCTTTTGTTCTGACAAGCAGGATATTGACTGCCAGATCAATATAATGTTCAGAACGGAAATGATCTCTGAGGATCTTTTTCATCTCGGATGCATTTCCTCTGGGAGCAAATGTTTCAAGGTTATCTTCACGGATATATCCATCAGTAAGAATAAACAGATCCAGGTCTCCTAATTTTATTTTTTTGAAACCTGAGAGGTCATCCTCTGTTTTTTCGGGAAATTCCGGAGTTTTTGCCAACACGCCTGAAAAAGGAATCATGCTTAATGTTCCCGCCAACAAACCATTCTTTAATAATTCTCTTCTGTTCATAATTCAGTTTTTTTTCCTTTTCATTATTCGTACATTCTTCCATTGAAAGTATAGCAACAAAAAACTGAGCTCCTGATTTTATACGGGAACTCAGTTCGTTATATTGATGTTAGTTATTAACCAGTTTCATTGAACCTTCACTGTATCTTTCTCCTACATTCGGGTATTTTTTCAGAATGGCATTGATGGTATCCAGATCTGACTGAGAAAGGTCAATATTGACTGCTGCAATATTTTCTTCCAGATATTTGATCCGTTTGGTACCCGGAATCGGGATAATATCGTCTCCCTGATTCAGAACCCAGGCTAAAGCAAGCTGAGTTCCTTTTACTCCTTTGGAAGCAGCAAAATCATTGATCTCGTTAGCCAGTTTTGTATTATTTTCAAGATATTCCTGCTGGTAGCGTGGCAGTGTTTTTCTGAAATCATCGTCTCCAAAATTCTGCACTTCACTGATATTGGCAAAAAGCCCTCTTGCCAACGGTGAATAAGGCACTAAAGATATTCCCAGCTCTCTGATAGTTGGCAGAATTTCATTTTCAATGTCCTTAGTAAGGATCGAATATTCTGACTGTAAAGCAGTAATCGGGTGAATTTTATTAGCTTTTCGGATCGATTCTGCAGAGGCTTCAGATAAACCGATGTATTTTACCTTACCTGCTTTTACCAACTCTGCCATAGCTCCTACAGTCTCTTCTACGGGAACATTCGGATCTATTCTGTGGGCATAGTACAGGTCGATTGTATCTATTTTTAATCTTTGAAGACTCAAATCTACAGCCTGTCTGATCCATTCCGGTGAGCCATCAAAATACGTTCCCGGAGCACCACTGTGACTGGCTTTTCCTCCCTCAAATCTAAACCCGAACTTCGTGGCAATAAAGATTTTATCTCGGTTCGGAACCAAAACTTTAGAAATCAGCTTCTCATTTTCTCCATTGGCATACATATCTGCTGTATCCCAAAAATTGACTCCTAAATCCAATGCTCTGTGTAGGGTATTGATACTCTCCTGCTCATCTGCAGGACCGTAAGCAAAGCTCATTCCCATACATCCTAATCCAATGGCAGACAGCTGCTCTCCTGTGTTTCCTAATTTTCTAAATTTCATGACGGTATTGATTTTAATTGATGAGACAAAATTAGAATACCTGTGGATCACCTTTGGTATAGAATTCAAACTAAGAATTATAAAATTCAAACAAGGTTCGCCCGAAGTGCATTGGGAGTTGTTCCGGTTTGCTTTTTAAAGTAATTGGTAAAGTAAGAAGGTTCTTCAAAGCCCAGGCCATAAGCAATTTCAGCAATATTCCAGTCTGTATGTTTCAGGAGTGCATTCGCTTCCTGGATAATCCGGCCTGTAATCTGCTGGCTCGTGGTTTTTCCTGTAATTTCCTTTACGGAACGGTTCAGTGAATTCACATGAATGGAAAGATTCCGGGCATAGTCATTCGGTGTTTTCAATTGTAAGGATGCATCAGGGCTATCTATCGGGAATTGTCTTTCCAAAAGTTCCATAAATAATGATGCAACCCTTTGTGAGGCATTCTGATAAGGCTCGAAACTTTCTGCAGGCTGCATTTTCATTGTCTCATGAATCATCAGGTGAAGATAAGCTCTGAGCATATCGTATTTGTGGATGTAATCGGACTGAATCTCAGTGATCATCTTGGTATAAATATCTGAAAGTGTACTCTGCTGGGCTTCATCTACAAAGAATACCGGAGTTCCCCCAATTTTGAAAAGCGGAGAATCCTGAAGGTTTCCCAGACGGCTTCCGTTTTGTAAGAACTGTTCTGTAAAGAGGCAAAACCAACCTTTCTGATCTTCATCATCAGCTTCCCAGGAATATGGAATGATAGGATTTGAAAACATCAATGCAGGCCGGTCTACCCGGATCCATTTGTCTGCATAATGGATCTTCCCCTTTCCTATGATCAGTGAAATTTTATAATAATCTCTTCTGCTGTAAGGCGCTAATGGTGAACAATATTCCCGTGAAAATACATTGAAGTGCCCCATTCCGTGAGGGGCAAGGCATTGTGGTCCCAGATTGGAAGCATTTCTTTCATAAAAGCCTTTCAGTGATTCGTTGGATTCCATATCTCAAAGTTATAAAATTCAAACAAATTAATAAAGAAAAAATAATTTAGAAATCAAAAGAGGAAACTAGAAGTAAGGCAGAAAGACAACAATTCTCTGCAAACTGCTTATTTTATATTTGAATATCTCCTGAAAGCAAAGTCAATCATTAGGTAATATCATTTATAAAAAAAGTGACCGACAAGATTGCCAGCCACTTAAAAGTGAATATATAGTTGAATGTTTTAATCCCAATCATCATGGCCATGACCATGACGATGTTTATTTTGTTTTTTGTAGTATTTTGCTCTTTCTTTATAATACTTCTCCTCCTGTTTACGGTATTTTTTATAATCGTTTTTATTTCTACCGTATATAATCACAGGATTTTGCCCTCTGTAATATCTCTTTTTGAACAGAATATATTTTTCTCTACCGAGAATCCTTTCCAGTTCAGTATACCGATCTCCTCTCCATCTTCCCGGATCTACTACATACACTCTATTCCATGAATTATAATCACGGTATCTGTCATTTAATGCATACACCTGATTAGCCTGTGTAGTAGACAATAAAAGATCAGCCACTACAGTCTGCCAGTTTACATCTGATATACTCCTTCTGTAGTCGTTATAATAGTCTGATTGGGCATAGCTCATACTGAACGTCCCAACCATCAATACAGTTAACAATAACTTTTTCATTTCATTCCTCTTTTAATTAAACATATTGATTTAGTCAATTAAAGTGCCAAATCTTAAACACAAATGCTAATATTTGTTAAGAAAAACCATAAACAACTGATTATCTTTGAAATATTTTCCAGGTTTTTGGAAAAAGTTTAGATGATATTTATTTTAAATTCAGGGAGAGGGGGTATTGATTTGTTAAACAGCAGTTGTCTGATCAGTACGATTATATTGGTATGGGAAATTTGATGTGAAGATTTTAAAAGCGTGTTGTTATAAGTTTTGGCTAAAGCCGTTGCATTGGATATTTATTGTATGGAGGCTGTCTCAAAAGTGAGGCAGTCTTTTTTTTGAGCATAAAAAAAGGAAAGCTTTTGCTTTCCTAATATTTGCAAATTGATTAATTTGCTGTGTGTTAAGTAATTCAAAGGTAGTCTTTAAAGAT
>NZ_JBXDSE010000009.1:36809-224829 GCF_056844665.1 Chryseobacterium sp. FR048 | reverse complement strand
CCTTTGCTTTATTCTACCATAAAAACTCAAAAATATGACCCCCGAAAAATAAATTCATTGAAAAATATGAGTTACAAAAAAATACGCCCATAAAAAAGGCTGTCCTTTTGAGACAACCTCTTTTTCAACGAGAATAGAGTTATAACTTTCCTTCATCAGCAAACGATAAATAGCCTTCTGATGTTAAAATACAGTGATCCAGCAATTGAATATTTAAAAAAATTGAAGCATTTTTTATATTCTGGGTTATTTTAAGATCTTCATTTGATGGGTTTAAATTTCCTGAAGGATGATTGTGGGCTAAGATTATAGCGGACGCATTGCATAGTAAGGCTGCTTGCATAATAATTCTAACATCAACAATTGTTGAAGAAATACCTGATTCTGATATTTTCTTTATCCCTAAAACCTTGTTGGCCTGATTTAAATACAATGCATAAAATGATTCTCTGTAATCTATTTCATCAAGGTCAAAGTATTGGCGAAATACATCCACGGCATCACGTGAACAGCTGATTAATTTTTCAGAGTTACCTTTTCGTGAATAGCTTAATTTTATTTCATTAACAATATTAAAATCCATTTGATTGCTCTTGTACGGCAGAGACTTAAATTTCCCGTACTTACTCTATTTTTGATTTGTTTTCAATCTCTTCTCCGCCCATTCTTACAAAGCCTTGCCAGGCTTCGCTGGATATTTTTCAAAAGAAAAACCGGAAAAAAGAAAGCAGATATGAAGTGTTGACAATGAAAAAAAGCCAAAAGGAAACGGAATAATTGGAGGGTACCTTTAGGGAGGAAACCGTTTATGCCGTAGTCTTTTGGAGGGATAGGCTGATGGCTGGCAACAATACCTTAGCTGCCTTTTTACCGGTTGATTATGGAAAATTTTTATGGATCGTTTATCTTGATTTTTACATTTTTAAATTGCTTATTTGATGTGCGATCATTTGTATATACATTGTAAATACACTATATTTACAATGTTCATTTAAAATCTCATTCTCATATGAAGACTGATTCTTTCAACGATTACTACAACAAGCTTACAAGCATAGAGAAAAAAAATAGTCCTAAAGAACTATTCTATAAGGGGGATTTTTCTTTACTGGAAAATGGAAGGAGAGTAGCAGTAGTGGGATCTAGAAAAGTTTCAGATCTGGGAGTTCGAAGAGCAAGAAAAATCACCAAACTTTTGGTGAAAAATGATATCACAGTCGTGAGTGGTTTAGCTGAAGGGGTAGATACAATAGCCCATAAAACGGCTATAGACTTCCATGGAAAAACTGTGGGGGTAATTGGTACACCGCTAGACAAATATTTTCCAGCAGAAAATAAAGTATTACAGGATTTTATTGCAGATAATCATTTACTTGTTTCACAATTTCCTGAAGGCTATCTTGTGACCTCTAAAAGTTTTCCTATCAGAAATAGAACCATGGCATTGATTAGTGACGCCACTATAATCATCGAAGCGAGTGAAAAAAG
Organism: Chryseobacterium sp. FR048; assembly: GCF_056844665.1. NCBI lineage: Bacteria > Pseudomonadati > Bacteroidota > Flavobacteriia > Flavobacteriales > Weeksellaceae > Chryseobacterium > Chryseobacterium sp. FR048. Next base: position 223,341 of record NZ_JBXDSE010000009.1, on the reverse strand, counting down.
TGGGACAAAGCATCAAGGTTGGGAGGCATTGCGATTAGGAAGGCAATTGTTTATTATGGAGAATGTTATCAATGAAAAAATTACATGGGCAGAAGAAATGCTGAGCTATGGTGCTCAAATTCTGACGAATGATAATTTTGAATTTTTAATTGAAAGTATTCCTTACCTAACAACAAAAAAAGAATATGCCTTTTGAGTTCCTTACTTTTTTGGCTTATTCTCCAAGAGGAAGTTCTGAAATAGAGATAGATTCTCGTACGGTAGCCGGTTCATGTAAGAATGGTGATATTGGATTTAGTACGCGATTAAGTCAAAGACTGGTTGAATCTGATTTATCTGAATATTTTACGAATGCGGCTCTAGTTCCAGTTCCCAGGAGTACACCTTTAGTCGAAGGAGCTGTTTTCCCTGCAAAAATTATTTGCGAAACCCTTGTGAAAAATGGGTTAGGAGAAAGTGTTGCTGATTGTTTATATCGCTCTTATGCGATACCAAAATCCAGTGGTCAATTTCACGCGGAAACAAGAAATACAGTCCAGACTCATCAAGATAGTTTAGGCATTCGTCCTCAATTAATTACTGAACCTACCATTATTGTTGTAGATGATATTTTAACATTGGGGCGAACCTCTATGGCATCTGTGTTACAGCTAAAAGAAGCATACCCTGATAAAGAAATTAAAGTTTTTTGTGCGATTCGAACAAGAGGATGGAAGAATCTTGAAAAAATCATTGATATCAGTCACGGACATATGCAGATGGCTGCTAATGGAGGAGTTCAATTACCTGATTAGCATTTCTTTTGATAGCATATTCATATTTTTAGCAGTTTGCTTTAAAATCACAATTTTAAATCTAATTTCCTGAATGTATAAAATTGATTGGAATATTTTCAAATTTAAAAATGAGAACTATACAAAATCATTTGAAGATTTATGTTATCATTTATTTTGTAGGACCCACAAATTCCCCTCGGGAATAAAGGCCGATTTTAATCATGCCGGACTGGAGACTTATCCAAAGCTGTCAACAATAACTGGTAAAAGAGTAGGGTTTCAATCCAAATTTTTTGAACATTCTAATGATTATGGACAAATTCTTAATTCTATAGAAAAGGCAATCGAAAAGCATGGGAAAGATCTTGATGAGATTACTATTTTTCTCAATACAGATGCCAAAACTTCTTCTAAGTCACCAAAAAATATAGAAAAAATTGCTGCCGATAATGATATTAAAATTGTTTGGTTTACAAAAGATAGGTTTAAAGTTGCTCTAAACGAGGCTAATAATTTAGATTTAGCCCAGCTTTATTTTGGCTTGGGTGATGAATATGGCTTTATTAGAGATAATATTACGGTTAATGATTCAACTTTTCTTCAATCTGATCATTTATTAACTTTGCCTATTATTAATCTGAAAAAGGGAGGAGAAGAAGAAATCGAAATAAATGATAAAATTGTTTTATTAACAGGAAATCCCGGTTCAGGAAAAAGTATTTTAGTAAAAAAGATTTTTTTTAAACACTCTAGGCTCGGTGAATCCAAAGAGGACTTTAGTCACAAAAGTTTTTTACCGATGTTAATACAATTAAAAGACTGTTATGCCGACAGTCTGGAAAATATTATTAGAAATAGACAGAATGATTATAAGGTAAGAAATCAGAGTTTGAGTTTCTGCTATATATTTGATGGATTAGATGAGTTAAGTGAAAATCAATCAGATAATATATTGCAATATATCAAGCAGTTGTCATGGCAAACGAATACGCAGCACATCATTATTTCTTGTAGAAAGGGAAGCCTTAACAAATTAAAAGTGGCTGAGTATTTCAAAGATCATAAAAAATATGAAATAGCCAATCTTCAACTTAAACATATTGAAACCTACTTTGAGAAAAAAGGAGATGTAGCAAAGAATAAAAGATTAAAAAGTATAAAGAATAAAAACCAGAAACTCTTAAAAGAAATCACGGATATTTTTCTAATTAAATTACTCTGGGATATCATTGAGGATGTGAATGAAAACTCAACTATCATTGATATTTTAGAATTCAAAATTTTTTCTCTTTTGAAAAATACAGATCATAAAAATAATCTTGATGATCTTAACCTGTTAAATCCAAAAGAACATTATATACTTGAACTTAACGAATACCTATCATATCAGTTTTCAAAGAAGTATCAGTATAGGTTTTCACAAATATCGTTATCAAAATTATTAGAAACTAAATTTGAAAAGATTGATTACAAAAGTATCAATCAGATTTTGAATTATAATGCTAATGCATTTTTTGATACTCATAACGATAAAATTAATTCTACGGAAGTTAGTTATATTTATCAGCATAGAAGATATCAGGAATATTTTTTTGCAAGAGCTCTTAAAAAGAAATTTGAAAAAAATTTGAAAATCATACGTAATAACGGAGTTATTATAAATTCAGATTTTTTTGATGAAGTTTTTTTAAAGTATCTTGAAAGAGAGTACAAAAAATCTAATGATATTGCTGGTTTGGTTCTGTTAAAAAGTATTTCAGTATACCAGCAGAATGGTGATAAGTGGTATATTTCGGAATCAGAACATTTTGTGAATAATCTTGCTTATCAACAGAAAAAAAACCTTGAAATTTTGTTTAATGGAGATGTAATAGATGTGGAGAAATTTATCCCACGTAATTATAATAATGCCTTAAAATTCTTTGAAAATGATTTAGCGGACGAAGGTCAGAATTTGGTCGATCAAATTAAAAAGGAGAATGTTGATCTCAAAGAGCGGGAAGCGTATATTTTTTATAAATTATGTATTAAGAAAGAACAATCCTATCAAGAATATTTTTGCTCGCAATACCGACAATTCTACCAGGGGTTGAGTCTTGTTCATATTATGGTTGAACAAATTAGTCCAAGGGACTATGCTGTTAAAAGCATTTTTAAAATAGGACTGAAGTATTTTCCTATTGATTTGGTGAATTTGATAAAAGATTTTACAAAATATGAAGTAATCTGTCTGGTCGATCTTTTGTCAGATATTGAATTTCTACCATTTTTTTTCCAAAATGCTGAACTGAGAAAGGAGATTAGAGAAAAGATAAAATTATTTCGTGACCAACCCCATTTGGATAATTTATCGGTTTATTATTTTAAAAATCTTTTAGGTTTTAAAATATCTGAAAAACAGAACGTCCAGATACAAGAGGTTCTTGCCAAATTTGCATCGAACATGTCTTCTTATTCTTTGGTAAGAAATATAAAGCCACTGTCACTGATATATCATTTGATCGGCAAGGATAATTTTAGAAATACAAGAGAATTAAAGAATTTAGATTTACGGTGCATCGATAAATATAGCTTCTTACAACTTTTGTATGTTAACGCTTTAAAAGAGGAGAGGTGTTTTTCTAAGCATTTGGCAGAATACCATAGTAAATTCGGAAATTATTATCCTTCGGAAGAAAGGTTTGTTCATAATTTTTCAATTTTATGGTCTTATATATTCTTTTATTCTAAAGGGAACTCAAAAGATTATAATCTTATTGTGAACTTACTAAATAATGATTTTGACACGTTTGTTTTTCTTGAATATTTAAATAAACAGGATAGGAAATATTTTTCGGAGGTTATCTCAGAAGCTGATTTGAATGTTTTTGAAATGGAATTAAAAAGTTGGAAGACTGATTTTCCAAAATTTATTGATCGCTGTTTTATTCTTAGTGGAATGCTGTCGAGGATTTCTCCGGATAAATCTGTATTATACATAACAAAAGGGTTTGCAAATAATTATCTGAGACATGGATGGAGAAAAGATGTGATTGTCTCACATTTTCTTAATGATGCATTTGGAAAGATTTTAGAAAAAAAATGGTTTTCAAGTGAAGAGCTTTTGAGTTTTAGTGAGAAACTTTATCAACTTAATTTAAGATTATATCAGATTACAGATAAAGATCATACTCGTTATGGAGTCTCAGAGCTTATTGATGTATTATCAAAACATGATCCTAGGTTAGCTAATAAATATTTCAAAAAGTTTAGAAAATTAGATGAGGATTGGTATATTGAAAATATCGCTTTAACAAGTATATTAATTAACTCAATACAATTGAACCGTATTGATTATAAAACGATACAAGAAAGGTTGGAAGAGTATACTGTCAGATATGATTATAGAGATAGTCTCGACAAGCAATATGCTGAAAAAATCTTCCGTGTTCATATGGAAATCTTGAAAAGTAGCTTTTATAGTGATGAAAATACCAAATCTGCATTTGATAAAGCAGTCGATATTGTAGGGAAGGTTGACGGAAAATTTAGCTATCAAAAAGGAATAATTGATGACTATTATGCACAGTATGACCTTTTTTGCAAGAAGTATGATCAACCTAATTTAATTCAGTTAGAGGATAGTTCTTACAATTATGAAGAGATTTCAGAAGGTGAATTTTCACAAATGATTGATGAAGTATCTACTTCGGCGGAACTCAAAGCATTGTACAAGTTGTACCAAGACTGGAATAATAAAGTGGAAATAAAGGATAAGAATATTTGGAAAAAACTTATTGATAAAACCATTCAATTAGAAGGAAATATTAAACTATTCTGTACTACAGTTAAAAAGCTAGGTTATTTATTAACTGGTTTCGGCGATACCCATAATGCAGAATATTTGCATATTGGTATTGCTCAATGTTTAGAACATATGGATGTTCGAAGTGAGATGGAAGCATTTTTGACAGAAAATGCTGGATACGGAGGGTTTTATAAAATGATATATATCTATTCAGAACTTAATGATAAGAAAAATACCAAAAAACTCTTCAGTACTTTTTATAATTTCTGTAATTTTTTAGTAAGTCAATAATGGCTGGTTACGGGCAATTAATTCACATAGTAAATACATATATTTGATATAGCTGTTTAATAATTGACTATTCTTGAATATTTATAGGTTTTAAAATCAATATCTTCAATTTCTTTACATTCGTAGTCATTTAATACCAAAAACTCCTTTGTTTTATGTTCAAATTTTGGTTCTATATCAATATATAATTCCCCCTTATCATTATAATCTCGACTAATAAATTCCCATTTAATTTTGATTTCTGTTTTTAGTGCCAATGTTGGTGTTATAATTATTTGTTCTGAAATAAAATAATCTTTCTGAACCAAGAAATTATTATTGGGCTGGATTAGGCAAGATTTTGAATTAATAAAAACGTTATGATTAACAGTTTTCGACAGAACTTCAGAAATGGATGGCATTTTGGTGTCTAATTTGTCAAATTCTCCTTCAAATGTAAGCCTCAACTTATAATCCTCCAAAACTGATTCACCGGTATTTTCTATAATTATATAGAAATGTAAAGGGCATGTGTCTTTTGCGATAGGATTCATAAAAAAATTTATATCTGAATGATCAGTTATCTCTTTGGGATACAAACTTTTTTGATATTCTTCAGATCGAATATCTACGCCATTGATAATAATTTGTTTTGAAGAAAAAATTCTATCACTTATTTTCCTTTTTAAAATCCAATTTAAAAATCTCTGGAAATTGGTAGATTTATTTTCATAAAAATAATTTTCTACTTTTTTTATTGCCTCATCGTTTAAACGTTTTTCATTTTCAATATCCTTTTCTGTTTGTAATCTGTATTTTTTTTTAATTTTGAGATAAACAGGTTGGTGTTTAATTCTAAAAGGATTACTATCATTATTGAATAAAATTGATACTTTTTTATGGCTCGATAAATTTTGATTTTGGCAGTACCAATTATAGATTTTTTGATGGTCATACAGCATTTGTGTGATATATTCCCAAAAACATATCTGTACAGTAAATTGATTATTTTCTAATCTATCTTGATTAATTTTTCTAACATATTCTTCTATACTTTTGTCTTTCTCTAAAGATGTGGCAATAATAAAGTGCTTCAAAGGCGGGGTAAAACTTTCTGCATTTTTAATTTCCGTATCAATAATTGTTTTGGTAATCTTGTTTTTTGCTCCAGATTTTTTCTCTTCTTTAAAATTTTTGCACTGAATGCCATAGTGAAGCTTTTCACCTTTAGGTATACCGTAAATATCAACACCGTTTTGTCCTTGAGAATTAGTGGAGTTAAAGTCAATTTCGTTTGGAATCTGCCATATTTGTCCCCATAATTTTAGACACAGTTCTTCAAAATCAATCCAGTTTAGGGGAGGGTAGATACGATGTTTAATCATTTGTATAATTTTTTACAGATACTTTTAGTGTTTAATATACAGTATAGTTTCTCGCTTCAATTTCTAGCATACTAAAAAAATCAGTTACTAAATCAGTGGTTATAATTTTATCTTTCATTTCACACAACAATACTTCGATTTCTTCCTCATCAAGATTTATATGAGTGCTTCCCTGATGAATATCTAGAAAATACTCAAGATATTGTTCGGTTCTAAAAAATGTAGAATGCTTATATAAAAGGTTAGTGTAATTTATTCGAATCCGTGATATGTCTTCATCATTTATTTTAAAAATAGAATACTGTCTAAAATAGAATAAATTATCACTGTCTTTTTTTCCTGAACAATCGTACTTACTACAGAAGTATTGTTCAAAGTTTTTTTGTTCATATTCACTTTCGAATATACATCCGGATATTTGCAAAATTATCCAACATATAGATCTTGCAATATTTTGTGAGTTTTCAGTTATATGTTTTGTATTTCCTATCAGTGGCTTATAATAATAAAGATTGTGTTTTGGACTGACAAAGTTTTTGTAACCAAGCGAGATCTTCTCAATGATACCTAGATTTGTTGTATGACTTTCATAAGATAGTAAGTAGACGAGCGCATGTCCAAACTCATGATAGATGGTTTCTCTTATTTGATTTATGTTAGGCATATGATACTTTAAAGTTCTTTTAATATTATACAACTCTTTTTAGTAAGGCATTTGGATCATCTTTGATGTGTTCAGTTTCTTCATAGAAATTGTCAGAATAACCAATTTTATCCAAAAGAAATTGATGTCTATGATCAAATGTTTTTACAATATCATCCCATGTATAAGCATAAATTTCATAGTTTTTAACTGCTTGTATTAGGAAACGCTTCCCTTTATTTTTATGCGATTCATATTGATCCTTAATATATTCGTCTACTTCCTTGCCAATAAGAATTAGTTTCCATTTTCTCATTTCACTATTAAACTTCGGTTCTTTGATGATAAAGCGTATATAATTTTCTATCTGATCATATTGAGCCTTTGATATAACGACGCTTGGCCTTTTCAATTCAACAATAATATTTTCTTCATTATCAAGATATTCAGGGGATGTATTTTTTCGGCAGATAAAAATATCAGGACGTTTTAGTTTATCTTTTGAATCTATAATTTGTTTTTTTCTTTCATCCTTACTTTTTTGAAGAGATTCTGTCGTTTTAGCTTTTATGTGTTCTTCCTCTTCTAAAAAATACATATAATTGGTCAGCGTTTTTTCAAAATTATCATCTGCAGACACAAGATGGTATTGTTCACCAAAAAGCCAATAATTATTTTCGACAAGTAATTGTATATGATCCCTTTCTGTTGTAAATTTTTCTAGGTCAAAAACAAGTCGCTGAATAGTATTTATAGTGTTTTTTCTTGATTCTAGTAGCTTTACAAGTGCTGTAATATTGTTAATTTTTGTTTTTGATAAAACTTTGGATAGCTCAGTTCTTTCTTCGTCAGTTAATTCGATTATGCTATCTAATATGGATAGGATATTCTCTCGCTGTTCAGAGTCGAGTAGAAGATTTAGGAAACCTACAAGTGTTTTACTTTGAGGAATTTTAAGATTCTGAAATATTTTAGGATTGACACAGTATAGTTCTTTAACTACTATTTCCAGGTCTTTTTCTCGAATGCGATCGTATTGGTTATTTTTAAAATGGGGAAATATCTTTTTCTTTTTATAATCATCAATAAGCTTTTCTGCTTTTTTGTTTCTAATGAAGTTTTTTTCCTCATCAGAAACCATTTTTTTTAAAAGCTGCATTAATCGTTTATATATTGGATCAGCTTGATTTTTTTCAAATCCTAATGATATACCTTCATTTTCTGTTTTGCTGAATTTCTCAAAGTATTTCGACACTACATATACCGAATGGCAAAAATCTTCAGTCTTGTTATTAAATTTTGTATGCTCTCTTCCTTTTTCGTACAAGCTTCTATCTAGAAAGTAGTAATAGTATTTTTCGTTAATCTTATTATTCCATAAAATAAAAGAAACATCAAAAACTTCTTCATCAATAATGATTTGATCTTCAATGTTTTTTTCAATAATATTGTTATAATCGATTATTTGATCATTAACAGTTATTTGATAATTTTTGGTTTTATTTAAGAACAAAAACCAGCCAAATTCTACTTCTAAAAATTTGATGAAATCATCAGATTCCAATAAATCTCCTGTAAGAGTTGTGAAAGAGTCAAATCTTACGACTGTACCAGAATTTATAGCTGCAGATATTTTTTGGTCTGAAGTTTTATAATCGTCTAAGTTAGAACTAATAATTTCGATTGCATAATCTAAAAACTTTTCCGATACAGAATCATAGAAGGTTGTTTCCCACTGAGCTTTTGCACAAAATTGCTGAAATGAAAATCTGCCTTTTCCCTTTTTTCCTTTTACAAATCTATTATGATCATAGGATTTGGCTTTATTTGAATCAAGAAAATATCCAAAAGTTTCACCTAACGTATTGAAAGATATTCCTTGTCCATTATCAGTTATGGAAAAGTCGTACATCGTACCAATTTCATTACAGCTAAATTTAATATCTATTTCTGTAGCTGCGGCATCAAAACCGTTCCAAATATATTCTGAAATGGATTTTTTGAAGTCACTAGGTAAGCCACTTTGGATAATACTTTTTGATGTTATTTGAGTTTTATTTTTTTTCATGTAAAATGGTGCTAAAAGTTTTTTAAATTAATTAGTGATTTTTTAGAAAAATACTAATGAAAATCAAATTCTTAACTAAAATAGTAATTCGTGTTTAATCAATTGATAAGTAGGAAGCAATAATTCAAAATTTTCTGTTATTGTTGATAGAATTTTGTCTTCAGATAATCGGGGGTCATCAGGTGAAAGATCCACGCCAATTGTAAAATAATATTTATAATCATCTTGTAAAAGAAAATCTATCAACTGTTCTTGATTATATATTTCTGAGATGTACTTGGTATCGTCATTGAGAGAAATATAATATTCATCAGGCAAATTCATAAATGCCTCATATATCTTATTTCTGTATGCTTCATCTGTGGTAAGTTTTTCTTTAAGATTCTGTCTGTCGATCTTGCTGCCATTACTTTTTCCTATTCTGTTCCAAATACCTAAGCTATCTTTGTGTATAATAACCTGCATTCGCATGTAATCTAAGGGTGTTTGATTTTCTCCATAGTTTTTAATTTCTTTTTTATCACGACCATAATGAAGCCAGATTGCTCTTAACTCTGGAGCCGTTCTTGGACCATGAACTGCACTTGAAACAATATCGTCAAAATGATAATGAGGACTTAGATCCCAGTTTTTATTTTTTAAGATTGGTGCTAACTTATCGTTGAGTTTAAACATTAAACTTCTGACCTTTTCTCTCTCTGTATTTATATGATCTGAAGTATTCCAAGGTTTTGTACCTTCAAATGCTTTATAATGTTCCTTCTTGAAAAAATGTCTTGTAAAATCCATCTGATCGAGGGTAGAACCATTTTCATAATCAGAAAATAAAACCTGTAGTTCTTGAGCTTCTTCTTTCATTCTAGCACTACGGTTTTTAAAAATTAGTCTATAACTGTCTAAAAAATCTTCAGTTATTTCTTTTGATAGTTTAAATGATGTAGTAAACCATTTAATCAGATTTTCACAAACTTCTTTATCATCTGTTTTAATACTAACTTCAACATTTTTATCAAATCCTCCAATAGTACAATTACCAGATCCTACATATGCGGTAATTTTTTCACCATTTTTAAACAAATACACCTTGGGATGAAATAGGCGATCGCTTTTATGATAGATTCTACTTGAGAATGATTCATACTCTTCCCAATTTTTTAATTTTTCCAGTACATCAGGAGAGGTTGGTAGACCAATACCAACCAAAAAGTTTTGTTTTGCTGATTTATTGATATGTTTTTGGATGTAGTCAAAGCCACTATCTGATATCATTGCGGCAGCAATCCAAACTTCTTCACAGTCTTTTAATATGTTTTCGAAATCAGATGAAAGTTTTAATTTATGTTTAATCATTTTGTTTTCTCTTGCAGAATTATTAAATCAGTTTTAGTTTATATGTGACTTTATGAGATCGATTTACTTTTTAAACTCAATAGGGACTATAATTGTAAAATTATTAAATATTCCATAAAAATCATTACGGAAAACCGTAGATCATTAAAGATTTAGCTTATTATATTTGACTATGGAACAAAAAACAATAACACTAACCTACAAGGATTTTTCCGATATTTTACAAGGTCTTATTATTGCTATGAAAGAACTCGATAAATACGAAAATGGTCTCGATCGAATCTTTGCCGATAGGCTTGAAATTATTTGTCAAAAAATTGAGATACAAATGCAATGAAAATATCTATATTTGCAGCAAATAAGCCAGAGTTTACTTTGGTCTATGTTGTTAAGATTTTGTAAGAAATAATAATATTTCTGAGTTTGTGGCACATACGTGGCGCCTATTAAAAACAAATTTGTAAATGATATATTTTCAGTTTGTTATGGTTCTAGGTTCGAATCCCTCACTCTCCGCAAGTATTTAATAAGAAACCTACTGAAATACAGTAGGTTTTTTTGTTTTAAGGTTTTTTTCAACTTTTAAACTGATCCTAAAAGGACCAGTTTAAAGAGTTGGAGAATAAGTCAAAAGCTGGGGTAATCTGAATAGAAAGCGCTCTGCCTTTTAGAGATTAGCATCAACAGAATTGCTGGCTATATGGTATATCGCCATTTCATCAGAATCAATTTTCAATTGATTCGCCTCCTAACTTACTTAAAATAAAACGTCACTAAAAAGAAAAACCATTACGTATATATAATTTAGAATAGCCAGTTTCTATTCAATTTGTTTTTCCCAACTTTTGATACTTATCCTACTTATGTTAAAAATTACGAGCTTCTTACATCATTATTTCCAGAATTTTAGCTAGAATATGGTAATACAAAAACGAATTAAAGCTTCTTTTTCGAAACCTCTTCCAGCAATATATACTTTAATGAAGATGCGTCAGCAGGGGGATTTTCAACTTTTTGAACCCGAATTTTTAATTCATATTCGTATCCCGGTTGATAAGTAAAACCACTGATTGGGTTATAAAAATATTCCCATTCACCCGTCTTTTTTTCTTTTACAAGCATGCATTTCATTTTTCTTACTCCTGCGGAACAATCCTTTTGTTCTGCACTCACATACAGTGTTTTCACATTTTCCTGTTCTGATTTAGCAACGGAACATTGTACCATCGTAATACCCAGGATACTGATAGACAAAATTTTCGCAAAATTTCTCATCATTTTTTATTTTATAAATTCATTTATATTTTTCTTTTTAATCCTGCTGCTGAAATAAAGGATTTGATCATCTTTGATACGTCCAAAATGTCCATTGTTGTCCGTTGAAGGTACAAAACATCTTATTGGTAGGGTCATACACAATCATCCCAGCCGAAGGGTTGGTAATATTCGTCTGTGGTGCGGTAACCTGGGGCAAGATCATCACTTTAGTAATAGATTCTAAAACAAGCGCACCAGCCGCCGCAGTTGTTTTAGCACCTATAATTGTTTTTTTTGTTGCATCGTTAGCTGAAGTAGGAATAGGAACTTTTGCTGGAGCTGGCTTTGTTGCTGATTTGGTTAAATCTATATAAGTTGATCCATTATAATACTTCATCATATAATTGGAACTTGCATCAAAATAGAGTGTGCCCGCAACTGGTGTTGTTAAACTCGCTGCAGCTATCCATGGCACGATTAATCCTTTGTTTTGATTTGAAAATTCTAATAATACATTTGGATTGTTTTGGGTAGGGCTTGTCTTTATTCCCACCATGGTATGATCTTGTGCCTGGAGATTTATTCTCATCCCCAAACTAAGTAAAATGAATAGTATAATCTGTTTTTTCATTGTATTTATTATTTGGGGTTATTGACAGGATTGTACATCAAAGGCTTTCCAGCCTGTATTTGCGCCATCTACTACATAGATGTTTATTTTGTTGGTCGTAATATTGTAAACAGTCATTCCTTCAACCAAATTAGCCGCAGGAATTGCAGTAATCTGTACTTGTGTTAACCTATTCAGTACAAAACCACCCGCCTTAGATTCTACCACCATATCTGCCCCTTTGTAACTATTTTGCCAGTTTGCCGTTGCATTACGATTGAGGATAGTAGATACCGCAGCTATAGGATTTAGCCCACCGGTCGTTGTCGTTGGATTTTTGTAGCAGGGCACACAGGTAGTAGACACCGTAAAGGTACCTACCGGGGAAGAACACAGATTATCATTGTCATAATAATAATATTTGTATGTTCCTACGGGTAAGTTATAGGTTTGTGTAGCATCAGGCGTTATTACATTTCCGCTATTATCTGTAATATATACAACGACATTGGGTGAAAGTACAGCAGTATGCTTTACGGCAACGGTAGCACCGGGGGCAGACCCACATGCTAAATTTATAACGCCCGTTGTGCCATCGCCCAAATTGGGGGAGAAGTTATTGCCAGGAGGTGTAGTATCCCCTGCGCCACATAAAAATGAAATATAACTTGCGGACTGGTAATTCCCTGCCACTGCCGGAAACTGCACGGAAATCCCAATAGCATTATCGGTATTTGCGTTAGCATCAACGGTGTTATCATACATCATAAATTTATTTGTCTTAATTAATGCCGAAGCTCCCACTGCTGAATAATAAGCTGAATAATAACCCGACCATTTTTGTCCTGACTCATAGATAAAGGCTTCAAAAGCACCATTTTTCTGTACCATAATTGCATCTTTAGTTCCATTGGTCTTGTAGAAGCCCGGTCCATAATCCCCTCCGGAAAGGTACGTATCCCAGCCTTGAGCAATAGATATGGGCAAAATTGTACCATTCGGAGCTGCTACATTTGTTACATTATAGGTTACCTTTACTCTTGTTTCCGGGTAGGTATATTCATACGTTAAGCTATACGGAATATTTACCTGTGCAGTACCGGTTCCAAAAGATAAAGAAAAACTCATGGTAACTCTTTGTACGTTTCCACTGGAATAAGGGATAATTGACGGGGTAGGGAAAACAATACCGTAATTACCACTATTATCAGTATCCATTACTCGTCCGCCATAATAGAGATTTTGCATTTTAGCAGCACTTGTAGTACCCGTTGATACCCCACGGTATACCGCTACTCCGTTATAGGAAGTATTACTTCCCGAAGTCTGACTAGGAGTATTTGTCGGGCTGGTGGGGATAAACTCATTCCCATTACCACTCTGAGTACCGCTGTACATCTGATAGACCCCTTTGTAACGTACCATGATATTGCCGTAGGTTGTAAAGGTGATCTCCATACCATCGGAACCATTAGACAGTGCTCCTTTTCCCTTGTTCATGGTATAGCCTATCACATCTCCGTTATTTATAGGAGTAAGCGGTCCTATCTGTCCAAACGCTATTGTGCATGCAAATAAAAAGAATGCCAGGTTCAGTATTTTTTTATTGATCATATGAAGTAGTTTTAAAAGTTAAATGTTTTAAAAAATCATCATTATAACAGTCAGGTTATTTTGATAATTTTTCTAATTTCTCTTCTAAAGCTTTAATGCGATTGTTTTGTGCGTCTATTTCTTTCTGAAGTTGTTCTGTTTTTTGGTTTTGTAGAGTTATAATTTCATGTTGTTCAATAACGTGTAAATACAGTTCCTCCAGTTTTTCTAGTTGCTGTATAGAAAGCTGGGTAAGATCTACCTTGTATCCATTTTCAGTTTTAGCTACTTCATCAATAGGAGTAACGCCAGGTAAATGATGGTTTTTTGCAACAAAATCTTTTACTTCACTTAGTGGTATAAACTTGTATTTTGCATTGATGGTAGAATTTCCGGTAAAATACTTTTCAAAAACATAATCTGCATAATTGGAAGATGAGGTAATTATATTCCCGGTGGTTTCAATATTTCCTTTTACAAATAATTTAGACGTAGATGCTGCATCTGTACTTGCTGTTCCAATAGCAATATTGCCGGTGTGGTACACATTGTCTACAAGGGTAGTGGCAGAATTTGTTGTAGCCTGTATACTCCAGATTGAAGATGCACCGCTAATGCTGCTTTTTAATGCTGTTTTTAAAACTCCGTCAGCGCCAACTACCACTACATTAGCCGCGGTTGCATCAGCTTGTAACCCTTCAAATTTTACTGGGTTTGCAGCTGCAGTTACATGCAATGGATTGGAAGGAGTAATGGTTCCGATTCCAACGTTATCCACAGCAACATTAGCACTCACTCTCCCCAAAATAATAGAGTTGCTTGCGCCTACAATAGAACCTGCACCAATGGCTGTTGCATATTCTATAGTTCCCGAAGTAATTGCATCACTTATTTTAGTAGAACTTCCAATAAAGGTATTGTCTCTAGCGATTACATTGGTATTATTTGATGCGCTAGTTCCGGAATAATATCCAATAGATACAGTACGTGTATTGCCATAGTAGGCATTTAGTGCCTGGTTTCCAATTACGGTATTAAAATTACCGGAAGGTAATCGTTCAGCGGCTTGTCTTCCTATAATGGTATTATTATTTGACTGTGCTGAAGTGATATAACGTAAAGCATCAGAGCCGATGACCGTATTATCTGTCCCTTGAGTGGTCTGAAGAAATGCCCTTGTCCCTATTAAAATATTTTGGGTACCACTAGCTAAACTCATTCCTGCAGCTGGACCAATGGCTATATTTCCGCCAAAACCTGTACCAACAAAATTTTTGAATGTATCACTTCCAATGGCAAGATTATTATTTGAAGTCTGTGATTGGGATAACGCATAAGAACCAATTGCTGTATTTTGCTCTCCTGTGGTATTGGCCCCTAATGCCATTGTACCTACGGCTGTATTATACAGACCAACGGTATTTGAAGCAAGTGCATTATCACCTATTGCGACCAATTGACTGGCCGTTGAAATATTGCTTAATGAGCTGGCTCCTATACCTATATTTGAACTTCCAGTAGTAATTGATTTTAAAGCATCACTACCTATGGCAACATTATTACTCCCTGTACCTGAAGAAGTACCATTAGATCCTACACCGGCATCTTGTGTAACGTGATTGTTTGATCCCACCATACGTAAATCTACGGTAGGGGTAAATCTTTCCCATTTTGTTCCGTTGAAATAATAGTAACCTACTGTTGTAATATCTGCTGTTGCGGTATTGGTTGTACCAGAAGTGTCGCTTACATATACTATAGCGCCTGCTTGGTTTGTACTATAAGAAGTTTTGGCAATTAACTGTGCTCTTGTGAGACGTGGGGCAATAAAACCATCTGGTACTGCTGCATCAGTAGGTCTACCAACAACATCAAGGCTTGCAGCCGGTTTATCTGTATTTATGCCCACCTGAGCATAGGCATTTAATGTTATTCCAAAAAGAATACATGATAGTGACTTTTTCATAGTTGTTTTTATGTTTTTAAATAGTTGTTTTGTTGAGTTAGGAACTTGTTTTAGCGTTTAATTTTGTTTTTTTTATTCAGTGAAAATCTGAACTCTTTTTACTGTAAGATGTCTGGCAGTACAGCAAAATTTTAATAATTAATATCTGTTCTTTGAAACAACCTTGACCTGAAATAATTTTTAAATAAAATTTTTATACTCACTGCTCAGGGAACTTTCAAAATGTTTGAGCAGTTAATCTTCATCAATGCATTGTCTGTAATTGTGCTGGTATTGTAAAGGGTTAAATAATAGCTTGGTTAAAGTTTTTTGCGGAATAGGGAAGAATATAGTATTAACATAATAGTTTTCATCATTTGTATTTTGAGAGCAAATGTTCAGTATTCCGAAACAATGCACAAATTTTATGTGTTACAATTTATGTACAGCATTTTTTTCACCATTCTAATTTATGTACATTATAATGTAATTGTCACATTAATAATGTTTTACGTTTTTTTTTGTTTTTGTCTCACCTCGGGTTACGGAATTTAAGAGTAAAAAGCAAGGGTTGGATAGAAGAGGCCTGGAACTACTTTATAACTATACTTACTGAGGTTAAGTTATAATTAAATTACCTTAAAAAGATAAATACCAAACCAGTAATATGATGAATGATTTTCTACCCATTTAAAACTGTCCTAATCAAAAATTCTTATCCCGGACTGACTTTTTTTGATGAAAGAAAAATTGAGCAGAGTAGGAGAAGCCTCTGCCTATTGAGAAATGGAACGAAACTGAAAAGCATTGGTAGAAATCCACTATAAAGTAAAGCTGAGGGTTAAGGCAAAAGCTTTCTGGGGTAGTCTTTGAAATAAAGGTCGTGATCTACAGGGTAAAGTAGGATCTGGTAGAGATTCTTGAGTAGAGCAATACCAGATCCGTTGTGATTGTCAGCTATATTTGATGTGGTTTAATTGATAAAGAGATAATTATAAACGAAGTACTAGGTTCGGTTAGCATACTTCATACTGTATTGAACTTAAAGGGAAGCTTTAAGAAAAAAAGTAATTTAATTTTTTATAGGAAATTATCATAACTCTATATTTTGAATGAATCTATGTATGTCATCCTCTTTTTTTAACCCAAATTTCTGTTTTAACCGGTATTTTGTGACTCTTACCGTATTGGGGTCTATCTTTAGAATATTCCCGATTTGCTGGTTGTCCATATTCAGGTAAATATAGGCAGCATACTTCATATCAAGATTTGTAAGCTTTATTTTGGCTATATCCTGCAGTCGCTTAAAGAAGTTGGGATGAATATTTTGGATGATCTTTTGGATTCCGCTGAAATCATTATCGGCTAATTGCTCCTCTCTCAGAATTTTTTCAAAGCTCGGATCGTTATTTTCTTTTATTTTGCTCTTTAGCTCGTTAATAAAATTGTTTTTGGATTCCAGCTGAAGAGATGTTGCTATTGCCTGTTTTTGTAATTGCTGCTGTTGTAAGGCAAGATATTTTTGTTCGCTTTCTAAAAGGGCTGTTCTTTGCTTATTCAGTTTTTGTTTATTGGAAAAAATATAAATCATAAGCAAAATGCCCAAAACCACAAGAACAATGATGACAATATAAAGCTGTTGCCGCTTTCTGAGATCTTTTATCTGTTGGTTTTTTTGCTCTGTCTGGTAAAAAATTTCCAAAGACTTTGTATTGTTTAGGAATTGTTTTTCACTGTTTTTCTGTATAAGTTCCTTAGCTTCTCTTTCAAAACTTAATGCTTTTTCCAAGTGGTGTGAATTTTCATATACTCTTGAAAGGTTATTGAAAATGATTAGTTTATTACCTATAAAAACCTCATCGTCATCTTTTGATAAATGATAAGCCTTTAAATAATAGACTTTTGCCGAGTCCATATTATTTATATTTTCATATACAGATCCGATATTATTGTAGGTAGAAGATGTAATTTCATTGAATTTATTGTTGTTTTTACTGATCGACAATATTTTATTGAATTGTTTTAATAATGTATCGTAGCTGTTAGGATTTAATATGCTCATTATCCCTCCATAGTTAAGATAATATACAACGAGAGACCTTTTTCTTGCTTCATTATCCTTTATCAAATCTATATATTTATAAGAATTTTGATAGCTAATCATAGCAGAGTCAAGATATTTTTTATCGTCTATGTCATAATATTTTTTTTTATAAAAGTATCCCAGATTATTATAGGTAAAGTTTATTAAAATATTATTTTTGGATTTCAATGCATAATAATTGGCTTTAAGGCAATCTGATCTGGTATCTTTTTCAAGAGGGTTTTCGGCTTTGTATTTAAATCTCAAAGTATAGAGCTGAGTGAGAATAAAATTCTCATTAGGATATTTTTCAAAAGTTTCAATACTTTTATTAATAGATTTTATAAACAAGTCGTTCTTGCCTAATTTTTTATAATACCGGGCGTATCCCATATGAACATATGCCATATCCACATCATTGGATGTTGCAAGAGCCAATTTTTTTGCTTTTTCCAATGCCTCTACTTTTTCTTTCTCTTTGTCATCAAAAAAAGAATAATAATCAGACAGATAAACATATCCGATTATTTTTTTTGAAGTACTGGTTGATCTTAAAAATTTTGAATCAATAAAGGGTTGAACTTTTGTTAAATCTTTTTTGTATATTAATGTAGAAACTTTTTGTTGGTCTATGTCCTGATCACTTTGTGCGAATGAGGACATAGAAATTAATAATAAAATGAGCAAGAGGATTTTTTTTCCCATAGTTAAGTTTTATTTGAAGAAAATATGATTAATAGTTTGTAGGAATACGTGTACAAATATATATTTTTCTATAGTCAATAATAAGTGAAACGTATATAAATCTCATCCCGTTAATTTCTTTTAAATGGCTATAATTCAGTGTTTTATAAAGAGTGTACATGAATTGTACATACGTGAAATCAAAAAAGTACATGAATTATAATTTGTAATATTCGCTTTTATCTAAAAAATATTTGAGTTTTGTATTAGTAATGAGCACCCAAATAAAACATCACGCAACATATTTTATGGAAAAAATTTTTATTAGTAATGATCCCTTTTTTACTATAGGTCATTAATGAACTCTTTTTTTTACTTCAAAACTGTTGAAGTTATAAAAAAAATAATCAAAGGTTATGTTAGTGTTAAAATTGTTCTCATTGATTCAATCGCTAATATTCCTCTTCAAACACAAATGATGATTTCTCTTTTAGTTCAAAAAAAATAATCTCTTTATTCTATTCTAAAACATTATTCAAATAGTTAAAAAACTTATGATGGATTTAAAAAATATTCATATAGGGCAAATTATAAAACAAAGAATTGCCGAAAACGATATTGATATATCTCGCATTTGTAACTTTATGAAATGCTCTGAAGTAGAGATTAATAAAATGTATGAAGAGAAAAGTCTTGATGCTGAAATACTATTAAAGTGGAGCAAGTTATCTGAATATGATTTTTTTAGAATCTATTCACAACATCTGATATTGTACTCACCCATTACTATAGGATTCCAGGAGAATAAACAAAATAAAAGATACTCTGTCCCGCAATTTAGAAAGAACATTTATACCAGGCAGCTTATAGATTTTATTTTACAAAGAATAAGATTAGGCGAAATGACAAAGAGTGAAGTTATAAATGTATATAGGATTCCTAAAACGACTTTATACAAATGGATAAGCAAATACGAAGAAAAAAGATAAACATAGAAAAGATAAGCCTTATTGGAATGAGTTGGGAAGAAATCTCAAGGATTTGTGGAGCTAATGCTTTTCTATCAGACTCACAAGTAAGTGCGGTGATTCATCTAAAAAGACATTGGCTGAGCAGGAAAAAAGTATTATACATAGAATTCGATGAAAATGGCAAAGCAGATACCGTAATTTTACAAAACAGCAATGAAATATAAAACACCTGACTACAAAAGAATTTATATTGATATTTTGAATATAGAATATCCACACAAGCAAGAAGAATGTAAGAATATTTTAAAAAAAAGAGTACTTACAACAATTGATATCATTGAATTGAATCAAAAAATATTTGGTGTAAATGAAGAAACTGAAATATCAAACCAGAAACACCGTTCCTACCAAAAATCTGACATTTTTTATATCTTAAAATACCAGAGAGATAATAATTTGAATAACAGTCAGTTGTCGGAATGTTTCAGGCTGAGTAGAAATACGATTTCGAAATGGAAAAAATTATTCATCTGATGATCTCAACGTAAAAAATAATGACAGTTTATCATTATGTATTTATGAAGTAAAATCTATATTATTAGCTTGTTTCTTCAGCTTGATAAAGATTATTCTTGCCAATATGCCTTATATATTATGATTATTTCTGAATTAGGATTTAGAATGTTGATGTAAATTTTAACCCCCTTTTTATTTTATGGATACTCATTTTAATAAAATTGATATTTGTCAAGAGTCCTTATTTACTTTATTTTCCCAGGCTTCTGTGGCATTGGCTCTTTTGAAAGGAGAGGATATGCTTATCGAATTAGTAAATCCTCAAATGCTGGAAATATTGGGTAAAGATGAAGCTATAATAGGTAAAAAACTGAAAGAGGTTATTCCGGAATTACAAACCCAGGGTTTTTATGAAATCCTGCAATCTGTTTTTGAGACTGGGAAACCATACAAAAGCATAAAGCAAATTGTTGCTTTTGAGAAAAAAGGCAAATTTAATGAAGGGTTTTATGATATTCTTTTTACACCGGTAATTTCTGAATCTATCCATGAAATCTCAGGGATAAGTATCGTAATGATAGAAGTTTCCCGGCAAGTATATAATGAACGGAAATTGCTTGATGCTGAGAAAAAAATTCAGCATTTAGTTTCTAATAATCTGTACATGACCTCTATTTTTTCTGGAGAAGAAATGGTGATTGAGATGGCCAATGAAGGGGTAATAAATGTCATTAATAAAGGAAGAAATATTATAGGAAGAAAACTGAAATATTTGTTACCCGAAATTATTGATCAGCCTTTTTATAAACACTATCTTATGACACTTAAAGAAGGCAAACCAATTGATGTAATGGGATTAAAAGTTGAAAGAATAGTTAACAGAAAAAAACGAACATCTTATTATAACACTTCTTTCCGGCTCGTTCCTAATTTTGAAACCGGGGTCTTAGATTCTGTCTTGATTACCTGTATAAATGTTACAGATCTTTTTCTAGCCCAAAAAAAGCATATGAGAATGAGATTTTACTAAAGAACTTTATTGAAAATGTACCTGTTGCCATCAATGTATGTGAAGGTGAAAATTTTGAATATAAAATTTCTAACCAGATTTCAGAAAAAGTCTGGGGTTACAAACCTATCATAGGTAGCTTCGTTAAAGATACTGTACCGGGAATAGAAGAGCGACCTATCTATAAAGATTTATTAAAAGCCTTTCATGAAGGTATTCAGATTTCCAAAAAAGAACATGAGTTTAAAGATCAGTATAATAAAAAACAACATATTAATTATATTTTTCAGCCTATCCGGGATGATGATGGAGTGGTAAAATATGTGATGACACTTGGGTATGATGTTTCTGAAGAACTGGAAATAAAAAAACGTCTTCGGGAAAACGAGAAAAAGTTCAAAACTCTTGCCGAATTTATGCCTCAGATTGTCTGGACTGCCGATAAATATGGTAATGCAACCTATTTCAATCAAAACTGGTATTTATACACACAATTTCCTAAAGACTCCGACCCAAATGAAAACTTAAAAAATATTTTAAATCCTAAGATGGTGGATGATGTATTGAAAACGTGGGAAGATTGTTTGAAAAACGAAAAACCGTATGAGATTGAATACCAGTTCAAAGATCCCCGCAATCCAGGCTCGTATCGTTGGTTCTTAGCCAGGGCAATTCCTGTATACAACGAAAATATGGAGCTGGAAATGTGGATAGGTACTTGTACAGATATAAATGAGTTCAAAGAATTACAAAACCAAAAAGATATTTTTTTAGGTATTGTAAGCCATGAACTGAAAACACCTTTAACCAGTTTAAAGTTATATGCACAATATCTTGCTAATAATCTAAAAAAAATAGGAGATCAAAAAAATGAAGCGATTGCTAAGAAAATAGATGAGCAGGTAAATAGATTAAATGCTTTAGTAGGAGAACTTCTGGATGTTACAAAAATTCAGAAAGATAAAATGAGCTTTAATATAACAGAATTTAATTTTGATGAGCTTGTTATTGATATTATTGAAGAGCAGAAAATGGCAAGTAATCATAAAATAATATTTAATGGTGAGAAAGTTGGAAGTGTACAAGCTGATAGAAATAGGATCTCTCAGGTAATGAGTAACTTAATTAACAATGCAATAAAATACTCTCCTGATGCACAGGAAGTTATTGTATCCACTATTACTAAGAAAAATACAGTCAAATTTAGTGTTCAGGATTTTGGAATAGGAATTCCTAAAGAGAATTTAAAGTATGTTTTTGACCAGTTTTATAGAGTAAGTGGTGACAAAGAACATACAATATCTGGTTTAGGCTTGGGACTGTACATCTCTTCAGAAATTATTAAAAGAAGTAATGGTAAAATATTTGTTTCTTCTGAAAGGGAGAAGGGATCGGTATTTTGGTTTGAACTTCCTATAGTTAATTCTTAAATATAAAAGGAATCTACAATATTTACAATTTAATTTGATTATAGCTTCCAGATTAAGTAATGACTAATTTATTTTATATTAAGAGTCCATTTTTTATTCCATTTAATTAAAAATGATAAAAAGGGAATTAGAAGTTAAGTTTAAGTTTTTTACTCTTCATAAAAAGGTACAGATCACTTGATTTGTACCTTTTTTATTTGAATGAGTTCTTCGGAGATAGAAGCTGATTGATTTTTGAAAGCATTTCTTTTGCGTTATCCTATCCTAAACCTAACAGGTTTCAAAAACCTGTTAGGTTTTATTTGACATGCTTTACTAAGCTGCGTCACTCTTATAATTTCCTTTTTCTGTCTCTTGTCTTCAAATCTATCCAAACCAGAAATTCTTATCCCGAATTCAGAATATTTCTACTTTTCGAAGCACGGCAGATCTACTGCAACTACAGAACCGAGGGGGCTAAAAACTTTCACAGGAATTTAAAAAAAGAGAATTTTGAACCTTGAAATTATAAAGCAATATCATCCGGTTTCAGCAAAGTAAAAGGTTATTGCAACTACAGAATAGGGAGGCCAAAAAACTTTTATAAAAGCTAAAGAAAGATGAAATTTGAGCTCTGAAGAATGTGAATAATAAAGGGTGGGGTGATGTTGTTGATAGGAAAAAAATTACAAAATATTTACAAAATACATGGTTTTCCCGGGGGATGACCATCTAAATAATTCACTAACTGATAGGATGATAAAAGAGGGATGTCATCAGAAATCGCTCAAAAAAAACACAGAATTCCATCTAAGGCTGTCCGCTTATACCTAAGATAAGCCTTTCCCCAATTATCAATTTTATCAAAATAAATTTTCAATAATCAAATGAGTACACCATTAAATACAATTTTCAGTTGGTTTGAAACTGGAGATTTTCCAACAGAAGCGCAGTTTAAAGAAACATTTTCCTCTTTTTATCACAAGGATTACTTAATTCCTTTGGAAGGTATCGAGGGATTGGGAGAAGTCTCTCAATTATTTGTCAGTGCAGAAGCATTTAAAAAACATTTAACAGACCCAAAGGCTCATTCTGAGTATTTGGCTTTACTGAATGCCGGCAATCTGACCCCAGCTCATGTTGATAGTTGGAAAAGTAAACTGGGACTCAGCAATGTGGCTACGGTCGACAGCTCTGGTCAACCGGGTAATGTGTACACTAAAATACAGGTAGATGGCTTTGTCGATAAGCTGAAAGATGCAGATAAAGACCTGGCATTGGAGATCGGAAAGATTAAAAAGCTACTCCTGTCCAATGACCTGTCTCTGGATGAACTTCAGGAAATAGTCGATTTTATTAAGAAAAGCCGTGAGGATATTGAAGCTTTAAAAGCGACTTCAGGAGAATCAAGAGAAGATAAAGTAAAGCTATTGCTGGACTACAATGGACTAGGCAGTCCGAAAAATCAACAGGAATTTAATAAGCAGATCTATGATAAAGTTCAGCTGCTCACAAAGACGCCTACAAGCGCAGTGGTACAGATCACAGGAAGTGCAAAATTCCCCAATACCCTTGAAACGGAAAATGTGATCATCCAGGCCCGGGATAGTGTTACCGGCAAAAAAATAAATGTAGATGACTATGCAACCAACCAAATCATAGAGATTAAGATGTTTGGCGAAATTGTTAATCCTATTAATATTCTCATTTTAAAAGTTAAACCATAAAAAATAAACAACTATGAATAATAACGCAGTAATAAGTAACAACGCACATCAGGATAACTTTTTTGGGGAGTTGCAGCATACCCGTTTTCAGTATTTCGATACATTTCCCAACACGGATAAAGCACTTCCGGGTTGGATCATTGATTATAGAAACGAGCTGCATCAGTGGAACGGAACCCAATGGATTAATCTGGCTCAGAACTATGTGCATCCTGATTATCCGCTGACCAATAATCCGTTCCAGACAGATCAGACAAGCGGACTTCTATTGCTAAGTCAGCTTCTTACCAATAGTTCAGGGCATGTTATTAAAGTAGCTGGCAGAAATCTTACCAATGCAGATATTGTCTCTATTTTCCTGAATGATGCCATCCAATCCGGTACATTTACATGGTCATCCAACAAGATTAAAACTTATATTGAAAACCTGGTAGGGCAGAGTCTTACAGGTGCATTGATCTATCAGCCGGGTGGCTATACTCCTTCCGGAACTAAAGGTTCAATGACCGCTCCAACACCCGTTACCTCAGCCACCATCAAAACAGGGATGGTATGGGTAATTACGTCAAACGGATGGGTGGGGAACGAGCCTGTTTCTGTAGGTGATCACCTTATTGCCAATACTGATAATGGCTCCAATGTTCCTAAAAATTACCAGATTATAGAAAAAGGAATTCCTGACATCGTAGATGCTACAGATACCGTGAAAGGGATTATTCAGCTGGCGACCAATAATGAAGCCATTGCGGGAGTGGATACCACTAAAGCAATGACACCAAGCTCTACAAAAGCTGCTTTGGATGCAAAAATTAAATCCAAAACGCTGGAAATTGGAGATGGTCTTTCCACAAGCTTTACCATTACTCATGATTGGGATACCCAGAATATTGATTATCTCTGCTATCGTGTTGCTGATAATAGAAAAATCAATCTAAGCTGTATGCCTGTATCTAAAAATAAAGTACAGATAGATGTTTTGGCACCGCTTACTCTGAATGAATATAGAATTACTTTAACCGCAAGATTTGTTTAATGGCATCACTAATAGCTCCTGAATATTTTAATAATCATATCGCCGTAGAGGGTGAGATTATTGTAAAAAGTGTTCCGAACGATACAGGTACTGTATTGGTCTGGAACTCTGTCACAAAAAAAATAAGCATGAGAACTCATGCTGAAATCGTTTCCGATTTAAACCTGATGACCACCAATACTGTTCAAGATGTAACAGGTAATAAGCATTTTATAACCCGAGGGGGGAGTGATTATACCAAGAATACATTACAGGTCTGGTCTTATGACGGTTCAAATCCGGCACTTAGCTTTTATAAAAGTGGAAGTAATGCTGCGCAGCTGGTATTTAATGGTAGCGCATTTAGCTTCAGTAACAGCAATGATACTGATCGTATGCCGGTTGCTGCATCAAAGTTTATAAAATCCAATTCGGATGACGGTCGTTTCTTAACCGGTGGTGGAGGTGATTATGATTCCAGAAGGAAAGAAGACTCCTGGTTTCATTCCAGCAGAGATTTCCCATCGGGAACCCTTATTCAGACCGATGTTGACTATTCCCAGGATAATGGAGACCAGTTTTTACTGGAACTGAAAGGGAATATGTATGGTGGAGGTTTACCTTTAGATGCAAAAATTCAAGGGTATATCTATTCTGGAAGTATTATCCAGGTTGGAGGATATTCTACGCTTCATTATTTTAATTATGTAATTGCTTTAAACTCTAATGGTAAACTATGTTTCTGGATTCCACCTATGTCTTACTGGCAGGGATTTGATGTTAAAGTCACTGTGGGGTATGGAGGTTTAGAACAGGGTAGAAATAGAGTAGTATCCATCGATAATTCATCCGATCCGGGGGGAATTAAAAGAGTGCAGATTGACCTAAAACATTTATTGACCAAAGAAGAACTTATATCAAGTGGTGCATTTTGGGAAAAGAAAGGTATTGGAGCCTATTGGGCATTGGATTCGGATAAACCTATAGCCGGATTCAACGGAAACGCTGCGCAAACAATTTTATCAGGTGGTTTACTGACCTCTTCTTCTTATTCTGATTCTCAATTTATTCCCGCAAACGGAATACATTCAAGAGGTCTGATTCAGACTGATGAAGGTTTTCAAAACAGATTCTATAAAGTAGACGACAGAAATAGGATCTGGTCATTTGCAAACGCAGATACTTATGGACTTTCTTATTATCAAGGAAGTGCCAATGCCCTGAATGAAGGAATCGGTCTTCATTTTGGAAATGTAGATCAGCCTAATCACTTTTTTGGGCGATCAGGCCACTATTATTCTCAACTGGGGATTAATTCTACTTCATTTACTACGGGGAACAAACAGGTTTTAAACTATGGTAATCCCTCTACATTATATATAGGAAACCCTACGATTAATAATATTATAGAATCTAATAACAGCGATATACGACACTCCAAAAACGGGGTAAATGGGGTTGTTTGGGATTCTCATAATTTAGATCCGTCCACTTTTGTTAATGGATCAGCTCTGAATAATTACGTTCCTTATCATGGTGCAAAACAGGATGTTAATCTGGGAGCAAAAGATCTGGAATTTGAGGAAGGAGGATCTATCAGTAAGCTCCAGAACAAGGTAAGAATATTTAATAAAGTTTATCAGGGGTATTATGATGATGGAGGGCATACGGGTATTTTAGCGATTAAAATGCCGCAGGCCTCGCCAGAACAGGTTATGTTTAGTATTGATATTAATATTTACGGATACGAAAGTCAATACTTAGGAAAAGTGAATGTTGCTTTTTACAAATATGTATCAGGCACTATGATTATTAATGGCTCAAAAGCGATATGGGAAGTAACAGATAATTTTCCTACAACTACAGCAAGGGTCGGAATTGGTACTGATGGATATGTCAGTATTCTATTAGGAGAGGCAGATACATTCTGGAACGGATATTTTTCATTTGAAGTTGCTAAAGTAGAAGCTAAATATGGAAACTATAATTTAGACTGGAATGTAGGATGGTCCCATGCTATAGAATCTAACTTTGACTTATATAATACTAATATCATTACTTTGCCTTCTGATGTAGTCGCTACAAGAAGCTGGCTAACCAGTTTTGCAAACAATAATTACATCCCTAGAGCAGTACAATATAATGATAACTTCAATAGCCTTGGAGGAGATTCAACTTCTGGAATTTATAGAGCAAACGCTGATGCAGGAGGGGTAAATAATGTACAGAGTCCTATGTTACACATGGGTGCTCAAAGTACGACGGCACAGTTGCAGATAAGACATAATGATAGTAGTGTAAATAAAGGAGAATTATCCTATAGAGGAGGATTGAATGGTAATTGGGCTCCATGGAGAACGGCCTGGGATAATGTAAATTTCAAACCAGGAGATTACCAGACAAGAAATACGGATGAAATTATATCGGCAGCAAAATCCTATTATAACAGAATCCCTTTTAAACTGAAAAACAGTTCCTATAAATCCTGGTCCATTCAGAAACAGACTAATAACAATTTATTATTTGCACCTTCTGTTACAAAGAATGCGGAAGACTGGGATTCTGGTAATAGTATAGAATTTACAGATGCGGGTCAGGTTTCATCAAGAGGTTTTAATAAAATTGGGTATAATGATAATTATCTTCTGACTGCAGGTGGCGGTCATAGATTAGCATCAGATTTTATATCATCTTCTAATTTAGTGAATTATGTAAACTTAGATACTCCTCAGAATATTAATGCTAAAAAGAATTTCACACAAGGATTAACAGTCAATACCAACTATGTAGGTTTACCAGTATTAGGGCAGGCGAATAACATTCCTTCAAAGATTTCATCAATTGATGAAACTTATGGAATGGGTATAGGGATAGTAAATTCCGGGCATGGTTATATTCAGCAGCAAAGATTTGACGGGACTGCGAATGCCTATGACCTGTTTTTACAGCCAAGTGGAGGTAATGTCGTTGTGGGATATAATCAGATGGATTATCATCATGATAAATTAGAAACCATTGGTAGGATTGTATCTAAAGGTAACGAGATGAACTCTGTTAAGACCTATGTTTCTTCTTTGGATGTTAACCAGGTCGTGGCGGGTCATACTTTCAATTGGTATGATACATCCTGGAAAGTGGGTAATATGAGAGGGGAAAGTTCCAATACAGTAGGATATAGGTTTGAACTTTCTACTGATGGCGGAGCCTATGAAGAAAAAGTAAGAATACACACAGATGGTAATATTACTACACAAAATTATGGCCAGGCCCAGCAATGGAATCAGGCGTATCAGTGGGGTAATCATGCCAACGTTGGCTATGCTACCCAATCATGGACTGACAGTAATTTTGCACGAGGTTGGGAAAATGCCTTAGCAGTAGGTTTCTCAAGCGGATTATCAGGAGGAGCTCCTTATATGTATCATAAGTCAGATGGTTATGTATTTTTAGCAACCCATAACTGGGCTAACGGTAGGTTTGTGAATGTTGATGGGCAGCAAGATATTACCGGTCTTAAGGTGATTAAAGATAGAGCAAGAAACACAGGTGCAGGCTGGGGAAATACCGTTACATCCACGGATTATTCTTTCCTGGTAGAGACGAAAAGTGGTTCAAATCCTGATAATCAGTATACAGGATCTATAGGATTTTTCTCTAATAGCGGGGCACAGGCCGGTATATATGTAAGAAGTAATGATGAGAATGGTACCTCTATGGCTTTTGCGACAACTAATATGTTTTCAGCAGGACCCCAGATTTCCATGACCATTAGCAATCATGGTGTTGTTGATTTTAAAAGAGCCAATCCAACAGTAGAAGGAAAAATGATATTTCATGCAGGTAAATCGATCGATTATGATTATGAACTATCAAATATCATTTCTTTAGGATATGCTAATTGGAATCAAAGACAGTTCTTATCCAGAGGATGGAATAATAATTATGGAGATTATATTGAAATAAATGTACCTGGAGCCAATGTAAATACGGCATCATTCAAATTAGCAAGTTCTAATACCGCATACTTAGGAAATGATCTTGTTGTTACAGAATCCTGGATTAATAATAAATTCCATAAAGTAGATTATACAGCAAGTATCAATAATGGTTCAACAGGAAGGCACAATACATCATGGTTTGATTATAACTGGGCAGGGTCCGGAAGAGCAGGTTCTGTAATTAATTTTACCGGTCTCAATTCTGATTATTCTACAGAGCTATTTATGCAGTATAATGGTAATGGAATGGACGTAGGAGTCAGATCTCGTAATGGTGATAGCGCAGATAAAAAATGGAATCCTGAAAGATGGCTATGGCATAGTGGTCACTTTACCAAAACAGACATTAATAACTGGAATAACTCCATAATGCTCAACCGTCCATTTACCAATATTACGGGGAATGGATTAATGGTTGCAGATAATATTAATAACGGAGGTGAATCCGGTATATATAATGAAAAGGATAAATACTATTTAGTTGCATTACAGGATAAGTATTATAAATATTCAAGTACTTATAATGGTTGGGAAGGGATTAACTTCAGTAGAGCCAACAGAAATATTGGTATAGGTACCCAGGCTAATAGTTCCCATAAAGTAAATATTGCTGGTGCCGTAAATATTTCAGACTCGCTGAATGTTGGAAAATCAGCAAGTATTGGCAGTTCATTAGAGGTTGGTGGTTCAGTAGGAGTAGGAGGCTCAGTAAAGGCTCTTCAAAACTTTAGATCCGCCAATGAAGAACCTAATACATTATTTATTCCGGACGGAAGTTTGTCTTATCTTGATGATGAGATCGTGAATGAAAATTCCAGAATGAGATTGTCTCATGCAATGATTGAGCAGGAGCCAATGGTTACGGATTATTATTCTGAGAGCAGAATGTTAGTCATTAGATGTACATATGGAAAGGATACTTTTGTGTTAAAAACCTGTTTCCCAGGTCAACGAATATTGGTATTGAATGCTAATGAGATGTATTGGCAAGAATTTGAAATCAAAGAAATAGGATATTCCTATAGTATACCACCTAATACTTCTATCCAGTTATTCGTTTGGAGGGACATGAAAGTTTATAAATATGCGCAAAATAAAATGTAGTAAAACAGGAATTCACAAACAAAAGAATATCTATTAAACTGTGGAATATAGAATTTTTGAACTTTTTGAAAGACAGATTGTTTGATAATTTTACTCTCTGTAAAATCAGAAAGCATCATTGTGATCAATGATGCTTTTTGATGTTCTGTTTTCTACGAAGATGGAAAAATGATCTGAAAAAAGTTACAAATTAGTCTGAAAAAGTTTTGCAGAAATTAAAAAACGCTTTATATTTGCACCACTGAAAACGACGGTATAGCCAGAGTTTAGGGAGAGTTGGCAGAGTGGTCGATTGCGGCAGTCTTGAAAACTGTTGACTGTAACAGGTCCGGGGGTTCGAATCCCTCACTCTCCGCTGAAAGGGATGATTTTTTTAATCATCCCTTTTTTTATAGGTCACATATTCTTTTTTCTTCATTTTTAAAACATTATACTAAAGAGGATCAAGCGCAAAAGCGGATCAGTCCCAAAAGTTGTGGACCAAGCAAAAAGTTGAGTTCATCTAAATAGAAAAATGTTATGTTCTTTACCAATTAGAATCAATAGTTGTGGAGATAGGGTTTCACTCAAAGCTTCATGTTTGTGTATGCTTTATTTTAAGTGAGCTAAGAAGGGATCGATTTTCAATCGATCTGAAGAAGCGAGCGCAATGAGAAGAACAATACCTGATGCGATGACAGAGGAAGGGGGAACCATAGAAATAAAGCATGTTGTTAAGCAACCCCTGACCAAACAGCTAAGAGGACAGATTGAAATTTCAAAAGCTAATGGGGAATAAGCAATTCTAAAAATTAACGAATCAGCACAGCTTACCAAGCCTTTAAAAGAATCAGGAATTAACATTCAAAGATATACGCCTCCTCCAAGACCTAAAATGGATAATATAAAGATTAATAATGGCCCTGCACCAAATCTTATGCCTGTAATTAAACCAAAAAATCGCTGTGCAGATATACCGGGTTGTATATAATTTATCATAAAATCGAATTTTAATATATTTATGAAATGACTAACGTTGATATATTGCTTAAGGCTATGAAAGAACAAGCTGAAAAGTTTTTACTTGAAAATGGTGAGTTTGCACCTTATGCCACTCATGTCAGATCAAATGGAAAACTGACTTATATTGGAGCCTACTCAGAATCAGCTGACTCAAAAGAATTGTATGATATTCTAATAGCTGGAGCTTATGATGATTTGCGAGATGAAGATGTTAGAGTTTATGCAATTGGTATGGATGGAAGATATAAAGGAAAGGATGTATTAGTTATTGAATTTATCCTATCACCTGAAAGCAAATATCAGCAAGTTTATCCTTATATAATAGCAAATAAAAAAGTGATATTTGGAGAAATGGTTTAAATTTAAAATTATGGAGAATAATAAATATGAGTAATTCGTATCAAATTTTTAAAATAGAGGAAATTAGAAAATCTAATATTTTATCCGAGGAATTAGGGATTTCGGAAATAGATTTTTACAGTATTCAACGTTGGTTTAATCTTTTGCTTGCAAAGTATGAAGAAGCAACTAGTGACATCAACGAGCAATTAAAAACAGTAGAAGAATTAAAAGTCAAATATAATGAACTAATTTCATCAGAAATAGAAGAGAAGAGTTATCAATATATATTGCCCAAACTATTAAATTATAATAATATATTTAATAGTGCATTTTTAAGATCATTATATGTGGCAAGGATTGACTTTCTGCTTAGAGACGATTTGATACCAAAATTTGTTAATGATAAAACGATTGCATTTTCACCAGAAGCTTTTTTTTATGCTACTGTTTATCTCAGAAATAATCATTTTGTTTCTCCTAACAGTAATTTTTTGGAAGATATACTTAAAATTGAAAGTGTTCGTGGTATTTTTAAAAATGCATCAGCACAAATCAAATTCGAAACTTTAAAAAATATTTTACACATTATTTTTCAAAAGACCTTTCATCACAACATTATATCTTTTAAGAAAATTTTAAAATTAGTTTCAGAAACGGATCTGGAATTAATGGATTATTTGAAAAAATTTCAAGTAGAAAATGATCAAGGCTGCTATAAGATTATTCATGAAATATTGAATTTGCATTTATTTAATGATAAATGGGAGGATTTTGAAATTAAAGTTCAATTGATTAGTTTTTTTGACACAGCTAAAGGAGCAAGACCATCTTTAAGCTGGAATAAGAAATTCAATGAACTATCTGTGAAAGTAACTGATGATAAATTTAAACTGATTGTACATTCTGTTTTGAAAAATGAAGCTTTAGTTCGTTATAAGTTTGATTATGGGGCTGAGTGGACTGATGATACTGCGAAACGGTTTTTAAAATCAGCAGAATGGATAAGGGAATTGGTTTAACACGATAACCAGGATTTATTACTTATGAATAATAATGCAACAATAGAAGTGAATAAAGATTATCAATATGGATTGTATAAAGCAAAAAATTCTTTATGGTATTTTAATGAATCAATTTCAAGAGGTTTTAATGGTTATAATGCCGTAAAATTTAAAAATGAGCAAGGAACATATGTTTGGCTGGAAAATGTAAGTATTGTGAATGAATTTTATACTGGAAATCTTTCTGAAAATAATTCTTCACATAACGTTTTGATTAAAGATATTATCGATTGGATGGTTATAGATAACGGAAGATTGTTAGGTGGTTACACAATAAGACATTATCGAAATAGTCTTGATGAAGAAGCTAGGTTAAACTTTGATATTGATTTTGGGGTTAAGATTGATGACGGAGACGATTTTTTTAAGCCTGATTTTTCAACCCCTGAAGGTGTAATCATTCTTCTTGAAAAATTTTATACAGAAGAAGATTTAGAAGGTATTTTAACTTGCAAAGACTTTTCTATGGAAGCACAGAATATCCTAAAAGAAAAGGGACTGGCAGTTACAATAGAACTAGAGAAAGAAATGTCCGAACTTTTAAAAATTTCATTTGTAGAAGATTTAAAAACAAATGGATTTCCATATTTTACTGACATTGAAAGAAGTTTTTCTATAATTGAAGAACAAGTAAATCAAAAATTAATACAGGAGAAAGTTATTTATGAAGATGGAAGTGTAACTTATAATACCCTATGGGTAGGTTATTCAAATGAAGAATGGAAGGTTCTGAATTTGGTTGAATAAATAAAAGCTAATGAATATGTCAGAAAAATGTATTAAAGGTATCAATCAAATTGTTGAAACGGCTAAGAAATTTTTGACTGAATTGAGAGAATTTGCTCCTTTCGGGTTGCTAATTAAAGAAGGAAAATGGTTAAACCTAGCAACTTATGATGAAGATATGGATTCTAATAATATGAGGAGCCTTCTTATTAATTCAATAATTAAATATTTTGAAGATGGAAATGCTGAATTTGGAGCCGTCTGTATTGATGCTCGGATTGCTAATATAGGTGATGTAATTGTCATTTATAATACATCAAATGGAAAAGATTGGTATGAATTAGTTTACAAATATGAATTAAAAGATGATGAAGTCAATATTATAGAAGGGAATATTGAGTATTTGTAATATTTCAAATTATTCAGTTATTCTCTTATTTCATTTAAAAAGTTAAAAGAGGAATTTAAAGTTCGATTTGAGCCCTCTCTCCCCGCAGAAAATAAAAAGCCTACTTACATTCCTTTGCTATCGCACGATTATATCGTGTGGTGAAGTAGTAAAAACAAAGCCATTGCTATTAAGTTTAATAGTAGTGGCTTTTAATTTTCATGTTTTTCCCGTCCTGAAATTCTCCTCCTCATATCCCAAAATCCCATTTTCTATAAAAACCAGCTATTCCCATACTTATCCGGGATAGATCATTGTCATGCATTGGTAAAATTAGTATAGGTAAAGAAATAGAACTCTTTCTACAGAAGTGGTAAAATGTTTACACAAGTTAAATTATGCTTTCTTGCCGAATAAAAATAGATTTGCAATAGTTAATCATTGTCAGGCTTTTAACAATTAGATTAACAAATGATTCTAGAAACACAAACTGAAAGTTTACAGTCCTGGCTTCTTTGCTGAAAAAGAGGCTTTGGCTGTAACAAACAAGGGTGATATGACTATGATGATGATAAAAACAATGTAAGTGTCATTTATAATCATAAAAAGATTTGTATAGGGAGCTCATTCAAATTCATATTTTAGAGCTGAGACTATAAGGATTTCTTAGAATAGTATATAACCAATATTTGTCCAGATGAATAATAAACATCTTTTAACGCTGTGTCAGTCTGTGATTGGCAAAACTAAAAAAGACATCTTAATACAATTAGGAGATGGATTCAATTTTTTTCCTGAGGAGATATGGACCTATGAGATTAAAAAAAGATGGTGGGGGAAGAGAACAATACTGGTCATTGAA
Organism: Chryseobacterium sp. FR048; assembly: GCF_056844665.1. NCBI lineage: Bacteria > Pseudomonadati > Bacteroidota > Flavobacteriia > Flavobacteriales > Weeksellaceae > Chryseobacterium > Chryseobacterium sp. FR048. The sequence goes on along the minus strand of NZ_JBXDSE010000009.1, from coordinate 188,763 downwards.
TTTGATAAGAATAAAGTGATTAATGCTCAGGTAAAAACTATGTATGGCAGATTCTATTAAAAAATAATGAATGAAAAACAGCACTGAACCCAATTACAGGAAGATCTTTGAAGATATATTGGCCTTAAAGTTTCCCAATAAAAAAAGAGCCTGTCGTGAAATATTGAAGAAAAAAGAACTCTCACATCTGGATATTATTAAACTCAACAGTCTGATCTTTGAGCATGAGCATAATTCTTTCAGTATCAACCAGCAATATAGAGCCTATAATTACGAAACAATTCTTGAAATTCTGGAGTATCAAACAAAGAATAGACTTAATAACAGCCAGCTTGCAGTTCATTTTAGCCTGAGCAGAAACACGATAACCAGATGGAAAAAGTGTTTTAATTTCTGCAAAGACTCAGTTTAGATCCATTGTTCATTATTGAAATTGAAAAATGAGAGAGGTATGGCCTCTTACTGAATCGATAAATCTTTTGTGGTTAGAAGGTGGAGAAGGGGCTGTAGATTCTTTTTGCAGTCCATTTTTCCATTCAAAGAGTATTCAAAATATAAAATTTCCATCAAACTTTGACTTAAATAAAACCGGGTGTTGGTGTTATAAAAATTAAAACTAACATCTTAAAACAAAGCCTCAGATTTCCTGAGGCTTTGTTTTGAATGATTACGACTATCATTTAATAGTATCAATTTTGAATAAGCTATTCCGTTATGGAGTTACTTTTACATAATTAACCGATGTTCTACCATCAGCATTGTCATATATTACTCCTGCAAGCCCATTGGCTCTTATCCCAATATAATAGGTTGTAGGGCCATTTACCGTTACCACTAAAGACCCCGTTCCTGTTCCTCCAATAACTTCCCTGTTGTTATCTCTGGAAGATACAATCAGTATTTCTGTATTGGGAATAATGGAAGATGCTGATGCAGCACTGCTTAGAAAGCCTATGAGATAGCCATATCCGCCAAGCACCTGAATTTCACCACGAAGGCAATAGGTAATAAGGTATGTACCTGCCGAAGGGAGAGTGAAGTTCATCAGGCTATAGTTGGTAACACCTGCCGCTACATTCGCCGTTCCCCCCAAAACAACCCTTCCGGAGGCTGGAGTAAATGCATTTCCGGGTACGGTAATTACATTTCCTGAAGCATCAACCCCTAAAGTGCTTCCTGAAGATAGAGGAGATGCTGAGGTAAGATTGGTAAACTTTAAACCTGAGGTATTGCTCTGAGCAGAATTTATTTCAAGACTGCTTGATGGGCTGTTGGTTCCAATTCCGATTTTCCCTTGATTGGTCACAACAAAATCATTGGCTTGTTGGCTTGCAGAGGGAGTGCCGGTTGAGGGATTGTCTTTTGCGCCGTCAACATGAAACACTGCTTGTGGATTTTGGGTATTTACGCCCACCTGGGAGGAGGCTACACCAAAAATAAGCAGGAGTACAGCACTGCATAAATTTTTTATCATAATTATTAATTTAACGTTGATAAAATTATTATTTACCATGCTTTGGATAAGGCTGTTGGGTGTAGAAAGATTTTATGGTAAGCTAAAACTAGTTCTACGGATTTTAAAAACAAGGTCTCAACATGATGGAAAAAAGTTGTAGAATAGAAAAGCTTGGCTGGCCCGGGATAAAACTTGAAAAAAGACAGTATTTTCAAAAATAGAAAGGCAGAAAAATTCCTTTTAAACAATGTAGAACAAGTTCTATTGGGAGGCTGAAATCATTTAAGCTTATTCATCCATCTGATACACAGGTGAATATTTAATTTCGCAGATATATCTTTTAAAACAATTGAATAAAATGAAAAGAAAGTTATTATTTGCGTCATTCATGCTAAGCTATGGTGCTTTGTTCTCACAAATCGGAATTAATACAACCACTCCTGCGGCTACATTAGATATTACGGCAAAAACATCAGACGGTAGTAAAGCAGAAGGGATGATCTTACCAAGGTTGACGGGAGACCAGGTGAAATCAGGAGATGCTAATTATACACCTGCTCAGAAGGGAACCATGGTATATGTGACTGCTGCGGTAACGGGCAGTACTCCTAAAACGGTCAATATTAATAGTGAAGGCTATTATTATTTTGATGGAAATATTTGGCAAAAGGTCATCAATGGAAGTAGTGATACCAATATTTATGGTGTCGATGGAACGTTATCAGGGAACAGAACCGTTACCATGTCAGATAAAACGCTCACTTTTGCTTCCACAGCAACTGCAGGGACAAGCCATTTCAAGGTGGATGGCACTACATTCAATATAGATGCTGTCAATCATAGGATAGGAGTGGGCACTGCGACACCAGCCAATAAACTCACCGTAGCCGGATCAGGCACAGATACCGGATTGCAGCTTACCAATGGTGCGGGAGTAGGAAAAGTACTGACCTCAGATATTAATGGTAATGGGGTGTGGCAGCCAACAAACAATGTATTTGTATATTCTGAAGTACATGCAACACCAGGGGTAAGTGTGGAATTTGCCCCTTATCAGTTGGTGAATTTCTTTCATACCATCAAAGGAGAAAATGTAAAAGCCGTATATGGGAATGCTTATGGATGGAATGATGCCTCTCAAAGATGGGTAGCCCCTTATACCGGTAAATACAGAGTAACAACAAATGGATATTTTAATCCGTTTGGCCCTACAGGAACGGCATCCTCAATAAATCCCCGTATATATGGATATAAAAATAGTACCTCTCCAATCAATATCGTATCCGTGTTTATGAATAATGCGAGCAATAGCGATATTGCAAGCTCCACTTCGGCAATTGTAGAGCTCAACCAGGGAGAATATATTGACTGGAGAGCGCAGACAGGCCCGGGAACAGGTATTGCAATATTATTCGGAGGAAATTATCATACTTTTATAAGAGTAGAATCTGTAGAGTAATCAGTAAATTTTATTCATGATTTGTTTTACAAAAAAGAGACCGCCTCAAAAGCAGTCTCTTTTTTATGCAGGTCTTTTCAGACAAACTAAACCCCATTTTTTATTCCCCCAAAATACAGGAATGTTCCTAATGTAACTTTTTATGGAATTCGGCAAGCTCAATCGTGTTTTTCACTTTCAGTTTATCAAATATCCTCTTTTTTAAAGTACTGATGGTTGATTTCTGTATATTTAATATATTGGATATTTCAAGATTTCCGTTTCCCTGAGCAAGCAGTTCAAAAATCTCATATTCCCTTGGTGAAAGGCTGTTGACAACCGTTCTCTCCGTGGTATTTTTAATAATGAACGGAATGATTTCCTGAGGATAATAGATCCCTGTCTGAAACATTGACTGTACGGCATACTTTATTTCATCTTCCTCGCTTTTCTTATTGAGGTATCCCTGAGCTCCTGCGTGGATATATTGCAGGATGGTTTCCTTTTCGAAAGCCGAAAATATAAGGATTTTTATATCAGGCTGAATGCGTTTGAGATCACTGATCATTCCGGTGTATAACGTCCCCGGCATATCAATATCCAGAAAAATAAAATCATACGTAGTATTGGAAACCTGTGTTTTTACTTCATCATATCGGGTCGCAAAATGGATTTCCAGTTCCGGATACTCAAGTTCCAGAATAGCGGCTGTGCCTGCCCTGACAATATAATGATCATCAGCAATTAAAATTTTTTTATTCATAGGTTATTTTTTAATGCAATGGTAACGATCGTTCCATTGGATAAAGCTTTGCAGAAACTGATCCTGCCATTGATTTTTTTGATTAAATGAATGACCATATGGAGACCCAGCCCATAATTTTTAAAAGCCATCTGTTCTGTTTTTAAAAATAAATCGTTGTAATATTCGATCTGTTCAGCAGACATTCCGCAGCCGGTATCTTCTATTGTGATAAGGGTCTCAGTCATCGTTTTTTTCATACCAATGGTGATGATCCCGTTTTCTGTATATTTTACCGCATTATCAATCAGGTTGTGTATGATGCAGGCCAATATATTCCTGTTGATCGTACACGATATTTCATTGTTGGCCTTTATGGATATGCTGTTTTTGTTGTCCAGAGCTATTTCATCAAACAGTTTCTTTTTTTCAGTCAGAATTTCATTGATTGCATAACTCTCGTCTGTGTAAATGACATCGGTTTTATAAAGATCATTATATTCCTTAAGGTTCAGTGTGAATTTATAGAGTTCTTCTGAAGCCCTGTGGATACTGTCAAAATATTTCTTTTGAAATTCAATGTTATCAGTATGGTGGAGCTTTTGAGAAAGCATAGCAATGAACTTAACCGGAGTACTGATGTCATGGCTGATTGTTTCTATTAATTTTTTCTGATATTCAGTTTGCTGCTGCATATCATTTTTCATGAGATGAAGATTCTTGGAAGCCTCTTTCAGTTCTGAGCTCATACTGGAAACGGTCCTTTTCAGAGCTTTATTCCGTTTATTTAGAAATTTGGATCTTGTCTGTACAAAACCGCCCAATGAGAGAATGACTACCATGATTATTGAGGTTTTAAAAGCTACAGTCTGATAAAACTGAGGCTTTATTTCCAGAACGATATTTCTATATTCATATTTTCCCTCCTCAGAAATCAACGTACGGATGTTTATATTGTAAACGCCTGGCTCCAGGCCAGACAGTTTTATTTTTTTCTCTTCCTTCAGGTCAATCTGTTGCCAGTCCTGATAGGGGGTTCCTTCTGCTTTTACATGCATCAGGATATTGGCAACATCGGCATAGTAAGGAATGTCGATGAATATTTCGATGTAATCTGAACCGCGTTCTGCCACCAGACGTTGATTAAATGGAGTGACAGGACCATTGTCTATTTTCGCCCGTTCAATAAAAATTGCTGATTTGTCCGGATAATATGATTTAATATTTTTAGGAGAAATAAATACAAACCCTTTCATGGAGGGAAAAACAAGTTCTCCGTTTTTCAGGGTATATGCCGCAGGAAGAACACCTCCATTAAACTCACTGCTGGGAAGTCCCATGCTTTTGGTGAAGCGGTAGTATGTGGTAGGTTCTTTTTGCTGGATAGACCTTAGTAATTGGTGTTTGGAGATTTTAAAAAGGCCATTGTCCGATGAAATCCAATAATTTCCATAAGCATCATACTGAATAAAGTGGGCTGTAGAAAGATAGAGATCATGATCAAGAGGAGCTTTGATTGCTCGCCCATCTTTCATCATATAAAAACCGTCTTTTCGGGTGGTAACCCATACTTCGCCGTCGGAAGTCCGCATAATGCTTTTAATGCTGATGGCATCAAGGAGTTTCTTTTTATTCCTCCCGTCCGTATCTATAATGTAAAGACCTGTAGAGGCTCCTATTAAGATCTTATCTGTTCCGTACTTCAGGATTGAATTGACAATACCTGCAAACCTCCAGGTGTATAGAACAGGACCAAACTGATCGTTTTCAAAAAAATGAATAAGAGCCCCTTGCTTATCCATTGTTGCCACAGCGTGCAGACCGGGTTCACTGCATATACCGGTAATCTTACTGCTAAAAGTAATGGTGGAAGAACGGGTGTAGCCTGAGCTCTTTGTATATCTTGTAATGAGATTGGTACTACCTATTAAAATGTTGTGAAAGGAATCAAACAGCATCATATACTCATCATTATACTTAAAATTGTATTTCTTAATGATTCCTTCACTATTAAACACATTTCCCCATGAATCAATGATGGTATTGGAAGTAAGAGGCAATGAAGCGTAACCTATATTGGTCTGAAGATCTGCCCCTGTTTTCATAGACTGAAATTGGCTGGGCTCAACGATATTCAACCCACTTACCGGGCTGCCGAGATAGAGCCTGTTGTAATTTTTGTCATAATAAATAGAAGTAATATCATTTTTCTGAATGCTGTCGTAGGTAATAAGATACTTTAAATGCAGCTTGCCATCCGAAATATTCAGCAGATAAATCCGGTCTTGATGAATGATAAAAGTTTGGTTGGTGGCCTGATGCCAATATATTTTTGTAGCAGGATCATTGATTACAGTTGCATTTTCAACCTCAGAGACCTGGCCGTCACAAATAGAGTAGGTCTTTCTTTGGATTTTATCAGTAATATATAATGTTTCATGATCCGCAAATAGACTATGCATGTCATTGACTGATATGGGGATTGTGATGGTCTTCTTCCCATCAGAATACTCGATTTTTTTATTGAAAAAAGAATACTTTCCTGAAGAAAGTTTTACATAATAGGTAATATTATTATGAAAGTTTTCCGACATATGGATCTTGAAAATCTGTATCAGATCAGAATCATTATTTACATCCTGTTTTTGGAGAGAATGTGCTGTTGTACTGAGTTTGATGGATCTGCGGTTGATCAATACCTGATCCTGCATATAATCATTCTGACAGAATATACGGTCTGCAGCAATATTTCCGTGGAAATTGTGAAAGTGTAGATTTTTGACTTTCATTTCGTTATGATTAATGAAACTCTGGCCGTCATATCGGATGATCCCATTTTCTGTGGAAAGCCAGATAAAACCATATCTATCCTGTATAATATCCTTTATACTGTTTTGAGATAATCCATTATCTGTATTGTACCATCTGGATATATATTGCCCCATACAAGGAGCAGAAAGACTAAAAAGAAATAAGATCAATAGAAGTTTCCTCATACTGAATAAGAGATACTGAATAAAGCAAACATAATTGTTTATTAGCAAAAATAATGTAAATAAAGATAATAAGTAATAGAACTTGTTCTACATGAAATATGAAATCTTCCCACAGCCTGATCTCTACTTCATATAAAATTTAAAAATAGATTTGCAGTACTTATGATGATCTGCTTCCCAATGATACATTGCAGATGATTCTAAAGACACAAACCATGAATTTGCACCCTCAGATTCTTCCGTTGGGAGAATCTTTGGCTGTAAAATATCCCGGATGAAAACACAGGTAGCTTCCGGGATAATAGCACAAACAAGACAATATAAACATGAACAATAATTATAAAAATATCCATATTGGTGAGCTCATTCGTATCCGGGTTTTAGAATTGAAAATTGATAATGTAAGAATCTGTAAGTTTTTGAAGTGTTCTGAAAAAGAAATAGTAGAAATGATGAATTGCAGCAGTCTGGATAGCAATCTATTATTGAAATGGAGCAAATTGCTTCAGTATGATTTCTTCAGACTATATTCACAGCATTTAATTTTTTATTCACCTTTACCGAGCAAATCCTATAACTTTTTTAAAGATCAGGATACGGCGCTTCCTAAATTCCGAAAGAGCATTTATTCAAAAGATATTGTAGATTTCATTTTGGAAATGTTTTTAACAGGGGCGAAAAGCAAAAGTGAAATAATGACAGAATACCGCATCCCGAAAACTACCCTGTACAAATGGATAAAAAAATATGCACCTGAAAAACCCTTATAAACTTTTCTTAAAGGGATTGTAAACTTCTAAAGATAACCCGAAATAAACAACAAAGAATTTTAGTGCCATTTTATAGCTGATAATGCCAATCTCTTCCTGAAAGAGCACATTCTATAATGGCCTATATTATTGAGAAACTATATCATGAAAAACACAGAAGGACCTGATTACAGAAAAATCTTTGAGGATATTTTAGAAGTAAAATTTCCACATAAAAAACAGGTGTGCAAAAGAATATTAAAGAAAAGGGCGCTTTCCTATTTGGATATAATTAAGCTCAATAACCTGATTTTTGAGAATGAGAAGAATTCCTTTGGTGTTAATCAGCAATATAGGGCATACAATTCTGATACGATTCTTGAAATTCTGGATTATCAGGCCAGGAACAGCTTGAGCAATAGTGAGCTTGCCGCTCATTTTCAACTAAGTAAAAATACTTTAACCAAATGGAAGAAGTATATCAATACCTGCAACAATTCTAATCTATCCTAAAGGGTAAAGTCTGAGATGTTGAAATTTAATCACTTTGTTATTGGAGTGCATTGACCCATATGTTTGGACTACATCAATGAGTTACTGAACTCTCTTCAAGAATGGAGAGTATTTTAAGATTTTGGTTTTCCAGCTGATTGAGATGGCTTGGACTGTATCCGGAGAATGCTTTAAAATCATGAATAAGGTGCATCTGATCAAAATATCCGGATTCGTTGGCAATATTGCCCCAATTGAGTTTCGGATTTTTTTCCTTAAGCACATAAGCCATTGAAAACCGGGTTAATCTTGAAAAAAGTTTAGGCGGAATTCCCAGACTTTCTCTGCATTTTCTTTCAAACTGTCTTATACTGATACAGGCTATTGAAGCGAGTTTCTCTATAGGAATATTGCCCTTACTGTTGACGCATTGCTCAATAGCATAATCAAATAACGAAAAGCTGTGTACCGCGAAAATTCTTTTTAAAAGAAAGTTTTCTATAATGTGCTGAATTTCAAAATTATTTCCGGCTTCTTTCAGCCTTTGTTCTATGATTTCAGTTTCTTTTCCAAAAACCTGATGGGCGTCAAAGCTTTCGTTGGTCAGTAAATGCACCGGTATTCCCATAAGCCGCTGGAAGGCTCCTGCCTTGAAGGTGATTCCCACAGTTCGTCTTTTCTTTCCAAAATTGATGGTATCATTCACCAGTCTTGGCCCTACAACATAACAGAGTGGGATAGGGATATATTCCTGGTTATATTTCATCAATACAGGCTCGTCATTGATGGTGAAAAATATACTTGCCTTGGCCATCCAGGGGTAATGGTATTCTGAATTCATTGATAATGAAGTAAAATCGGCATCCAAAATTACTATAGACTGTATGAAAGGTTTCAGCTCGCCTCTGATAGGCAAAAATGTAAGAGGCCCCATAAATTTTGTTTTATTGATAAAAGTATTATTTATTTAATCACAACATGATTGTTTTTTTCAATGAGTGATGAATAATCTTATGTTTATTTCCAATTAAACTCGTCGCCTTTATACTATTTTTTCATTCAATAGCCTTTTTACTTTTACTTCAGCTATTTGATAAAAATACCTGAACTGATGATCATGATACTTATTATATACCCTCAATTGTATTTACAGCAAAGGGAACAGGAAGATGCAGTTACAACCTGAGTAAAACGCTGTACGCTGAACAACTGCTTCATGGGCGGAAAGACAGAAGTAAAAACTAAATCCAAATTAAAATGAAACTAGAAAGCTTACAATCAGAAAAATTTAAAACGATCACAGCTGATCAGATGCTCCTGGTAAAAGGAGGCGGAGATACACCGGGGGGAAGCGAGGTGATAGGACAGTATAACATCAATGTCCCTTGTGAGACTGGAAATGGCGGTAGTAGCGTTAATTATAACCATGTAACGATGACTAAAATCAGAGTATGGAGTTCAGACAGTATTTCTGCTAATGGAGTAAAATGCTATTGGGGAGAAGGTTATGGCTGGGTCAATTGATTTTTCTCTAGGAACCTGTAAAAAAATATAATACCACTAAAAACAATATTATTATGGAATTTGAAAGTTTAAAATCAAAAAAATTTAAAGTAATGAAAAATGACCAAATGGTTCTGTTTAAAGGAGGAGCAGGAACACCAGGCGGCAATCAGCAGGCAGGAATACCTGTTACTCAATCTAATCAGAATGGGGCATGGACCGTGACAAGATACAGATCATGGACCTCAGACGCTTTGGTGGATGGGGTAATGTGCTACTATGGAGAAGGTTATTATTACTCTTCAGTAGCAGCTTGCTAACCTATATCGTCTTTCATTCCCAAAGTGAAAGACGATTTATTTTTTCACTGAATGACCTCTCACAGAATAGAATATGATCTTAATTTTTACCAGGCAAACCGATGATACCACCATAGATATGATCAGATGGATACAGTCAATGGGGGAATGCATTTTCAGAATCAATTCTGTCAATGACATCTATCCTCTGCAAAACCATATTGAACAGAACGAAATCAAAGGTGCGTATTTCAATGGCATGGGATTGCTCCGGAATAAGATAGAGACCGAAGATCAGCTGCTTCAGTATCAGATAGAAAATTATCTTAATGATGATGCGGAAATCATGTTCAGCTACCTGTTTTCCGGCATACCGGAGGCAAAAGTATTTGGACTGATGCCTTATTCCGAAAAAATAAATAAGCTCGGAATACTGAAAGAAGCTGAAAGGATAGGTTTTCTTATCCCTGATTTTAAACTGGTCAGTACCAGGTCTATGTTGATAGAGGCAAAGAAAGAATGGGGCCGCATGATTTGTAAATCATTAGGAGACGGGATCAGTATCATCACCGGAGAAGTACTCATTAACGGTCAGAAGACGGAAGAAATTACTTCAGAAGATATGGAACATTTCGAAGAACGATTTTATCCCACTTTTGTTCAGAAGTTGATAGAAAAAGAGTTTGAGGTAAGAGTCTTTTACTTTAACGAAAAATTCTATTCAATTGCCATCTTTTCTCAATCCAATACCAAATCTCAGATTGATGGAAGACAGGTAGATTCACAGATTCCCCAACGTAAAATCCCTTTTACGATTCCGCTGGACTTAGAATCCAAAATAACTGCTCTCATGAAAAAAACAGGATTAACCTATGGCTCTGTTGATTTTATCTTTTCAAAAGATCAGAAATTTTACTTTTTAGAAGTCAACCCATATGGCCAGTACGGATTTCTTTCAGAAGCAGGTAACTATTACATTGAAAAAGAAATAGCAGAATTTTTATGCAGATAAAAGATATTATAAAAGAAGAATCTATGGTTTTCCTGCCTTTAACGTTCAGGTATTTTAAACCGATGAAAAGAACAGAAACCGTATTGATCAACAGATATGCGAAGATCAAAAAGTACAAGAGTTACTACTGTAGTGTATACCCGCCTTATAAACCTATTTCTAAAATTTAAAAATGCAGAATATTCCATTTAAGATGTTTGCAAACTGTATTCCGGTGAAAGGTCTTCAAAGAAGCACGGTATGCGATTTACAACGAAATAAAATTCACCTGATCCCTAATTCTCTGTTAGAAATTCTTTCAACATTTCAGGGGCAGTCGGTTCAGCAGGTCAAAAATCATTTCAACAACGATTTTGATGAGGTCATTGACGAATATTTTGAATTTCTTGAAAAAGAAGAAATAATCTTTTATACTGAATTTTCGGAATGGTTTCCTGCGTTAAATTTACAATGGCATACACCGTCTGAAATAAATACCTGCATCATTGATCTTAATTTCAATACAAAAATCAGATTCGAAGAGGTATTTGATGCTTTGGAAGATCTGGGGTGTCAGAATATTGAAATCAGAAGCTATTCTCCTTTCAGATTAGAATATTACCAGAAGATTGCAGATTGTCTGAAAGACTCAGTGATTAATTCAGTACACTTCATCATGATGGATCATGAAGAATTAACGGAAGAAAATCTTGGATTATTCTGTGATCATAATGTTCGGATTACGGCTCTGACAGTGCATAGCTGTGAGCATTCCGGAGAATATTTATCCCCTAAATTCCAGATTCCAATACTGCTTTCCAAAAGAATGATAACAGATGAAAAATGCTGTGGCAAGATCAGTGAATCAAAATTCATCTCCTATACCGAAACTTTTACTGAATCTTTGCAGTACAATTCCTGTCTTCACCGTAAGATAAGTATTGATACAGAAGGTAACATTAAAAACTGTCCCAGTATGAAAGAAAATTATGGCAACATAAAAGATACTGCGCTTAGGGAAGCACTGGGCAAACCTGGTTTTAAAAAATACTGGGAGATCGGTAAAGACCGGATTATAAAATGTAAAGACTGTGAATTTCGCCATGTCTGTACAGATTGCAGGGCTTATCTGGATGATCCTGGAAACATTTATTCTGCTCCTCTTAAATGCGGATATGATCCTTCTACCTGTGAGTGGGAAGAATGGAGTACCCATCCGCTAAAGCAAAAAGCAATTGAGCATTACAATATGCAGCAGTTGATAACAAAAGATCAGTGGAACTGAGCCCTAATCATGAAAAGAGAAAGATAGTTCCAGAGAGTTGGAAAAGCAGCAGTATTAATAAAGCATTTTCAATATTCCAAAAGTACAGACTGCATTTACCCATATTCCATAGAAAAGCCTTAAAATCATTGATCTTAAGGCTTTTTGTATGTCTAGTGATCCATTACAAGATACAATATCTGATTAATTTTAATTAATTCAGTGAAATTTCTAGCTAAGAACCGGGCATGGTGCAAAACAAAATACCCATGGGCATCTTTTTACTCCCGGTGGTGGGCAGCATTCTTCAGAGCAGGTGGCTGCTCCGCCGTTAATACTTTTTAATTGATCTCTCGAAATTTTTTTACAGTTTTTCATAGTCAGGTAGTTTAAAGTTAGAGTTTAAGGTTGGTTTCCACCGCCACATCCGTCATATGGCATACACTGCCATTTTCCGCCGATTAAGCATATTTGACCTCCGGGACAGTTAATTCCCCCTTTGATAGATTTTAATTCTTGTCTTTCGATTCTTTTTAAATTTTTCATAATATTTAAGTTTGATTGTATTCGAAATTAATCAAATTTTATTAATTGAAGTAAATTATTCTTGAAAATATTTATTTTTAGATGAATTTTCTGTGTTTGAGAGGGTGCTGGCTTATATTGGAGAAAAGTCATCAGGGAATTGATTGTATCCGGGTGAAATCTTGCCCTGTGACAAGTTGGATTTCGTAATGACTTGGTAATTTTAGCGATCCGAATGGTTTAATAACTTAAAACCGGATCATAAAACAGACTCAATTAACATCACATAATATGAATACAAAATTTGAAGCAGGCATCAATATAGCCATCAAAATTCCCAAAAATAAATATGAAAAGACAGTAGCTTTTTACAGAGATATTCTGAAGCTGGCTATTGAAGAAAAACCGATCACCAATCCTACTGTTTCCAGAACCCATGAAGTAAAATTCGGGCACAATGTGATATGGTTGGACTGTGTGGACAACTATACCCATTCTGAAACCTGGTTTCAGCTTACCGTTCCTGATGTAGAGGAGGCTACAGAATATCTGAGATCGAATGGAGTAGAGACTTGTGATGAAATTGAAGAACTTCCTGAAGGAATGCATTGGATTACAGACCCGGCAGGCACGGTTTTTAATGTACAGAAAGGAAAGCATAAATAATATCATTGCGATTCAGGGAATCTGTATCTCTCGGATGTTATCTTGCTAAAAAAGAAAAACCTGCTGGTATAGGCAGGTTTTTTTAAAGAATAATAAAAGGTTTTATCTGGGTTGCTGTTGTGTGACACAGTGTACCATTCCGCCATTGGCAAATAAGTTCCGGCAATCGATTCCCACCACCTGTTTGCCAGGATACAGCTTTTGAATAATCTGATTGGCAACAGCATCATTCGGGTCGTTATAATTAGGAACCAGTACCCGGTTGTTGGCGATATAATAATTGATGTATGAGGCACGGCCTACATTCTTCCCATAAGTGGTGATCACTTCATTTTGGGTCAAAGGAATTTTTACAAACTGGTAAGCTGCACCGTTTTTATCTGTAGCGCTGTAAAGCTTACTGATGTCACTGCCGGGAACCTGCCAGTAGGTCAGATCACCTGTGTTCATCGTGACAATGGTGGAGGCATTGGCAAATCTTGCAAACCCGTCAATGTGCATATCGGTAATGTCAAGTCCGGCTTTACCTTCCAGCCAGATAAATTTGGTGATTCCCAGATTTTTGGTAAATATAGCTTCTGCCTGCTGCTGTGTCATTCCCGGATTTCTGTTCGTATTAAGAATAGAACTTTTACACGCCATCAATACGCCATTGCCATCAATTTCCACACTTCCTCCTTCGTTGATCATTACTGAATTAAGATCTACTTTCGGAACATTAGTGTCTGCAGCAATTTTAGAAGGAACAGCATTACAGTTGTTGTATTGAGCTTTATTGCCCCAGCCGTTAAAACCCCAGTCCTGGATAAACAGCTTTCCGTTTTTATCCTTTACATAGATAGGTCCGTTATCTCTTACCCAAAAGTCATCCGTAGGATAAAGTTTAAAATCGATATTGCTGAGCGAAACTCCGGCATTATTCAACAACGAGATGATTCTTTCTTTTTCCGTGCTGTCATAAGCAATGATGTGAACCTTTTCACTTTGTACCAGTTCTTTGGTCATGGCTACCCAGGTAGGATCCAGTCTTTTGCGGTAGGTAATGCCATATTGATATTCGTGAGGCCACTGAAGCCAGGTTCCTTCATGCGGAGCAGATTCTTCCGGCATTTTATAGACAATAGTACTGGGATCTGGTTTACTCGTAGGTTGATCTGTTGTTTCGTCTTGCGTACTGCAGGACAATACAATAAAAGGTAGTAACAGGAGCATGATTTTTTTTCTTTGCATGATTGATCTTTTTTGATAGGGCAAAATTAAATCGATCAACATGGTCAGACTTGTCCAAAATTGACAATCTATTTCAGAGGCAACAAAATATAGGTTAGCTGTTCCTCCTGATCATTTGGGTCAGCTGCATGCCTTTCGTATTTCTCGATAATCGGAGTATGGGAAAACTCAAGCCCCGAATTAAAGATCCAGCGTGAATAAATTTTGGTATAAGTATCGTCTATGGTTTCATAGCTGCCGATATGAGGAAACCGGGCATATTTGCCTCCTAAAATAGTTTTTGAGGGTAATTTTTTGTTTTGAGCCTGTAAAGTGGCACATGCGTCATAACGGCAATTGATTTCGGTTTTGATCAGCGGTTCGTCTGCTATAACTCCAAAATATTCCGTACCGGAAGCAGGAAATTCATTTTGCATAAACCTTTCCCATAGCCATTCAATTTCTTCATTGTTGTAATAGGTGCTGACACTCTGATAATATACCTGAACCGGCTTAAGGTACACAATTTCAGGTTCCAGCAATACGTCAGATGTTATCGGAATGAGCTCATCTCCGCAAAGAAGCTGCTCCTTATTCAGCCTTGCTGCCTTGGGAGAAATCCCGAAATGCTGTTTGAAGGCTTTGGAAAAAGAGGCGATATTGGCAAAACCTACTTCAATGGCAATAGAAGTAAGGTTTTCCTGAGTATAAAGGATTCGTTTATAGGCATTTTCAACCCTCAGTCTTTGCTGGAAAGCTCCTATGGTTTCTCCACAACTGTATTTAAAGATGCGCTGGATGTTCCTGTAAGAATAATGGGAAATCTCTTCCAGATCCTTTACAGAGACTTGCTGATCATAATTTTTTTCCATAAAATGGATCACTCTATAGATGCAGTTCATTTGATCTTCCATAGGCTGTTAAATAAATTACAAATAAAAGAAATAAAAAAGGTCCCAACAATATTTAAACAGAATAGACCCACATAGAAGTCTGTTCAGTTGATCTCCATAGTATATAGTATCAAAAACCGGATTATTACCATAGAAACTATTTTTTGCCTGGATTTTTATAAGTCTATAGATAAAAATCTATTTAAAAAAGCAATTATATGCTGTTTTATGGTTGAAAATATCAATCTATTTATTCTACTTTTGTACTTCCTTATATTTTAATTATTTCCTTATTACTTATTCTAATACTTCATGATTGCTCATTCCAGGCTTGTTTTCTCTTTTTGTAAATCAGCAGTTACCCGTAAACAGATTATATTCCTCTTTATATTTTTTATACAAAGTTGTCATTTCTTTTCCTGTCAGGATTTGAACAGGGCCAGCGAAATGTATCAATGGCTCAGCTTATCAGATGATTATATGTATGTGGATTTTGGGAAAATGCGTCAATTTTCTGAGAAAGCACTCAAAGCAGCAGGGGAGGAAAAAGATTCTGAAAGAAAAGCAATGTCCTATTATTATATGACACGTTCTTTAGTTTTTTTCAGAAACTTTGATGAGGGTGCCGAATACCTCGAAAAAGGGCTTCAGGAAAAGGCACTCCAGAAAAATAAGGTATTAAAAGCTGCCTTTCTGAATCTACAGGCTGTTTATTATAGCAGAATGTCTTTATTTGAGCAGTCTTATCAGAATTATAATGAGGCACTCAATCTTTTGGAATCAAGGGATGATCTGGAATCACAACTTATAATTGCCAATGTATATTCAGGAATTGCCGATTATTATACTGAGCGCAAAGATTATAAAATGGCTCATTTATATGCGGATAAATCTATAATGATTTCTGAAAAAATTCCCCTGAACGAGTATCTTTCTGCTAAGAAAATGTATAGAAACAGACCTTTTATTTATTTCCATAAAAGCTGGATCTTTTTACAGGAAAAAAATCCTTCTTTGGCATATTCATCCATTCAGAAAGGGTATGAGCTGGCACTTCTTGAAAAATATCAATATCTGGCACCTTTCTATGAAGCCTTTGGGGATTATTATTTCCAGACTCATGACTATAAAAATGCAGTTACTTTCTATGAAAAATGTATTGAAAATAAGGAAAAGTTTGGTCAATACTCTGCATTCGTAGATTCTAAAATAGCGGCAGCCTATAAAATGTTGGGTGATCATAAGCAGGAAATTTATTACCTGCAAAGGGCTGAGGGGAGGCATAAAGAAGATATGGAAGATGATAGAAAGATTGTTCAGAAAGAACTGGACAGAATGTTAATCAAAAAGCAACAGGAGAAAACCGAGTTGGAAAAAAATGGAGCAATGATTATCATATTGTTAATCTCTGTTTTTATTCTGCTTTTGATGGTTGTGATCATCCGCTCTAAAAAAATAAGAAGAAGAAAAGCAAAGATCATCGGAGAGCAAAAAAGAAGGCTTTCTGAAAAAGAGTCTGAAATAAAGAAGCAAGAGGGCAAAATTGAAAAACTAGAACAAAAAGTCACCGAATCCTTTTCCGAGCTCAGTGATATGGTGAAAGATAATTCTCCTCATTTCTGGGGACGTTTTCAGGAGATCTATCCTGATTTCTGTACAAAAATGCTGGACGTAAATTCTAATTTAAAAGTTTCTGAGCTCACTTTCTGTGCTTATATATACCTTGGGTTTTCTACCAAAGAAATTGCAGAATATACTTTTAAAGCTAATAAAACAATTGAAAACAACAGGTATAATCTTAGAAAAAGACTGGGCCTGAATCCGGAAGAAGATCTGATGATCCAGATCAGAAAGTATATAGATAAAGTCTGATCGTGTTTGAGTTTTTCGTCATACCCTATAAAGAGCCTTCAAAAGGTTCTTTTTTTTTTATCATACTCTAATGAATGATACTTTTTTATAGATGAAATAAGATAAGTCTAATTTTCTTATCCCTTTGAGTTCAGAAATTATCGGGTTTTGGCTAGTTTGTAATGTATTGATTGTTAAGTTGTTTTAAAAATAGAGGGCCTAATGAGGGGGGCTGTTTTCTCCTTTTTTTAAAGAAATTTATTCTATTTGTACCTGTAAAAATTCACGATGATTATTTCAGAAAAACAAAGAACCTTTTGAACCCGGTTCTTTTCTAATGATATAAAAACATAATAATTTAAAAGATGAAAAACAGTCATTTAAAACAGTGTATTAATTTATTTTTTTTACTGCTTTCTTCCATACTTCTAGCCCAGATTACAGGAACTCATTATGTAGGAAGACCTGCCAATTATGTGTCTGCTGACAAAACGCCTACCGTTGGTAGCTTAGCTGTCATTTGTGATGGAGAAGGGAAAACTGGAAATGTTAGTAGTGGGCAGGGAGCATACAATTGTTATTGGCTCAAAGATCTAAATCCAATAACAGTAAAATTGAATATGGCCAGTCCTTCCAAAATAAGCGCCATGTCATTTTATGGCCCCTGGGGGTTTGATGAATGGGTTAAAGATGTTGAAATCAAATTTTACAATAATAGCAATGCACTGCTAGGGACTGAAACTTTAACATTGCCTCAGATAAGCGGAACAGCATATTCTAATGTTCCATTGTCAGCAGTATACATTAATGTAGCAAGGGTAGAATTTAAAATTGTGAGTGGTTATGGAATTAGTCCAATCAACAGAGTGTCATTAAGTGAGATCGTATTCAAAGATCAGATTGTAGATGTACCTGTGATACAGCAGACTGCAGCGAGTTGCTCAGCTGCCGGAACTGCAACGATTACCAATTACAACAGTGTCATTACTTATCAGTTTTCACCTTCCGGTCCCAGTGTAGGAGCGGGAGGGGTTATCTCCGGGATGACAGCAGGAACCAATTATACGGTAAAAGCAGTCTATAATGGTGATGTATCGGCAGCAAGTACTTCATTCAGTATTGCGGCAAAGCTTCCGACTCCAGTTACCCCTACGGTGAACACAACTCCGGCAAGTTGCTCAGCATCCGGAACAGCTACCATAAGTAACTATAATTCTGCTTATACCTATACATTTTCACCATCAGGACCGAGCGTAAGCACAGGAGGAATTATCTCCGGGATGACAGTAGGAACTAACTATACCGTAACGGCAAAAAGTGCCAGTTGTACGTCATCAGCGAGCGCTTCATTCAGTATTGCAGCGATGCTTCCGACTCCAGTTGTTCCTACGGTGAGCACAACTCCGGCAAGTTGCTCGGCATCCGGAACGGCTACAATAAGTAACTATAACTCTGCTTATACCTATACATTTTCACCATCAGGACCGAGTGTAGGGGCAGGAGGGAAAATCTCCGGGATGGTAGCAGGAACTAACTATACTGTGACGGCAAAAAACAGTAGTTGTACATCAGCCTCAAGTGCTTCATTCAGTATTGCGGCAATGCTCCCGACTCCAGTGGTTCCTACGGTGAGCACAACTCCGGCAAGTTGCTCGGCAGCTGGTACAGCTACCATAAGTAACTATAATTCTGCTTATACCTATACATTTTCACCCTCAGGACCAAGTGTAGGGGCAGGAGGGATTATCTCCGGTATGACAGCAGGAACTAATTATACCGTAACGGCAAAAAGTGCCGGTTGTACGTCAACAGCGAGTGCTTCATTCAGTATTGCGGCAATGCTTCCGACACCAGCTGTTCCTGTGGTAAGCGTTATAGCTGGTACAGCCACGATAAGCAATTATAATTCTGCTTATACGTATGTGTTTTCTCCAGCGGGACCGAGTGTGGGGGTAGGAGGTATAATTTCCGGTATGATTGCAGGAACCAGCTATACAGTAACAGCCAAAAATGGAAGCTGTACATCGGCAGCAAGCACATCCTTCAGCTTTTTATGTACCAAACCTGGGGATTTTTCATCAGCGGGAGTTCCTACCAAATTTGGTATTACCGTTCAGCAAAAGCAATCAGGATGGCCGGAAAGTATCCCGAACGGATTCATTACCCTGGAATCGAAAACAAAAGGATTGGTGATAACAAGAGTTCAGAATCAGACGGTTATTGCAGATCCGAAAGAAGGAATGCTTATTTATGACATCGATGCCGCTTGTGTGAAACTATATAACGGTACCCTATGGAACTGTATTCAAAGAAGCTGTAACAATTAAAATTAAATCAATATGAAAAACACATTCATCATAACAGCATTCTGCTCACTGGCATCTTATGCCAGTGGTCAGGTTGCGATCAACAAAGAAAATATCAACGGAACAAGTACAGTATTGGATTTTGATAATACAACAGGTAATTCTAAAGGAATTATTCTTTCTTCAGTAGAGAATGCACCACCGGTACTTACTGCTGACAATAATGGAACGTTTCTGTTTGATAAAACCGACAGAAAAGTGAAAATGTACGAAAATAATACCTGGGTAGTACTGAGTGATTCCGGAAGCTCTTCTCAGATTATTCCCAATACAAGTGCAGAGTCCGGAAGTAATCAAGGTGTTATTATTGGAAAAAAAATAAGTAACGCAAAAGGTGTTTTGGTGTTGGAATCCGACGACAAAGCGATGATTCTTCCTAAAATAACCAATCCACACACCACTGTAAAGAGCCCTTATCCCGGTATGATGTGTTATGACCTTACCAGCAAATCGCTGGCTGTATTTGATGGGGCCAATTGGAATTACTGGAAATAATATAGTTGGTGAAAAGGTTGTACACACCAATTATTACAAGAAACAGATTGGGACTGTATTGATGACAAGGTCCCAAAAAACAAAATAGAATATCGATTATAAATTCTGTCAGAGGTAGCTTTCTGTCAGAATTTTTTTAAAAAACTAAAAACAACATTGTGATGAATTATAAAAGTATCCATATTGGAAATATCATCCGGACCACTGTAATGGAAAGCGGAATGGAATCTGCAAGGATCTGTAATTTCTTTAAGTGCACGGAAGAAGAAATCACCAAGATGTACTCAGATACTGACCTCACCACGGATATATTACTGAAGTGGTGCAAATTATTAGAGGTTGATTTTTTTAGGATTTACTGTCAGCATCTTATTCTTTACGCTCCGGCTTCTGCGAAAATCAGAAAATCAGAAATGAAAAAGCAAAAAGTGAATGTTTCTCAGTTCCGGAAGAATGTCTATACAAAAGAAATGATTGATTTTATTATAGAACAGATCATAACCAAAGAAAAGACCAGGCAACAGGTGGTTGATGAATACAGGATTCCCAAAACAACATTGTATAAATGGATGAATAAATATGGTGCAGCAAGTATTACGGATGAATGATATAACCTCCCGACCCCTCATCAAATCCTACTTTTGATAAATGATAATTGTTAAATTCTAAATTATAATGAATAAATCAATAAAACCTGATTACAGTAAAATATATCGCGATATTGTAGCAAAGAAGTTTCCTGACAAAAAAGAGCTTTGTTCCCATATCCTGAAAAAGAAA
This sequence comes from Chryseobacterium sp. FR048, assembly GCF_056844665.1. NCBI lineage: Bacteria > Pseudomonadati > Bacteroidota > Flavobacteriia > Flavobacteriales > Weeksellaceae > Chryseobacterium > Chryseobacterium sp. FR048. The sequence continues at coordinate 168,048 of NZ_JBXDSE010000009.1, read as the reverse complement.
AACCTCTCGGTGTTGGATATTATTGAGGTCAATACTTTATTATTTCAAAAGAAAAAGCCTGAGTCGGGGGCAATTAATCAAAGATTTCGTGCTTATGACAAATCAACAATCCTTCAGATATTGGATTTTCAGAAAATAAATGGTTTGAATAATAAACAATTGGCTTTACACTATAAACTAAGTAGGAATACGGTTACAAAATGGAGAAGACAGTTTTTAGTATAGTTTTTTATTTTGAATGAAAATGTTAAGGATACAGAACTACTTATAATAACCATCTATAATGGAAATTTAGCTTATAAAACAGGTTGAAGCTTTTTAAAACACCTATCAATTTTTATTAATTTTAATACCTTTGATCATCAAATTATTAATATTAAACAATTCTTATGAAGATGAAATCATTCACCCTGATCTTAACCTTAGTTTTTCAATTAATAAGTATAAACGCATTTTCGCAGAAATCAGCAGGCCTGAATTCCTTACTCAATAAAGATTCCGAGTTTATTTTTCCGCAGACCACTGATAAAATTTCAAAAGTGTTGCGTGCAGAAACTGTTTTTTATGAAGATGCCAATGAGGAAAAATATGCGAAGTGGCTTACACCGTCCGGGCTGGAACTTTACAGCAATCTTGGAAAGAATAATACAGTCAACGAAATATTCTTTGACATTCCTGATAATAAGTTTTTAATTGTTGAAGGTTTGCCATTTGGTCTTGCGATGAATAAAACGACACTTCAGGAAAGCAAAACAAAATTCAGTAAACATGGAGCTAAAGTTCAAAAGCTTGGTGATGACAGCGAATATTCAGGTGGTTCAAAATTGACCTTTAAAAAAGGAACGCGCTATGCAACATTACTTTTTGATAACAAGAACCTGCTGAAATTCGTAAGCATTACGAAAGAACTTATTGATCCTGCAGCGAATTAAAAAACTGTAATAGTTGCTGAAAAAAATCTAATGCAAAGATTTTATCTCTCGCGCTAACTTTGTAGGTATATAGAGAGAAATCTGTACAATACCTCGGAAATTTTAATTGCCACGAATGCCCTAATAAAAAAAGAATTCGTGCATTCGTGGCAAAAAAAAAACGACCGTTTCACACAGCCGCTTGATATTTTAAATAAACAGTTTCGAAGGATACTTTATCACTTTTTTCAGTTTCGCAAAAACTGTCCAATTCCTGCAGAATCAAACGTGAAAACCGATTGATTTTCAGACTTATCAATTTTACTGCTAATGGTTAATGCCCAAAGCACCAGTTCTTTGCAGAAATTCTGATCTTCTTTGCTTAATTCTGAAGTATTTTCTTCCACTACCGTAGTTAAAGGAGTGATCTTATCGAGTTTAGCATAGAATTCTTCATCCGTATCATTATAGTTGAGTTCAAGGTGATTTTTGTTGAACCATCTGATCAGATCGGTGTAAGGTGTTTTTATATCTTCTTTTTCAAGCTTGGGAATGCGTGGGAACAGGTTTTCAAACTGTCTCATCACCGCTTTATCAATCAATAGTCTGGCCACATAATCGGCACCTTCCTGCTCACCTTCGTATACAAGTTCAATTTTCCCTGTAATAGATGGGATAATAGACATGAAATCAAGCAGTCGGACTGTTGTTCTCTCAACTCCTGATTCAATAAGTCGTAACTTTGCGGCTGCGACCAGGTTTTCCATAGCACTGATGGTCAGACGGGCACTTACACCACTTTTAGCATCTACATATTCACTGTCACGGGCTGCAAAAGCGACTTCTTCCAAAAGATCTTTGGCAAGATCCGGAATCAGAATCTTTGAATGATCTTCAGCGGAAATCATAGCTTCCTGCTCAGTGATCTGTCTGGCTAAGGCGATTGTTTTAGGATAATGTGTGAAAATCTGTGATCCGATCCTGTCTTTCAGAGGCGTTACAATGCTTCCCCGGTTGGTATAATCTTCCGGATTGGCAGTGAAAATAAACTGAATATCCAGTGGCATTCTCAACTGGAAACCACGGATCTGAACATCTCCTTCCTGCAGAATATTAAATAGAGAAACCTGAATTCTGGCCTGTAAATCCGGAAGTTCATTCAGTACAAAGATAGAACGGTTGGCCCGTGGAATCATTCCGTAGTGTAAAACCCTTTCGTCAGAATAGGGGAGTTTTAAGGTTGCTGCTTTGATTGGGTCTATATCGCCGATTAAATCTGCAACATTTACATCAGGAGTAGCCAGTTTTTCGAAGAAACGTTCAGAGCGATGTACCCATGAAATAGGAGTTTCATCACCCAATTCTTCAATAAGGTCTTTGGCAAATTTTGAAATAGGGTGAAACGGACTGTCATTGATCTCAGATCCCTTTACAATCGGCATATATTCATCAAGAAGGTCTACCATACTTCTTGCAATCCTGGTTTTGGCCTGGCCCCGTAAGCCTAAAAGGTTGATATGGTGACCGGCAAGAATGGCTTTTTTCAACTGGGGAATTACTGTGTCTTCATAGCCCCAGAGTCCTTCAAATACAGGTTGTTTAGCCTTGATCCTTGCGGTTAAATTAGCCTTGATTTCTTCATTGATCGTTGTATGGGTGTATCCGGAATCTTTCAGTTCCTTGAATGTAATATCGTTTTTCATTTTCTTTTAAATAATAATTTTCTGATAAGGAATTTTACTTGTAAGTTTTTATATCCTCTTTATTCTGTTCTTCTCGTAATCTTCAAAAATCATTTGCCCCAAACCGGATAAACCTGTTAAGAAAGCTTTTCCTTTATTCTGAGCGGTAAAAGCTTCTACAAACTGACGGAGATAGGGGTCCTGGGCAATCATAAAGGTGGTAATAGGGATTTTAAGCTTTCTGGCCTGTGCTGCTCTGTTGAGGCATTGGTTCACGATGGTTTCGTCCAGACCATAGCTGTTCATATAGAATTCTCCCGATGGAAGCTGAATACAGCTTGGTTTCCCGTCGGTGATCATAAAGATCTGCTTATTGGTATTCCTTTTTCTACGCAGAATATCCATCGCCAGTTCCAGTCCGGCAACGGTATTGGTGTGATAAGGCCCGACTTTTAAGTAGGGAAGGTCTTTGATTTTAATAGGCCATGCTTCATTTCCAAACACAATGATGTCGATGGAATCTTTGGGGTATTTTCGTTTGATCAGCTCTACCAGTGCCATTGCCACTTTTTTGGCCGGAGTGATGCGGTCTTCACCATATAAGATCATAGAATGGCTTATATCAATCATCAGAACGGTGCTCATTTGTGCCTTATGCCGGGTTTCTTCCACAACGAGATCCTCTTCAGTCAGACGCAGATCAGAAATTCCGTTATTCACCTGGGCATTCTTTAGACTTTCAGTCATATTTACTGCAGACAGATCATCTCCATATTGAAAAGATCGGTTTTCACCATCCCGTTCATCACCTGTTCCTGTTTTGTTAGTACGGTGATTTCCCGTACCGTTTTTTTTCAGTTTTCCAAAAATCTGATCCAGTGCATATTCTCTCAATGCGGCCTCCAGCTTTGGAGTCAGTATATTTTTGCCCTGTCCTTTTCCGGAATTGCCTTCTTCGGAGTCTTCTTTTCTGATATAGCCCCGTTTTCTCAGGTCTTCCTCAAAATCTTCCAAAGAATATTCATCAGTAAAGATGTTGTATTCTTTATCGAGCATATCCAGCCACTCGAAAGCTTCCTCAATATCCCCGGAGGTATGGGTAAGCAAATCTTTAAATAGATCAAAAACCCGGTCAAAATTTGATATATCTTCCGGTATATGCTTGCTGAATATAAAGCCTTTCTGGGAATTAAATTCTTTATTTGTCATAAGATAATGAAGCTTTTTTGCTGTTATCTACCGTAATTATAGAATATGATAAATAATGGATAGGTATACAGCTTTGCTTTGCTTTTTTAAAGAGACAAGTTAGTAAAATATCAGATCAGGAGTTCCTGTGAGAAATAGAAAAAACTAATGGTGGTGATATGAAAATTGGAATATAATGTTAATTCTTAGTTATTAAGAATAATTTGTCTGTTTGAGACAGGAAAACCCCGGATTACTCCAGGGTTTTATCTATTATTGAGTTATTTTTTTAAATGATTACCATCCCATATAGTAATCAGAGTTTAGCCAGAACGGACGGCTCAGTCCAAAATGTTCCTGCAGCATTTTTTCAGCTTCACAGAAAGCTCCTTCTACCCAGCCTTGCTGATCAGAGTAGGCTTCACCGATAATATGAATGGCTTCATCAGTCAGGGGTTTTCTCATATAAGGCATCACATCTTTTACCGAAAAGCCGGCTTTCCATGCATGGTATCCTGCACCATAAGGATCATCGGTCCAGTCTTTAAAATAAGTAACATAAGGATCAGGAATCTCTACTTTATCACCATGTAACTCTTTGAGCTGGTTCATAAGCTCACTTACCATAAATTGGGTGGCCTGAACATCATCCAGTTCGTGCAGTTGCTCTAATGAAACAGATCGGGTAGCTCTTACTTTAAAGAGTACTTTGTCATCAGAAAGTGCTTTCCAGAAGGTCTCTGTTTCCATATCTCCGTAGCTTCCCAGCAGCATAGAGTTGTTGTTTTGAGAGTCAGTACCGAAATAATAACATTGTCTCATAGGCAGGTCGGTAATAGAATGCCCGGAATCAATATCAAGATCTTTCCACCATGGGCGTTCAAATCCCATGAGGATTTTGAAGGCTGGTTCCATAATAATAGAACGAATGTTGGTATTCAGTTCTGCATTGTCATGGGCGCTGAAAAAGAAGTTGTTCTGATCTAATAATTCCAGAGACTTTCTTGGCATCGCCAGCACCAGTTTATTCGCGTAGACCTTCCATTGAGTGTTAGAGCGCAGATTCAGAAAAGTCAGTTCATATTGGTAGGATGAGGATTGCGGATGGTCTTTTGTAAAAGTAAGCATTTTGTTTTCAGACCAGATTTTGGCACCTTCATGCTCCATATAGGCATTGGCTACTGCATAAGCGATGCTGTCGTATCCTTCCTTAATGGTCTTGTAGACTGTATTGGCAGAAAAATCGCCTACCATATAAGGGAAGGCCTCAGCAGAATTCCAGTTGATTGTATTAGAATAATATCCGCCGGCATTGGCCAGAAATTCATATCCTTCCTGAGATACCTGGTCTTTGATCAGGTTCCAGAACCCAATATCATTTACTTTACGCTGATCATAAGGTGAACCTGGGAAATTGTATATCAATCTTGGTTTTATGGCATCCCAATCTCTGCTGGTCAGCTGAAAAGCAAAATCATACACATGAGGACCCGCAATGATCTTATCACTATAATTTTCAGCCACCCATGGGTCTGCCGTCAGAACATTATAAATGATCTTGTTGAATAACTGGTCAGAGCTGAACCCTTCATCGTGATGATTCAGATAATATCGGGTGGGCAGTTTTCTGTTTTCTTTCTGAGCCTGCTCCCAGTCGCTTTGTTTGAAACGTTCTTTGCGAAGGTACATGAGCAGTTTTTCAGGATTACCCATCGGGAACGGAATAGGAGTCATAGAGTCTTTCAGGACGGGAGTTCGTTTACTCAGATCAGTTTCCGTTAACGGATAGCCTTCTATTAATGTCGTTACAATTTCCTGGGAAGTCAGATAGCGCATACCTCCAAGTTCTCCCCAGAAGTCCATGCCGGGCATAATGACAGATTCCAGTCTTCCGCCCAGTTTATTGCTCATATCGAAGATCTGTACTTCGTGGGCTTTATATTTTTTGTCGGTTACCAGACGGTAAGCAGTGTATAATCCGGATGTTCCGGCTCCTATAATAGCAACTTCTGTTTTCAGATCAGGATGTGATCCCGGATCAAGGTGGGTGTTTTTATTCATGGTTTTAAGGTTTATTAAAGGGCTAAGAAATATTTGCGTCCAAGCTGGAAATGTGAAATGTCAAAATCCGTATGCCCGTCTAACGCGAGATCAGACATGATTTTTCCTAAAAAGGGAGTGAATTTGGCTGCCCATCCTGTGGCATATACTACAATGTTTTTATGGTTGGGAACGTATTTCGGAGCAAAATCAATCAGAAGTTCTTTATTGGGGATTGTGCTCAGCGCAATCAGACATGTTGAGGTATATTCAGGTTCAGAATCAAGGCCTGTCATATGGTTTTTTATCCAATCGGAAGTATAACTCAGTTCCTCCGGATTGGGAATGAATGTTCTGTCGTTCGGTTCTTCAAGAGGAGTAATGACAAAATCAGGAGCAACGCGGATGTATTCCGGATGATCCCAGTCTACAGATGGAAAACCATAAAACTGATTGCCGTTTTGGCCTACAGAATTCTGGAAAACAAACCAGGTAGGATATTGTATATCCGGATCTGTCTTTTTGAAATACGCTGATGCCATATTCCAGTAAGTGGCTTCTATTTTAAAATCCAGAAGATTGATGACACTGTTGATATAAGGTCCCGGGATGATGGTCAGCTTTTTAGCAATATAAATTCCGTTAGGAGTGAGGACCTCAAATAGCTCATCCTTAGGGGTAATCTGAAGTACAGGCGAATTTTCTTCCAGTTGAACGGTTTCTTCTTTTCTGCAAAGATTCAGAAGGGTTTCGATGGTGGCTTTAAAGTTGATGCTGGCTCCGTCAGGCTGAAATAATCCGGTATAATTATCGGGCAAATTTCTGAAATGATACTGATCTTCTATTTCCTTTGCCGTAAGAGTAGAATAAGGAACTCCCAAAGCTTTCAGGGCTTTCTCTGCTTCCGCAATATTTCCTTCGGTAGAATGTACTTCCGGATCTCCGAACCATAGCGTACTTACTTTGTCCAGAAGCTCCGTTTCGGTTTCCTTCTGCAGTTCGTCCCAGTAGGGTTGGGCCTCAAGTGCCATTTTTACCATATATTCGTCAGGATACGGAATTCGGAACTGGCGGGATACTCCTGCAGAGCTTCCCTGTTGGTTCACAAAGGTAAATTGCTCCAGAACCAGTGTTTTTGCTTTCCTTTTGCCGAGATGGTAGGCCGTAGCCAGACCTATTGCACCCCCGCCAATGACGATTACGTCGTAGTTTTCTGTAATCATGGGTTATTTGTTTTTTAGTTTTATAATGATAAGCAGATACAGAAAGCTGAGCTCCGGCACATTGAGGATGTACTGTCATTACTGATCTGTCATCTGATTTCTGATTCTGATAAAAAAGTAAACTTCCGGTACAGGTAAGTATTATTGACCACTCAATAACAGATGGGTTTTATAAGCATTTCAAAGTAACAAAGAAGGAGGAAGCTATTGTATAGTGTAAATAACCAATTATTGCTTTGGGTATAAATACCTACTGGTATAATGGTAATAAGTTGATCAGTATAATCATTTATCATTCATCATAATTCCAGGAATATTCTTACTATTTTGTTCCGTCTTTTTTTTGCATCTAAACCTGAAGAAATGGTTATTCTGAATGGAATTTTGAAGTGGTAAAAGCATTTTAATATAAAATAACATTGAATTTATCCGATTTTACCCGATATTTACTATTATTATGAAGTGAAAATTTACTTTAACTTTGTAAATTGTGTGGTATATTCAGTATTGTAAAATGTTTGATAATAATGATATATCATTGAAAACTAATGCAAGGCTTAGAGAAATTTAATTTAGCTGACCGACAGATATGAAAAGTAAATTCTTAAATTTTAAATTGAGGAAAGTTGTTCATTACTCATTGATCATATGTATTTTGTTGATACAGGTCATTATCGCCATATTTTTTTATAACGAATTTGTCAACGGAAAGAAGCTCCAGTTTATCAAAAATCAACTGGAGGATAGCAGGGCGTTGGGCGGATTGACGGATAATTCAAGAAAAGATTTTCTGGCTGCTCAGGAGCATTTCCAGAATTATATGGCCACTCAGGATGATAAAGATCTGCAGCTATATTTCCAGTCTCTGAAAAAACTTAAACTGAACTTTGACAAGATCAGCGAATACGAGAATACAAGCCCCAGACTGAAAAAGAATCTGGCTCAGCATAAAAAAGATACTCTGAAAGCTACCCAGCTGAAGACATTGATCGATTCAGTATATCAGACATCCCTGAACCCGCCTGCCAAGATCGGGGATAAGAAATATGAACCGGAAAAATATAAAAATGATTTTGAGGATTTCAATATTCAGACCCGTACTTATGCAGATACGATCAAGAAAAAAGGCTTTTTCGGAAGGTTAAAAGATGCTGTGACCGGCAAAGTGGATGTGCAGAAAGAAAGTACAGTCATCACTTTAACGAATAATAAGACCATAGATATTTCTCAGGTAAAGTCGAAAATGGATAATACCATAAAATCTATGGATAAGCATTACGCCGCTGAAGTAAAGAAAGTTCAGCAGTATGCCGTTCAGAACCAGAAGGATAACCTGAGGTTTTATAGCACCTTCAGTAAGCTGTTGGTATACAGCAACGGATTGATCGATGTATATGAAAGTGCAATCAAGGATTTTAAAGCAGAGCTGGAAAAAGAATATAATAAGCAGAGTTCAGACAATAACAGGATCAGAACGTATCTTGTTCTGGGGCTCATGGTGCTGATGTTTATTGTATCTATCCTGATCATGTATTTTACAAGAATGGCATTCGTCTATGAACGTAAGCTGAATGAGGCTCATGATGAAATTAAAAAGAATCTTAGTTTCAAAAACAGAATATTGGGAATGCTGAGCCATGATCTGAGGTCGCCGCTGAAGATTATTAATATTTTTATTGATAAAATTCACAGATCTACTCAGGATGAAACCATCAAAGATTACCTGAAATCAATCAAGTTTACCAACAGTACTTTACTGCTGCAGTCTAATCAGATCCTGGAATATACAAAGAATCAGGATGCGGAGAAAAGACTGATACAGTCTGTTTTTAACCTTAAAGATGAGATCAATTCTATTGTAAAAGTCATCACTCCTTATCTGGAAACCAGAAATAATAAGTTTGTGGTAACGGACAGAATTCCGGCAGATGTAGTGGTAAACTCAGATAACATCAGGATCAATCAGATCTTTATGAATATTCTGGGGAATGCAAATAAATTTACAGAAAACGGGCAGATAGATCTTACGATGGTCACTGAACCTGTCGATAAGAATACCATCGCACTCATTACCACGGTAGGAGATACAGGGATTGGAATTTCCGAATCGGATCTGGGCAAGATCTTTGATCCTTATTATCAGGGAATGGTTTCTGATGAGGTGGATAATCTGGGCGCAGGGCTGGGCCTTAATCTGGTGAAAGAGATTGTGGAACTTTTTGACGGGGAAATATCTGTAGCCAGTAAACTCCACAAAGGAACGAAAATAACATTCAGGATCAATTTAAATATCAATAATAATGGAGCAACCAATGGAAAATAAGGAAATTGTATTTCTTTTAGCAGATGATCACAGTATTGTACGACAGGGGATGGAAATCGTTATCAGCGATATTGTTCCGGAAGCTAAAATTCACCAGACTTCATCATTACATCAGGTGGTAGAGCTTGTAGAATCAAAAGGGATAGAAATGGCGGTTATTGACGCCCATTTTCCGGATGGAAACAGTCTGCATATTTTGCCACAGATGAAAGCTGCAAATCCTAATCTTAAAATTCTGATTTTTACAGGTCTTGAGGAAGATCTGCATGCCCTTAAATTCATTAAAGCCGGTGCCAATGGCTATCTGAGCAAATTGAGTGAAGAGGATGAAATAAGAGATGCCCTGACTGCCTTTATAGAAAGAGGAGAATACTTTTCTCCCGTTGTCCGGAATTTATTGGTACAGTTTGTTTATAATCCAAATCTGATCAGCCCGCTGAGCCAGCTTACTAAGAGAGAAATGGAAATTGCCGGAATGTATGCTGACGGATATGGGAATCTGGAAATTGCGAATACTTTAAACATAAAGCAAAATACAGTAAGTACTATCAAAAAAAATATTTTTGAAAAATTAGAAATAGAAAATCTGGTAGAGCTGATTGATCTTGTCAAAACACATCACAAAATATAGGTCCTTTAAGGGAAAATTCTTCATTTGTTCTGTTCTATCGATAAATATCTATGCTTCGATCGATATGTATCGATGGGTTTTATAGGTGGTTTTATTCAACGATGTCGTTACTTTGCAGTATAAAATTTACCAAATAAAAAAAGTATGATTTAAGTAAATCAAAAAAATACTTTTCTTCGAAGGTAAGTTGTATGCAAAAACACACAATGATGATAACTATAGAGATAATAAACTATAGTTATACAAAACACAGGTGATGAAAGGAAATTAAACAAATGATGAAATAAAATAAAGAGGTGTATGAATGACTTTTAGCGAGAACTTCTTGAAAAAAAAACCAAATGATAAAAAAACACAAATCTATATAAGGAGGTTCAGGCAGGTTATTAGTACAAAACAAAAGGAGGCAGTAAAGCCTCCTTTTTTATTGGTCATACCAGCATATAGAGTAAAACTTATGGGATCAATCTCAAAAGTTGTGGACCAAGCAAAAAAATGAGTTCATCTGAATAGAAAAAATTTTATATTCTTTACCAATTAGAATCAACAGTTGTGGAGATAGGTTTTCACGCAAAGCTTCATGTTTGTGTATGCTTTATTTTAAGTGAGCTAAGAAGGGATCGATTTTCAATCGATCTGAAGAAGCGAGCGCATAGTCACAAAGCTTCATCAGCGAAGAAGTTGCATTACTTAGCTTCCTAAAATAAAGTATTCGAATTACTAATTCTTTGCGTTTATAAATTTTAGAATAATCAATCAGTATTCAATTGTTTTACCAAAGCTTTTGAGCATGATCCTGATTCATTGTATCATTTACGAAACTTCTTGGAGCAGTTCATGGAGATGCATTCGCTTAGAAAAAATCAGTTTCATTGATTCTATTCTTTGCTTCCTTAAGAATATGGGATAAGATGCTAAAAATCTTTGCTTCAATTAAATTCCATAAAAACAATCAATATGGTCCCCCAGCTTTTGCGCTTGATCCAACTTATGGGCCGATGTGGTTTAAAACAACTCCTTTGGGATCAAGCACTGGTTCTTTGGATCAAATGCCCAATTGGGATCTAATAAAAAGAATCTGAGTATTCGTAATGTACAAAATATCAAATACGATTATCATTTCCGTATAAGACGGCGTTTCCATGTCTTTTGCGTACAATCTGATGCAATGCTTTCCGGAACTCATCAATAGCATGAGGCTCTACAATCATCTCAAACTGAATTTTACATTGGTTTTCAGGCCGTCGGTAGGTCTCAGTGGCCATGGTAATCTGAACACCAATATGAGAAAGTGAGTCGGCAGGATAGAGCTTCATAGAGAAATAGGAAAGACTGGAATCTTTATAACCCAGTTCATAAAAGAGGATCTTTTCGTTTTTTGGGTAATCAATAAGGCTTTTGGCAAAATCTTCGAGAGATTCAGGATCTCCATAGTCCCACATTTCTCCGGAGAAAACCGTATTGGAGCCTTTGATGGTAAATATGAGATCTACATCAGCTTCACTTACTGCAATTTCTAGGTACGATTTCAGGTTCATGGTATATTCCGGATGTTTTTATTTTTCAAATATAATCAATTCACTTCGGGATTTACAAAGCAGTATGGCTGAAAAGGAGAAAATATTTATCTTTCAGGAAACTAAAAACCATGTTGAAATTTCTCACATTTCTGTCTTTGCTTTTTGCGTTTCAGGTATCTTCTCAATTGAAGCTTGAGGTAAAAGTGGTTGACTATGAGCAAAATAAATCTGTTTTGCCTAAAATCTTTGACGCATATCAATCAATGATTACCCATAAAGGATATATTTTAGAATTCACACTTACCAATACTTCAGATCAGCCTGTTTCTTTTCCTTTGGATACGCTGAGCTACGCAATCCCTTTTACAGAAGATACCCGTGTTTATTATGAAGAAGAGAATGTGTCATCAAATCCTGATAGGCTTTATCGTTTGGGTGTATATGGATTTATCCACCAGAATGGACCTGCACTTGAAGGAGATATAGGATGTGATATGCCTGATATTGTAGAGCATCCGGACCATAAAAAAGCTCGGGAAGAAAGAGAAAAGGCACTCAGTGAATGGAAGAGAAAGAATCATTTTAAAACTCAAGATTTGTTGGTCAATAACTGGTATATCATGAAAAGTATGGTCGTCATAAAACCCGAAGAACGCATTCAGTATAAAATTTATTTTAATCCCTTTTTTAAAAAATTATGTCACTACTGCTATACTGAATATTATGATGTTTTGAATCCTAAATTACCATACGAAGTGAATTTTAAAATCATTCTGAATAAAAACCTGTACACATTACTGACGGAAAAGCAAAAGCAGCAATATAAGAATCTGTATACGGAAGTGGTGACCTCAAATACACTTAGATTTGAAGGGCAGTAAAATTTACTTATTAATGATTATATGAATAAAACGAAGCGCTCCCAGGTATTATTTGACTTGTTTCATTCAGAATGACATCATTGAGATTGCCTCGTTTTTTGATCATTGTTTCTAGCTGAATTTTTGAATGGCTTCAGCGCTTACCGGCGTGAAAAAATTAATCAGATTCCCATCCGGATCAGAAAACAATAGCGAGCGGTTGCCCCAAGGCATGGTCGTTGGCTCCTGAATGATGCGATCTGTAAGGGTTTTAATTCTTTCATATTCATGATCCACATCAGAAACCATAAATTCTATAATGGTATTGTGATGGCCTTCAGAGACAGCTTGCTGTTCACTGCCAAACATTTTCATCGTTCGGGTACTCCCAATGGCGATGGTAATAGAGTTGGTAGAAAGCTCTGCAAAATCTTCCGTAAACCATCGTGCTGTTAAGCCTGTTACATTTTCATAAAACTGAACAGATTGTCTGATGTCCTGTGTGATAATTCTTAATGATGCTAATTTCATTTGTTTAAATTGTATTGTTGAATAATTTTAAACAAAGGTAAAAGAGAGTAGTGACAACAGGATGTCAGTAGATTTTTTACAGGTGGAAAAATGTGATCATGTTCAATATCATAAAAATCGTAACAATATATTTACTCCAAAAACCACAATTCAAAACTGCTGCCTTCCTGCAATGTCTTGTAATTAAGATAGCCGCCATGTGCTTCCATAATGCTCTTGGCAAGGGTAAGCCCAATTCCGGAACCGCTGTCCCTCGTTGTGAAAAAAGGCAGAAATATTTTGTCTTTGATTTCTGACGGAACTCCGGAACCATTATCCATAATACTTACAATGATCCGGTTGTTGTGAGTTTTTACTGTAGTGGTGATGACCTTGTTTTCCTGCTCTGTAAGGGCATGAATCGCGTTGAGATAAAGGTTGATCAGGCTGCGTTCCACCATTTTTTCATCAGCGGACACTCTATAATCTCCAAGATCTGTTACCATTTGAATCCTGTATTTTTCAAATTCCGGTTTCAGAAAGCTGATCGCAGATTCAATAACCTTTTTAAGCGAAACAGGAGCCAGAAGAGGTTTAGGCAATTCGGCGATCTGGCGGTAATGATCTACAAAATTTAAAAGCTGTTTCGATTTGGAATTGATGATCATCAGGCTGTCTTTCATTTCCTGCTGATCATCAGGCTCTATGATTTCCTGATTGCTGATGTATTCCAGGTTCTGGATCAGGCTGTTCACCGGAGTCAGCGTATTCAGAAGTTCATGAGAAATCACCTTCATCAGGTTATTCCAGGCAAGCTTTTCCTTTTGCTCGATAATTTTCTGAACAGATTCGAGGGTGATAACGTAGAAACGGTGTTGCGTATTCTTCACCTGCTTGGTTCTCAGTGAGAAAGACTGTTTGGAGTTGTTGTGAATGGAAATGTCGAAAAATTCCTGTGAGCTTTGATAGCCGGTTTCCTCAATAATCTTATAAAATTCCGGGACCTTTGATGCATATAGGTCCCATTGATTGTATTTGGGAACCTGCAGAATATTGAGGAAGGCTGCATTCACATAAAATACAGTCCAGTTCTTATCTTTTTCGGATAAAATGATCAGCCCGGTTTCCATTTGATCCAGGATGCTTTCATACAGAAGCTTATAAGAAGATAGAGAGAATTGTTCTTCTTTGCTTTGGTAATATAAACGGACGCTGCTATCAAGAAATCCGTCACCCTCTTCTTTGGGAAATAGAGAAAAGTCTTTTCTTCTGATGGAGGAAATGATTTTTTCCACTTTTGAGATCCGGGTGTTCAACGAAAAATGAGTAAAAACCACAAAAATGATCATGAGCAGTATGAAAAGCAGGGTATTGAACCATTTTCCTTCTGAAAAGAAATGATAGGCGATGATACCGCTTACAATCGCAAGCAGATGAAATAATAACCACAAAGAATGATTTTTCCGCATAAATTTTTCTCTATTTTTTTTGAACGTAATCAGTAACTGTGAAAAGGTACTTCAATTAACAATACGCTGATTACAAATCTAATATCCCGATCTATAGTCCAAATTTCTCCATCCGCCTGTATAAAGCAGCCCGTGAAAGCCCCAGGTCTTCTGCGGCCAGAGAAATATTTCCCGTATGTTTTCTTAACGCCTTTCTGATAAGAATTTCTTCCATCTCTTCGATATTGAGGTTGACGATCGTGCTTTCCTGCTCTTCCAGTTGAGGGATAAGCAATTGAAGCTTGTGGTCATTGGATAGAATGACACTTCTTTCCAGGCAATGATCCAGTTCCCGGATGTTTCCGGGCCATGGAAACTGAGTAAGACTAGCCTGCAAAGCCTCTGTAAACTCAAGGGCAGGTTTATGGTATTTTTGTTTATAACGGTCAAGAAAATATTGAGCGAGTAAACCAATATCTTCCGGCCTGTCCCGTAAAGCCGGGATCTGAACTTCTACCGTATTGATCCTGTAATAGAGATCCTGACGGAAACGGTTCTCAGCAACGGCTTTTTTCAGATTTTCATTGGTAGCAAAAATAAAACGGACATCCAGTACACGTTCTTTTGATTCTCCTAATCTGGATAGCTTTCTGTTTTGGATCAGGCTTAATAGTTTGGTTTGAAGCTGGAGGGGAAGATTTCCGATTTCATCCAGAAAAACAGTTCCGTTCTGTGCATTTTCAATTTTTCCTGTGTAATCCTGATAGGCATCGGTAAAAGCCCCTTTTTTGTACCCGAACAATTCGGATTCAAAAAGATTTTCTGAAATACTTCCCAGATCAATATGTACAAATGGCTGGTTTTTCCTTTCAGATTGTTCGTGAATAGATTCCGCAAGAACATATTTACCGGTTCCATTCTCACCCAATAACAGAACATTGGCATCCGTGGAGGCTACTTTTCTGATCTGTTCCAATACTTCCTGCATTTTTGGGGAGTGGCTTTCCAGCTGATACTGACTATTTTTCTGGTTCACATTTTCCCATTGGCTGAGTTTTTTATTTTTTCTCGAAATATCTACAGCCAGATTGACCGATGCATACAGTTTTTCATTGTTCCAGGGTTTCAGGATAAAATCAGAAGCTCCGTTTTTTAAAGCTTCAACAGCCAGTTCCACTTCGCCATAAGCCGTCATCAGGATAATGGGAAGCTGAGGTTCCAGGGTTTTAATTTCGTTCATCCAGTACAGACCATCCTGTCCGCTTTCAAAACCTTTTCTGAAATTCATGTCCAATACAACGGCATCAACCTGATTTTCAGTTATGAACTTTAGAATTTCAGCCGGTTTGCTCAGGCAGCTTACCTGGGAAAAAAACTTTTTCAGCCAGACTCTTGCCGAGAACAATATATCTTCGTCATCATCTACGATGAGTATATGAGCTTCTTTTTTACGCATATTGAGGTTTTGACTCTTTTTAAAAATCGTTCTTTATGGTTAAAACTGTTCATTTCCGTACAAAAAGTGTCCGATAATGAACAGTCTTTTGATTGTTATTAAAGGGGTTATTGCAGATTTTCAAGGACTTATAAGTTTATATTTTTCTGGCATCTGCCTTGTGTAATCTATTGTAACAAAATGAGTTATCTTTAATATGGATACGAAAATAGTAAAAAAGAAATCGAAATTAAAATTTGTTTTAGGCGGATTGATCATATTGACGATGGTGATTCTCTCCAGCTGGTATTTTATGAACCAGAAAAAAACATATAATGTTTCAGCAGAAAATATTCAGACTGATCAGGTTACTGAGGGAAAATTTGAAGATATGCTGATGGTAACGGCACAAACCCAGTCACTCAATTCTTCACTGGTCAATGTTCTGGAAGGTGGAGCAGTAAAAGAGATCTTTGCAGAAGATGGACAAATGCTTACCAAAGACCAACCGATTGCAAGAGTATATAATCCTAATACGGAATTTACTTATATGAATCAGGAAACGGGAATTATGCAACAGATCAGCCAGATGCGGAATACACTCCTTGAATTGAAAAATCAGGAGCTGGCCCAGGATAAAGAGCTGCTGCAGGCACAAAATGATTACAATACGGCCCTTCAGAACTTCAGCCTGCAGAAGAGGCTTTATGATGCGGAGATCGGGAAAAAGACAGATTATGATATTAGCGTACAGAACCTTAATTATCAGAAACAGAGAAAAGCAATTGTTGAAAAAGGTTTTTCTACGGAGAAAAATTCAAGGAATGCCCAGATGTTGGCCATTAATACTTCAATGGGACAGATGGATAGAAGTCTTCAGGTTTTACGTTCCAACAAAAACAATTTCCTGATCATGGCACCTGCTTCCGGAAGGCTTTCTTCATTTGCTATTTCATTGGGAGAAAACCTCACCACCGGTCAGAGTATAGGGAAAATAGACCTGATGGATGGATATAAGCTGGTAGCCAAAGTGGATGAATACTATATCAATAAACTTCACACCGGGATCAAGGGAATGCTTGATAATAATAACGAGGCTTATAACGTCATTATCTCCAAAATTCTGCCGGAAGTAAAAGACGGGCAGTTTCAGGTAGAACTTAATTTCACTGACAAAAAGCCGGAAAACCTGAAAATAGGGATGACTTTCGGTGTGAAACTGAAACTTTCAGCCGATACCCGGAGTATCATGGTTCCCAAAGGAAATTTCTCAAAAGATACCAATGGAAAATGGATCTTTGTAGTCAAAGGAAACAGAGCCGAAAAGAGAACCATCAGTCTTGGAAGAGAAAACCCGCTTTATTATGAAGTATTATCAGGATTGAAGGCAGGGGAGACCGTTATTATATCAGATTATTCGGATCTGAAAAAATATGAAACCCTTGATATTAAAAAGTAAAAAGATGAATATTTTTAACCTTTCATTCTTGTCATTTATAAAAGAACTTAATCAATTAAACCCATAAAAAACATTATCATGATCAATATACATAATCTTTCAAAAATTTACAGAGCAGAAGATGTGCAGACTCATGCCTTAAATGAGGTGAGTATGAGCATTAAAGAAGGTGAATTCCTTGCTATAATGGGCCCTTCAGGATGTGGTAAATCTACATTCTTAAATATTATCGGACTGCTCGATACCGCTTCATCAGGCTCTTACAAATTTGAAACGGCAGAAATGATGGGATTGAACGAAAGAAAAAAATCAGAAGTCCGTAAAAAAAATATAGGTTTTATTTTCCAGAATTTTAATCTGATTGATGAATTGACTGTTTATGAAAACATTGAACTGCCTCTGATCTATAATGGTGTTTCTTCTTCCGAAAGAAAAAGCAAAGTGGAGGAAATCATGGAAAAAATCAATATTGCGCATCGTGCCAAACATTATCCACAACAGCTTTCAGGAGGGCAACAGCAAAGAGCGGCAGTAGCGAGAGCCTTGGTGACCAAACCTAAACTGATCCTGGCGGATGAGCCCACAGGAAATCTGGACAGCTCGAACGGTAATGAAGTGATGAATCTTCTGGCCGAACTTCACAGAGAAGGATCTACGATTGTCATGGTGACACACTCTTCATATGATGCCGGTTTTGCCTCCCGTATTATCAATATGAAAGACGGTGAAATTTTCAGTGAAGAACATGCTTCCCAAAGAAAAGATGTCTTTGCCAAAGCAGATGCCGGAGTATTCGAATAAATCGGAAGGCTTTCATCAAAATCATTAACTACAATACTATTATTATGCTTACCAACTGGCTCAAAATTGCCTTGATCAATTATAAAAAGAACTGGCTGTCCACCTTTATCAATTTATTTGGACTCACCATAGGATTAACGGGGTTTATGCTCATTCTCATGCATTGGAATGATGAAGAATCTTATGAGAGATGGAATCCTAAAAGAGATAATATCTATGCTTTCCAGTCTTATTCCAAGAAAGAGAATTCTTATGGGAATAATATCTCTGTTCCGATGGCAAGGCGTGCCAAAGAAGTGATCCCGGGAGTTGAGGATTATGTTTTGCTAGGTTCATCAGGAATAGGCGTGAAAATGATCACAAAAAATAAAACAGCCTTTCAGCAGGATGGGATGTCGGCTTCTGAAAACTTTTTCAACTTTTTTCCGTTTAAACTGGTTGCCGGAAGCTATAAAGATGCGTTGAAGGGGGCAAGTACCATTGCGCTTTCCACGGCTGCTGCCAAAAATATTTTTGGAAAAACCAATGTGGCAGGAGAAAGTGTCAAATTCGATGATAAAAATTATATTGTTACCGCTGTATATGAGCTGCCTAAAGAAAACTCTCAGGTAAAGCCGGAATTTCTGATCAATCCTGTTGAAAATATTAAAAATGATGAAAACAGCTGGGGGAACTTCAGTTATGGCTGTTTTTTTATGTTGAAAAAAGGAACAGATCCGGTTACGGTACAAAAAAAGTTTGTAAAAGATATTTTCGAATACCGTGCAGCACTGGATGGGAAATCTGCCGGATTATCTGTAAAGCAATATATGGACCTATATGGACCCACAGATAGTTTGCTGACTCCATTGGATGAGATGAAACTGCATGTGAAAGCTTCGTGGTTTTCCAATCCGGATTTCAAAACACTGATGATTCTATTTACCCTGTCTGTTCTGATTGTGATTTTATCAGCCATTAATTTCATCAATCTGAAAACGGCACAGGCTTCTCAGCGGGCTAAAGAAATTGGAGTGAGAAAAGCAATTGGTAGTACCAAAGCGGATCTTGTTCTGCAGTTTCTGTTGGAAACATTTGTGATCTGTATGGCTTCTTATCTGCTTTCATTGGCTTTGACAGAGCTTTTACTACCAGGTTTCAACAAGTTTTATAATAAGGAAATAAAAATGAATGACTGGCATATTTACCTTTATTCTTTTGGAATGGTCATGATCGTTACATTGATTTCCGGGCTTATTCCGGCCATTTATCTGTCGAATTTCAAAGCCATAGAAACGTTGAAGGGAAATTTTGCAAGAAGTAAACACGGGGCGTGGCTGAGAAACGGAATTCTGACTTTACAGCTGATTATCTCTTCATTCTTCATCATCGGCGGCCTGATCGTTAATCAGCAGGTAAAATATATGATGAATAAAGATCTTGGCTACAATGGTAAACAGATTATTATGATCAACTTCAGCGAGAGTAATCCGAAACCATGGCTGAAGTATGAACGCCTTAAAACAGAAATGAAAAAGATCCAGGGCGTGAATGATGTCTCTTATGGAGAAGCAGTACCGGGAAGTGGAAGGTTTGGCAGTTCCAATATGGATTTTAGAGATAAGAGCATCCAGGCTCAACATGGCTCTATGGATTTTAATTATCTGAAATTTCTGAATGTAAAGCTTAAAAAAGGACGTTGGCTGGATCCGAACCTTGCCTCAGACACGATCAGCAATATTTTGGTCAACGAAGCTTTTGTAAGAAAATTCGGATGGAATGATGATGAGGCTTTGAAAAATTTGATTCAGCCGGGGTTTGATAATAAAAAGTATAAAATCGTGGGCATCGTAAAAGATTTTAACCTGAGAAATTTAAAAACAGAAATAGAACCGGTGGTGTTTTTCCATTACAAGCAGACGGAATGGAAGAGATCCACGGTCTATAATATTCAGCTGAAAATAGATCCTAATGATATTGACGGAACCGTAAAAAGGCTGAAAACCTACTGGCAGACTCATGTGGAGCCTGGTTATCCTGTCGATTATTATTTCCTGGATCAGAAATTTGCCAAAACCTTTAAAGCCTATCAAAAACAGCAGCAGCTGTTTACAATTCTGAATGCCATGGTATTGATGGTAGCTTTACTGGGACTTTTTGCACTTTCTTCGTTGATGATTGAGCAGAAGCTGAAAGATGTGGCCATCAGAAAAACATTGGGGGCTTCAGATCATACGCTGGTATTCGGATTGACACGTCAGTTCCTTTGGATCGCAGTGATTGCCGTTCTGATCAGTGTTCCGATCTGTTATTATCTGATGAATGAATGGCTGAAAGATTTTGCCTACAGGATTGATATGCCGGTGTGGCCGTTTATTGCAAGTTTTCTGATCTTGCTGGGATTAACCTTTGCAGTAGTAAGCATCAAAGCTTATAAAGCGACCAAAGTAGATCTGGTAAAATACCTGAAGTATGAATAATGGAGCCATTGCTCATTAATGATTAAAACCGGAACGTACTCATGAAAAATCTTATTTTCCTGTTTTTTGTTGGCCTTTATCCGGCACAGCAAACATGGAACCTGCAGCAATGTCTCGAATATGCGTCTACGCATCACCCTCTGGTAAAGCAGGCTACAGTGAATGTCAGTAAAAATGAAAAACTTATTACGGGATCAAAAGGAATGCTGCTGCCTTCCGTGGAAGCGGGAGTAAGACATACCTATAGTTTTGGGTCTTCTATCAACCAGTCCAGTAACCAGAGGGAGGCGCTCAATACTCAGTATGATCAGTTCTATGCCCAGGCAGACTGGAGCCTGTTCAACTGGAAAAATATTCTGGACATTTCTTTGTCTAAACTGAATAAAGATACCAGTATTTATAAACTTAAATTAGCTCAGAATAAAGTAAAACTGAATGTTATTCAAATGTTCTTTGCCTACCAGAACAGCAGAAGCTGGCTGGAAGTACTGGAAACGCAGATCTCCGGAATGGAAGAGCAGATCAGGCGTACTGAAAAAGAAGTGGAAATAGGGAATAGGCCCAAAAGTGATGTGTATGACATTAAAGCAAACCTGGGAACTTTGCAGGAGCAGTGGGTGTCTGCCAAGAACCAGCGGGATCAGTCAAAAATCAATCTGTTGAATGCGTTGGCTTTTAATGGAGATACTCTGGATTTTGTGATGGCCAACGAAAACCTTTCAGCTGCAGCAGAATTTCAGGATCCGGATTTTACTAAAAAACTGCTGGAAAAAAATCCGGCTTATCAATCTGTAATGGCAGAAATAAAAGGGCAGGAGAAAAGAGAAGATATGGCCAGGGCAGATTATCTGCCTACTTTGAACGGGAGTTATAGCTGGTCTACATTTTATAATAAAGTGTTGGGAAAGGATAACGGTTCCACGATCAGTTTTTCCGATCAGTTTTCACAAAATAAAAATCAGTCTTTGAATTTTGGTCTCAGCATTCCTGTTTTTAATAAGCTACAGGTGAAAACCAATGTGGAAATAGCCAAACTGAATATTATTAATGCAAATTATGATAAAGAATTGGTCGTCAATGATCTGACACAGAATATCAATTCCATCAAAGCTCAGTTTTTAAATGCTCAGGAAAAATACAACTTATTGGATGCCAATTTTGAAAATCAAAAATTATCCTTCCAGAAATCTGAAGAAAAATACAAAGAGGGATTAATGGATGCCTATACATTTTTTGTGGTCCGGAATGGATGGCTCCAGGCCAATTATAATCTCATCAGCAGCAAAAATGATGTCATTCAGCAGACAGAATTGCTGAAAGTACTTCAATCGGAATTTTAAGTTTCAAATCAGTCATATTTTTTAAGAAAGCAGTCTTCATGATTTTGAAGGCTGCTTTTATTTTGTGGCCGGGATAGCTTTCTTAAAGACATAAAACAGATCAATATCAGCGCTTTTTGGGTTTTCCAATACTCTTCAAGAAGATCTGCGATAGATGGTAGAAAATAATGAGGACTTTGTGTACTCAATTGTATTGAAGTTTTTTGATGTTTCTATGCTTTGTATAACCACGAATTTACGAATTTTTATTAGTGTATTCGTGGCATAATTCTATTACTAATACAGTATGTTGTAAGCTCGTCTATAGAATATTTGCTGTGGTAAAAAAAGAAGGGTCTTTTGTCAATTTAACATGGATGTTTTAGAATACACACGAATGAATTTTTGATACGTAATATGAAGCATACACACATTGTCATTTATTGCGTCAAGTTTTGTCGCAGTATATTGATAGCTTTGCATAAGATCATGAAAGTTGAGTTATTTTTATTGAATACATATTAATAAGTCATAATTGTTTGTATTGAATACAATTAATTTTACTTTTAAGCGTTACAAGATAAATTTGTAAAAAAAACTAAAACTGTTAACTCAAAAAACAACACAGGAATGAAAAAAGTTTATTTCAGTGCATTGACATTATGCATGTTCCTCGGTATGTCTGCCCAGGAAGTAGTATGGCAAAAAGACATCAAATCCTCTACACAGGATTTTCTAAGCCAGATTACCACTACAATCGATCAGCAATATTTGATCACAGGAAGCTCTATTCAAAGTGATAAGCAACAGACTTCAGGCAGTAAGCAAAACAACGGCTACGATTTCCATCTTGTAAAATTGAATCAACAAGGAGATGAAGTCTGGGAAAAGTATTTTTCAGGGCAAAATCATGACTATTTATCAGCAACAGTTACCACTCAGGATGGTGGATTCCTTTTGGCCGGAACTTCTTATTCAGGAAAAGGTCTGGATAAAAAAGAGGATTCTAAAGGGGGATCAGACATCTGGCTGATCAGAATTAATGAATTTGGCGATGAATTATGGCAAAAAACTTTAGGGACTTCCTCTGATGAAGAAGCAAGATCAGTGATTCAAACGACCGATTTAGGTTTTTTTGTGGCTGGAAATGTACAAAACTCCTCCAAAGGCTTTGGTTCCAAAGATGTTTGGATCACCAGGTTGGATAAAGATGGAAAAGAACTTTCACAACTGATTTTAGGCGGAAAAGGTCTGGATGAAGTTGAAAAAATGATTCCAACGAAAGACGGTGGGGCATTACTGGGAATTTATTCCCGAAGCTCTGAGGTTCGTGAGACGGGTTCCGGAGTAAGAAATCCTGAAAGTAAATCCTCAACCGAAAGTACTGCTACCCGCAACCTAACATCTGCCACTTCCAAACAAAGCACCAACTTCGGTGAAGGCGACTACTGGATCGTAAAACTTGACAGAAACGGAAAAGTAGAATGGGAAAAGAATTATGGTGGAAAAGGCGATGATCATATCAGAACTTTAGCCTTGACATCAACCGGTTATATCATCGGTGGCGAATCCAGATCAGAAAGATCAGGTAACAAAACAGTAGGTATTGAAGAAGGAACAGACCTTTGGTTGATTTCCCTGAATGAAAGAGGTGAAGAACAGTGGCAAAAATCCTACAACTTCAAAAATCGTGATGTTTTGATGGGAATGAGTGTGATCCATTCTTCAGATGACAAATCTTCCAAAGGAATTCTTTTAGGTGGTTATACTCAGGCAGAAGGTAGAATAGAAAAAGATGATGAAACGTTCTGGATGCTGTATCTGGATCAGAACGGAAATGAGCAATGGAGAAAACACGTAACAGGAGAATCAAGACAGAGAGAAGAGAGACTTTCAGATTTGAAGCTGAACAGAGATGGCTCTATCATTTTAGCCGGAACCAGCGCAACAGAACTTGGAAAAGAGAATTGGAAGATTGTAAAACTTGGAGACAAACAAGTTAATCAGCTGATCGAAAAACAAGACATCAAGATTTATCCAAACCCTGTATCTGATTATGCCTATGTAGAAATTGGTTTTGATTTCAAGGAAGCGGATATTCTGTTGTACGATATGAGTGGAAGACAGCTTCAGAGTTTGAAAACAAAGAACAATGTTACGAAGATTAATACTCAGGCTTTGGTGCAGGGAGCTTATCTGGTGACGATCAAAACGGATAATAATAAAACAGCGAATGCAAAGCTCATAAAGAAATAAACGAAGATGAAATTAATTAAATTATTTATAATTTTCATTACCGTCCTTAGCTGTAAAATTTCAGCTCAAATGAGTAATGGAAGTTCAGAACAGAAAAAAAATATTGTAGCTTTTCCAACATCTGCAAATGCTTATGCAATTGACAAGGTGGGTAAGTTACCGATTGATTTATTTAGAGGAAAAGCCAATATTAATATTCCTTTTTACACTATAAATGTTGATGGAATTAATATTCCAATTGCCCTATCTTATAATACCGGTGGAATAAAATTGAATGAAGTAGCCAGTACTGTCGGTTTAGGCTGGTCATTAAGTATTCCAAATACCATTAGCCAAAATATTATGGATAAGGATGATAAATATTCTTCTCTGTATACTAAAGATATAAATGTTGTAAATGCAAAAATTAGGTCTGTAGGGATGTATGATGATGATATTCGACAAATTATCGAGGATCATTATGAAGGAGTGTATGATACGAGACCGGATTTATTTAATTATTCTCTTCCTTTAGGAAGCGGTAATTTCATTTTTAATAATAGTACCGGATACACTATTCCCCATGAAGATTTACTCATTACTGCTACAAATAATAAAAAGAACATTAAGATTGTAGGAACAGATGGTACTTCTTACTTCTTAAGCACCAAAAATAGAACAATTGTAGATTCAGGCATTCCCGGCAGTACTACTGCAAGCAGCGAAACGATGTATCAAATTGATAGTATAAGAACAGTAACGAATAAAAAGGTTTTATTTGAATATGGAAAAGGTTATTCTTATACAGAAAAGAGTACAACAGAAAAAGTGAATGTTAATATTACTAATGCAAATGAAATTGATCCTTCTGCAGAAATGCCTTTAAGCTTGCCAGATTACGAAAGATATTCTGGTACAGTATTAAATACAGAAAAACTTATTACAAAAATTATCTTTCCGGATGGAGTCGTTTATTTTAATTACTCTAATGATGGCTTACCATTTTCAGACGGCACAAGCTTAAGAAAGGATATTTGGGCAAATGATGGTGTTGCTCTACGCCAAATTCTGATAAAAGATAAATATGAAAAGGTTATCAAAAATTATCATTTGAATTTTGCCTACTTTGTCTCAAATTCCGGAAGCAGCAATTTTCAGGATTATAGACTTAAATTATTAAACGTTTATGATGATTTAAAGAATACCTATCATAAATTCTATTATGATGAAAGTCAGTTATTTCCTGCACGTAATTCCAGTAACGATGATTATTGGGGGTATATTAACTCTACAATGTATGGTGAAACAACTTCTAATATTCCGGATAAAATTTATACAGATTATACTTCTAAAAATATTACAATTCCAAGCCAATATACAAGAGACAGGAATACCAATCCTATGTATACACAAATTGGTGTCTTAAATAGGATTGATTATCCTACAGGTGGAAGCAAATATCTTTACTATGAAAATGCGAATAAGTTTTTTACCCGAACGGATTACCAGTGGGGGTATATTGATAATTTCAAAAACGTTCTTTCAGAACCTGCAGGAGGTCTTAGCGATACTTTTGGAAATGTCAATCAATCTGTAACAATTCCCCCTGGCTTTTTTATTGGAAAAGAGAACCCAAAAATAAGATTAGTATTTGGAAATACATGTGAAAATAATGTAGATGACGAAACAAGTCAGATTCATGACACATCATGTTATGGAAATGCTACTGCTAATGGTATGCATTATGGAACTAATGGTAAACCGGGAATCTTTGAAATCAATGACCTAAGCAGCCCTATTAATATTTCATTATCAAGAATGGGAAAATGTACATGTGGCTACGGAATAGATGTTATTTATGGACAATATAATAAAGTGAACACTAATCTTCCTATTGGCGGGCTTAGAATTAAGAAGGTTGAAGACAAAAATGAGAATAATTTTGTTAATACTTACAATTATAAATATGAGGTATTAGATCCATCAACAAATACTTACAAAAGTAGTGGTGTTTTAAATATGCCATTTGAATATACAAGTTTATTAAAAAGGTATATAACTCAGAGTACTGACGGAAAAGAAATATATCCTCCATCTATACAAAAGTATTTGGTTATTAATAATTCAAGTACCAATTAAAGTGGATATAATTCCTCCGATGTCGTTACTTACAAGCAGGTTACAGAATATAATGATTTGGGTCAGACTGTGAATGTTTTTTCCCGAACTAATAATTCAGATAGTGATAAAATGTACACTCATATTTATTCAAATTACGATGAATGGAAGAATGGGTTATTAGAAAAAAATATCATACTCAATAAAGCGGGTGATACGGTAAGGGTGCAAACCAACAAATATGTTTTTAATAGTTTAAAAAATCCTAAGTCTGGCTTTACAATTTATGAACCCGATCAAATAGCCTTTGCATTAAATCTGGATATAGACAAATTTCCAAAACTAGTTACAACTAGCATTACGTATCCGGGCCAACAACCCATCTATACCTCATTCTATCCCGTTAATAAAGAAATTATATCAATAAACTCTGGAAAAATAGAAAATGTTGAATCCAAAACAGTTGAATATTTTCCCAATCATACAATAGAAACGGTTTCCAAAAATCTTTATTCAGATACGGATATCAATAAACCTATCAATCTCCAAAGCACAGAAAATATAATGTCGAGTGGGGAAAAATTAAAAACCGTCTACTCTTATGCTACTGAAAAAGGCAACCAATTAATGATCGACCGAAATATGATTGGTATTCCATTAGAAACAATGGCAACCCGAACTATTGGAAATGTCACAAAAATATTAGGTAAATCAGAAACAATTTATCCTACAGTACTTCCAACAGCACAAACAGGAAATTTGATATTACCATTGTCATCAATCTCTTACGATATATCAGATAACACACCATCCACAGATGTAAAGTTTGATAAATACGATGACAAAGGAAACCTTCAACAGTATACTACAAGAGGGGGTACTTCAGTAACTGTAATCTGGGGATACAATAAAACGCAACCCATTGCAAAAATAGAAGGAGCACAACTATCAGATATTTCACAATCCACAATAGATGCAATTGTTAATGCATCCAATACTGATGCTTCTGCTGGGCCAAACAATGATGAAACCGCCTTATTTACTGCATTTAAAACATTCAGAGATAATTTACCAAATTATCAGATTACGACCTATACTTATGATCCATTGATCGGAGTAAGAAGCATTACCCCACCGTCCGGTATCAGAGAAAACTATATCTATGATGCAGCCGGCAGATTGGAAAAAGTGATTGATATGGATGGCAAGATCCTGAAAGAAATGAAATACAACTATAAAAACTAATACCTGATGAAAAAAATATTAATCCCCATAGGAATCTTGGTGGTAGGTACTGTGAAGTCCCAGCTTACCCCGCTTCCTAATACTGAAAACTATATACAGACAAAAACCTATCTTGATTATAACGGAACCCAGGCGACCAAATCGGCGGAAACCGTTCAGTATTTCGATGGATTAGGCAGAGCTAAACAGGTGGTAAATGTAAAAGCGTCACCATTAGGCAGAGATATAGTAACGCCTATAGTCTATGATAATTTTGGGCGACAGACCAGAGATTATCTTCCCATTCCTCAGTCCGGAACCCAAAACGGGACAATTTATCCCCAGACACCGGGTATGGTAAACTTTCCCGTAAGTGATGCTACAGGAATCTATACAGGCGAAAAGATCTATTCAGAAAAAGTACTGGAAAATTCTCCTTTGGATAGGATACAGCAGCAGATTCAGGTAGGAAATGCCTGGAATACCAAACCTGTGAAGTTTGAATATTCAGCTGTTTCCGTTAATGACCAGGTAAGAAAATTTACAACCGTTACCACCTGGGAAAATGGAGCCACGAAATCGGTATTAGGTGAAAACTGGCTGTATACGGATAACCAATTATATAAAAATACGGTTACTGATGAAGATGGGAATAAAACCATAGAATTCAAAAATGGCAATGGCCAGCTTATAATGGTGAGAAAAGAAGATGAAAGCAGTACCTATTATGTATATAATGAATATGACCAGCTAGCCTTTGTTATACCTCCTATAGCCAGTATGAGAGGTGATATTGTTCCCAATACCACAAAACAAGATGAACTCTGCTATCAATACCGCTATGATGGCAGGGGCAGACTTGTGGAGAAAAAACTTCCCGGAAAAGGTTGGGAATTTATGATATATGACAAACAAGACCGATTGGTAGCCACTCAGGATGCAGAATTAAAGCTCAAAGGTCACTGGCTGTACACTAAATATGACGCATTTGGAAGAGTCGCGATTACCGGTATAAGTACAGGTGGAGAAAGATCTCAGGAACAAAGTATTGCTAACGGATATGCTTCAAACAGTGTCAATAGAATCAATACTGCTTTTTTCGAAAGACAGGGAATGAATGTGTACTATGATAATCCTGATACTACTTATCCCAATTCAACGAAATGGGTGACTTTATTATCCTTAAACTATTATGACAGCTATCCTTCCTATGGTTTTAACCCCGCACTTCCGGCCAATACCCCTGAAATGACCGTTTTAACGGCTACCCCTACTTCAGATGGGAGAAGCACCAAAGGCTTACCTGTCATGAGTTTTGTAAAGAATATTGAAGATGACAACTGGACGAAGAATTACACGTATTATGATCAGAAAGCAAGAGTAATAGGAACCCATTCCATTAATCATTTGGGAGGCTATACCCGAACAGAATCCAAACTGGATTTTGCAGGTTTACCACTACAGGCCCTTACCCGACATAAAAGATTGACTTCCGATACAGAAAGGGTGATCACAGAGAATTTTGAATACGATTCACAAAACAGACTGTTGGTACACAAACATCAGGTAGACAATAATCCTGTAGAATACCTTACCCAGAACAAATACAATGAACTTTCGCAGCTTGAATCTAAGAAAGTAGGAGGTATTGCAGCGGCTTCACCACTTCAGCAGATTGATTACCGATACAATATCAGAGGCTGGATGACCAGAATCAATGATCCTTCTAATCTGAACGGAAAACTGTTTGGATATGAAATAAAGTATCACAATCCGGCCAATACTCAGGTAGTTGGCAGATACAATGGAAATATAGCAGAAGTAGACTGGAACAATGGCTCTGAAAATCTATTGAAACGCTATGATTACGAATATGACAAGGTCAATAGATTGACCAAAGCTTTTTATAAAGAACCTTCAACGGGTATCAGCGGAACCTTTGATGAACATCTAACCTATGATCTGAACGGAAACATCGGTACCCTGAAACGTTGGGCAGTTCCAGTATATGGGCTAACTTCTACTTTGGTGGATGATCTTACTTATCAATACGTTGGAAACCGTTTGAATAAGGTAATAGAAGATGGAATGAATGATACCGGCTATGAAGGTGGAAATAATCTTATTGATTATAATCTGAATGGCAGCATGATTAATATGAAGGATAAAGGTATTAATACCATTACGTATAATTATCTTAATTTACCAAATGCTTATTCGGTTGAAAATGAGGTTTTTGGAATTACTATGTATATAGGTTTGAATTATCTTTATCGTGCAGATGGAACCAAGTTGAGAAAAATGTATTCAACTACACCTCCAAGAGGAATAACAAGTACCACTATAACCGATTATCTGGATGGGTTCCAGTATACATATAGAGACAGTGGTGGAATATGTCTGGGGTGCCGCACTGCATCTGCTTTTGAAGAACAAGCTTATAAGGGTATCGGACAAACCATTCCTGATCTAGGAGAACCACCAACATGGAAGCTAGATTTTGTCCCTACAGCAGAAGGTTTTTATAGTTTTGAAGAAAATCGTTATATTTATCAGTACAAAGATCATCTTGGCAATACTCGGGTAAACTTTGCCAAAAACAGCGCAGGCGCTCTTGAAATAACCGATACCAATAATTACTACCCATTTGGAATGAACCATATAGGTGGGATTAAAAGCCAGTTGGGAGGATATTTGAATTATAAGTATAACGGCAAAGAGTTGCAGGAGACGGGTATGTATGATTATGGAGCGAGGATCTATATGCCGGATATTGGAAGATGGGGTGTTGTTGATCCGCTGGCGGAGAAGATGACAAGATTTAGTCCGTATAATTATGCTTTTAATAATCCTATAAGCTTTATAGATCCAGATGGAAGAGAAGGAAAAGGATGGATACATCAGGTTATAGGAGAACAACATAATTTAATATATAATGCTAATATTAATACTACCCAAGAAGCCTTGGATGCAGGGTATGCAAATGTATATGGAGTAGCTGAAACAGGTCAGGTTACTGACGAAACTAATGGTAATGTAACATATACTTTAAATGCAGATGGAACTTATACAGATGCAGATGGTAATACTTCATATGGAGCGAAGACAACAGCAGGAGGAATGTATATAAAAGGCCAAGGTGCTTTTGATCTTACAAAATATCTATCTCATTTAGGAGATGAAGGTGGTAATTTTTATACAAATTTAGGGGGTGCAGCTCCTTTAAATTATACGAATCCTTTTTTTAGAGGGGATATAGACAAAATTGTGAGTTTGGATGGTTTTATGGGAATGGTTAATAGTTTGAGTAGAGGAAATGATGGGAAAGATAAAATAAACTTTATGGTAGATGTAATGTCATTAGTTGATTTGGGGGTATCTGCCCTAACAGGAAATAAGAAAATTGATTCTGTGTATTATGATACTTGGACAATTGACAAACAAGGTAAAATTAAAGATACGCTTCCAGGTATTCCTATGGGAAAAAAATGG
Source organism: Chryseobacterium sp. FR048 (assembly GCF_056844665.1). NCBI lineage: Bacteria > Pseudomonadati > Bacteroidota > Flavobacteriia > Flavobacteriales > Weeksellaceae > Chryseobacterium > Chryseobacterium sp. FR048. The sequence continues at coordinate 137,170 of NZ_JBXDSE010000009.1, read as the reverse complement.
GATAGTGAAAGGTATATTCGTTTTATGACAACAACAGATTCTGCAAGAAGTGCGAAAATTAAAGCTTTAAAATAGTATGAAAATTAAGATGTGTAAAACATTATTTCTTCTAATAATCACAATTACATTGCTATCATGTCAAAAAGATGATAAGAAAGATATTCTATCCTCGGATTATTTTTCAATTGCAACTAATTTAAAAACATTAAAAAATTATAAGGAAGTACCTATAAACGATACGATAAAAAAAGTATCAGGTAGATTTAATCAATATGAAATTAATGGATTTATAAATAATTTAGGTCAAAAAATAAATTGGTGGAATATCATTGATTTAAAAAAAGATGACGGATATAATGTAAGACTTGAGTACAGGATTATTGATAATAAAGAAAAAGTAAATCAATTTATTTTTTATCATCCAAAACATGGTAGTTACAAAATAAATAGTAAATTTTTTTTAAAGAAAAAAAATAAAAATACTTTGAGATATTCTTTTTACACTCCTAGTGAATATGAAAAAGTTAACTCTGTAGGAAAGTTTGAATATTATATTTTTATTGACAATAAACTAATTACAAGTAAGATTGTTGAATGTAAAAAGCAGGATAATGTTTTTTTTATTGATATCCCTTTTTCTAACACAAACAAGCATATTATTTTAAAAGGTTTATTTTCGGAATTATTTGAAGACAAAGATAAAAAGCTTGGGCAAAATGATATATATGTGTTAGATGACCTTAGCTTAAATCAAAAGCTCCCTACCGAAACTATTAGACTTTTTAATCCAAAATGATGTAATTGAAGCCACTCTTTGAGTGGTTTCAATTAGATTTATCAATGCAAGGATCATCTTGGGAATGATATGATTAGTTTTGCTAAAAATAATGAAGGAATCCTTGAAGTTACGGATACCAACAATTATTATCCATTTGGATTAAACCATATCACAGGAATGGTGAGTCTTTCTAATTTGGGAGGATTATATAGCTACAAATATAATGGTAAGGAGCTCCAAGAAACTGGAATGTATGATTATGGAGCGAGAATGTACATGCCGGATATTGGAAGATGGGGTGTGATTGATCCGCTAGCAGAAAAAATGACAAGACATAGTCCTTATAACTATGCATTTAATAATCCTATTAGGTTTATTGATCCTGATGGGCGAAGTCCTTTAAAAATAGGGAATCCTGAAAGTGCTGATGCAAAAAGATTACAAAATGCATTATCAAAAACCCAAACAGGTAGAGAAACTTGGCAAAAAATGGTTGATTCAGAGAATACAATATATATACATTATGTTGGAAACTCTACTACGCAAGTAGAATCAAAATATCTTTCGCTATCTGGAGCAAATGGTGAAACAATGACTGGAAAAATGTACAATGAATTAAAAACCAGTGGAAACATTTCTTCAAAATCAATGGATACGATGGGGAAATTTAATGAGGAAACTGGGGAATATAATAAAACAGATGATTGGAAAGATACACACATTGTATTAAGCGAAACTCAAGTAGATATAGGGAATGCTGTTGGAGAATCTATGTATGGAGAAAAAGGAAGCTTGATGGGGGATCTAAAAACAGGTGGCGAGGAAGCTGTTCACTCTACTCAAAATAGTTTGGATTTTAATCAAAAAACGAAAAATCCTTCTACAGGAAAGTTTATAGAAAATCAAAATACCAAATCATATAATGAAAGACAACATGAAATTGATGCAAAACAAAAAGCACAGAAAATGATTAATGAATTAATAAATTAACTATGGTAAGGATATTATTTTTCTTCTTATTTTGTTCTTTAAATGCTCAAAGAGTAGAGCCTATGCGAGATTGTTTTTGTAATACATATCCAAGTTCGAATACATTAAGAAAGTATTACAATCCGAATCATTCACTTTCTATCAGTTCTAAAAATTCTAAAGTATTTTCGTTATCAGATGGAATCGTTTCAAAAATAATTAAAAATGGTAATTCAAATAGTATTGTAATAAAAAGTGATAGTTTATTTTTTATATATTCAAATATTGTAAATATTCCTAAAAAAATAACTCCTCAACAATTAATTAAGAAGAACGAAATTATTGGAAAAGGAAATTTTTCCAATAAAAATTATTCTATAGAGATACAAATATACAAAGGGATTGAATTATTACCAGATATAGCAGAATATATTAAATGTAGTTATTACTCAAAATAAGTATGATATTTGGCAACTGGGCTCTTACATGTTTTTATAAGAAATTGATTGAGTTACAAATATAATGGAAAGGAGTTGTAGGAAAAGGATATTTATGATTCTGGAGCGAGGATGTATATGCCTGATCTAGGCAGATGGGGAGTTGTAGATCCGTTGGCGGAAACTTCGAGAAGGGGGTCGACATATACATATGCTTATAATAATCCTATACGATTCATTGATCCTGATGGTATGCAAGCAGAAGATAAGATCAAGATTTTTAATAATGGTAATATAGAAAGAACAAAGGATAACAATGCTTATGATACTATTACTAACGAAGATGAATCTAAATCAATCCAAATTGCAAGAACAAATGTAACAAAGGAAAATCCAACAGGAAATTCGCAGATTGGAGAAATGAAATCATTGCCCTTTGAATTACCTGAAAGTGATGGAGTGGAAGGAAGCGCAAGCTCAACATACAGTTATCTGCAAATACAGAATTATGATGCAGCAACTCAATTCTTTGAATTTGCAGCAGAAAATACAAAAGTAGAGTTTTCTCAAGATACATTTAATTTTAGTGATGGATATAGTACCAGTATTGTAAGTACCAATCATTCTGTTAATCAAAGTGTGAATGCAGGTGCTATGTTGGGAGCATATAGTTTTGGAGGACATACTATACAAGATGGAACCCATTTTGAAAATGTACACTCTCATCCTCCTGGTGCAAATGTGGGGCCTTCAGGTTGGAATGATAGATTTATAAATAATGTTCCAGTAATGACTTATGGTTTAAAGCAAGGAGATGCGAAATTTAGAAGTAATAACCCTCAAATTACAAATACATATCAATATGGTACTTGGAAATGGCCAACTCCTGGCAAAGGGTATTTTAAATACGACTCAAAAAATGCAATATTTATAGGTGGTAAAAAGAATTAAAAATGAAAAAGAATATATATTATCTACTGATTTTCTTTGTTTTAATACTTAGTTGTAATACAGCAATTTTTAATAAGGAAAATAATGCAGCAAGAAACATTGTTGCCAGTTACATAGAATATAGAAATCAACAAAAAGTAGTAAGTCCAAAAACAAATATTATTATTATCGGAGCACAAAGTGATGATGCTAAAAATGGAAATTATTGGATTGATTTATGTTTTGTAAATCCAGCATTATTAATGGATTTTAAATATTCTAAAGTGTATGAAATTAATGGGTATAAATTAATTATCAGCGAGGATTTAGATAAATCTTACTTATTAGAAAATACGTTTAAAGAAGTTCCATATGAAAATCTTAACTTAGCTAAAATGGCTATCACATACAATACAACCAATTGGCATATTACATTGAATAGTAGAAATGAAGTTGTTGAAATTTTACCTCAGGAAAAGTCAAATGAAATCAAAAGTCTTTTAGAAAAGAAAAGTATAAAATTTTCAAAGGATTATACAGATTAATCTTCATAAGCACAAAAAATGTACCAACAAGAATCTTTTTGTGTAGTTAGTGATAAAAACCATTGCTATTGTGATGGTTTTATCATTTTCAATCTAAGAAAATCGTTATATTTATCACTACAAAGATCACCTTGGCAATACCCGGGTAAACTTTGCAAAAAACAGCGCAAGCGCTCTTGAAATAACCGATACCAATAATTACTACCCATTTGGAATGAACCATATAGGTGGAATTAAAAGCCAGTTGGGAGGGTATTTGAATTATAAGTACAATGGTAAGGAGTTGCAGGAGACGGGTATGTATGATTATGGTGCGAGATTCTATATGCCGGATATTGGAAGATGGGGTGTTGCTGACCCGCTGGCAGAGAAGATGAGACGTTGGTCCCCCTGCTGGTGCGAGCGTCACGCTCGTATCTGATAAAATAGCATCAACCCTTTACAAATAGTAAGGGATTGGTTATTTAAAGCTGTAAGTACGAATCTATATTTTTGAAATATAGAAAATAAGTGTAGTTTTAAAATTGTTATTGTTGGTACGAGCAAGATGCTCGCACCAGCTTGGGTAAATTTAAATAAAAGAAAAAAAACTAAAATATGCCCAACTCGGTACTCCCGGATAAATATTAGGAATAGGTTAATGTTTATGAATGCAAAAGAATTTAAAGATAAAGTGCTTGAGGTTAGTCTTAAATGTATAGACAAAGAGCCAAAGGATTGGCTTACTTTTAATGATTGTATGAATACAGTTTTAGTAGACGACAATTATCAATCTGAGTTTGTTTTATTAGAGAAAAATGAATTGCCTATTTTAGAATGTAGTTTGGATAGCTCTTGTATGCTAGTTACTACTGAAAGAGTGATTTCGATAATAGATAGCCATTACGACGAGGTCTATTCTAAAGACTTTGAAGAATTATGCAATGATTATGAAAAATTTAATTATAAAACAGAAAATGATCAACATCCAAAGACTAATTTTATCTGTATAAAAAAGACCAACAAAACTAAATTATTAGCCATAATTGATTCTTATTATCCAGCATTTTTTTCCAAAATGTTAATATGTAATGCATTATTGTTTAAGAAAGAAGGGCGATGGTATCTTAACCCTGGCAAAAGGAATTATGAATAGAGATATTCTGACCACACAACCCCAAACAAGTAATTCATTGACTATTAGATCATTTTTAATATGAATTTTAAAATAATTTTTCCAGCCGGATATAATGTGACAGATCCTGATAATGACAATATTGATATAAATATTGTTTTAGAAAATAGAAAAGTCTTTTTTGCTACAATATTTACTTTGGAAAATGTCAGATATTTATTGGATGAGGGACCGGAAAGTTATTTTTGGGCGATAGATATGATTATTGCTAAGAATGTTACCAAGCTGGAAATTAAAAAGGTTATAACGGAAATTGTCAATGAAGGACACATCGGACATATTTGCTCTGAAATTGGTCATATAGAAGATGTATTTCCTGATCCGAAAACACAATACATGGATATAGAAGATATGACTTGAGAAAAATAATTGGCTAATGAAATATTGAGTCCGGAGTAAGATTTTAGAGTATATAATTAGTCTTTCAAATTCATCAATAACTATGGAAATTATAACTGATTTAGAGCATATCAATGAAATTTTAAAAGAGCCTCATTATGATACTGCCAGAATATGGTTATTTGATATAACTCACGTAAAACTGGCCCTAAAGCTTTATTCATACAAAAATGAGAATGTGATGTATTTAATATTGCCAGGCTGTCAATATATGAAAGGACCTTTTACATTAAAGTTGCCCCAATTATCGGTAAAGCGGCATATTAATAAAGAAACTTCAGAGGTTACATTTACGGTTGTAGAGGCTAATGCAGATTTTCAGCTTGTTTCTACTGGAGGAGTTATTCTTGCAATGGGTGAAGAATTGGAGTTTGGAGATTCATTCGAAGATTTTTTTTAAAAATAAATGAGAATATGCATCGATAAAATCCTCGAATATCTTCGTGGTGTACATTCTTATCTGAAATAATAAATGAAATTAGAAATAAATAAAGAACTTTTTGGCTTTCAACCTTATGAGTTTGAGAACTTTTTGATAGGATATGCGTTCACAAAAGGGTATGCATACAGAAATAAACTTATATGCGAATTATTAGAATTTAAAGAGGATGGTCATTTTTATGATTATCAAGATGAAAACGTTAATTTTTATAGCCCTACGGAAATTAATGAGAATGGAGGTTTCTTTTTTAAAATAAAAAAGAAATTCTTACTGACAGAAAATGAAAGCTTTTGGTTTTATACAAACTTTCAGATTGATAAGGATAAGGAGGAATTGGAAATTATAATGATTGAAGCAGTCTCAAAAATTAGCCAGAATAGTTATTATTGGACCTATTCTACCATGAATTATTTAATTGAAACAACCCATAAAAGATTGGAAGATATATTTGTTCAATATTATTCTACCGACATTGCCTTTGTCTTAAATAGATTTTTACTTTTGAAGGACATTAAAAAAAGTGATATCATTGAAAAGTTGCTGTCTTTGAATACAGAGGAACAAATAACTTCCGGATTTTATAAAAAATTTTAAGAAAGTTTGTCCATTTCTTTCTGTCAACTCTTGAAATTATAAAATGATGAATACTGAAGAACTGTTAGAAAAATATGAAAAATATACTATTGATAATAGAGAAGATTTATTATCCATGATGAGAAAAGAAGGTTTATCCATGGTACAATCAACAATGCTATTAGTTTTAAAATTTAAAATAAGTATTACAGAAGCAGATCAGTTAATTCTAAACTCGGAAACCTGGAAAGATGAAAAAGAAAAGGTGGAAGCGTTTAGAAATCAAATCTTTGACATTATTGATGAATGCTCTGATAAGACTTTAAAATAAATACAAAGGTCTTGCTCGTATCCCGATAAAATAAGAACAGCGTTTCTGCAGAAATACCCTATAAAAAAGGATATTCCAACACTGGAATATCCTTTCTTAATCTATGGAGTAGTCATGTCTACAATTTCAAAACTCTCTTTACTTTCCGTATGAGCAGAAAAATAGCCCAATGCTCCGTTGTTGATATTACTCGGCGGGTTGGCTGGGGTTGCACTGCCACCATTGCCTCCTGTGATTTGAAGAAGAGCATTGTAATACGTAAATATATTGGTACTGATACACTGCATTTCTACATGGATCTTATCGCCTGGTTTCACCTCATGATCCCTTCCTTTATTGTCGTCATTAGGAAGAATAAGAGGTTGTTGATTGGGTAGGCCGTTATTCACATTGTCTGAAAAAACATTCATGTATTTCTTAGTAAGATTATTGATGGTAAAACTAAAAAGATAACGGTTTCCCAGTGGGGCAGGGTCTGTAAAAACGGGTAGAAGAGTATAAGAAGTCTTGTCTCCGAATTTAAAAGAACTCTGTACCAGACCCATTAACGGTACCGGTTCAGGCATGGTGCTCTGTGCGGTATATTCTTTTCCTTCAGCCTTTACTTTCAGAGTGTATGTTCTGCCGGGATCACCATAGAATGTGGAGGTTTGATATTCCCCATTACCTACATAGTGAAGCGTTTCGGTTTGGCCGGCATCATCACTTAAAACCACTTCAGCTCCGGCAATAGCAGGATATTGATTAGGGCTCGAAAACCCTACGGATTTTGTAATTTTCACCGTATAAGGTCCTGGTTTATCCGTTACATTGCCTTCAATGACAATATTTCCGCTCTGATCGTTAAGGTCTACATCAATTTCCTTTTCACAGGAAGCAAGGGCAAACGCGGACAATATGATAAAAAATGATTTTTTCATGATTTAGAATTTAAAGTTATAAGTGATGTTAGGTACCCATCGGAATAAAGAAGTCTGCATGGCGCGGGTAGTTCCGGGACGGTCAGGATTATCTTCGAAATTGATAATGTAAGCATTCTCACGGCCATACAGGTTATAAATTCCGAAAGTCCAGGAACCGCGGAAACGTTTGTTGGATTCCGGTTCATAAGTAGCACTCAGATCCATTCGGTGGTAAGCAGGCATTCTGTCTGCATTTCTGTTGCTGTACTGGAATACTGTTTGCCCGTTCAGTTCATATTTTCCGGTAGGGAAGGTTACAGCATTTCCGGTACTGTAAACAAAAAGTCCGGAAAGGGTCCATTTTGGATTCAGTTGATAAGTGGCTACAATAGAAAGATCATGTGTTTTGTCCATTCTGGCATTATACCAGTTGTTATCATTGATGCCGTTGATCTTTCTTTCCGTTTTAGATAAAGTATAGGAAATCCATCCCGTAAGCTTTCCGCTTTTCTTTTTGGCAATAATTTCCAGACCATAGGCTCTGCCTTTTCCAAACAGAAGTTCACTTTCCACATCTGCACCCGTATCAAAGGCGATTTGCGCTCCGTTTTTGAAGTCGATCTGGTTTTGCATAGATTTATAGTAAATCTCAGCATTCAGTTCATAATTGTTATTGTTGAAATTTCTGCTGTAGCCTAAGCTGATCTGGTCTGCAATTTCGGGCTTCACGGTATAACTGCTTCCGATCCACTGGTCTGTAGGATTTCCGCTGTTGCTGTTGCTTAAAAGGTGCAGGTTCTGCGTATTGCGGGCATAAGCTCCTTTCACACTGCTTACCTCATTGATTCGGTAGTTGGCGGAAACTCTTGGCTCAATATTCACATAGGTTTTCCCGAATTTTCCCTTCTCAAGGAATCTGCTGTCCGTAAGAACCCCATTCTCATACGTATTGAAAGTATCACCTCCCAGAACACTGAACATCGAAAGCCTTGCTCCATAATTGATGGTCAGCTTTTCTGTCGCTTTAAAATCATCATTGATATATAAAGCATTCTCCCATGATTTTCTTGGATTTCTTGGATAGCTGCTTACACTCGTCCCTCCCGCACTGCTTGGAGTAATAGTATGATAGATCGACTGAAGACCAAAGCGTACAGAATGCTTATTGCCGGCAAACCACGTGAAATCCTGTTTAAGGTTCCAGTCCTGTATTTTAGAATTCAGATCAAAGACGCTGTCATCATTTTTCAGACTGATCTTATAATCATAATTGCTGTAAATAAAAGACGTGTTGGAGAATAATTTACTGTTGATAATGCTGTTCCAGCGTAATGTTGCCGTAGAATTTCCCCAGTCTGTAGAGAACGTATCTCCTAATCCCAGTACATCCCTCCCGAAATATCCCGAAAGATAAAGACGGTTGTTCTCATTCAGCTGATAATTAGCCTTTAAATTGAGATCGTAAAAATATAACTTATTGTCCTTGTAGTCTTTGGATGTTTTAAGAAACAGATCGGCATAGGTTCTTCTTCCTGAAACGATGAACGAAGATTTTTCCTTTTGAATCGGACCTTCCACACTCAGTCTGCTGCTGATCAAACCAATTCCTCCATTCACATTATAATTCTGATTATTTCCGTCCTTCATTTTCACGTCCAGTACAGAAGCTAGCCTGCCTCCATATTGTGCAGGGCTGTTTCCTTTGATAATGCTGGCATCTTTCAGCGCATCACTGTTGAAGGTACTGAAAAATCCAAGCAGGTGAGAAGCATTGTAAACCGGAGCTTCATCCAGAAGGATCAGGTTCTGGTCAGTAGCACCTCCCCGTACACTGAATCCGCTGTTTCCCTCACCACTGCTCTTAATTCCCGGTAGCAGCTGTATCGTTTTCATTACGTCTTTTTCACCAAAAAGAACCGGAAGCTTTTCTATACTTTTAATATTTAAGGTTTCCGTTCCCATTTGGGCAGACGACAGATTCTTGTCCTTCCTGATTCCTGTGATGACAACTTCATCAATCGATTTCGAGATGGCTTCCTGCTGGATAAGCGGAAGATCAAGCTTTATGTTCTGATCCACCTTGATCTGTTGTTCAAAATCCTGATATCCCGGATTTGAAATCACAATCGTATAGCTGCCTTCAGGAAGTGATAAAGAATAAAAACCATATTCATTGGCAACAACATTAATAGACGGGTTTTCACTTACTTTTACCGTTACTCCGATCAGTAGTTCACCGTTTTTTTTGTCTTTCACCGTTCCGCTTACGGAGTAGGTTTGCTGGGCGATTACAAAAGTACTGAAACAGAGCGCCGCAGTGGCTGCGGTAATCTTTAAAAAGGATGTTTGCATTAGTTTTATTTAAAAAGAAGTAGATCTTTTTCTATATTAAATAGTTTATTGATGTAGAATTAGTTGAACGAACAGGAGATTAGTTACACGCAAAAGCTTATTATTGAATAATTTAATTCCCTGAGCGGCGATTTCGTCTCAAAATATCCGAAAACTCCGGCAGCAAAGATAACAGAACTTATGTAAAGCATCGTATAATATTCAGACTATTATTATTTTAATTTTCAGTTAATTAAACGGAACAGGATAAATTATATTGCTGTGAAGAGAAGGAATGTTCTATTTTTGACAAACTAAATTTAAAATCCATGAAAGCGAAAGCGCCTTTTTATAGAGCATGGTTCTCGGATCAGAAGCAAAACGTATGGATTTAAAAACATTATAATAAAAAATATGGGTGATTTGAAGAAATGGGTACAGAATAATTGGTCTACAGCAATTCTGACGGTCTTGTTTGTGGTGATACTTGTGAATACAGACGCCAGAGCATGGCTGATGAGGCAGGTGGCCTCCACAGGATTATTAAACTCCGGTATATCAGAGCCTAAAGCTGGGGAGGTCGCTATTTCTTACCATGATTTTACGGTGAAAAATGAAGCAGGAATCCCTACAAATACATCAGATCTGAGAGGGAAAGTGGTTTTTATCAACTTTTGGGCATCATGGTGCCCTCCATGCCGGGCAGAATTTCCTTCCATTCAAAAGCTGTATGACAAATACCGTTCCCATCCCGATATGGTTTTTCTGACCATTAATCTGGATGACGATCAGGCATTGGGAAAAGCTTATCTTAAAGAAAAAGGCTTTACCATTCCATTTTTGACGCTATCAGGAAACATTCCGAAAGAAATATATGACGGTTCATTGCCTACCACTGTGGTTCTCGATAAACAAGGAACCATAAGACTTCGGCATACAGGAGTTGCTGATTACAGTAAAGACTCCTTTTATGCAGATATGGAGGCATTATTGAAATAACAGAATGATGATCCGTTGCAAAGTTAAGCGGCTGGAGAATCATCAACAGTCATCATTTGAAAATTGAGTATACATGACGAATTTCATCCTATGATTTTATTTAAAATACAGCCCATTGAAGCTATCGAAAAACAGATTTTAAAAGCTCAGAATAGTTTTCAAAACTTTCCTGCAACGGTTGATTTCCCTTTCCCTGAACGATATAAAAAGCTGGTGACTTCAATAAAAACCATTGAGCTGGCATCAGAAGCCATTCTGTATAATTCGGTTGAAGCGGTTAACGAAAATAAAGAATCCGAACTGCCGGATTATTGGTGCTTTGCAGGTAACGGACAGGGCGACCGATGGTTTTTAGGTCGGCGTGATGAGGTATTTTTCTATGATCACGATGATGAAAAACTACGAACTATGCACATCAGTTTTGAACAATGGCTGCAAATGGCATTTGTCATTCAGCAGCTGGATCAGTATTTTGATGAATATGATGAGATTCCGGAAGCCATTCAACAAAGTTTTTATGATACTTTGAATAGCATTCATCCCACACTGGGAGAAAATTATCCTTTTAGCATTTAGAATTGGATGAGAGGATGGAAACTGAAAGTAGAAAGTTATGAATTCACACACCTTTCCTTTTTAAAGATTGTCGAACCCGGTAAAAAGCCCTATTTTTGAATCAAAAGAATTAACACCATTTTCCACATTTCATATGACAATAGAACAGTTGAAGGAGAAAGCCCGGCCACTGATCCGCAAGGTACAGTTATTTATGGAGGCTGATGGCCCGGATGAAAAAACAGCATATGCTAACGAAGATTTACCCACCCGCTTTATTGTAAAGCATTTGAATCAATGGATGGGGCTCACGGAAACTCAGGACGAATTCAGCTTTATACCAATCGATATAGAATCTGTTGATCTGACTTCATATACCCCGCTGACAGAAAAAACAACGGAAGTCTATCCGCCTTTTGAAACATTGATGCATTACGGCGATGAAGAAATTCAGGCATGGATTGCCGAAAATGATGGCGATCGGGATGACCTGTGTAGCTTAGCAGCTTTTGTGCCTGAGGAATACACGGATATTTGGATGGATTCACACCCTATCTACTCCAATGACGGGATTTTTGCCTATCAGGGAGGCTGGGCGATGATATGGCCAGAAGATGATGTACCGATGGAATGGGATGAAAACCTTGAATTTCTCTTTCAAATTGGAGTTCAGGATGAACCGTTTATAGAAGTTTTCTATGACCGGAAAAACAAAACGTATACTTGCATAGAACGCTATACATAGAATAAAGGTCTTCCATCGGAGGATGTCCACCGCCTGCTGTACAGGAATAGTTAAATGATAATGGGTGTACTCATACAGAAACTGCATCTGTACGTTGGCTCCCGCAGAAGCTCTGTCTTTCAGGAAGATTTTTAAGGCCTTTTCATGATTGGTGAGAAAGTTCATCTTCGAAACGGCTTTCAAGTTCACCCAGAATCCTGTTGTCGTGATTGGAAAACTTCTTTTGATCAGTATATCAAAATATTGAATGGCATTCATTATGATATATTTACTGAAATACAAATGGCGGCAATGAGTTCCTTTATGAAAAAACAGTATTTTTATAGGTTAAGAAATAGGATATGCCGGATCAGCTAAGGAATCACATCGAAAAAATACTTCCCCTCAATGATGAAGAATATGAGCTTATATCGTCCTGTTTTACTCATAAGAAATACAAGAAACATCAGTTCCTGGTTCAGGAAGGTCAGGTGGTACCCTATAATTATTTTGTACTGAAAGGACTATTGAAACTCGTGTACACAGACGAAGCAGGAAAAGAACATATCATAGGATTTGCCATGGAAGATTGGTGGGAAACCGATTTTCCGGCTTATTATCATCAGACACCGGCAACCATGTCACTGGAATGTCTGGAAGATACGGAAGTATTGTGCCTGAAACTGGAGGACTACAGAAAACTTTGCACTGAACTTCCGAAATTGGAGCACTTCTTCCTTGAAAAAGCTTATATGGGATTTATTGCAGCTCAGCAACGGATTATTTCTACGATGACGATAGGCATAAAAGAACGTTACGATCAGTTATTAAAAAAATACCCTTCACTCATTCAGCGGGTTCCGAAATCCCTTCTTGCTGCCTATCTGGGAGTTTCCAGGGAAACATTGAGCCGTCTGCCTCTGTAAATAGTGATTTCTGTCACTTCATAATTGTGATCCCGATCACAGTGATTTGCTGTACATCTTCTGCAATTTTGCAAAGTCATGTATAACAAAATCTAATGAATACAATGGAAAAAAGAACCGTAAACCCATGGAAATGGCAGGAAGGACGCAGCTATTCGCAGGCTGTTGAAGTAAAAAATGTGGAAGCCACTTTATATTGTTCCGGTCAGGCAGCCATTGATCCTGACGGTACCTCGAGTAATAAAGACATGAAAAGTCAGCTGGAGCAGGCTATAGCCAACCTTGAGGAAGTGATCACAACAGCAGGCTATGAATGTAAAGGAATTGTAAGGTTAAACATATACACTACCTCTGAAGAAGAACTCTGGCCTCATTTTCCTATCCTTCAGGAATGGATTGCAAAACATCAGATTGAGCAGGCTGTTACGATGCTTGAAGTCAACAGGCTCTTTGAAACTTTAAAAGTGGAATTAGAAGCTACAGCGGTTAAATAGCCATTCATAATTGTGCTTAAAACTCAACCTCCGGATGTATTTCGGAGGTTTTTTCTTACCTTTATCTACATTAAATCATAATGATCAAGAAGATATGAATATTCAACTTTCTTCAAAAAATGCACTCGTAGGAGGTGCTACCCAGGGAATAGGAGCAGGAATCGCCATTGAGTTGGCAAAATGCGGAGCCAATGTCACGGTAATGTCACGCAATGAGGCTAAACTTAAAGATTTCGTAGAATCATTACCCCGGCCAAATGCTGATCAGAAACATCAATATCTTGTAGTCGATTTTTCTGATTTTGAAAACTATAAAAAAATAATCACAGAATATTTTAATGCTCATTCCATCGATATTCTGGTCAATAATACCAATGGTCCGGAACCTGGCCTAGCGTTGGACAAAAATACAGATGATTACCAGACAGCATTTGATTTGCTTTTTAAAACCGTTTGTGAAACAACTTTGCTGGCCTTACCACATATGATCAAGAAAGGAAATGGACGGATCATCAATGTTTCCTCACTATCGGTGAAAGAGCCCATCGGAAATCTGGCCCTTTCCAATTCCATTCGCTCTGCGGTAATAGGCTGGGCAAAAACTTTATCTAAAGAAGTCGCAGAACATAATATTACCGTCAATAATATCCTTACCGGGTATTTTGATACCGAAAGAATTCAAAATCTGATCCACCATGAAGCCGTGCAGACCGGAGCCTCTACAGAAGGCATCAGAAAAGCCAGGGAAAATAAAATCCCGATGAAAAGATTTGGAAAACCGGAAGAATATGGGCATCTCGTTGCTTTCCTGGCCTCAGAATATGCCTCATACCTTACCGGAACTAGCATCCCTTTAGATGGTGGGTTGAATAATACCTATTAATATTTATCAGACAAAACGAACTTTATTCAGAACATTGATTTTCAGGAGGATTTCAATATTGTAAGTTCTTACATGATCAGTAATATGGGTTCTTTTTTCAGTTTTAGACCCATATATTTGTTCTGAATGCAATTTTTTTCAATTTTTCATGTAATAAACTCTTTTCCCCAGTTGTCTTACAGATATTATTGGAAAATAGTATATGAAAAACTGGTCTTTTAAAAAATGGAACACCGTACTCGGGTGGTTCCTCTTTGCTGTTGCATTAATCACGTATTGGTCTACCATGGAGCATTCTCTGAGCTTCTGGGATTGTGGAGAATATATTTCTTCTGCTGTAAAGCTCGAAGTTACCCATGCTCCGGGAGCTGCTTTGTTCCAGATTATGGGAGCGGTGGCCAGTATTTTTGCTTTGGGCAATGTAGAGAAGTATTCCATTGTCATCAATGCCATGTCAGCATTATTCAGTGCATTCACTATTTTGTTCCTCTTCTGGACCATTACCCATTTTGTAAGAAGGCTTTTAAACAAGGATTTTGAAGAGATCAGCCAACATCAGGAGATTGCCATTCTGTTTGCCGGTGTGATCGGAGCTTTGTGTTTTACTTTCTCCGATACCTTCTGGTTTTCAGCAGTAGAAGGAGAGGTGTATTCTATGGCGTCTATGTTCATTGCTTTGCTGGTGTGGCTCATCACGAAATGGGAGAATGAGTACAAAGCAGCTGACAGTGAGCGGTGGATCATTCTTATTTTCTTTATCATAGGGCTTTCCGTAGGCGTTCACATGATGTGTATGCTGGCCATTCCGGCGGTATGTCTGGTGTATTATGCCAGAAACTATACTTTTACCTGGAAGAGCTTCATTCTGGCCAACCTGATTACCCTTGGCGTTCTTGCCTTTGTATTCAAAATAATTTTCCCACTGATCATGACGATGTTTGGGAAGCTTGAGATTTTCTTTGTGAACGGATTGGGTCTTCCTTTCCATTCAGGAACCGTTGCTGCTTTTATGATCATGGCGGCTATTAGTTATCTTATCATCAGATATGCGGGAAAAACAAAGAAAAACATCTATCAGACCGTTGCGCTGTCGATTGTATATATGATTATAGGTTTTTCGTGCTGGATGGTGATTCCGATCAGGGCGAATGCCAATCCGCCAATGAACCTTAATGATCCGGATACAGCAATTGGTATGAGAGATTATTACAATAGAGAACAGTACGGAGACTGGCCAACAATCTATGGCCAAAATTATACCGCCTTCCTTGATAAAAACGGAATAGAAAAAAATGAAGACGGGAGTTATAAAAGGAATATAACAGGGGATATTTATGAGAAAGATGAAAAAACCGGAACCTATAGAAAAACCGGTGAGCGTTTCAATTATGTATTCAATAAGTCACATATAAGCTTCATGCCAAGGATGTTCAATGAAGATAAGGATGTAATGGCCAATTATATTGCGATGTATGGAGCACCTGATTTTACCTTTAATTATGATAATGAAGATGTTGCAGATAATCCCGAAGCCAAAAGAATTTTTGAGGAATTAAGAGCAAAATATGAAGATGATTCCATTACTGCAGCCGATTATCTGAAGGTAAAGCCTTATGATCTCATCAAGGTGCAGAAGCCTTCTCTGGCTCAGAATATGGATTATTTTATTTCCTTTCAGAACGGCTATTATTTTGTGAGATACCTGATGTGGAACTTTGTGGGAAGGCAGAATGACCTTCAGGGACATATGGAAAATACCCAGGGAAACTGGATTTCAGGCTTCTCGTTTATTGATAATGCCCTATGGGGAGATCAGGATCATATTCCGGCTAAATTTAAAAATGAAAGTACGGTTAAATTCTTCTTCCTGCCGTTAATTTTAGGATTAATTGGTTTCTTTTTTCAGCTCAACAGAGATTTTGGACGGTTTTATGCGCTTCTTTCCCTTTTTATCCTCACCAGTGTCGGAATTGTTTTCTATACAGGAGTGAAACCTTTTGAAGTAAGAGAAAGAGACTATGCCATGGTAGGATCATTTTACGCTTTTGCCATCTGGATCGGATTGGGAGCAGGAGCTGTTCTCTGGTTCTTGCAATCAAAAATAAAATCTAATGCAGTCAATATGGTATTAGGAGTAGTTTTGTTGGGAATTCCTTTGATGATGGGATTCCAGAATTACACCGCGCATGACAGGAGCAAAAAGTCTGCAGCCTATGATTCCGCATATTCTTTCCTGGCATCGTTGCCTAAGAATGATATTATTTTTATTTATGGTGACAATGATACTTTCCCGGTCTGGGCAATTCAGGAGACGGAAAGATTCAGAGATGATGTGAAAACCGTCAACTTTACCCTGCTAGCCACTCCATGGAATATTGATCAGGTAAAAAGAAGAACATACAATGCTATGGGAATTCCGGGTGAACTGACGCATGAAGAGTATAGAGATGGGGTGAATGACCAGGTGTATCTGATGAAAAAACAAGACTGGGAAGGGCTTTTTGCAATGTTAAAAGAACAGGGAGCTCCTGAAACGGAATTTCAGGAATTCAGAAAATATCTAACACAGGATTCTCTGACACTGAAAGAGGCCATGAAGTTTCTTAAGTCTAAATCTCCTGCAAAAGATGAATTACTGAAAATGTACTTCGGCGAAAATGAATATGAAAAGTATAATATTATTCCGGTAAACAAATTCATTCTTCCTGTCAATAAGGAAAATGCAGTGAAGGCAGGAATTATCAACCCGTCTGATCTTCCGAATACCGTTGATCAGATCACCATCAACTACGAAGGATCTACCCTTTACAAAAGCCATCTTATGATGCTGGACATGCTTGCCAATTTCGATTGGAAACGTCCTGTTAACTTTTCATCAGGAGGGATGTACGACAGTGAAAATATTTTCTATCTCGATGATTACCTTCAATTTGACGGTTTCAGTTACAGACTGGTACCGATCCGTACTCCGCAGAGCCCGGATGGAGATAAGGGAAGGGTAGATGCCAATTCTCTTTACAACGTGGTGAAAAACTACAAATGGGGGAATTTCAAAGACCTGAGTATTTATTATGACGAAACGGCAACTTCCAATATTCTAGGCTACAGAATGTCTGTAGGAAGAGCTGTTTCTGCACTCGTTACTAGTGGGCAAAAAGCTAAAGCCATCGAATTACTGAATCTTGCAGCCAGAGAAATTCCTGCGGAAAAATACAATGATCCGCGTTCATTGAGTTCCATTGTAAACGGATATATCGTTACAGGGCAGGAACAGAAAGGACTTCAGCTGGCAGAAAACCTTAAAAAAGGAATATTTGATGAATATGACTATTATATGAAACTTACTCCATCATTTCAGGCTGCTGCCCGCCGACAAATAAGATCGAAGCCAATGGAATATGCACTGGTGATTTCTGCAGTTACAGACGCTTACAGAACGCTGGGGCAGAATGACAAGGCATATGCGTATCTGCTGAAATCAGTACAACCTATTGATAAAAAGTTCAATGCCTTTATCCATGCGCTTCAGCAGATGAACAAAGAAAAAGCGATGAAAGAAGCTGGGAAAGTTCAGCAGATTGTTCCTTTCTATCAGTACTTATTTGATGTGATGAAACCTTTGGATTCCAATTATTCAAAAAAGAAGGAAGAGCAGATCACGACTGCGATGATGAGGGCTACCCAATAAAAAAATAGGACCATTAAGACCAGATAAGGTTTAAGAAAGAAGGATTTGTTTTATCGTTTTGTTTTAAAGTCACTTGACTTTACCTTATTTCTTTTCAACCTTATCTTCTTGATGGTTAAAAATCGGTTTCAAAAGGACTATTCTGAGCACCAATCTATCAGTTTGTAACTACCTTTCTGAAATATAGAATTCATTCTAAATGGGCGTAGGATTACGGTATACTTTGCTGCTTTTTCTCAGATCTGACGGTCTGGATTGGGTAAACTCACTGAACGTATCACTAAATGCGCTGATGGAGCTATAGCCCACGTCATTTGCAATTTCGTTGATCGGTTTGTCTGTATTTAAAAGCAATTCGATTGCTTTGATGATCCTTAAGGTTTTCAGATACTGAAGAAAAGAAATATCCATATCAGCTTTAAAAAGGCGAGACATAGAGCGCTCACTCAACCCGAATCTGGCACTTACATTCGCTAGGGTCAGCTTTTCTCCGATATTCCATTCAAGATAAGAGACAATTTTCATCATCTGTTTATTATGCGTGGCAGGAAGAATGATCGGTAAAGGCTGTTTGTGGGTTTTGGGTAAGATTTTTTTTAACGCCACTAAAAATTCAAAATTTTCGTCCCGTTCCGTCACATGTTTTTCATCCCATATCTCCGTATACTTGATCATCTGAATCAAAAGTTCGGATGCCGGATAAATTCCCAACTTGCCATAAAACGGGTCAGAAGCATCATCGTGGGCATAAAAATAAAGAGAACGCAGAACAGTAGCGGTGTGCCCAACTTCTAAAATATGCTCCATGCCCTGCGGAATCCAGAAGAAGTGTCTGGCAGGCACTACGTACGTTCTGTTATCGATGGTGATATAGGCAATACCGCCTTCTACATAGCTTAGCTGGCCCTTGGTATGCTTATGAAACGGGATCAGTTTCTCCGATTTTTCATGCATCACAAACACACTTTTATCGTGTTTATCAATATCCGGAAGTGCAGCAATTAACCCCATGTGAAAAATAATTTGAGATGAAAATGCAAATATAATCATTTGGCCGGAATCATGTAAAACTTGACTATTTTAGATAAAAATAATATCCGGATTGAAGATAAATTTGCAGTGCAATAATTTCGAAAAATTCAAATGAAAATCTATGTCACCGGACTGCTGATGCTGGGAGTTTCCTACACAATATCAGCCCAAGCAGGCAGTTCAAAGAATGATACCATCCGGATCTCTCTAAAAGACGCATGGCAAAGAGCTGAAGAAAACAGCCGTCATATTAAAATCAAAACCATCAATGTAGACATCGCCGAAGCCGAAGTAAAAGATGCCAAACGGGAACGGCTTCCGGAAATAGAAGTGAAAGGTTCTGCAGAAAAAGCTTCCAATATTCCTATCTATGAAAACGGAATTTTTTCTAAACCTACCCAGCATGAAGTCATCCACACCCTTTACAGAGCCGGAGCGGATTTTTATTTAAATATTTACAACGGAAATAAACTGAATCTTAAAATCAGGGAAAACCAAACCCTTCAGAAAATCAAAAATATACAGAAAGAACAGTCTGTTTCTGACATTCATTACAAAACAGCAACCCTTTATCTTGAGCTGCAGAAAACCTTAATTTTCAGAGACCTTATCAAAAAGGATATTGAAGACCAGAAAACACAGCTTAAAGAAATACAGGCCTTGTACAAAAACGGGGTAGTGCTGAAAAGTGATGTTTTAAGAATCGAACTGGAGCTTTCCAAACGTAAAATGACCCTGGTCACCATAGAAAATGATATTCTCATTGCGACCCAGAAACTGAATATTATTTTAGGAATTCCTGATGATCAGATCGTTATTCCGGATGTGCCATTCAATCAGTGGAATGAAAATACAACCTATGCAGACTATCTGAAGCAGGCACTGGATCACTCATTTGACTATCATGTTTCTGAACAGCAGACAGAATTGAGCATGATCAAACTGAAGCAGGTAAAAGCCAATGTAAGACCGAAAATAGGAATGTACGGAGAATTTTATTATGCCAATCCGCAGATCTTCCTTTATCCTTACAACCCTTATTGGTACTCATTGGGTATTGTAGGGATTAAAGCTTCGTTTTCCATTTCCTCCCTTTATCACAATACGCAGAAGGTAAAAGCCGCAGCTCTGGAATTTGAAAAAGAAGAAGAAGTACATAAAGATACCGAAGATAAGATAAGACAACAGGTAAAAGAAGCCTATTTACGCTATCAGGAAGCACTTGAGCAGATCAAAGTCGCTGAAACCAATGTAGCTCAGGCAAAAGAAAATGCCCGTATTATCAAAAATACTTACTTCAGCCAGACTTCCCTTATTACAGAACTTCTGGATGCTGATATACAGCTTCTTCAGACCAAATTTGAACTGGAAGCAGCAAAGATTATGGCACAAAACAATTATTATTTATTACAAAATATCACAGGCGTTTTATAAAACAATGAAAAAAAAATACACCCCTACCGACAGACTGATCACAAAGATTACAGGATGGATCTCCGTTTTTATCGTTGCCGCACTTATTGTCTGGGGCGGTTTTACCCTTAAAAGCTACTATAAATATGAACAGACCAATGATGCCCAGATCCAGGAATATGTAAACCCTGTCATCTCAAGAGCAGGCGGATTCATTGTAGCCGTAAAATTTGAGGAAAATCAGGAAGTAAAGAAAGGGGACACCCTTTTACTGATCGATAACCGCGAATATGTTCTTCAGCAGAAACAAACCCAGGCCGCCCTTCAGAAAGCCCGTGCACAACTGAAAGTGTTGGAAAGCAATACCGGTACTACAGAGAAAGAAGCGGCTTCAGCGCAGGCTCAGGTAGATGCCAGTAAAGCAAAAGTATGGAAGCAACAGCTTGATTATAACCGATACAAAAAGCTTTATGATGAAGAATCTGCTACCCGACAAAGGCTGGAAGATGTAAAAGCTACACTGGATGTGAACGAAAGTGACTATAAATCTTCTCAGGATAATTATGCGGCTTCTGTTTCCAAAATCAATGATATTCAGGCCGAAAAAACGGTGGTACAGGCTGAGATAGTAAGATTAGAAGCTTTACTGGACCGTCATAAACTGGATGTAAGTTATACAGCTGTCGTTGCATCATATGATGGCAGAATGGGACGCAGAACAGTAGAAGTGGGGCAGATGATTGATGCCGGAGAAACCCTTGCCTTTATCGTGAATAATGAAACCGATAAATGGGTGGTTGCCAATTATAAGGAAACGCAGATCAAGGATATGCATATCGGGGACCGTGTGAAAATAGTAGCCGATTCTTATCCTGACCAGGAATTTCAGGGAACCATTATTTCATTATCACCCGCAACAGGTTCAAGTTTTTCGCTGCTGCCACCAGATAATTCTACCGGAAACTATGTGAAAATTGTACAGCGTATTCCCGTAAGAATCCGGGTGGATGGTAAAAGAAAAGATATTGACATTCTCAAAATGGGAATGAACGTAAACGTATACGCCAATAAAAAACATTCCTGATGGGAAGAAGACAAATGCCCTTTTTTAAAAGATGGGCACCGGAATGGCTGGTGAAAATCATTCTTTTCTCCATGACCTTACCCGGGATCATCATATTTTTCTTACCCCTTACCAACATCAATGCTGCTGCAGGATATTATGGATGTGAGCCTGCTGATATTCAGTTTTCAGTAGCCCTGTTCTATGCTGGCTATGTAGGGTTTTACAGCCTGGAAAGAAGATTTTTCAGTTTTCTGGCCGCTAAGGAATATTTTCTTCTGTTTACCACCTTGCAGATATTCGCCTGCCTGGTGTGCTACTGTACTCGTGAAGTATATATTCTTTTTCCTGTACGTTTTCTTCAGGGAATGCTGTTTGCCGGAAATGTCAATCTTTCCCTTACACAGATTTTTACAAGATTAAATAGTGAAAGAGGGCGGGAAATCAGTTTTTCCGTATTTTTTGGCATCCTGCTTTGTGCTTTACCTTTCAATAATCTGATTACGGCAGATCTTATAGACTCTTATAACTTTAATATCGTCTATAAAACAGCGATCTTTTCATACCTTCCGGGACTTGTCTTCCTGACCCTTGCCATGAGTAATTACAGAACACATGCCAGATTTCACCTGTATAAACTGGACTGGCAGAGTTTTGCAGTTTTCAGTACAATATTAGTGCTCATAGGATATATTACCATTTTCGGGCAGGAATATTATTGGCTGGAAGATCCCCGGATCTTAGGAAGTGTAATAGGGATCATTGTTTTGGGGGGAATATCGGTTTTTCGCCAGCATTCTATTAAAAGACCTTATATTGATCTCAGAGTTTTCAGATACAGGAACTTCAAAGTAGGTCTGATGATTCTGTTCATCATGTATATCTGTCGTTTTGCATCAGGGATTACCAATACTTATTTTGCGACAGAGCTGCACCTTGACCCGTTTTATATTTCCTATATCAATATTTTCAATCTTTCAGGGCTTATTATTGGGGTCATTATTGCCTGCTGTATGGTTTTGCAGAAAAAAAAGATACAGTATATATGGGTGCCGGGGTTTTTGATGTTGTTGCTGTTTCATGCACTGATGTATTATTCGTTTGATGTTCAGGCGAATGAATTCAATTATTATATTCCTTTGTTCCTTCAGGGATTGGGAGTAGGATTGATCATGGTTCCTACGATTATTTTCATTATATCATCCGTTCCGGCGTCCATTGGGCCATCGGCGGCGGCTACGGCATTGGCGATCCGTTATTTGGGGTTCTGTGTCAGCATAGCGCTGATCAATTTTTTTGAATTGTATGAGAAGAGCCGTCATTATAATGCTTTTCAGGATCATTTGAGTGCTGTAGACCCTTTTGTAAAAGATTTTCTTCATAAGCAGACGGCTAAACTTACGGCTAAAGGAATGCTGGAAGATCATGCAGTAAAAGCCTCCAACAAATTATTAGTGGCAAGGCTTAATGTTCAGGATCACGTACGCTTTGCGATGGATTATTACGAAATAATGGTTTGGCTTCTTGCAGGCTTCCTATTATTGATTCTTCTTTTTCCATACCTGAACCGTACGGCACTTTATTTAAAATCCCGCAGACTATCACCTGCATAGATATATGGTGGAACTTTTCCCCGATGTGAATTTTTTTTAATTCAGGATTTTAAATACCATCAGAAAGTATAGCTGTTATAGCTAATTTTATAGTAAGAGTGGTAAGACTGTCTTGAGAAGGCAGTCTTTTTTTTGTCCGAAACTGTTATTTTTTTGTCATTGCAGCCATGGTGCATTGTCGCTACATTTGTATCATAAATATTAAGAGATGGAAATGCAGGAAAAGATGATCAGCACAAAAAATATAGTACTCCTGGTTTTACCACAGGTGCAATTGTTGGATGTGGCAGGTCCCTGCGATGTTTTTACATCGGCTAATCTCTTTTTGTCAGATGATACCTCTGAGTTGAGGTATCGTGTTCATATGGTATCCGGTACTTCAGATAAAATCATCTGCTCAGGCTCAGGAATACCTTTAACCTGCAGTCATACGATTGATGATATAGATTTTCCTATAGATACCTTACTGGTTGCAGGAACTACATTAACTGTATTGGACGAGATCAATCCCGGTCTTTATGAGTATCTGCAGAGTCTGACAACCCACGCAAAGCGCATAGGATCAGTCTGTGTCGGAGCATTTGTGCTGGCAAAAGCAGGCCTTCTGAACGGAAAACAGGTAACTACTCACTGGAAATATGCCGATTTACTGCAGCAGACTTACCCTGACCTTAAGGTGAATGTCAACCCGTTTTTTATCCGGGATCAGCAGATTTATACGTCAGGCGGTGTTTCCTCGGGGATGGATCTGGCATTGGCATTATTGGAAGAGGATTTTGGAAAACCACTGGCCTCGGAAGTGGCCAAGCACCTTGTATTACATTTAAAAAGGCCTGGAGTGCAATCTCAGTTTGGAAATGTTCTGCCTGAGTATGAAATGCTGTCTCCTTTTACCAAACAGATCCGGGATTTGCTGAAAGATAAACTAGATAAGGCCATTAGTATAGAATATATGGCAGAATCTGTAAATATGAGTGTCCGCAATTTCTCAAGAGTATTTTTGAAAGAATCAGGAATGACGCCCGGAAAATTTCTTGAAAAAATGAGACTGGATCAGGCAAAAAATATGCTGGAATACACGGATATGACTATCGAAATGATTACTGAAAAGTGTGGTTTCGGAAGTATAATTTCCCTCCGCCGGCTGTTCTTAAAATATTTGTCCCTGTCTCCGGCACAGTATCGTAAAAACTGTAAAGGAACCCCATAATTTTTTTCACTTTTTGAGACTTAGTAAGGCTGATGATTATTTGTCAGCAGGGAAAAGCCATGTCTATTCTAAACACAATAATTTTTAAATATATCATTATGACGCAGAAACAAAATGGCAAAACAATGAACGTTGCATTTTTAATTTATGATCAGGTAGAAGCGCTCGATCTGACCGGACCTTTAGATGTTTTCGTAAAAGCAAATGTCATACATCCTGGAAGTTATAACTGTTTTACCGTCGGAAAAACCGGAGAAGCAGTGTATATGGAAGCCAATACAATGGCAATTACCCCAACATATGATCTGCAGACTGCTCCCAGGCCGGATATGATCGTAATTCCGGGAGCAAATCCGGATCAGGTAATGAAATATCTGCAGGATGATGATTTTCAGGAAACCGTAATGGGATGGATCAAAGATCATTATAACAAAGGGACCACCATATTTACGATCTGTACAGGAAGTATGCATCTGTCCCGGACAGGTATTCTGGATCATTATGAGATTACTACCCATTCCATGTTGTTGGATGTGTTGGAACAGCATAATCCGAAAAGTATCGTAAAGAGAAATGTTCGTTTTGTAGATCAGGACAGACTGATTACAACTGCCGGAATTACGGCCGGAATAGATGCCGCTCTTTATCTGGTAGGCAAACATTACGGATCGGAAATGACAGATACCATTGTGAAACTTTTTGAATATCAGCAGAGAGGTTTGAATGCCTGATTCCAAAGATTAGATTCATAAATGGCAACCTTTATTCTCCGTAAAAAGATAAAGAGAATGATGAGGTGTTTTTGCTGGCCCCAGGCCAGCAAAAACATTTTATGGTATTGGGAATAACGTTTTATAAAACTCCGCTTTCCAATATTGAAAAGGTTTGATCAATACAGTTGATTTCTGCGAGTTTTCCGTAGGGAAGCGTGAAGGTAGGGCAGGTGTGGCCAAAATCCATCCGGGTGATGACAGGAAGATCATATAAGCCTTCTTCGTCAAGTACTTTCAAGAGTTCCGTTTCATATTCTTCCGCATAGAGATTGTCGTAAGGCCGGCCGAAAATAATTCCTTTAGCATGAGCAAGAATTCCCATAGAAGCATAGTTTCTTAGCCACCATCTTACATACTCCGGTTTTGGTTTATCTTCTGAAGTTTCAAAAAATAAAATACCTCCTTTCCATGTTTCCAGATCCGGCCAGTAATCAGTTCCTTTCAACATTTCCAATACCTCCATACAGCCGCCGATCAATGGGCCCTGAGCAATAGAATTGCCCCTGATGAAACGCCAGCCTGAAGATGGAGTCAGTTTTCGTTGTACATCCTGTAAAGAAACATCAAACCAGTCTAGAAATTCCGTGGTCCAGCCTTCCTGATTCGGATGAATCTGCCCGATAACGGCTGGGGAGAATAAGACTTTGTTGAGGTCATTGATCTGATAATCATGCATCGCACCATTTTCAGCAAATCCTACCAGTAAAGAAGTGCCATAAAATGAACTTAGACCTGCTTTAAGACAAATAAAATGAGTAACCGTACTGTCGGAAAATCCCAGAAATATTTTGGGATTATTTCTGATCACATCCAGATCAATATACTTTAGCATTCTGATACTGTCATCACCGCCAATATTTGAGATAACCGCCTTTATGGAAGGATCAGCAAAGGCTTCCATGAGATCATTGGCTCTTGCTTCCGGATGATTATAGATCCATTCTGCCGATTGCAGAGCATGTTTTGTTTCAGTTACTTCCAGATTGAACATTAGGATTAAACGCTCTTTGCCTTTTGAATATCGGTGTGGTAAATCGCCGGCTGCTCCCCATGACATTGAAATGGCTGCTACTTTATCACCGCTGGTTAATCTTTTGGGAGTAATTAATTTCATAAATATCAGACTATTAAAAAACAGAAAACTGAGATGATGATGATTCACCTGTTGAAAAGATAAATCGCTAAAGGCTTTTGACCCTCATTTCTTTCAAAAATAGGACATCTTGAGAAGAAATGCAAGATAAGTTTGTCATCCCATCCAATAAGTTTTATGGAAAAAATAGGACCAGGTATTATATTGATTGTTTTCAGATAAAATTTCTCATAAATTATTTTTTTTGTAATTAATTTATAAACAGCTGTTTAATTATTTTAGCTGAAATTTTATGCGAAAAAAGCACTGAAAAATTTGGAATTTAAGAGGGTTTTACTATCTTTGCAGTCCCTTAAATAAAGGGATTTACTTAAAAAAGTAAGTGGCCGACTCGGTAGCTCAGCTGGTAGAGCAATACACTTTTAATGTATGGGTCCTGGGTTCGAATCCCAGCCGGGTCACAATCAAAAAAGAACTACTGTTTCAGTGGTTCTTTTTTTGTTTTTTGTCCCTTCCGGATTTGAAGCCGTTGTGACGTATATTGGATCAGTACAAAAGGTTGTTGACCCAGCAAAAAGTTGAGTTCATCCGAATAGAAAAAATGTGATGTTCTTTACCAATTAGAATCAACAGTTGTGGAGATAGGGTTTCACGCAAAGTTTCATGTTTGTGTGTACTTTATTTTAAGTGAGCTAAGAAGGGATCAATTTTGAATCGATCTGAAGAAGCGAGCGCATAATCACAAAGCTTCATCAGCGACGAAGTCGCATTACTTAGCCTCCTAAAATAAAACACTCGAATCACTAATTCTTTGCGTCAATTAAATTCAATAAACACAAACAATATTATCCCCCAGCTTTTGCGCTTGATCCTGTATATTTGTACTCTATCATGAAAATTGAGCCGGAATATGAAATTCATTCATCCCATTGATTCTACCAAATTTATCCTTTCTGAACTTCGTCACTGTACGGAAAACTATATGCAGAATCCTCAGCGGGCAGATTTTTTTGAAATGATCTGGCTCAGAGAGCTTTCAGGAGATTTCCGAATGTTTCTTATTCCTCCGTATCGGTTTGTAGAATTGGATATTCATGATAAAGACGGGGTTATCATTGCTTTTAAAAGAGATTATCTGGAAGAAGATGATAAAGAATACGCATTGGATGTTTTCAACCTTTTCAATATGCATGGGCAGTCTACCAGTTTTCTTATAGATCAGAATACCCTGGAGACACTTCAGCTTTTAAAAGGATTGATGGAGAAGGAGTGCCACAATGCTATGGGGACCTATCTTGTTTTAAAGGCTTTGTTGAAAGTATTTCTGCTGAATCTGATTCGTATCAGTCAACATTATTTTTTACATCAGGATGTCAATCAGAAGCGGGTCTATCAGTTTATCATGCTGATGGACGAACACTATAAAACAGAACGAAAAGCTGATTTTTATGCTTCGAAAATGGGGATCAGCGAAAAAAGAATCAATCAGATCCTGAAGGAGAAAATGAATAAAACCCTTACCCAGTTGTTGCATGAAAGGCTTATGATAGAAGCAGACAGGATGTTGAAGGCCAGTGAACTGACCATCAAGGAAATTGCCTTTCATTTAAATTTTGATGATCCCGCTTATTTTTCCCGGTTTTATAAAAAACAGAAGGGGCAAAGTCCTGAGGATTTTAAAAAAGATATTGATTACCCATAATATTGTCCTGCTTTTCATCTTCGGTTATTCTTTCCATCATCTATTTTTATCACATAAATTCTTTGAAGTGAATTTCTATGACGCATTATTTCCAGATTGTACAGGTCGATTAGGAGATAGTGCATGAATTCCGGTTTCTGTCTGATTTAAATTTGTACTGTGATTAATACGTTAAAAGGCTTACCTATAAAAGGATAGAGTAGGTATATGCAGGCTCTGAATCTGTATGCTGGAGACTTTTAATGATAAAATACAATTAAAAATATCGAGTATGAAATTGACAAAAGAAACCGAAGAAGTAATGTTTAAGGATATAAATAACCTTTTATCCCCCAAACCCCTTGCTCTGGAAGCCGGGATCAAAAGACTGGAAAACGGAATGCTTCATGTTGCGATGAGAAATGTGCTGCAGAATTGCAACGGTAAAATGCTGGACTGGTGGTTCAAGTATTTTGAAACAACTGAAGATTTGAAGCTGTGGCATCCCCATGACCACGTAGAGCACAGTGGCTGGGATCATCAATGGATTAAACATGAAAATTATATAGGAGCTACCATCCATGCTACAGAATCTCTGGGTGATATTCCTCCTGTAGCTGCTACCATTAAATTTCATGATCCGGCAGAAATTTTTAATTCTGATATTCTAAAAAATGCGTACACTCATGGGGAAGTGAGTGCTGTGGTCTATGCGAGAATTGGTTTTGGAGACCATACACCGATAGATACCAATGGAGATCCTTTAGATGGCTATATGTTTCATGTAGCAAGAGATACTGTACAGGGATGTACCTTGAGAAGTCATTTTTTTCTTGGTGCTTTATCGGCAGATACTGAAAGTTCATTGCCTGATGAAATAGGGTTTGGTTTAATGGAGCATTGTTACAGTGAATTTACTTACCTGTCCAAAGTTCTTCCCTCTCTTTATTATGCTAAAAACAAGGCTGGAGATCAAGCACCTCTTCTTTGGTAACAACAGAAAAAATAATTTTTACGAAAAAAATGACGATAACACTATGTGACTGTTTTCATGTAGTGTTATTTTTCAACTTGTTTTTTATCAGTTGATTGTATTTTTTTATTAACCCTCTTGCTTAAAAACATTTCGTTCGTGAGGCCAAAAGAAAGAAATTTTATACTAAAAATGTCTGGTAAAAATTTGGAGTTAAAGAAAAAGTTTCTATCTTTGCAGTCCCTTAAACAAAGGGATTTACTTAAAAAAGTAAGTGGCCGACTCGGTAGCTCAGCTGGTAGAGCAATACACTTTTAATGTATGGGTCCTGGGTTCGAATCCCAGCCGGGTCACAATCAAAAAGAACTACTGTTTCAGTGGTTCTTTTTTTGTTTTTATAGCAGACAAATTATAATAATTGTTGCAGCTTGATCCATAAAAACTCAGATTGTTATATAATTTGCAGACAATATTGCCCTGAAAAATGGCATAAATTACTGTTTTAAAGACCTTTCTAATGGAAAGCCATCGTAATAATATCTCCAGCTTTCTTATTAGAAACGGAAGTGTTCTCCAGGCGTGGTAATGTTCCCTAAAAGTCATCATAAATATTGACTCTTTTTAAAGGATTAATTTTTTTAAAATGTAAAGCAATGAAAATATTTGACTTATGGATTTTGATGAAATTTATTGGGATAAAAAGTCGGAAAAAATTTGGAGTTAGAGAAAAAGTTTTTATCTTTGCAGTCCCTTAAACAAAGGGATTTACTTAAAAAATTAAGTGGCCGACTCGGTAGCTCAGCTGGTAGAGCAATACACTTTTAATGTATGGGTCCTGGGTTCGAATCCCAGCCGGGTCACAATCAAAAAGAACTACTGTTTCAGTGGTTCTTTTTTTGCTTTTATAGCAGACAAACTATGGTGATTGTTGCAGCTTGATTTTCATGTGACAAGATAAAAACGGATCATGCTCAAAAGCTGTGATAAAACAATTGAATAGCGATTGATTATTCTAAATTTTATAAACGCAAAGAATTAGTGATTCGAATACTTTATTTTAGGAGGCTAAGTAATGCGACTTCGTCGCTGATGAAGCTTTGTGATTATGCGCTCGCTTCTTCAGATCGATTGAAAATCGATCCCTTCTTACCCCACTTAAAATAAAGCATACACAAACTTGAAACTTTGCGTGAAACCCCATCTCCACAATTGTTGATTCTAATTGGTAAAGAACATCACATTTTTTCTGTTCAGATGAACTCAACTTTTTGCTGGCCCCACAACCTTTGGTACTAATCCATAAAAACGGATCAGGTTCAAAAATTTGGGAACAGTACAAAACATACACTATTCTTATTGAATGAAACAATGTATTTTAAAAAACGCAAAGTAAGCTCATTTGAATGTTTTATTTTAGGGAGCAAAGAAGAGCGACTTTGTTGCTGATGAAGCTTCATAGATATACATTCGCTTAGAAAGAATTAATGAAATTGGTTCCATCCTTTGCTCCCTTGAAAATATGAGATAAGAGGCTAAAAACTTTGTGTTAAACTAAATTCTATAAATAATACAATATTATCCCCCCTGCTTTTGCAATTGATCCAAAATAAACCTTGGCAGGTAAATTTTAGCCGACATGGTATTGTAATCGTATCACTGGCGGGACATTTGAATCTAATCCGGGAATTCCATCTGTTTCATGACCTTCAATCTCTGTGAATCCTGCCTTTTTATAAAGAAAATAGGCACTGTCATTTCCGGGACTTACTTCCAGGGTGATTTCAGAGCAGCCGAATTCGTTGATCGCTTGCTGAATGACCGCTTGTATCAGCTCCAAACCTATACCTTTCCCATGGAATTCCTCTTTCGCATACATCTGGTAGATACTTCCCATGCTGTCTTCTTTTTTTACAAAAGCACAGATACCGATAAGTTCCTGATTGGCAAAAGCTCCCATCATAAACATGCCCGGTACTGAATTTTCAATATCGGTTTCCATTCTGAGTTTTTTGGTGTTCAGAGCTTCCTGGTAGGTGGCTGCAAATGAATCCGGGTATTTTTTAAGGCTTTCCAGACGGATGGTTCTGTATATTTTACTTTCTTCCGGGAGAAGTTTGCGGTAGCTGATCTTCATGGCTCTGTTTTCATTGTTAATAATTCGTTTTTTAAAAATAAATAAAAAACTGATTTTATCAGCTATCAGGTAAGCGGAGGCTGCTGGTATTTTCTTTTGTACAGTCGATTTTCTGTTAATAAATCCTCTTGCCCGTTCTTAAAAATCAGTCTGTTTTTATTTATAAAATTAAGCATAGCCTATATTAATATTTGGTAAGAATCCCCTATATTTTTACTTAAATTATGTATATTTATAGAAGAGATAGTCAGAATAGCAAATCGGCAGATACTCTTACCGGATCATTTATTGATGCTTAGGTAGGTATAGAGGAAAAGCTGTAATTATATCAAAAAGCAAGTCCCATTAAAAAAAATATAACATATCCGGTAATCATGATGAAAACAATGATCTGCATGTTTTTTGTGGGTCTATTGCTGTTAATGCTTTCCTGTAAACGAAATTCAGCAGAAAAGGATAGAGAAAAATTTGATACCTCACTCATCAACCGAAACTCAGAACTCCATCTTTCCGGAGAATATGAAGCGCTTATCGCTCTCAATGTAGACTACCTTAAAAAAGCTGCTAAAATGAATTATAAAGCAGGGAAGGGGCTTTGCTATCTCAATCTGGCAGACGTCAATGTTTCTACAGGAAACTACGAAAAGGCGTTATTCTTTTTCAATAAGGCGGAAAGAGACCTGGAAGACTCGGGCAACTATTATCATAAAGCACTGTATTATAACGATTATAGTTTGTATTATCACCATCTTGAATTGTATGATAAGGCTGTCGCCTATAACAGTAAAGCATTTTCTTTTATAAGAAAAGCAAAAAAATCTGAGCTTAAAACGAAACTTCAGTCAAGACTCTATATCAACCGGGGAATCTATTTTGCCAAAAAAAGATGGCCGGGTACCTCTCTGAAATGTATTCTTAAAGGAAATGAATTAGAGCATTCTGCATACAGCAATTGTATGGTTGCCCAATATTATCTGTATTTTCATCAGCCGGATTCAGCCGGAATATACATATCCAGAGCAGATGAAAAAATGCTAAGTGAGAAAACAAGTGATGTAGAATCTCTGTGGGTCTATTATACTCTGGGCTATTATTATAACGAGGTCAATAACCATGATAAGGCTGAAAAAAACCTGAAAAAAGCTCTTGAGATTAATATAAAAACAAGACGTACCTATTCTACCCATATCAATGGGGTGTATAAGGCACTGGCAGAACTGTACAGGAAAAAGAATGATGGTGGCAGAGCCTATTACTATTTAAAAAAATATATGGAAGAAGAAGGGAAAATTGATGAAGTTCGGCTGGCTACCATGAATAAAGCTACTGAAAATTTTATTTCAGAAATGAAGAACGAGTCTGACTGGCACAAAAATGATCTTCCGTTATTCATTGCACTATCCATTACAGTACTCACGGTTTCAGGAGTATACGTAAGAAAGGTGATCAACGTTCTGAAACTGAAAAAGAAGACTTTAAAGATGGAGACCGAAGAACTGAAAGACCATATGTATACCAAACAGCTGGACGAGGTTATTGAGCTTGCTAAGAAGAATGATTCTTCTTTTTTGTTGAAATTCAGAGATTTATATCCGGATTTTATCAGTGAGCTTTTAAAGATCAATCCTGAACTTGAAAACTCGGAACTGGCCTTTTGTGCAATGCTGAAGCTGCGTTTTTCATCTAAGGAAATTGCAAATTATACCTTTGTGCAGCATAGATCTGTTCAGCAGAAAAAATACAGAATAAGAAAAAGGCTTAATATTCCGGGGGAAATGGACATTTATGAATTTTTTGAAAATGTGAAAATGTAAAAAAAGTACCGAATTTTTTCTTTACAAATGAAAATACTGTAAACTATATCGTGTAATCAAATAATAATTAAAGAAAATATAATATTATTCGCTTTATAAAGTTATTCTTTTATGATAATTTATACAGGAAATTCAGTTTAAATAAAGATAGCATATGGTGCGTATTTTTCTTTTGGTTTTATTGATCATCTTGGTTTCATGCCAGTCCCATTCTCAGAAGGAACGTGAAAAAAACTTTGACGTGCCGTTGATGACACAAAATGAAAGACTGCGGCTTTCAGGTGAATATGATTCTCTGGTTAACCTCAATAAAAAATATTATAAGAAAGCAGAAGAAACAGGATATGAAGAGGGGAAAGCTTTGTGTTATATAAATCTGGCCCAAATTAATATCTCACTGGAAAATTATCAAAAGTCAAAGATCCTTTTTGATAAGGCAGAAAAGATACTGAAAAACTCAGAAAATAATATCCATAAGGCTATATTTTATAACAATTACGGCCGATTAAATAATGAGCTGGGAAGAATTGATAAAGCATTTGCATATAATAATACTGCCTTAAACTGTGTTGAAAAAGATTCACGCTCCAAGCTAAAAAATAGAGTGCTTTATAATGTTTATATAAGACAAGGCCAATATTACGTACAGAAAAATCAATATAACAAAGCACTGGAATTTTTTAATAAAGCAAGAAAGTTTGACAATACAGGTATTGCTGATTGTGCCATAAGTGATTATGTCTATATGTATAAAAATAAAGATTCTGCGTATAAATATATTGTAAGGGCCTATCAACAAATGAGCTTAATCAGGCAGGAGGATGCTATTGCGCTCAATATACGTACGATCATGGGAGAATACTATCTTGCCTATGGAGAATATGAAAAGGCAGAAAAAGAATTTTTGCAGGCTTTGGAGATCGATAAAAAAACACGGCGAATCTTTTCCCAATATACCAAATATATCTATAATGATCTTAGGAGATTGTATGACAAGATGGGAGACAAAGAAAAGGCCTATTTTTATCTGAATGCCTATACAGAAGCAAAAAATAAGACCAATACCGCTTTACTGGCTACGATAAACCATGATATGGAGTCCTTTATTACACTTACCCAGGAAAATACGGAAAAACATAAAAGCAGGATACAGTGGGTGATCCTTTTTTCACTTGCAGGTCTTTCATTATTAGGAATATATGCCTGGAGGGCCATCAGTATACTCAGAAAACGGAAAACAGACCTCAAACTTGAAGCAGAACATCTGAAAGCCCGTATGACAGATAATAAACAAGAAGAGATCATGGAGCTGGGCAGAAATAATGATCCTGATTTTCTGAAACGCTTTAAAGAAATCTATCCGGAATTCATAGATCAGCTGCTCACCATCAATCCAGGCCTTGAAAATTCAGAATTGGCCTTTTGTGCTATGCTGAAACTGCATTTTACCTCCAAAGAAATTGCAAGCTATATTTTAGTTCAGCATAGGACCGTTCAGCAAAAAAAATACAGAATCCGAAAAAAACTGAACATTCCGGGTGAAACCGATATTTATGATTTCTTTGATGCTTTAGGATAAAAAAAACTGTCTGATTCATCAGGTCAGACAGTGTTCGAAATATTCTCTTTTCACCACCTGTATTTTTTTAGTGGCTTTGTGCTCAAATTTGAAAAATTTTGTTCAAATAAGGAAAAAAAGCTCTACTACACAGATACTACAATCAATAATTCAATGTTTAAATATTTGATGTTTAGGATGTTGTGGTGTTTGGCTAAATTCGATGTCAGATTTGTATAAAGTGGGATTTATTAAGATAACAGAGTTGTTTTTTAGAAATAAGGAGTTGAAATCAAGATTTCTTTCAGAGTAAATTCTTCTTTACATCAGTCTTGTATTTTTCTGCGTATGGTACAGTTATTTCAATATTGCTGTTTTTCTCTTAAAATCAAATGATCAATAGTTTGTTTTTTAATACTCTGATAATTAGTGTTTTATATCAATGTTGTATATGTGTAGTAGGGTGTTTTTATGCTTTTTTGAATTTAAAATATAGATTTGCGAAAGAATTTTAATACAAAATAGTTGCTAAGCTTATTTTTTGAATTATTTATTCGAATAATCATTGAAATGACACAAATGAATCTCCGGAATCAGGATCTAACGGAGAGAAAAATATTTATTTTCAGAGGGAAAAAGTTGAGGCTGTCTCAAAAGGTAAACTAATGCTCTGAGAATCTCCTAAATGACAAAATTTGTCAGACAGGAGTCCGAGAGAGGGGGTACTTTTGAGACAGCCTCTTTTTTTATTTTGAATGCAGATGTCCTTCGAAAAAATTCAACATTGTGACAAGTGCTTTTTCAGAATGCATCCGTTCCCCATTTTCAAGGGATTCTTTTGTAGCGGCAGAAGCCCGTTTGCACATATTATTTTCATAAGCGGAAATAGCTTCCTGTAGAGTACTATAGTGGCTATTGGTTAAATATTCACTGAGTTCCAGGGCATCAAGCATAGCCATATTAGCCCCTTCACCTGCAAACGGAGGCATTACATGGGCAGCATCACCCATCAGGGTCAGGTTGCATTTTGTTTCCCACGTCTGCTCCAGAGGCATATAATAAATAGGTCGGGGGATAAAAGGAATTGCTGCATTTTCAAACAGTTCGTACCATATTTCATTCCACTCAGGATAGGATTTTTTAAACCACTCCAAAACCTGTAAAGGATCAGAAAAGTTCAGACCACTTTCAGCAGCCCAGTTTTCATTTGCTTTAAAGCTTGCATAAAAACCAAGATCACCGTTGCCTTTTTGTCCCAGCAATATATTTTTAGCATTTCCAAAAGCCATTATTTTGCCTCCATTGATCAGAGCATTGATGTGAGGTGCATTTTCTTTTGAAACATTTCCTTCCAACATAATGATTCCCGAATAAACAGGTTGATGACCTGTGAGATAAGGGCGAATCTTTGAATTGGCACCATCTGAAGCAATGACAAGATCTGCATAGGCCGAAGTTCCGTTTTTGAAAAGAAGAAGCCAGCCGTCACCCTGAGGCTCCATAGCGATAAAATGGCTGTCCCATACCACAGTTTCCGGTTTCAGGGAAGCCAGCAGCATATTTCGTAGAGGACCCCTGTCTATCTCAGGCCGGAAATGTTCAGCACCAAAATCTTCATCAGGTTTTCCTTCATGATCACTGAAAACGATTTCCGCCTGCTCGTTGACGATCAGCATTTTGTCTGCTCCGGGGCGGTATGTCTTTTTAAACTCCTCCAAAAGTTCAGCTTTACGGATGGCCTCCAGCCCGGAATCTTCATGCATGTCAAGCGGAGAGCCCTGTACACGGGCATATTGGTTTATATCTCTTTCATATACTTTTACATTGGCATTTTTCAATTGTAAAAGTCTGGCCAAGGTAAGTCCTGCGGGACCACCACCAACGATTGCTATTGATTTATTGTTGATCAGCATTTTTATTTAAATTTTACAGGACAAAATTACTTTCCCTTCAACACTGATAATAGTACAAATCGGTCGTTTTTATTTTTTGATAATTCTTTAGGGGCAACTCCCGAAAACTTTTTTACTTCCTTGATGAAATGGTTCTGATCTGTGTAATTCAGTTCAGGAAACAGTTTTCCTTTGGCAATATGCTCCAGCGAGGCTCTGAAACGTAAAATCGTAGAGTAGGCTTTCAGAGATAATCCCAATTGTTTGGTGAAATAACGGTTGATCTGCCTGCTGCTCCAGCCTACTTTTTCAGAAAGTTCATGAACACTCATTTCGCCTTTTGAAGTGTAGAGAAGTTCAAAAAGCTTACGTTTTCTGTCATCTGTTTTCTGAGGGATCAGTTCTTTTATCTTTTGTGTTGCTTTTGCACAGCAAAGTTCAAAATTTTGAAGATCATCAGCCTGAAAACTCCAGAAACCAACAGGAAGATCCCTTGCGCTATTTAATACATCAGCAATAGAGGTGTTTAGAATATATTCCACAGCAATAGGTTTGAAACTTACTACAAAAGCCCGGGTAAACGGAGGAATAAACCTTTGCTCAGAATAGGTCTCAAGACCGATAAGGGCAACCTGGAAAGAATGTGTAGAAGATTGCATAAAGAACAGATCAATTCTCCCATCCGGAATAATAACCACTTCTTTCACTTCCTGAGACTCATTATAGAACGTTCCCAGATTCTCTACAAAATCTGAAATACTTTCATCAGGCTCAATAAAGTGAAATTGAAAGTCATGATCTGCCATGGTAAATGCTCTTTGTTTTTTAACGGTTTAAATTACAAAAATAGAACAGATGTAGGAGATAAAAATAAAGATCTTTTGAGATGCTGATCTCTCTGGTTACAAATGATACAAAAGTCTGTTAAAAAATTGGTTCAATCCGGAGGAAGAGAATATAATCGCTACGAATGCACGAGTTTTTTCCTCTTACCTGTGTATTCTAAGACATCTGCAAATTATATCTTGTTAAGATTACAAAAGACTCATTTCTTTTTACAACCACAAACAATTCTATAGACAGGTTTACAGTACATCGCATTAATGATCGAATTATGTATTTTACAACACTTTTATTCGTGCATCCGTGGCAAAATAAAAATCTACAGAATATTTGCTGAAAATCTATGATTTTATTGCACCTTACAACACAACCCTTTTAGAATTCTTTACGTCTTACAACAACCAAAATCAACAAAAAACCCAGATTATCAAAAGATAACCCAGGTCTATCAAGATTAAAAAAAACTAAATTAAAAAGAATATCCCACAGAAACCGTCACATTTCTTGGAGCTCCCGGGAACGCCCGGGTATAATCAAACCCACCCAGAAAATAATATTGATCAAAGATATTATTCACATTCACAGCCATTTTCATCTTTCCGATATGGTAATAAATAGCCGCGTTTACAGTGGTATAAGAAGGCCATTTTCCCCAAAGGGCATTTCCGGAACTGTCTTTTCCGATACTGTTGTCCATACGTCTGGTCCCCACATAATAA
The DNA here is from genome assembly GCF_056844665.1 of Chryseobacterium sp. FR048. Lineage (NCBI taxonomy): Bacteria > Pseudomonadati > Bacteroidota > Flavobacteriia > Flavobacteriales > Weeksellaceae > Chryseobacterium > Chryseobacterium sp. FR048. The sequence goes on along the minus strand of NZ_JBXDSE010000009.1, from coordinate 99,279 downwards.
ATTCCTGCTCCGAATCCTAAACCTTTCACAGCAGAATCGGAGAATACATATTTTACCCACATACTGGCCATATTTTTAGGAGCACCGGGTAAAGCCTGGCCCACTTCCGAAGCGATAGAAGAGGATTTTACCTCAGTATCGTTATAAGTATAATTTCCCATGATCTGAAACTCCTTTGTCAGCTGCCCGCGTATATCCAGTTCTACACCTTTTGAAACGGCCTCTCCGGATTGTCTGTAAACCGGAAACCCTGTTGTGGCGATCTCACCGGTAGCGATCAGCATATTCCGGCGTTCGATCTGGAAGAGAGAAAGGTCCATTTGTAGCTGGTTTTTAAAAAATCCAGTCTTAAGCCCTGTTTCGATCTGGAAACTGTGTTCTGCGGTAAAAGGCTTGTCGGCACCATAATCCTGATAGTTCTGGATAAAATTGGCACCTACAGGAGCAAACCCCTGTGAATAACTTGCAAAATAATTGATCTGATCATTGATCTGGTAGGTAAGGCCGATACGTGGCAGCCATGCATTCTGTGTAGCATGGTAACGATCGGAAGAACTTACCGTTTCAGAATAATAATGCTCATGACGTAATCCCAGAATAATTTTAAGCCTGTCAGCAAATGAAATCTGATCCTGTACATAGATTCCCGTCGTTTTGTAAGGGCTTAAAAAAGGATAATTTCCCTGTGGCAGCCACATATAATTACTCAGGTCATGAGTAGTATAGGTAGGATTATTGAGATCAAATGTCAGTGGTATGGTTTTACCGTCTATTTTTTGCTGTCTGGCTTCCCGTTGCTGATTATTACTGTCGCCTTCATATTGGGCATAATCTACTCCGGCTATGATATGATGTTCGGTTTTTCCGCCCGTCAGATCCCATTTCAGGTAGACAACAGAATTATCTGTATAATCTTTTCCATGGCGGTCAAAGAAACGCATATTCATGATGGTATTATTCGGGGCATCTGCATAGCTGTTCAGGGTACGGTGCTCATTCACGTCTTCCTGATAGATCGATTTCATGTAGCTTGCATTTAAAGAAAGATTGTGCGTAAGGCGCTGACTGAGTCTTGCACTGAATGACAGAGTTTTCGTATTGTAAAAATCCGAAGGCTGGCTTAGTGTAAAAGAGCGGTCCAGGGCATAAAAATCATTGTTTCTTAGTCCCATTCCACGATCCAGATACCCATGAAACTGATCATATACCAGGTCAATATCCACCTGAGTACCATCAAGTGGTCTAAAGGTAAATGACGGCGCAATCATGAAGTTTTTCTGCTGATTCACATTTCTGAATGTTTTGCTGTCCTCATATCCTGCATTCAAACGGTACAGAATCTTTTTTTCTTTATCCAGCGGACCGGTCAGGTCAATACTTGTACGGATGGTCTGAAAGCTGCCTACTGAAAAATTGACTGAACCTTTTTGTTGATCTAAAGGCTTTTTAGTGACCATATTGATGGTTCCGCCGGGAGTGATGTCCCCGAATAATGATGCTCCAGGACCTTTCAGAACGGAAACACTTTCCAGATTGATCGTCAAAGGAGAACGGTAATAACTGTTTCCGTAGCTGTAGCCTGAACGTAACCCGTTGACAAGGCGGATTCCGGTTTCATAGCCGCTTTTAAAACCTCGGATAATAAGATCATCATAAGACGAAGCTGTTGTTACTCCTGCCAGATCCTGGGCAACCTCACGGGTGGTATAAGCCTGCTTGTCTTCCATAAATTCACTGCTGACAATAGAAACCGATTGTGGAAGGTCTTTCAGGTTTCCTGAAAACTTTCCTCCAAGCTCCAGATTATTGGTAAGATAGGAATTGTTTCTGCGGGCAGTGATCAAAACTTCCTGAATATCGGTTTGATTTTCTGCCAGTCGGATGATGATCCCGTTTTTATCATCATAAGAAAGTGAGTCTAGGGTAATATGCGATCCGGAATATCCCTTGGCATCAATCGTTAGCTGAGCCGGATACTGAACGGGTGTGTCAAAGTAAAACTTCCCATCTCTGCTGGTTATCGTTGAGGTTCCCTGATTGATGGAAATGGTGGCATTCGAAATTATTTTACCTTCCTGGCTCAGAACTTTTCCGAAAATAGGATGGGTTTCCTGTGCGGATAAGGCAAAAGGAAGTAAGAGCATCATTCCATTAAGGGATAATACTTTTTTAGTTGTATTCATATATTGTTCTCTGTATTACTTATTCTTGGGCTGAAATCATAAGCTCCATATGAAGCGTGGGATAGGTTCCTTCATAGCAGGATTTCAGAAGTTTAAATTCCTGCTTCAGCCAATATTCATAGGCTCCCTGAAGGAAAGGGTGAGTGTGGAGATACAAACGTTTTATTTGTTTTTGTTGTGCTGTTTTTACCAGTTCCTGGAACAGACGGGAGGCAATCCCTGCTCTCCGGTATTCAGGATTTACAAATAATCGGGCGACCTCTACCGTAGTTTTTTCATCAATATTAAGATGTGGGAAACGATAATCGTAAGGCATCATCCCGATAACACCTATCAGTTTTCCGCATTTTGTTCTGGCTTGTAAGAATGCTCCGGAAGGGGAGTGCAGGTAGTTCTGCTCAAAATTGACCAGGTCTTTGGGAACAATAAGCGGATCAAGCAAAGGATATAGCTGACGTCTGAACTCCATGACATAGGGAAGTACTTCAAAGACATGGTAGTCTTCTACCTTCGAAATGGATATTTCTTCAAGATTATTCATATATTTTATTTTAATTGAGGTGCAAATATTGGGGTTCCCTGATGGTCTAAAACCGACAAAGGAACCTGATAGGTTTCTTCCAGCAGCTCTTTCAGCTCTCCCTTTTCGAGGGACTGAACAGCCACCAGTTGGTTCTGGCGCATGACAAAAAAATCATCACCAAAAAGAAAGGCCAGATTAGGATCATGCATTACACACAGCACGGTGGTTCCTTCATTCACCAGCTGACGGATAACTTCCAGCACAGCAACCTGATAGTGCAGGTCCAGGTGATTCGTAGGCTCATCCAGCATCAGAATATCAGGCTGTTGTACCAATACCCGGCACAGAAGTACCAGTTGACGTTCTCCTCCGGAAAGCGAGGTGTAAGGCTTGTCTTTTAAATGAGTCAGATTAAACTTATGAAGGATATTTTCTACGGCTTCATGATCAGAATCTTTGGGCGAAAACCGTGAAAAAGAAGCCCGCCCGGTCAGAATTACATCAGAAACCTTGAAAGGAAAAGTTGTTTGATGAAACTGAGTTAAAAATCCGAGACGGACAGGAGCGGTTGTTCCAGCTTTAATCTTACGGCGTTCTTTGTCTCCGATCCATACATTGCCCCGGTAGTTTTTTTCCAGTCCAGCAATAATTTTGAATAAAGTAGATTTACCACTTCCGTTTCTGCCCAGAATGACAGAAAGTTTTCCTTTCTGAAATTTTGCCTGTACATGGTTCAGAACTTCATCTTTCCCATAGCTGAATGTAAGCTGTTCGATAGAAATTATAGAATTCATGAGTTCCAGTTTATAGCATTTCGACGCATTAAATAAATAAAAACAGGGGCCCCGATGATCATTGTAAACACACCAATCGGAATCTCAAACGGCATTACCGTACGGGAAAAATCATCAATCATCAGTAAAAAGCTTCCTCCAATACTGATATTGGCCCAAACTCCGATAGTATTGTTCGGTCCGAAAATCATTCTGCTGATGTGCGGAACAATCAATCCAAAAAGGCTGATAACCCCTACGGCAGCCACAGATGAAGCGGAGATCATCGTAGCTACGGCCATCAGGATTAGTTTCAGAAGGGTAGGGTTTACGCCAACTGCCATGGCTTCGTGGTCTCCCAATGCCAGAAGATTCAGTTTCCAGCGAAGCATAATGATGACCAACAGCCCGAAAAGGATCGGAAATATTGCGGTATCTACTTTTTGCCATGAGGCCGTGTGTAGATTTCCCATGGTCCACTGTACAATAGCCTGTAGTTTATAAGGGTCACTCAGGTACTGAAGAACCGTCAGAAGGGCAGTAAATACACCAGATACAATCATTCCGGCAAGCACCATGCTTACGATGGAGGTTTTGGCCCCAGCATAAGAAACAAGATAGGTGATCACCACAGCGATGACTCCGAAGATAAAGGCGGAAATATTAACCGCCACCACAGGAAACAGCATAGCCAGTGCTGCACCGAATGCTGAACCTGAGGAAATCCCCAAGGTAAACGGATCAACAATAGGATTTCTGAAAACAGCCTGTAATACACCGCCTGAAGAAGCTAAAGAAGCCCCTACCAGAAAGGTAAGGATAAGCCTGGGCAAGCGTACCTGCCATAAAATGGTATGTAAACTTCCCTGTAGTGCCGCTTCGTCTTTAGAAATTCCTAATTCCAGGGCGATATGATGGAACAATTCCCCGAAACCTATATTCTGGCTGGAACCCATAATCAGAGAAACCAATCCAAGCAGGAAAGGCAGCAGAATTAATAAAGCTGTTTTTTTGATGTTTTCCATGATCAGATCAGTCCTTTTTTGCCGTAGATCACTTCAAAGGCTTGTTTTACATCCTGATCCAGCTGCTCCTGGGTATATCCGGGCATGCACCAGTGACGGAGCTGCTTGGCAAACAGCATAAATTTTACGGTATGCGGATCATATGGAAAAGATGGAGACATGACGAATACTTGTTTATTTTTCACAGCCGGCAGTGCTGCCAGCTCCTTAAGGCTATAGACATCTGATAACTTTGAATTCCATAAAACAATCAGATCCGGATTCCATTTGTACATGGTTTCTGCACTGATGTTGGGAGCTTCTACCGGAACAGGGCATACATTCTGAGCTCCGGAAAGCGTGATCGCCATATCAATCAGACTTCCTTTTCCTGAGGTAGACATGATGCGTCCTTTAGACCATGCATAATAGATTTTTTTAGGAGAAACCTCATGTGAAGCTCTCATTTTCTTTACTTCTTCAGAAACATAGCCGGTGATTTCCTCTGCACGCTTCTTTTTTCCCAGCAGTTTTCCCACATTTTTAAGCTCCTCCAGTATTTTTTCGTCATTTAAAGAAGAAAAAGTAAACACCGGAATTCCCAGATTTTCAATTTGATTAATATTATCTTCATCCGTATTGAAAGTAAGTACCAGATCCGGCTTTAACCCAACAATCGTCTCTGCGTTGCTGGATTGTCCTCCGAAAGTGGGAGTCGCAATGCTTTTATTTTTAATCCGGTCATCAAGCTTGGAAAGAAAGCTGTAGGTATCTTCCATTTCATAAATCTGCCGTGGAATTCCCACAATTTTTTCACCTGCCTGAAGCATATACACATCATCCACAAGGGCATTGTATAAAACCACTACCCGCATGGCCTCATGAGGAAGTTTAATCGTTTTGCCTCTGCTGTCGGTTGCGGTGACTGTTCCTCCGGATAAGGATTTTTTGGAACTGTTGGGATTGCTGCAGCTTTGTACTGTTACTATAATAGCAGAAAATCCTGTAATCAATAGACTTTTAATTTTCATGTGTTCTGTTTTTTGCCAGATAACGCAGTGATTGAGTAGATAGAAGCTGAGTGTCTGTAAGCTCGATACGGTCGCCATATCTGTAAGACAGCTGTTCATACAGGCGTCCATCATAAGGAACTGCGAACTGTTGATTGGCTGTCAGAAATACCGGAAGGTGCTGATTCCCGATGAAATAACAGAAGTCTGCGGCTTCAGTATCGTCTTTCGCAGGAAAGCAGATCGTAAGGCAGGTTTTGATGGAAATGAGGGCAATCAGTTTTCCATTACTGTATAATCCGTCTCCTTGTTGCCATTCTTTCAGATTGCCCAGACTCATTTCCAAAACTGTCCCGGCTTGAGTCGTCCGGGTCAGCTTTTGTTTTTTGTTTTCAAACCATTCGATTTCCAGAACATCAGCATGAGAATTATTCAGGCTCATTCCGGTTTTTACTTCATCTATGACGACTGGCTGTGTTGTATTCATATTAAGCTTCTTTAGCTGCGCTTTCTTTTTTCAGTTTTACTTTTTCCTTCAGCCAGTTGCACCATTCATCGATTCCGTCACCGTTTAAGGTACTGATGGTCATTACCTCAAGGTTAGGATTTACTTCATGGGCATCTTTGGTTACAGCTTCTACAGAAAATGGAACATAAGGAAGCAGATCTGCTTTGGAAACCAGCATCAGTTCGCTGGTCAGGAACATACGTGGATACTTTTTAGGTTTGTCATCTCCTTCTGTAGAGGCAAGAAGCGTTACGCGGTAGTCTTCTCCAAGGTCAAAAGCAGACGGGCAAAGAAGGTTTCCTACATTTTCAATGAATAGTAAATCAACTCCTTCCAGGTTAATATGATCAAGGGCCTGAAGGATCATCTGGGCTTCGATATGGCACATTCCGCCGGTTACGATCTGAAGTGCATTGATTCCCACTTCACGCATACGGATGGCATCACGCTCTGTTTCAGGATCTCCTACAAGAATTGAAATGTTAAGGTCCTGAGCAAGACGCTTGCCTGTTTCCTGCATCAAAGTTGTTTTTCCGGATCCGGGAGAAGAACATACGTTGATGACGCAAACATCTTTTAAACGGTCTCTGATGGCTTTGGCTACGAAATCATTGGCCTTCAGCAAATGAAGGGTTGTATTATCACATTGAACCGATCCTACGCGGTTTCCTAGACTTTTTGGATTAGCTGTTGACATATTAATGGTCTTTTTGTTTAAAAATTACTTTTGAAATGAAGAGTTCGTTACCCTGAACAATCTGGCTGGAGGGTGTTTCGCAGTCGTCACAGACAAACCTGTGGTACCTGACCTGAAAATCTTTACCGCAATGGTCACAATGGGCAATAATATCGTTGACGAGAACTTCCAGCTCCATTTCCCGATAGTACGGGTGGTCGGTAATAAAGGCGTCAAACGCATTCTGAATGAGAACAGGCTGAACGTTGGACAGTAGACCTGCCGTTACCTGAACCTGTTGTATATCTTCTACTTTGGCATTATAATGTTCTTCCAAAGTGTCAAAAATATCCTTCACTATACTTAATTCATGCATAGCTTACTGTTTTTATGGGTGAAATGATTATCTGTGAAAACAGATAAATGTAATAGGGGATTTAGTGTAAATACTCAGATAAACCGAGTTTTACGAAAATGATTGTTTAAAGCCTGATCTTTAAATTATGAAAAAGGAGATATTTGGGAAGATGGTAATGATGTACCGATTCTGAGATAGAATTGGCTATGACATTAGTCTCCGGATTAAATCCCAGAGATAATATTTGCTTTACAAACAGAGTAAAGGAAAGATCAAAGAAGGTTTTATCAACATCGAAATCATTTTCAGCAATGGAGACCAAAAGTAGAGTGCCATGCTGAACAGATTCTGCTGATTTCAGACCCATCTGGTTTTGTAGAGAGTCTTTAGGTATCGTGTTTTTCCTGTCATTGGCAAATCCCAGAACTGTACTCAGAAACAGGAAAAGCAATAGGGAAAGTGATATGTAAAAAGACTTCTTCATCGGTATTGCAAATTTAGATTGTTTACCAGCCTTTATGATTACCAAAAACCTTTTAAAAATGTTCAAAATCGGGATGAAATAAAAGAATAGGAATGATTAGGTAATTTCATTTTTACTAAATGATATAATATTTATATTGTTGATAGTTAAATTGTTGTGTTTTGGTTTTTAAATTATTTGCCTATTGAAAGATGGGTCGGAATGTTTAAAAAGAAGACTGATTCCGGTACTGAAAAAAATAGTATTTTTGAAAATACAATTACACCATACACCTTATTACCATTTAAAATATTATTGAAAATGAACAAGATCAAATATCAAATTTCATTGGTTTTGCTGCTGGTATTCATGATGATCCCTTCTCAGAAAAAAGCAGCTAAAGAACCTCTTCCGCCACGTCCTCAGAAAGTAGCCGGACCTCCGGAAGCCAAAAGACCACCTGAACCTATTCTGGGAAATGTAACATTCGGTTGGAAGAACGAGCCGGAAACGTTAACGACGTTTACTCCCACTGATCTTGTAGAAAGATATTATACCTTCAATGATACTTTCAGGGTAAGGGTGATGTCACATTATCCACTCAGATCTGTGACCTATAAAAAACCTGCCAAGGGAGAACCCGAACCTCCTGTTTTTGGATATACCATGAAAGATGACAGCTATGATTCTGTGGATGTGAAAGGAAATACGATTCTTATTTCTGATAAAAAAGATCCCAAAAAAGAAAAGATTAGTTTGGAAATCATCAGAAAAGGTAAAGAGATTACGGGAATTAAGGAAGTGAAAACCGGCAGAATATTCAGAAAATCTGAATATTCAGTGGCGCCTTCGCTTTAAGGGATTCTTACGGATTGTATTGCTTTAAGATTTTGCTGATGACACGGATGTTTATAGAAAAGCTTACGGAATCAGTTTAATTTGAAGGAATATGTTTTGCCACGAATGAACGAATTTATTTACATATAGGCTTCTAATTTTGTTGATTAGTTTTCAAAACTAGTCAAAAATCGAAGTTTATTGTAAAGTATAGTACGCATAAAAAATTCGTGCATTCGTGGCAACAAAAATCAAAAACTAGCGGCCCGAAAAATATTCCTCTTCAAGAATCGCATACTCATAATTATCACTCCAGCCATTTTTTAAAGGAAGTAATTTTCTGCGATGCGCTTCTCTGATCATTCCTGATTTTTCCATGACTTTATAAGAGGCGATATTATCAACTGCGCAGCCTGCTTCAACTCTGTGCAGTTTTAAATCTTCAAAACCAAACTTGATTATTCTTTCCAATGCCTCTGTTCCATAGCCTTTTCCCCAGATTTCAGGACTAAGTTTAAACCAAACTTCAGCATTTTTATAGGGCAATTTGATAAGATCAATTCCTATAATTCCTACAAATTTTTGATCAGTAAGGGTTTCTATTAAAAAAGTAAATTTCTTTCGGAGTTTTCCTTGTTCAGACTCTTTCTGCCAGGAACTGACCAAATTTTTTGTTTCCTCTTCATTGTCAGAATAAGTTGTGGGATTAAATTCAGTACTTTCCGGTTTTAAAAGCAGTTCATGCACTGTAAGAATATCACTTTCTCTGAATGGGCGTAAGGTAAGACGTTTTGATTCTAATGTAAGATCGTTCATTGTATTTAATAGACCTGTTTAGCAGGTTTGAAAATTTAAAGCAATATATAAAGAATAATCTGAATCCGGGATGTGGTGTGCCTATTTTCAGATAAGGATTCTTGAAATTGTATTGATTATTACTTTGTTTATATTGGTGCTTTATGCATTTGTAAAATCAGGTTTTTTTCTTTGTTAATAATCAGATACAGCCAGAATACGATCATTGATCAGCCTTTTTCACGAAAACAGACAGTCTTTCCAATAGCGATCAGTAGCAAACTCCCTATATTTGAATGAGGCAACAAGCATTGTAAAATGTTTTAATAATGCCAATGAAAAAGAATAATTAATATGCAGAAACATAAAATCGACTTTTTACACCACAACGAGTCAGCCTGGAACAAACAGGCATTGGAGCAGAACGAATGGTCTCAGGCGGTAAGCACAGAACTAATCAAAGAAGCGAAAGAAGGAAAATGGGAAGTTCACCTGACACCCAAACCTCTGAATAAAGAATGGCTGGGAGAGGTGAGAGGTAAAAAAATATTGTGTCTGGCTTCTGCCGGCGGGCAACAGGCTCCGGTACTGGCGGCTGCGGGGGCTTCTGTAGTGGTTTTTGATATTTCAGAAGAACAACTGAAACAGGATGAAAGGGTTGCGGAACGTGATGGCTTGTCTCTGAAAACCGTTCAGGGAGACATGAGGGATCTGGGTGTTTTTGAAGATGAATCATTTGATATAATTTTCCATCCTATATCCAATCATTATGTTGAAGATGTCAATCCTGTCTGGAAAGAGGCCTACAGGGTTCTGAGAAAAGGAGGAATCTTACTGGCAAGTTTCTTCAATCCGGTAGTTTTTGTGGCAGACCGCAACCCGCAGGATATGGCAGAAGGAATCATCAGACCAAAATATACTTTACCTTATGCAGATATAAAAGATTTGAATGAAGAACAGATTGCCGGAAAGATAGAGAACCGGGAAGCATTGGTTTTTGGGCATACCCTTTCGGATTTAATCGGCGGACAGATAAGAGCCGGTTTTCTCATTGCAGATTATACTGAAGAAATGCAGCCGCATCCAAGATTTTTAATTGACAGATACCTGCCGACTTTTATAGCGACAAAGGCCGTTAAATTGGTTAGATAAGAATTATGAAATAGGCAATCTAATCGTTAATGATATTACAATTGAAGAAGCAATTATTTCCCTCTTCTGAAGGAATGGTGGGCATTCACATAATTTTTGACGGGTTGCTTCTTCATTTGATCTTCCGTTTATATTTCCTCAAAATTCACAGAATTATCCCTATTTTCGTCAAGCTTAAATATTGTGTTATTTAATGGATAAATCCTCGATCAACAATTATTTTCACTCCTTATTCAGCATCAAAGATGAAGTGGTAGAACAGATTACAAGTACGTTCAAACATTTTGATTTAAAAGCTAATGCGGTTTTGCTGGAAAAAGATACCATCAGTACCAAAACCTTTTTTTTGGAAAGAGGCTATGTGCGGTCCTATATATTGAATGAAGATAATGAAGAGATCACGACCAATATTTATGCAGCTCCTTGTTTTGTGAATGATTTTTTATCCTTTTTCAGACAGCAGCCTACAAAGGAAATATACCAGGCGGTGACAGACTGCTCTTTTTGGGAAACAGGACTGGAAAACGTACAATACAATTTTCATAATATCCCTGAGTTCAGAGAGTTCAGTAGGCTTCTTTTTGTCCTGAATTACTATACCATACACGATAGGCTGATCGAAATGGCCAGCCAGAAAGCCTTGACAAGATATTCCAATCTGATGAAGAAAGACCCTGATATTTTTCAGTATGTTCCTTTGAAGATTATTGCCTCTTATCTGGGAATCAAAGACAGTTCACTGAGCAGAATTAGAAGAGAGATTAAGAGCTGAATACACTGTTTTTACAAAAAAAAATCTACTGTTTTGTAATTCAGATTTTTAGCTGTTATTTTTTTAACGCTATGTCCGCAAAGATTTTGAATCGGATATTTTAAATTCGTTCGCAATGGCGTTTCACTCAGCAAAGGCAGAATATTGTTAATTCTTATCTGAACGAAGTGCCCTTGCGATCAAAAATAACGCGTTACAAAAAAAGAATCTTTGTGCTCTTAGCGTTTAATAAAATAGTAATTCAAGTTTTTGGTTATTGCTTTTTAAGGCTATGTCCGCAAGGGTTTTGAATCGGATATTTTAAATTCGTTCGCAATGGCGTTTCACTCAGCAAAGGCAGAATATGGCTAATTCTTAGCTGAACGAAGTGCCCTTGCGCTCAAAAATAAAGCACTACAAAAAAGCATCTTTGCGTTCTCTGCGTTTAATAAAAACAGTAATTAAAGTTTTGAGCTATTGTTTTTGGAAAATATAATTTCTTTTCATTTGTCAAGTGATAGATCAAAATTTGTGCTCCATCTTTGTCAAAAATAATTTCATGAACAAAAAACATATTGTGGTTGTAGGATTGGGAGGAGTAGGCGGATACTTCGGATTTAAAATAAATCAGACCAATGAAGTTTCCGGAAAATATAAAATATCTTTTGTTGCCCGTGGAGAGACTTATGAGAAAGTAAAGGAAAACGGATTGGTTCTTATCTCTCCCGAACACCCTAACGACAGAACTCACCCCAACGCCATTGAAGAAAACATCCGTGATATTAAAAACCCTGATCTGGTTCTGATCTGCGTAAAGGAATATGACCTTGAAAATGTCTGCAAGCAGCTTGCAGAAGTTATTACTAAAGATACGATACTGCTTCCCATGATGAATGGAGCAGATATTTATGACCGGATCCGAAAAATAATTCCTGACCATGTTATTTTGCCAACCTGTATTTATGTCGCTTCCCATATAAAAGAAAGAGGAGTGGTGGAACATAAAGGTAAGGCTGGAAAGATGATTGTAGGCAGAGATCCGCAACACTTTTCAGCAGAGGTGGACTGGGTTGTAGATTTGCTGCAGGAAAGTAAAATTGATTTTGATTTTAAAGATAATTCCCTGACGGATATATGGACGAAATTTATTTTCATTGCCAGTTTTGGGCTGGTAACAGCGAAACACAATTCATCCATCGGAACTGTATGTGCAGATGAAGAACAAAAACATGAAGCAACGGAAATCATGAAGGAGATCAGGCAGATTGCAGAGCAAAAGGAAATTCATCTTGAAGAAGATATAATTGAAAAAACCTTTGAAAAAGCGGGTACATTCCCTTTTGAAACGCCTACATCTTTACAGCTGGACATTCATTCCGGGAAAAAAGAAAATGAGCTGGAATTATTTGCGGGAGCCATTTTAAAATATGGTAAAGCATTGAATACAGAGACTCCTTTTACTCAAAAGATGCATCATGAGATTAAAAAAAGATAATTTTTTGGCTAAAATTTTATGAATCAATACAAAAGGCAGGTGAAAACCTGCCTTTTTAATGTAAATTAGAAATATAAATATAAAATACTTTCAAAAATTATCTGCATTGTGCAGAAATTACAGAGAAAATCATAAAGATTGATCCTTAAAACTCACGATCTCTGTCTTTAATGCTTCTGAACTTTGTTTTAAAAAAAGCATCCGCTTTGGCATTAAACTCGTCGGTGTAAACAACCAGAGTACTGTGCCCGGAATTGGGTAAAATCCATAGGTTAGCCTGAGGTATATTTCTGAAAATTTCCAGCGTATGTTCCGGCTTTATGACATCATAATCTCCTCCGATCACAAGAACAGGAACTTTAATACCCTGTAATGCTTTTGGATTGATATTTGGCTGCTCGCTTAATAATCTTTTATATTTGAGAACCTTATAGTCCAGATCTGTTTTATCTTTTTTGGCTGCAAACTGGTTTTTAAATTTTGTATAATTGGCACTTACCCGTTTGAATACATCAGCCTGTACTGCCGTAGAATCCGGTCTTAAATTGGCTCCGGTAACGATAAGCTTTTTTACCTTCTCCGGATGTCTCATACTTAGTAAAAGTCCATTGATTCCTCCGTCACTCCAGCCGATCACATAGGCAGAATCGATTTTCATTTTCTGAAGCAGCTGGGCATAGTCATCAGCCATCATTTCATAGGTAAGAGCATCTCCTTTATCCACCGATTTTCCATGAGCTCTGCTGTCAGCAACAATCACTTTATAATGCTTGGAAAAAAACGGAATCTGTTTGGAAAAATCAACAATGGATCCTCCGTTTCCATGAATGAGAAGTAAAGGTTGCCCCTGTCCATAGGTTTCACAGTACATTTTGATGCCATTGACGTCATAATACTGACCCGCTTTGGCATTATTACCATAACCGGAAGTTTCTAAAATTCCTATATATTCTTTTTTGAGTTTTGGAACATCTGTCTGTGCTGAAAATAAGGCAGGCAGCATGGCGAGAAAAAATAATATCGGTTTCATAATTTATAGTATTTTGTTTAAAATTACTGATGATATTCCATTTCCCGATTAGTAGAAAAATGATAAGCTATTGTTACAGAATAAATTAAAATGACAAATAATGTGAAAAATTTTATGCTCCATGCATAAATTTCTGTCGATCCAGTAATACTTCTTCACTTTCCCGATGATCCGGATCATCTACACAGCAGTCTACCGGGCATACCGCTTTACATTGCGGTTCTTCATGAAAACCTTTGCATTCCGTACATTTTCCGGATACAATATAATATACTTCATCAGAGACGGCTTGGTTAAAAGCATTGGCATCGGCCGTTGTACCATCCGGAAAAGTGACAGTTCCGGAGAGTTTCGTTTTGTCCTGCCAGCGCCAGTCGATGGCACCTTCATAAATGGCTGAATTGGGGCACTCCGGTTCACAGGCTCCACAATTGATACAGGCATCAGTTATTTTTATAGCCATATTATTTATTTTTAAAGATTTTAAAAAGGGATTCCTTTCACATCACTGTTCCGGAAATCCCAGCTAAACTTAATTAAAACAGTTTCAATAATTTATACACATCATAAACTATGCAAACTTGTATCTTAAATCAATTAATTTGATGCAATTTCTATAGAAAGCCCATCCATTTGAGCCGTGAGATAGATCTGGCAGGCTAATCTGCTGGTTGCTTGAGTATTGAATAGCTCTGAAAGCAGCGCTTCTTCCACATCATTTTTGTCTGGCAGTGAAGCTTCCTCGTTGAGAATATAACAATGACAGGTCGCGCACATGGCCATTCCGCCGCACATTGCTTCCATAGGCAGGTCGTAGGCTTTGCATATATCTTTTAAAGTCAATCCCATTTCCAGCGGGCAAATTAGTGTATGCAGGGTTCCTGACGGATCAGTCACCGTGATTGTAATTTCATCTTTCATTGTCATTAGTCAATCGTTGCTACAACTTGTTTTTCTGCCTGTTTCTTAGTTCCGTCAAAGCCTTCAATTCCGCTGACGGTAGTATATTTCAGTACAAATTTTTTGTTCGGATTCAGACGCTGGTAGATACTTTGGCAGGCAATGGCAGCTTCGTGGAATCCACATAAGATCAGCTTCATTTTATAAGGATAAGTATTAATGTCACCTACGGCATAAACCCCGGAGATATTAGTTTGAAAATCGGTACTGTTATCCACTTTGATCGCATTTTTCTCCAGTTCCAGTCCCCAATCTGCCAAAGGCCCGAGTTTAGGAACCAACCCGAATAAAGGAATGAAATAATCAGTTTCTATGGTTTGAAGCGTTCCTTCCTTCTCCACAATAATCTTTTGTAAAGAACCGTTTCCTTCAAGCCCGATCACTTCTGCCGGAGTGATCAGATTGACCTTACCTTCATGTTTTAATTTTTTTACTTTTTCCACGGAATCCAGTGCGCCTCTGAATTCATTTCTTCTGTGAATAAGGGTAATAGAAGAAGCCATTTCTGCAAGATGAATCGTCCAGTCCAGAGCGGAATCACCACCTCCTGCAATCACCACCCGTTTTCCGGCATAGTCTTCAGGGCGTTTGACGAAATAGTTGACACCAAGATCTTCATAATCAGCAATATTTTCAATAGGCGGTTTTTTAGGCTCAAAACTTCCGAGACCACCGGCGATAATCACTGCTTTTGCTCTGTGTCTGGTCCCTTTGTCTGTAATGACTTCAAAAAGGTTTTCTTCAAGTTTCAGAAGATGGACAGCCGTTTCATTGAAGGTAAAACCAGGTTCAAACTGTCTGATCTGTTCATAAAGATTGTCAACCAATTCTCCCGCCAGTACACTCGGGAATCCTGGAATATCAAAAATAGGTTTCTTGGGATATAACTCTGATAACTGGCCTCCCATCTGGGGTAATGCATCAATAATATGGCATCGCATCTTGAGAAGGCCGGCTTCAAATACCGTAAATAACCCTGCAGGGCCGGCACCAATGATCAGTATATCTGTTTCTATCATGTTATAAGTGGTTTATAGTCGTTTTTTCTATTCTTTTTGTGGTGGCAATGCTGATCAGCTTATCAAACTTAGCTGCATACAGCGGTGAAATCTCCTTTGGATTGTCAGGGGCAAATAATGAGGTTCTGACAACAGGAACACTGAATGGGAGAGGCCATGCCCGCAGTGATTTAGCAATGACATCCATCGTATTGATTCCCTGCATGGCCTGCAAGCCATCGGCCCAGCATACCAGACCTATTGTTTTATCTGTGAGATACGGTTCGTACCTATTGGCCGTTACTTCCAGCCAGTCCAGGCAGTTTTTCATGACGCCCGGAATACTTCCGTGATAAAGTGGAGCAAGCCAGAAATGGAGGTCGGCATCCCGGAACATCTGGCTCATGCGTTCCACAGCCATCGGTGTTTTGCTGAGGGTAACATCAAACAGAGGAATTCCCGAATCAGCAAGGGTAAACACTTCCGTCTGAATTCCCAATGCTTCCAGACGTTCTGCAAAATATCGGGAAATGAGTCCGGAGGTAGACTCCGTTCTTCTTTCCAGCGATCCGTTGAATATGATTGCTTTCATGTTGTTTTATTTTTTGAAAATTACTTTTGGTAAACCTATTTCTCCGTACATCAGGCTTTTTACCAGAGGTTTCAGAAGTCCGGCCGCCAGTAAATACAGTGCCGGATCATGATCCGAATTGGCTCTTACCACTACTTTCTGATCCTTATACTGTTTAAGATCTGCATAGGTCAAACGGCGCTTCCAGAGATCAAGCAGTATTGTTTTGGCATTGTTTAAATCTGCATATACAGCATACGGAGAAAGCTTTTCCATAATAAACATATAGGCCCACGGCGGAATGATCGCATCCGTAGAACAGATGACCCCCACTGCTTTTCCGTCGTATAGGGAAAAATCTGTGGCAGCAATGGATTCTTTAAACTCTTTTTCCTTGACGATCATTGCCATGAAAAGATGGTCTTTAATATCCAGCTCTACAATTTCGGTAGTAGGTTTATAGTCTGAAAGGTCAAGAGCAATGATGCCCGAAGCTTTTGCTTTATTAATGAAAGGATTTTGGCTCATAACGGGGGTACAGTCACACATTATTTTACTTTTGAAAGGGCTTCTTCATATTTTTTCTCCACAGCAGACCAGTCCAGGACAGACCAGAAAGCATCCAGGTAGTCGGCTCTTTTGTTCTGGTAGTTCAGGTAATAGGCGTGTTCCCAAACATCAATTCCAAGAATAGGAAAACCTCTGTTCATGGTAAGAACATCCATCATAGGATTATCCTGATTAGGAGTAGCACTTACAGCCAGAGAACCGTTGAATTTTACATAAAGCCAAACCCATCCGGATCCGAATTGTCCAAGACCTGCTTTTTTCATTTCTGCTTTAAGGTCTTCAAGGCTGCCAAAAGTTGATACAATAGCGTCTTTCAGATTGCCTTCGGGGTTTAATTTAGGTTGTGGTGACAGAATTTCCCAGAATAAAGAATGGTTGTAGTGACCGCCACCATTATTTCTTACAGCCGGACTGTATTCACTTATTCTCTGCAGCAATGAATCCAGGTCAGGATTGGTTTCATTGGTTTGCTCGAGAGCAGTATTCAAATTATCTACATAAGCCTGATGGTGACGCTGATGGTGAATCGTCATTGTTTCCGTATCGATAAAAGGAGTAAGGGCATCATAAGCATAAGAAAGCTGAGGTAATGTAAATGGTTTCATTCTATTTATTTTTTTTGATTAATGTGAGACAAAGGTAATAATATATTTCAATAAAACAACTTTTTGGTTGTTTTATGGATTGTGTTGAATTTTTATTTAAAATATTGTAAACTAGTGATTTGTATTTCTATTTCAAAGATTATAGAAAATGACTATCTTTGTTGTTGGAAAATAAAACAACCAAAATATTGTCAAATGAAGAAGTCGGCTGCAGATCGGATTCTGATGTTTTTAAAAATGAGAGGTGAGGCTACTTCACTTCTTATCTCTGAAGAACTGTCTATCACCAAGGAAGGGGCGAGGAAGCATTTGCTGAACCTTGCACAGGAAGGACTGATACAGCCTACTGTGAAAAGTGAGGGAGTAGGGCGTCCTTCTACCTATTATACTTTGACAGAAAAAGGACTGGCTCAGTTTCCGGATACTCATGCTGAAATAACCGTCCAGCTGCTGAAATCTGTCAAAAATCTGTTGGGCGAAAATGCCCTGGACCTGCTGATCAGTGACCGGGAGAAAAATACCCATGACCGATACGAAAAAGCCCTTGCCAAAACCAAAAATCTGGAACAACGTCTGGAAGTTCTCGCCGTAGCCAGAAGTAAAGAAGGCTATATGGCAGAATGGAAGAAAGAAG
This sequence comes from Chryseobacterium sp. FR048, assembly GCF_056844665.1. NCBI lineage: Bacteria > Pseudomonadati > Bacteroidota > Flavobacteriia > Flavobacteriales > Weeksellaceae > Chryseobacterium > Chryseobacterium sp. FR048. The sequence continues at coordinate 81,383 of NZ_JBXDSE010000009.1, read as the reverse complement.
GTAATGATTATTTCCTCATTGAAAATCACTGCCCTATCTGTGCTGCAGCTACAGAATGCCAGGGATTCTGCCGGGCCGAATTATCCAATTTTCAATCATTGCTAGGGAAAGAATATACCGTGGAAAGAGTAGATCACATTATTTCCGGGGGACAGCGTTGTGTGTATAAAATCAGTCAGTAATTTGTGATTCATCAATAAAAAATGGTTGTAAAAGCGGTAATATTTGATATGGACGGAGTTCTTGTAGACTCCGAAGGATTTTGGGCTCAGGCAGAGCAGGATGTGTTTTCATCCTATGGAGTTCAGGTTACTGATGAACTGGCAGCACAGACCAGATACATGACTACCAGAGAGGTTACAGAGTTCTGGTATGAAAGATTTCCCTGGGAAAACCTGGATGTACCCAAGGTGGAGCAGGAAGTGGTATCAAGAGTTATAGAGCTGATCAAAAGGGAAGACTGCACAATGTCCGGAATACAGGATTTTATTCAGGATCTTAGCCATAAAGAATACAGGATCGGATTGGCAACCAATGCCCCTCTACGGGTGGCAGATGCAGTTCTCGAAAAGCTGAAAGTCCGTGATTTATTTGATGTTGTTCATTCATCCGAACTGGAAATACAGGGAAAACCACATCCGGCGGTTTATCTTACCTCTGCGCAGAAACTGGGAGTATCTCCTGAACACTGTGTGGCCATAGAAGACAGCCATTCCGGATTACGGGCAGCCAGAGCAGCGGGTATGAAGACGATCATTTTTACCAATAATGATGAAAATATACATTCTGATCTCGCTGATTTTAAAATAATGACCTTTAAAGAAGCTTTACTGCCTGTTTTTTAGGAGAAAACCTGCATTTTGGTTTCAATATCCTTAAAAATATCAATACTTTGTCAATATTTCCATCAGCATCAGGATAGATACCAGTTTTTTAGAAGACTGATAGTCCGGACTCAGCTGTTCACGGATTTCTCCAAGTGCTTTGCTTAATTTATTACTTACGGTTTTATTGCTGATTCCTAATGCTTCTGCCGTTTCATTGACTGACATATTCTGCCGGATTCTCATTTCATATACCTGCTGTTCTGTGGAAGGAAGTTGTGAAACCACTTCATCAATCATCGATAATAAAGCGGAAATTTCATTTTCTTCAAGGATTTCAAAATATTCAGTATCGGAAATGTCTATTTCTGAAGGCATATCGAATTCATCAATGCTCAGCGTAGGAGGCGCATTTTTATAGCTGTTGTAGTAATCCAGGATTCTGTAATGAAGGTGGCGGAGCAGGTAGCCTTTTGCACTTTCAGATTCATCAGTCTGGATGGTGTCTGTATTTTCAAGGATCTTTACCCATAAGTTCTGAAGCAGTTCTTCAGAAACTTCTTTATCCTTTGTCCGTATAAAAACAAAACGGTACAAACTATCCCAGTATCGGTCATACAGCAGCATAAATGCAGGACGGTCGCCTGATTTGATCTTCTTGAGTAGAGTATAGTCTGTTAGGTTCATATTGCTGTCACAAAATTACCTAAAGGAAAATTAACTTTTTGTGAACTTTAATTATGGTAAGGTTAAATATTTCTGAAAAACCAAGCTTGAATATGAAGTTAATGTTGAGTAAATGTAAAAAAGGTTGAAAATCATCATAAACCAGGCTTTAATGTGAATATAATATTAAGAAATGCCTGGGGAAGTTTTTCATTTTCACAGTCTTATAGATAGAAGCATCTGTGAATACGATGAAATATTTTATGAAACGTTTTAACTATAAAAATATCGAGGCCTTTGTTTTCAGACTTTGGGCACGCGAAGTTTCAGAGGAAAAGATCTCTGAAAAAGAGGAGGAAGTTCTAAAGTCATGGAATAGCCGTGCAGAAAAAGATCTTGACGGGGTTCATATGCAGGAAGCCAGAGAAAGAGTACTGGCTGAGCTGGAACATTATTTTGCTCCTTCTCCAACCATAGGACACAGGAAGAGTTTCCAAAACAGGATCTACAGAATTGCAGCGGTCATTATTCTGCTTCTGACGGTGGGCGGACTCTTTACTTATCATACATTCATCAAGCCGGATGTTTATCTTGCGACATTAGAGAACAGAATTGTTCATCTTGAAGACGGCTCTGTAGTTACCTTATTACCCGGTGCTGAGCTGACTGTTGAAAAATCATTTCCGGCGGCTACCAGATTGGTGAGCCTAAAAGGAGATGCTTTATTTTCTGTAGCGAAATCAAAGACGCATCCTTTCATCGTTCAGGCAGACGGTTTCAGTACAAAAGTATTGGGAACGGTATTTAAGATTTCTCAGTCCGGAAGGAAAAAGGCGGTAGATCTGTACGAAGGTAAAGTTGCGGTATCTTCTGCAGGAGTTCCGGTTTCTTATCTTAAACCCAATCAGAAATGGACCAATTTCGGGGTAGCCCATACGGCAGCAGTTATTTCATTCACATCGGATAAAGCTTCCGGAAAACAGCTTCCTGAACTGCTGGCTCTGAGTTTTAATGATGTTCCTTTAAAAGAAGTAATTACCGTTCTGGAAGGCAACTACAATACGAAAATCCATTATCCGAAAGAAGCTGAAGACCGAAAAATCACGGCAGACTTTACGGGAGGAACGGTGAGCGAAAATATTGAATCTCTTGCCTTTATTCTGGGGTTTGAAGTACAGATGAAAGATAATGCCTACATCCTGAAAAAATAATCCAAAAAATAAATAACCAGATAATCTTAAATCTAAAGAGAACACTTACGTATGAAAAGTTTGAAATGTGGTTTTACCATAGCAGCCTTATTTTTTACTGTTGCAGCAGAAGCACAGGAGTTGGTTCAGAAAGTTTCGTTTTCTGTTCCTGCCAACAGACCATTAATTGAAGTTTTGGAAGAGTTTGCAGGAAAGACAGGGATGAGACTGGCCTATTCAAAAGTAGACATCAAAGAGCTGAAGGTAAAAGGGGTAAAATGTGAAAATTCATCGATCAATACCTGTTTAAAAGATATTACAAATGGACTTCCTGTGGTATTCCGCCTGCATGGAGACCTTATTTCAATAAAATATGAAATCACGAATGCTTCTATACCGGGAAACGGACGTATTTCCGGGAAAATAGTAGATGAAGTGGGAAACCCTGTTGCAGGAGCTGAAGTGAATATTTCCGGAAGAAATACCGTAACGGATAATAACGGAGATTTCTCAGTAGATCTTCCTTCAGGACTCTATAATCTGACCATAAAAGCCCCTAAATACAACACACTCAGGGTAGAAAAATTAATGGTCAATAATAAAGAAACGAATTCTGTATCATTTGCGTTGAACAGAGCATCTGATAAAGTTACCGATATTAAAGAAGTGGTAGTGACAGCCACCCGTAAAGCCGATACTCAGGCTGGCTTACTGGCCCAGCAGAAAAAGGCAGCCCAGATGAGCGACGGAATTTCAGCGGAACAGATTGCCAAAACTCCGGATAATGATGTGGGCGGAACTTTGAAAAGGGTAACGGGAATTACCACTATTGACAACAAATATGTAGTAGTGCGATCAATGGGAGAGCGGTGGAATACAGCGGCTATGGACGGAATCAATCTGCCGAGTACCGAAACATACAATCAGAACTTCTCTTTTGACATCATTCCAACAGCCATGGTGGAAAGTGTTGTGGTAAGCAAATCGGCAACACCGGATATGAACGCCAATTTTGCGGGCGGGTATGTGGAGATCAGAACCAAAGATATTCCCAATGAAAACTTTACGACTGTGAGTCTGGGAACTTCCTATAATGATCAGTCGGCTTTTAAAGAGTTTCTGACCCGTAAAAGAGGAAGGTATGATTATTTCGGCTATGATGACGGGACAAGAGATTTTCCGAAAGGTCTTGGAGCGGTAAACCAGGCTAACCCATTGTTCTTCGAGCAGTCCAGACAGTTTACCAATGACAACTTCACTACTTACAAGACAAGAGGAGACATGGGATCTAATATACAGCTTGCATTGGGGAGAACATATGCTCTTAAAAATAATAATAAATGGGGTTTTGCAGGGGCTTTTATCATCAGAAACGAGCAAAATAAACTGGATATAGACCATACAGGAAGAGGAAACTGGCTGGATACGACCGGAGTGCCTGATGAAAACGGAAAGATTCCTTTTTATAATTTTAAAAATAAAGGAGCATCCTACAATTACAATTCTACCGTGGCAGGAATGCTTAACTTCGGCTTGCAGCTGAATAAAAACAGAATTTCTTTCCGTAATTCATACACCCATATCTATGACAATACGCTGACCCGAATTACAGGGTGGGACGAATATACGGGCGGAAGTGGACTGCCAGCCAATGCTGAAGCTTCCTATAATTATTTTTATCATGGGATTATTCCCAATAATGATCCGTCCAAAATCTCCTCTTTAGACAAACCTTTTACAGGAAATACGGATTACCCTGTCTATCAGACATTCCTGCAGAATAAACTGGAGGGGAATCATAGGTTTGGGAATATGGAAATCAACTGGTTTGCAGCCAGAACCGGAGTGTCATCAGATACTAAAGATTATACTTTGCACAAGAACCTGTATAGTTTTGTGGGGCGTGAGATTTTAAATTATTACGAGGTCAATAACTCTTCAAGCGATTTTGCCAGGGGATATATTGCCAGTAAGGAAACGGATTATAATTACGGAGCCTCTTTTAAATGGAGCTTTGACAGGGAAAATTTCAAAAATGATATTAAAGTAGGCTATGCCGGAGTGTCCAAGACTAATACCAACCAGCAGCAGAAATTTTTGTTGAGAGTTGATGAAAACAGACCCGTTCCTAATCCAAAAATCTTACAGATGTACGGAGCTCTTGCCGATTGGTTTGACGGTTCTCATTATGTACCCGGAGGAATCGGATGGGAGACCAGACCATTGTATGTGGATGGTAAATATGAAGGAAAAGTTGAGCAGCATGCGATGTATGTGATGTTGGATAATCGCTGGAAGAACAAATTCAGATTGGTATGGGGATTACGGGCAGAGTATTTTCAGTATGACCTGATTTCTCAGCAGCTGGAAACTAAAGATTCCAGAAACTTTGCCCGATATGGAGTTGATGATAAACCTTGGCAATGGATGCCTTCCGCTAATTTTACCTATAGTCCTACCAATAAGATCAATTTGAGGCTGGCCTACAACAAAACCGTTATCCGTCCTCAGTTTAACGAAAGAACCGGATTACCTTATTTCGATCCGATAGCCAACGGTCAGATTTTCAATACGGAAATGGTATCATCAATAGTCAATAATTATGATTTTAAATTCGAATGGTTTCCAGGGCTTGGAGAAATATTTTCGGCAGGACTGTATTATAAAAATATAGATAATCCTATTGAACGTGAAGGATTTATTTCTAATGAAGGAAATCTTTATCTCTATAATGGCAATTCAAAAAATGCAAAACTGAAAGGAGTAGAAGCTGAAGTGAGAAAAAACTTAGGATTTATTATTCCGGACTCATTTTTCTCCAAACTTTTCATCAGTGGAAATTTTACCTATAACGATACCAGAGTAACCGCTTTCAAAGACAGGGAAAAAACGGGGGAAAACGATGCTACTTATGAAGTGGATAGACCTCTTTACGGGCAGACACCTTATGCCTATAATTTAGGATTAATGTATGATGGAGAGAGACTGGGACTCAGTTTTTTATATAATGCAAAAGGGGATCAGTACATCACGGTGGGATACGCTTATAATGGCGAAGAAATACAACGGGCGTATGCGGTGGCAGATGCACAGGTTTCCTATAAGTTTCTCAGAAACAGAAATCTTGAAGTAAAGCTGAATATCAGAAACCTTTTCAACAGAGTCAAAGAATATTACAACAACTATAATTCCTATGTCAGTAAAAAAGATGCCGGAAGTAATCTGGAAACCGTAAGAGAATCAATGGAACTGCTGCCTGGTGCTACCAGCAAATATGATAAGGATATTGATAAAATTCTGTTTCGGGCGTATAGCGGAAGAATGTTCGGGCTGAGTGTGAATTATACATTTTGATTTTTTTACAGAATAATTTTCAAAAGTTGAGGAAATACTCTGTTTTTGAAAAAGATGAGATAAAAAGAGCTCTTGATAGAGAAGTGTACAGGTTTCGGAATCCTGAACATAAGCCGGATCAATACTGATGAAGCGCACAGCAGTACCGGACCAGCCAAAAACCGGACGCCATTGTCTTTTCCCGGACAGTAGCGGATGTACAGGGAACTCAGACAGATCAGCTCCTCCTGGTCTGTAGGAGGTAAACAATAACCAAATCGCAGAGATATAGAGGCGGATATTTCTGAATATTAAAAATTTCCGGTCATAAAAATAAATAACCGGATCTATCAAAAATTATAACAATGAAAAGATTAACTCTAATTGCAGCTGCTGCATTATCCCTTACAGCTTGTCAAAACGATCATTTAGCAGATTCTTCCACTCCTTTCGAGATGAAACCTACTTCAGCTGAGTATCTTACAGCTGCTGGTCTTCCTGTAACTAAGGTAAGTGGTCCTATTACTTCTGACGTAACCTGGAGTGGAGTGATAGAAATTGACGGTACAGTAGCCGTGAAAAACGGAGCAACCCTTACCATTCAGCCTGGAACTTTTATCAAAGCAAAACCTAATTCAATAGGAGAAGGTTCAGGAATTCTTGTTATTACCAAAACAGGTAAAATCAATGCTACAGGAACTGAATCTCAGCCAATTGTTTTTACAAGTTACAGATTATTGGATGGAGATGATCTTACGACTGCTACACCTGGAGATTTTGGAGGGGTGATCCTGTTAGGAGATGCACCTACCAACGTACCTTCTACAACTACTATCGAAGGATTAAGCGGTAGCGATTATTACTTTGGAGGAACCAATCCTTCTCACAACGCAGGAACAATGAAATATGTACGTATTGAGTTCGCCGGTTATGACTTCGTAGGAGCTAACTCTGGAAACGAGGTGAACGCATTATCATTGGGAGGTGTAGGAAATGGAACTACTTTAGATCATATCCAGGTTTCTTACGGTCAGGACGATTCTTTTGAGTTCTTCGGAGGAACAGTAAATGCTTCCAACCTGATCTCTTTTGCAGCAGAAGATGATAATTTCGACTTTGATAACGGATATACAGGAACCATTACCTGTGCATTGTCTTTGGCAGATTACAGATCAGCACACACTGTGAGTGGAGGTGATCCGGATTCTAACGGTATCGAGTTGGATAACAACGCCGGAGGTACTGCTACATCATTGATTACTAATCCTGTAATCAACAATCTTACGATTATCGGGGCTAAAAATGGAGTAGCCGGACAAGGACTTGCTTACGAAAACGGGATCCACATCAGAAGAAATGGAAAACTGACATTAAATAATGCTGTAGTTACAGGATACCCTGTAGGAATCAAGGTAGAAGGTACAGGTTCTGAACTTTCTTCAGCTTCTAATCTAAATTCAATTTTTGTACATGGATTCGGAACTTCTGTGACAGGTGCGGGAACTGCAGGAATTCCTGCTTCAAACCTACTGACAGGTACTCTTGCTTCTCTGTGGGGAATGAGCCAGCCGTTCTTCAACGAAGGGCCATGGAATGTTTCTCCTAGAAACTGTGGAAACTTCCAGGGTGTCTGGACAAAATATGACTTCTCAGTTCAGGAATAAGCTTTTAAATAACAGGGAAAGCATTATGTCTTTCCCTGCTTTTATTCTTCAAAAAAATCTTAATAATACGTATTATGAAAAAATTATTTTTACTATCTGTTGTATTGGTATCACAGGCTGCTGCAGCTCAGGAGCTTGTATGGAGCAATTCTTTTGAAACGGCTGATGACCTTCAGGGATGGACAATCCATGATCTGAATAATAACGGAAATGCATGGAGCCAGGGGAAAAATATCTACCATAACGGAACGACAATGGCCTATGGAACTTCAGGAACCATCCGTCACTCTATCAATCTTGTTCCTTCAGGTACAGCCGCCAATTTCGCTTCAGAAAACGATTGGATTATTTCTCCGGAAATTGATCTGTCATCCGCTTCAGGAACCATTACTTTAACAGCTGATGTAGGAAGACAGAGAGCAAGTCAGGCTACAGTGGCCAGAGATCTTTATATCTATGTAAGCACTCCTCAGAAACCTGTTCCGGGCTTGGCAGATTTTCAGGCACTTGCTGTAGATACGAATGGAAATGACCTTCCTAACCCCTATAAAATCAAAGGTGGATACACCGAGAATCCTTTTCCTGCAGATCTTACCCAGTTTGTACAAAGTCTTGTAGATCTGTCCTCTTTTGCCGGAAAGAAAATCTACATCGGAATCTGGTCCAACAGAAAATCAGCAGGAAGCAATATTCAGAATATCAATATAGATGAAATGGCTATTTATGCTTCATCCCTTACTTTAAACACAAAGGATGTAAAAAAGAAAGAAAATCTTACCAGAATAATAGAAAATCCGGTAAAAGAATACTTACAGCTGCAACTTAATCCGGAATTGAAAGAAAACATGACGATGATCGGTATTTATAATACAGCAGGGCAGAAAGTTCTTACAGCCCAGTATTCAAAGTCTGTAAATATAGCAGCTTTACCGGCAGGTGCTTATATCTTGGAGGTTACCGATGGAAAAATCTCAGAAAAACTGAAGCTGATCAGAAAATAAACCTTCTGATTGTAAAAATTGAGAAGAGAAATATCATAAAGTTTAAGACATACAATAATGGACAACAATCTTTATAAGAGCGTTATCCAGAACATATCCAACTAGTTTTTTTATAATTATTATTGCCCTGCATCAAAGGGCGGGGCAATTTTTAAAAGTTTTTAAATCATATAAAAGATGAATAAGATCTTTGCATTACTATTATTGATCATATTATTTTCATGCACAGACCAAACGGTGATGGAAAGATATGATGCCGTGCAAAAACCGGGAGAAGTGGTCATTAAAGGATATTCCAGACCTGATGTTCTTCAGTTGAGATTCAAGGGAGAACCTGTATCTATTGATGGCAAAACTTCCTATACCAATAAAATAGAAACCAAGCTTCAGTTTGTCCTGGATCAGGGTGAAACCAACAGACTGTCCATATATAATAACGAAACAGGTGCAGAAATAGCAAAATACAATATCAGCTATGATCATGTAGAAGACTATAAAAATATATTTTTCTTTAATCTCCCAGGGATTTTCCTGCAGGCAGATGCTGTAAAACCACAGGTGAATTTTGGAAAAGTAGGTTTTGAGTTTATTTTTCCGAATCTGGGAGAATATTCCGGCTCAACCCTTAAAAATGTGAAGGGTATTTTGAAACGAGAAAATGGAGTAGTACTGGCAGAATTTGAGAATATTGGAAAAGACAGCTTTACGCCTGTAAAGATCTATAATAATTTTAGCGCTACAGCTCCGGTATATCTTGAATTGTATAAACCGGGAACTACCGAACCTTATTCAGGCTCTGAAATCATTAAGGTTAAAATAAAACAGCATACAGGGGCTAATATGATCGTGCTTCAGGAAACACTGGAAAATGGAGTGTGGGGAGTGAAAGGAGATATTGATATTTCAGAATACTTATAATCAGGAATGAGGAATTTTTTTAAACTTCAATTGATAGCCATTGTTTTCATCCTTATTTCCTGTACCAATAATGATGACAATGTTCCGGTTTTCCCCGAAGGAAGTACAGAATCAGTGAATGTCTGGGTGCAGGACAGTATGAGACGATATTATTACTGGGCAGAGCAAATGCCTGCAAAACCTGATTATCACCTTCCTGTAAAAGATTTTTTTAAAAGTTTACTGGCTCCTCAGGATCGGTTTTCTTTCATTGTAAATACTGAAGACCCTTCCAGCTATCCACGTTCTATCCGGAATATGTATGGTTTTGATTATACCGTGATTCAGCTGCCAAACGGGCAGGTGGTTACTACCATTAAACTGGTTCTTAAAAACTCTCCTGCATTCAATGCCGGGCTTGAACGGGGAATGATGATTACGAAGATCAACGGAAAAGCAATTACCGCAAACAATGCAGAAACGATCACCGATTCTATGAAAGACTTTACCGTGCTTGATCTTACTGTAGGAACATGGAATAATGGAACCGTTGCCAATGAAAAAGAAATCAAGGTATACTATGGTTTTTCTTCCGAACAGCCTTTATTATCAAGAATATTTAATAAAAACGGAAAGAAGGTAGGCTATCTCTATGTCTATGATTTTCCCGATGGGATGACTGCTGTTTTCAACCAAAAGTTTGCAGAATTTAAAGCTGCTGGAGTACAGGAACTTATTGTTGATCTCCGTTATAATTACGGTGGATCAGTTTCTGCGGCGGCGGCTCTTTGCTCACTGATTCCTGCAGGAATTTCGTCCGGCTCACCATTTATCCTGTTTAAAGGGAATAAAAACGGTGGTGAGGTAAAGAGAACATTTGCCCAGCAGATTGCCTATGATCATAAAGCGCTTGATTTTAATACTTTACGCTCAAATGCCTTAGGAGTCAGCAGGGTTTATGTTCTTACTTCTAACAGTACGGCTTCTGCTGCTGAAATAGTGGTCAACAATCTGAAACCTTACCTGCAGGTCATCCAGATCGGGAATACTACTTTGGGAAAAGATATGGCCGGATTTACTGTAGAGGATAAACGGAAACCCAAAAAGATTTCATGGCAGATCCATCCGGTCATTTATAAAGTATTCAATGCAGATGGAACCGGAGAATACAGCAAAGGAATTACCCCCCAGATCATGGTTAATGAATATTCAACATTACCTCTGCTGCCATTGGGAGATCCTGCGGAAACCCTTATTTCATCTGTGCTTGATGGACCTTATTTAAAATCAGCAGCACATCAGGAAGTGAAGGTACTGTATCAGAGTGATGTGAATTTTGCTCAGACACCGAGATAGCCACTCTATAAGTTTCTTAAAAATACAATAATGCAAGGAATAGAACCCAAACTTCATACAAGCCTCATGGGCCGTATGGAATATTTTCGCTTATTATTACAAGAAGCCATGGATGAATCTGACGCTCAGTCTTCCGATATTCTGGTAAAGATTTCAGAGCTGGACGATTTGTACGAAGACTATTTACTCAATAAGCAGAACCTGGAAAAAAGCATTAAAAATTATCGTGAATACCATAATGATTTAAGACGAAAGCTAACGATGAGGCTTCGTGAACTTAGGAAAAAAGCGAGAGAGAAATAATCCCGATGGTTGATTTTAAATCCGAAATTCATACTTTTACATCAGGTTGAAGGGATAAAAGAGTATATGAATTACAAGGCAACTGAACTTTCCGGTTATTTAGAACTATTCTGGCAGTTTTCCTGGCCACAATGGATCATATTCAGTTTAGTCATTAATATTTTTCTATATCTGTTCTCCATAGGACTTTACCTTTTCATCGATAAAACCTGTCGTAAAAGCGCTTTACAGGCACAAAACCATCCGGTAACAAAACCCGATTTCTATCAGAGCCTTCTCACTGTTCTTTGCAACAGTCTGGTGATGTTAATTGGTGTTTTTCTATGGAAAAACGGCTGGATTACAGTAGGTACTCATCAGTCATCCGGTATCATTGTTTTGGAAGTAGTTGCACTGCTTTTTTTAATGGATTTGTTGATGTACTTCTTTCATTATGCAGCCCATTTTCCTTTTGTTTATAAGCTGCTGCATGGAAAGCATCACGAACATGTAAGCACCAACTATCTGAGCCTTTTTGTACTTCATCCCTTTGAGACGCTAGGATTTGGTCTGATGATGCTGGTTTTGCTGATAGTGTATGATTTTTCTGTAGTTTCAATTTCTATTTATCTGTTGATTAATCTGATCTGGGGAACAATCGGGCATTTAAACAGAGAGTTTTTTCCAGCATCTTTTGATAAGTTTTTTGTTGGAACAACGCGGTTTCATAATCAGCATCATCTGGATGAAACCAAAAACTTTGGATTTTATACATCTATCTGGGATAGGTTGTTTGGGACTTACAAGTGAGATGTTTTGAGCTTGTTATTATTAGGTGAGTGGTTATTGTTGGGAGGCGCAAAGACACAAGAGCTTTTTTCATGCGATTTTATAAGGCGCAAAGAATTTTATCTGCGATAAAATTTAGCAACGGAGAATAATACTGCAAATTCTGAATTTTTATAAGTTTGCTTCATCGGACCGATTGGAAATCGATTCATCCTTAGCTTACATATAGTAAAGCATAATCAAAAAATAACTTTACATTTAAAGAAAGTATCAGTTTTTTTGACTCAAAGGAATAGAGATTCGAATCTTTTATTTTAGGAAGCTAAGAATATGGCGGCTTCACTGCTAATAAAGCTTAGTGGCCATGCATACGCTTCATAAGAATCAATGTATTGATTCCACCCTGTACTCTCTCAAAATATGACAGTATTAAAATAAAAACTTTGCGTTTAGAAAAAATCATAATAACAAATTTATTTAAACCAGTAGATAAAGCATAAGCGGAGAAGAGCTGAGGTCCTAAAAAACATAAACCATTAAGATTTTTAAAGGCAATCAGAATCGTTAAGAAGTGAAATGTATCTTAATGATTCTTAGACCTTGTTATATCTTAATGGTTTAAAATAATAATAGAAAGACAAATGCTTGTGCTATCTGAAAAACATTCGTTTAAAAATTACGGCTTTGAAGCTTTTACAGCAGATTTTATTCTTTCTTCAATGATTCTCCAGTCATACAGATGAAATACCCGCCCGTTGCTCATGGCTACAAACACTCCTTTAGGGAATTTTGGACCTAAATTGACATTGGTTACCTCAGAGCCATCACTTTCAAGGGTAGAAACAGGAATCTCAGCAATTCGTCCTTTTTTAGGGTTTTCTCTTAAATAGACATTAAATGTATCATTCTGCTGGTTGGAGACTAAAATATAACCTGTATTTTTAGAAGTAGGGTAGATCGAAATTCCTTCTACGTCAGAAGTAAAATCACCTTGCCCGAAAATTGAAAGCTCTTCATTTCCTTTTGCAGGGTCTGCGTAATACTGGTGAACGCCAAATTGCTCGTCAGAATAATAAATGTATCCCATTTCATCATCTACGGCAATACTTTCGATCTCTTTCAGTCCGCTGTACTTTCCGAATTTACGGACCACATCTCCTGTGATACGGCCATTTTTTTCAGAAAGCTTATACTGCCAGAGATAACCGTCTTTAGGTCCTGATTTTCTTCCTACAATGGCAAAAATAGCTCCTGTCTCAGGGTTTTTATACATTGAAATTCCCATTGGGCCACGTTCAGTTTCACCTTCAAATACAGAAATTTCCCCGATCTCTTTCAGGTCCGGAAGTGAATAGAATTTTACTTTATTGGTTTCACGTTCTGTAACGGCTGCAATATCTGTTTTCTTACCATTCAAAACAAAACCATATTCAATATCTACATTGTTGGGACGTTTAAGCCCTGAAACTTTATGGGTGATTTTACCGTTGAGGTCAAAAGCATACAGCCCGCCATCAGTATCTTTATCTGTTCCGATGATGATGCTTTTTGAGGGATCTTTGGGGTTGATCCATATGGCCGGATCGTCGGTATCGTGTACTACAGTTTCCGTAATAACGGTAGGCTTTAATTTTTCCTCTGACTGATTCTGCCCTTTACAGTTGATTACAAAAGGAAAAATGGCTAGTGCTGCTATATAATAAGTTATCTTCTTCATGTTGTTAAAAATCAAATTTTACTCCCATGGTAAATCTAGGTCTGTAGTATTCAGCCTGAGCAGTTCTGCTTGGGATTCCCTGGTAATATCTTAACGGCTGATTGGTCAGATTATTGGCCTCTGCGAAAATTCTCAGTTGGCTGGTAATTTTATAGGAAGCATTTGCATCCAGGAAAAACTGTTTGTCGTAATAGCGGTCATCGAAAGCTTTGCCACCCAATTCATCAATATAATGAGAAGCATAGTTCATCGAAATTCTTGCAGAAAAACGCTTGTTTTCCCAGGAAAGTGACCCGTTGAACATATGTGGTGCAGCTCCCGGGAAACCAACGTCTGTTCTCTCGGTTCCGTCTTCACTTCTGATTCCCTTCGCTTTTGATTTCGTATAAGTATAATTTACATACACTCCCAATCCTTTCCAGAATGCTCCCGGAATAAAGTCTAACTGCCTTTGTAAAGCCACTTCAAAACCATAAATATCTACATTGTCACCATTACGCTGCTGGGTAAATTTCCAGTTGCTTTCTCCTGCAGGAATAGGATTGGACTGTCCTGCAAAATCATGGGCAAAATCGTTCGCTGTATAATTTCTTCGGGAAAAAGTATAAATAAAATCATTCAGGGTTTTATAGAAAACTCCTCCGGAAAGGATTCCTACAGATTTGAAGTACTTTTCTGCCATAAAATCAAAATTATAGGCATAGGTTGCTTTTAAGTCCGGGTTTCCTGCTGAAATGATTTCATCTTCTGAAATAACATTCAGATAAGGAACCAATGAATAATAATTCGGACGGGCAAGTGCTGTGGTAAATGCTGCACGAAGGACTAAATCCTGTACCGGGACATATTTGAAAGAGATATTCGGAAGTACATTGGTGTAGGTATTGGTATTATTGATCGTTCCTACCAAGTCCTTCTCATTCATGACATAGTTTCCGGTATAATCAATTTGGGTGGTTTCAATACGCGCTCCCACAATCATGGAAAGTTTATCATTGAAATCCTGATCCCAACGGATATATCCTGCATAGATCTGTTCCTTTGCACTGTAGTTGTTGGACAGGAATTTTGATGGTTTCGATTTTCCGTTGAACAGCCCTGGATTAAACAAATCCAATCCACCTAAATAAGCAGGATCAACGAATTTTCCCGGAACATAATTTCCCGGTTGGAAGTTGGTTCCGTCAAGATATACAGTGGGTAAAGAAGCTAAGCTTCCCATATTGCCGACAGGTGTAAAGGCATAGAAGTCGTTATTTCTTTCCTTTTCCTTTAAACGCATGCGGAAACCGGTACGAAGTCTTCCTTTTTGGTCTGCAATCACAGAAAATGGGAAACGGACATTCACTTTTGCACCCAATTCTTTTTCCTGTGTAAAACTATTGGCATCCGAAAGGTCACTCAGCTTATAGCTTCCCAGATCATCTGAGGCCAGAAGATTGATGATGGGCTTTCTCGGATTGCTAAGGTCCGGGGAGAAATTCATTTTACTGTTTTCAAACTCTATATAGCGTTGATGGGGCTTGTCTTCACTGGCAGTAGCATAGTTCACAGACCAGTCAAGATCTACCTTAGAACCCAATAGATGTTCTCCTCTCAATGCATAATTCTGAACTTTCTGTTTTTCAAGACGGGTATTGTCATTATCAGCATCGCCGCCTTTATTTTGCCGTGTGATACTGCCTTTCCAACCTGTAATCTCAGATTCGTCAGTATTGTAGACCGGTTTTATCTTATACCCCAGTGCAAAACGGTTTTCTTTGTCATTCCTGAAGTTGTACATGGCTGAAGCATAGATCTTATTTTTAGAATTGAATTCATAATCCATATTAAGATCAAAACTATGCCTGATGCGGTGTTCATTATAGTAACGAACGCCCATTTTACTGATGTAAGCTGTTTTTGCAGCATCATTGGCCTGGCTCCATACCGGTTCTATATTGTCAGATCCGAAATTGTTGTTGTTATAGGAAAAGCTGAAAACAGCCCCTAGTTTTTTATTCAAGAAACGGTTTCCATACACCAGTCCGGCTGTATAGTTGCCTTTTTCACGGATCGGGTTGTATCCTCCAGCCAATGTAGCAGAGATCCTTTGTCCGTTGGGAGAGGCTCTGGTAATCAGGTTGACGGATCCTCCGATGGCATCGGCATCCATATCCGGTGTCAGAGTTTTGTTGACCTCAATGGTAGAGATCATATCAGAAGGGATCAGGTCCATCTGTACATTACGGTTGTCGCCTTCAGCCGAAGGAATTCTGTCTCCGTTCAGGGTAACAGAGTTAAGATTGGGAGCAAGACCCCTGATAATAAGGTTTCTGGCTTCACCCTGATCATTTTGTATGGTAATTCCGGGAACACGTTTCAAGGCATCTCCGATATTGGCATCCGGAAAACGTCCGATCTGGTCAGAAGAAATCACATTGGTGATATTGGCGTTGTTTTTCTGCTTGTTTAAAGCTCTTGCCTGGTTCTTTAAAGTGGCTCCGGAGACAACCACTTCAGCAATAGACGTTTCTTTTTTATCAAAAACAATATTCTGACGGGTATTCTTTTCAGATTCTACCGTTACGTTGTATTCATGAGTTCCATAGCCCAGATAATCGATCTTCATTGTATAATTTCCCGGAGGAACATTCAGAAATACGAAATTTCCGTGTTCATCAGAAGTAGTATAAATATTCCCCGGGCTTAAGGAGATTTTGGCTCCCGGCAGGGCAATTCTGGCGTCGTCATTAATGTTTCCGGAAAGAAATCCGGTTTGTGCATAGAAAAAGATAGAAGCACAAAACAAAACAGAGGTAAAAATTTTCTTCACTTTCTTTTAATAGATTAAAATTGAAACAAAATTAAACGTCTGTTTGGCAAAAGGGTTGAAGAGAAGATTAAGGTTGTTTTAAGATTTGTTAACAAAGAAACTCTGAAGCCCGATCAAAACTTAAAAAACTGTTTTCAGAATATCCGTGAAAACAGTCTTTAAGAAGTTATCATTACGATCTGAATTCTGATTGAAAGGCTTTGAAAGCATTACCGAATTCTTCCGTAAGTTCATAATTACTGAATTCATATTCTTCCCTAAGTCCTGTCTGAGTGGAAAGCCTGATATTTCCATAACGCACTACCGGGATTTGATAATTACTTTTGAATCTCTTGTCCCGTGTCCCGTTTTTATTGACTTTAGCCCAGGTTTGACCAATGATCTTCGAGTCTCTGGGGACTGTAGAAGTTTCTGTAAAACGGGTATAGGTATGTTGAAAATTCAGTTCATTGATTCCAATAATGGCAAAGTTGTTTTCATTGGTATACATAACAATGAAGGTTGGATATATGTAAATATCGGCTCCATTTGCATTTTTCATATATAACGCCTGATAATCTGACTTTATATAAGGAATTGCTCTTAATGCAAAATTGACTTCTCTTCGGTTTACAATGGTACTTGCAGAAGATCGCATTGCTACTCTGTCCTGAAAATGAGCACTTGTAATATCCCATATTTTATGACAGGTACTAAGCCTCTTGAAAGATTCATAGATTTTTTCAAATTTTCTTTTGATTTCGATGTCAAAATCAATTTCGAGATTTACATAGCATTTTTCAATCATCTCCTTTGTTTGCCTGATTGCTTCTTGCTGAGCCTTTATATCCCGATCTGAATTTTGCGGAATTTCCTTTTTGATCAGACCATAAAGAAGTACATAACTTAGAATTTTTTTTGCTTTTGTAGCGGAAAGGGACCGTGTAATTTTCCTTAGATCAGAAGTCAGGTCTTTTTTTTGCTGTTGAGCCAGGATAATAGCCTCTTTGATGCCCTGCATATTTTGGCTTGTAATTTCATGAATGTCAGCGCTGAAAATATTCTCTTCAGAAAGATAAACAGGATTTATAGAAGGCTCAGGATAAGCCGGAGAAGGGGCAGGTCTTGAAGATGATTGGAAACCGGATAGCTTATGGCGGGTAGAAAACCCAAGTACACTGGTATTGAGAGTTGTACCTGATCGGCTAAAATTGATACTGGCTCCTTTTATTCCAATAGTGGTGGATATTCCTCTTTTACTGAAGTTAAGATGTACACCGGGTATTACTTTTATTCTCTTTCTGTAGCTCCAAGCCATGATTATTGTTTTATAGATTACTTTGTTGGTCAAAATTAGTAAGCAATGCTATAATTTGTTTACGGGAAACCGTAAATGAGGGCCTGTTTATTTAATCTATTTAAACTTCGGAAAACAAATGAATTTTTTTCGCAAACTGGAGAATTTATGCCGATATTTAAACGGGATTTTATATGCCACGAATGCACGAATGAAAAAAAAAATCGTGCATTAGTGGCAATTATATTATTCTCTCTGATTATATAGATTTCGAAGATTTTTTTATAGAGTCTTCGTGTCCTATATGATCTAATTTCTGGTTTCTATCGAAGGAATATTGGTAATCACTTTCCAAAGTCCGTTTTCCTGCACGCAGGTAATGAGAGAAAAAAAACGCAGAACAGAACTTTCCAGAGCAACCTGTGCACAGGCAATATTATTTTTCCTCTCAATGGAATGATAGGTAATTTCCCAGGGCTTCCCTCCAAAAACCTTATCCCGTACCAACCCGATATATTCTTCTTTGCGAATGATAAAAATTCCGGTCTGATCAAAAAATCCATCCTGAATATTCTGATACTCTTTATGAAGGATGTTCTCCAGAAGTTCAGTGTCGCTGTTGTCGCCACCTTTGATAAAATTTTCAATGGCTTGTTTTATTTCTTCCATATTTAATTAAGGTGTTTTAGAATTTGTAATTGCTGTAAAGTGATTTTATCGGTAATTTTTGTCTGATCTACTGTTCCGTCAAGAGGGAAGTAGGAAATATCAACAATTCCCATATGATTCAGAAGCTGGGTCAGATGACTTTCTAAAGGATTCAGTGTTCCTGCAGGAATACCACCCATAGAAGAAATAATGTATGCTTTTTTGTTTTCGAGTAATCCTTTCGGAATATTGTATCCTGCAAACGTTTTCTTCGTTCTGATCACCAGATCAAAATAGGCCTTTAAAGAAGAAGGAATTCCATAATTATACATAGGGCAGGTAATGAGGATTTCGTCAGATTGGTAAAGTTCATCGATCAATTGGTCAGATAAGCTGATGCTTTCCGGATCAGGTGTTTCACTGAAAAAGGCATCCACAGTCTGCTGAGACATATGAGGTATAGGTGATCTGGTGAGATCTCTTTCCAGGATGATCCCATCGGGATTTCTTACTTTCCATTGATTGATGAAATAATCTCCTAATGTTCTTGAATATGAGCCTTCCGTTCTGAGGCTGCTGTCGATTCTGAGTAATGTGTTCATACTTTTTTCTTTAAAGACACACTCCTTTTCAGAAACGTGACACTTATTGCAGTCTTTTTAATTTCTCAGGATCTACAATAGAGTAGATTTCACGGATCATTCCGTGGACATCAATATCCAGAATGTGACAATTGTAAATACGGTCTCCCTGCCAGAAGCAGATTGCAGGCTGATGATTGAACGTATGGAAACTAAAAGGTTTACTGCCCAAAAACTGCTGCTGTACATAGGTCAGAAGCTGTGCTGTAGCCGATTTTCCAACTTCCACTGCTTTGATGACACGAATCCGCTTACCTCCGTCTGCAGAAAGTCTGATGTCATCAATAAGAAGTTCCTCAATCTTGGGAATATTTCCATCACTTAATGCTTGCTGATACTGTTGAAGAATGTGGGTATCAGTAGATATATTAACATGATCAGGACTGTATGGTATATTTTGTAGTTGTTTACCGGCACGGCTCAGCAACTTGCGGGAGTTTTCTACTGAAATATCAAGAACTTCCGAAATCTCCTGATGGGAATAATCAAAGGCCTCTTTGAGAATATACACGGCACGTTCCCTTGCATTCAGCTTTTCTAAAAGAACCAGCAGGGTATAGCGGGCAGTCTGTTCCCTGATCAGTTTATTTTCTGCATTATCAAAAGACAGAGGTTCAGGAAGCCACTCTCCATACACCATCTTTTTGCTGTGTCTGTTTTTAAAATTAATAGCATGGTTAATGGTACTTTTGATTAGAAAATTGGTTTCATTTCTGATCTCAGACTTATCCAAAGAAATATATTTTTCTATTACATCCTGTACCAGATCCTGAGAATCTTCATAGGATCCGGTAATATTATAGGCATAGGTAAGTAGCCTGCTGTAATTTTCCTGCATGACATTTCTTTTTAAGACAAACTTAGTGAAGAAAGTGTGACAATTTTGTTAAAGTATAAAGTATAAAGTATAAAGTATAAAGTATAAAGTATAAAGTATAAAGTATAAAGTATAAAGTATAAAGTATAAAGTATAAAGTATAAAGTATAAAGTATAAAGTATAAAGTATAAAGTATCTCTCATTAAATATCTTTTTGTGCTTGTATCAATAGGGGCGGGCTTTAGCCCGTCTTCTTTATAAAGATAATTCCATTGGATTCAGCCAAAACATAAAATTCTATAGTGTTGCAGCGTATCTTTAAAATAATTTTTCCCAATTTGCACCAAGAAAATACCCAATATCTATAATATTAATAGTATGAACTCATTCCCGGAAATTCTATCAGATGAAAAGGCTAAGCAAAAACATCCTGATTTTAGAAAAGCATTATTTGATCTTAATCCCAATAATATTACTGCTGAAAACGGTCATCATCTGGTTCGGATTTATACCGATACCAAAGAAATCTCGTATCGGAATAAGATCCTAAAACTACTTTATGATCATACAGATCCGGAACTACAGTCATTCTTTGAAATGGCTTATAAAAAAGAAAGATACCTTGATATGAAAATCTATGCTTTACGTGGATTAGCCCGGTTTTCTAATGAAAAGGAAATTGAAAAACTGGTCAGCAAGTTTAAAATAACTTTAGCAAAACGTGAAGAAACAACGCCTTACAATTACCAGGAATATGAACTCCTGAGAGGGAAGAATGCCTTGCCATTTCTGGTCGGAAAATATGATTATGAGTGTTTCAAAGATCTGCTGGATCAGTTGAATGAACAATATGAAAGAATGCCGGAAGCCTTCAAAGGGCATATCACAACCGATGAATCCGGAGAGATTATCTGTCTGAGAACCGCTGAGGAAAGCTCAAAGATGATCAGAGCCTTTTTTGATCAGCAGAAAATATAAAACCGCATTGAAATTTTTTCAATGCGGTTCATGATAGTCAGTCAGTTTTAATGAAGTGCAGATCCTGTTTAGTCGTTATCGACCCTGATCCATTTTCCATTTTCTATCCCTTCGTAGAAGTGATCATTATGATAAATGACCGCCCCCTGAATATGAGTTTTATTGGTTGGAAGAGTCAGCGTTTCAGGTAAAGCATTGGTATTACGGATCATGAATACATCGCTGTCTTCTTTTACTACAATTCCTGTTCCCGAAATAAGCCTTGTGACTCCTGTATCGGCCGGAGGGTTTGATACCGCTGTCGGATTAAGTTCAGAAAGACGTCTTGCCCCCATCGAAGCCGTACAGCCTCTTAGAATATTATCCATAAGCATCATAACGCCGGGAGTAGGACATTCCGGGTTGATGTTGACGATAATCTCTTTATTGCTGATGACCACAGGACAGGCATTTCCGCTGGCAAACCTGATTCCTTTGAGACGGTAAACAAATGTTCCGGTCTGGTTTTTAGAATGCAGAATTGTTGCTTCACCATTGGCTGCTGAGGCAATATCCTGATCCGGGCCATTATTGATACTGTAGGTGAAAATATAGTTTTGTGCAAGCGAACCTTTAAATTTCACCTGTATATCACCGGTAGCCTGTTTTACAGCACTTGTCACAGAAGAAGAAGTGTTGTCAGCAGGCAACGCAATAGATGAAATTGTAAAATCTTCTGTAATGTTACATCCATCCTGACTATAGGTCACATTTACCCTGTAGGTTCCAGGTTGTGTGAAGGTAACCATACGGCCAGTGCTGATGGCTCCCTGATTCGGAGCATTGGTTTTGGTCCATGTATAAGATGCATTGGTGTCTGTCCCAAACAGGGTAGAGGCATCATACGTTTTGGGAAACTCAGAAGCACAAAGAGTCTTGTTTCCTCCAAAACCAGCTGCCTGTACATCCGTAGGAACAATGGTCAGATTGTTGGTGTTTCCCAGATCCTGGCTGTTTCCGAAAGCACTAACGGAGCGGGAGAAGTTCATATCTCTGATAGAAGCATAGAACATGGTATAGGCTGCCGTTGGATCCAGGTTGATTGTGTTCTGACCTGCTGTGGATCTGATAACGGAAATTCTGTTACATGGCGTTCCTGTCATAAAGAGATTTTCAGTTACCGTCTGATTATTCTCAATTTGGTAAGACCCCGGATTGAAATACAGCGTTTTGTACTTTCCGGCTGAGGCCAATGTACTTACAGAACTGCCGGTAGTGCTTCCCAGGAAAGTTAGTTTATTGAAGTTCCAGATTTTAGTTCCGGTATTTACAGTTCCGTCTTTCCATATGGTAAGATCTCCAAAGTTGAAGGTGTCTGGTGTATTGGCAGTAAGGTAACCTATATCTGCTTTTACTTCAGCGGTATTCAATGTAAGTGGATTGTTTCCGGAATTAATGTAAAAATAAGGACTATAAAAACCATAAAAAGGAAGTGATGCCATATAATAATTAGCCGTTCCTGCACTGTTCGTTCTGGTTCCCGTAATCGCAGACTGTCCGAAATCCAAAACGGGATTGTTATTGATGGTCTGATTCCAGCTGAAATTAAGTAAAGTAATAGGGTAGCTGTTGGTTTTAAAGCCTGCTGCATTATTAAAATTAAGATCACCCTGGTAAGCACTTTTCAGTTCGAAATAATCCTGAGCATTGATATTGAGATGAATATAGGCTCCCTTGGTATCAATATAACGCGTCTGTCCGGCTGAAGTTCCCTGAGCCATAATAATATTTCTGGTAAGCCCATAGCTGTTCAGCGGAATAATGATTTTCAGATTACTTTGTAAAGTAAGATTTCCATATACTGTCAGATAATAAGGATTACCGCCATCAGTACCAAAATCCATTACAGGTTGGCCAGGAGCATTATTAAAAGTAACATTGTTGGCCTTTGAAAGGTTAACTCCTTTAATGATAATTTTATTCAGAGCAGACGTAAAACCGGAGTTCTGGTCAAAGAAGACATTATCCACAGAAGTTGGAATATCACAATTGGTAAGGGCTGTTCCCCCTGAGCTCATCGACCAGTGTTGAGGATCTCTCCATTCTCCCTGTCCGCCGATCCAGTAAAGACTTCTTGGAGCAGAAGTTGTGGTATCCGGAAAGCTGATGCCTGTATTACCTCCAAGATCTGTACCTTTTGATGCCGTATAGGTTTGTCCGCCTGAAGAAGTAATTGCTTTAAACTGTACTCTGTCTATGGTATAGCCGGAAGGGTTGGTACTGTAATTCGGAAGTACAAGCGTTTTAGGTTGAGTATTTGAAGAGGCAAAAGTCAGCCTGTCTATACAATCCCCCAGCATGGCTAGTGATTGGTTTACCTGGAAATTAGCATCTAAGGCAACGTGATTATTCTTTTCGATGGTAAGGTTATTCACATTCATCGCAGCTTTAAAGACCACTGAAGGAAGAGTTTTATCCAGCCTTGAAACAGTTGCAGAGCGGATAATAAAATTATTGATCATTCCCCCCGGAAAATTGAAAGCAATAGGCTGCTCACTTCCTAATCCTGAGGTATTGGTAAATTCTATTTTTTCGAAATAATGATTCAGGTTGTTGAATATTATATCATTTCCGGCGCTGGTATATCCTTTAGCAAGTTTTAAAACACTGTTCGCAGTATTGGTTATGGGCAATGTAGTATTGATTGTAATTCCCGTATTGACAGAAAGATCAGCATTATCCATCAGCAGCTGAGTTCCGTTCAAAGTCATGGAATTGAGCGTGATGACTGTACCGCTTATATCCAGTATATTTCCTGCAATATTACTTTGATTGATAACGGAATTGACAAGATCATACTGAGTGGTACCCCTGTTGATTTTCCATCTGGCATTTCCTGCAAAATTAAATACAGAAGTTGCTCCGTTGGGCGTTATATTTTTAAGACTACCTGAAGGTTTGTTGGCATTAACGAAATTAAACCCGCTAAAATATCCGGCATCATAATATCCGGGATGCAGAACCATATTTCCGTTAACAGATATTTTGTAATAATTGCCATATCCTGCAAAAAGAGACTTTGTATTCGCGGCAAGGCCAGTGAACGTAATATCATTTACAGCAACATCATTGGTAAGAGTTATGCTCGTAATATTTCCAACTATAAATCCTGAATACTGATCAAAAAATACATTATCATTTATAGTAGGAAGACCACAATTGGCTGCTAACCTGGTGCTTGACGGGTCCAGAGACCAGTGGCTAAGATCATTCCAGTTGCCGTTACCACCTTTCCAGTAGAAATTCTTAGGAGCAGGGATGGTGAAATTGATTCCGGAATTGTTGCTGCCATCAATAGAATTACTGGCATTTACAGGCTTAGAACCTGCAACTGGAGTCACATATCCGGCATTGATTCCTGTAATGTTCATACGGTTCAGTTCAATAAAACCGGTTCCGTTGATGTTGTTTCCTAAGATAAGATTATTTCCTCCCTGGCCTGTAAAATTAAGAACCAGATCACAATCTGCCCTATTATAAACAAAACTGTCCGTTACAATCAGTTTTGTAAAAGAATCGAGCATGATAATATTAGAATCCGTATTGATCGCAACATTACTGGCTTTATTGGTAAAGTAAAATCTGAGATCCCCTGCATTTACCTGGAACGTTCCGGTATTCATAAACTGTATATCGCCTATAGCGGTTCCTTCCTTGTAGACTTTGCCAAAAAAGTGATTGATATTTCCAAGGCTATTATAGCGTCCGTTATAGCTTACAGTATATACCGTGGAATTGGGAGCATTAATAGTCTGTTTAGTATTTATATTGAGTGTTGTAGCCCGCAATAAAGCATTGTCGATACTGAAGCTGTTACCTCCCAGCCAGAATTCTCCTGCTTTTATTTTTCTTCCGTCTGCAAAAAAATTAGCTGTCAATGCATTATTGTCGAAGTTGAGTGTTGCAGAAACCTCAAGATCATAAGGGGTAGCAGTGCTGGATGGCAACAAGTAAAAATTATCATTTCCGGAGACAGCCAGTTGATAGATCTTCTGCCCTTCAAAATTCATGTATCGGTTGGTGACAGGATCATTGGCTGTATATTTCAGTATATTGAAGGTCGTATTAGTCCCCATTGCCATATCTTTCTGAAGATAAAGATTCCCATATAGGGTAGCTGTAGCATTGAAAACCGGATTAGAAGAGGCATTATTCCAGTTCATGTTCCGTGCCGAAACCCCTGCGGTACCATTAACGGTATTATTTCCTGGAGTAAAGCCAGAATCCGCATTAAAGATCACATCATCATACATTGTAGGAGTACAGTTGGAAGAAGGTCCTCCCGAAGTGAATGCCCAGTGGGCAGGATCATTCCAGTTTCCGCCACCGCCTATCCAATAGTATGTTTTCGGAGTGATTCCGGGATAAGTAATATTACCCGTATTGTTTCCACCGTTTATTCCTGCCGTTACGGATGCTCCGCCTGTGAGCCTCACGTTAGCAAGATTATATCCTGTAAAAGAGGCAAGTCCATTTCCATTAATAGCCGAAGGTATAATAAGATTAACAGGGTAGGTAGCATCTGCTCCCCCGAATTTTGGAACGGCACCATTACAGGGAGTATTGGTAGTAAGGGTTTGGTTGACCTGAAAATAATTAGGAGCAGGGTTAGGGTTTTGACGGAAATTATACTGTGCACCATTAAGGATAAGATGATTAATATCAAACTGTTGGGCTCTGAAGATGTTGTTTCCTTTACCCAAGGTCAGTTTATTGATTTCATAGCGTGTTCCTGAGAGATCAACAGTTCCGTCACCTGCTACCATATCAGTAGCTTTAAATAAATTGGCCGTAATGGAATAAGCATACACATTGATCTTGTTAATTACAAAATCGTTTCCGCCAATACTGCAGCCTGTGGTTCCTGTTCCTAAAATTTCATCAACTTTCAGGAAGTTTCCCCCGGTTATTTGCATATATCCCGCAATAGCAGGCAGTACGATCTTTTTTATATCCTGTGTGGTTTGAACAATCAGGTTCGAATAAGAAAGGGTAGCTTGTGTAAGATTGACAGAAGCATTCAGGGTAGCAAGATTACCGGTCAGCATTGAAGTTCCCAGCTTAGAAGCGGTGGTAGAACTGTAAACAAATTGCTGAGAAGTGATATTTTTATTATCAGTATCGAGAAAAGCACTTTCACTGACATTAAACTGAAAATAACCGTTGCTGGCAAAACTCTTTACCAGTTTGAAAGATCCATTCCCCTTAAGGTTGATAGAAGAGGTAGAATTGATGTAGACATAATTCGGATCAATCAGGTTATCAGGAATATCGATCAGATTTGGGTTTGGATTGGAGCTGTCAGCGTACAGGTTCATCGTCATATTATATAGAGCTCCTGCATTAGATTTCCATTTCAGATTTCCATAGATGTTGAAGATACTTCCTGCCGGGAAATTTACTTTTCCTGTAAAAGAATCATCAATGATAAAATCTTTACAGGTTGCGGTAGAGGGTATATTAAGGATGGTATTAGAACCACTTGCCGGAAATCCACTTCCTGCATTAAGGTATACATTATCATAGCGTGAAGGAATAATGGTGGCAACCTGGCCTGAAGAAGAACCGATACGCCAGTGATTCAGATCCGTCCAGTTTCCTGCACCGCCTACCCAGTAATAATTGTTCTGGGCAAAAAAGCTCTTGCTGATCAGAAAGAGCAGTACGAGATATAATTTAAATTTCATGTTATTTGAATTACAAAATTGATGATGGACTGAGATGAGTCATCCCAGCCTTAGCTACACTGGATGCGGAATCAGAATATGATCCGGATTCCAGATCTGTTATTTCGTTTTTTTCAGCAGCTGTATCTCTTTCTGTAATTCAGTGATTTTTTTGTCCTGTTCCTGAACTGTTTGTAGCAATAAAGGAATCAACTCATTGTAATTGACGGATTTATAACCTTCATGGTCTGTACTGACGATATTGGGTAATACTTTTTCCACTTCCTGAGCTACCAGACCATATTGGAGCTGTGCATTTCCGCCTTTCTTTTTTCCTTTTTCATTCCAGAAATAGGAGACAGGTCTCAGTTTACCCAACACTTCTCCGGAAGACTGTATGGGGGTGATGTTTTGCTTTAGTCTTTCATCAGAATTATAATCTATGGCACTCGCTTTTACCGTTCCGGCAACATCCAGTTTTGCTGAGGCAGAGGGAGCTGTTCCAATCCCAACACTTCCATTTCCGGAAAAGACAAGGTTCTTACCGTTCAGATCTACATTTCTTGCAGCCAGTGGAGTCGTAATGCTTCCATCTGCAGTATAGATATTAGAGCTTACCATACTTTCCCAGCCATTCCCATTCCAGAAATAATAGCCGGGTTGGGTGATTTTTGAGACTTTTGCAGTAGGAGAGGCAGGAACAGCAGTAGCATAGATCATCAGAGATTCCGTACCTGGCTGTATACTGGCCGTCATGGTCTGGATCTGGTCCCCAGTGAGGCGTGGGATCATCAGACCTTCTGCAGCAGATGTTCCGTCTGTTTTGGCGGTAATGTCTAATGTGGCTTTCGGATTGGGGGTGTTGATTCCTATTCTACCGGCTTGAGAAAACATCAATGAGCTGATAGAGATGCTTCCGATAAGGCATAGCCTGAATAGTGCAGAATGTTCTTTCTGCAAGAAAATAGAGTTTTTCATAGTTTTTTTAATTGCTTTTTATACGGGTATATTAGAACTCTTCCTTAGTGTTAAGAAGATAAGAGTAGTTTTTTTACAACTGTTTTAGAAGTTTCGATTAATTCATTTGAGCGGTAGAGCTGGCTGGTCAGGATGCAACTCTCAAAGAGAAGATAGATATGATCTGATAAAACAGGGTCTTTAAGGTCCTCCATAAAAGCATCTCTTAAAGTCTTCTTATGATTCCGGATCACATTGTGAATCTCTACCTTTTCATTAGGTATTTCAGATAATATATTCAGAAAACTGCACCCTCTGAAGTCTTCCTTTTCATTCATATAGATCAGAAAATCAAATGATTTCAGGAATTTTTCCTCAAGGGTCTTTGCTCCGGATATAAAACTTTCCAGCTCAGATACCCAATAAGCGTATCTTTTATCAAGAAATTCGATACACAGATCATCTTTTGACCTGAAGTGCTGGTAAAAGCTTGCCTTTGATACCTCAGCATCTTCAATGATCTGATTGATACCCGTGCTGTTATAGCCCTGTCTGTGGAACAGGACCATTGCGGTACTTAATATTCTTTCACGAGGCTTACGCATTGGTTAAATGTTTTTTGCAAATTTAAATAAAATATGAACAGACTGGTATGTTTGTTAAGAAAATCTTAAAATAATTATTTATTTAAATAAAATCAATAAGGAAACACTCTAAAATTTAGCTGTTGTTGACCTCTTTTATAAAATAATTTCGAATTAATTAATAGGAGAAATATCGAAATAAGCCTAAAGAATTGAAGAATAAAACTCAGGATTTAATTGTGTTGACAGACAGTTTGCAATATTGATTTCTATTGGGCAATGATTGCCTTTTACAGGTTTTCCGATAAAAGACTGTTACCGGTGACGTATATTGTTTGTGAATAGCGTAAGATGTGTTGTACGGTGAAAAGCTCCTGTTCAACAGAAGATTCATTTCAGAAGACGGTTTTCTATGATCAGTTTTAAAACTAAAAAATAAGACAGCCTATACAAATCCTCTTGCGTAATAAAGCTGTATAAGGAAAAACAACAGGGTAAAGAACCATACAATATAAGGGTGATAACGGAAATTTTCTTTCAGAATATAATGCAGAGCCCTGAATAATTGTATCAGGCCAATAAACATGATCACAAAAAATAAGACGAAAATCATGAAGAATATATAATCCCTGGATGAATAATCCCCGGAGCTTGCTATTTTGTCAATATGATCCAGATAGGAATTTACATCCACAGTCTGCCCAAGAAACATGGCAGAAAGGATCAGTATAAAAAATGGAGTGGAGGTATAGACGGTAGTGTATATAAATGAAAATAATAAAGTACGGAAAGTTACCGTATTCACTTTTTCTTTTTTGTACCACAACAAGATCACACTGAAGGCAACAGCTGTAAAATTATTGACCAGAAATATAAACAGCGCTTTTTCTACCATACTCAATCCCTTGATCCTGGAAATGAAATTCTGTTCTCCGCCGTAATCCATGAGGAGTACAGAAACAATGACAGATGTATAAACAGAAAGCTTGATTGGGGACAGGTAATCCCGGAAGCGCTCCGTTTCTTCCTTTTCCATTTCGTGTACAGAAAGGTCATAACAACGGTAAGGGTTCTGAAACAATTTGAAAATCGTCACAGGAACCAGCAGAATCTCAATGATGATCTGCAGGCAAAGCTTCTCGAAGCTGTCAATCAGTTTTTCGAACATATACAGAGTATTAAGGGAACGGGTTCAATATGCAATTTAAATAAATTTTAGATGGTATATAAAAATGCACGGGTTAATTTTGAAAAGTATTTTACAAAAAAAATCAGGATAGAAAATGATCTGTCCTGATTCTAATGGGTATATTCTTTATATTACTTCGGAAGTCCCTTTTTCAAAGCAATATTGGCTTTTTCTACGGCTTTTCTTTCCTTCCAGTCCATATATCTTTTTTTGTACCGGCCTTTCATAAAATTGTCAAAATTACGCTGAACGGCAAGGTTCCAGAGAGAATGTGCTTTTACAGCCCAGCTTTTATCCCAGGCACGAAGAGAGATAGAGAATGATCCGTCAAGATATTTCATCCAGTGCCACCAGCCGGTTGGCATAAACAGGGTATCTCCATGCTCCAGGAAACATTCAATTCCTTCAATTCCGTCCAGTGCAGGGAATTTTTCAAAATCCGGATTGGCGATGTCATAATCTTCCAGAGCATAGGTTGCATAGGGAAGTTTATACAAGCGGGTTTTCCATTTGTATTCAAACAGAAGAACATGCTTTCTGCCGTTGAAATGGGTATGGAAAATATGAGGCATATCAATATCGTAGTGAAGGAACGTTACAGAACCTTTACCTCCAAAAAACATACTCGGGTATTTATCCAGGAATCCTCCCATCAGATTTTTGGGCGGGATATAATCATCCAGTAATTTAGGAGCAAATTTAATAGGGTCGAAAAAAAAGATCCTGAGGTCTGTAGGCTCTCGTTGAATAAGGTCTACATAGTCGCAGAAAGGCATTTTTGTGGTCGGAGT
Organism: Chryseobacterium sp. FR048; assembly: GCF_056844665.1. Classification (NCBI taxonomy): domain Bacteria; kingdom Pseudomonadati; phylum Bacteroidota; class Flavobacteriia; order Flavobacteriales; family Weeksellaceae; genus Chryseobacterium; species Chryseobacterium sp. FR048. The sequence continues at coordinate 51,262 of NZ_JBXDSE010000009.1, read as the reverse complement.
ATTGATCGGAGCCGCAGGATCAGCTTTAGAACTGTCATATAAAGGCACTTCTACATCACCCACTACTTCTTTCATGTACTCCATTGTCCACTTTTGATATGCAGGCCACTTTCTTGCCATGTTTTTGATGACTACTGGTTTGCATGGCTTTAGGTACTTTTCACGGAAGTCTTCTTGTGAAATGTCATCTACAATATCAATAGGTTTAAGGAGTATTCCCATTCGGTTCAAATTATTAGGCTAAAGTATTAAATATTTGTGATAATAAACGGTAAGAATTTAAATTATTTGGAATTATTTTAAATAAAAGATAAAATGATGGACAGAAGGGATGGAATGAAGCCATAGCACGATGAATTTCTGCTTATCAATACCTTTTTCAAAAAAAGAACCTTATTTGTAAATGATATGAATTCTGCGTATAATTGCTGCTGTTAAAACTGACTATGAAACGGATCACAACTATTATTCTTTCCCTTGTATTTGCAGGGATTTCTGCCCAAAAATCAAAAACAATTTTTACCTCCGATATAGACAACTTCTGGAACGCTTATGACCAGATCAAAAAAACAGACGATTTTTCTAAAAAGCTGAACCTGATCAATACCCTTTATATTGATAAAGGAACTCAGGGCCTTAAGGCATTTATGAAAGCCAGAGACTATAACGATACTGTTTATGTAAAGGCTATTGATGAATACCCGAAATTCTGGAACTCCATCAGACCCAATACGCTGACCATTAAAAAGAGACTTGGAGATTTTAATAATGCTGTCACCCGGCTGAAACAGCTTTATCCGGGGCTAAAAGAAGCGGGGATGTACTTTACGATCGGAGGACTTCGTGCAGGAGGAACTACAGAAGGAAATATGGTACTGGTAGGTGCTGAAATAGGAACCGGTACACCGGCTACAGATGTTTCAGAACTGAAAGAAGACTGGCTGAAAGCACTTTTTGCGGGACAGTCGCTGGATAATATTGTGTTTTTAAATGTGCATGAATACATTCATACCCAGCAGCATGGAAAGAGCAATACCGTTCTTGGGTATTCCATCAAAGAGGGATCTTGTGATTTTATTGCTGAATTGGTCTTGAATAAGCCGCTGCAAACGAAATACCGCTCCTATGGAGAAGCTCATGCTGTAGAAGTAAAAGATCGGTTTAAAAAAGAAATGTTTACCAATAATTTTTCCAACTGGCTGCATAACGGGCAGAAGAAAGGAGAAAGTGCAGATTTAGGCTATTATGTAGGTTATGAAATCTGTAAATCTTATTATCAGCAGGCAAAAGATAAAAAGCAGGCAGTGAAAGATATTATCGAGCTGAATTATGATGATGATAAAGCGGTGGAAGACTTCCTGAATCAATCAAAGTTTTTCAACGAAAAAATCGATAAAGAGAAACTTATCGCAGAATATATGTATGTGGCAAAAACTGATCCTGCCAACGGAGCAACAGATGTGAATCCGGATACCAAAGAGATAAAGATCACCTTTTCAAAAGAAATAATTCCCAATAAATATTCTATAAGCCTTTCCGATAAAGGAAAAGAGAACTTTCCTATTACAAAAATAGTAGGCCTGGAAAACAATAATAAAACGCTGGTTCTGTCAATGGATCTGAAGCCGGATAAAGAATATGAATTTGTTCTCACGAATAAAACCTTTGAATCTAAAGACGGCTACCCGTTGAAAGATGAAAAATTTATTGTGAAATTTAAAACAAAACCTCAATAAAATCTATAAAGCTATACATCAAGGTAGAAAATTGAAATAATACATGAAATATACGGAAGATATTATCATAATACTTGACAGTATTCTGGATGATTATTATTTTCTTTGGGAATGTTTCCAGGATTATCAGCAATATAAAGAGTCTGAGGAAAGTTTGTTTATTTCTTTTTCAGGAGCTTTACAGGAAGCTTATGATCATAAGCTTTTTAATTTTTTCGAGGGAGAAAACTTTAACGGAGATGAAATTTTGATCGCAGAGTTTTCATTAACAGATACGAACATACAAGAACTGTTAGATTGGAATAATGGAACAGAGACAAAAATACGTATAGCCGTTTCTGAACTGGGAGCTGCATTTTTAGATCATAATAGATAAAGACTTTTTACATGACGGAATATGTATTAATAATATGACGTTATGACTGTCTTGCCGGGAAGATATAATCCGGAAGTTTGTATCAGCGTACCTGTAGTAAGCGATTCAATTCTTATATTTGATCTATGAAAACAGGTTTACTTGCATTATCTTTTGCTGTTCTCAGCAGTGGTTATTACGCACAGACGAAAATTCAGCCCAAATTGGAATCCGGTGTTTCCTATGAGCTGGCTCAATTCAGAAAGAGTTCATTAAACAATATTAAATATCAGCTGGACCTGAAAATTCCTGAAAGTAAATCAGAAAGAATTGAGGGAACTGAGATCCTGTCATTCGATTATAAAAAACAAAATCAGGCTCCGCTGTTGATCGATTTTAAAGAAGAACCGGCTTCCCTGATCTCAGTTACGGTGAATGGAAAGACCATAAAACCGATGCTGGAAAATGAGCACATCATCATTGAGGCTCAATACCTGAAATCAGGGTTCAATCAGGTAGATTTTACTTTTCTTGCCGGAAATGCAGCCCTGAACAGAAGAGACGGCTATCTGTATACCTTATTTGTTCCTGATCGTGCACGAACCATGTTCCCGTGTTTTGATCAGCCGAACCTGAAAGCAAAATATTCACTGACTTTAACGGTTCCTGAAAAATGGAACGCTATTGCCAATGGAAAACTTAAAAATACAAGTGTAGAACAAGGAAAAAAGATTCTTCATTTTGACACTTCAGACATCATCCCAACTTATCTGTTTTCTTTTGCTGCAGGAGATTTTAAAGCCTTTACAGAAAAGATTGAGCAACAGGATTCAAGAATTTTATACCGTGAAACAGACTCCGTAAAGATCAAAAACAGTATGGATTCTATTTTCACGCTGTACAGAAATTCTCTTGATTATTTTGAAAAATGGACAAAAATTCCCCACCCGTTTCAAAAGCATGGAATGGTTGCCGTTCCGGATTTTCAGTTTGGAGGAATGGAACACCCGGGGGCAATCTTATTTCAGAATTCCACTTTATTTTTAGATAAAAACGCAACCCAGAATCAGCTGAATAATCGTTCCAACCTTATTGCCCATGAGGTGGCCCACCTTTGGTTTGGAGATATGGTGACGATGGATTGGTTCAATGATGTGTGGATGAAAGAGGTTTTTGCCAACTTTATGGCAGATAAAAGTACAGGGGCAGCTTCTGACAAAAGTGTGTATGATCTTAAATTTTTAACGACCCATTTTCCTGCCGCTTATTCAGTAGACCGTACTTTGGGCGCTAACCCGATCAGACAGGTTCTGGATAATCTGCAAAATGCAGGAATGATGTACGGACCCATTATTTACAGCAAAGCACCTATCATGATGCGCCAGCTGGAACTGCTGACCGGAGAAGAAAATTTCCGCAAGGGAATAGGGGAATATCTTAAGAAATATGCTTACAGCAATGCAACCTGGCCGGATCTTATTGAGATTCTGGACCGTCATACGGATAAAGACCTGCAAAGCTGGAACAAAGTCTGGGTAAATGATCCCGGAAGACCTATCGTAGACTATACTGTAAAATATAAAGGTGATAAGATTGACAACTTTACCATCACCCAGCGTCCGGAATATGGAAAAGAACAGAAATCCTGGCCTCAGGAATTTGACATCAGTTTATTCTATCCTGACAGTATTGAAAAGGTAAAAGTAAAATTGTCCGGGATACAGCAGGAAATTCCGGAACTGAAAGGAAAAGCAAAACCTCTTTTCGTTCTTCAGAATTCATCAGGGATAGGATATGGGGTATTCAGCATCGATAAGGCTGTCACGACAGATTTTTCATTGATCAAAGATCCTGTAAGCCGTGCCAGTGCTTATATTTCGTTGTATGAGAATATGTTGGGAGGATCGGGAATGACTCCACAGGAAGTATTGCATTTCTTTACAGGTCAGCTCCCAAAAGAGACTACAGAACTAAATCTTCGCCTTATTGCCGGTTATATTTCTACCATCTATTGGGAATTTTTAGCTGAAGATAAAAGGCAGAAAGAATCTGAAAACCTGGAAAATACAATATGGAAAGCATTACAGGAACAGACAGCCAGAAATAATAAGAAAATTTTGTTCGATTGCTATCAGGGAATCTTTCAGACTCAGCAGGCTTATGACAATCTGTATAAGATCTGGAAATCCCAGACACCTCCTCAGGATGTTTCTCTGAATGATGACGATTTCACCAACCTCGCACTTGCCTTATCACTAAGAAACAATGATAATAATGGTCTGTTGCAGGAACAGCTGTTGAGAATCAAAAATCCGGATCGTATCAACCGTTTCAAAATCATTATGAAAGCGGCTTCTTCAGATCAGAAAACCCGTGATGAATTTTTTAACGGGCTTGCTCAGAAACAAAATAGATCCAATGAATCAGCTGTTGGAGCAGCGTTGGTTTACCTGCATCATCCACTGAGGCAGCAGACGTCTGTACAATACCTTCCGAAAACATTAGAATTATTACAGGAAATTCAAAAAACAGGAGATATATTCTTCCCGAATAACTGGCTCAATTCCACATTTGGAAACTATCAGAATCCGAAAGCACTTGAAATCGTCAATCAGTTCCTTTTAAAAAACCCTGACTATAATGCTATTCTGAAAAATAAAATCTTACAGGCCACCGATAATGTAAGAAGAGCTCAGGCGTTAGTAAAATAGAGGCATTGAGAAAGAAATAACTAAATCTCCAAAGAGCCAGACTTTTTTTACACTAACAAAAATTCACTGAAGAATTTATTCGCGCATTCGTGGCAATGATAAATCTTAGCATTTTTGTGTTTTTCCAATCCCAAAAGATCCGGATTACATCGCTCCGGTTTTTGTGACTGACCTGGAAAATAGCTATATTCGGCTTCATAAAAAAAATGATATGCAAGTATATGAAGCGGTTTCTGTGGGACTGTACCTGTTGCTGATGATAGGTATAGGCATATATTCTTATAGAAAATCAACAAGTAATTCGGAGGAATTTTTAATAGGCGGAAGAAAGATGGGAGCCGCAGTAACGGCTTTATCTGCCGGTGCTGCCGATATGAGCGGATGGCTGCTGATGGGAGTTCCGGGAGCAATGTACCTGGCCGGGATTTCCAGCTCATGGATTGCGATAGGGTTAACGATCGGGGCTTATCTCAACTATATTATTGTGGCCCCAAGACTTAGGATTTATACCGAAGTAGCGCAGAATGCCATTACATTACCCGTATTTTTTGAAAACAGGTTTAAAAATAAAAACCATCTTCTGAAGATTACCTCTTCCATCTTTATTCTCGTATTCTTTACCCTTTATACGTCTGCGGGGATGGTATCCGGAGGAAAATTATTCGAGTCGGCCTTCGGGATGGATTATACTTTAGGTTTATTACTGACGAGTGTAGTAGTGGTATTATATACCTTTTTGGGAGGGTTTCTGGCGGTGAGTCTTACCGATTTTGTACAGGGAACCATTATGGTGCTGGCATTGGTGATTGTACCAATTGTAGCCATTACCCAGATTGGAAGTATCGGTGAAACTTTTTCACTCATTGAGGCTAAAGATCCCAAATATCTTGACCTATTCAGAGGAACGACAACGGTAAGCATCCTGTCTTTATTGGCATGGGGACTTGGATATTGCGGACAACCCCATATTCTGGTACGTTTTATGGCAATCGATAAACCGAAAGATCTTGTCAAAGCGAGAAGAATCGGGATTACATGGATGATCTTTACTGTGGCCGGAGCATTGGCGATCGGTCTTGTGGGAATTGCTTATCTGCAGAAATTTGATATGGAAACAATGCTGAAATTCGATGGTTCGAAGACGGAGGCAGAAACCATTTTCATCTATTTCTCCAGAATTCTGTTTCATCCTTTCATTGCCGGATTCCTGCTTACTGCAATTCTGGCTGCTGTAATGAGTACCATTTCTTCCCAATTGCTGGTAACTTCCAGCTCATTGACCGAAGATATTTATAAAGCTTTTCTGAACAAAAAAGCAACTCCAAAACAACTGTTGCTGGCCAGCAGAATTTCTGTTTTGGTAGTAGCGGTGATTGCCGTACTCTTGTCATTGAATCCCAAAGACAGTATCCTTAATCTGGTTGGAAATGCATGGGCTGGCTTTGGTTCAGCATTCGGACCACTGATTCTTCTGTCACTTTTATGGAAAAAATCAACCTGGCAGGGTGGCTTTGCCGGAATGATGGTAGGAGGAATTACGGTGCTGGCATGGGTATATCTTCAACACCCGTTGAAAGACTGGTATGAGATCATTCCAGGGTTTACCCTTTCTCTGCTCACCAACATTATTGTTTCATTGTTTACGTACAAACCTGATGCGTTGATTGAAGGTGAATTTGATGAAATGAAAAAAATCATGCAGGAATAAATAATATTGATATTCTGAATATTTTGACATAAAATAAGCCCTTGCTGTTGAGCGAGGGTTTGTTGTTTTTAGGGTGGCGGGTATGGAAGAATTTATTATTTTTAAAAATTCAATAACCATAGAGAAGATAAGGATGAACAATGATATGTATGTATTCATAGGAGAAGGAGCTTCTTTTCCGGCAGGTATTTTTACCACATTAGAAAAGGCAGAAGAATGGATCAGAACTCATTCATTGAGTGGGATACTCAGCAAATATCCGGTAGATAAAGGACTTTATGACTGGGCTATACAGGAAGATCTTTTTAAGGTTAAAAATGATTACCAGAAAGATTCCAAATTTATCCAAAGGTTTACCTGCGCATCTTCAGACCATTTTCATTTTGAAGAAGGTAAGAGAAGGGAGGCATAAAATCTCAATGAGCAGTTTCCGGCAAATAGCTCATTTTTTTAGCCACGAATCCACGAATAAAAAAGCAGAGAAAAACGAATAATTCTATTATTAATGCGATATGTTGTAATCTTATCTATAGAATGTTTGCCGTGGTAAAAAGAGAAACCCCTTTTGTAAATCTAACAAGATATAATTTGCAGATGTCTTAGAATGTACTCATAAAAAAATATAAGTGCATTCGTGGCTAAATAACTATCTTTAAAGAACCATAAAACTCAAATGAAAAAAGGATTGTTTATTACCGGGGGAATTTTACTGTTTGTTTTCATTCTCTTTTATAATTTCGGTGGGCTGGATGTCTATTTACTCAACAAGATGAATACTTCCGCATTACCGGAAAAATATAAAACGTATCATGACATCAATACCTCTGAACCGATTGTCTTTGGACGGCATGAGATAAAACTGCTGGGGGAGAGTTTTGAACCTATCCAGAGTTTTATAAGCTCAGAAGGAGAGGTAATTGTGGTGACCAGTGAAATTCCTAAGGACAGAAATCCGAAAGAAGTAGAGGAAGACGCAACAATGGGAGGTACCCGTTTTTATCAGGATTTTCATTTTTATAAACTTGACAGGGACGGGAATCTGAAAGATCATTATGTATACAAGCGTACCCGGGCCAACTGGGATGAATTGCTATTTGGGGATTTTATCGTGAATTATGAAAAGAAATATTATAAAACCTGGATTAAAGATGGTGATACAATCCGTAAACCTATGGTGGTTCAGAATGAAGATCTGAAATGGGGAAGAGAAGAGCAGCTCAATCTGTATCATAAGATCGCTGAAGATGCCACAGACTATTTCATAGAAAGCAAAAGCGGTCCGAAAGAGCGGATTACCTATTACATGAATGGAAAATGGTATCAGTTGCATACCAATACCCGGCTTTCCGATAGAAACTATTATTCAGGAAGAAACCCAGGCTATCGTAATAACCTTTTTGGAGAGGCCTTTTGGGGAGATAGGCAACCAGATCCCAACCGCTATCCGAATATCATGCCTGTTTATTTTCAAAGAAAAGAACTTGACAAATCTACCTCCAGTGCTTCAGGAGGCGGTATATCCAATACCTCAAAAAGTTGGGACGGAGACCTGTATTGCCAGCTTTTAATAAAAGGAGATACGCTGAAATTTAAAAAAGCGATGTCATTTAATGAAAACTTTACTACCGAAAAATTTTATAAAGCGAAAGGAGAGGAAATCAGGAAGCTGAAAACCGAATTAGAGCAACAGTATTCTCCTTATTTCTACTTTTCTGATAAAAATCTTAATTTCCAGTTATTTACGACAGATTCGAAAAAACTCTATATTATAAAAATCGTTAAATAATACCTGATCGTTTCTGAATGCGCTTTCAATTCCATATCTTGGCAGGGAGAACATCGGGAACTTTTGAAAAAACTAATCAATCATTTACAATTCAGACTCAGTCAGAGTTTCAGGCTATTAAACCTGAATCCCAGAGCAAGCATACCGGCTTTGCTTTTTTTCGGTCTTCTGATCATGATGAAACTGCCGGAAAACTACTATTATCCACCTTTGTTTTTTATCCTTGTCCTTTTTTTCCATTATGAAAGAAAAGATATTCCTTTTCTGAAAAAAGTTTTTGTTAATCATTGGCGGTGGGTGATCATTCTTGAGTCGGCATGTATTTATAGCATTTTACTGTTGGGAAATATGAACTATCAGGTTGAAAAGACAGGATTACTCTCATTTCTTTTGCTGGCTTTACTCAGCTTTCTCACTCCAAAAGATCAACCTTTGCTGACATTGCAATGGAATTTTATTCCCGATGACCTGTTTGAATGGAAAAGCACTTTCAGAAAAAGTACAATCATGGTAATTTTAGGGTTTATCATGATCCTTGCTTCATCTTATCATCCTGCAACGTTAATTGTGGTAGGTGCTTTTGCTCTGGATTATGTCTCTCATGTGTACGAGCCTAATGAAAACAAAGAAATGCTGGAAATGTATTTCAGAAAATATACCTTTAGAGAGAAATTAAGGAAAAATTCTCTGTTTTTCAATCTGTTGCTTTTGCCCACTTACTGTCTTTTTCTGATCTTAAACCCTACCGAAAGTTTATATGTACTCTATTACTTTACGTTCATGAATCTGTATTTTATGCTGATTCTGACCAGAAAATACAGACAATATGATCATAAAGAAAAGAATAACTACCACAATATGGGAGTTTATCTTGAATACCTTATATGCAGTATGACTGTACTTCCGGCATTACTGCTGCTCAAAAACAATATAAAAGAGGCTGCTCAACATATCAAAACCTATGCTGGAGATTAAAAATATTAATGTAACATTTAAAAATCAAAAAGTTTTAAATGACCTTCACTTATCTATAGAAGAAGGCTGTATATTGGGAATTCTCGGAAAAAACGGGGCAGGGAAGACCACTTTGTTTGAATCCTTGTATCAAAGTCTGAAGTTCTCAGGAAACATCACCTGGAACAATGAACGTCTGCAGCGGAAAATGGTATCTTACCTGGAAACAGAAAATTACTTTTATCCCTATATTACAGGAGAAGAGTATCTTTCCTACTTTGCTTCAGCAAAAGAAACTGAAATCTCGAAGGTCATTGAAAAATTTAACCTTCCCTTGAAAAAATATGTGCAGTATTATTCCAGTGGAATGAAGAAAAAACTGGCTCTTATAGGGATGCTGATGCTGGATAAACCCATCAATATTCTGGATGAACCTTTCAATGGAGTAGACTTTGAAGGAGTACATATTCTGTATGATATTATCAGACAACTTAAATCTGAAAACAAAATCGTTATGATCAGTTCCCATATCATCGAAACCCTCTTTCATACCTGTGATAAAATCGCAGTGCTACAGAACGGTAAGATTGAAAAGATATATGGAAAAGAAGACTTTGATCAGCTAAGTACCCTTAAATTTTGATTTTTTATAATAGTCTTGATGATAGTAATGAAGGTTATACAGACCTCCTTTGCATGAGGTTTTTCTGATGGTACAATGATCCGTTCTTTTTTCATACCTTCACACTGCCTGAAATAAAATAACGGCCTCTATAATGATGAAGCTGAAACTGGGAATATTGGATCAGTCTCCCATCTCAATGGGAAGTAATGCAACAGCGGCATTGCATAATAGTATCAATCTGGCAGTGTTTGCTGAAGAAGCAGGATTCAACAGCCTGATGTATTCGGAACATCATGGAGTAGAAGCTTATGGCAGTTCGAGCCCTGAACTTCTTGCTGCCATTATTCTGAGTAAAACCCAACGGATAAAAGTAGGAACGGGAGGAATCATGATGAGAAATTACTCGGCCTATAAAATTGCAGAATGGACCAAACTATTGGGAAGTCTGTATCCGGAACGCTTTATACTCGGACTGGGAAAGGCCCCCGGAGGACTGAAAGATGCTGTAATGGCACTCAATAATCACAGACCTACGGTTTTATCTAATCTGGAAGTAAAGCTGGAAGAGATTATTCAATTTCTCAAAGAAGAAAAAGGAGTGTATGACGGGCTTATTGCACAACCGAAAAACCTGCAGCATTTACCGGATATTGTCTGGCTGGGTTCTGGGATGACTTCCGCTGAAGAAGCGGCAAGAAACGGAGTAGGCTATTCCTTTGCTGCTTTTATGAACAGGGAAAGCGGAACCGGCATTACAGAAGCTTATTTAGATCAGTTTGATCGTTCTCAGTATGCTTCAGCTCCATTACTACAGGTCGCTGTGGCTGTATCTGTGGCAGATAATATCGAAGAAGCCAGGCAAAACGCTTACGGAATGGCTTATCAGTTTTTACAGTCCCGGCAATTATCCAATCCCGAAGTACTTCTTCCTCCGGAGATGGTGAAGCAAAGGATAAAGTCAGGGGCAGATGAAGAAGCGTTTTTTAAAACTTTAGATCAGATTATTATAGAAACCCCTCAGTCTGTTTATGGAAGACTCCAGAGGGTCGCAGAAAAATACAATACGGATGATCTCCTGATATTGTGTAATATGTATCGGGAGGAAGACCGGATCAATACCTATAAAAGCATTATTAAAAACAATCAATGAGTAGGAGGTAAGCAAATACCTATAACAGAAACAGAAGGATCAATAAATCAATATAAATCCAGGTATTATTCAATAATTCCTGCTGTTTCTCCTATGAAATTAACTTAAACCCATCAAAATAAATCATATGACATATCCGAGATACATCATCACAGGCGGTCCCGGAGCAGGAAAAACAACATTGCTGAACGAACTGCAAAAAATGGGGTTTCTGACGGTACCGGAAGAAGGACGCAGAATCATCAGAGAACAGATTCTTATCAATGGAGAAGGGCTGCCGTGGAAGAATAAAATGCTTTTTGCAAGATTAATGTTTGAAGCTTCCGTAAAGGCCTATCAGGAAATCATTGAAACTGCCGGTCTTCAACCTGTTTTCTTCGATCGGGGAATATGGGATACCATAGGATACCTTAGGCTGGAAAATATGCCTGTCCCTGAAGAAATGGAAATAAAAGCCAGGGAAATGAAGTACCATGATCATGTCTTTATCCTTCCGCCCTGGAAGCAGATTTATGAAAATGATCCGGAGAGAAAGCAAAGCTTCGGAGAAGCGGTTTCAACGTTTAATCATATGAAGGAGATCTATCTGGAAAATAGCTGTCATTTGATTGAAGTGCCTGAAGCTCCGGTAGAAAAAAGAGCTGAATTTATCCTTAGTTTCCTTACAATCAGTTCATCTGAATAAAATATTTGTAATTTGTATCATTCAATTCGTAAAACAATGAATGACAGAATTGCAAAAGAACTAATAGAGCTTGCAGATCATGATCTGGCGATACGGGAAAAATTACTGGCGGCAGGAAAGCTTTCGGGAGGCTATCATCCTGAAATGGAAAGAGTGCATCAGGACAATGCAAAACGGTTGCGTGAGATTATTGCAGAAATTGGATTTCCTACCATTTCAGCAGTAGGCAGAAAGGCAAGCGATGCTGCCTGGCTGATCATCCAGCATTCCATAGGTGAACCGTATTTTATGAAGCTTTGTTATCAAATGATGGAAAAGCATGTCTATGATGTAAATCCTAAAAATAAAGCGTATCTATACGATCGGATCCTGGTTTTTCAGAGCAAACCTCAAAAATACGGTACACAGCTGACAGCGGAAGGAACTCTTTTTCCGGTAGAAAATAAAGAAAATCTGAACCAGGAGCGGATAAAGGTTAATCTTCCCCAGCTCTCACAGGAAGAGATCAACAATATTCCTGAACCGGATCGAATCCCTGAAATAGAAGCTCAGGACAGTGAGTATACCGTTTGGAGAAAGAAAGTAGGATGGATTTAGGAATTTTTATCCCTTCATCACAAAAGAACCAGAACAAAAAGCTCAGGTTCTTTCATGTAGGAAATATAAAATAAAAATTAAGGCTTTAGGTGATACGAAATGACGGATGAAGCTTTAAAAATCAACTATTTAAAAAATGAAATACGCCTCCGCAAAGACTTCTGAGTTCAATAAGAAACATAATGAATAGGTTAGAGTAGGTTAGTCAGTGATCTTTCTCATCAGCATTTCGAGCGGTCCCTGTTTGAATTTTTTGCTCCAAAACTTACTGAAAAGAATGCTTAGAATAAAGAATCCTATAGAATAGAGTAGGATATAAAGCGGTGGTACTGCATTTTTTTCCGGTTGGCCATTTTGAAACAATGCCAATACGATAAGTCCAATGCTGAGGTGTGAAACATAGTGGGTGAGAGTCATCTGTCCTGTTTTCGCCAGATCTGTAGCCCAAGATTTTTCAGAAATATATTGACTGATCAGCATGAATACTGTAATAAGCATCATTCCAAAGCCAATGGTACTGAGAACAAACGGAAGCGTAGGCGGAAGATAATCTGCGTTGATGAATTCTCTCGTTTCAGGATTCAGATTCATAAATGTACTTACATAGCGGAGTCCTTTTATAAATAGATATACAATCAATCCTGTAAAGAAGATGGTACGCAAGGTATTTTTCTCTGTCCAGTCCAGTCTTCCAAGATATAGCCCGAGGGCAAAATAAGCAAACCAAGGGAATATAGGGTTCCAGCCATTATAAAAGGTATTTCTCAGAAAACCGGGAACACTTAGAAAATCAGTATATTCAAAAGTGGCGAAATTCCATCCGGTTTCAAACGGAATGATTAATAATAAGACATGAAAGATCACTATTGCGATAGCGGCCGCCCTCAGATAATATTTTTTATCCATAAAAACCAACAGAGCCCCAATACTCATATATCCTCCATAAAGGTGAAGAATATCTGCAGGCCACCAGAAATAAAAAATCATCCCGAAAAAGAAGAGAAAAGCAGCCCTTTTAAGAATAATATTCCGTAGTCTTCTTCGGTCTTCTGAAGTATATTCCTGAAGACGATTGGTCATTAATGCGACACCCATCCCCGCAAGCATCACAAAAACTGTACTGGAATGTCCACTAAAGAGCACCAGAAACCGGCCAATAACTGAAGGGTCGTCGTGATGCCCCAGAACCATATTGAAATTTACGATAAACATTCCGAAAATGGCGTAAGCACGGGCCAGATCAAACCCAATAATTCTGTTTTTCATACTGCATGATATTTTAGCAGCAAAAATCAGGGATAGAACCGGGTATTCCTTTGACAAAAGTCAAAAAAACAGATGATCTACCGATATTCAAATACTGAATAAAAGAACATTCTTCGTTCGGCTTTGACCTCACGGAGATCGTTTATATTTTCGCCCTGATCCTGCTCAGGGTTTCCAGGGATACTCCCAGATAAGAAGCAATATGGGTAAGTTTAAGATGATGAAAATATTCCGGAGACTTTTTCAGAAGTCCCTCATAGCGCTCTTTAGCACTCAGCGTATGAAAATCAAACAGCCTTTCTTCCAGCCAGAGCGTATACAGTTCTGATAGCAGAATATCATATTCCCTAAGTTGCGGAAATTGTTTCTTTGCAGTTTCAAATGCTGTATAATCTACCGTTTCTGCGGTGACATCCGTAAGACATTCGATGACCTCGTTGCCAGGTCTTTGAAGAATATAGCTTTTAAAAGAAAGAGCTATATCATCTTTAAAGAAAAATTCCGTGGTTATTTCCTTTTTATCTGAAAAGAAAAACTTCCGGGCAACCCCATCCAGGATCAGATAGCTTTTTCTGCATATTTCATTTTGATGCAACAGAATCTCTCCCTTTTTAAACTGCTGGGTGGTGGTAATTTTGTCAAGAATTTCAAGAGTTTCTTTACTGAATCCGGAAATAAGAGTCTGGATTTTCTCAATGTGTTCGGTCATGATGATTTTTTCACGTTCAAACTTATTTAAATTTAATGAGTTTTGAAAGTGTATTATTGCAATGGCAGTGATTCATTAATGCTTGGGGCTCTTTAAGATCCTAGCAATCATAAACCCTACAACATCTAATACGATAGAAGAGTTTGCATGAGGCGGCCGCTCCGAAGGAGC